>CAWKEH010000015.1:0-98479 GCA_963848595.1 uncultured Alphaproteobacteria bacterium | reverse complement strand
CCGTATGACGGGGTAATGTGCCTACCTGCTTGTGAAAGGTATTGGACGCTGGACAAGCTCACGTCGATCAAGCTGTTCCTGCAAGTCGTGCGCGCGGGCGCGTTTGCCCGGGCGGCGGAGCAGGCTGGCCTCTCTCCGACCAGCGCCTCGCGTATGGTGCGCGATTTGGAGGAGGCGGTCGGCACTCGCCTGCTGAACCGTTCAACTCGAAGCCTCAGCTTGACCGACGCGGGAGAGAAGCTGTTCGCGTTCTACAGTCAAGTCGTGGAGGAGCTTGAGGCTGCCGAGGCCGAGGCCGTAGGAGCCGCCGGCGCCGGGGCCGTTTCTGGCCGATTGCGAGCGGCGCTCCCCGCCACCTTCGCCACGACACGGCTTGATACGGCGATCTGCCGGTTTCGCGCGGAACATCCTCTTGTCGAGCTTGAAGTCCGGCTCGACGACGCGCCGACTGACCTGATCCGGGAGGGGTTCGATCTCAGCATCCGGATCGCGCCGACGCTAAGCTCGTCGACAATCGCGCGGCGCATTGCGTCCATGCCGGTCATCATCTGCGCCTCTCCGGCCTATCTCGAGCGACACGGAGCACCTCAAACGCCGGCCGAACTCGCCGCGCACGAATGCCTGATCTATTCTGGTAATGACCCGTCCAACGAATGGGCATTCGAGCACGCAGGCGAGCGGATAGTGCAGCAGGTGCGCGGGTCGGTGCAGACGAACAATGGGGAACTACTACGGGCGCTGGCCGTGGCGGGACAAGGCATCGTTTTCCAGCCCGGTTTCGTGGTTGGCGACGATATCGCATCGGGCAACCTAGTGCCGGTTCTTGAGGGTTACGAGCCTCTGCAGCGCACCGTGTTTGCGATCTATCCGAGCGGACGGTTCGTTCCCGCCAAGGTGCGCACCTTCACGGATATCATCGCAACCGAACTCGAGAAACAGGCGAGCCGACCATCCAGCAGAATTAGCTGATATGAACGCAACGAAACGGTCCAGAGAAGTCCGTCTAGCCATGGCCCTGATTGGACGCAATCCGACCTTTCTACGGTGTTCGGCGCCAGCGCGCTCGTCGTTCTCGGCTCCGCCGCCATCACCGCGCGGCTCCTGCGGCGGCCCCGTGCGGTGCAGGCGTCTTGACGCCCACAGTGGGCCGCCCAGCCGCCCAGCACCGGCTTACATGCATTTTCCGTTCCGTTGCGCCTCGGACCCCTAGGAGCGGAGCCTAGCCGAGCCGGCGCGCCCCCTGTAGGGTCCGCGCGCTCCGAAACCGGCCCCCAACGTCCCGAGGTCCCCGATGCGCCTGTCCCGCTCCTTGCTGCCGACACTTCGCGAGGCGCCGGCCGACGCGCAGATCGTGTCGCACCGGCTGATGCTGCGCGCCGGGCTGGTGCGGCAGACGGCCGCGGGCATCTACGCCTGGCTTCCGGCCGGATGGCGCGTGCTGCGCAACATCGCCGAGATCGTGCGCCAGGAGCAGGATGCCGTAGGCGCGCAGGAGCTGCTGATGCCGACCCTGCAAGGGGCGGAGCTGTGGCGGCAGAGCGGCCGCTACGACGCCTACGGCCCCGAGATGCTGCGCCTCAAGGACCGGCACGAGCGCGACATGCTCTATGGCCCGACCAACGAGGAGATGATCACGGACCTGATGCGCCAGTCCGTCCACAGCTACCGCGAGCTGCCGCAGATCCTCTACCACATCCAGTGGAAGTTCCGCGACGAGATCAGGCCCCGGTTCGGCGTGATGCGCGGGCGCGAGTTCCTGATGAAGGACGGCTACAGCTTCGACCTCGACCACGCGGGCGCCGTCGTCAGCTACCGGCGCATGATGCTCTCCTACATGCGCACCTTCGCCCGGCTCGGCGTCAAGGCGATCCCGATGCGCGCCGAGACCGGGCCGATCGGCGGCGACCTCAGCCACGAGTTCATCATCCTGGCGCCCACGGGCGAGAGCCAGGTCTATTACGACGCCGCCTTCGAGGAGATGGACTACGGCACCGGGCACTTCGACGCCCAGGACCCGGCCAGCCTGGAGCGCTTCTTCGAGGCCGTGACCACGCCCTACGCCGCCACCGACGACATGCACGACCCGGAGGCGTGGGCGCGGCTCGACCCGGCGCGCAAGCGCGAGGGCAGGGGCATTGAGGTGGGCCACATCTTCTACTTCGGGACGAAATACAGCGTCCCGCTCGGCTTCCACGTCGCAGGACCCGAGGGTCAGCCGATCACCCCGGAGAGCGGCAGCTACGGCATCGGCGTCTCCCGGCTCGTCGGCGCGCTGATCGAGGCGAGTCACGACGAGGCGGGAATCATCTGGCAGGACAGCGTGGCCCCGTTCCGCGCCGCCGTCCTCAACCTCAAGCAGGGCGACGCCAAGTGCGACGCCGCCTGCGAGCAGCTCTACGCGGCGCTCGGTCAGGCGGGCCTTTACGACGACCGCGCCGAGCGCGCCGGCGTGAAATTCGCGGACGCGGACCTGATGGGCCACCCCTGGCAGCTCATCGTCGGGCCGCGCGGGGCTGCCGCGGGCACGGTCGAGCTGAAGCGCCGGGCGACAGGCGAGCGCGCCGAGGTCTCGGCCGGGAGCGCACTCGCCCAGGTTCTCGCGTAAAGTGTTCAACGCCTTCGAGCGTGCCGTCGCCGGGCGCTACCTGCGCGCCCGGCGCGGCGAGCGCTTCGTCTCCGTCATCGCCGCGTTCAGCCTCGTCGGCATCGCGCTCGGGGTGGCGACGCTCATCATCGTCATGAGCGTCATGGGCGGGTTCAAGGTGGACCTGCTCAACCGCATCCTCGGCTTCAACGGGCACCTCGGCATCTACGGCCAGGGCGAGCCGATCCCCAACTTCGACGCGCTCGCCGCCCGCATCCGCGCCGTGCCGGGCGTCACCTCGGCGATCCCGGTAGTGGACGGCCAGGTGCTGCTCACCGGCCCGCGCGGCCAGAACGCGGGCGGCCTCGTGCGCGGCATCCGCCAGGCGGACCTACAGGCGACCCCCTCCGTAGCACACCACATCATCGAGGGCTCGCTGGACGGCTTCCACGGCGACGACGCCATCGCCGTGGGCATCGGGCTGGCGCAGAAATTCGGCTTGCAGGTCGGAGAAGGGCTCACCCTCGTTTCGCCCCAGGGCGCTGCGACCGCATTCGGCACGATCCCGCGCGTGCGCGCCTACAAAGTGGTCGCGATCTTCCAGGTCGGCATGAACGAGTATGACACGGGCTACGTCTTCCTGCCCCTGGAGGCGGCCCAGATCTACTTCCAGATGCCGGGCGGCGTCACCCAGATCGAGGTGCGCGTCGCCGACCCGGACCGGGTGGACGCGATCACGCGCGACATCGCCGAGCAGCTGCACGGGATGCCCTTGCGCGTCGTGAACTGGCAGCAGGCGAACGACAGCTTCTTCGCCGCCGTCCAGGTCGAGCAGAACGTGATGTTCCTGATCCTCACGCTCATCATCCTGGTAGCCGCCTTCAACGTGATCTCGTCGCTCATCATGATGGTCAAGGACAAGACCGGGGACATCGCCGTGCTGCGCACCTTCGGCGCCGGGCGCGGCGCGGTGCTGCGCATCTTCCTGATGTGCGGGGCGAGCGTTGGCGTGCTGGGGACGCTCATCGGCGTCCTGCTCGGCGTCGTGTTCTGCCTCAACATCCAGACGATCCAGGGCTGGGTCGAGGCCGCAACCGGAACGCGCGTCTTCAACCCGGAGGTCTACTACCTCGCGCACCTGCCCGCGAAGCTGCAATGGGGCGAGGTGGCGCAGATCGTGATCATGGCCCTCGCCCTATCGCTGCTCGCCACGCTTTACCCGAGCTGGCGCGCCGCGCGCACGGACCCGGTCGAAGCCCTGCGGCATGAATGAACCGCTACGGCTGGAGAGCGTCGCCCGGCATTACCGAAGCGGCGAGGCGGAGCTGCACGTCCTGCGCGACGCGAGCCTCGCGCTGGCGCCCGGCGAGATCGTGGCCCTCGTCGCGGCGAGCGGGGCGGGCAAGAGCACGCTGCTGCACCTTGCCGGGCTGCTGGAGCGGCCGGACGCCGGGCGCATCCTCGTGGACGGGCGGGACGCGGGCCAGCTCGCCGACGCGGAGCGGACGCGCATCCGGCGCGACCGGATCGGCTTCGTCTATCAGTCGCACCATCTGCTGCCCGAGTTCACCGCGCTGGAGAACGTAGCACTCCCCCAGATGGTCGCAGGCAAGACGCGGCGCGCGGCGCAGGCGCGAGCGACGCTGCTGCTGACCGCGATGGGCCTAGGCGGGCGGCTCACGCACCTGCCGGGCAAGCTCTCGGGCGGCGAGAAGCAGCGCGTCGCCATCGCCCGCGCCCTCGCCAACGCGCCCGGCGTCCTGCTCGCCGACGAGCCGACCGGGAACCTCGACGTGGAGACGGGCGAGCTCGTGTTCGAGGAGATGCTGCGCGTGGTGCGCGAGGGCGGCGTCGCGGCGCTGGTCGCGACCCACAACCCGGACCTGGCCGCCCGCATGGACCGACGCGTGACTTTGCGGGAGGGGCGCGTCGTTCCACTATAGGGCATGGAGACTCGGCGCATGCCCCACGCCCCCTTCGTCCACCTCCGCGTCCACTCCGCCTATTCGCTGAGCGAGGGCGCCATCAAGGCGGACAAGATCGCCGCCCTCGCGCGCGACGACGCCATGCCCGCCGTCGCCATCACGGACACGGGCAACCTGTTCGGCGCGCTGGAGTTCAGCCAGGCCTGCGCCGCCAAGGGCGTGCAGCCGATCCTGGGCTGCCAAGTGGGCGTGACCCGCGCCGAGAATCCGCGCCTCGCACCCGACCCGGTCGTGCTGCTCGCGCAGACTCCCTCCGGCCTCGCGAACCTACAGCGCCTCTCCTCCCGCGGCTTCCTCGACGCCGACCCGGCGTCGCCCGCAGCTCCCGCTCGCCGCCGTGCTCGCCCACGCGGAGGGCCTCTTCCTGCTCACGGGCGGCACGCGCGGCCCGCTCGCCCGGCTGCTCGCCGAGGGACGCCGGGCGGACGCGGAAGCGCTGCTCGCCCAGCTCCGCGAGGCGTTCCCGGACCGGGCCGCGGTCGAGCTGCACCGCCACGGCCTGCCCGTCGAGCGCCAGGTCGAGCCGGGGCTGATCGCCCTCGCGGACGGGTTGGCCCTGCCGCTCGTCGCCACCAACGAGTGCTTCTTCGCAACGCCCTCGATGCACGAGGCGCACGACGCGCTGCTCTGCATCGCCGAGGGCCGCATGGTCGCCGAGCCGGAGCGGCGCCGGGTCACGCCGGAGCATTGGTTCAAGCCCGCCGCCGCCATGCGCGCGCTGTTCGCGGACCTCCCCGACGCCTGCGACAACACGGTCGCCATCGCCCGCACCTGCGCCGCCATGGCCGAGGCCCGCAAGCCGCTGCTCCCCGTCTGCCCGAAAGTAAGCGAGGGCGAGATCCGAGGAGATGCGCGTCCGCGCCATGGCCGAGGCCGGCCTCGCCCGGCGCATGGACTCGCTGGGCGCCGACGCCGAGACCCGCGCGCGCTACGCGTAGCGCCTCGCCTACGAGCTGGACGTGATCGCCGGCATGGGCTTCCCCGGCTACTTCCTGATCGTCGCCGACTTCATCCAGTGGGCGAAGGCGCAAGGCATCCCGGTCGGTCCCGGCCGCGGCTCCGGCGCCGGCTCCGTCGCGGCCTGGGCGCTTGCAGATCACCGACCTCGACCCGCTCCCCTTCAACCTGCTGTTCGAGCGATTCCTGAACCCCGAGCGCGTCTCCATGCCGGACTTCGACGTGGATTTCTGCCAGGACCGGCGCGACGAGGTCATCGCCTACGTGCGCCGCGAATACGGCCAGGACCGCGTCGCCCAGATCATCACCTTCGGCAAGCTCCAGGCCCGCGCTGCCGTGCGCGACGTGGGCCGCGTGCTCGGCCTGCCCTTCGGCCAAGTCAACCGCGTCGCCGAGCTCATCCCCAACAACCCGGCGAAGCCCGTCACCCTCGGCCAGGCCATCGACGGCGAGCCGCGCCTGCAAGCGATGCGCGACGAGGACGAGAGCATCCGCCGGCTGATGGAGGTCGCCCTCCAGCTCGAGGGCCTCTACCGCCACGCGAGCACGCACGCCGCCGGCGTCGTCATCGGCGACCGTCCCCTGCTCGACCTCGTGCCGCTCTACCGCGACCCGCGCTCCGACAGCCTCGTCACGCAATACAGCATGAAATACGTGGAGCAGGCGGGCCTGGTGAAGTTCGACTTCCTGGGCCTGACCACGCTCACGATCCTGCAGCGCGCCCAACGCCTCCTCGCAGACCTCGGCACGCACGTGGACCTCGACCGCATCCCGCTCGACGACGCGAAAACCTACGAGATGCTGGCGCGCGGCGACACGGGCGGCGTGTTCCAGTTCGAAGGCGCTGGGATGCGCGACGTGCTGCGGCAGATGCGGCCCGACCGCTTCGAGGACCTGATCGCCGCCGGCGCCCTCTACCGGCCCGGCCCTATGGCCAACATCCCGGACTACTGCCGCCGCAAGCACGGGGAGAAGTGGGAGGCGCCGCACCCGGCCGTGGCCGAGATCCTGGCCGAGACCTACGGCATCATGGTCTACCAGGAACAGGTCATGCAGATCGCCCAGACGCTCGCCGGCTACTCGCTGGGCTCTGCGGACCTGCTGCGCCGGGCGATGGGCAAGAAGATCCGCGCCGAGATGGAGGCCCAGCGCCAGCTCTTCCTCGACGGCGCGAAGTCACGGGGCGTGCCGGCCGCGAAGGCAGGCGAGGTGTTCGACCTCATGGCGCGCTTCGCCGACTACGGCTTCAACAAGAGCCACGCCGCCGCCTACGCGCTCGTCTCCTACCAGACGGCCTGGATGAAGGCGAACCATCCGGTCGCCTTCCTCGCCGCGTGTATGAGCCTCGCGATGGCGAACACCGACAAGCTCGCCGCCCTCCGCCAAGAGGCCGAGCGCATGGGCATCCCCGTGCTCCCGCCCTGCGTGAACCGCTCCGGCGCCGACTTCACCGCGGAGACGATGCCGGACGGCCCCAAAGGGGAACGGTTCGCGATCCGCTACGCCCTGGCGGCGGTGAAGAAGGTAGGCTTCGCCGCGATGGAGTCGCTGGTCGCTGGTCGCGACGGCCGCCCCTTCTCCGATGCCGCCGACTTCGCCGCGCGCGTGGACCCGCGCCAGCTCAACAAGCTCGCCCTGGAGAACTTGGTCCGCGCCGGCGCCCTCGACATGGTGGAGCCCAACCGCGCCCGCCTCTGCGCCGCGGCCGACCTCGTCCTCAAGCGCGCGCAGAGCGCGTTCGAGGAGCGCGAGAGCGGGCAGAACGGGCTGTTCGGGAGCAAGAGCAAGCCCGAATCGCTGCGCCTGCCCGAGTTGCCGGAGTGGGCGGAGATGGACCGCCTCGCCTACGAGGCGGACGCGGTCGGCTTCTATCTCTCCGCCCACCCGCTCGACAGCTACCGCCCGGCGCTGAAGCGCCTCGGCGCCGTCCCGAGCCGCGAGATCGAGGCACGCGCGCGGACGGGCGCTGGGCGTGTTCGCGCTGGCCGGGATCGTGGGCGACGTGAAGCTGCGGACGACGAGCAAGGGCACCCGCATGGCCTGGGTGCGCCTGTCGGACCAGGCGGGAAGCTACGAGGTCACGTTCTTCCAGGAGGCGCTGAGCCGCGCGGGCGACCTGCTGCGTGCGGGTGCGGCGCTGCTCGTGGGCGCGGAGCTGCGCGCGGACGGCGAGGGCGTACGCGTCACCGCGAACGAGGTGGAAGCCCTGGACGCGGCGGCGGGGCGCGGGGCAGGAGGGTTGCGGGTCTGGCTGGAGCGGGTGGAGGCGGTGCCGGGTATCCAGGCCATCCTCGGCGACGTGGGGCGGGGCCGGGGGAAGGTCACGCTCCTGCCGCTGCTGGGGGCGGGGGCGCCGGTCGCGGTGGAGTTGCCGGGGGCGTGGCAGGTGGGGCCGCGGTTGGCGCAGGCATTGAAGGCCTTGCCCGGAGTGCAGAGGGTGGAGGAGGGGTGAGAGGCGCTTGGAACGTGCGTCGCCGGAGCTGCTTGCCGCCGTCGAGCGGCACGGACGCACGATCACGGTTGCCCAGCCCGGATCGGAAGAGATGCGCTATCTCGACTACATGGGCGCCGAAGCCAACGTTGGCGGTCCCGGTATGACCCACATCCTCGTCAGAGATAACCCAAGCAAGGCCGCGGTGCTGGAAGAGTTCTTGCACGGCACACAAGCCAAGCTGGGGATCATCGATCGCCTTGGAATGCGAGAAGCAGAGGTGCACGTCAAGGATTTCATGATCCGCCATAAGAGTCATGTTAGGATTGACCGTGGAGGACGTGGACACCTTGCGGATCCTGCGAGCACGTGAGCAGGCCGTCCGGGATGGTAGGGGATAGCAATGGCGTTCAGCATGGCCGTCAAGCAAGTCTTCAACTTCGCCGATGGGCGCACCGTCCTGGCGGGTCTCGTCGAGGGTGACGCGCCCGTCATCCGGCCTGGGCGCTATGGGCTTTACCAAGGCAAGATGCTGGTGCGGGAGGTTGAGGTTGAGGGCGAAATGATGCCTAGGACGACCCACGGCGTTCGCGAGGAGCGTGCTGTGTCCATCGTGGAGCGGATCGGCTTGCCGTCGGGAGAGCCTCAAGATGGCCTAATGCTCGCCGACTTGAGCTAGGGCGATAGGCTCGCTCGGCAGCGCCAACCGAGGACACACGCTGCCTTAGCTCGGCCGGGAGAACTGCGACAGCCGAGTTGCTGTAGCTGTTGCAAATGGAAACGCAATCGAGGCAGGTGCTTAGAGTATTTCGGGGGTGCATAGAGTGGAGGGAGGGTTGGCTATCCGTGACTACAGAGCATATGCATTCCCCCAACGTTGAGGCTCGTCGCTGCGCTCTTATTGTGATGGCCACGCTTGTGAATGTCAAAAAGACCGCTGCCGAGCGAGTTCTCCGCCCGGCGGGTATTCCAGAAGACCTTATCCGACGCTTTGTTGCCGAGCGTAATCCTATCACGAATGAATGGCGCTCTAAGCGTGAATCGGCTGCGATCATTTTGGAAGAGCTATCAAGCCGCGGCCAGGACCAACCGATCATTCGTGCGCTGATCGCCTTAGCTGCGCGGTGGGATGCTTTCCACCTCGCGCACGACGAGTATGAGGCGCGTGCTGTCGTTCAGAAGGCCCGCGAGCTTCAGGGCGCTTTAGCTGACATAGATGCGCGAGAGAAGGCGGAGCACGAGCGACGCCTACGTGCGATGCTTGAGCAGGAGGGTCGCGAGAAGGAAGCCGTGATCCGGCAGCAGAGTGATCTTCTCCTGGCGCAATTCGATCATGCTGCCATCGAGGGTGACCCTCACCAACGCGGCTATCTACTCCAAGATCTGCTTAATCGTACGTTCGATCTCCACGGCGTACAGGTGATCCGCTCATTTCAGCGCAACGCCGGAGGTGAACAAATCGACGCAGCGTTCGTACTGGAAAGTTGGCATTACGTTGTTGAGTGCCGCTGGCGAGTCAAGCTTGCCGATATCCGACAACTCGACGGATTAAGCGGGCAAATTGCACGATCTGGCCGCCAGACAATGGGCCTTTTCCTGTCAATAAATGGCTGGTCTGATAACGTCGTGCCATTGTTAAAACAAAATCCTGCCAAGAACATTATTCTCATGGAGGGTTATGATTTACGCAGCGTGCTAGCACGCCGCATTGACCTCCGTCCTCTACTCAACGCCAAGCTTGCAGCTCTCAACTTGGAGACAGAGCCCTACCTTCCAGTCTCGCGTTTGCTCTCCGCTTAAGGCGAGAATGCACTGCGGTCGGATCGTTGCCTGGAATGCAGGAGTAGCATCCTTGCGTTATGGCTTGCGCTTTTTTCCGCGTCATCCGCCGCCTCAATTCCGCCAACTCGGCGCGCGTGGCCTCGAAATCCTCGGCACTGGTCACAGGGTAGGACTCCGTATCCGCCGGGTTCGGCTTTCCGAAGCGCGAGCGGTCAGTGCGGCCCCGGTTAGGGCCGGGCTGGTCCACTACGACGATGCGCTCAGCGGGTCCGGTCATGCTCGATTGTCCAGCAGGGGCGAGCGCCACGACGCCGATCCGCGCGGCGCTCGCGCCCCGGCCAGCAACCCCTCCGTGCTCAGGTCCTCGTCTAGCTCCGGCCAGTGAATGCCGTAGCCGACGCCGGCTAGCTCCCAATGTGCCCGCTGCTCGGGCGTGCCCGCAGCCAGGCGTGGATACCAAGCGAGGGGAACCGAGATCGTGCGCCCGTCCATCAGTGCCACCGTCAGCTCATCCTCGCTGACCGACACGTCGCGGACCCGGATGTCCGCACCCTCAGCCTGTGCCGAAGAACTCATGCCACGCCCTCAGCAGCTCGGGTTGATGCTCGCGGACCAGGCGTAGGACGGCGCCCAGTTCGTGCGCCGGGTAGCCGATATTGCTCGTGAGCGCGACCGGCTCCAGCCAGAGCTTAGCCGAGGCGCCAGCGCGGTCCACGTGGACGTGGGCGGCTCGTTCGGCTCGCGGCTCCAGAAATAGAGCCGGAAGCCCTGAGCTCCGAGGACGGCCGGCATGGGCGGCTAGTCGGCACTGGTCTTACCCCCTCGCATGACCCGCAGCAGCGGCGCGGCGATCTGGCGCTCCAGCCCCTCGATCTCGGCGAGGATCTCGGCGCGGACTTCCTCATGCGGGATGTCGGTGCGCGGGTCGGCCAGTGCCTCAGCTCCCGCGGCGATCAACGCCTGGCGCTCAGCTTCGTCCAGGACCTCGGCCGACAGGGGAGTGTGGGCCGTTGTATTGCTCAAGGTATGTTCTCCTGTTCGGCCGCGTAGCCAATCTAGCACTGGGCGCGGCGAAGAGTGCAGCGGTCACGGCCGCAGACAGCATCCCGGGTGCGGCCATGGACCGCTTCTTCAGCAAGCCCCGGCGGTTAGTATTGTGCCGTTCCCGCCAGATCGAGATACTCGGCTGCGCGCAGGATGCGCACGCCACGCCAGGGGTGCAACACGAGCAGGTCATCGTCGCTGCTGACGATCGTCTCGGCACCTGATGCGAGCGCCAGCTCCAAGTACTTGTCGTCCTTCGGGTCGCGGCAGTCCACAACCCGCACGGCTGGCTCGAACCAGACGGCCGCCTCGCGCACGCGGGCGAGCACCTGCTCCCGGCGCACGGCAGTGAGCGCACGGGCGAACTTGGGGCGGTTCAGCACCTCCGTGATCTCCGCCGCGACCGCGCCCGAGAGGGCGAGCACGTCCACTTCCTCCGCGCGCAGCAGGGCCCGCTCAGGCACGCTGTCCGCCTTCAGCGCAGCCCCGACCACGGTCGAGGCATCGAAGACGATCACGCCGGACCGGTGATGCGCTCCCGGCGCTCGGCGTTGTAGGCGGCGAGCTCGGCATCGACCTCCGCGTCAGTGAGGCCGGCCTGCCGCACCTCCGCCTTCAGCTCGGCGATGGCCTGGGCAAGCGGGCTCGGCCCGGAGCGGGGCCGCAGCGCGCGACTAACCAGCCGGCCGACCGCCTCACGGTTGCGCGCGTCCGCGAGTGCTGCCGCGACCTCGGGCGCGACCGGGATGGTGACGTCCACCGTGCTATCCATGCAGACCTCCTGTCAGCCGACAATAGCGCCGATGCGGATGCGCTGCACGTAGGCCTATCAACAGCGCCGCAGATCGCTGGGGAGGAATAGCGTGGCGCCGTCATCACCCCGCCGCTCGTAGCCCGGTGCGCAACCAGGGGGCGCTCCATCGTGAGCGCCCCTTCGCGTGTGCCGCTTAGCCAGCCCTCAGGCGGCGTCGGTGTCGCTGGATCAGGCCGAGGCCGAGCAGGCCGGTGCCGAGCAGGGCGAGGCTGGCCGGCTCGGGGACGGTGGGAGGCGGAACCAGGGTGATCGTGACCAGGCCGTTGCCGCTGTTGACGCCGGCCATGAGCACCGGGTCGAGCGCGCCCGCTGCCAGGAACGAGCCGCCGCCGCCGCCGGGCGCGTTGCCGCCCGCGCCGCCGCCGCCGCTGTAACCGCCACCGCCACCGCCCGCTTCGAAGGCGGCGCCGCCGCCGCCGCCGAAGCCGCCCGTGCCGCCCAAAGTGCTGCCGGCGCCGCCGGCGGCCGTCCCCGAGCCAGCCTGGCCGCCGCCGCCGCTCCGTGGCGCCTGCCCGGCGGTGCCGGCGCTGAAGAAGCCGCCGCCGCCGCCGCCGGCGTAGCCGGGCTCGGACGTGCGGTTGGAGGTCCCGCCCGCCCCACCCCGGCCGGCGGTGCCGCCGCTGCCGCCGGTGTCAGTGGAGGAATTTTCGGCCGCGCCGTTGCCGCCTGCGGTGCCGGCCTGGCCAGGTCCGCTGTTCCTGTTGGTGAAGGCAGCCCCGCCGCCGCCGCCGGCGGCCACGAGCGGAGTGGTGGCATTGAGGAACACGAAGCTGCCGCCGCCGCCGCCGCCGCCGAAGCCGTTTGTGCCACCCTGGCCGCCGACGACGACGGACAGGGTCTCGTTCGCGGTCAGGGCGAAGTCCCCGCCCGCCTCGGCGCCCAAGCCCCCGGTGGGGCCCCCGGTGAGGGCGCCGTTGCCGCCCTGGGCGCCTGTGGCGAGGATGTCGTAGGTGCCGGCGCCGAGCGCGGTGAAGGTCTGGACGGCGCCGGTGAAGGCGAAGGTCGCCGGGACCGGCGTGGCCGTGGCGGTCGCAGCCGCGGCGGCGAAGGTCAACAGTGCGGTGCCGGCGAGAAGAGGTGCGCGCATGGCGGTCCCCTTGTCTCATGGATGCACAGCGGCGGCGCAGTCTGTGTCCTCTCGGGGCCGTAAGCAAGGGGAATGCGAGCGCTGCGTAACTTTCTAGACCCGACCCCGCGCCTGGGCGCGCGGTGCCGCGCTGTGCTGCCGCGATGCAGGCCATATCCCCACGGCAGTCTTCACGAGACTACGATTTGCGCAACGCGCCTTATGGCAACGCGGACAGGCCCGCCGGGCGCAGCTCAGGTCCTCTCGCGACGGCGTGCGAAGCCAACGCCGAGCAGGCCGGTGCCGAGGAGCGCCAGGCTGGCGGGCTCGGGGACCGAGGCGGCGACGTCGATCGTGAACGTGTCCGCGTCCGCACCCGAGCCGAAGGTGTAGAGATAAACGCCGGGGGTGAGTCCGAGGGTGGCGAAGCTCTGGCCCGTGTACGTGGCCTTGTCGGACAAGGGCGCGCTGGAGGTGTAGTTCGTCGGAACAAAGACAAAGCCGGGCTCGCCAATGAGCGCCTGGATGCCGACCAGGTCGCCGGTGCCCGTGGTCGCACTCGTAAAGACGCCAGGGCCGAAGCTGAGCGGTCCGCTCGCCCCGCTATACTCGCTGACGGCACCCGCCGCGCCTGTCGCCTCCGTAGCAAAGGTCGGGGCGACCTCAGGCAAGGTAAAGCCTGACGTGATAAACGTCAGCCCGTTGGTGTCGATCGTGCCGGTGCCGTCGGCGACCACGTCGGGTCCGGCCTGGGAAAACGTCACGGTATAAGCCGCCCGCGGCGTCATACCGAGCTTCCTAACTGCTGACCGTTCCGGGCCTTGGCTGCCGTCCCCGCCCCGCATCCCACTCAGCGCTTGACCCCGCGTGCGACAAACTCCTTTATCCTGCCCGATGTCCTCCACCCCCGCCCTCTCCGACCCAGCCGACCGCGCCCGCCAGCGCGACGAGGACGCGCAATACTACCGCCAGGTCCTGCACAAGTTCATCGCCATGGCCACCGACCTCGCCGAGGCCGTCCACCGCCAAGCCCTGGCCGAACCTGCCGCCGCCCCCCACAACCAGCCCCCCCAGAGCCAGCCCGAGGACGAGCCCGCAGCACCCAACCCCACCCCGAACCAAGCGATCACCTTCGACCGCCTCGCCCGCACCGTCCGCCGCACCGTCGCGCTTGCCCGCAAGCTCTCCGAGCCCAGCCGCGAGGCACCCGGCCCGAAGCTCCGCCTGAAGGAGTGCCCGCTACAGGAGTGCCCAGAGGACCGCCGCACGGACTGCGCCGAGACCGACGCCCTCCATGCCGAGCCGTGGGCCGAGCCGTGCGAGCGCCCCGAGGGACCCGATTGCGACGCCGACGAAGACCTTGACGACGACCTCGACGAGCAATCGTTCGCCGACCTCATCGCGAGCCTGCGCCACGACACCGGTCTCGCCACCCTGTCCGACGCCGAGCTCCGGCAGCACCGCACGCCCGCCAGAGCCAGCACGGGAGCAAGCACGGGAGCAGCGAGCATCGCCCACCCCGAATCCGCGCCTTCGCGCGCCACGAGCCGCGACCCCGCCCCAGCCCCGCCCGCGCGCCCCGGCACCGGTCCGCCAGCACCCTGATCCGGTCACGCTCAACCCGCATCTACATGCGATATCCATCGCGAAAATGCTGATTTCTGTTGCCCGAATGGATCAGAGCGTTAATCCTAAACGGAACGATACCCGTTTCGGGGAGGACGCACGTCCATGCGGTATCATCAGACACTTCGGGCGCTGGCCCTCTTCGGCGCCTGCTCGATGCTCGCGCCGAGCCTCCGCGCCCAGACGGTCGGGCCGGATTACCCGATTCCGCCCTC
Source organism: uncultured Alphaproteobacteria bacterium (assembly GCA_963848595.1). GTDB lineage: Bacteria > Pseudomonadota > Alphaproteobacteria > Acetobacterales > Acetobacteraceae > CAWKEH01. Next base: position 83,975 of record CAWKEH010000015.1, on the reverse strand, counting down.
CATCGAATACGGCGACCTCTACTCCGCCGTGGAACTCGCGGGCATCTTCCCCGACAGCAAGACCTTTCCCGACCTGGTCCCCACCGCCTCGCCCTCCGACATCGTCGCCGCCTACGACGCCGCCAAAGGCTCGCCCGGCTTCGACCTCGCGAGCTTCGTCAGCCAGTATTTCTCGTCTGCCCCGGTGCCGCCCGGCCCGACCATCAATCCGGCGTCGAGCGACCAGCACCTGCTCGACTACGTCGCGAGCCTCTGGCCCGAGCTGGAGCAGACCTCAACGTCGGTGCCGCCCTACTCGACCTTGCTGCCGCTGCCGTACCCCTACGTCGTCCCCGGCGGCCGCTTCCGCGAAGTCTATTACTGGGACTCCTACTTCACCATGCTCGGCCTGGAGGTGGACGGCCGGGACGATCTCGCGACCGACATGCTCAAGGACTTCGCCTACGAGATCGACAAATACGGCCATATCCCGAACGGCAACCGCAGCTACTATCTCAGCCGCTCGCAGCCGCCGTTCTTCTCGCTTATGATCGACCTGATCGCGCAGTACCGACGGCATCGCGACCTACACCACCTACCTGCCGGAGCTGCAGGCAGAATACGACTACTGGATGCAGGGCGAGAACGAAGCCCTGCCCGGCCACGCCGTGCGCAACGTGGTGCGGCTGCTGAACGGCACGGTGCTCAACCGCTACTGGGACGAGCGCGCAGCACCCCGCGACGAATCCTACGCTGAGGACGTGCAGACGGCGTCGCAGACGTCGCGCCCCTCCGGCGAGGTTTGGCGCGACCTGCGCGCCGCGGCCGAGTCGGGCTGGGATTTCAGCTCGCGCTGGCTCGCCGACGGCAAGACCCTGAGCACGATCCGCACGCTCGCCATCCTGCCCCCCGATCTCAACAGCCTGCTCGCCCATCTCGAGACGACGCTCGCGGTGGGATACCTGCTGAAGGGCGAGCCCGGCCAGGCGGCGTATTACGCACGCCGGGCGGTGAGCCGGATCGCTGCGATCCGTCTCGTGATGTGGGACGCCCAGGACGGCGTGTTCACCGATTACCTCTGGCGCCAGGGCAAGACCACGGGGAACGTCACCGCGGCGACGCTGTATCCGCTTTTCCTGGCCGTCTCGTCCCCCGAGCAGGCGAAGACGGTCGCCAATACCGTCAGCACCGAGCTGCTCGACGTCGGCGGCCTGGCGACGACCTTGGTGACCAGCGGCCAGCAATGGGACGCCCCGAACGGCTGGGCGCCGCTCCAGTGGATCGCGGTGATCGGCTTGCGCAACAACGGCTTCCCCGCCCTCGCCGAGGAGATCGCGACGCGTTGGGTCATGAAGACCATCGCCGGCTATCAGCAGCAGGCGAAGCTCGTGGAGAAATACAACGTCACGACGACCGGCGGCGACGAGGGCGGCGGCGGCGAATATGCGACCCAGATCGGCTTCGGCTGGACCAACGGCGTGCTGCTGGCCCTCGGATCACTCTATCCCGACCTGAAGGCCGCCGCCGAGGCCGCGGTGCCCAACCCGCAGATGGCGACCGCGCAGTAGGGAGCAGCTTCGCCGGGGACCGGTGTCAAATCGCCGGCTCCCCCGGCACCGGCTCCTTGCCCTGCGCCCGGATCAGCTCCGCCACTTCCGCGATGGACGCCTCCAGCGCCGCGGTATCAGTGCCCTTAGCCACCAAAGCGACCCCGCTCCCCGTGACCCGGTAATACGGGTAGCTGCCCAGATCCACGGCCGGGTAGCGCGCCTGGATCGCCCCCAGGCCCTCCGCCACGTTGCCCTCCAGCAGCCCCGCCGCGTGCACCGCGCGCATCTCCACCGGCGTGCCGCCCGGCAGGCGCGGCGCCAGCCACTCGAACATGCTCTGCATGATCCGCGGCACCCCAGCCATCACGTGCACGTTGCCGATCGTGAAGCCCGGCGCCACCGAGATCGCATTCTCGATCAAGCTGGCACCCCGCGGCATCGTCGCCATGCGCTGCCGGGCCGCGTTGAACTCGCCGGCCTTGTAGTGCCGCTCCATCCGCGCCCACGCCTCCGGGTGCGGCTCCCACGGCACGCCGAACGCCGCCGCGACGCACTCGCTCGTGATGTCGTCGTGCGTCGGCCCGATCCCGCCCGTCGTGAACACCTGATCGTAGCGCGCCCGCACCTTGTTCACCGTCGCGATGATCGTCTCCGCCACGTCCGGTATGATCCGCACCTCACGCAAAGGTAGCCCGATCTCGCCGAGCTTGGTGGCGAGGAACTTGATGTTCAGGTCCTGGGTGCGGCCGGAGAGCACCTCGTTGCCGATGACGAGTAGGCAAGCGGTCGGGTTCGGGTCGGTCACGGGCAGCTCCCTGGTGGGCCGGCGCACCCTAGCAGCCGTTGCCGTGCCGCCGGAAGGCGGCGACCCGGCCCTGCTCGATGAAGGCGGTCACCGTGCAGCGGAACGCCGCGATGTCGCCCGGCCTCCAGCCCACCCTGGTCGCATCAACGTTCGTCCACGTCAGGGCACGCGGCGGGCCAGCCTCGACGGCATCCGGTGGACCCAGCCGCTGGATCGCCTCGGCCTCGGTCAGGCCCGCGAGGCTGATGCGCGGCTCCTGCGGCGGCACGGCGGCGCAGGCCCCAAGCCCGGCCAGCAGCGCCACCGCATGCAAGCCTCGCCTGGTCCGGTCCCGGGCGCGCATCAGTGCAGCGGCCAGAAGAACGCGATCAGAGGCACGCCCGCGACCACAACCAGCACGGAGAGCGGCAACCCGAGCCGCGGATAGTCGCTGAACCGGTAGCCGCCCGGCCCCATCACCAGCGTGTTGCACTGGTGCCCGATGGGCGTCAGGAAGTCGCACCCGGCGCCGAGGGCCACCGCCATCAGGAACGGGTCGGCGTGCAGCCCGAGCTTGACCGCGAGGCTCGCCGCGACCGGCGCCACGACGAGCACCGTCGGCGCATTGTGCAGGAACGGCGTCGCGATCATCGTGATGACGAGCACGACCGTCAGCGCCGCCAGCGGCGGCACCCCGGCGACGGCGTGCTGCAGCAAGCCCGCGAGCAGGGCTGTGCCGCCCGTCGCTTGCACGGCGTGGCTGAGCGGGATCAGCGCGCCGATCAGGATCAGGATAGGCCACTCCACAGTCTCGTATGCCTCCTGCATGGTCATCACCCGGAGCAGCAGCAGCACGACCGCCGCCCCGAAGAATGCGACCGCGACGGGCAGGACGTGGAGCGCGACCAGCGCCATCGCCGCGGCGAGCACGCAGGCCGGGACGAGGCTGCGACGGCTGCGGCCGAGCGTGATGCTGCGCTCGGCGAGCGGCAGGACGCGCAGCTCGCCCAGCGTGCCCGGCAGCGGCCCGGCGGCGCCGCGGAGCACGATCACGTCCCCAGCCCGCAGCCGCACGGTGGCGAGGCGCTGGCCGATGCTCTGTCCGCTGCGGCTCACCGCCAGCAGGCCGACCCCGTGCCGCTCCTGCAGCGCGAGCTGGGCGGGGGTACGCCCGACGAGCGGCGAGTCCGCCGTGACCACGCCCTCAACCACGCTCACGTCGCTGCCGGCGTCGACGCCCGCGAGCGCTAGCCGCGCCCTGGCGACCAGCCGCTCCAGGTCGCCGGGTGAGCCACGCAGCAGCACGACGTCGTCCGCGCGCAGCCGCCAGCCCGGCGCGGGCACGTAGCGGCGAAAGCGCTCCCGCACGACGGTCGCGACCTGCACGGCGCCGTCGCCCATGCGCTCCAGCTCGGCCACCGTCCGGCCCGCGGCCGGCGACGCAGCGGAGAGGCGCGCCTCCGCCGTGTAGTCCTCGATGATGAAGGCCGCGTCCATGGACCCGGCAGCCTTCCGCCCGCGCGGCAGCAGCCGCCAGCCGACCGCGAGGAACGCCATGCCCAGCACGGCGATCGAGAGTCCCACGGGCGTGTAGGAGAACAGCCCGAACGGCTTGCCGAGCAGCTGCGCGCGCAGCCCGGCGACGATGATGTTCGGCGAGGTGCCGACCAGCGTGACCAGGCCGCCGAGCAGCGAGGCGAAGGCCATGGGCATCAGCAGCGCGGAGGGCGGCGTCCCGGTGCGCCGGGCGAGCTGGAGTGCCACGGGCATCAGGATCGCGAGCGCGCCGACGTTCTTCGTCACCATGGAGAGCACGAGCACCGACCCCGCCATGACCGTGACCTGCGCCTGCACGGTCTTGAGCCAGGGCAGCACGGGGCGCAGGGCGCTCTCGACGGCGCCGGATCGCGCGATGGCCTCACTGACGACCAGGGCCGCGGCGATGATGATGACGATCTCGTTCGCGAACCCCTCGAACGCGCGCTCGGGCGGCACGATGCCGACCAGGATGCCTAGGAGCAAGGCCGCGAGCGCCACCAGGTCGTAGGGGAGGCGGCCCCAGACGAAGAATCCGATCGTTCCGCCGATCAGCCCGAAGGCCAGCGCCTGGTGGAGAATCGATTCTGTCCTCGAGTCGGTGGCGGCAGGAACTTGGCCAGGGGTGCCCGGTTGCATTCCGCCGCGCAAGTGGGGCGCACCAGGGCAGCCGATCCGATGCAGCCTGGCGAACCTTCCTCGCGGCCCCGCGATAAGGTAAGGTTAGAACGGACGCGAGGACACGGCCGCATGGATGTTTCTTCGCGCGAGCCGCAGGCGCGGCGCTTGGCGACAAGCTGGAGCTGGGCCGTGCCCGCCCTTGCCGGGACGCTCATCGCGCTCGCGCTGGCCCTCGCGGCATGGAACGTCGTCGCAGGCATGCGGGCGCGCGCGGCCGCGGCGAGGGCAAGCGGCGTCGTGCTGCAGGCGCAAGCGGTGCTCTCCGCGATGAAGGACGTGGAGACCGGCGAGCGCGGCTTCCTCATCACGAATGCCGACTCATATCTCGATCCCTACACCAAGGGTCGCGCTGACGCCGCCCGGCATCTCGACGAGTTGCAAGGCCTCGTGACATCGGCGGAGGCCGGAACGGTCGTTCGTCTGCGCGGCTTGATCCAGGAGAAGGAGGACATCGCCGCGCGTGCGATCGCGCTGCGCCGAACGAATAGCGGCACGAGCGCGGACCCGCTCCTGCGGAGCGCCGGCCCAGACAAGACGGCTATGGATGCTATACGCGCGGCGGCGCGCGAACTCGGGACCGCGGCGCAGGCGCAAGAGCAGCGCTCGCGGAACAAGGATGCGTCCAGGGACGATTTTCTCACAGCCGTCTCGCTGGCGCTGGTCCTCCTGGCCTGCGTGCTCCTTGGCGCCTACGCGCTTGCCCGGCGCCGGGCGGAGCGCGCGGCGAGCCAGGCGCTGCAAGATGTCCTGGAGCACGCCCCGGTGGGCCTCGGCTTCCTGGACCGCAGGCTGCGGCTGCGCCAAGCCAACCAAGCGCTCGCGAAGATGGCCGAGCGCACGCTCGGCATCGAGGTCGGCGCGGACCTTGGCGCGCTGCTGCCTGCGGCCCGCGCGCAGGTCGAGCCGGCGCTGCAAGCCGTGCTCGCCGAGGGCAAGGCGCGGTCGAACGTCGAGGTGGAGGTCCGCCCGCCTGAGAAGCCGGACCAGGTGCGCTTCCTGCAGATGGGCTTCTTCCCGCTTCACGAGGGCGGCGCCTCCGGGCGCGGCGTAACCGGGGTCGGCGTGGTCGCGCAGGACACGACGCTGCGGCGCCGGGCGGAGGAGCAGCTGCGGCGCAGCGAGGAGCGCTTTCGTACCGTGCTGGACGCCTCGGCCTCGATCATCTGGAACACGGCCGCCACAGGCGAGTTCGAGTGGGCACAGCCGCGCTGGACCACGTTCACCGGCCAGAGCTTCGAGCAGCTCCGCGGGTGGGGCTGGCTCGACGCGGTGCACCCGGATGACCGGGAGCGCATCACCGAGGTCTGGCGCGACGCGCTGCAGGAGCGCTCGCATTACGAGGTCAGCCATCGCTTGCGCCGGGCGGATGGCGAGTGGCGCTACATGGAAGCCAGCGCCGTGCCGATCCTCGGCGAGGACGGCAGCGTCCGTGAGTGGATCGGCATCCATACCGACGTGACCGATCGCACCCTAGCCGAGCAGCAGCTGGCGGCCGCGAAGGAGATGGCGGAAGCCGCCAACCGCGCCAAGAGCCAGTTCATCGCCAACATGAGCCACGAGCTGCGCACCCCACTCTCGGCCGTGATCGGCTACAGCGAGATGCTCTCCGAGGAGCTGCAGGACCTCCACCAGGACCAGCTCCTGCCGGACGTGAGCAAGATCGAGTCCAACGCCCGGCACCTGCTCAGCCTCATCAACGACGTGCTCGACCTCTCGAAGATCGAGGCGGGCCGCATGACCGTGGCGGTCGAGGATTTCGAGGTCGCGCGGCTGGTGGACGACGTGGTTGCCGCGACGGCGCCGCTCGTCGCGCACAAGGAGAACCGCCTTGCACTCGATCTCGGCGCGGACCTTGACGGGATGCACACTGACCAGGTCAAGGTCCGGCAGTGCCTGCTCAACCTGATCGGCAACGCCTCCAAGTTCACCGAGAAAGGGACGATCACGCTCTCCGTCCGGCGTGAGCAGCCAGAGGGCGGGAACAACGGCCGCGACTGGGTGCGCTTCGCGGTCCAGGACACAGGCATTGGCATGACCGAGGAGCAGCTCGGCCGCCTGTTCCAGCGGTTCACCCAGGCCGACGAGAGCACGACGCGCCAGTTCGGCGGGACCGGCCTCGGCCTCGCGATCACGCGTGCCTTCTGCCGCATGATGGGTGGTGAAGTGACCGTGGCGAGCACGCCCGGCGAGGGTTCGACGTTCACGATCCGCCTTCCCGCGGAATTGCCGGCCGACGAGGTAGCAGAAGCCGTTCCCCAGGACGTCGAGGTGCCCGAGGGACCGTGCGTGCTGGTGGTGGACGACGACCCGGCGCAGCGCGATCTGCTCAGCCGCTTCCTGGAGCGCCAAGGCTTCGCCGTCCGGACCGCGGCCGACGGGCGGGCAGGGCTGGCCCTCGCCCGCGCGCTCCGCCCGACGGCGATCCTGCTCGACGTGGAGATGCCGCGCGTGGACGGCTGGTCCATGCTGCACTCGGTCCGCGCCGACCCGAGCCTCGCGGAGACGCCGGTCGTCATGGTCTCAGTCATCAACGAGCAGGGCCTCGGCTACGCGCTGGGCGCCACCGATTACCTCGTCAAGCCGGTTGATTGGGACCACCTCAAGGAGATCATCGACCGCTATCGCCCGCCCGAGTCGAGAGGCGACCCGCGACAGGAGGCGTCGGGGATGGTGCTTGTCGTGGACGACGACGCGGATCTTCGGGCGCGCTTGCGCACGTTGCTGGAGCGTGTCGGTTTGCAAGTGACCGAGGCGGCGGACGGGCAGGAGGCCCTCGCCGAAGTGGATCGGCGCGTGCCGGGGCTGGTGTTGCTCGACTTGATGATGCCGGTCATGGACGGCTTCGCCTTCCTCAAGGCGCTGCGCACCCGCCCGCATGGGAGCCACGTTCCGGTCGTCGTGCTGACGGCGCGGGACATGACGGCGGAGGAGCGGGAGGCCCTTAGCAGGCAGGCGGACCGCGTCATCGTCAAGGGCAATGTGAGCCTGCGCGACCTGGCCAAGGATCTTCGGGAACTCGCACCGCCGGGCGGCGCTCCTGACAGTGCTACGGCGACGGCTCAGGCCGCGGGCGCGGAGGACACGATTGGAAACTAGGCTATGACCCGCATCCTGCTGGTCGAGGACCACGAGGAGATCTGGGATTTCCTCTCGCGCCGCCTGAAGCGCCGCGGCTACGACGTCGTGATCGCGACCGACGGGCAGGAGGGCGTGGACAAGGCGCGCTCGGAGCGGCCCGACATCGTGCTGCTCGACATGAACCTTCCCGTCATGGACGGCTGGACCGCGGCGGGCATCATCAAGGGCGACGCCAGCACCGCCTCGGTGCCGATCATCGCGCTCACCGCCCACGCGATGTCGGGCGACCGCGAGAAGGCGATGGCTGCCGGCTGCGATGACTATCACGCGAAGCCAGTGGACTTCTCGCGCCTGCTCGGACAGATCGAGGCCCTGACCGGCGGCGCACCCGCCGCGGCGAGCGGCTGACGAGGGGGCGGGTGGCCGGCGCTGGCCTGCTCGCCCGCCTGTTCGGCGAGCCGATCCAGCGCGACGGGCAGGCCACGGCGCTGGAAGCGCACGCGACGGGCATCGGCCAGGCACTGGCCCAGGCGGACGGGTCGGGACGGAGCGGCACGACTGGCAGCCGCCGCCAGCGCGCGCTCGCGCAGCCGCACGAGAGCGTCGCGGAGAGCCTGGGGGAGAAGGTGCTGAATGCCTGGCTGCAAAACCGGCACCAGACGCTCTACCCGCTCACAGTCAACCTGCGCAGGCTCGACACTGGCCGTGCGGCGCTGCTCGCGCGCGTGATGGCCATTGCGCTGCTGGCCGGCGGGCGGGCGTCGCCCGAGCGCATTGAGGCGGCTTCGGCGTGGCTCGGGCAGGCGGGAGACGACGACGCGGTCCTGTGCACGCTCCGCGCCGCGCTTGAAGCCCCCGAGCCGCTGAGCACGGTGCTGCGCCAGGTCCAGAACGCCGGGCTGACGGCCTACGCCTACGTCGTCGCCCTCGTCGCGACGGACCCGCGCGACGACGCCGGGCAGCTCTTCCTCGACTACCTCGCCGCGCGTCTCGCCTTGCCCATCAACGTCGTCCGCAGCGCCGACCGCCGCTATCGCCGCTAGTCCTCGGCGTCGGTAAGGGATTTGAGCGCGCCCTGAAGCGTGCCGCTGTCCACGAGCAGCTTGCGCGCGAGGTCGGCCAAGGTGACCCAGCCGACCACGCGCCCGGCGGCGTCCTGGACCGGCATCCGGCGGATATGGTTCGCGGCCATGATGTCCATCGCCGCCTGCACGGTGTCGTCCTCGCCGCAGGAGACGACGGGACGCGAGAGCACCTCGCGGACGCGGACGCGCGTCGGGTCGAGCCCGGCGGCGGCGACGCGGTAGAGGATGTCGCGGTCGGTAACGACGCCCTCGATCCGGTCGGCGGAGCCTGCGGGCAGGGCGCCGACCTCCAGCTCGCCCATCATCTCGGCGGCTTCCTTGACGGTCGCCTCCGGCTCGATGAACTCGACGTAGGTCGTCATCACGTCGCTGACGCGGAGCATTCCCGTCGCCTCCTTGGTCCCGAGGAGCATCAGGCTCTGCAGCTATACGACAGAAGGCGGGGCAGGTCGCGCGCGCCGTGCAAGATACGCTCGATGCGCACAATGTTCTCGCCCGGATTCTCACGGAATAGCACCAGGTAGCGGCCATGAACCGCCACCCGCAGTCCCGGTGCCAAGTCTTCGCGCGCGGGATAGGACGCTGGCGCCTCCTCCGTGACCGCCCGGCACTTCGCTTCCAGCTCAGCAACGAAGGAATCCGCCCGTCGTGGCGAGTCGCGGGCGATAATGCTGGCGATCTCCTCCAAATCGGCCGCGGCGCGCGGCGAGAGGAGCAGCCGGCGCGCCGCGCTCACTCTGCCGCTGGCAAGTCATCCCGTGACTGCGGGGCAAACCGCGCGTGCAGCCGGGCGAGCACCGGGTCGGCCTCCAGGCCTGGACCGCTCTCGATGCCCTCCCGGACCAGGCGCTTCAGCTCATCGGTTTGCAGCGCCTCAACCGTGCGGCGTGAGCGCCAATCGCGCAGCGCATCGCGCACGATTTCGCTGACGCTGGCGTATTCGCCTCCTTCGACGGCCGCGCGCAACTCCGCCGCCATCTCTGAGGTTAGGGCAACGCTGAACGTCTCTATTTCGGCCATGCTGGACGATCCCATGCCGCGCGACGGGTCGCAAGCGCTGCGGCCACTTCGCCCATCATCGCGGTGGCCTCCGGGTCAATGAACTCCACGTAGTGATCTCATGCCAGACCCTAGCATCGCTTCATGTCGATAAAAGCTGGTCAACTCGTGTCCGCGTCGTCGTTGAAGTAATCCGTATCGAGGCGCCTGATAGCAACAGTCTCGTGCGTTCGCACGCCAACGCCATGCTGGAGCATGAGTCGCGTCAGCGTCTCTCCGTTGATCAGCACGACGCGCATCCCGCCGAGCTTATCGGTGAACGCGCGCGCGTCGGGCGTGAAGTCCGAGGTGGTGATGAAAACGCCCTTGTTGGCGCCCTGTCCGTGCAAGGCGCCCACGAAGCCCTGCATGGCGGGCGAGCTGACTTTATTGGTGGGCTGGTATCGCTTGGCTTGCAGGTAGATGCGGTCGAGGCCGAGCCGGTCCTCGCGAATCACGCCGTCTACACCGCCATCGCCGCTCCGCCCCAATGTTTCGCCTGCGTCGATGCGCGAGCCGCCGTAGCCCATAGCAATCAAGAGATCGACGATGAGGCTGCTCGAAGAACGAGGGCGGAGCAGCCAGGATCGCTTCGAGGAGCGTGCTGCGTAGCTCCGCCTCCATTTCGGCCATTGCTCGGGCAATGCGCTCCTCAGGCGTGGCGGCCTGCATCACGTCGCGGTCAAAATCACGTGCTTCCAGCGGATGCCTGCAGTCCCTTTCTCCTTGAACGCAACGAAACTCTGGGTAAGCTCATCAGGTACGGCATTGTTGATTTTGGTAGGATTCTTTAGCGAGCAAGCGCGCCCAAGTTCGGTGATCATGACCATGCCTCGGCGCGGCTGCATGACAAGACCTGCCTGCTTGAGATAGGTCTTGGTCCAGTGTGTTCGATAGGCGATGACGGTCATGCCGCGCCCACTCGGAATTTGTACTGCCGCTTCCTCGGCGGTTATTCCTGCGCTGGCGGTTACCTGCAGCAATCAAGTCACGGACGGGACAGTTCGCCTGTCGCGCAGACGCGTAGCACAGGCAGCATCAGATCTTCATAACTCGGTATCGCCATCCGCGTGCTCCCAAAGTCGCGCTTTGAAGCTACAGTAAGTCCCGCAGCATCGCGACCAACGGCTTGTCCGCGGGCGGCATCGCGTAGTCGCCTAGCCGCACGGGCCGCACCCAGGCCAGCGCCTGGCCCTCCCGGCCTTCCGGGCGCCCCTGCCATCGCCGGCAGACGTAGAGCGGCATCAGCAGGTGGAACCGCTCGTAGGCGTGCGAGGCGAAGGCGAACGGGGCGAGGCAGGCCTCGGCCACGTCCACGCCCAGCTCCTCCCGCAGCTCGCGGATCAGCGCCGCCTCGGGCGTCTCGCCCGGCAGCAGCTTGCCACCCGGGAACTCCCATAGCCCCGCCATCGGCTTGCCCTCGGGACGCCGGGCGAGCAGCACCCTGCCATCCACGTCGATCAATGCGCAGGCCGCGACGAGCAGGACCGGCTTGGTCCCATCCGCCGCTTCCGCCGCACCCTTGGAGGCCGGAGCCGCCGCCGGCTCGAAGCCGCCGAACAAGGCTTCCCGCGTCGCCTCGAAGCGCAGGCCCGGCGCCTCACAGTCGCGGGCGAGGAAGCGCTCCACCCCGCGCCCGGTCTCGCGGAAGCCGATCCGGCGCAGCACGGCCGCGCTCGCCGGGTTGTCCTCGGCGACGAACGCCTCCAGCCGGTCCACGTCGAGGTTCGCGAGCGCCCAGCGCGCGACGCGCCCGGCCGCCTCGGCCGCGACCCCGTGCCCCCAGAACCGTCGCCCCACCCAGTAGCCCAGGTTCGCCGTCCGCGGCGCGAGGTCGAGGCGCAGGCCGACGCAGCCGATCACCATCTCCTCGCCGCCTTCCTCGCCGGCGATGACGAAGTGGTGCGCCGTGCCGTCCGCGCGCTGCCGGGCGACGGCGGCGATCCACTCGTCCATCAGCTCGCGCGGATAGGGGAAGGGCAGGCGCTGCAGCATCCGTACCACCCACCAGTCGTTGACGAGCCGGTGCAGCGCCTCGGCGTCGCCGGGCCGGGGCAGGCGCAGCGTGAGGCGCTCGGTGGAGAGCGTGTCGTCGGGCGCGGCCAGGAAGCTAGCTCCGATAGCTGCCGTTGATCTCGACGTAACCGTGCGTGAGATCGCAGGTCCAGGCGGTGGCGTCCCCCTCGCCGAGGCCCAGCTCCACCTCGACGTGGACCTCGCGTCCGCGCATGTGCTCGGCGACCGGCGTCTCGTCGTAGTGGGGCACCTGGTCGCCGTCGCGCGCGATCCAGATGCCGCCGACCGCGACGCCGAGGCGGTCCCGGTCGGCCGGCTCGCCCGCCTTGCCGATGGCCATCACGATCCGACCCCAGTTCGCGTCCGAGCCGGCGATGGCGGTCTTGACCAGCGGCGAGTTCGCGATGCTCATCGCGACCCGGTGAGCGCTCTTGCGCGACACGGCGCCGCGCACGTCCACGCGGATCAGCTTCTGCGCGCCCTCACCGTCGCGCACGACCTGCAGCGCGAGGTCGAGCAGCAGGCTCTCCAGCGCCCGGCGGAAGTCGCGCAGCGCCTTGCGGTCATGCGGGTGCAGCCGATCGTGCTCGGCCTGGCTCGTCGCGATCAGGAGCACGGTGTCGCTGGTGCTCGTGTCGCTGTCCACGGTGATGCGGTTGAAGCTGCGCTTGACGCCGCGCGCCAGCGCCCGCGTGAGCAGCGGCGCCGGGATAGCGGCGTCGGTGAAGGCGAAGCAGAGCATGGTCGCCATGTCGGGCGCGATCATGCCGCTGCCCTTGGCGATGCCGCTGATCCGCACCTTGGCGTCGCCGATGCGCGCCGTGCGCGTCGCGGCCTTGGGGAAGGTGTCGGTCGTCATGATGCCGCGCGCGGCGTCCGCCCAGGCATCGTCGCGGAGATGGGCGAACAGGCCCGGCAGCGCCGCCGTGACGCGCTCATGGGGCAGCTTCTCGCCGATCGTCCCGGTGCTGGCGAGCAGCACCTCGGCCGGCGGGCACCCGGCGAGCGCCGCAGCCGCCCGCGCCGTCGCCTCCGTGGCCTCCCACCCGGCGCGCCCGGTGAACACGTTGGCGTTGCCCGCGTTCACGATGACTGCGCGTGCGCGGCCCCCCGTCTCGTCCAGCGCCGCCCGGCACCAATCCACGGGTGCGCCCGGGCATTTGTTGCGGGTGAACGCTCCCGCGGCCGTGCTGCCCGCGGGCACCACCATCGCCGTCAGGTCCGCCCGTCCCACGTAGCGGATGCCCGCCTCGGCAACGCCGAGACGCACCCCGGCGAGCGGCGGCATCTCCGGCAGCGGCACGGCCAGCGGGGAGACCGGGTGCGCCACCGCCGGCCTCTAGTGCGCTGGCGGGGCGGCTGGCGGCGCTGCGGGCGGGGCCGAAGGCGTTGCCCCTCCCTGGGGTGCCGGAGTCACGTCCGCGGGCGGCTGCGCCACGGTGCCGTCCGGATTATACTTCACGATCTGCAAGCCCTTCTTGGCGTCGGCGACCGCCTTCTGGACGCCCTCGCGGATGAGTTGCTGGCGAATCTGCTCCTGCACCTGGTCCAGCGCCGGCGGCGGTGCCTGGCGCGTGCCGAGCACCTTGATCACGTGCCAGCCGAATTGCGTCTGCACCGGCTGGGAATCAACCTCGCCGGGCTTGAGCGAGAACGCGGCGTCGGCGAAGGCGGGCACCATGTCGCCCTTCTTGAACCAGCCGAGGTCGCCGCCGTTCGCGGCGCCAGGGTCCTTGCTGTTCTTCTTGGCCAGGTCCGCGAAATCCGCGCCGCCCTTAAGCTGCGTGATGATCTTCTCGGCCTCCTCCTTGGTGGGGACGAGAATGTGCTCGGCGTGCACCTCCTCCTGGCCGGGCTTGCCGGCATACTCCTGGTCGTAGCGGGCGCGGACGGCGGCTTCCGTGAGCGTCGGGCCGACCTCGCGCGCGAGCAGGGCGTTCTGCAGCACGCGGTCGTCGGCGGCCCGCATCTGCTCCTTCACCTTGGGATCGTTCTCAAGCCCCTGCTTGCCGGCAGCGACGACGAGCGCCTCGCGATCGATCACCTGGTCGAGCAGCATGGGGAAGAGCACCTGCGGCGGCAGGCCGCGGAACTGCTCGGGCAGCCCGGCGGCGGCGGCGGCGAGGTCGCTCTGGTGGATCTCCCTGTCACCGACCCGCGCTATCACTGGATTCGGCACGGCAGCGCCGGGTGCGACGTTGGACAGCGCTGGCGGCTCGTTCCGTACGCCGGGCGCCCCGGCAGGAGGCTGACCAGAGGGCGCTGGTACGGGCGGATGGCCGGGGGGCAACTGCCCGGCCGGCTGCTGTGCATAAGCAGGCCCGGCCAGAGCGACCAAGGCTGCTGTGGCGAGGAGATGGAGGCGCATGGCTGGGGTCTCTCAAGATTCGGCCGGACAATGCCCCCACCCATCCGGCCAGGCAAGCGCCCCGCAGCCGCTCCCCTTGGCGCTCGCCTTGGCGCTTGCCCGCAGAGCTTCCGTTGACCCGGCACCGGGCGGGTCTTATCTCCTGGAGGTGGGGGGATCGCTGCCTGGATCACCCTTGGGAGCCATCTATGCTAAGTAGTCTCGCCCGCGCCATCTTCGGCACAGCCAACGACCGTTCGCTCAAGGCGTATCAGCGCCGGGTGCCGCAGGTCAACGTGCTGGAGCCCGCGATGCAGGCGCTCAACGACGACGAGCTGCGCGCCAAGACCGCCGAGTTCCGCGCCCGCCTCGCCGATGGGGCGTCGCTCGACGATCTCCTGCCCGAGGCTTTCGCCGCCGTGCGCGAGGCGGCGCGGCGCGCCCTGGGGCAGCGCCACTTCGACGTGCAGCTCGTCGGCGGCATGGTGCTGCACGAGGGCAAGATCGCCGAGATGAAAACCGGCGAGGGCAAGACCCTCGTCGCCACGCTTCCCGTCTATCTCAACGCGCTCAACGGCAAGGGCGTCCACGTCGTCACCGTTAACGACTACCTCGCCCGGCGCGACGCCGAGTGGATGGGCCAGGTTTATGGCGCGCTCGGGATGACCGTGGGCGTCATCGTCCACGGCCTCGACGATTTGGAGCGCCGCCAGGCCTATGCGGCCGACATCACCTACGGCACCAACAACGAGTTCGGCTTCGACTATCTGCGCGACAACATGAAGTATCGCCTGGAGGACATGACTCAGCGCGACTTCAGCTACGCCATCGTGGACGAGGTGGACAGCATCCTCATCGACGAGGCGCGCACGCCGCTCATCATCTCAGGCCCGGCCGAGGATAGCAGCGACCTCTACCGCCAGGTGAACGCCGTCGTGCGCGTCCTCGTCGAGGACCCGGAGACCTACGAGAAGGACGAGAAGTTCCGCACGGCTACGCTGACGGAAGAGGGGAGCCAGCGGGTCGAGGACATGCTCAAGGAGGCCGGCATCCTCACCGAGGGCAGCCTCTACGACGTCTTCAACATCTCCATCCTGCACCACGCCCAGCAGAGCTTGCGCGCCCACGTGCTGTTCCATCGCGACGTGGACTACATCGTGCGCAAGGACATGGTCGTGCTCATCGACGAGTTCACCGGCCGCATGATGGAGGGACGGCGCTTCTCCGAGGGGCTGCACCAGGCGCTGGAGGCGAAGGAAGGCGTCACCGTCCAGCCCGAGAACCAGACGCTCGCCTCCATCACCTTCCAGAACTACTTCCGCCTCTTCCCCAAGCTCGCGGGCATGACCGGGACGGCGATGACCGAGGCGGACGAGTTCGCCGAGATCTACAAGCTCGAAGTCGTCGAGATTCCCACCAACGTCCCGGTCAACCGCGACGACGAGGATGACGAGGTCTATCGCACGGCGGCCGAGAAGTACGAGGCTGTCGCCAAGCTGATCGAGGACGCGCGCGAGCGCGGCCAGCCCGTGCTCGTGGGCACAACCAGCATCGAGAAAAGCGAGGTCATCAGCGAGCTGCTCAAGAAGAAGCGCGTGCCTCACCAGGTGCTCAACGCGCGCTTCCACGAGCAGGAAGCGACCATCGTGGCGCAGGCCGGGGCGCCGGGCGCGATCACCATCGCGACCAACATGGCTGGGCGCGGCACCGACATCAAGCTCGGCGGCAACGCCGAGATGCGCGTGAAGCTGGAGGAGGCCGACGAGGCCCGCGCCACCGAGATCGCGGCCGAGGTCGCCGCCGGGCACGAGAAGGTCAAGGAAGCGGGCGGGCTGTTCGTGATCGGCACGGAGCGCCACGAGAGCCGGCGCATCGACAACCAGCTTCGCGGCCGCTCCGGCCGCCAGGGCGATCCGGGCCGCAGCCATTTCTTCCTCAGCCTCGAAGACGACTTGATGCGCATCTTCGGCAGCGACCGCATGGGCGGGATGCTGCAGAAGCTCGGTCTCAAGGAAGGCGAAGCCATCGTCCATCCCTGGATCAACAAGGCGCTGGAGAAGGCGCAGAAGAAGGTTGAGGCGCGCAACTTCGACACGCGCAAGAACGTGCTGAAGTATGACGACGTGATGAACGACCAGCGGCGCGAGGTCTATGCGCAGCGCCGCGAGTTCATGCGCGCCGAGAGCGTGGCCGAGACCGTCGCCGACATGCGTCAGGAGTGGATCGCGCAGAATGTGGCGCTCCGGATCCCCGAGAAGGCGTATGCCGAGCAGTGGGATACGGAGGCGCTCGCCCAGGACGTGCAGCGCGTGCTCAACCTTGACCTGCCGGTCCAGGATTGGGGCCGCGAGGAGGGCATGGACGAGACCGGCATCCGCGAGCGCATCGAGCAGGCCGCAGCCCAGGCCATCGCCGCCAAGGCCGCCAATATCGGCCCGGAGCTGATGCGCTACATCGAGAAGAGCATACTGCTGCAGGTGCTTGACCACGTCTGGAAGGAGCACCTGCTAGCGCTGGACCATCTCCGCCAGGGGATCGGGCTGCGCGCCTACGGCCAGCGCGACCCGCTGAACGAATACAAGAACGAGGCATTCGCCTTGTTCAACGCGATGCTTGACGAGCTGAAAGAGCGGGTCACGGGCATGCTCGCCCGCGTCGAGCTGGGCGCGGCGGAGCCGGCGCCGGCCGAGGCGCGGCCGATGCAGGTCCCGTATCAGGAAAACTACGGCGAGATCGCCGCCGCCGCGCCCTATGCGGACGCGGACGTGATGGAGCTGGATCGGCCGAAGCCCGCCGTCGCCGTGGACCCGGCGGATCCGGCCACCTGGCGAAGCACGCCGCGCAACGCGCCGTGTCCGTGCGGTTCAGGCAAGAAGTATAAGCACTGCCACGGGCGGTTCGCCTGATCGGCGGCTGCTGGATAGTGCCCTACTTTGAACGCCGATCTTTCCCTCACCGTCATGCCCGGAAACGCTCAGTGCAGCTTCACTTGCGGCGTGGTGCGACGCGACAGGCTGCGGGCGAGCGTGTCGAGTACCACCTTGCGGCTGCCGTATAGGGCGTGCTCGTGCATCTTATAGAGCGAGCGATACATCAGCCGGGCAAGGATGCCTTCCACGAACATGTTCTTGCCCGCGAGGCCGCCCATGAGGTTGCCGATCGTCTCATACCTGCCCAGCGAGACGAGCGAGCCGAAGTCGCGGTAGCGGAACGGCCGTAGCGGGCGACCGCGCAGGCGGCGGCGGAGCTGGCCTACCATGAAGCTCGCCTGCTGGTGCGCGGCCTGCGCCCGCGGCGGCACTGGGGCGGGATGACCCTTGCGCGGGGCGGAGGCGCAGTCGCCGATGGCGAAGATGTCCGGGTCGCGCGTGGTCTGGAGCGTCGGCGTGACGACGAGCTGGACGCTCCGGTTGACCTCCAGCCCGTCCAGGTCGCGCAGCACGTCCGGCCCCTTTACGCCTGCGGCCCACACCACTAGCTCCGCCGGGACGAACTGGCCGTCGGCGAGGCATACCCCGTCCGCCCGCACCTTGCTCACACGCGCCTTGGTGCGGACCTCGACGCCAAGGCTCGCCAGCAGGCGCTCGGTCGCCTCCGAGATGCGCTCGGGAAGGGCAGGGAGGATGCGGTCGGCCGCCTCGATCAGGATGATGCGGATGTCGCGCTCGGGGTCCACGCGGTCCAGGCCGTAGGCCACCACTTCGCGCACCGTGTGATGCAGCTCGGCCGCCAGCTCGGTCCCCGTGGCGCCGGCGCCGATGATGGCAACGTGGAGCTGGCCGGGCCGCACTCCACCCTGCTGGGCGTGAGCGCGGATGAAGCCGTTGACCAGGCGGCGGTTGAAGCGTGCCGCCTGCTCCGGCGTCTCCAAGGGCACAGCGTATTGCGCGGCGCCCAGCGTGCCGAAGTCGTTGGTGACGCTGCCGACCGCGATCACCAGCGTGTCGTAGCGGAACGAGCGCTGGGGCGTGATCTCGCGGCCCTCTTCGTCGTGGGTCGCGGCGAGGTGGACCAGCTTCCGGGCGCGGTCGAGGCCGGTCATCTCGCCGAATTGGTAGCGGAAATGGTGGCGGTGGGCGTGGGCGAGGTAGTTCGTCTCGTGGACGCCGGGGTCCATGCTGCCGGCCGCGACGGAGTGCAGGAGCGGCTTCCACAGATGGGTGCGGGCGCGCTCGATCAGCGCGATGGAGGCGCGACGGCGGCGGCCCAGCGTGTCGCCGAGCTTGGTGGCGAGTTCCAGCCCGGCGGCGCCGCCGCCGACCACGACGATCTGGTGGAGGGCAGCACTGGCGTCTGGGGCGGTGTCGGGGCTTGCGGCGGCGGTGCCGTGCGCAGGCGCAATGTCGTGCTGCATTGCGGTTCTCTCGCAGCTTCGGGCCGCCGCGTCCATGGCCTCCCCATCGCGAACGTTGCACCGAGGCCACGTTCGTGCTCATGCTGGCGTCGCGCGTCAGGCGTCGCCGCGCGCATCATGCATGGGGGGCCATGAGCGAGGAGGAGGGATGGCGGCGCAGCGTGATGAGCGCCGGGCGGTTCCGCTCCTGGGCGGCGACGCATCCAGGGTCCGTGAGGAAACGCAACGAGGATGACTACGTCAACCGCCCCGACCTCGGCTTGTGGGCGGTGGCGGACGGGGCCGGCGGGCACAGCGAGGGCGGCGCGGCGTCGCGCATCATCGCCGAGGCGCTGGACGGCATCCCTGCGGAGCTGGGTGCGACGGAAATCCTGGCCGAGGTGCGCAGGCGCATCCTCGACGCCCACGCGCGGCTGCGGGAGCGGGCGAGCAGCCTCGGCAGCGGCGCGATCATCGCGTCAACGGTCGTGGTCCTGCTCGCGCGGGAGGAGCACTTCGCGTGTCTCTGGGCCGGGGACAGCCGGGCTTATCTGCTGCGCGGCGGCGAATTCCGGCAAATCACGCGGGACCACAGCCTGGTGCAGGAGCTGGTGGACAGCGGCGTGCTCGCCGAGGATGAGGCGGAGGGGCATCCGCACGCCAACGTCATCACCCGCGCGGTTGGCGCGGACGCGGATGGGCTTGAGCTGGACAAGGTGACGGAGCGGCTGCTGCCGGGAGACCGCCTGCTGCTGTGCAGCGATGGGCTGTTCAAGGCGGTTGCCGAGAGTGACGTCGCTTCGGTGCTCGGCTCCGACGAGGACTTGCCGGCCGAGCGCCTGTTGCTCGCGGCCCTCGCGGGCGGTGCAGAGGACAACGTCACGGCGGTGACGGTGGAGCTGTTGGAGGACGGGATGGAGCGGACGATCGAGGTGCGTCCGCAGTGACCGGAAGGGCACGGGGCGCCAGCCGCTCCAGCGAAAGAACGCCAGGGATATAGAAGCCGCATCACGTTTCTGCTCTACTGCCGTAGTTACGATTTGTGGGGCTGAGGAGTGGGGACTTCTCGGGGGAGCGCATTCGGCGAGGTGCGGCGCCGAAGGCAGGGCTGGCTTGCGGCCGCGTTGCGCGTTGTGCTCGCGTCGGTGCTGGCAGTGCCGGGCGGCCAGGCCGCGGCCCAGAGCGCGCTGGCGCCCATCACCGGGAACGCGGTGCCGCAAGGCTCGCCGATCCCGCGAATCCTGCCGCCGAAGCCGCCGAGTGTTGGACCTGGCCCCGCCGTGCCGCAGGCGACAGAACCGGCGCTGCGGGGCGAGGGCCAGCCAGTTGCGGTGCGCGCCGTGAGCGTGGAGGGCGCGACCGCGTTCCCGCGGGCGCGGCTGGTCCCACTCACCGCCGGGCTGGTCGGCCCTGCCGTCCCGCTCGCCCGGATCGAGGCGGCGCGGCTGGCGATCCTGACCCTCTATCGCGGCGACGGATACGCGCTCACGACTGTGAACGCATCCCTGGATGCCGCCGGCCAGCTCCGCTTCACGGTCATCGAGGGGCGGATCGCCGACGTGAAGCTGGAGGGCGACATCGGCCCGGCGGGGTACAGGTGCTGCGCTTCCTGCGCCACCTCACCGAGGTCCGACCCATCGACACCGCGACGCTGGAGCGCTGGCTGCTGCTGGCGCAGGACGTGCCGGGTGTGACGGTGCGCGCCGTGCTGCGGCCGTCTAACGAGGATCCCGGCGCGCTGACGCTGATTGCGCAGGTGAGCCGGCAGGTCGTGAACGGCCTGCTCACCGCGGACAACCGCGCCTTCCCGCTGACCGGGCCGGAGGAGGTGCTGGGGGTGCTGGACGCCAACAGCTTCACCCAGCTCGGAGAGCGGACGGAGCTCTCAATCTATCATACGAACGGAGGGACGCAGAATTTCGGCCAGGCTGCGGAGGAGTTCTTCGTCGGCGGCTCGGGCCTCAAGGTGCGCGTCTATGGCGGCTACGGGCAGGCGAACCCATCCTACCCGCTGCGCGACATCGGCTATGAGGGATTCACCACCGTCATCGGGGCCTCCGCGACGTATCCCCTGATCCGGACGCGGCAGCAGGCGCTGAACCTTGCCGCCACCTTCGATGTGGTCGAGACCGAGGTGCGCGACGATTCCGGGCCGGAAGGGCAGCTCGCCCGCCTCAGCCGCGATTTGCTGCGGGTCGGCCGGATCGGCGGCGACTGGGCGCTGACGATCTGCTGCTCGGCGGGCGACCGGAGCGCGGTGAACCTGGTCAGCAGTCGGGTCTCGCACGGCTTTCCTGGCCTTGGCGGCAGCGGCAACGACAATCCGCACGCCGGGCCGGGTAGGGGAGCGGGCGGACTTCACCAAGTTCGCGTTCGACCTGTCGCGCACGCAGACCCTGTTCCAGCCTTGGCCGGGAGCAACGGTCGCGCTGCGGGGGCGCCTGCTGGGGCAGGTGACGGGGGATATCCTGCCGCCCGCTGAGCAGTTCTTCTTCGGCGGGCCGGAGTTCAACCGCGGGTTCTACGCGGGCGAGGTGACGAGCGACAACGCCTTGTCCTGGACGGTCGAGCTGGACCTCAAGGCCGGGTTCGAGGTGCCGTTGCTGCAGAGGGTCTGGACCGTGAGCACGCAGGTCTACGGATTCTACGACGGCGGCGAGGCGTGGCAGAACCAGAAGGGGACGCCGAGCACTCGCCTGTCGTCGGAGGGGATCGGGGCGCGCCTCTTCCTCACCCGCTACACCGAGTTCGACGTGGAGGGTGTGATCCGCAACACGCGCCTGCTGCAAGGCATTCCGGGCACGGTGAAGCCGCTGAAAGCGGACGCCGCGTATTGGCGAGTGCTGACGCGGTTCTAGGGGCGGGGTCGGAGAGGCGTGGATGGCAAAGGCGAACAAGCGGCCTGGGGCTCGGCAAGCGAGCCACACGCGAGGATGCGTCCTGGTCGCGTTGCGCCAGCGGCGCGGCGAGCTGCTGCGCGGCACCGCGTTGCAGGCCGCCGCCCTCCTTGTCCTGGCGGTGCCTGCCGCGGCGCAACCGGCGCCGGGCGCGCGGCCGCAAGGCGGGCGCGTCGTCGCGGGCGCGGCCAGCATCGCGCAGACCGCGACGGCAACCACGTCAGCCAATCGCTCGCAGCGGGCCGCCATGAACTGGGGCAGCTTCGACGTTGGCGGCGACCAGAGCGTGACATTCCAGCAGCCGTCGGCCTCCGCCGTCACGCTCAACCGGGTCACGGGCGGGACCGACCCTTCGGCGATCGCGGGAAAAATCAGCGCCAACGGGCAGATCATTATCACCAACCAGAACGGCGTCGTGTTCTATCCCGGCGCGGAGGTGAACGCGCAGAGCGTCGTCGTCAGCGCGGCCGGGATCAGCAACAGGAACTTCATGGCCGGGCGCATGGTCTTCGACCGCCCGGCCCAGCCCAGCGCGCGCGTGGTGAACCAAGGCGTCGATCACGGTGAAGCAGGCGGGCCTCGCCGCGCTCGTGGCGCCGCAGGTTGCCAACTCGGGCACGATCACTGCGCGCATGGGGCATGTCGTGCTGGCGGGAGCGGCGACGCATACGCTGGACCTCTACGGCGACGGGCTCGCTGTCGCTCGATGTGACCGGCAAGGTACGCCAGGTGCCGCGGGGGCCGGACGGCAAGCCTGTCACGGCGCTGGTGACGAACACCGGGACGGTGATCGCCGATGGCGGTACCGTGACGCTGACCGCGGCGGCGGCGGACGGGATCGTGCAGGACCTGGTGAGCGCGGGCGGGCGCATCCAGGCGAATGCAGCGGGAGGGCGGCCCGGCAGTGTGGTCATCGCCGGGACCGGTGGCTCCGTGACCGTGGCCGGGCGCGTTTCGGCCGACGGAACAGCGCCCGGCGAGAGCGGCGGCGCGGTCGTCGTGAACGCCACTGGCACAGTGACGGTGGCCACCGGCGCGCGGATCAGCGCGTCGGGCATGGCAGGGGGCGGCACCGTCGCCGTGGGCACGACGCTCGCCCGCACCAGCGGCGGCGCCGGCGTCACCGGCCAGCCAACCGCCACGAGCACGGTCGTGCAGCGCGGGGCGCGGATCGCGGCGAACGCGCGCCGGCGCGGCAATGGCGGCCGGGTCACGGTCCTGAGCACGGGGCAGACGAGCGTCGCGGGCAAGGTTGCCGCGCGCGGCGGCCGGCAAAGCGGCGACGGGGGCGCCGTGGAGGTCTCCGGCGGCACGCTGGGCTTGACCGGCACGATCACGACCGCGGCGCCGAAAGGGAGCGCCGGCACGATCCTGCTCGATCCCACGGACCTGACCATTGCGGTCTCGGGCCGCAACATCGCGCCCGGCGCCGGCGATCCCAGCATCGCCGCCTCGGACCTGCCTGCCGACGCGGTCGTCACGCCGGCCGCGCTGGGATCGCTGCAAGGCACCGTGCACCTGCAAGCCAGCGACACGATCACGGTCGCCGCCTCTGTTACCTTTACGAGCGCGCAGTCCTCACTCTGGCTGGACGCGCAGAATTGCATCGTCGTCAACGGCGGCACGACGATCACCCTGCCTGGGGGCGGCGGCACGCCCGGCGAGATCAGGCTCACCTCCGGCGTCGGCGGCACGGCGCTGCTGGGTTCGCTGAACACGGGCACGATCGAATTCGAGACCCCTGGGGCCGTGACCCAAGGTCCGGCCAGCGCCGTGACCGCGGCGAATATCTGGGGCAACGCCGGCTCCATCGCGCTCACGAGCCGGCTGAACCAAGTTTCGGGCGTCGGCCAGGGAAACGCCACCGTTGGGGGTGGCCGCTTCGTCGTCACGGCCGGGGATTTCAGCCTGACGACCGCGAGCACGAACCTTGGAGTTGGTGACAATTTTCAGGGCAACGGCATCTCGGTTCCGTCGGGGCATACAATCGCCCTCGTCACAGACGGGATCACGGCCGCAACCGCCGGCTCCACCACGCCGCCGCTCGATGCCGCGAACGGCACGGTCAGCATCGCTCCCTTCACCGCCGGGCGCCCGGTCGAGCTCGTGTATCAAGCGAAGACGCCGGGCGCGCTCTCGCTCTCGACGCAGGACCTCTACGGGATCGGCGCCAGCACGCTGGTGCTCGGGTCCGCGAGCGCCGGCCCGCTCACCGTCGGCGCGGACGGCGGATACATCTACAATACCCCGAACACGCTATCGCTGCAGAGCGGCGCCAGCATCAGCCAGGCGGGCGACTTCAGCGTCGGCACGCTCATTGCCAGCGCTCCGACGATCAATCTGCCGTCTGCCAACAACAGCATCGGAGCGCTCGGCGGCGCCGCGGCGAGCGGCGACATCACCGTGACGAGCGGCGAGCCGATGCAGGTTACCGGACCGGTCTCGGGCGCGAACGTCAGCCTGACGACGTTTGGAGACCTCGGCCTGGCTGCGGACGTGGCCGCGTCCGGCACGCTCACCTTGGTGACGAACCAGTATGTCGTCGCGGGCGCGCCGCCGCCGAACGGTTCCGGCGGCGGCCCCCAGACTCTCGGCAATCTCGGCGCCATCACCCAGAGCGCCAGCGCCGTCACAGCTGGAACCCTCGTCGCCACGACCGCCAGCGATATCGCGCTGACCAGCACCACGAACGCGATCAATCGCGTCGGCAATGTCGCGTCCAGCGGCAATCTTACCCTCAATAACGGGCCGCGGCCGCTCACCGTCGGCGGGACGCTCTCCGCCGGGCCGTCCTCGGTTCTCTCGGTCAGCACCGGCGGGAACCTTGCTCTGGCAGCCACGAGCGTGCTGTCCAGCGACACCCAGGTCGCGCTGGCCGCGGGCGGTGCGATCACCCAGGCGCAGGGCAGCAGCATCGCAACACCCGCGCTGTCCGGCAACGCCGCGTCCGCGGCGCTCACGAGCACGACGAACCAGGTCGGGTCCGTTGTATTCTTCAATGCGGCGAGCGGCGGGTTCGCGCTCACCGACGGGATTGCACTCACCGTTGGCCCGAATGACGGCTTAACGAGTATCGCCGTTCCAAGCGGTCAGCTTATCGCGCTCGTCGCGGATCAGATCGCGCTGGCGGCTCCGCTCACCGCGCCCGGCGGCACGGTCGCGCTCGCGCCACTCACGGCCGGGCGGCCAATCGAGCTGATCGCGAGCGGGAACCAGAACCCGGCCGCGCTGTCCCTGCAGCAGAGCGATCTTGGCCAGATCACCGCCGGCACGCTGCAGCTCGGCTCGGTGAGCGCCGGGCCGATCACGCTCGGCAATCCCGGCTACGCAATCGCGCTCGCGAACGTCGGCACGCTCGATCTGCTCAGCGTCGGCGCGATCACCGAGCCTGGAGCACTCGTGGTCGGCACACTCGCCGGGACTGCGCAGTCCGCGTCGCTGGACGGGAACAACCTGATCGGGACGCTCGCGGGCTTCACGACGCAGGGCGGGTTCTCGCTGCGCGACGGACAGCCGCTCCGCGTTACCGGCCCGGTCGCGGGCGGCGGCTCGGTCGCGCTCGACGTCACTGGCGGCTTGGCGCTCGCCGGCAGCCTCTCCACGCCCGGCACGGCGACACTCAACGTCACGGGCTCGGTGATGCAGCCAGGCGGCAGCGTTGCCGCCGGCACGCTCGCCGGCAGCGCGGCGAGCTTCGCACTCACCCAGCCCGGCAACGCGATTGCCGCGGCCGGCGTGCTCACGTCGGCGGGCGACCTGGCGCTGACGGACGGCCGCGCGCTCACGGTCGCGGGCGCTGTCACGGCAGGCAGCAGCGGAACGCTGACGCTGGACGTGGCGGGCGACCTCGCCATTCCTGGAGCGCTCTCCGGCCCCGGCTCGGTCGTCCTGA
Source organism: uncultured Alphaproteobacteria bacterium (assembly GCA_963848595.1). Classification (GTDB taxonomy): domain Bacteria; phylum Pseudomonadota; class Alphaproteobacteria; order Acetobacterales; family Acetobacteraceae; genus CAWKEH01. The sequence goes on along the minus strand of CAWKEH010000015.1, from coordinate 58,759 downwards.
ACGCGACGGGTGCGATCACCGGTCCGGGGGGCGTCTCGGCGGGAACGCTCAGCGGCAGCGCCGCATCGGTTTCGCTCGGCGGTTTCGGCACTGCCATCGGCACGCTGGGCGCATTCACGACTGCGGGCGGCATCGCGCTCACCAACTATAGCCCGCTCAGCGTCTCCGGCCCAGTCACGGCCGGCACCGGGATCGCCCTGACCGCACCCGGCACGCTCACCATCTCCGGCAACCTCTTCGCGCCGACCGTCGCGCTGACTGCGACTGCCGGGCGGTTCGGCGCTGGCGACATCGTGCAGAGCGGGGGGAGCTTGGCGACGGGCCTGCTCTCAGGGAGTGCGTCCGGAGCGGTGTCGCTTGCCGGGCCATTCAACCAGGTCGTGACGCTGGGCGACTTCCGCAGCAGCGGTGGCTTCACGCTCACGGACGCGCGCAGCCTCGCGGTCACCGGAACCGTCACGGACCCGCCCGGCATCGCGCTGAACGTGACGGGTGACCTCGTGCTCTCCGGGGTGCTCTCTGCGCCGAGCGCGAGCCTCACGGCATCGGGGGCGATTACCGAGACCGGGGCGGGTGCGGTCGCGGTCGGCACCCTCGCGGGCAAGGCTGCCTCGGCGTCGCTGACTGGCCCGAACAGCATTGGCACGCTCGGCAGCTTCAGCACCTCCGGCGCCTTCACGTTGTCCGACTCGCGCGGCCTACAGATGTGGGGGCCGGTCACGGCCGCGGGCGGCGTCGGGCTGACCGTCGCGGGCGACCTGACGATCCCCGGTTCGGTGTCCACGCCGGGAACGCTGACCCTGGCCGCTTCGGGCACGCTCGCCGAGATCGGCGCCGGCCACGTCGCGGCTGGCACGCTTACCGGCAGCGCCGCTCGCCTCGCCTCGTTCGGCGCCGGCCCTGCCGCCGCGAACGTTGCCACCCTTGGCTCCTTCGCCGTAACGAACGGCAGTTTCGACTTGACGGATGAGCAGGCGCTGACGATCAACGGGCCGCTCTCCGCGGCCACCCTTTCCATCGCCGCGCCGGGCAGGGTCACCCTCGCCGGCGGCACGATCACGACCGGCAGCCCGTCCTCTCCGACCGCGCCGAGCAGCGTCATCCAGGTGTTCGGCGGGCCGGGCGGCACGGCCATGCTCGTCCAGACCGGCACGACGCAGGTGCTCCCGCTCGGCGGCGGCACCGCCACGCTGCGCCTCAGCCTGCCCGGGAACGGCGGCACGCTGAGCCTGAACGACCTGGAGGCAGGGGGTGCCGACATCGTCCTAGCAACGGGAACCGGCGGCACCGCAACCGGAACGCTCCACGCCAACAACTTGCTAGTCGTCGGCCAGGGCGGCAGCGCCAGCCTGTCCGGCACGGTGCAGGGCCAGGGCGGGTTCCCCGCCGCCGAGATCTCGCGCATCGGGCAGTTCGACGTGCGCTACCAGCTCAACGGCTGCCCTATCGAAGCCGCGTCCTGCCTGCCGCTAACCCCTACGCCAACGCCAACCCAGACCCCGGCGCCGACCTCGACGCCGACACCTGTGAACCTCCTGCAACAGGACGTGGATGGCAGCCTGATCCTGCCGACGAAGAGCCGGCTACGTCCGGAGCTGCTGGCGCTCGACCCGTTCCCGCTCACGCTGGGCGTGGTGCAGGACCTGGACGACCCCGATTTCCTGCTGCCGAACGTCTCGGACCGGGATTACTAGCGATGCGCGCCGCTGCCCTCGTGCTGCTCGCCGCACTCGCCGCCTGCGCCTCGCCGCCGCCTGAGGCCTACTGGGGCGGCAGCCCGGAGGCGACGAGCGGGGCGGTCGGCGTCGGGCACGATACGGCCGGCGAAGCGTGCACGCAGCAGGCGCTGGGCGGGGGAGCCGACATCTTCTGCGGAAGCTGGAAGCGTCCCGCCGGGCATGTGAGGGTCGGCCCCGCTAGCTCCCCGGCGAGCTTGGCGGAGCTTGCCACAGCCAGTCCCTGGCGTGTTGGGCTAGACGACCGCTACCTCTGCGGCGACCCGGTCGCCACGACCATCCTCGGCGACGTGCCCGCCGAGGCGCTCTCTTGCACGCGCCGGGTCGGAAGCTGGCCGCAGGTGGCAATGGTGGCCTCGGTCGGGGGCAAGATCTACTACGCGGACGGCATCCTGCCGACCCTACCCGTGCTGCAGCGCTCCATCGGCGTGCTGTCCGGACGCGTCCGCGCCGACGCGCCGAGCGTGCCGAAAGGAGGCGCCGACGGGCTGTTCGCCGCGCGGCTCGCCGCGCAGTCGTTCAGCGCGGGCGACGTCGGCCAGTATGACGCGCTGATCCAGGCCGGGACGCGCGCGAACCTCGCCGAATCCTACGCCGAGGCCGAGCAAGCCTTCCGCGCCGCGCTCACGCTGCAGCGCAAGGCGCTGGGCGCGAACGATCCGAACGCGGCGACGCCGCTGACCTACCTCGCGCTACAGGTCTCCGACCTCGGCCGCTATCCCGAGGCGGACGCGATGCTGAGCGAGGCGGCGAGGCTGGCGCCGCGCGCCGCCGACCGTGCCGCGACCGCGCGCGTGCTGGACTACCAGGCGCTGAACTTGGTCAACCAAGGTCGTTTCGCCGAGGCGCTACCCCTGCTGCACCGCGCCGAGGCTGCCTACGCCGCGCTGCTGCCGCCGGAGGCGCTGGCGACGCGGCCGCGCAGCTTGGGCGCCGGCAAGGGCGGCGCGACGCTGTCCGCCGCGGGCGTGCCCAGTGTGCTCGACCCGGCGGAGCAGACTGCGCTGATCGGCGTCCTTGAGACGCGCCGCTACCAGGCCATCGCCGAGCGCGAGCTGGGGCACAAGGCGGAGGCGCAGGCGGCGATCCAGTCCGCCGAGACGCTGGCGAGCACGGACGGGCTGCGCCAACCTATCCTGACTGCCCGCCTCTACCGCACCGCCGCCGTCACCGGTGGCGCGCAGGGCCGCACGGATACCGCCATCGCCGGCCTCGCGCGCTCGGTTGCCGACTTCACCGAGGCACTGCCCGGCACGCGGCCGATCGCGCAGACAGAGCTACTGCGCGCCGCCCGGCTGTATCAGGACGGCCGTCGCGAGGACGCGCTCGCCGCCTGCCGCAAGGCCTCGACGCTGCTGCGGAATCTCAAATCCGGCACGTCGACGACGCTGCTGAACCCCTGCCTGGAGATCTACGCCGCCGAGGCGGATCGTGCGCCGGCGCAGCGGCAGTCCCTCTTCGCCGAGATGTTCGAGGCCGCACAGCTCGCCCAGGGCAGCACGACCAGCCGGGAGATCGCCTTGGCAACGGCCCGCCTCGGCGCGAACGCGCGCGACCCGCGCGTCGGTGCCGCGATCCGCCGCGGCGAGGACACGAGTGCCGCGCTCGCCGACCTCTATCGAGAGCGCGACGCGCTGACTGCACGCGAGGCCGGCCAGGTCTCCGCGGATCCGACGCCCTTGCCGGATCGTGCGACGCTGGACAAGCGCATCCGCGACACCGAGGCGCAGCTCGCCGATGCGGACGCGGCGCTGCAGGCGGCGGCACCGAACTACGGCCAGCTCGTGCAGCAGGTCGTGCCGGCCGCGGACGTGCTGCACGCGCTGGCACCGGGCGAGGCGTTCGCCTCCGTCGTGCTCGCCGATGACGGGACCTGGACGTTTCTGCTGCGCGACGGCGCGATCTCGGTCGCGCGCTCGCCCGTGGACGCGGCGGGGATGGCGGCGCTGGTGAAGCAGGTGCGGGCGGGGATCGAGCCGACGAGCGCGGGCGTGCCGCGGTTCGACACGGAGGCGGCGGCAAGGCTCTACGCGGAGACGCTCGGCCGGGTGGAGCCGCGCCTCGCTCGGGCGAGCGACCTGGTCGTGGCGCCGACGGGGCCGCTGCTGTCTATTCCGTTCGCGGTGCTGCTGACCGGCCCGGCTGATCCGGGGAGCCTCGGCCAGGCGCCATGGCTGCTGCGGCGGTTCGCCATCGCGCAGGTGCCGGCGGCGGCGAACTTCGTCTCGCTGCGCCGGGTTGCGGCGACCTCGCGCGCGGCGCGGCCGTGGTTCGGCCTCGGCGACTTCCGGCCGCCGACGCTGGCGCAGGCGGAGCGCAGCTTCCCCGGGCCTACCTGCATGGAGAGCGCGCGACTACTCGCCTCGTTGCCGCCGCTGCCGTTCGCGCAGCGGGAGCTCGGTGCGGCGCGGGCGATTCTCGGAGGGACGCCGGGCGACGAGCTGCTCGGCGCCGCCTACACGGCGCCGGCGGTGCGCGCGGTGGCGCTCAAGAACTACCGCGTGCTGCACTTCGCCTCACACGCGCTGCTGCCGAACGAGCTGCCCTGCGAGGCGGAGCCGACCATCATCGCGTCCACGCCTGCTAGCGCCGCAGATGCGAACGGGGCGCGGCTGACGGCTTCGGACGTGACTGGGCTCGACCTCGACGCCGACCTGGTGATCCTCTCGGCGTGCAACACCGGAGGACCCGGCGGCACGGGCGGCGAGAGTTTGTCGGGGCTAGCGCGGGCCTTCTTCTACGCCGGGGCGCGCTCGCTCTTGGTGACGCAATGGTCGGTGAACGACCAGGCGACGGCCTTCCTCGTCGCGGACACGCTGAATCGGCTGCGCAAGGGCGAAGCCAAAGGGGAAAGCCTCGGCGTCGCGGGGGCGCTGCGGCTGGCGCAGCTCGGGATGCTGGACGCCGCCGGCAAGGCCATGCCGGCCGACCTCGCGCACCCGTTCTACTGGGCGTCCTTCTCCTTGATCGGGGAGGGAAGGGAGTCGGGCGCTGCGCAGGCGCGCCTCGCCGGGCTATAGTGCCGCCATGGACGACGCCAGGCTCCTCTCGCTCGGCAAATACGAGATCCGCGGCACGCTGGGCCGCGGTGCGATGGGCACGGTCTATGAAGGCTGGGACCCGGCCATCGCCCGCAAGGTCGCGATCAAAACGGTGCGCATCCCCGACGCGAGCGACACCGAGGCGCAAGAGGAGCTGGCCCGCTTCCGGCGCGAGGCGCAGGCGGCCGGGCGGCTGAATCACCCCAACATCGTCGGCGTGTTCGATTACGGCGAGACGGTGGAGCTCGCCTACATCGTCATGGAGTTCGTGGACGGGCGCACGCTGAAATCCGTGCTCGACAAGCAGGAGCGGTTCGCCCTGCCTGACATCGTGCGGGTGATGCAGGACGTGCTCGAGGGGCTGCGTTACAGCCATGAGCACGGCGTGGTGCACCGGGACATCAAGCCGGCCAACCTTATCCTGGCCGGCGACGGGAGGGCGAAGATCGCGGATTTCGGCATCGCCCGCATCGAGAGCAGCAGCATGACCCAGGCCGGGACCGTGCTGGGCACGCCTGCCTACATGTCGCCCGAGCAGTTCATGGGCCAGGTCGTGACGGCCCGCTCGGACCTCTACTCGGCCGGCGTCGTGCTCTACCAGATGCTCACGGGAGAGCGGCCGTTCGAGGGCAGCCTGACCTCGATCATGCACAAGGTGCTGCATACGCGTCCGCCGAAGCCGTCCGACCTCGCGGTGACGGTGCCGCCGGGGATGGATGCGGTGGTGGAGCGCGCGATGGCGCGCCGCCCGGAGGACCGCTTCGCGAGCGCGGCCGAGTTCGCGCAGGCGTTGCGCGACGCCGCCGAGGCGACCCCGGCGCCGGCTAATGCTGCCGTGGAAGCTCCGGCAGCGGATGCGACGGTTGTCGCCGCCCCGCCGCGCGCGGCGGTGGCACGGGCGGCGCCCGACGAGCCGCCGGCGCGAGCTTCGCGGCTCCCCGCCGCTGCCGCGGCCGGCGTCGTACTGCTCGCGATTCTCGGCGGCGGCGCGTGGCTCGCGCTCTCACGCGGGCCATCGCATCAGCCCGCGTCCCCGGCGCAGCAGAGCGCGTCGCTCGATGCGAAGCCGCGCGACGCGGCGCCCGCGCCTGCGCCGTTGGCGACGAAAACGGCCGAGGCCCCATTCGCGCCGACCGAGCAGGCCGCCGCGCCGCAGCCGCCCCCAGTCGTTGCGGCGGCTTCTCAGGCTCAGGCTGCCGCTCCGGCCCCAGCACCGCCTGCCCCGCCGCCGGCCGCTGCGGCGCCGGCACCGACGCTCGCCGAGCCGCCTGCGCCGCAGCAGCCGGCGCCAGTTCCCGCTGCCGCACCTCCGCCGACGCCCGCTCCCCAGCAGCAGCTTGCGATGGCGAGCAGCCCGGCGCACCTGCGCGCGGCGATCGCCGCCGCGACGGCGCAGCTGGCGTGCACGCTCGTGTCGGGGAACGTTGGGGAATCGGGCGGAGCGGTCGTGCTGAGCGGATTGGCTGGCCAAGGGGCGCCGCAGGCGCGGCTGCACGACGCAGTGGCAGAGGCGGCACCCGGCGCCGCCGTGGATTGGCGAGTCGCCGGGTTCGACAATCCCGTGTTCTGTCAGGCGCTGGACACGATCCAACCGGTCGCAGCGAGCCGGTTCGGGGTGCAGCCCGGATTCTCCGTCAGCCTGAAAGACGGCCGCACGCAACTGCGCGACGGCGATGCCCTTGTCCTGCGGGTGGCGATGCCGGATTTCGAGGCACACTTGCAAGTGGACTACCTGCAGAGCGACGGCACGGTTGTGCACATACAGCGGCCGACTGCCTCGCCGGCTCATCCATTTCCGCCGCGCGCCAGCGTCGGCATAGGCGACCCGAAGCCGGGTGGCCCCATCCCGTTCGCCGTGAGCGAGCCTTATGGGACGGACATGATGCTCGCCATCGCCTCTGCCCGGCCGCTATTCGCGCAGAAGCAGCCGCAGACGGAGCGAAGCGCCACCTACTTGAAGGATCTGTCCGCCGCGATCGCGGCAGCGGAGCGGCGGCACGAGCGCGTGGTTGCCAGCGCCTTGATCCTGGAGACGGCGCCGCGGCGCTGACGGCGCCTCACGGCGGTGCGCCGCCGCGGCGCGCGTGCAGGCGCGAGGGCGGCCGGGGCCGGCGTGCAGTCGCGCAGCCAGCCGGGCGACATGCCCAGCAGGAATGCGGCCTGCAACGCGGCGAGCCGCGCCGGAGCGATCCCCAACCGGGCCGGGTTGAAGAAGCGCGGGTCGCGCGTGTGCATCAGGTAGGCCTGCATCTCGTTCATCATCAGGTCCTCGATCGCGGGATCGTAGCCGTCCGCGGCGAGGAAGCGGCGGAAGGCGTCGCGGTCCGCACCCTGCATCTCGTCGCGCCAGAACGCGGCGACGTAGGCGGCGTAGGCAGGGTTGGTGAAGTATTCGCCGTGCGACAGCTCATGGTGCAGGATGACGCCGCGGGCTGCCCGGTCCACGAGCGGATCGACGCCGGTCTTGGGAATGGAGATCAGGGCGCCGGCCACGCTGGCGTTCATCCAGCCGACCTGGCGCAGCAGGCGGCGCAGCCGCTCCTCCTCCGGCGTCAGCGCCACGCCGGCGCGATCGGCGAGTGCGAAGAAGCGGACCAAGTCGGCGGCGCGGTAATCGTGCCCGTAGTAGTAGGTGGACGGCGTCGCGCCGCTCGCGCGGATGGCGGCGTCGAGCTCGGCGTCGGTCAGCACGCGGTTATGCGGCAGACCGGCCTTCTCGACGAAGGCGGCGACGCGGTTCAGCATCTGCCCCTGCTGCGCCAGGTCTGGGAAGTCGAGGACGAGGATTCCTGGGTTGGGGGCGAAGCGGAAGACGGTCAGGTGCTCGGGATTGTTGGCGAGGATCTCGGCTTCCGACGCCGTGCGGATGGCCTCTCCTGGCACGACGAGCGGAGGCGGCGCGGGTGCCCGGCCGGGCGGCCTGAGCGCGACCCAGGCACCACCGGCGGAGGCGACGAGCAGCGCAGCGACGAGGGCGAGCAGTGGTGCGTGACGGCGTGGCGTCGGGCGCGGATGAGGAGAGGGGCGAAGGACGACAGTGTCGTCCGGCTCGCCCGGCGAGGCTGCCACCGCGCGGCTGGGGTCAGGCGCCGACGTTGACGACTTGGACGCGGCGGTTGCGGATCTCGGACGTCTGGTCCGGCGTCGGCACGAGCAGCCCGTCCTCGCCCATCCCGACGGCCTGCAAGCGGCTGGGGTCCACGCCATACTTCGAGGCGAGATACTCGACCACGCTCTGCGCCCGGCGCTCGGAGAGGGCCTTGTTGGCCTCGGGGCTGCCGACTGTGTCGGTGTGACCCTCGATGCGGAAATGGTAGGCGGCAAGCGTCTCGCTGGAGAGCGCGCGGCCGAGCTGATCGAGCGTGCGCATCGCCGCCGGGGTCAGCTCGGCGGAGTTGGTGCGGAACTGCACGTTCAGGTTGACGGACGGCGCCTCGCCGGCTGCGGCCGGTATCGCCTCCGGCTCGCGCCGAGCGGCGGCGCGCTTGGCGTGATTGCGCGTGGCGGACGAGTGGGACGGCATCGCCGCCGGCGTGGCGGCTGGGGACTGCTCCGCGGGCGTGTCATTCAGGGCGGGCATCGCGGGGCGGATGCCGCGGGTGGCGCCAGCCATGCCGGCGGTCGGGCGCAGTGAGTTGATGATCTGATCCGAGGACGGATTGCCTTGGGCCCACCCGCACGCCGGCGCGGCGGCGAGCGCGAGCAGGGCAGCGAGAGTGGTGATGGGAAGGCTCTTACGCATGGTCGTCATTTTCCTGAACGCTCGCGCGACGGTAGAGCGCGGGCAGATTTTGTTGTGTAAGTAATCAAATCCAAACAGCAGCCAGATAAATACTAATGGCGTCGGACTCCGTCATGATTGCTTGTTACAGTGAGTCTAGACCACCCGTATCGAAAGGCTGCTCCGGGATTGTAATCAATTCGCTTATGGCGCGGAAGAGGGAAAGTCGGCTCATCCGCGCGGGCGTCGCGCGAGGAAGGCGGCGCGGTCGGCCGGGCGTTCGATGTGGGTGGCGAGCCGGTCCCAGAGCGCCGGTATGGTTTGCGCGGCTGCGGCCTCGCGGCGAACCAGGACCTTGGCGATCGGACCCAGGTAGCGTGCCAGCTCCTGGCGCGCCTGCTCGATGTCGCGCTCGTCGAGCGCGGAGGCGGTGACGGCGGCGCCTGTGGGCATTGCGGCCGGAGGCGCGGATCGTGCCTGCGTGCTGCTTGCGCCGCCGCCGCGCCCTGTGCCGGCAAGCGCCTCGGCCATGAACCGCTCCCGCGCCATCGGCGAGGCGATGTTGTGCGAGAGGGTTTGGCAGAGCGCTTCCAGCGAGGGCGCGGTACGCGCGGCGCTGCTCACCAGGACCTTGGCAATCGGACCCAGCTCCTGCGCCAGCTTCCGCTCGATCGTGTTGATCGCGTCCGCACCGAACGCGGACGCGCTTGCCTTGCTCGAGGCGAGCACCGCCGTCCCGTCCTCGGCCGGCGCGGCATTCGCGGTGCTGACTGCCGCGGCACGCAGGGCGGTTGCCATCGCGACTGCGTCAGGGAAGCGCTCGGCAGGCTCGCGGGCCAGGGCGCTGTCTACGACGGCGCACAGGGCAGGCGGAGCGCCGGGCAGCGCATCCCGCAGGCGGGGCATGTCCTCTTGCGTCAGGCGATGCGCGATCTCCGTGTAGTTCCGCCCGGTGAAGGCACGCCGGCCCGAGAGCAGCTCGTAGAGCACCGCACCCGCGGAGAACAGGTCCGTGCGATGGTCGAGCGCCCGGCCGCGGCACTGCTCCGGCGACATGTAAGCCGGCGTGCCCAGCACCACGCCGTCCTCGGTGTCGCCGCGCAGGCGCGCGATGCCGAAATCGGCGACCTTAACCCTGCCGTCCAGCAGCAGCAGGATGTTCGCCGGCTTGATATCCTGGTGCACGATGCCCAGCCCGTGCGCGCAGGCGAGGGCGTCGAGCACCTGTCCCATGATGGCGACTGCCTTGCCCGGCGACACGCGCCGGCCTTGATCGAGCGCGTCCCGCAGGCTCGCGCCCTCGACGTATTCCAGCACGAGGAACGGGTTGCCCTCGTGGACGGACACGTCATACACGGCGACGATGTTCGGGTGCATGCACCGCCCGGCCGCCTTCGCCTCGCGACGGAAGCGCGCGACCCAGGCGTTTCGGTCCTCGCCCGCGAGCAGGTCGGCCAAGATCAGCTTGATCGCGACTGGACGGTCAATGTCCGGGTCATGCGCCCGGCACACCAAGCCCATGGCGCCGCGCCCGAGCAGGCGCTCGACCCGGTAGCGACCGATCCGCTCGGGAAGGTTGGTCACCGCGGGCAAGGCGCGCTCATCGGGGATGGGGTCAATCCGCATTCAGCAGGTGCAAGGCATTCGCTAGGCTGCGCCGCATGCGGTTGAAGGATTCGACGAGCGAGGTGATCTCGTCGCGTCCGCGCACGGGCAGCTCCGGCGCGTCCATATTGCCGAGGCTCACCTCCTCCGCTGTGCGGGAGATCACGCGCACGCGGCGGACGACGATCCGCTGCAGCAGAATGTTCAGCAGCACCAGCATGGCGGCGAAGATCAGCGTGAGCCCGCCCAGAAACAGCAAGAAAGTGCGGTTCGCCTTCTGCATGGCGACGCTCTCCGGCACGGTGACGACCTGAGCGCCCTGCACATCGCCCAGCTTCCAACCGAAGCCGTTCGCCGTGCCGTACAGGGCGACCATCGAGGCCGGCGCTGCGGCCGGCGTGGAGTGGCATTCGAGACAGTCTTTGTCGGTCAGGTGGAAGGGGCGGGACAGGTTGAGGGTGTGGCCGGTGGGCGTCTCGCGCTCGGTGACGAGCTCCTTAAGGTCCGGGTTCTGGCGGAACACGTTGATGATGTCGGCCTGCCAGTCGGTGGGCCGGTCCGCCGGGTTGGTCGGGTTCAGCGTCGGCTCCTTGTAGGAGTAGTTGGGCATCTGCGACTGCACGGCGCGGAAATTGGTCTGGGCCGCCCAGGCCGGGACGGTGTGGGGGAGGAAGCGGACCTTGCTCTGGTCGGCGAGCAAGGGCTCGATCTCCTTCGCGGTGTAGTCGCGGATCGCTAGCGCCTCCGTCATCATCAGGCGCGCGTTCTGCAGCACCTCGTCGCGCGCGTCCTGCTGGACGATCGTATAGGAGAAGGCGGCGGCGAGGCCCAGGCCGGCGAGGAAGGCGGCCAGCATCGCTAGGTTGAACTTCGCTTTTAGTCCCATGCGTTCTCCCCCGTTACCCGGCGCTGGCCGGTTCCGCCGCCGGTCAGTGCCCCTGAAGTCGTACCGGCGCGCGCCAGCAGGCGTGCGATCTCCGCCGGCGTGAGACGGCCGTTCATGTCCGCGCCGAGCTCGAACTGGAAGCGCCGGATCGCAGCACGGGTATCAGGGCCGAACACGCCGTCGATCTGGCCCGGATAATAGCCGAGGCGCTTAAGCTGCGCCTGCACCTGGCGCCGCTCCGCGTCGCGGAGCCGATCCTCGTCAACGAGGGGCGACGGCGGCGGCTGTGCTTGGGCTTGCGACGCTGGTGGGACCGGCGCTGCGGGCGGAGCAGCGGCGGGGGATGGAGATGAGGCGGCTGGTGGCGCCTGAAGGGTGGGTGTTGGCGCGAGGGCGTCGTCCGCGGGGAAGGCCGCGCTGGCCAGCAGCGATCCGCCCTTCGCCTGCAAGGCGCGCTGAGTAGCAGCGGCCAAGTCGCGGGCGCGGGCGGCAGGGGAGGCGAGCTCGGCAACCAGCGTCTCGGCGAGGGGCGTCGGCGCCTGGCTGGAGGACGGCTCAATGGCGGCGAGCGTAACCGCCGCACCCTTCGCTGGCTGGGCGAGAAGGCCGGCCAGCGGCGGCGGCGGGAACCCGGGCCGCGGGAACACGTCCAGCAAGGTCACGGTGAGGCGAGGGGCGGCGCGGGCCGACAAGTCCGTCACGACGCTGGCGATCAAGCCTTCGGTGAGGATGTCCGTGTCCCGCTGCAGGCTGGCGGAGACCGGCAGCAGGAAGGGGCGGCTGTCATATCCGGTGCCGTAGCCGCAGACATAGGCGACTGAGGTGGGGTTGTCGGCTGCGATGAGGCGTCGCTCGTAGGTGCCGAGGGCGGCGCGCAGCTCGCCGTTCGAGGTGTCGTCGCGCTCCAGCACGGTGAAGCCGCGCCGCTGGAGGGCTGCGGTGACGGCGTGGGCGGAGGCGGTGCAGGCAGGAAGGGTGGGGAACGCGGCGTAGGCGCTGTTGCCGATGACCAGTGCAAGCCGGTCCGGCTCCGGCTCCGCACGCGCGCGTCCGGCGCAGAGAAGGAGCAGGGCGAAGAGGACCGGCGTGGCGCGCCGCGTGGCGGCGGTGATCTCGTGTATCTGCTTCACTACGCCGACATTCCTGGAGTCCAGAGGCTGATCTTGCCGCCATCGGGACCGAAGAACCAGGGGCGTTGCTGACCGGTGGTGCCTGCTGCGAAATGGGGTCGGGGGGAGAGACAGAGTAGGGTGTCAGGGCCGCTGGAGTCCTTGGATTCTCTACCCTACGCGGATTGGATCGCGCCGCGCGACGTGGTCGTGACGGTCGGGCGGGTTCGCCTCCAACTCGGCCTTCCGTGCGTGCAGCTCAGCCTGCCGGGCGAGGTCCTTCGCGACCAGGAGCTTTTCCAGCGCCGCCAGCCAATGCTGGTAATACGTTGGGCCGGGGCCAGGGTCGCCGCCATGCTCGGCACCCTTGATCTCGCTGCTCAGGGCCTCGACCCATTCCGGCCAGGTGAAGTGCTTGCGCTGGTAGAGCGTGAGCACGATCGCGAAGGCCTGGGCCTCCCACGGCTCCCTGAAGACCGGCCCCTCGGCGTCCAGCGGCAGCGGCGGCATGCCCTCGTGGCCGGGAATCTCGACCATGTGCCGCGCTCAGGCCGATACCGGGTCGAGGTAGTCCTCGAAGAGGTCGAGGTAGAGGCTGTCCCGATCCGAGGCCTGGTCGCCCCAGAGTGAGCGCATGGGAAAGCGCACGTTATAGACGTGCTGCGGCTTGTGGCCCTCGCCATGGGCGTTGGTGTCGTTGAAGCAGAAGACGCCGTGGTCGTGCTCGATGATCCCTTGCTTGCCGCGGACGTAGCGCGGCAGCCGCGTGTGCGTCGGCGGGTTGATGTTGCGGACGGAGACGTGGTCACCGGGCCGGAAGCGCGGCTTGACCTCGGCATCGAGCCGCGTGGAGGCGCCGGTCTTGAGCAGGCCGTCAACGTGCTCGACGGGAAGGGCGGGCATCACGCAGCCTCCTTCGTCGCGAGCGCCGCCATGCGGGCGTCGATCTCCTCGTGGCTGAGCGCGCCCTTCTCGACCAACAGGCTCTCCACCGCGTGCAGCCAATGCTCATAATACGAGGCTTCGAGGTAGTGCGCCGGCGCCATGCGCTCGATTCCGTAGCGGAACTCGTCCACGTTGAAGTGGCCGCCAGCGAAGGTGGTGATGAACAAACCGAACACCCGGCGCTCCCAGTCCTCGTGGAACACTGGCTCGTTCGGCTCGGGATTGATCGGCCCCATGCCGTGCATCCCGCCCAGATCGTGCATCCCGTTCATGCGAGCCTCCTAGCTGGGAGAATTCGGCAGCCCCGTGCCGATCATGGAGTCCCGCGTCACGAGCGCGCTCAGCTGATCTTCCCCAAGGGAGTCAGTGCCGGCCGGGCGCATCGGGAGCACGAGGTAGCGCAGCTCGGCATTGCTGTCCCAGACGCGGACCTCGGTGCTCTCCGGCAGCTCGACGCCGAACTCCCGCAGCACGCCGCGCGGGTCCATCACCGCGCGGGAGCGATACGGCGCGGATTTATACCAGTTCGGCGGCAGCCCGAGCGTCGGCCACGGGTAGCAGGAGCAGAGCGTGCACACGACCATGTTGTGCACGCCCGGCGTGTTCTCGACGACGACCATGTCCTCGCCCTGCACGCCGCTGTAGCCCAGCTCGGCGATTGCAGCGGTGGAGTCCTTCAGCAGCCGCGCCTTATACGCTGGGTCCGTCCAGGCCTTCGCCACGACGCGCGCGCCGTTGTGCGGCCCGATCTTGGTCTCGTAGGTCTCGACGATGGCGTCGAGCGCCTTGGGATCCACCAACCCCTTCTCGACAAGGAGGGATTCTATGGCCTTGACCCGGAGCGCCGTGTCCGAGGGCGGTGCCCCATGCTTCTCGTGCATCTCGTGTCCCGCGTGGTCCATGGTGCTGTCTCCTAGTGCATGGTCTTCCAATCGACGTTGCCCTCGAAGGCGGCGGCAGCGCCGTAGATCGTCTCCTCGTCATACATCTTGCCGATCAGCATCGCGCCGACCGGGAGGCCGTCCACCATGCCGCAGGGCAGGCTCATCGCCGGGTGATGGGTGCAGTCGAACGGCGCCGTGTTGGTGATCATCTCCAGGCCGCGCTGGATGATCTCGGTGGTCGAGGCGTCGGCAGCTGGCAGCTTCGTCGCGGTGATCGGAAGCGTCGGCATCAAGAGCAGGTCGTAGTCGGAGAGCACGGCGTCATAGGCCGCGCGCAGGCGGCGGACCAGGTTCTGCGCCTTGGCGTAGTAGTGGCCGCGGTGGTTGGTGACCATGTAGTGGCCGAGCAGCATGGTGTTCTTCAGCGTGTCCGACAGCTCGTCGGCGCGCTCCCGCCAGTGGCTGTGAAAGTCCAGCATGGAGGTGACGTAGAGGCCCTGCCAGTTGAAGCCGAAGCCGTTGCCTAGCATCATCTGCATGGTGGCGCCTTCGGCGGCGATGGGCAGCCAGATCGCCAAGCCGAGGCTGTGCATGGGGATCGAGACCTTCTCCACCGTGCTGCCGAGGCCCTTAAAGCGCTCAGCCGCCGCGCGCACCAGCTCGTCGCTTGCCGCCACGGAGTTCGGATGGCCGAAGCCCTCCTCCACCACGGCGATGCGCAGGCCCTTCGCACCCCGGCTCAGCGCCTCGCGGTAGGGCTTCGCCTGCCCGCCATACTGCCGCGGGTCCAGCCCGTCCGGGCCGGCGATCACCTCCAGGAGCAGAGCGTTGTCCTCGACGGTCGCGGTCATCGGCCCAGTGTGGTCGAGGGTGCTCTCGATGGGCATGATGCCGGTGTAAGGCACGAGGCCGTGCGTCGGCTTCATGCCGTAGATGCCGCAGAACGCGGCCGGCATTCGCACCGAGCCGCCCTGGTCGCCGCCCAGCGCCATCGGCACCTCGCCCGAGGCGACGACCGCGCCGCTTCCCGAGGACGAGCCGCCCGCGGAGTAGCCCTTGCGGTGCGGGTTGTGCACCGGCCCGGTCGCGCTGGTGTGGCTGCCGCCGGAGAAGCAGAAATACTCGCACACCGTCTTGCCGACGATCGTGCCGCCCGCGTCGAGGATGCGGGTCACGACGGTGGCATCCACGTCGGGCACGTAGCCCTTCAGCGTGGAGGCGCCATTCATCATCGGCACGCCCGCGACGCAGATGTTATCCTTGATCCCGATCCGCTTGCCCTTGAGCTTGCCGGACGGGGCGCCCTCGATCTCCGTCTTCACATACCAGGCGCCGTACTCGTTCTCCTCGGCCGAGGGACGAGTGCCGGGCAGGCGCGGATAGTGCACCGGCGGCAGCTCGTCTGGCATCTGGTCAATTGCGTTGTAGGCGGCGAACGCGCCCACGAGGCAGTCACGTTGCTGCGCGAGCTCGTCGTCGCTCATGGTCATGCCGAGATCGGCGGCGACCGCGCGCAACTCGTCAACAGTCGGGAGCTTCAGGGTTCCAAGCGGCATAGCTTATGTCTCCTCGACTGATCGGACGAAGCACGACGGCAGGCAATTAGTCGGTGACGCGGGGCCCGACGCCGGGCTCCGCCACGCGTCCCTAGAGCCTAGCAGCCCACCCGGCACCGTCAACTCGCCTCACGAGACAGCCGGTGCCTCAAATACAGGCCTAGCGAGCGACCGCTTGACCGTCGGCGGCAGCATCGGGAGCCATCCGACGCCACGTCAAATACTCGCCATCCACTGTAAAGATACTTGGATTGGCTTCCAGGTACTCACGAGCCCAAGCCTCGGCTCGTCCTGCATCTTCAAACGAAGGCGAATCAGGCAAACGCCCAAAATTGTGCCCGCGCAAGGTTCCAACGATCCACATGATGCCCCCTCCTCACGTGTGCCTGGACTTCAAAGTCAGCGCCACCCGACTCCCCAGCCCGCTTAATCTCCATTTGGTCGAAGCCGTTCAGGCGGCCGATCACGCCGGAAGGTAACCGGCTTGCAACGAACATGCCGATGATGAAGCAGCGTGCTCAGGGCTTCCTGCCGGCAGACGCTTCTAGGGTGGTATCTAGCCCTCAACGGTACGAAAAGAGTCTAGTGGCGGGAGCCGGAGTAATCAGGCGTTCGGCCAGCACGCCGAAACCGATGCCAAGCGTTGCCCACATGACGGCCTGCATGCCAAGGGCTGCCACCCTGAAACGCCACAGGACAACGGCGGGGAAGTGCTCAGGCACCTCGTTCACGTCGGGCAGAACGATCTGCACGACAGCGACTACCGCGACGAAGATCACGGCTGAGACGAGGGCAGCATTCCAGCCGCCCAGACGCGAGGACAAGCGCTTCGCCGCAAGCACGGCGAGCGTCATGGCCGCCAGCGAAATGACGATCATCTCGAAATACAGGCCAGTCCGGGGGCCGATCGTATCCGGGTTACCGACGGAAGGCGGGTTGGCGGGGTATTTCAGGTCGGGGACCAGGATAAGCGCAACGAAGCCGGCAAGAGCAAGCAGCGCCGCCAGGTTGCGGGCGCCGAACCTGCCGATCCGGCCGTAGGTGAATGCGAAGACCAGAGAGAACAGACCACCAATCCCGACACCGTTCAGCACAGCCGCGGTCAGCAGACCGAAGCTGCGCTGCATGGCGCGGCTAACGAGTTCAGGCTCCGGCGCCTCGCCAGCAGCGCTTGCCATGGCGGACTCGAAGTCAATCGCATGCTGGACCTGGGGTTCGCCGAAGATCTCGGCGAAGCCGGTAGCCAGCAAGCCTGCGAGAACGCCGACGAGCATCCCACGGATCAAAAGGCTCCGAGCCAGCACGACCGCTGCCCCTAGTGACAGGGGAAGCCGAGGAGGTGGCGACCATCGTGCACCCACTCATGCACGTACATACCATTGATGAGCGACGTGGCGCCCTGCTCGGCCCCGACGAAGTAGAGCGCGAGCAGTGCCATTACGGACCCGAAAATCGCCCACGGGACGAGTTCCTTGAGTGGGATCGGCGCGATGGCGCCGGAAGCGTAGGAGTTGACGGTCAGGGCAGCATTGGTCATGGTTGCTCTCCTCGTGCGAGACGCAGAATTAGGTTGATCGGGTATATTAATGATCCACAGCGTCGTGGATGGGGTCCGTAGCGGACCCAGAATACTGCCGCGCGGCTCGTGCCGGACGCAGCTTTAGATGGAGAATGCGCCCGTCACCCTCCGTCTTGAGACTAGCTGCCGTTTCCTCGCTCTGGCAAGAAGAAAACGCGTGTCAACCTTTGTGAGTTGAACGCCATCGCCAGCCGAATGACCCTGATCTGCCACGCCGCGACTCGCGCGGTCCGGGCGGCTGACTTCCCGGACGACGAGATGCTAGACGCGGCCGGCTTGCGGGCGGCGGCGTCGTTGGCGTCGGGCATCGGGCGACCTGACCGGGGATGGGTGAGCCCGGCTTTGCGGGCACAACAAACCGCGGAGGCGCTCGGGTTGGCGGCGATCACGGAAGCTGCGCTGCGCCCCTGCGATTGCGGGCGCTGGGCCGGACGGAGCCTGGCAGACGTGCAAGTTCAGGATGGGGAGGCGGCCGTGCTCTCCTGGCTCTCCGACCCGGCCGCCGCGCCGCACGGCGGAGAGGCGGCCCTCGACGTGCTGCACCGTGTGGGGGCTTGGCTGGACAGCCGGGCGCAGGATGAGGGCCACAGCATGGCAGTCACTCATTCGGAGGTGATCAAGGCCGCAATCGTTCACGCCATTCAGGCATCACCTATGGCGTTCTCGCGGATCGATGTGGGACCATTGTCACGGGTGGTGCTCTCCTACAACCGGGGCTGGCGACTGCGCGCGATTGCTCCTGCCACAGGCATACGTTGAACGTTTGGGGGTTACCTGTTCGAACGGGTTGGTCAGCGATCTCTCGGATCGATAGATGATCTCGCGTCTATTTCGGCGGGTTGCCGGAAGTGGAGACTCACGGCGCCACCCAGCCCACTGCCCTACGGCACCACGTTGCTCATGCCCCGTGCAGCGTGCTTGGGTCGATGTCGAGCATCAGCCGCTCCACCGGCCGCCCGCGCATGACGTGGCTGCCGAGGATCTCCTCGATGTCGGCCTCGGTCTCGTAGCGATACCAGATGCCATCCGGGTAGATCACCATGGTCGGCCCGTGCTCGCACACGTTCAGGCACCCGGCATGGTTGATGCGGACCCGGCGCACGCCGAGCACCATCGCCCGGCGGCACATGTAGTCGCACAGCGCCCGGCTGCCCTTGCTCGCGCAGCAGCCGCGGCGATGCGTCGCCGGGCGCTCGTTCGTGCAGCAGAACACGTGCACCCGGTAGAGCGGCCCGAAACGCCCAGGAGGATCGCCGGTGGCGGGAACCTGTTCGGCAATCGCCACCGGCACCGGGCCCTCTATGCGGAAACGGAGGCGAGCAGGCTCGACGCCCCGCTCGCGTCGGCGTCGAAGATGCTCTTCTCGACGTTGATCGTGGTGACGATACCGTCGTCCACGACCATCGAGTAGCGCTGGGAGCGCTCGCCGAGGCCGAAGGCGGCGAGGTCGAGCGACAGGCCCAGGCTGCGGGTGAACGCGGCCTCCGGGTCGCAGAGCATCAGCACCTTGCCGTCCGCGCCGTTCTGCTCGCCCCAGGTCGCCATCACGAACGGGTCGTTGACCGAGATGCAGGCGATCTCGGCGATGCCCTCCGACTTCAGCTTGTCCGCCTCGGCCACGTAGCCCGGCAGGTGCTTGGTCGAGCAGACCGGCGTGTAGGCGCCGGGCAGCCCGAACAGGATCACTTTCTTCCCGGCGAGGAGATCCGCCAGGTTCACGTCCTTGATCCCGTCAGGGGTCATCTGCTTCAGAGTTGCGGGCGGAACCGCCTCGCCTGCTTCAATGGCCATGCCGTAGTTCCTTCATCAAAGGGTTGATGCTGGTGGGCTAGTTTCCCTTGAACACGCAGCCAGCCAGGCCGGCCGCGAATTCCTCCCGGTCCAGATTCTTCCCGATGACGACGAACTGCGTCATCTTGGTCTCGCCGGTCGCCCAGGGGCGGTCGCGGCGCAACGTCGTCAGCATCCGCACGCTCTGGAACACCAGGCGATCCGGGAAGCCGTTGGCGTAGAAGATGCCCTTGGTGCGATACAGGTCTTCGCCGCGCTCCTGCGCCACCCCGTTCATCCAGATCATCAGCCGGTTCACGTCGATCGGACGCCGCTCCTCCAGCACGAAGGAGCCGATCGCCGGGTCGTGCTCGTGCTCGTGATCGCCTAGGAACTCGGGGTCCACCTCCAGCTTCTGCACGAGGTCGAAGGCGTCCACGTTTAGGACGTCGGCGAGGTCAATCTCGGCGTTCGCCGTGTGATAGATCTTCGCCATCGGGTTGAGCTGGCGAACGCGCCGCTCGACCGCCCCCATCTGCTCGGACGAGACGAGATCCCGCTTGTTGATGAGGATGATGTCGCTGAACGCGACCTGCTCCATCGCCTCATTGCTCTGGGCGAGGTTGCGGTCCAGGTTCACCGCGTCCACGACGGTGACGAAGGCGTCGAGGCGTATGCCGGCCTTCACCTCGTCGGCGGCGAAGAAGGTCGAGGCGACGGGCGCCGGGTCGGCCAGGCCGGTGGTCTCGATCAGGATGCCGTCGAGCGTGCCGGCGCGCGCCTGCAGGCGGCCGAGGGTCTCCACGAGGTCGCCGCGCACCGTGCAGCAGAGGCAGCCGTTGTTGAACTCGACGAGCTGAGCGTCCTCGTCGTGGATCACGAGCTGCCCATCAATGCTGATCTCGCCGAACTCGTTGACGATGACCGCGAGCTTGCGGCCGTGCTGCTCGCGCAGGATGCGGTTGATCAGCGTGGTCTTGCCCGACCCGAGAAAGCCGGTCACGACGGTCGCCGGGATGCGGCGGTCAGTTTTCGCCGCGCTTGTTTGGGCGCTGGACATGAGGCCGCCTCTCCTGGAGCTGGACGGGGACGGAACTGGACGAGGGAACCGGATTGTAGGCACCCGGCCCCTAGGCCGCGGTCAGGCGGGAGGGCGGCGGCCCTGGTTGCCCGAACCGCCGCCGTATCGCTAGGCTGCCTTACTTGGCCATGACGTAGGCCGTCTCCTTCGTGGGGGCCATGCCGCCCGGCGTCGCGACCACCGTCTTGGTCATCGCCGCGATGCCCTGCTCCATAATGATCTTGCGGTTCGCAGGCGGCAGCTTGTCGCCTCGGAGTTCGTCGTAAGGTACGACCACCCAGCAGGCGCAGCCCCAGATGCACTCGCCCGCCATCCCCTCGAACCGGATCGCCGGCTCGGACAGCATCGGCCCGATGTCGATGAGCCAGGCGTGCTCGAGCAGCTTATCTTCCCAGGAGAGCTTGTCGTAGTTCTTCTGGCTCTCCCAGAACGCGTTCAGGTCGGTCTTCGCGACGCCGGGAAGGATGATGTTCGCGTAAGCCGTCAAGGCATCGAAGAACTCGTGATTGAAGACCTGCAGAGCCGAGTCCGCGTCCAGCATGTAGTTTTTGGTCATCATCTTCTTGAACGCCGCATTCATGTCGGCGTGCCCCATGTTGCGGGACCCGTAGATGAAGACCTCAGCATAGTCGGTCTTAAAGCCGTCCTTCAGCCCAGCGTACTTCGGCGTGAAGTCGATCCACTGGGTGATGACCGAGTCCCACTTCGAGGGTGCCTCGCCCGGCAGGACCTGCACGCCGGGGTGAGTCAGCTTCGCCACGTTGAACATCGTCCAGTTGCGGGCCTTGGCGCTGACCGTCTCGTGCGGGGCGCCGGTCAGCCCTGACGGCCGCAGCGCCCGGAACAGGTCGCGCCCGTTGTCCACGACCGCAAAGCGCATGAACGAGTTGGCGACAAACCGATTGGTCACCGTCTCCTTGAAGCCGTGGCGGATGTGCTGCTCGCCGGTGGTGGTGTAGGCGGTCAGGCGCTGCCAGCTCTGCTCCGGGTTCACCAGGAAGAAGCCGCCCGTGAACGGGCTGCGATACAGATCGCCCCAGACCGCCGTGACGCCGGCGTTCTTGTCGTCGTCCAGCATGCAGTCGATCTCGTTGAGCGTCGTGTAGAGACCGGGGCTGTTCTGGTAGGTCTCGGGGTCGCCGGAGGATGGCAGCTGCCCGACGCCGATCACAGGGATGCGCCGGCCGAGCTTGACGTTCGAGAGGTGCCGGGCGAGGTCCACGACCATGCCGCTGCCGGTGCCGCCGGCCATGCTGAAGCAAACCGTCACCATCGAGGGGAGCGTCGCCTCATCGATCTGGCGCACGAAGTTGCGCAGCGCGACGTCCAGCGGGCGCTCGCCGGCGTAGTAGGCGTTCGCGTAGATACCCTTGGCCACGATGCGCGGGATGTGCTCGCCGGCCTTCGGCATCTTGTAGCTGTGCGGCACGTAGGATTCGAAGTTCGGATTCCAGTAGTAACGCGGGTATTCGAGCTTCAGGAACTCGCGCGTCCGGTTCAGCCCCTCGAAGAACTCCTCCTTCTCGGGAACCGGCAGTGCGATGGCCTGGAACTGGAACCGCTCGGCCGGAATGCCCCTCGAACTCCAGGCGCTTGACGAAGGACGCCGCGTAATCCTTGACGACTTCCATATCCTGTTCGCCGATGTCCACGACCATGGCGGCGAAGCGCGCGCGAGGGTCGGTGAGGTGATCCTCAATCTCCCCGGTGCGCAGCAGCGCCTCGACATAGACTGCGCCGGTGCGACCGATCCCGATGACGTGCATGCAGTGCGGCGCCTGGGTGCC
Organism: uncultured Alphaproteobacteria bacterium; assembly: GCA_963848595.1. Classification (GTDB taxonomy): domain Bacteria; phylum Pseudomonadota; class Alphaproteobacteria; order Acetobacterales; family Acetobacteraceae; genus CAWKEH01. The sequence goes on along the minus strand of CAWKEH010000015.1, from coordinate 37,059 downwards.
GGTCGCGCTGTGATACAACGATGCAGACATTCCTGATCTCCTTTCGAGAATTCAAGTCATTGCCGTGAAGTGCGTATCCGTTGTCCTTCCTGCCCCAATGCCGATCTCCCAACGTTCAGCATCGAATAGAAAACGTCTCGGTCGGGTCGAGAAAACCGAGATCCCTCAGGATGTGGGCGACCGACGTCGCGCGCTGGTTCGCCACGTAGAGCATGTAATCCTCGACGAAGAGGCCAGGATCGCGGGAAATCGTTCCTTCCTCGATCAGCCTGACGCCCTTCTCGAGGTTGCTTCGGTCCAGCGTGGTGCTCCATATCGGCGATTCGATGTAAATGGCTTTGTCGTCGGCCCTCGCCACGTTCAGGAATTTCCCGCCGGTGACGGTAGGGACTTTCGCCCCGTTGCCATAGCGTTCTATTACCTTTGACCAATCAAGCGGCATGGTAGTCTCCCGCCCTTCGAGACGGAAGGACCGCCAGGCGCCTCGCCGCGTTAGCCATCTACGCGGCATCCACCCGGCGAGCGGGCGCCTCCTCTCCCCGCAGCGCCGCGATCGGCACCGCGACCCAGCTCTCGCCGCCCGCGAGGCTCGCCCCAGCCATGCCTTCGAGGCGCGTCGAAGGCTCGGACAGCAGCACGCCTTGGTCGAGCAGCAGCGAGTGGTCGAGCAGCTTCTGGTCCGGCGGCTCGGAATCGTAGGCGGCACGCGCCTCGGGGAACAGGCTGAGGTCCGTCTTGCTGAGGCGCGGCAGGATGAACTGGACGGAGCCTTCCCGCCCCCCATCCACGACCTGCGGCGGCACCTCCGGCGCGAACGCTGTCTCCAGGCCGCTGGCCAGCGCGGTCACGGCCGGGTCGGCCGCATTCGCCACACGCATCTCGATGAACTCCGGCGCGTAGCCCGGCAGCAGTCCCAGCTGCCGCGGCAGGTCCGGCCCGATGCTGACCGGCCCGCCGGCCGCGTCGGCGAAGCCGAGCATGTGAATCCACTGGGGCCCCCACGGCGTCCGTGCCGCGGAGTGCTGGGTCGAGGGTGCCGCGACCCAGTTCAGCAAGCGCAGCATCTCCCACAGATTGAGCCCGCCCCGGCGCGCCAGCATGGTGGCGATCTCCTGGCTGCCGCGGCGCTGCGTCTCGGCGAGGTCCTTAGTCGCCGCCCAAACGTGCTGCTGCGGAACCAAGATGAACCCGGCCGTGAACGGGTTCTTGTAGAGGTCCCCGCAGGACATCACGACGCCGCGGTTCTTGGCCTCGTCGCCCAGGCAATCTAGCTCGTTGAGAACGGCGAACAGGCGTCCGCCCCGGTGCTCCGGCGCATCCCCGGCGCACGGCGCGATCCCGATCCCTGCCACGAGCACCCGGCGGCCGAACAGGCCGGCCGACAGGTGGCGCGCAAGATCAACCGCGATGCCGCTGCCCGTCCCGCCGCCCAGCCCGAACACGACCGCGACCACGGCCTGCGCCCGCTCCGCCTCGATCCCTGCCGCGAAGCGGCGCAGCGTCCGCTCCATCGTGCGCGGCCCGCTGTAGTAGGCGTGTCCATAGATCGCCTTGGCGACGGCGCGCTTGACGTGGTTCCCGGCCTCGGGCAACTCGACCGTTGGCGGCAGCCAGGAGCTGTCGTCCGGCCGCCAGCGGTAGAGCGGATACTCGAGCGTCAGGAACTCGCGATACCGGCGCAGCGCGTCGAACAAAGCCTCGCGCGGCGGCACGTCGAGCGCCACGGTCGTGACCTCGGCGCGCTCAGGCGGCAGGCTCGCCGCGAGCGCGCGCAGCTCCGCCAGATCCTGGTCACCGATGTCGATGGCGAGCGCGGTGACCTTCGGCGCGCCGGGCTCAAGGCTGCGCAGGATCTCGGTGATCGCGCCGGCTCCGGCCCGGCCGATCCCAACGACGTGGGTCGCGACTGGGAGCGCCTCGTCGCTGCTGGCACGGTGGATGCCGCGCTTGAGGGCGTCGAGCTTGCGGCGCTTGAGTCTCTCCTCCATCGAAGCGCTCATCGACCGACCTGAACCCCCTCCTGAAGCGCGTCGCTGCAGGCGTCCCAGAGGACGCGCCTGCTCTGCCGGAGGGCGACCCGTGGAGGGGTGCCTCCGACACCTGCGATGGGAAAAGGTCAGTGCTGACCAGGCTGCCCTGGGTTGGAAGTCTTGCAGGATCAGCGCCGTTGATGATCCAGCACGCGAACCCAGAGGTTCGTCTCAACCTGTGCAACTGTGAGGACGGACGCATTAACGAGTTAAGCGGTTTCTTCATTGCGGCCATTCATAGAAGTCTCGTGATCTCGCGATTTCCGCATCGGCCGGGAAATGCGCCGCGGACGCCGCGTTCAATGTGCGGACGTCTTGGCATGGTGGAGGCTCGCATGGAGAAGCGCGAACTTGGCAGGTCGGGCATCAGGATCCCGCCGTTGATGTTCGGCGGCAACGTGTTCGGCTGGACGGCAGACGAGGCGACCTCGTTCCGGCTGCTCGACGCGTTGCTGGCGGCCGGCTTCAACGCGGTCGACACGGCGGACGTGTATTCGGGCTGGGTGCCGGGCCACCAGGGCGGCGAGTCCGAGACGGTGATCGGCAACTGGCTGCGCCGCCGCGGCGGCCGCGGCGACGTGGTGATCGCTACAAAGGTTGGCATGGCCATGGGCTCGGGCGGCAAGGGGCTGTCCAGAGCCTGGATCATGCAGGCCGCCGAGGACTCGCTGAGGCGGCTGCAAACCGACTGCATCGACCTCTACCAGGCGCACCGCGACGACGAGAACGTGCCGCTCGACGAGACGCTCCGGGCGTTCGCGGACCTGATCCAGCAGGGCAAGGTCAGGGCCATCGGCGCATCGAATTACACGGCCCCGCGCCTGCGCGAGGCACTGCAGACCAGCGAGCGGCTGGGGGTGCCGCGCTATGAGACGCTGCAGCCGCACTACAACCTCGTCGAGCGCGGCGAGTTCGAGGGCGAGCTGGAGGAGGTGTGCCGGGCGGAAGGGCTGGGCGTGATCAGCTATTTCTCGCTGGCCTCGGGGTTCCTGAGCGGCAAATACCGCTCGGAGGCGGATCTCTCGAAGAGCCCGCGCGGCGGAAGCGTAAAGAAGTATCTCGACGACCGTGGGCGTCGTGTCCTCCAGGCGCTGGACGAGGTGGCTGAGCGCTACGCTGCGGCGCCTGCCCAGGTCGCGATCGCCTGGCTCATCGCTCGGCCCAGCGTGACTGCGCCGATCGCCAGCGCCACGGGTGTGGAGCAGCTGCAGGACCTGGTGAAGGCGGCTCAGCTGACGCTCGACCGGCAGGCGATCGAGAGGCTCGATCAGGCGAGCGCCTGACTTCGGCCCCGCGTTCACGGAGAAATCGTAGCGGTGGAAGTGGTCATTTGCTCCGACGCCGGCACGGCGGCGCAGCTCGTGGCACGGCTCGTCGCCGCCCGCGTGCGTGCCAAGCCCGATCTGGTGCTGGGCCTTGCCACCGGCCGCACGATGGAGCGCGTCTATGACCACCTCGCCGCGATGCATCGGGACACGGGCCTCGACTTCTCGCGATGCCGCACCTTCAACCTCGACGAGTATATCGGCCTTCCGGCCGACGATGAGCACTCCTACCGGCACTACATGGACCGCCACCTGTTCGGCCGAGTCAATATCGTGCCTGCCAACACTCAGATCCCCGATGGCATGGCGGCGGACCTTCGGGCGGAGGCGGTCCGCTACGAGCGGCTGATCGGGGAAGCGGGCGGGATAGACGTGCAGCTCCTCGGCATCGGCGAGGCGGGGCATATCGGGTTCAACGAGCCGCTGTCGGCGCTGATGTCGCGCACCCGCGAGAAGGCGCTAACCCCCGTCACCCGGCAGCAGAACGCGGCCATGTTCGGCGGCGACGCGGACCGGGTGCCCACACGAGCGCTGACCATGGGCGTCGGAACGATCCTGGAGGCGCGCGAGCTGATCCTGCTGGCGAGCGGCCGCGCCAAGGCCGCGATCCTGGCCAGGGCCGTGGAAGGCCCGATCACGGCCATGGTCAGCGCGTCGGCGCTGCAGCTGCATCCCAACTGCAAGGTCGTGGTGGACGAGGAGGCGGCGGCCGACCTAACGCAGCGGGAGTATTACGACTGGGTGTTTCGCAACGAGCCGGAATGGCGGGATTATCAGGGCTGACGGGTTTCGGGGGTGGTGCGAGAGGGGAATCCTGCTAGGCTCGCGCGAACGAGAGATCGGGAAGCTGCGATGCGGAAGGTTGCCTATTCCGGGGTGTATAGGCGTGCGCTGCTCGCCGCCTGCGCGGCCCTGCCCAGGCTGGCCGGCGTGGCGGCGGCGTAGACGCCCACCATCGAGAGCTGGCGCAACGACGACGCCGATATCTGGAACGGCACGATCATCCCTGCGTTCGAGAAGTCCCACCCGGGCATCAAGCTGAACTTCAAGGGGCTGCCGCCGACCGAATACAACGCGGCGCCGAATGCTCAGCTTGCTGGCGGCACCGCGGCGGACCTGATCGCCTGCCATCCCTTCGATGCCTCACTCGACCTATACACGAAGGGGTATCTGGCACCCATTGACGACGTGCCGGACCTAGACAACTTCCCTGCCGTCGCGCGCAGTGCCTGGCAGACGGACGACCACAAGACCACGTTCTGCATGCCGACGGCGTCCGTGATCCACGGCTTCATCTACAACCAGAACATCTTCGACGAGCTGAAGCTGCAGCCGCCGAAGACGATGGCCGAGTTCCACGCGGTGCTGGAGGCGATCAAGAAGGACGGGCGCTACACGCCGCTCGCCATCGCCATTCTGTCCGAGTTCGTGCAGCAAATCCCGCGCGACCTGCGGGAGGCGGCGCGGTGCGACGGCGTGTCGGAATACCGCATCTTCTGGAGCCTGATCCTGCCCCTGCTGCGCCCGGCGGTCGCGACCGTTGCGGTGTTCACTATGGTGCTGGTGCGGCCGCGGGTCGCGATCGGCCGGGCCATCGTGCGCGATCCTGACCTGTTCCTGTCGAACTGTATCACCAGCTGCGCAACCTGTTCGTCGCGGCGTTCATCGGGTCGCCGCAGATGAACCTGCTGCCGGGCCGGGTGAGCGGGCAGGCAGGCGACGGCGTGGACGTGGCGCTGGCGGGGGGCGGCCGGGCGCGTTCGGCGGTGGGGGGACCGGGCGACCCCGCGGTGACCGTGGGCGTGCGCCCCGAGCACTTGCACGAGGGCACGGGCGACGGGCGCTCCGACGACATGGAGACGCACACCAGCACGCGCCCCCTGCTGCATCACCGCGCGGACGCGGACGCGCAGGGCCGGTTCGCCCGGCCGGACGAGGTGATCCACATGGACGACGAGCCGGGCCACCAGGCGCTGTGCGACCGCGAGCAGGCGCATTTCCTCGACGCTATCCTGCACGACCGCGACCTCACGGCGAGCGTGGACGCCGCCGTGGAGAGCCTGCGCATCGTGCTCGCCGCGGACGAGAGCATCCGCACGGGCAGGCCGGTTCGGCTTCACCCTGGGCCGCGAGCGTAGGCCTGTCAGAACAGCAGCCGGGCGAACCCGACTCCGACATAGCCCAGCAGCAGGGCCGTGATGGTCAAGACTGTTCCCGCGAGCGTGCCGCGTGGCATGGCGCGAGCGTCTTGGTAGCCAGGCAGCGGGAACACGCCTGAGAGGGAACCTGTTGTGCTCGCAACGCCATGATTGTGTTCCATCGCCGGTCCTAGGGGTTCCGATCGCCACGCGCGGAACGCGCCGTAGCTACAGGCATACGATCACAGGCTCGTGACCACTGCAATCGTGTTTCTCACAGACTCTTGATGTGGGCCCGCGACGACTCGCGTCTGTGGCTGTAAGGTCACGATCGAGGCGCAGGCTTCCGCGCCGCACTCGCCCAGGCTCTGAGCGGCGCGCCTTCCCCAACGTGCGCTAGGAAGCCCGCCCCGCATGGCGATCCAGAGCCTGGCCATCGTCACTATCTGCTCGGACAACTACGTGCCCACGGCCAAGGCGCTCGCGGAGAGCGCGCAGCGGCATCATCCCGAGGCCACGCTCTATACTCTGCGTCGCCGACGAGATGCCGCCGGCCTGAGCGTCAGATGAACTGCCCGCGCAGGAAGCCGAGCGCGGGCAAGGGTTTCCAGCGGCGCGGCAGGTCGGAGCGCCGGACCGGGACGACGCTGTAGCGCGGCACCGGCTGTCTTGTGCCGCGCAGAAGGTACGCGTAGGCGCTGACCTCCCGCTCGCGCCAATCGCGGTCAGCGAGGGCACGCGCCCGGCTCGTGAACACCTCGGCGACGCGCCGCTGCGGCCCGAGCCAGGCCACCACCGCCCAAAGCGCGTCGTCGCCGTCCCTTGCCGGGCGCGGCAAGAGCCTCACTTCTGCCGTCTCCACCTGCTCCTCATCACTGCCGTTGCTGACCAGAGACACGGATCTTGACCGCGCGGGCCAGGTTTATGTCTCGGCCGAGCCTGGAACGGCTTGTTCCGCCGCCTGGAAGCCGACCTTCGAGTGCGTGCCGTCGCAGAATGGCTTCGTGGTCGAGGCGCCGCAGCGGCAGAGCGCCATCGTCTCCTCGGTCTCATAGCGTTTCCCGTCGGCGTCCCGCAGCTCGACCGCCCCGCTCACGATGTAGGGACCGTTCCTGCGGACGGTGATGACGGTGTCGGCCATGGCTCTCTCTCCTCTGCTCGATGTGATGCTTGCAACCTGTTAGTCCGCCAGCAGGTCCTTCAGGTGCCGATCCAGCTGCTCGAAGTAGCTTGGCTCGAACCCGAACAAACCGAAATGGCCGCCGTGGCTCTCGATCACCCGCAGCTCGCTGTCCTGGATCAGCGCCTGCTCGTCCGCGCAGTCCTGCACGGGGAAGAACATGTCGCTGCTGATCGGCATGACGAAGGTCTTCGCCTTGATGCGTCCGAGCGCCGCCTTGAGGTCGCCGCGCGTGTGCCGGGTCACGTCGCCGCGTTGCCACTTCCACGCCTGGCACAGCAGGTCGTTGGGGTCCATCGGCAGGAAGTAGCCCTCGATGAAGCCGACCGTGAAGTCCTCCACCGAGGAGAACCCCATGCTGCGCCAGATCTCGCGCTTGTAGAACTCCGGGCAGAGGCCCATCAGGCTCCAGAGCTGGGCCTGGCGCCGCAGCCCCACGTGGACGTCCGACGCGTCCCGATACCAGCCGCCGTTCCAGGCCGGATCGGACTTGATCGTGTCGCCCACCATGGCGCCGTAGACGAAGTCGTGCGGCGTGTTGCGCGCCGTGCCTGCGATTGGGGCCGCCCGGCGCACCATGTCGGGGAAGCGCACTGCCCATTCATACGTCTGCTGCGCGCCCATTGAGCCGCCGCAGACCAGGGCGATCTGCTCGACGCCAAACTTCTCGGCGAGTAGGCGCCGCTGCGCCTCCACGTCGTCGCCGATCCGTACGTGCGGGAAGCGCGGTCCGTTGAACGGGGCCGGCGTGTTGTGCGGCGAGCTGCCCAGGCCGCTGCCGATCTGGTTCACCACCACGATGAACCAGTGCGCCGGGTCGAGCACCCGGCCCGGCCCGATGAAGAGCTGCTCCATGATCTTGCTCGTGCCGGAATACCAGGTGGGCATCAGCACGACGTTGTCCTTGGCCGGCGACAGCGTGCCGTGCGTGGCGTAGGCGAGCGTGCAGTTGCGCAGCCGCCCGCCCTCCTCCAGGTCAAAGCTCTCCATCTCGAAGAGGTGGAACGGGCCGTGGTTCTCCTGCGAGTAGTAGTCCGCCATCGCTGCTCCTCCCGTTCGGTTCCACTTTCTCCTACTGCTACATTCCGAGCACATTCCCGCGGCGCGCGCCACCATCAGGTTCAATCTGCCTCCGCCGGCTCGTGATGGCCGCTCAGCTCCTCGCCGGCGTTAGGACGCAGGCCGAGTCCGGCCGGCGACGCGAGCAGGCCGATCGCCGCGATGACCACGAACGCGATCGAGAAATCGTCGAGCGACGGCCGCGCGTGCCCGGCGAGCCGGATCAAGCCGGCCAGCACCGCGGCCGAGATGGTAATGCCGAGCGACAGCGAGAGCTGCTGGAACGTGCTGTAGAAGCTGGTCCCGGCGCTCATGCGGCCCGGCGCGAGGTCGGCGTAGGCGACCGTGTTGTAGGCGGTGAACTGCAGGGACTGGAAGAACCCGCCCACCAGCAGCAGCGCGTAGATCGCGGGCAGCGGCCAGGAGGGGCGGAACAGGGCGTAGCTCCCCAGCAGCACCATCGAGAGGGCCCCGTTCCAGACGAGCACCCGGCGAAAGCCGAAGCGGTGCAGCAGCGGCTTGGCGCAGGCGCGCATCAGGAGGGAGCCTGCGGAGCTGGAGAAGGTGATGGCGCCGCTTGCCGCCGCGGACATGCCGAAGCCGAGCTGGAGCATCAAGGGCAGCAAGAACGGTACCGCGCCGATAGCGATCCGGAACAGCGAGCCGCTGAGCACCGAAATGCCGAAGGTGGGAATGCGCATCAGCCGGAAGTCGAGCACCGGGCTGCGCTGCCGCTGCGCGTGTCGCCAGTAGAGCGTCCCCGCCAGGATCCCGGCCAGGACCAGCGCCGCCGCGACCGCGCCCGAGCCAGTGCCGCGGGCCGCGATCTCCAGCCCGAACATCAGGCAGGAGAGCGCGACGCCCGAGAGCACCATGCCGATCCCGTCGAGCGGCCCGGCGTCCGGCTCCTTGATCTCGTCGATGAACAAGGTGGCGAGCAGGATGCCGAGCAGCCCGATCGGCACGTTGATGTCGAAGATCCAGCGCCAGGACAGATACGTGACGAGGAAGCCGCCGAGCGGCGGTCCCACTACGGGACCGAGCGTCGCGGGCACAAGCAGCCACGCCATGGCGGAGACGAGGTCCGTCTTGGGCGTGGTGCGAAGCAGCACCAGCCGCCCAACAGGCACCATCATCGCGCCGCCGATGCCTTGCAGGATCCGCGATGCGACCAGGAAGGGCAGCCCGTTCGCCCGGCCGCACAGCACTGAGCCGACGGTGAACAGGGCGATGGCGGCGCGGAACACGGTGCGCGAGCCGAAGCGGTCGGCGATCTTGCCGCTGGCGGGGATGAACACCGCGAGGCTGAGCAGGTAGGAGGTGAGCGCCACATTCAGCCGCACCGCGTCGGTGCCGAAGCTGCGCGCCATGGCCGGCAGCGCGGTGGACAGCACCGTGCCGTCCACCTGCTCCATGAACATGGCGCTGGCGACGATCAGGGCGGTGGTGCGGTAATTGCGGACGGGCGCCGCGACGTTGCTCAACGGACCGGCCTGCCCTCGTGCGTTCGTCCCGTATGGGCCGGCGCCCGTTGCCGGCGTGCCCAGGCGCGCAGAACCATCCAGAGGGCGAGGGCGGGCGTCAGGGTGCCGGCCGGCCATAGGACCGCGTCCGCGCCGAAGAGCCACAGAAGCGGCGGCACGAGGAACATGGCATCGTCCGGGTCAATTACCGCACGGTCGCCGGCGCCGGCGATGCCGGGCAGCTTTCGCTCGCCTCGGACATCAATCTGCCAGAACAGGATCGTCACCCCTAGCCCGGCCACTACGCCGAAGACCAGGGCCCACGGCCCGAGCGGGCCGCTCATCGCACCGAGGCCGAGACCGATGAACGAGAGGACGCCCGCGGCACAGTCGGACAGAAGATCGTAGCGGTAGCCGTGTTGGCTGAAGCGCCGCGTCTGCCGGGCCAACTCGCCGTCCGCGCGGTCGAGCAGAGCTGAGATCAGGAACAGCCCCGCGCCGACATCGACCCAGCCCCGGCTCCCCAGCGCGAACAGGGAGGCTGCGCCCAAGGCGGTGGCGAAGCGCAGCGCCGTCAGGTGGTCCGGCGTGACCCCAGTCTTCGCGAGCACCCGGATCGCTGGGCGGATGGCGCGGTGGACGGCTGTGTCATGACTCATGCGCTTTTCCTGGCACAGCTCTCAGCCAGCAGGTAGGGCACTAGCGGCATGGCTGGCTCCGCGACAGCTACACTCGGAAGACGTAGCTCCTGGAGCCATCGCGCTCGATGTCTGGCGGAAAGGAGGCGTGTTTCTCGGCGTAGTAGCGCGCTCGGTGGTCGCCATGCTCGGCAAGGTTGTAGGTCAGGTAGAGGATGCGCCGGGGTGCCGCGGTGAAGTTCGGCTTCGAGGCGTGCGGGGCGAAGGAGTCGAAGAAGATCACGTCGCCGGGCGCCGTGGGCACCGGCCGCAGGTCAAGGTCCTCGTCGCGCAGCGGGTTCCATTCCTCGCCGATCAGCCCCTCGCGGTGGCGGCCCGGGACCATTTCCAGGCAGCCGTTCTCGATGGTTGCGGGGTCCATCGTGACCATGGCGGTGACGAAGATCGGCGCATAGCGGCCCCAGCCGGCCTGCTGGTCCTGGTGCGCCTTGAAGCCGGGGGCGCCGGGCATCTTGAAGTTGATCTTCTCTTTGAACAGCACGACCGGACCGCCCATGAGCGCCCCGGTCCAGCGCGACAGCGCGCCGCCGCGGATCAAATGGTCGAAGCCGGCGTGGAACAGGCAGAAATTCTCGATCCGCTGCACCACGCGCCGGCCCGGCTCAGTCAGGCTGTCCTCGTGATAGACCCAGTGCTGGCCCGGCCGCTCCGGTGCTGCGGACAGCGCCTCGGTCCAGCGCAGCATCGCCGCGGTCTCGGCATCGCCGAAGAAGCCGCGCACGACGAGGAATCCGTCGCGGTCCATGGCGGCACGCTGCTCCGCGGTCGGGCCGTCCTGCACCAGGGCGCTCATTGGCGCACGTTCGGTGCGACGCTCATGCGGCCAGTGCCGGCAGCAGGGCGCGCGCCTTCTCGACATCCTCGGGAAAGTCGATCTCGGTCCAGGGCAGGCCGCTAATATCCTCGAAGCCGAAGCGCTCCGGCGGGCTGGCAAGGATCATGTCGCGGATCGGCTCCTCGTATTCCATGGCGCGCCGGCCCTCCTTGACATACGCCGCCGCGCGCCGAGCCAGCTCCGCAGCGGCATCTGGCGCGAAGCGGAAGAAACCCACGGATTCGCCATGCCAGTCGTGCACGGCGCTGGGGCGCTTGTGGAAATCAACGATGCGCCCGCCCGCGACGCACAGCTTCACCGGCTCGTCGCCGGGCTCGATCTCACGGTCGAGCAGCAGGCAGTTCGCCGCGCTGCTCTGGACGAGGCGGGTCATCAGCCGGGCGTCGTAGAGCACGTCGGCGTCCATCAGGATCACCGGGGCGCCGCTACACAGCACGTCTCGCCCAGCGTGCAGCGACACCACGCTGCCCTCGCGAAAGTCGGGATTCAACACAACCGTGGGCGGGTCGCTGCCGAGCGCGTCCAGCTCCGTCCGCACCTGGTCCGCGCAGTGGCCCGTGACGACCGTCACGTCTCGAACGCCGCAGGCGCGCAGGATCGTGAGATGGCGCGCGAGCAAGCTGCTGCCGGCGAAGCGGAGCAGTGCCTTGGGAAGTGGCTCACCGCCCAGTCGGCGCCCAATACCCGCGGCGAGAATCAATGCGCGCGGTTTTTCCGCTGCAAGGCGAGCCGCTGCACGGATAGGGGAGGGCATTCGACACGAACTCCGACGGCGGGATTGTCCCAATGTGACGGGCCGCTTACAAAACTGAGACCCTGTCACTCGGGGCGTCAAGCGCACAGGATCGGGAGCAAGCGGCATTTTGCCCAACGAGCTAGCATATCCCACCGCCTCCGCCCAACTCGCTGCGAGCCGGTGCAGCCGCGCGAGCCGCGCCGCCGCATTGCGCGCCTTGCTGCAATCGCCAGACTTGCGCTTCATCCTGGAGGCGCATAGCGGCCTGTCGGCGAAGATCGTCGAGGAGGCGGGCTTCCCTGGTATTTGGGCGTCGGGCCTGTCCATGTCCGCCATGCTCGGCCTGCGCGACAGCAACGAGGCGTCCTGGACGCAGGTCCTGGACGTGCTGGAATGCATGGCCGACGCGACGAGTCTTCCGATCCTCGTGGACGGCGACACCGGCTACGGCAACTTCAACAACGTGCGCAGGCTGGTGCGCAAGCTCGGCGAGCGCGGCATCGCCGGCGTGTGCCTGGAGGACAAGCTGTTCCCGAAGATCAACTCCTTCGTCGGCGAGGCGCAGCCCTTGGCCGAGATCGAGGAGTTCTGCGGCCGCATCCGCGCCGGCAAGGACGCCCAAGTCTGCGACGAGTTCTCGATCGTCGCACGGGTCGAGGCTCTGATAGCGGGACACTCGATGGACGAGGCGCTGCGCCGGGCGGAGGCGTATCACGCGGCCGGCGCCGACGCGGTCCTGATCCACTCCAAGAAGACCACGGCTGCCGAGATCACCGCGTTCATGGCGCGCTGGGGCCGGCGCTGCCCGGTGGTGATCGTGCCGACGATGTATTACGCGACGCCGACGGAGGTGTTCCGCCGGGCCGGCGTGTCCTTGGTCATCTGGGCCAACCATCTCGTCCGCTCCTCGATCTCAGCCATGCGCCAGACCGCCCGGCAGATCCTGGAAGACGAGTTGCTGCGCGGAGTGGAGGGCCGGGTCGCGAGCGTGCGCGACATCTTCGACCTGACCGGCAATGAGGAGCTGGAGGAGGCGTCACGACGCTACTTGCCCGTGGCGCAGACCGTGGGCGGGATCGTCCTGGCCGCGTCGCGCGGCGAGGACGGCCTCGACATGGTCACCGCGGACAGGCCGAAATGCATGGTGGATGTGCGCGGCCAACCGCTGCTGCGCCAGCTCGTCGGCACGCTGCGCGAGAGCGGCATCCGTGACGTGACCGTGGTGCGCGGCTACCGCAAGGACGCGGTGCCACCCGACGGGTTCGCGGTCGTGGACAACGACGCCTTCGCAACCACCGGAGAAGCCGCCTCGCTCGCCTGCGCCGCGGACAAGCTGCGCGGCGAGACGGTTGTCGTCTATGGCGACGTGCTGTTCCGCCGCTACATCCTCGACGGGCTGCTGGCTGTGAAAGCCGACATCGCCCTCGCCGTGGATGCGCTCGGGGGCCAGCCCGGCGCGCGCGCCAACAACCCGCGCGACCTCGTCTGCGCCGACCGCGCGTATTCCAGCCACTACCTCGACGACGGGCCGGCGCTGCTGACCGGTATCGGCGAGGAGAGGGATGGAGAGAACAAAGTCTGCGGCGAGTGGATCGGCCTGATGCGCCTCAGCGCTCACGGCGCCGAGCTGATGCGCGAGGAGCTGGACGCGATGGCGGCGGACGGAACGCTGCCGACGGCCGATCTGCCGGCCCTGGTCGCCCGCCTCGCCCGGCGCCATCCCGTGGTGATCCACTACATCACGGGCCACTGGCTCGACGTGGACACGCTCACCGACCTCGCCGACGCCCGGAATTTCTCATGATCGAGGCGGACGAGTTCCTCGGGGCGGCGTCGGCGCGCGGGATCGATTTCTACACGGGCGTGCCGTGCTCCTTCTTGACGCCGCTCATCAACCGGACCGCCAGCAGCCCGGCGCTCGCCTACGTGGGCGCCGCGAGCGAGGGTGAGGCCGTCGCCATCGCCGCGGGCGCCTGGCTAGGCGGGAGGCGCACGGCGGTGCTGTGCCAGAACTCCGGCCTTGGCAACGCGGTCAACCCGCTCACCTCGCTCAACGCGCCGTTCCGCATCCCGACACTGCTCATCATCACCTGGCGCGGCCAGCCCGGCCTGAAGGACGAGCCGCAGCACGCGCTGATGGGCCGCATCACGCAGGATTTGCTGCGTGTGATCGAGGTGCCGCAACGGCCCGTCCCGCGCGACCCGGCCGGGATCGCGGCTGCCTTGGACGAGGCGGAGGCGGCGATGGCTGGCGGCGTGCCGTTCGCGCTTGTCATGGAGAAGGGCAGCGTGGCGGATGACATCCTGGATGAGCCGGCGCGCGCCCGCCTGCCGGCCGGCATCCGGACCAACCTCGCCGAGGATGGGCCGCGCCCGGTGCGGGTCGAGCTGCTGGAGCGGCTGCTGGCGGTGGTGCCGGGCGAGGCAGCGGTCATCGCCACGACGGGGAAGACCGGGCGGGAGCTGTTCACGCTGCACGACCGCGAGCAGCATCTCTACCAGGTCGGTTCGATGGGCTGCGCCAGCGGCATGGGCCTTGGCGTGGCGCTGACTACGGGGCGCCGCACGGTCGTGCTCGACGGCGACGGCGCCGCGCTGATGAAGCTGGGCACTTTCGCGACCATCGGCGCCTATCAGCCGGGCGGCCTGCTACACGTGCTGCTGGACAACGGCGTGCACGACTCCACGGGCGGCCAGGCGACCGTCTCCTCGGTCGTGGACTTCGCCGGCGTGGCACTCGCCTGCGGCTATCGCCGGGCGTTCACCTGCGACACGGTATCTGGCTTCGAGTGGGCACTTCGCGCCGCGCTCGACGAAGATGGTCCGGCGCTGGTGCATGCGCGCATCCGGCCGGGATCGCTGGAGAAGCTCGGCCGCCCGACCGTGGCGCCTCACGAGGTGGCGCAGCGGTTCAGGCGCTTCCTCACTCAGCCGGCGAGGGCGGAGGTTGCGGCGGGCGCCTGATCCGGACCGTGTGCCGCCAACCATGGGTCACCGCGCGGTTTGTTCAAAACTACACACGAGGTCCGTCGGTCTTGGATCGTCGTTCCCCTCCGAATAGCTGCGCCATCTCTGCTACGCGAGCGCGTGCCGACTTTTTCCCTACGGCACGGTGCCGTCCACATCGGCATTTCGATCAACACGCATTTCAGAGCTAACAAGCACGCACTCGAGAACAGGATTCGTCACCAGATCACGCACGAGACTCTCGGACCCGCCGACCAACGTGAACGTCAGGTCGTAGTCGGTGCAGACGAGCCAGCTACGATCTTCTGGGAACCAGTGCGTCGGCGTGCAGTGAACTCTGGGAACGCCTTCAGGAAATAGCGATGCGTCGCGGAGGCCACCCTCGAACAAGAGATCCTCCCTCCATTCGTTGGTCGCCAGCAGCCAGACATGAAAGAAACAGCAATCCACCTTGGTATGGCGGTGGAGGACGGAGACGAGGGCGTCCCGCTCCGGGCCTTCAAGGCTTCCCTCCTTGGGACCGATCAGGCGCTTGGGCCAACTCCTGCCAGGGAACCGGCGCGTGAACGACCAGGAACTCAGCGTAACCGTGAACGGCAGACCGAGGCGCCATGCAAGCTGAGCCCAGCGGATGCGGACGAGTCGAGAGTTCGGTCTCGCACCGCCGTACACGAGCGTGGAGCGCTCAATGAACTCCTGAACGACATGTGTCGCCGGGGATTTCGGAATACCGGGCTGTGGTGTGAAGTTCTGAGCGTCTTCCTGCCACGTCAGGGTGTCGCTCTGGACCGCGGAGTCCTCGCTGATCGGGTGAAAAATCTTCGCATACGAAGGAAAGATTGGTGGAATGCAATGCGCAACCGTGTAGTTATTTTCGGGTGTCTTCTGCCTCACACCTTCGACAATCCACTCGACTTCTGAGAGGGAGGTGAGCTGTTTCATGGAAGTCATCCGTCTCTGCTAGTCAGAGTGACGTCCAATGTTGCACCACGATGCGCGACGCGGTCGGCTATGAAGGCGCTGATCGCCGCGAGCGCGCGGCGGATGTCCCTCTCGCCAATGGCGCCGATGCAGCCGATGCGGAAGCTCGGCTCGGCGGTCAGCTTGCCAGGATAGATGACGACGCCGCGCGCGTGCAGGAAATCGTAGAAGCTGTCGAAGCTGAACCAGCCATCCGGCGGCGTGCGGAACGTCACGATCACCGGCGCCTGCAGCTCGGGCCGGATGTAGGTCTCAAAGCCGAGGCCGCGCATCCCTTCCACCAGCACATCGCAGTTCCGCTGGTAGCGCGCGTGCCGGGCCGCGACGCCGCCCTCCTCGTCGAGCTGGTCCAGTGCGGCGCTCAGCGCGGCGACGACCTGCACTGGCGGTGTGAAGCGCCACTGACCGTTCGCCTCGAAGCCGCGCCACTGCGCGTGGAGGTCGAGCGTCAGGCTCGCGGCGTTGTCCGCGCACGCGGCGAGGTGCGCCGTGTCCGCGATAGCGAAGGCGAGGCCCGGCACGCCTTCCAGTCCCTTGTTGGCCGAGCCGACCAGCGCCGTGAACGGCGCCGTCGCCCCGCTGATCGGCACCGCGCCGAAGGAACTCATCGCGTCCACCAGCAGCCGGCGCCCCTGCGCCCGCACCACGGCCGCGATCTCCTCTAGCGGGTTGAGCAGACCGCTGGTGGTCTCGCAATGCACCAGCGCCACGTCGGTCACGTCCGGGTCGGCGTGCAACGCGCACGCCACTGCATCCGGCTGGATCGCCTCGTCCTCTGCCGTCTCGATGATGGCGAGCGCGCGCCCGGCCCGGCGCGCGATCTCGACGATGCGTCGGCCATACGCGCCGTTGATCAGCACCAGCAGCTTCCCGTTCCGCGGCACGAGCGTCTGCACTGCGGCCTCTACGGCAGCCGTGCCGCTGCCCTGGACCGGCACCGCCGCGTGCGTCGCGGCGACCAGGGCCAGCGCTGCCAGGCGGGCGCGCACCGCCTCGCTCATGGCGATGAACTCCTGGTCGCGGGAGCCCCAGTCTCGGCCCAGCGCGGCGCGGGTGCGGGCGGAGGTCGTGAGCGGGCCGGGGGTCAGCAGCAACGTGTCCAAGAGCAGCCTTCCTTGGCGAGCCAGGCCCCGCTACTAGCATCCTGCCCAGAGACGGGGAATGCCAAGCGGGGAACGCCCGCTGGAACTGAGAGGAGCGCCGGTGAAGCTGGGTGCTGCGTTGGGCTTCGTAGCGGGCGTCGCGCTTACCGCCTGGCTGCTCGCGAGCTACGGCGTCGGGCGTATCTTGGACTTGGTGGGCCATGCCGGGCTGCTCGGGATCGGGGCCGTCGTCCTGACCCATGTCACGCAAGTGCTGTCCTCCGGGGCCGCGTGGCACGCCGTCGCGCCAGCGCCGCGGCCGGATCTGGGCGGCTTCGTCGTGCTGCGCTGGATACGCGAGGGCGTGAACAACCTGCTTCCCGTGGCGCAGGTCGGTGGCCAGGTGGTCACGGCGCGGCTGATGCAGCGCCGAGGCGTGCCGCTCGCCGCTGCCATCGCCGGGATCATCGGCGATCTGACGGTGGAGATGGCGACTCAGATCGCCTTCGTCCTGCTTGGTCTCAGCCTGCTCCTGCTGCTGGGCGGTGATCAAGGCATCTCCGGAACCGTGATGGCGGCACTGGCGGTCGCCGTCGCCGCGGTCGGCGGCTTCCTCGCGGTGCAGTGGCTCGGAGGGGCGCGCTTGGCCGAGAGGGGGCTGTTGCGGCTCGGCAGAGTGATCGGCAAAAACTGGTTCAACCAGGTCGAGGGATTGCACGAGGCGGTCAGCGGCCTGTATCGGTCGAAGCACCAGGTGCTGGCGTGCGCCGCCTTCCATTCCGCGTCCTGGCTGCTGGGCGGCTTCGAGGTCTGGGTGACGCTGCACGTGCTCGGCAGGGGGGTGGGCCTCGGCGCCGCCGTAGCCATCGAGAGCCTCGGGCAGGCCGTGAAGGCGGCCGGCTTCGCGGTGCCGGGGGCGCTCGGCGTGCAGGAGGGCGGCTACGTTGTAATATGCGGATTATTCGGCCTGTCGCCCGACATTGCGATAGCCTTGTCGCTGATCCGGCGGCTGCGGGACGTGGCGCTCGGCGTGCCGGCCCTTGCCGCGTGGCAGTGGCTTGAATGGCGGGGCGGCACGATGGAGGCTGGCCTGGCAAGAGAGGAAGTTCCGAGATGAGCAACAGCAATGCGTTCCTTGGGCGCGCCCTGGACTTCGATCTCGGCGAGGCCGCGGATATGCTGCGCGGCACGGTGGAAGCTTTCGCCACCGACGAGATCGCGCCGCGTGCTGCGGAGATCGACCACAGCAACGACTTCCCGGCCGACCTCTGGCGCAAGATGGGGGATCTCGGCGTCCTCGGGATCACGGTCGAGGAGGAGTGGGGCGGCGCGGGAATGGGCTACCTGGAGCACTGCGTCGCCATGGAGGAGATCAGCCGGGCGTCGGCCTCGGTGGGCCTCTCGTACGGCGCGCACAGCAACCTCTGCGTCAACCAGATCAGCCGCAACGGCTCGGACGAGCAGAAGGGACGCTACCTCCCCAAGCTGGTCAGCGGCGAGCACGTCGGCGCCCTCGCTATGAGCGAGCCCGGCGCCGGCTCCGACGTGGTCGGCATGAGGACGCGAGCCGACAAGCGCGGCGACTGCTACGTGCTGAACGGTTCCAAGATGTGGATCACCAACGGTCCAGACGCCGACGTGCTGGTCGTCTATGCCAAGACCGACCCGGCGGCCGGGCCGCGCGGCATCACGGCGTTCCTGATCGAGAAAGGCTTCAAGGGGTTCTCGACGGCGCAGAAGCTGGACAAGCTCGGGATGCGCGGCTCGAACACCTGCGAGCTGGTGTTCCAGGACTGCGAGGTGCCGGAGGAGAACGTGCTCGGCACCGTGGGAAGGGGCGTCAACGTGCTGATGAGCGGGCTGGACTACGAGCGCGCCGTGCTCGCAGCGGGGCCGCTTGGGATCATGCAGGCCTGCATGGACGTGGTGCTTCCTTACGTCCACGAGCGTAAGCAATTCGGCCAGCCGATCGGCGAGTTCCAGATCATGCAGGCCAAGCTCGCTGACATGCACACGACGATGAACGCGGCCAAGGCGTATGTTTACACCGTAGCCAAGGCCTGCGACCGCGGCCAAACGACGCGCAAGGACGCGGCCGGCGCCATCCTCTACGCTGCCGAGCGCGCGACGTGGATGGCCTTGGAGGCGATCCAGTGCCTGGGCGGCAACGGCTACACCAACGAGTATCCCACCGGCCGCCTGCTGCGCGACGCCAAGCTCTACGAGATCGGGGCGGGAACGAGCGAGATACGCCGCATGCTCATCGGCCGCGAGCTGTTCAACGAGAGCGCCTGACATGCCGGTCCTCGACTCTGCCCTCGACGCGCGCTCCCCCGAGTTCCGGGCGAACGCGGCGGCGATGCAGGCGCTGGTGGATGATCTGCGGCAGAATGCCGACCGCGTCCGCCAGGGCGGCGGCGAGGCCACCCGGCAGCGCCATCTCGCCCGCGGCAAGCTCCTGCCCCGCGACCGGGTGCGCGCGCTGATCGACCCGGTGTCGCCGTTCCTGGAGGTGGGGCAGCTCGCCGCGCACGGCATGTATGGCGGCGAGGTGCCGTCCGCCGGGATCATCACGGGCGTCGGCCGGGTCTCGGGGCGCGAATGCATGATCGTCGCCAACGACGCCACCGTGAAGGGCGGCACCTACTACCCGATCACGGTCAAGAAGCACCTGCGCGCCCAGGAGATCGCGCTCCAGAACCGCCTCCCCTGCCTCTACCTCGTGGACAGCGGCGGCGCCAACCTGCCTAACCAGGACGAGGTCTTCCCCGACCGCGAGCATTTCGGCCGTATCTTCTACAACCAGGCGCAGATGTCGGCTGCCGGCATCCCGCAGATCGCCGTCGTGATGGGGTCCTGCACCGCGGGCGGCGCCTACGTTCCGGCCATGTCGGACGAGAGCATCATCGTGCGCAACCAGGGCACCATCTTCCTCGGCGGCCCGCCGCTCGTGAAGGCCGCGACCGGCGAGATCGTCACGGCCGAGGAGCTGGGCGGCGGCGACCTGCACAGCCGCACCTCGGGTGTGGCCGACCACCTCGCCGAGAACGACCAGCACGCGCTCGGCATCGCGCGATCCATTGTCGCCGGCCTGAACACGCGTAAGCAGCCCGGCGTCGCCCTGCGCGAGCCGGTGCCGCCGCGCCTCGACCCCGCCGAGATCGGCGGCGTGGTCCCCGCCGACCGCCGCAAGCCCTACGACGTGCACGAGGTGATCGCCCGGCTCGTGGACGGCTCCGAGTTCGACGAGTTCAAGCGCCTCTACGGCCCGACCCTAGTTACCGGCTTCGCCCATCTCTGGGGCTACCCCGTGGGGATCGTCGCCAACAACGGCATCCTGTTCTCGGAATCCGCGCAGAAGGGCACCCATTTCATCGAGCTGTGCGCCCAGCGCGGCATCCCGCTCGTGTTCCTGCAGAACATCACGGGCTTCATGGTCGGCCGCAAGTATGAGGCGGGCGGCATCGCCAAGGACGGTGCCAAGATGGTCACGGCGGTGGCGACCGCCGCCGTGCCGAAGTTCACGGTCATCATCGGCGGCAGCTTCGGCGCCGGCAACTACGGCATGTGCGGCCGGGCGTACTCGCCCCGCTTCCTCTGGATGTGGCCGAACGCGCGCATCAGCGTGATGGGCGGCGAGCAGGCGGCGAGCGTGCTCGCCCAGGTGCGGCGCGACGGGCTCGAGGCGCGCGGGCAAGCCTGGTCGGCCGAGGACGAGGAGGCGTTCAAGGCGCCGATCCGCGAGCAGTATGAGAGCCAGGGCCATCCCTACTACGCCACCGCCCGGCTCTGGGACGACGGCGTAATCGCGCCGGAGGACACGCGCCGGGTCCTCGGCCTCGCCCTGTCCGCGAGTCTGAACGCGCCGATTGAGAGATGGGGCGATGCGCGCCTTACCGGCTCGGCCAGGTTTGGCCTGTTCAGGATGTGAGGGCCGGATGTTCAAGAAGCTCCTGATCGCCAACCGCGGCGAGATAGCCTGCCGAGTGATCCGCACCGCCAGGCGCCTTGGCATCGCGACCGTCGCCGTCTATTCCAGTGCCGACGCCTACGCCCTCCACGTGAGCCTCGCCGACGAGGCCTGGCTGATCGGCCCGGCACCGGCGCGCCAGAGTTACCTCGACATCGGGAAGGTCCTCGACGCCGCACGTCGCTCCGGAGCGGACGCGGTCCACCCCGGCTACGGCTTCCTCTCGGAGAACGCCGAGTTCGCCGACGCCTGTGCGGCGGCGGGCATCGCGTTCGTCGGCCCACCGGCGGCCGCGATCCGCGTCATGGGATCGAAAGCGGCGGCCAAGGCGCTGATGGAGGATGCCGGGGTGCCACTCGTCCCCGGCTACCACGGCGAGGCGCAGGACCTCGCGACGCTTGCCGCCGCCGCGGCGCGCATCGGCTATCCCGTCTTGGTCAAGGCCAGTGCCGGCGGCGGCGGCAAGGGCATGAGGATCGTGGAGCGGTCGGCGGACCTGGAGGACGCCGTCGGCGGCGCCAAGCGCGAGGCGGCATCTTCGTTCGGCGACGACCGCGTGCTGATCGAGCGCTATCTCACCCGGCCCCGGCACATCGAGATCCAGGTGTTCGCGGACACGCATGGGCGGGTCGTGAGCTTGTTCGAGCGTGACTGCTCGATCCAGCGCCGGCACCAGAAGGTGGTCGAGGAAGCCCCGGCGCCGGGCATGGACACGGTGCGGCGCTGGGCGATGGGCGATGCCGCGTGCGCGGCGGCGCGCGCGGTCGGCTACGTCGGCGCGGGGACGGTGGAGTTCATAGTCGCCGCGGCAAGCGGCGCGAACAGTGATGCGGATGATGCCTTCTACTTCATGGAGATGAACACTCGGCTGCAGGTGGAGCATCCCGTGACCGAGATGATCACCGGTCTCGACCTCGTGGAGTGGCAGCTCCGCGTGGCCGCGGGTGAGGCGCTGCCGGAGCCGCCCGGCGCGCCGCGCGGCCACGCCATCGAGGTCCGCGTCTATGCCGAGGACCCGGCGCGCGACTTCCTCCCGTCGATCGGCACGCTCGCGCACCTGCGCCAGCCGCGCGAGAACACTGACGTTCGTGTGGACACCGGCGTGCGCCAGGGCGACGCGATCACGCCGAACTACGACCCGATGATCGCCAAGCTGATTGTCTGGGGCGAGGACCGCGCCGCCGCCGTCCAGCGGCTCGCGGGGGCGCTCGCCCAGTATGAGGTCGTCGGCGTGCAGACCAACCTCGGCCTGCTCCGCGCGATTGCCGCCAGCCCCGCCTTCGCCGCCGCGGACCTCGACACCGGCTTCATCGCCCGGCATGCGGACGAGCTGACCTTGCCGGCCAAGCTCCCCGACGCGGCGGACACGGCCGTGTGGGTGGCTGCCGCGATGGCCGTGCTCGCGGACCAGCGCGCAGGCGAGGCGGCGCAGGCAGCGGGCTCGGGAGACCCTTGGTCGCCGTGGGGCCTAGCGGATGCCTGGCGCATGAACGGCGACGGCTACCAGGATTTCGTCCTCCGTCGTGGCGGCGACACGGTCACGCTGCGCGCCTATCCGCAGGCGGACGGCGCGTTCCGGCTGGACCTGCCTGCCGGGTCCGTGCACGCGGAGGCGACGGAAGACGAAGCGGGCATGGCGCTGCGGGTGGACGGCGTGCTGCACAGGCTGCGCGTAGTGCGCGAAGGTGAGGAGCTGGTCGTCATCCTCGCCGGCCGCAATCACGTGCTGCGCCAGCTCGACCCGCTCGCCCCCCCGCGGCAGGAGAGCGCGGGCGATGACCGGGTAGCCGCGCCCATCCCGGCGCGCGTCTCGCGCGTGCTGGTTAAGCCGGGGGACATCGTACGGAAAGGGGCGCCGCTCCTGGTGCTGGAGGCCATGAAGATGGAGCTGACCCTATCGGCGCCGGTCGCCGGCACGGTCGCGGCAGTCCGCCCCGCCGTGGACGAGATGGTGGAGGAAGGGACCGAACTGGTGACCTTCGCGCGCGACGAGGCGGGCTGAGGCGGCTTCAACGCGGCGTTCGGCGCCCTGTCAGCGCGTGGTAGATCCAGAGGACTACGACCGCGCCGACGATGGCGACGATCGAACTGTAGAGGTTGAGCCCGTTCACGCCTTCATTGCCGAAGAAGCTGAAGATCCAGCCGCCCACGACGGCGCCGACGATGCCGAGGATGATGTCGAGCACGATGCCTTGGCCAGTGCCCGCGTAGAGCCTGCTCGCGATGAACCCGGCGATCAGGCCAAGAATAAGCCACGCGATGACAGACATGATACCGGTTGCTTCCGGACGATACTTCTCCGGCCGCCCTGCGGGCGCCGCGCCTCAGGACACCCGCACACGGCGTTGACGCTCCGCAACCACTTCGTCCGTAGTCAAAGGGGGAGCCGCAGGGTCGAACCCGGTCCAGCCAGCCTGCTGGTAGTCGGCCTGGCGCAAGGCGGGGTCCACGGGCGTGCGTTGGTCGAGGATCGCATCAATTTGGTCGGCTTGGCTCTCGTCCGCTCGCACGGTGACGAGCGTGCCGCCGCGGCGCACGCCCTCGGCATAGACGTGGGCGTGCTCTTCGGGAACGCCCGCGCCGACCAGCGAGCCAAGGATGCCGCCGCCCGCGGCGCCGACGCCGGCGCCGGTTATGGTCGCGATCAGCCAGCCCGCCGCCACGATTGGGCCGACGCCTGGGATCGCCAGCAGGCCCAGCCCGGCGAGCAGCCCCGCACCGCCGCCGACGATCGTGCCCACCGAAGCGCCTGCGCCAGCTCCAGTGCTCTCGGCATCCGTGCTCGCGACATCCGCGCCATCGGCGACGGCCGTTCCCGTCGTCTCATAGGTATCTACTGTGTCGTGACGACGGTCAACGTTGCTTGCAACGAGGCTGATATCAGCGTGCGGGATGCCGCTCGCCTCCAATGCCTGCACGACGTGGGCGGCATCCTCGTGGTCGTCGTAGAGCCGGGTGAAGCTGCGCATGGCCATCGTGGCCTCCTGATGCTCGTTACGGGCTTGCTCGGCGGGTTATGCCGCTACTTCTGACCGACGTTGCCCTTGTAGTCGAGCCACACGGAGACCTGCTGGCCGTCTTTCATAGCCTTGCCATGCCAGACGCCGTTGCTGTCCTTGCGCAGGTCGGAGACGTTCTGGAAGCCGTGATTGGCGATGCGCGCACGTGCTTGGCCGCGGCTGAACGAGTTGGCGCCGTGCGCCGGGCGAGACGCGTTCGCGCTGGTGGTCGCGACCGCCTGGTTGCCGTTGCCGCCGGCTGCGGCGGTCCCGTCGTTGCCGTTCACGGGACCGGGCGGGGGCGTGACGGTCGCGCCCGGCGCCATCACGCTGTTCGTGGGATTGTTCATGCCCGGCGTCGGGGCGGGCGGCGGCGGTGCCGTCGGGTTCGTGCTGCCCTGGTTCGTGCCTTGGGCAGCAGCAGCCGTTGCGACGAGGGCGGCGGCGACGGCAAGCGGGAGAGATTTCATGGACGGTCTCCTTATGTCGTTCGTCGGGACCTTGAAGGGCACGGAGAGGAGGGCTGGCAGCCCTCCTCCCGAGCGCTTCGGTCAGGGCTTCCGCGCCGGATTGGCGCCGCTGATGTTGGTGCCGAGGGTGTTGTCCACCGCCCGGCTTGCCGCCGTGCCCGGCGGGTTGGTCCCCGCGACGCCCGTGCGGGCCCTCGCCGTCTGGTCGTCAACCTCGACCTCGGTGCGGCGCACGGTATCGCGTACGGTCTCGGTCCGGTCGGCGACCTCCTTATGGACCGCGATTTCCTCGACGATGCGCGCCTCCTTGCTGACCACGGCCTCCTCGGCCGTCGCGGTCGCCTCGATAGTGCGCTCCTTGAACACGTCACGGTCCGCGTCCGTCAGCGCGCGGTCAACCGGGTGGCGCTCAATGCTCACCCGCTCCTCGTGCAGGCGGACCTGCTCCTCGACGGGGCGCTCGACCACGTAGGACCGCACCCGCACCCGGCCGCGATCGACCTCGCGCTTGCCGACCACGAGATGCTCCTCGATGATCGGGATCATCTCGTCGCGCCCGGCTGTCGCAGCACCCGTCGCGGTCGCTGCCGCAGCCGTTGCCGACGCCGCTGCTGGGGTCTGGGCGGCAGGCCGGGCCGGGGTACCTGTCACGGCGCTCGCGGCCCGTGAGGCGGCGTTCCCGACCGCGGCAGCGGCGCCGCTGGCGGCACCAGCAACGGCCCCCGTGGCCGTGCCAGCCGGCCCGTAGGCGCGGTGCGCAGTGCCATCGTAGCCAGTCCAGCCGGATTGGCGCCAGGACGCCTCGCGCGCGTCGAGATCGACGGCGCCGGCGTGCTCAAGGATGTCGGACGCCCGCTCCACCTGGCTCTCGTCCACCGTGACTGCGACAATGATGCCGCCACGGCGCATACCCTCCGCGTAGCCGTAACGGTCCTCGTCCGGCAGGAACAAGTTCTTGAGCGCAGCGAAGAAGCCGGTCTCGTGGTAGGGGCGCGTCGGGTCATAGCCCACGTCGGTCGCGTTGGCCTCGGGCAGGACGCGCACGGCGGCGCGGTCAGCGCGCAGATCGGTCGCGAGCTGCTGCGCGGCGCGGTCGGCTTCGGCGCGGGAGTTGAACATTGCGGTCACAGTTCGGGTCGTCATCCTGGGCCTCCATCTCTCTTAAGGGAGCGCGCTTGGGCGAAGGGCGCCGTCAGATGCCGGCGCTGGTGAGTGAGTACCTTTAAGAGGTATCGCCTTCGCATCAAGCGTTTCCTCAGGAAGAGCGCGGTAGCTCAGGAAGTGTTGCAAGCACCGCACGAGGTCGTGTTCGGCAGGGCCAGCCTGTGCGCCGGCCCTGCCGCGCGCCGCGCACTCGGACGGGCTACGCCGGCTCCGCACCGCCCGTCAAATCGCTCGTGCCGGCGCTCCGCCGCCGCTCGGCCATGAAGCCGTCGAACTCGGCCTTGTCGCGGGCGCGGCGCAGACGCTCGAGATAGTCCTGGAACTCGCGCTGCTCTTCCTCGAGACGGCGCAGCGTCTCCTCGCGATACTCGTCGAACGCCTTGTTGCCGCTCGGAGCACTGCGCCGGCGGAACCTGCTAGACTGCGCGCCCGGCCCGTCGCTCCGCATGTTGCACCAGGTGCCGGGCGTCTCGAACCACGTCCGCAGCCGCCCGCTGCCGACGAGGTAAGCCAGGACGGCGAGGCCGAGCGGCCACGCGGTCCAGAAGGCAATGAGGATCACCCCGAGCCAGGCCAGCTTACCCATCGCGTCCAGCTTTGCGAGTACCCATTGGAACCTCCGCGTGAATGTTAGTGCCATTTACACTAGCATCGAGCCTGGCCGGCGGAAAGGTCGGACACGATTATGTGTCCTGGCGTGTCTCCGGTGCGGGCTCGGCTGCGACGAGACCGAGCGATTGCAGGTAAAGCAGCAGCCCGGCCTCCAGCAGCTCCTCCGGGGTCATCGGCAGCTTGCGGCGCAAGGCTTGGTCTCCGCCGACGAACAAGGCTGCGACGCCGTGAGCGAGCGACCAGACGTGGAGTGCGACCATCAGCGCGGGCGGACGCCGCCTGGCGGTCCCGGCTGCGCAGGCCGCCTCCGCCGCCCGGCGCAGCACGGCGAGCGCTGCGTCCGATGCGCGCCGTACCCCGGCGTCCTCCGCGAGCGCGTCCCGGTCGGCGCGCCCGCCGGCAGCGTTGGAGGTGCCGTCGCCGAACATCGCGGCAAAGGCGGCCGGCTCGCGCCGCGCGAAGTCGAGATAGGCCCGCCCGCAGCGCTCGATGGCGCCGACCGGTTCGGGTCGCCCCCGTCCCAGGCTTTCTCCATCGCGGCGGCGAGCTGCTCGAAGCCGCGGCGCGCCACCTCGGCGAGCAGGGCATTGCGGTCGCGGAAGTGGCGATACGGCGCAGCCGGGCTGACGCCGACCGCGCGGGCCAGCTCTGCAACGGCGAGGCCGGCCAGACCGCGCTCGGCGATCATCTCGAGCGCCGCCCGGACCAGCGCCTCGCGGAGATTGCCGTGGTGATAGCTGCCGCGCGCCCCCCGAGGGTCCTGTTCCCGCTGGTCCTGTGTTGCCATGGCCCCATCCTCGCAGACCCGCGCCGCCGGCGACAGCGGCGGTGAACCTAGCGCACCGATGCACGTTAGAGGCATTCACATGCGCGCGCCGGCCGGCCAGGTGATGCCGG
This sequence comes from uncultured Alphaproteobacteria bacterium, assembly GCA_963848595.1. GTDB lineage: Bacteria > Pseudomonadota > Alphaproteobacteria > Acetobacterales > Acetobacteraceae > CAWKEH01. Next base: position 10,453 of record CAWKEH010000015.1, on the reverse strand, counting down.
GCGGCGGAGGGCCGCGACCTTGCTGGCGGCCGCCGGCATCGGCTATGCGCTCCGGCTATGCGCTCTCCGGGCTGACCCGCCGGGCTTGAGGAGGAACTCCATCATGGCCGAACCGTCCGCCTATCGCATGACCGGAGATATTATGCTGCCCGATGACCGCCGCACGCTGCTGCGCAACCGCGTCTCGTGGGGCGCCATCTTCGCGGGGATCGCGTCGGCGCTCGCCATCGACCTCCTCCTCTACGTCCTGGGCGTGGGCGTCGGGGCCTCGTCGCTGAGCGTGCTGAACACGGCTCAGAACCCGTCCGCGGGCGGCTTCTCGATAGACGCGTCCATCTGGTTGGTGGTCTCGGGCATCATCGCGTCCTTCGTCGGCGGGATCGTCGCCGGCCGGCTCTGCGGCGCCGGCAGCCGCAGCACGGCGGCGTGGCACGGCTTCGTGACTTGGGCCGCCACGACGCTGGCCGTGGCCTACCTGCTCGCGACGGCTGCAGGCGGGCTGCTTGGCGGAACGTTCAGCGCCCTCGGCGCCACGCTGGGCGGCTTCGGCAAGACGGCGGCCTCGTCCGTCTCCGGGGCTGTCTCGGGTGCCGCCTCTGGGACCGCCTCTGGGGCCGCCTCTGGCGCCGCGCAGAATGGCACGGGCGGGGACGCGCTGCAGGCACAGGTGCGCCGGCTCGTGAATCCCAACGACGCGCAGAGCGTCGAGAGCGACATAGCGAGCTACATCCGCGCGAGCCTGGGCGGCAACCAGCAGGCGGCGACTGCGGCGCAGGACCGGGCGGTGAACGACCTCGCGCGGGTGGCCAACATCAGCCAGGACGAGGCCAAGACCCGCATCCAGCAGGCCGCGCAGCAGTATCAGCAGACCCTGGACCAGGCGAAGCAGGAGGCGGCCAAGGCGGCGCAGGCGGCGCGCTCGGGCGTCGCCCAGGCGGGCATCTACGGCTTCGTCGCCCTCGCCATCGGCGCGATCGCGGGCTGGATCGGCGGCGCCGTCGGCGCGCCGCGGCGCGAGCGGATCCTCTCGCGGGATGACCGGAGCTTCGCGCGCGACGATACGTTGCCGCTGGCCTGAGCACTCGCGCCCATCCGCGAGCTTGATGTCTCAAGGCTGATCGGAGAATGCCTATGGCTGAACGCGCCAGCACGCCGCCTGACTTGCCATTACGATACGACCCGTCCGTGGAGGTGCCGGAGAAGGAAGAGGGTCAGACCGACGCAGCGCTCACTGAGACGATGCTCTCGATCAGCGAGACCACCTACAAGGATGGCGGCCATGGACTGCGCAGCGTCCACGCCAAGAGCCACGGCCTGCTGCGCGGTGAGCTGCGCGTGCCTGACGGCCTACCGCCCGTCCTCGCTCAAGGCGTGGCCGCCCAGCCCGGCGCCTACCCGGTCGTCATCCGCCTCTCCACGACGCCGGGCGACATCCTGGACGACAGCGTGTCCGCGCCGCGCGCCGTGGCGCTCAAGATCGTCGGCATCGAGGGCGAGCGCCTGCCGGGCTCCGAGGGCGACGCGACCCAGGACTTCGTGATGGCGAACGGCCCGGTGTTCACGGCGCCAAATACCAAGAAATTCCTCGGCAACCTCAAGCTGCTCGCGGCCACGACCGATCGGGCCGAAGGTGTGAAGAAGATCGCCTCCGCAGCACTCCGTGGCGTCGAGACCGTGCTCGAGACGTTCGGTCACAAGAGTCCCATGGTGACAGCTCTCGGCGGCCAGCGCGAGACACACATTCTCGGCGACACGTTCTACTCCCAAGCACCCTTGCTCTGGGGTCCCTACATGGCAAAGGTCAGCGTCGCCCCAGTCTCGCCGGAGCTGAAGGCGCTCACCGACGCGCCGCTCAACGTCAACGGCAAGCCGAACGGCATCCGCGAGGCGGTGGTCGAGTTCTTCCGCCAGAGCGGGGCCGAGTGGGAGCTGCGCGTCCAGCTCTGCACGGATCTGGAGGCGATGCCGGTCGAGGACGCCACGGTAGCCTGGCCCGAGGACAAGAGCCCCTACGTCGCGGTCGCCCGGATCAGCGTGCCGCCGCAAGAGGCCTGGAGCGAGGCCCGCTCCGCCGCCGTGGACGACGGCCTTGCCTTCAGCCCGTGGCATGGGTTGGCCGCGCACCGCCCGATTGGCTCGATCATGCGGGCGCGCAGGGACGCTTACGCCCGTTCGGCGCAGTTCCGCGCCGAGAAGAACGGCCGGGTGATCAAGGAACCACGGACGGCGAGCGATCTGCCGGGCTGAGGGCCAGCCCTTCTACTTATCCACCGCCTGGTAGGCTGCCAGGCACGCCATATCCACGAGCTGCGACACGCTCGCGTCCATCGGCACGACCTGCGCCGGCTTCTCCATGCCGAGAAGCAGCGGGCCGATCAGCGTGCCGCCGCCGAGCCGAGGCGCTAGGCGTGAGGCGATGTGCGCCGCGTGCAGGCCCGGCATCACCAGCACGTTCGCGTTCCCTTGGAGGCGGCAAAACGGGTAGAGCGCGCGCACCGCTGGCTCGAGCGCCACGTCCGGGCTCATGTCGCCGTCATACTCGAAGTCCACCGTCCGCGCGTCGAGCAGCGCCACCGCCTCGCGCAGGCCGTGGACCGTGTTGTGCATCGGGTTGCCGAAGGTGGAGTGCGACAGCAGCGCGACGCGCGGCTCCTGGCCGAGGTGCCGGGCGGCGACGGCGGAGCCCTGGGCGATCTGGCAGAGCTGCTGCGGCGTCGGCCGCTCGTGGATCAGCGTGTCCGCGACGAAGAGGGTGCCGCGTTCGCCGACCATGAGCGTGAGGCCGAAGGCGACGCGGCCGGGGACGGGGTCGAGCACCTGCTCGATGGCGTCGAGGCAGACGGCGGTCGAGCGGGTCAGGCCCGTCACCATCGCGTCGGCGTCGCCGGTGGCGACCATGAGGGCGGCGAATACGTTGCGGTCCTGGTTGACGAGGCGCTGGCAGTCGCGGACGAGGGCGCCGCGGCGCTGCTGGCGGGCGTAGAGATACTCCACGTAGCGCGCGTTGGCGCCGGAGAGCCGGGCGTTGTGGATCTCAACGCCGCGCACGCCCTCGAAGCCGAGCGCAGCGAACGTCGCGCGCACCCGGTCCTCGCGGCCGATCAGCACGGGAGTGCCGTAGCCGGCGCGCTGGAAGGCCACGGCGGCGCGCACGGCCGTCTGCTCCTCGCCTTCGGCGAAGACCACGCGCTTGGACTGGGCGCGCACCTGCTCGGCGATGCGGTCGAGGGCGTTGGCGGTGGGATCGAGGCGGCCGGACAGCGCGCGGACGTAGCGGCGGGTGTCCTGGAGCGGACGCCGGGCGACGCCGCTGTCCATGGCGGCCTTCGCGACGGCAGGCGGCACGTGGGAGATCAGACGCGGGTCGAAGGCGTTAGGGATGATGTAGTCGGGGCCGAAGCGGAGCTGGCGCGCAGAGGCGCGGTGCACTTCGTCGGGCACGTCCTCGCGAGCGAGGGCGGCAAGGGCCTCGGCGGCGGCAATTTTCATCGTGTCGTTGATCGTGCTCGCGCGCACATCGAGCGCGCCGCGGAAGATGTAGGGGAAGCCGAGCACGTTGTTGACTTGGTTGGGGTAGTCGCTGCGCCCGGTGGCGACGATGGCGTCGCGCGAGGCGGCGCGGGCGGCCTCCGGCGTGATCTCGGGGTCCGGGTTGGCCATGGCGAACAGGATGGGCTTGCCCGCCATAGAGCGCACCATCGCCTGCGTCACGGCGCCGGCGATGGAGAGGCCGAAGAAAGCGTCAGCACCCTCCAGAGCCTCGGCGAGGGTGCGCTTGCTCGTCTCGACCGCGTGGCCGCTCTTCCACTGGTTCATGCCCTCGGTGCGGCCGCGATAGACGACGCCCTTGGTGTCGCAGAGGGTGACGTTGCCCGGCGCCATGCCCATGGCCTTGAGGAGCTCGACGCAGGCGATGGCGGCGGCGCCCGCGCCGTTGACGACGAGCTTCGTGTCCGCGAGCGAGCGGCCGGTAAGGTGGCAGGCATTGATGAGGCCGGCAGCGGCGACGATGGCGGTGCCGTGCTGGTCGTCGTGGAACACAGGGATGTCCATCAGCTCGCGCAGGCGGTCCTCGATGACGAAGCACTCGGGGGCCTTGATATCCTCGAGGTTGATGCCGCCGAAGGAGGCGCCCAGGAAGCGGACACAGTTGACGAATTCGTCCACGTCTTCGGTGGAGACTTCGAGGTCGATGCCATCCACGTCGGCGAAGCGCTTGAACAGGGCGACCTTGCCTTCCATGACCGGCTTGCTCGCGAGAGCGCCGAGGTTGCCGAGGCCGAGGACGGCGGTGCCGTTGCTGATGACGGCGACCATGTTGCCGCGCGTGGTGTAGTCGTAGGCGAGCGCAGGGTCGCGGTGGATGTGGAGGCAGGGTTCGGCGACGCCAGGCGAGTAAGCGAGGCTGAGGTCGCGGGCCGTGACCAGCGGCTTGCTGATGCGCGTTTCCAGCTTGCCAGGGCGGCCCGCGGCATGCAGCGCGAGCGCCTCCTCGGCCGAGACGCGCCCCGTCCGCTGCTCGATCTCGCCGTCGGCCATGGTCCGTTCCTCCACTCGTTGCTGCCATTACGCGCTGTTCGGGGCCATCTGTGAACCCGCCCGCTTCGCAGGCGCGCCATGCGGCTGTAATACTGCCGCCATGAGCCTCCCGAGCGCCGAGGGCGCCTCTCCCACCCTCGCGCAGTGGTTCGAGGCGAAGCGCGCGCATCCCGACGCGCTGGTGTTCTTCCGGCTCGGCGACTTCTACGAAATGTTCTTCGCCGATGCTGAGACGGCGGCACCCGCGCTCGGCTTGCAGCTCACGGCGCGCGGTGAGCACCTGGGAGCGCCGGTGCCCATGTGCGGGGTGCCGGCGCACGCGGCCGAATTGTACCTCGCCCGGCTAATCCGCCGCGGCTGGCGCGTCGCTGTCGTCGAGCAGGTGGAGGATCCCAAGGCCAAGCAGGGAAAGGCGCCCCTCAAGCGCGCAGTCGTGCGCGTGGTCACGCCCGGCACGCTGACCGAGGACGCGCTGCTCGATGCCGGGCAAGCGAACCTGCTCCTCGCTGTTGTCAAGCTGGGCGACTGGCTCGGAGCGGCATGGCTCGACGTGTCGAGCGGGCTGTTCGAGGTGGAGGAGCTGCGCTCGGCCGTGCTCCCTGGCCTGCTCGCCCGGCTCGACCCGGCGGAGATCATCGCCCCCGCCGCCATTCCGCTCGGCGACTGGGACGGGCGTCGCGGTCCGGAGCAGCCGGTGCCGCCGCCACTTACCGCCCGTCACCGCGTCGCCGAGGCGTTCGAGGTCGCGGACGCCGCGGCGTTCGGCCTCACGGACGCGGAGAGCGTCGCGGCCAGCGTGGCGCTTGCCTACGCGCGCCAGGCCGCCGCCGGGCGGCTGCCGCGGCTCGCGCACCCGCAGCGCGGCGGGGGCGGCGCGCTGCAGATGGACGCGGCGACGCGCACGAGCCTGGAGATCCTCCGCGCCCGCGACGGCGGGCCGCACAGCCTGCTCGCCACTGTGGACAAGACAGGGACAGCGCCGGGCGCCCGGCTGCTGGCCGCGTGGCTCGGGGCGCCGCTGCTCGATCCGGCGGAAATCGCGGCGCGTCAGGAGGGCTGGACCTGGCTGCTCGCGGAGCCGGGCGTGCTCGCGGGGCTACGCGCGGCGCTCAAAGGCGCTCCGGATATGGCGCGGGCGCTGGGCCGCCTCAGCCTCGGCCGCGGTGCCCCGCGCGACCTCGCCGCGTTGCGCGACGGACTGGCCGCCGCCGGGCGGGCCGCGGCGGCGCTCGACGGGGCGCCCGGCCTGCTCGGGGCGGCGCGCGCGGCGCTAGCGGACGAGGCTGATCTCGGCCCGCTGCTCGACCGTGCGCTCGCCGACCCGTCGCCCGCGCGGCTCGACGACGGTGGCGTTATCGCGCCCGGCTTCGACGGCGAGCTGGACGCGGAACGCGCGCTTCGCGACGGGGGGCGGCAGGCGCTGCCCGCTCTCGCGCTCGACCTTGCGCAGAAGCTCGGCGTCGCGTCGCTCAAGATCAAGCACCACGCCCAGCTCGGCTACGTGCTGGAAGCGCCGGCTGCCGCCATGGAGCGCCTGCGCGTCCAGCCCGGAATCGTCCTGCGCCAAGCGACGGCGAATGGCGGGCGGTTCTCGACGCCCGAGCTGGCGGATATGGACCGGCGCATCGGCGAGGGAGCCGAGCGCGCTGCTGTGCGCGAGCGGGTGGTCTGGGACACGCTCTGTGCCGCGGCGCTGCGGGCGGGCGAGGCGCTTGCCGCCTGCGCGGACGCGCTCGCGCTGCTGGACGTGCTGCAATCCTGCGCCCGGCTCGCGGAGGACGGGCACTGGTGCGCGGCGCGCGTGGGCGAGGGGACGGGATATCGCGTCGTCGCCGGGCGGCACCCGGTCGTCGAGGCAGCGCTGCCGGGTGCTGCGGCGTTCGTGGCCAACGGGTGCGACCTGTCGCCCGGACGGCGCGTGCTTCTGCTCACGGGGCCGAACATGGCGGGCAAGAGCACGTTCCTGCGGCAGAATGCGCTGATCGTGGTGCTCGCCCAGGCGGGGCTGCCGGTTCCGGCGGAGAGCGCGGAGCTGGGCGTCGTGGACCGCTTGTTCAGCCGCGTGGGCGCCGCGGACGACCTCGCGCGCGGGCAGAGCACGTTCATGGCCGAGATGCTGGAGACGGCGGCGATCTTGAACCAAGCGGGGCCGCGCAGCTTCGTCGTCGTGGACGAGATCGGGCGCGGCACGGGGACGCGGGACGGGCTGGCGATCGCTTGGGCGGTGCTGGAGGCGCTGCACGACGCCGTGCGGTGCCGGGCGCTGTTCGCGACGCATTTTCACGAGCTGGCGGGATTGGCAGGGAAGCTGCCTCAGATGTGCCCGCACACGATGCGAGTGCGGGAGTGGAAGGGCGGGGTGGTGTTCCTGCACGAGGTCGGCGAAGGGGCGGCCGGGCGGAGCTGGGGCGTGCACGTGGCCAAGCTGGCGGGCGTGCCGGCGCCGGTCGTGCGCCGGGCGGAGTCGCTGCTCGCGGCGCTCGACCGGGGCGGCCTGGGAGACCTCCCGCTGTTCGCCGCGGCTCCCATATGTAGCGACCAACCGGCGGCGCCGGACCCCCTCCAGGAGGCTCTCGCGGCCCTGGACCCAGATCGGATGTCGCCGCGCGAGGCCCTGGACGCGCTCTACAGGCTGCGCGCCCTCGCATCTGAGCCTGCTTCGTGATTCTGCTCGCGTGACTTTGACCGGACGTTGAGGATACCTTCATCGGAATGCTGCAACCGCTTCCCTTGCCTGCACACCCCGAGGAGGCCACGGCACAGCTCGCCGCGGCGCTCGTCGGGCTGGGTGCGACCCCGCCGCGCGATCAGGTGCTGGGCGTGTTCCGCCGTCACCTCGCGCGCATCCAGCAGGGCGTGCGCGAGCGGTTCGAGGACGGCCTGTCCGGCTTGCAGGCGGGGCGGCTCCTGGGACGGCTGATGGACGGGCTGATCCAGGAGCTGCACGGCTACGCGCTGCAGCGCGCCATCGTCGTAGCACCGGACGACCGCGGCTCCGAGCCTCGGGAGACAGCACTCGTTGCGACGGGCGGTTACGGCCGCGGGGTGCTCGCGCCGTTCAGCGACATAGACCTCCTCTTCGTCTCGCCCCAGCCGCCGGGGGAGCGGGCGCGCGCCGTCGTCGAGTTCGTGCTCTACTTCCTGTGGGATCTCGGCCTGAAGGTGGGCCACGCGACGCGCTCCGTGGAGGAGTGCCTCGGCGAGGCACGGCGCGACGTGACGGTGCGCACGAGCCTGATCGACGCGCGGCGCATCAGCGGCGACCTGGCGACCTACACCGTGTTCCGGGAGCGTTTCCTCGCGGACTGCAAGGCCGTGGGCTCGGCGAGCTTCATCACCGCGAAGCAGGCCGAACGCGACGCGCGCCATCACCGCTACGGCGAGAGTCCCTTCCTGGTCGAGCCGAACATCAAGGAAGGCAAGGGAGGGCTGCGCGACCTGCAAACCCTCTACTGGATGAGCCGCTACGAGTTCGGCACGCAGGTGATGGGCGACCTGGTCGGCCCCGGCAGCCCTGGCGGCGGCCTGCTCACCGAGGAGGAAGCCCGGCGCGCCCGGCGGTCGTGGGACTTCCTCTGGACGGTGCGCTTCCACATGCACCTGGTGGCCGGGCGCGCCGAGGACCGGCTGACCTTCGACCTGCAGCCCGTCGTCGGCGCGCGCATGGGCTACACGCGGCACGGCAAGCAGGACGGCGTCGAGCGCTTCATGCGGCACCTGTTCCTGACCATGCGCGATACCGTGCGCATCACTGCCGTGCTGGAGCCGGTGCTGGTGCGCGCGGCGCTCGGACCGCCCGCGCTCGCGCGCGAGACGGATGCCGGGCTGCTGGCGCAGGGCTTCGTGCTGGCCGAGGGCAAGCTGCTCGTGGCGCCCGGCCGCTGCTTCGAGGACGAGCCGATCCTAATGCTGCGCATCCTGCAGGTGGCGCGCGACAGGGGGCTGGAGCTGCACCCGCTCGCCATTCGCGGCCTGATCCGATACGAGCGCCGCGCCGTGGCGCTCCGCGGCGACCCGGACAGTGCTACGGCGTTCCTCGACCTGCTCTGCGGCAAGGCCGATCACCGCCGGGTCGATGGCGCACACTGGCTCGGCGTGCTCAACGAGAGCGGCGTGCTCGGCCGTCTGCTGCCGGACTGGGCGCGCATCGTCGGGCAGATGCAGTTCGACACGTATCACATCTTCACCGTGGACCAGCACACGATCGAGGCGGTGCGGGTGCTCAACAGCTTGGAGCGCGGCGAGTTGGCGGAGATCGCCCCGGTCGCGTCCGAGATCGTCGAGGATCTGCAGAGCCGGCGCGCGCTCTACGCCGCGACCTTGCTGCACGACATCGCCAAGGGCCGCGGCGGCGACCACAGCGAGATGGGCGCCGAGATCGCGCTTCAGGTGGGGCCGATGATCGGCCTCGACCCCGAGGAGACCGAGACCGCGAGCTGGCTCGTCCTGCATCACCTGCTGCTCAGCCAGACGGCGTTCAAGCGCGACATCGACGACCCCAAGACCATCCTGGACCTCGCCGACACGATCCAGTCGCCGGAGCGGCTGCGGCTGCTGCTCGTGCTCACGGTCTGCGACATGCGCGCGGTCAACGCCAAGGTTTGGAACGGCTGGAAGGCGACGCTGCTGCGCGAGGTATATCACCGGGTGGCCGACGTGCTGGCGGGGGGGCTAGCCACGACCGAGCGCGACGTGCGGGTGAGCCGCGCCAAGGAGGCGATGGCGACGCTGCTCGGCGACTGGCCGGAGGCGGACGTGCAGCGCTTCCTATCGCTGGGCTACCCCGGCTACTGGCTCGCCTTCGATCCGGAGACGCACGCGCGTCATGCGCGCCTGGTGCGCGACGCCGAGGCTCGCGGCGCGCCGCTGACGGTGGACACGCAGCCGCTGCCGTCGCGCGCCGTGACGGAGGTGACGGTCTACACGGCCGATCACGCCGGGCTGTTCAGCAAGATTGCGGGCGCGCTAGCGGTGGCGGGCGCCTCGATCGTGGACGCGCGCATCCACACGCTGACCAACGGCTGCGCGCTCGACACGTTCTGATCCAGGACGCGGCCGGGGGCGCGTTCGAGGCGCCGCACCGCCTGGCCAAGCTCTACGTGCTGATCGAGCAGGCGCTGTCGGGGCGACTGCGCCTCGCCGATGAGATTCGCCGGGCGTCGGAGGCGATGCTCGGGCGGCGGATGCGGGCGATCCACGTGCCGCCCCGCGTGCTCGTGGACAACCGGGCGAGCAACACGCACACGGTGCTGGAAGTGAACGGCCGCGACCGGCCGGGGCTGCTGCACGACGTGACGGCGGCGATCAGCGAGCAGGGCCTGCAGATCGCGTCGGCGCACGTGACGACCTACGGCGTGCGGGCGGTGGACGTGTTCTACGTCAAGGACGTGTTCGGCCTGAAGGTGGAGAATGAGCGCAAGCTGGCCACCCTCCGCGAGGCGTTGCTGGCCGCGCTAGCCTCGGCGCAGCCCGAGGACGCGCTGCCCGTCCGGAGCCGCGCCGCCGGCAGGGAGCCGCGGCCTGAGATGGAGGGCGGCGAGAAGATGGACTGGAAGCAACACGGCGTCCGCGTATCCCGGGCGATAGCCTGGACACGAACACGCCGCAGACGCTGGGCATGAACCGGGCCGCGGCGATCAACTTCGCCCGCGTGGGCGCGCAGAAAATCTGGGCGGGGACGGTGAGCATCCACCCCGACGCCAAGACGGCGCGCATCACCACGGGGCGCTGGAGAGCGTGATCTACGTGCTGCGGGGGCAGGCGCGGATGCGCTGGGGGGAGCGGCTGGAATACGTGGCCGAGGCGGGACCGGGCGACTTCATCTACGTGCCACCGTATGTCCCGCACCAGGAGATCAACGCGAGCGCGGACGAGACGCTGGAGTGCGTGCTCGTGCGGAGCGACAACGAGGCGG
>CAWKEH010000014.1:0-41265 GCA_963848595.1 uncultured Alphaproteobacteria bacterium | reverse complement strand
CCGTGCCGCCGCGCGCCCCCGTTTCGAAGGGACGAAACACGCTTTCCCGACGATCCGGCGGGATGCCTGGGCCGTCGTCGTCCACGGTCACGATCACCGTGCGTCCCTGCCGCTGCGCCGCGAGCAGGACGCGCCGTGCGTGGCGCCTCGCGTTGTCCACCAGGTTCGTGATCGCCCGGCGCACCGCATCCGCGCGCAAGGTGAGGCTCAGCGCGTCCGGCGCCTCCAACTCGACCGCCGCCCCGCTCCGCCGGGCCGCTCCCGCCACCTCTTGCAGGAGTGCTGCGAGGTCCACCTCGCGCGCCGGCTCCTCGCCTTCGCCCCGCGCGAACGCGAGATAGCCGCCCACCATACGCTCCATCTCGTCGAGGTCGGCCGTCATCTCGGCAACGTCGGCGCCGAGCGCCGGGTCGGGCGGCAGCATCGCCAGCGCCAGCCGCATCCGGGTCAGCGGCGTGCGCAGGTCGTGGCTTACGCCGGCGAGCATCTCCGTGCGCTGCTGCACGAAGCGCAGCAGCCGCTCGCGCATCCGGTTGAACGCGGTCGCGGCCTGCCGCACCTCGGCGGCGCCCTCGGGCCGCAGCTCGCCCGGATCGCGCCCTTTGCCGAAGGCGTCCGCGGCGTAGGCGAGACGGCGGATGGCGCGCACCTGATTGCGCAGGAACAGCGCCGCGAGCGCGAACAGCACCGCCGCCGTGCCCAGCAGCCAGAGCAGGAAGATGTAAAGCGCGCTGCCGTAGAGACGCTTCCGCGGCACCTCAGCTTCAAGCACCCCTTGCGGAAGCTGCACGCGGACGAGCACGTCGTGCGGGTCGCTCGTCCAATCCATCACGAAGGGGCGGCCGACCTTCTCGCGCAGCGCCGCGGCAAGGTCGTCGTCCATGGGGCCGAGCTGGTTGACGTGCGTGTCCGGCGGAAGCTTGGTGCCAGGCGACACCCGCATCGGGATCTCGTAGGTGAGCCACGCATCGCGCAAGGTCCAGGCCTGGTCGTCGGGCAAGGGATACCGTTCCAGCAGGTCCGCCGTCTGCGCGACCTCGCCGGCCGCAGCGCCGGAGAGACGGCGCGAGATCATGTCGAGATGGCTGCCGTAGAAGATGGTGTAGGCCACGGCCAGAACGGCCAGCAGCGGCACGAGCACGATCAGCAGGCTGCGCCCGAACAGCCCGCGCGGCAGGATCCGCTTGACCGGAAGGCCGATGGGGAAGTTAAGTCGCATCAAGCGCCTGGGAACAGCGCGTAGCCGCGGCCGCGCACCGTTTGCAGGAACCGCGGCTCGCGCGGGTCGCGCTCGATCTTGCGGCGCAGCCGCGTGACCTGCACGTCGATCGCGCGCTCGCCGGCGTCGTCCATGCGCAGCGTCTCCGCGATCTCCTCGCGCGATAAGGTCTCCCCTGGCCGCCGGCCGAGGGCGGCGAGCAGCTGCGCCTCGCCGCCCGTGAGATGGACGGGGCCGTCGGGGCCGGCAAGCAACATGCGAGCCGGGTCGAACTCCAGCGCCCCGAGCTGCACCGGCTTCGCGGGTTCCGGCGCCGATACGGTCCGGCGCAGCATGGCGCGCAGCCGCAGCACCAGCTCGCGCGGCTCGAACGGCTTGCCCAGGTAGTCGTCCGCACCCGCCTCGAAGCCGCGAATGCGGTCCTCAGGCGCTCCGCTCGCGGTCAGCAGCAGCACCGGCACCGTGCTCCGCCCGGCGCGCAGCGCTTCCGTCAGTGATAGCCCGCTCTCGCCCGGCATCGTCACGTCGAGCACCATGGCGTCCGGCTGCATGAAGCGCAGCTTGTCCCGCGCTTCAGTCGCATCCCCGGCGACGGTCACGCGGAAGCCTTGCCCGCTGAGATAGCGGCTTAGCAGGCCGCGCAGCTTCGCGTCGTCGTCCACGACGAGGACATGCGCTTCGGCGTCGGCACTCACGGGCGCGCCTTCATGGGCGCGCCTTCGGCGAGATGCTCATAGGCGCACCTCCGATGCGACACTCACCTGGGAGCGCTCCGGTCCGTGTCGGCATCGAGGAACATCCGCGCCTCGGCTCCCGCAATGGCGCGGAGCACCCGGCGGAACCCTTCCACGGCCGGCCCGCCAGCCTCACGGAAGGCCGCGAGCAGCCGCTCGCGCTGCGCCTCGAACAAGCGGCGCTCCAGCGCCCGTCCGGCGTCCGTGAGGTGCAGCAGGCGCTGCCGCCTATCGCTCCGACCCGACGCCTGCGTCACCAGTCCGCGCTCGACCAGCGCCGACAGCACGCGTGCGAGGCTCTGCTTGGTGATGCGCAGGATCGCGAGCAGCTCGCCTACGGGGAGGCCGGGGTTGCGCCCGATGAAGTGCAGCGCCCGGTGATGCGCCCGCCCCAGCCCCAGCTCCTCCAGGACCTGATCCGCCGCCCCCGTGAAGTCGCGGTAGGCAAAGAACAGCAGATCCTGCGCCAGCCGGAGCTGCTCCTCGCGCAGGAACAAGAGACTCGCCTGCGTCTCCCCCCGCGCTCCGCTCCGCGCCTCGGGCATAGCAGCCAGCAATCTGTTTTGTGTCAGGTTCGTTGACATATTCGGCTCTCGATTATACCGTCATCTTGTTTCAAGCAACAATCTTGCCCAACTGCTTGATAGGGGAGGGAGAGAATGGCCCTGGTCCCATTCGACGACCGCGACGGCGTGATCTGGATGGATGGCGGCATGGTGCCCTGGCGCGATGCCAAGCTCCACGTCCTCACTCATGGGCTGCACTACGCGTCCGGCGTCTTCGAGGGCGAGCGTGCCTATTCCGGCCGCATCTTCAAGCTCCGCGAGCATACCGAGCGCCTGATCAACAGTGCCCGCATCCTTGGCTTCGAGATCCCCTGGAGCGCGGAGCAGATCGACGAGGCGTGCCGGCAGGTCCTGGCTGCGAACGGGCTGGAGGACGGCTACGTGCGCCCGATCGCTTGGCGCGGCGCCGAGCAGCTCTCCGTCTCCGCGCATAGCACGCGCATCCACCTCGCCATCGCGGCCTGGGCCTGGCCCAACCTGTTCGGCGCGGACCGCATGAAGGGCGTACGCCTCGGCATGGCGAACTGGCGTCGCCCGCATCCGCAAACCGCGCCGACTGCCAGCAAGGCCGCAGGCCTCTACATGATCGGCACCTTGAGCAAGCACGCCGCCGAGGCGGCCGGCTTCGACGACGCGCTCATGCTCGACTGGCGCGGGAAGGTGTCGGAGGCGACTGGCGCCAACATCTTCTTTGTCATGGACGGCGAACTTCATACCCCGGAGCCGGACTGCTTCCTCGACGGCATCACGCGCCGCACGGTCATGGATATCGCCCGCACGCACCAGATCAAAGTCGTGGAGCGCATCATCGAGGAGAGTGAGCTGCCGCGCGCGGCCGAAGTCTTCCTGACCGGCACGGCGGCCGAGGTCACGCCTGTCCGCCAGATCGGCGATCACCGCTACAACCCCGGCCCGATCACGGAGCGCCTGTTGCGCGACTACGAAGCGCTGGTGCGCTTGCCGCCCGACGAGGCTGCCCGGCAGGCAGCATGAGCAGCGGCGGCACGAGCAGCAGCCAGGCGATCCGCGCCTGGTAGCGATCGTGCGGACCGCTCAGCGCGCCCGTGCTAAAGGCGTTGGCTAGGAGCCCGCCTAGTACGAGCAGCGCGAAGCTCGCCAGGCGGGGTTCCCGTCGTCGACGGGCTAGTGTCAAGAGCGTGCCGGCAAGGCCGAGCGCCAGTGCTATGCGCTGCGGCCATCGGAGTGATGCGACCAACGCACGGAGCCGCCCGTTCGCTTGCAGGCTCGATTGGTAGCGGGCGACCTCGGCGGCCGGGAAGTAGGCACGCAAGCGAGGGAGCACGGTCAGGTCGAGATAGTCAGGCCCGAGGGTGTCCCCGAGATCCACGCGCGGAAGCTGGCGCACGGTGTTCAGCGCCATCGCCGCGGCGACCGCCTCCGGATGCGCGAGCATCGTCTCCCGGACGATCAGCGCCGCCTCGGGCGCGAACAGGATCGGCCCGTAGCGATCACTGTCCCACACCGGCCCCTCCGGCGCCCACAGGAAAGCGTCACTGTCGTTTGAGAGCCGGCCCTTCCAGGCGCAGAGATGCCAACCAATTGCCGGGCAGCGCGCGTCCACGAGCTCGCGCGCCGGGCCATCCGCGACCAGGCGCGCGAGCATGAACACCGAGCCGTAGGGCGAGACTCCGAGCACGCCGCTGCCCGCGGCATTGGTAAGGACGAGCACGCCGAGAGCGGCCCCGAGCGGCAGTGCGGCCTGCCACGGCATCGCCCGGCGGCGCATGGCGAAGGCAAGGGCGACGCATGCGGCAGCCACGATCAGATGCGCGAGGTGGACCGCGACGGCGAGCGTGCCCACGACGGCTACCCATCCGCGCGCCGGACTGCGGAGCCGCTCCGGCCAGGCCAGGGCAAACACGCACAGCACCACCATTGGCGCGAACACGTCCGGCATGAGCAAGCTCGCAAACCACGGTGCCGCGGTGACGGCGGCGAGAACCGCGCAGAGTGCGACGTGCAGCAGCGGCGACCAGGATCGCACCGATCTCGCCGCGAGCCAGAGCATGTGGGAGAGCAGCAAGGCCTGTCCGACCGCGGCGAGCCATAGCGTCGTGCGCCCGTGCAGCAGGAACAAGAATGGGCCGTAAATCCACGGCTTGTCCCAGCCCATGCTCGGCTCGAGCGCCATGGCAAGGAGCCCGCCCGTGTCGCTGAAGAGCAGTGGGTAGCCGTTGAGGACGGCGGGCCATAAAAAGAGCGCGGCGCCGGCAAGCACGGCAAGGAAGGTCGCCATTACCCCGGGTTAGCCAGGGATCATGGCGCGTAAAAGGCGATGTGGGCGGGCGCGCTGGGGCCTGCCGGCCTCCTTGCGGTCCGGCAGGTCCGGGGCAAGCCTTACTGGTTTTGGGTCGCGGGCTGGTTGGAGGCTGGAGTCGGGTTCTGCATCGTGGTCCCGTTATTCATGCCCGTCCCCTGAGTTTGCGGCGCGGCCCCGTTGTTATAGGATGCGCCCTGCTGCTGCTGCTCCTGCTGACGGCGCGCGTGCACTGTTGCCAGGTGGTGACCGGCGGCGCAGCCGCCCGCGGCGCCGAGAACGCCGTGACCGACGGCATGGCCGGCGATGCCACCGACGATCGCGCCTTTGATGCAGCCCTTGGCCAGTGCCGGCTGGAAGGCGGTGCCGGTCGCTAGGGCGGCGACGAGCGTGGCAGGGATCAGGATAGCTCGCATGATGACGTCCTTTCGTTGATGTCCACCAGGCCGGTGCAGCGCAGGAGATACGTGCAGGTTGCTTGACCGCATCGGCCCTTGTTGCCGAGAGTTTTAATTTCCTACACGAGTTCCGCAGCCTGGACCAGGGTGGTGCGACTGGACTTCACCGACCGGACCGCTTTCGTGGTCGTGCGTCAGCCTGAAAGCCAGGTCCGACTCACTCCTCTGCCGTGATGCTCTCTGCAAGCTGCTCGCGTCCCAGCGTGGACGCGAGCAGCTTGGCGTAGCCTACTTCCCCGGCCCCGCCGGAGCATCCGCCGGCACCGCCGTCGGCGGCGACGAGTAGGTCGGCACCGTCTGGTCGCCGGCCGTTTCCAGCTCCTTGTAGTCGTTCACCATGTTGACGCCGTAGAGCGGCTTGTAGGCGCCTCGGTGGCACGTCGTGCAGTTGATCTTGGCGACGTCCCCAGTTGGCCCGAGCCGTCCGCGCGGGAACGTGCCCTCCAGGGACGCCATGTAGTCCGTGTTCAGGTCGCGCACCATCCGGATCCCATACCAGGCGGTCACGCGCTGGGGCGTGCTCTGGCTCCAGGACGAGAACGCCCGCGAACTCGTGGCAGTAGGTGCAATTGACCCCGAGCGCCTGGGAGAAGTGAATCATCAGGGCATAGGTCCAGTCCGTCTGCTTGATGGACTGGCGATTGCCCGTGGGCAGCGCGGTCGTGCCCTGCACGCGGATCTGGCTCGCATTCTCCAGGAACGGCGTGAACGGGTCGTAGGGCAGCGACGCGTAGCCGGCGGCCAGAGACGGCAGGTTCTTGCCGATCCCCGTCTCGGCGAAGCCGCCCCGCGGCTGCTCCGGCCCAGGATCGTTGAACCAGATCGCGGCCGGCACAGGCTGGCCACGGTGGCATGTGTAGCACGTGACGCCAACGCCCGCGACGTGGCTCTGCCAGTTCGCATTGATGTGCCGCACCATCTGGATCATGCGCCGGGCGACCCGCTTCGTGTAAAGCGAGTTGTCGGCGTAGTTCTCCGCGTTATGGCAGTAGTTGCAGCCCTGCGTCGGCGACACCCAGGCGGTGATCGCCATCATCAGCCGCAGGAACTCGCCCGCGTCCACGTCGCCGAGAACCTTGACGTTCTGATACGCCTGCGACGCAGGCTGGCCGAGCGGCTCCTGCGCCGGCTGCGGCGCCGGCACCTGATTGATGTCGAAGCTCGCCCGGAGCAGCCTCGGGTCATAGTTCTGCTGCATCCCCGTCCCGCGAAACCCGCGCTGCACCGTGTCGATCGGCGGGCGCTGGAACGTGAAGATGATGATGGCTACGCCGATAACCACGGCCATGCCGAGCGCGGTGCGAAGGCCCATTTTCATGGATGCACTCCTGGCAGCGTAGCTGCTCCTGGCTGCGTCGCCGGATCCACCACCGGCGGGAACACATCCGGGTACGCGGGCGCCACGCCGTGCTTCACCGCCCACAGATACCAATCATCCACAACTGTCCCGGTGAGCAGGATGCCGATGCCCCCGGTCAGCGGGCACAGCACCGCGAACCACCACGCCCAGCGGTGCAGCGACTCGAAGCTCGCGCAGAACCCCATGGTCCACCGCCAGAACAACCCGGCGCGCTCGGCCGCCGTCCCGCGATCCACGATCTGCTCGACCTCCCGCTCGCCGCCGTAGCGGCTCACTGCAAGGATGGTGGCCGCGTGCATCGCGAACAGCAGAGTCGTACCGTAGAGGAACACGATCGAGAGCATGTGGAATGGATTGTAGAACAAGTTGCCGTATCGGATCGAGAATGACGCGGTCCAGTCAAGGTGCGGGAAGATGCCGAACGGCACCGCCTCGGCCCAGCTCCCCATCAGCAGCGGCCGGATGAAGCCGAGCACGAGGTAGAGCCAGATCGCCGCCGCGAACGCCCACGCCGTGTGCGTTCCCAAGCCAAGCGCCCGCGCCCGCCGATAGACCCGCAGCCACCACAGCAGGAGCGAGCACGTGAGGAAGAACCCGGCCATCAGCCACCAGCCGCCTTGGTTGAGCGGCGGGAAGCGCAGGCCCCAGCCAGGCGCCGGCGGCTCGAGCGCGAGCCACGGCAGTTGCCGGATGAACTGGATCGGATTCCAATTCACCGACGCCCACATGTTCAGCCCGATGATCTCGATCGCGATGAAGCCGAAGATCAGCGACGCGATTCCGCTCGCCCCGAGATAGATCGGTCCAACCTGCGCGTCGCCGAACTTGCCGAACAGGTGCAGGAAAAACGGCTTCCCCGACCGGGTCCACGTCGTCCGCGTGGGTGCCACGCCCGCGTAGGCCGGGCCACGGACCTGCACACGGGTAAAGATGTTCTGATACTCGGCCATATCGATCCTCCCTGGACCGTTCTCGTTCTACGCCGCCGTCGCCTACCCGCGCCCTAGCGCCAGATCGGCAGGTTGAGCCACCAGCTCCACCACTCAGGCCAGCCGCGGGTCCAGAACGGACCGCTGATGACGATGCACACCGCGCTCCAGAATCCGGCCGACAAGGCCAGGAACAGCCCGAGCCGATGGATGCCCAGCGTGCCGATGGACCAGCCGATCGTGTCGCGGAAGAAGCTGTTCTCGTGCTCGGCGCCCTTCACCACCTCGCCTCGGCCGGGATTAACCGCCGACAAAACCAGTGAGCCGTGAAGCGAGAATGCCAGCACCGTGGTGAAGAAGAAGGTGATCGCCAGCATGTGCGCCGGGTTGTAATGGAAATGGAGGTATTGGTAGCCGGTGTTCGACACCCAATCGAGATGGCTGAGGATGCCATAAGGGAACCCGTTGCCCCAGGCGCCCATCAGCACCGGCCGCACCACCTCCAGGCAGAAATACGCGAAAATCGCGACCGCGTAGGCGAACGGGATATGGTAGCCCATGCCGAGCTTGCGGGCGATCTCAACCTGCCGCAGGTCCCACGAGACGAACGCGCCGAGCGCGCACACCGTGATCACCTGCCAAATCCCGCCCGCTTTGAGCGGCGCCGCCCCCAACCCGTAGCTGAGGTCCGGCGGCGGGATGTTGATTCGCCACAGGTTCCATGTTGGCCCGATCGCCGCGCCATACACGATGAACGCGGTACCGAGGATCGCGAAGAAGAGCGCCGTGACCCCGAAGAAGCCAACGTAGAAGGGGCCCACCCAGAAATCGAACAGGTCACCCCCGACGAGCGTCCCGCCACGGATCCGATACTTCTTCTCGAAGCTGAGCATCGCCATCGCAGAGCCCTCCCGTTCCGATCTCTCATCCGGCGTGCGGGGCCGGGCCGCGCCCGAACCCCGCCGCCGTGAGCACTCGTCTTCCTCGTGCCGGCGCCGCTACTTCGGTGCCGTCGCGGGTGCCGGGAGCGGCGCTGCTTGCCCATTCATCGCCCCCCCGGCAGGCGCCGCGAGATACCCGTGCGCGCCTTCCAGCCAATTGAATCGATCCGTGCTGAGCAGGATGAAGTGAATCAGCAGCGCCAGCACGAACAGGAAGATGAACAGCGCGACCAGCGCCCGGCGCGGGTCGAAGAGCAGCCAGATGCGATACATGGCGTGCGCCTCCTATGTCAGGGTCGGGAGGACGTGAAGCATCGCCACCTGGACGCCATGGACGACGTGCACGCCATGGGTGTGCAGCCCGTCGAGCAGCGTCGTCCTGTAGCCGTTCGGTCCCGGGATCCACGGGCGCCACCACCAGACGAGGATGTGCGCAATGATCGCGATCACCGTGAAGATGGCGAAGCTCATCACGAAGATCCCGTGGAACTCCCGCGCCTCGGCGTCCGTCAGACCCGAGAGACTGCTAGTCCGTCTGTCAACGTCGTCCATCGGGCCACCGACTGTGGGTGAGATAGCCATGGAACGATCCTCCTTATGTGGCCGCCCTTCGGCCGTTGCCGCGCTCGCCCCGCGCGGCTGGAGTTGTCGCCGGATTCACGCGGCCCGGCCCCGCGCGAGCGAGCACGTCACGCGGTTTGCAGTCACCCGCCCCTCGCGCCCGGTCCTCGCTTCGCCCTCGACCTGGTCCCGCAGCCGCTTCGCTGCTGAAATGCGGACCAGGAACGGCTCCGTCTCGACGTATTCGTCGAGCAGCCGCAAGGCATCGTCGTCCCACGGGATCGCGCCCCAGACGCCGGGCCGCGCGGGTGTCGCCTCGACGCGATCCAGCTCCGTCCCGAGCGGCAGGATGTGGAACAGCGCGTCGAACAGCGCGTTGCAGAACTCCTGGACGAGGTAGGTCGCGCCCGCGTAGCCCATGAATGGCGTCCCGGTCGCGCGCCGGACGATGGCCCCAGGGAACGACGCCGGGATGTAGGCGGCGCGTCCGCCCTGCTCGGCCAAGTACATGCGCTCGTTATAGGAGCCGAACATCACCAGCGGCGGCGTCTTGCGCAGCGCCTCGCGCACCGCCGCGTTGTCCGTCTTGGCGCCGGCGCAGCGCGAGAGGGAGAAGGTGCACGGGATCCCAAGCTCCTCCCCCAGGAAGCGGCGCAGACCGCGCGTGTAGGTGTCGGTCGCGACCACCGCGAACGACGCCGTCGCGAAGAAATCCTGCGTTACGCTGCGCCACAGATCCCAGATCGGCTTCAGCGTCGTGTGCTTCTCCGCCTCGATGAACGGCTCGGGATCGACCCCCACGAGCCGGCCGAGCGTGCGCAGGAACTCGGTCGTCGCGAACACGCCGATCGGCGCCTGCACGTAGGGCCGGTCCAGCTCCTCGCAGAGAAGCCGCCCGAATTCCCGGTAAAGGCAGACATTCACATCCGCGTCCGGCAGCTTGGTGATGTCCTCGATGTGCGCGCCGAGCGGGAACACCAGGTTGATCTCGCAGCCGATCCCCTCCACCAGGCGGCGTATCTCGGCGAGGTCGGACGGCATGTTGAACGTGCCGTAGATCGGTCCGATGATATTGACCCTTGGCTTCGCGCCTTCGGCCCGAACCCGCGGCTTCGGCTTGCCCTTCTTCGCGCCGAACTCCGTCCACAGCCAGTAGATCGCCCGGTCCGCGCTCTGCCACTGATCCTCGTCGATGGTGCGCGGGATGAAACGCAGCAGGTTTGACCCCTCGGGCGTGACGCCGCCGCCGATCATCTCGGCGATGCTCCCGGTGACGACGACCGCGGGCAGGTCCGGGTCCTGCGTCGCCGCCGCCCGGCGCAACGCCCCCTCGGTCCCGCTCATCGAGAGGCTGTCCTCCGACAGGCCGGTGACGACGATGGGCAACTCGTGCGGCGGCAGCGCGTCGGTGTAGTGCAGCACCGCCGTCACCGGCAGGTTCTCGCAGCCGACCGGCCCGTCTATGACGACCCGTAGGCCCCGGATCGCCGAGAACGCATAGACGGCGCCCCAGTAGCCCCCGGCCCGGTCGTGATCGAGGACGAGCATCGGCTCAGCTCCCCACCGCCGCTTCGGCCCGCGCCCGCGCCTCGCGCGCCTTGCGCATCCGCTCCCGCGCGCCCGGCGGCGAGTGCGGCACGCCGCGCCAGCCATAGCCCGCGGCATCTCCGGTCCCGACCGTCTCGAAGAACGCTACCATCCGGCCGAACCGCTCCTTGCCCTGCGTCTGCGCGCGCACGATGGCCGGGATCGCACCCGCACCTGCCGCCCCGAACAAGGGCCGGGCCGAGACCATGTTGGTGAAATAGACGGCCGGAATGCCCAGTTCCTTGGCTTGCTGGACGAGCGGCGTCGTGCCGAGCGCGAGGTCGGGCCGCGCGTCCCGCATCGCCGCCATGTCCTGCTCCAGCGAGGCACGATACTGCACGTGCGTCCCGCGCGCCTCCAGCCACTCCCGGTCCGGATCGCTCCAAGGCGTGCGCGGGCACGCCGTCCCGACATAGGGCACCTCGGCGCCGGCTTCGGCGAGCAGCCGGGCCACCAGCAGCTCCGACCCCTCATACCCCGACACCGTGACGCGCGCCTGCACTGGGTTCGCGTCGAGCACGGCGCGGATCGGCGCGAGCGCCCGCGCTTTCGCGGCATCCACCCGCGCCGTCGGCAGCCCGGCCGCCCGGCCCACCGCCTCCAGCCACGCCGCGGTCCCCTCGACGCCCACCGGGCCCGACCCGACCACCGGCCGTCCTGCCGCCTCGAACTCGCGGATCGCGGCCGTGTAGAACGGGTGCACCGCCGCCGCGACCTCGCAGTCGAGTGCCGCGTAGAGGTCCCGCCACTCGCGGCACGGCACCTGCGGCGCGACCCCCAGCCCCATCGGCGCGAGCAGGGCCGCGACCCCGACCGGATCGGCCGGGAACAGCTCCCCGATCAGCGCCACGGCTGGCCCTTCCGGCGCCGCTTGGCGCGGGCGCTGCACCGGCCCGTCCTCCGCCTCTAGCCTGGCATAACGCAGCATCGCCCCGGCGAGCACGTCCTTGGCCTCGGCATGGGTCGGCACCCCGAATCCCGGCACGTCGATGCCGATGACCCGCACGCCGCCGATCTCCTTGGGCAGCCGGTCGAGCGGCACCCCCGACGCCGTCGGCACGCACAGATTGATCACGACCACGAGGTCGTGCTCGCCCGCCTCCGCCGTCGCATACACGGCGTTGCGGATGTCCTCGAACAGCTCCCCGCGGACGAGCGACTCCGAGTTGAACGGAACGTAGCCGACCGTGCGCCGCGCCCCATAGAAGTGCGACGTGAAGGTCAGGCCATAGACGCAGCACGCCGAGCCGCACAGGATCGTCGCCGTCCGCCGCATCCTGAGGCCGACGCGCAGCGACCCGAACGCCGGGCACATGGACTGCGGCTGGTCATGTGGCCCCCGTGGGTAATCGGCTGCCAGGCGGGCGAGAGCCTCGCCCTTGCCGGCCGCCGCGGCGGCCGCGAGCATTGTCTCCCGCCCGCCGTGACAGCCTGAACCGGCCGCCAGGGGAGGACTGGCTGGCTGGTCCGAGGGAACGCCCTGGGGAAGGTCAGGCATCGCCGATCCCACCTACGCGCCGTCGTAGATCACTTCGAGCGACGGCTTCTGCAGCATGGCAGCGGCGCACATGTCCTCCATGGTCGCCGGCTCCAGAACCACGTCGCGTCCCACCGCGTCGCCCTTGAACAGCCCTAGCAGCGAGTCGTGCGTGAGCGGCTTCGGGCGCACGGGCGGCGCGTCGGCCGCCTGCTCCGCCAGCGCCTCAAACAGCGGCGACCAGCGCCCGCCCGGCTTGCCGATGATCTCGTAGCTGGCACTCTTGCGCCTGATGTCGTCGTCCGCCGGGATCGCCGCGAGCACCGGGATCTCGACCGCCTCCGCGAACGCCTGCGCCTCGCCCGTGCCGTCGTCCTTGTTGATGACGAGGCCCGCGACCCCGACATTCCCGCCCATCTTGCGGAAGTAGTCCACGGCCGAGCAGACGTTGTTCGCGACGTAGAGCGACTGCAAGTCGTTCGAGCCGACGACGATCACCTTCTGGCACATGTCGCGCGCGATCGGCAGCCCGAAGCCGCCGCAGACCACGTCGCCCAGGAAGTCGAGCAGCACGTAGTCGAAGCCCCACTGGTGGAAGCCGAGCTTCTCCAGCAGCTCGAAGCCGTGGATGATCCCGCGCCCGCCGCAGCCGCGCCCGACCTCCGGCCCGCCCAGCTCCATCGCGAACACGCCGTCGCGCTTGAAGCACACGTCGCCGATCTGCACCTTCTCGCCGGCGAGCCGCTTCTTGGACGATGTCTCGATGATCGTCGGGCAGCTCCGCCCACCGAACAGCAGCGAGGTCGTGTCGCTCTTCGGGTCGCAGCCGATGAGCAGCACGCGCTTGCCCTGCTGCGCCATCGTGTAGGACAGGTTCGCGAGCGTGAAGCTCTTGCCGATGCCGCCCTTGCCGTAGATCGCGATGACCTGCGTCTCCTTGGTGGGAGGCACGGTCGAGACCGGGTCCGGCTCGATGGCCGCCTCGGTGCGGAGATGCGCCGGAGATGATCGCGGGCGCCCGCGAGGGCCTGCGTGGCGGGCAAAGCGCTCATGGGCACGCTCTCCAATCCAGGATCATCTTGAGGCAGGCAGGGTCGCCGAACGCGGTCCGGTAGGCTGCTTCCGCCCCCGAAGCCGCCTCGCGATGGGTGATGAGTCCGTCGAGCGAGAGCCGGCCATTCTCAACCAGCTCCCGTGCGGCCAGCAGGTCCGCCTCGTGCCACTGCGCCGCGACGCGAAAGCGAGCCTCGCGCATGAACGCCGGCGGGAATGCGAACTGGAGCCGCTCCGCGTAGAACCCGGCGAGCACGATCTCACCGCCCGGCGCGAGCCGCGCGACCAGCACGTCAAGCAGCGACGCGTCGCCGCTCACGTCGTAGATCGCCCGGTAGTCGCGGCGCGGATCGCTGTCCGGATCGAGCACCCGGTATTCCTCCGCCCCCGCCATCCGCGCCGGGTCGCGCTCCCACACCGTAGGCGGCTCTCCGCCTGTCAGGAGCGCCAGCCGCGCCAGCAGCCGCCCGAGCACGCCATGTCCCACGATCAGGTCGGGCGGGCCCGCACTCGGCGCCGCCATTGCGTGGTGCGCCGTTGCTGCGAGCGCGAGCAGGATTCCCTGCTCCCCAAGCGTCTCGCCGATCGGCAGCGCGCGGCCCCCCGGCACCACGAGCCGCGACGCGGCGCCGCCGAACAAGCCGCGCACCTCGCCGAAGCATGACGCCCCTGGCACGAACACACGCTCGCCGATCCGGCCGCCTGATCGCGGCCCAGCCGCTGCGACGCGTCCGACCGATTCGTAGCCCGGCACCAGCGGGTATCCCATGCCAGGGAAATGCGGCATCCGTCCCGACCACAGCAGCCGCTCGGTTCCCGTGCTGACGCCGCTCCACTCCACGTCCACCACGACGTCCTCGTCACCTGGCGGCGAGAGCGCGAGGCGGCTGAGCGCGAGGCGCTCCGGCTCCCTCAGCACGACGGCAATGGTTTCCATCCCTACTCCCCCAAGCAGTGCAGCCTGGTCACCAGCGCATGTCAGAGTATTCTGACTGTCCTTCGTGTCAATCATAATTTACACCTGCGTTTGCAGCGCGCGCGACGATGAGGCGCGTCAGCAACGGCGTTCGCGTCGGCAGGGCGTGGACCCGGTCGAACCCGGCGGCACTGAGCAGGCGCCCGATCTCGCCCGCCGTCCGCGGCCGTCCGCGCCCCATGGCAAGCAGGTAGAACCCGAAATACGCGTCCCCGACCGGTTCGGCGCCCGGCGTCTCCGACATCGGCTCGGCCACGAGCAGCGTTCCGCCCGGCGGCAGCGCCCGGCGCGCAGCGCGCAGGATGGCGAGCGCCTCGGCGTCGCCATGGTCGTGCAGCACCCGGACAAGCGACACGATATCCGCTCCCGTCGGCAGCATGTCCGCCAGGAAATCCCCGCCGCTCGCGCTCGCCCGCCCGGCGATCCCCGCCGTCTCGAACCGTGCCCGCGCCCGGTCCGCTACCGCAGGTAGATCGAAGAGAATCAGCCGCAGGTGTGGCGCGCGCGCCGCAGCCGCCTCGACGAAGCTGCCGTCTCCGCCGCCCACGTCGAGCAAGCAGCGGTGCCGGCCAATCCGGTAGCCATCGAGCACCTCGGCCGCGATGAGCGGCTGCGAGGCGGCCATCAGCGCCGTGTAGGGTGCCACGGCCTCCGTCCCCAGCGCGGCCGGCCGCTCCGCCGCCGCGTAGGGCCAATACCGGGCGAGGCCGCCATCCCTGCGCTCGCCGCGCAGGAGCGCCACCGGATCGGCGAGGTCGGCGTAGAGCAGGGCATGGTGCTCGACCATCGCCGCGACCGCCGGATTGCCGGCCAGCGCCGCCCCGAGCGCCCCCAATCCGAAGCGGTCCCGGCCGCGCCGCGCGGCAATGCGGAGCGACACGGCCGCCCGCAGCAGCCGTGCCGCCTCCTCAGGCGGCAACCCGAGCCGCCGCGCCAGCACCGGGAGCGTCTGCGGCCCGTCCCGCAGGATGCCCGCTACGTCGAGCCGAACGCAGGCCAGCAGCACCTGCGAATAGACGAACCCGGCGCACAGGTCGAACAACGCCCGCGTCCTGCGGTGCGCGACCGGGCGCGTCAGTGGAAACCCGGCCGCCCAGCGCTGGAACCGCGGGCTGGCCAGCAAGCGATCCCGCAGCGCGAACGCCCGCTCGAGCCATGGCTGCACCGCCATTGGCTGGCCAGGCAGCCCCGGCCAAACCGGCTCGCCGCGCGCCTGCACCGGCAAGCCCGCCTCAGGCGGCCCGCTGCGCGAGCGCCTTGGGCATCAGCCGCTGCGTCTCGCCGAGGATGAGCTGCCGCAGCTCCGCCGCGCCGTCGCAGGGAGGGATCGAGCGCACCGCCTCCGCCGCCAGTATCTCCAGCCGCTCCATCGCGCCGCCAACGCCGAGCTGGAGTGCCGCGCTCGGCCGCCCGAGCGCGAGGTCCCGCCCGACCGGCTTGCCCAGCTCCTCCTCGTCCGCCACCGCGTCCCGGAGATCGTCCGCGACCTGGTAGGCCTCGCCCAGCCACTCCCCCAGCGCGCGCCACGGCTCCGGCTCGGCCCCTGCCGCCGCCGCGCCCGCTACCGTCGCCGCAGCGAACAGCGCCCCGGTCTTCGCCCGCTGATACGCCGCGAGGTCAAGGTCCGGCTCGCACTCCCACGCCTGCCCCGCCACGATGCCGCCCGGCATCCCGACCGCCCGGCCTATGACGTGGAGCAGTGCCCCGAGCCGCTGCGGCGCTCCGGCCGCGCCCCAGGCGAGCGCCTGGAACGCCGCCACGATGAGCGCGTCGCCGGCGAGCACCGCGAGCGGCTCCCCGAACGCCCGGTGCACCGAGGGCTTTCCGCGCCGAGTTCGCCGCGTCGTCGAAACAGGGCAGGTCGTCGTGGATCAACGACGCGCAATGCAGCAGCTCGATTGCCGCTGCTGCCGCATCGGTCACCGCCGGGTCGTCCTCGCCGCAGGCGGCGGCGACCGCGAGGCACAGCCGTGGCCGAACCCGCGCCCCGCCAGGGAACAGCGCATATTGGATCGCCGCCGCCAGTCGGGGCGGAGCGCCGGGCGCTTCCGCGCGGGCGGCGGCTGCGGTCAGGACTCGCTCGATCCGCATCTTGGCGTTCATGCTGCCCCCCAAGGCCGCCCAGTGGACGGCTGTCAGTTTGTATTGTCAGCTTGCACTGTCATGTGTAATTGACAGTCGAGTCAACAATATTCTCGACGAGGTGAGTGGGGTCGTGCGCACCAAGCGAGTCGCCGTCATCGGGGCGGGTATTGGCGGCCTCGTCGCGGCCCTGGAACTCGCGGCCCAAGGACTCGACGTGACCGTGGTCGAGCGCGCCGCCGCCCCCGGCGGCAAGATGCGCGAGATTGCGCTGGGCGACGCCCGAACTCGACGCCGGGCCGACCGTGTTCACGATGCGCTGGGTTTTCGAGGAGATCTTCGCCGACGCTGGCGCCGCCTTCGCCGACCACGTGACCTTGCGCCCGGCCGCAATCCTGGCCCGGCACGCCTGGAGCGCGCACGAGCGCCTCGATCTCTTCGCGGACCTGGACCGCTCGGCGGATGCTATCGGCGACTTCGCGGGCGCCGCCGAGGCGGGTCGCTTCCGCGACTTCTGCGATCACGCCGCCCGCACCTACGCAACGTTCGAGCGCTCCTTCATCCGTGCGCAGCGCCCCAGCCCGCTGTCGCTCGCCCGCGGCGCCGGGCCTCGCGGCATCGCCGACCTCTGGCGCACCCAGCCCTTCTCGACCCTGTGGGACGCGCTCGGCGCCTACTTCCATGACGCGCGCCTGCGCCAGCTTTTCGGCCGCTACGCTACCTACTGCGGATCGTCGCCCTTCCAGGCGACGGCCACCCTCATGCTCGTCGCCCACGTCGAGCAGCAAGGTGTTTGGTTCGTGGAGGGCGGCATGTATCGGATCGCGACCGCGCTCGCGCGACTCGCCGCCGCCTGCGGCGTGGAGTTCCGCTTCGGGACCACGGTGGACGAGGTTGTCGCGGCCTCTGGCCGAGTCGCGGGCGTGCGCCTCGCGACGGGCGAGCGGATCGAGGCCGACGCGGTCGTGATCAACGCCGACCCTGCCGCCGTGGCGCACGGCCTGCTCGGGCGCGAGGCATCGGCCGCCGTCCCTCCCGCCCCTGCTTCCGCCCGGTCGCTCTCGGCCGTTACCTGGGCGCTTCTGGCGCGCGCCGAGGGTTTCCCCCTGGTCCGGCACACAGTCTTCTTCGGCCCCGACTACCCAGGCGAGTTCGACGCCATCTTGCGCCGGGGACGGCTCCCCGAGTCGCCGACCGTCTATGTCTGCGCCCAGGACCGCACCGCCGAGGACGATCCCCCGCCCGCCGGCCCCGAGCGCCTCCTCTGCCTCATCAACGCACCGCCGACCGGCGACGCCCGCCCCCCAACCCCTGCGGAGATAGGTCAATGCGAGGAGAGAGCCTTCGGCACCCTGGAACGCTGCGGCCTGCGCCTGCATCGCTGCCCGGAGATGACGGCGGTAACGACCCCGGCAGACTTCAATCGTCTCTTCCCAGGGACGGGGGGAGCGCTCTACGGCCCGGCGTCGCACGGCTGGGCAGCGTCGTTCCGCCGGCCTGGCGCGCGGACCAGCCTGCCGGGCCTCTACCTGGCGGGGGGCAGCGTGCATCCGGGGCCGGGCGTGCCGATGGCGGCGCTGTCGGGCCGGCTCGCGGCGGCGAGCCTGCTCTCGGACCTCGCTTCGACCAGCCGGTCCCGCAGGACGGCTACGCTTGGTGGTATGTTGACGCGCTGAGCGGTGACGGGCGCCACGGGATCACGGTCATCGCCTTCATCGGCAACGTGTTCTCCCCCTATTACGCCTGGGCGCGCCGGCGCGGCCGAGGCGACCCGCTGCACCACTGCGCCGTGAACGCCGTGCTGTACGGGCCGGGACGCAAGCGCTGGGCGTTGACCGAGCGTGGCCGCGACAGCCTCCAGCGCGACGCCGCCTCGCTCGAGATCGGCCCGAGCTCCCTCTCCTGGGACGGCGACGCCCTCACGATCCGCCTCGATGAGGTCACGGTGCCGATCCCGTCGCGCCTTCGCGGCACGGTGCGCGTCCATCCCGCTGCCCTCTCGGACCGCACCCTCGCCCTCGACGCCGCCGGCCAGCATCACTGGTCGCCGCTGGCCTCCTGCGCGCGGGTGGAGGTTGCCCTGGAGCGCCCCTCCCTTCGCTGGTCCGGTCCTGGCTACCTCGACACCAACGCTGGCGCCTCGCCGCTGGAGGACAGCTTCGAGCGCTGGGACTGGTCCCGCGCCGCCCTGGGAAACGGCGCCGCCGTGCTCTACGACGTGACCCGGCGCGACGGCAGCGCGCTCTCCATCGCGCTCCGCACCGATCCGTCCGGCCGAGTGGAAGACGTGGAGCCGCCGCCGCCGTTGCGCCTGCCGCGCACGCGCTGGGGCGTGGAGCGCACGACCCGGTCGGACGCCGGGCACACGGCGAGCGTCCTGCGCACCCTGGAGGACGCCCCCTTCTACGCCCGCTCGGTCCTGTCCTCGCGCCTTCTGGGCGAGGCGGTCACGCCGATGCACGAGAGCCTCTCGCTCAACCGTTTCCGCCTAGGGCCGGTTCAGGCAATGCTGCCGTTCCGCATGCCGCGGACATGGTCGCGCCCTGGATGAGGACTTAGCGACGCCCGCTCCTCGGAACCATTCTACTTTCCAAGCTCCGCCGGATCATGTAGTGTTAACGCCTAGTTAATACCGCGTCGGTGCCTCGGGCATCGGCGGATTCCTTAACGCCGCGAAAAACTCGGGGCACCTGCTCATCCGGAGGTGCGTCGTGTCCTTGGACCCTGACTTTCTGCTGCTTGACCGCGTATTCCAGCCCGCCACGGACCGCATGGCGGCGTGGGCGACCCCGTTCGACCTCGCCCGCCTGTTCCTGATCACCGTCATCGTCCTGCACACGGTGGTGCTCGCCTGGGATCTCGCCCTGCTGGGCGATCCGCTGCTGCCCGCTCTCGTCACAGGGGGCACCCTGATGGCCTATCGGGCGGCATCCCAGATGCGCAGGCAGATCGCGCGCGCGGAGCGCCAGTCCCGCCCTGGAATGATGAACATGCAGCGCGTGCTGCTGCGGCCCTTCCGCCTGGCCTGGCTCGGGCTGGCTGCCGCCTCGACCGCTCTCGCACTCTCGTCGTCCCCGCGCCCGGCGGACCTCTGCTGCGTCGCCCTGAGCTTAGGCTGGCTCGCGACCGCGTATCTCGCCTCGTGCTCGCCGTCGCCGCCAATGCTGCGCACTGCTCGCCGTTCCCTGCTCTGGCCCGCGATCGCGGGCTGACGCGGGCGCCCGCTACTCCTCAGTCGGCGCATATCCCCTGGCGGCGCCGCTGCTCACGCGAAGCTGGACCGGTTGCGGATGATGTAGTTCGCCGTCCGCAGCGCCAGCGCGCTTACAGTGAAGGTCGGGTTCACGGCGCCTGAGGTCGGGAACAGGCCCGAGCCCGCGAGGAACAGGATTTCGTGATCGTGGGCCTGGCCAAACCCGTTCGTTACCGACCTTTCAGGGTCGCTTCCCATGGCTGTCCCGCCCAGGATGTGCTGCGCCATCGGTGCCGCCCATGCCTCCGAAGTGCCCGCCGTACGCAGGACCCGCTCGCCTTCCTCCATCGCCGCCGAGTGCAGCCGCAGCGTG
Source organism: uncultured Alphaproteobacteria bacterium (assembly GCA_963848595.1). Taxonomy (GTDB): domain Bacteria; phylum Pseudomonadota; class Alphaproteobacteria; order Acetobacterales; family Acetobacteraceae; genus CAWKEH01. The sequence continues at coordinate 21,478 of CAWKEH010000014.1, read as the reverse complement.
TCCGGCGCATAGCGGTGCGTCAGCACGGCCCAAGGCACGCCGAACCGGTCGCGCCCGGCGCCGAGCACGACGCGGTTATCCTGATCGGGCAGATCCACGCCGGGCGGTCATCATAGGCGACGGAGTTGATCGCCCGCGGCAGCGGTGCCGTCCGCAGCCCGACCGCCTCGAAGCCCTTGGCGACGATGCTTCCCTGCGGCGACGTATCGAGCGGCGGCATCGGGTATGGCTCGCCCTCGGGCCGCCACACCTCTGCCGCTGCGTCCCCGGAAATCCCGACCTCGCGCTGCACCCGGTCGTAGAACGGCCGAAGGTCGCCGTACGTGATCGGCCAGTCCTGGCCGCGCCCGTGCAGCGACCGCATGTGGAAGTCTTCCGGGTGCAGCCTGAACCAGCACGCGTGGTGGTGGAGCGCCGAACTCCGAGGCCGAAACCTGCGTTGAACCCGACATTGATCGGCTGCGCGCCGCCGCTCGCGGACGTTCCTGGGTTCCATTTCAGCCGGCGCGACCAGATCGGCGAGCTGACCAGGTCCGCAATCGTCCAGCCCGGCCCGGCGTCGAGCACCACGATACGCTTGCCGGCGGCGGCGAGCTTCGCCGCGATCAGGCTCCCAGCGGCGCCTGCTCCAACGACGACCGCGTCGAAGCGCGCGTCCGCCACCACGGCTGCGTCGGCGCGATATGAGGCAAGTAGCGGATGCCGAGATGCTGAAAGCCGTCCTCGGTCCCATAACCAAGTCTGGCGCGTCGCTGCGAACGACGAAATAGACGAGCGGCGCTGACGGGCCGGTCCAGCCCGAGAGGTCGCCGCCGCTCATCGCCGTGACGATCCGCTCCCGGTCCCCTGCGCCGAGGGAGGCGAAGTCAATGCCGTGGACGCGGCGACTCTCCGCATCGAGCGCCGCCGCTGCAGCAGCGTAGAACCCCGCGTAGGACGGCACGACATCGAGGTAGCGCAAGGTCAGCAGCGCCTGCTCGGGCGGTTTTGCTAACTGCGCGTCCAGGAAGTCGGCCAGCCCTGCCGCCGAGGCTCCGGGCAAGATCGTGTCCCCGAGCGCCTCGATGGCTGCAACCTGCCCTGGCCGCACCACCTGCCATGGGTCGCCCGCCGCACGGGCAACTCGTGCCGCGCCCACGGTCGCCGCGAGCGCGGCGGCATCTCGAATGAACGCACGCCGGCCAGTGTCCACGCCTGCGTAGGCCATGGTGATCGTGCCTGAATGTAGCGTCAGCCCAAGCTATTTGGGATGGATCGTTAACGCCAACGAAATCAGCCTCTACTCTCCCGACGCAGCCCGATCTGCGAACAGCAGCAACTCGCCCTTAGGCTGATAGCGACCTGCGGGAATGCTCTCGTCCCCCGCCCGCAGCCGCTCCAGCATCGGCCGCTTCTCCGCGCCGGCCACCAAGAAGGCGGCGTAGCGCGTGCTCTCCAGCGCCGGGTAGGTGAGCGTCACCCGCACCGGCTCGCCCGGCGGCGCGACCGCGGCAGCCCAGTGCTCGCGGTCGTCGAGCACCGGCTCACCGGGAAACAGCGAGGCCGTGTGCCCGTTCGTGCCGAGGCCCAGGAGCACGATCTCGAACAGCGGACGCGCCGGTTCGAGCGTGTCGGAGCCGTAGAACTCGGCCAGCGCCTCAGCATAACGATTTGCGGCCTGCTCGGCCGTTAAACCCTCCGTTGGCAGGCCATGAATGTTCTTGGGCGGAATGGGCACGTGATCCAGAAGCGCTTCCCGGGTCATCAACTGATTGCTACGAGGATCACTATCAGGCACGAATCGCTCGTCGCCCCAGAACAGGTGAACGCGTCTCCACGGCACCACTTCGCGCAGCGGCTCCGATCCGAGAATCTCATACATCCGCTTGGGCGTGCTGCCGCCCGAAAGCGCCACACCGACATGGTCGTCTTTTGCTCTAAGGGTGCGCGCGAACCACGCCGCCGCGGCCTGCGCCAGTGCCTCTGCGTCGGGGAACACGTTGCCGATCATGCGCCAGCCTCCAGGATGTGCTGCTCGATGGCCTTGGCGAAGCCCTCGTCCTCGTTGCTGGCCGAGGTATAGGTCGCCTGCTGCTTTACCGCATCGCTGGCCTGTCCCATCGCAATGCTCAGCCCCACGCCCTTGAACATCGGCACGTCGTTGGGTTGGTCGCCGAGCGTCGCGATCTCCTTGCGGTCGAGTTGATACAGCTTGCAGAGATAGTCCACTACGGCGCCCTTGTTCGCGTCGTGATGGGTCACGTCGAGGTAGTAGGGCTGGCTGCGTGCCGCGGTGGCCCGGTCGCCGACGCGCTTCTGCGCCTCCGCCTCGGCGCGGGCGACCAGGTCTAGATCGTCGCTCACCCCGGTGATCTTCGCCGCTTTCGCGACGAACTGGCTGAGATCCGTCACCACGCGCGGCGGGAACTTCACGGTCCGCTCCTCGCGATCGCGGTGCGGCGCGTCGATGTCGCGGAGCAGCCACTCGTCCGCGGTATAGACCCAGGCGTCCAGCCCCATGTCGAGGATGAGCAGCAAGGTCTCGCGCGCCGCGTCCTCGGGCAGGAACTTGGCCTCGATCACGGTCAGGTCGGGATGGGTGAACACGCCACCGTTGAACCCGGCGATGGCGCCGTCGAGCTGGAGCGGCTCGACAAGCATGGCCATGCCGCGAGGCGGCCGGCCGCTGGTCACGGCGAAGCGGATACCACGCGCCCTGACGGCCCGAACGGCGCGGACCGCACGCTCGGTGAGCACCTTGTCCTGCGTCACCAGCGTGCCATCCACGTCGGCGAGGACGAGCTTGATGCTCATGCGGTTCTGTCCTTAAAGGGTCTCATTCTCAGGTCTCCTCGCGACAGCATCGCCGGCCGGTGCCGCATCAAGTGGTCGGCCTCACCGATCTTTGCAAACCTTGAAGCCGAATGGCGGCACTCTCGGCCGCCAAAGCAACTTGCGTCGGCCAGACGCTTGGCGCGATGCTCCAGGGTGCAGCGCCCGTCGGGGTTTGCAGACGTATCTGTAACTGGTCTCGTTCATTCAGGAGAACGCAAAATGACTAGTTTGCTGGCCGCCACCATGCTTCTCACCGTTGCCGCCCTGCCCGCGTTCGCGTGCGATTGGAACAAGTCCGCCTCGACCAACAATCGGTCGAGCACTGTGGCCTCGCAGACCGCCAACGATCACGCCGCTGCGCCGCGGAGCGCACCTTCGAATCGTTCGTCGTCTTAGGGCCTTCTTGTCCGGCCTCGGCCCGCAGCCGAGGCCGTTCGTCTCAGCATCGTCCAGCCGTCCCCATCGTTGCGCCCGACAACGGCTGCCTGGCCCGCCCGTTCTGAAGCATTGAGAGAGCCCAGGAGGTGCCCGATGGAACGCGAAGGTGAACAGCAGACGGCCGCGCCCGGCGGCGACCCGGCGCTGCCGATCACGCGGGTGCCGGACCCGGCGGATTTGCCCTTCGTCACCGACCCCGGCGAGCGCCGCGGCGACATGCTCTACCGCCGCTTCGGCCGCACGGACGAGATGATCTCCGCCGTTGGCATGGGCGGCTTCCACCTCGGCAAGAGCGCGTTGAGCGACGCGGAGGCGGTGCGCCTCGTGCACGAGGGCATCGACCGCGGCATCACCTTCATCGACAATTGCTGGGACTACAACGAGGGCCGGTCCGAGCTGCGCGCCGGGGTAGCGCTCGACCAGGGCGGGTATAGGGACAAGGTCTTCCTCATGTCCAAGATGGACGGGCGCTCGAAGGAGGAGGCCGCCCGCCAGATTGACACGTCCCTCAAGCGGATGCGCACGGACCGGATCGACCTGATCCAGCACCACGAGATCCTGCGCTACGACGACCCGGACCGCATCTTCGCCGAGGGCGGCGCCATGGAGGCGTTCGTCGAGGCGAAGCGGGCCGGCAAGCTGCGCTACATCGGCTTCACCGGCCACAAGGACCCGCGCATCCACCTGCAGATGCTCGCGGTGGCGGCCGAGCGCGGGTTCCACTTCGACGCCGTGCAGATGCCGCTGAACGTCATGGACGCGCATTTCCGCAGCTTCGCGCACCTCGTGCTGCCCTACCTGATCGAACACGGGATCGCGGTGCTCGGGATGAAGACGTTCGCCGACAGCGTGATCCTGAAGAGCGATGCGCGGATTACGCCGATCGAATACCTGCACTACTCGCTCAACCTGCCGACCTCCGTGGTCATCACCGGCATCCAGAACCAGCGCGACCTCGACCAGGCCTTCGAGGCGGTCCGGACGTTCCGGCCCATGGATAAGGCGAAGGTTGCCGAGCTGCTGGCCCGCAGCCGTCCTCACGCCCTCGAGGGCAAATACGAGCTGTTCAAGACCAGCGCCACGTTCGACGGCACCGCCAAGAACCCGCAATGGCTCGGCGAGGAGGTCGAGTTCGTCACCAAACTGGCGCCCGCGATGGAGTGACACCGGGCGGCGTGGCTCACGCCGGTTCGTCTTTCGGGTCCAGCTCGTCACCAGGCAGCGGTGGGTTCCCCTGGCCCGCCCGCGCGAGGATTTCGCGCGCCCTCCCAGGCACTGCCCGCGCGGCGCGGGCCGCGAAGTAGCGCTCGGCCTCGGCTTGCGCGCCGACGCGGGCCGCGAGCGCCATGGCGACATATTGGTTGAGGCTCACGCCAGTCGCCTCGGCTTGCGCCGCTGCCTGCTCCTTCAGATCGTCAGGTATCGTCAGGGAGAAGCTGCTCATCGTCTAATCCTCCTCACCACGGTGCCAGGTCGCTCGACCGCGATCCCGAACCGCCACGCGCCCGCTTGCATATCCGCTACGTTGAAGGACGCGACCACATCGGCGCCGCCATTGATCGCCGTCTCCAACACCAAATCGTCGTCCGGGTCGCGCGCCTGTGGTCGCCAGCGATAGTCGAAGGCGACCGGAACACACGTGGCGGCAAACTCGTCCAGCGCCGCGATAACCTCCTCGACGGACACGCCAGCCATCGTGAGTACGGCCGGTCGGGTCAGCACGGCCTCGTACTCCAGCAGCAGCGGCGTCGAGAGCAGCAAACAGACCTCCCCATCGAGTGCGGCCAGCAGCAAGCGGCGAGACGCGCCGTTGGCGCTGTTGAAGCCCGCGACCACCACGTTAGTGTCCAGGACCACCCGCAACGCCATAACATCATAATGTGACATCAGGTGGTCGGCGTCACGGTCTTTGCAAAGCCAAACGGATGCTGATCAGCGACGGCGCATTGCCGGGTCGGCGCGGAGAGAGATTGGGGTCGCTTCGACGCCCTCAGCAGGCACAGCATCTGGCGCCGATAGTGCCAAAAAGTCGGCCAGCTGTGCACCGGTCGCATCAAACTGCACGACAGCAGGCCTGTCAGCATCCAACGCATCTTCTACGCTCTCAAGCGCGCGTGCGAGCGCCTGCCGTGCATCGATCCAGAATTCGATCCCGTCGCTCTTCTTCCCTAACCACAGGGAGGCGACGAGCTAGGAGTTCCGCCCGTGCCAAGTCCAGATCGAGTGCCCGGCGTAGCCAATCGCCCATGATGCTGACTGCCCCATCCTCATCATTGAGGTGAAGCTGTGCCTGCCCAAGCACCGTCAAGCATAGCAACACCATACGCATCGAGGCCGTGACCCGATCCAGGGCCTCCGCGGTGCGGCCCGTGGTGTCCCACACGGCCCGGGTCAGGTTCCATTCTTGTGGTTCGGGGATGGCAGCAATACCTTGCTCAACGTCGCGCAGCGCATCGGCCAGCACGTTGCTGAGCGTCTGCACCGCGTTTCGCAGCATCGGCGTGTGATGCTCCGGCCTGTAGTGGTGGGTGTGGGCCAGGAAGGCGAGCGCAGCGTCCACCTTGCCTAGCCGGGCAGCATCCATCTTAGCTAACACCTGCTCGACGGTGCCCTGTAAGCGTTCGATCTGGGTAGAGATCTGGACGAGCATGGCATGTCCGGCCAGCGTCGTGGCCGACGACATCAGTGCGGAACCGGCCTTTTCTAGCCGAGCTACGGCGACGATCTTCCCGTCTTTGCCTTTGACAAAGGCGTCGAGCATACCGTCTGCGCGTGTGTTCAGTCCGCCGCGCACGGGTTGGCTCAGCACAACGCGGTATGTGTCACTGCGGGTCAGCGTGGAGGCGGTTGCCGCCAATCCTTGTATTTGAGACAGCCTCTGGACAACCTTAGCCTGGCGTGCGTTCCTCAGTTCTAAGCGAGAGTAGGTCGAGGCTTCGTGTTAGCTAGCTGACTGATGCACCCGCCGTGCCCTTGCCTGGTTCTCTATCGCTCGATCCCACAGCTTGTCTTCTTGATCTCAAGCCGCCCTCTTCGCCATCGGCAGCACGACCCGGTCCACCGCCTCCGCCCAGCCGTCCCCATCATTTCCCCCGACTACGGCCGCCGCCTGCGCCTGCACCTCCGGCTCCGCGTTCCCCATCGCGATGGCGTAGCCCGCCACCCCGAACATCGGCAGATCGTTCGGCGCGTCGCCGATGCATGCCGTCTCGGCCGGGGTCACGCCGAGTTGGCGGCAGAGCGCCTGCAGCGCGAAGCCCTTGTTCGCGTCGCGGTGCGTCACGTCGAGGTAATAGAGTTGGCTACGCCGGGCGGTCGCGCGCTCGCCCAGGGCGGCCTGCATCTCGCCCTCGACAGCGGCCAGCAGCGGATGGTCCGCCGTGCTCCCCACGATCTTGCCGCACTCGCCGAGATACGGCTCCAAGCTCGGCACCACGCGCGGCCCCTGGCGAACGGTCCGCGTTTCCAGCGGGACGTAGTGCGCTTCCGGGTCGGTGATGAGCCACTCGTCGCCCGTGAACAACCAGCCGGGAATGCCGCGCTCGGCCAGCAGCGCCAATGCGTCCCGCCCGGCGTCCTCGGACAGCAGATGCCGCTCCACCACTTTTCCCGCGCCGTCCAGCACGGTGCCGCCGTTGAAGCCTGCGACGGCGTCGGCCCGCACGCCCTCGGCGACGTAGCGCATCCCGAACGGCGGCCGGGCGCTGACCACGGCGAGCAGCACGCCGGCCTCGCGCAGCCGGGATGCCGCCGCGACGGCGGAAGGGGGCAGCGACTTGTCCGGGGCCACCAGGGTCCCGTCCACGTCCGATACCAAGAGGCGTATCGGGCGGCGCGCCTCCGTCACTCGTCGAGGCCCAGCCAGCGCCGCCCGTCGCGCGTGAGCAGCCAGTCAGCCTGCTCCGGCCCGGCCGTGCCCGCGAAATACGGGTTCACGACGCCGCGGCGCTCCGCCCAGGTGTCGAGCAGCGGCTGCACGGCCGCCCAGCCGGCCTCGATGTTGTCCGCCCGCTGGAACAAGGTCTGGTCCCCGGTCATCACGTCGTAGAGCAAGGTCTCGTAACCCGTGCTGCTCGGCGTCTTGAAGTAGTCCTTGTAGTGAAAGTCCATGGCAACACGGCCGAGCCGCACCGCCGGCCCCGGTATCTTGGCGCTGAAATCGAGCGCGATGCCCTCGTCCGGCTGGACGTGGATGAGGATCTTGTTGCGGGTGAGCCGGTCCACTGGCGTGTCGCGGAACAAGGCATACGGCGCGGGCTTGAAGATAACGGCGATTTCCGTGCGGCGCTGCGTCATGCGCTTGCCGGTGCGGATGTAGAACGGCACCCCCGCCCAGCGCCAGTTATCGATCTTAAGGCGCAGCGCCACGTAGGTTTCGGTCTCGCTGCCGGGCGCCACGTCCGGCTCCTCGCGGTAGCCGCGCACCTGGCCCACGCCCGGCATCGTGCCGCCCGTGTATTGGCCGCGCACCGTGTCACGCAGCACGCGGTCCGGCGTGAACGGCTTGATCGCCTCGATCACTTTCGCCTTCTCGTCGCGCACCGCGTCTGCGTCGAACGAGTTAGGAGCCTCCATCGCCACCATGGAGAGGAGCTGGAACATATGGTTCGGCACCATGTCCCGCAGCGCCCCGGTCGGCTCATAGAACCGCGCCCGCCCTTCCACGCCCACCGTCTCGGCCGCGGTGATCTGCACGTGGTCGATGAACTGACGGTTCCACAGCGGCTCGAAGATGCCGTTGGAGAAGCGCAGCGCCAGGATGTTCTGGACCGTCTCCTTCCCCAGGAAATGGTCGATGCGATAGACTTGGTTCTCGCCAACCTTCGCCAGAATCTCCGCGTTCAGCGCCTTCGCGGACGGCAGGTCATTGCCGAACGGCTTCTCCACGACGACCCGGCGGAACGCGCCCTCCGTCTGCCGCATCAGCCCGGAATCCGCCAGGTGCTCGACGATGGAGCCGAAGAAGCGAGCCGCGACGGCGAGGTAGAACACCGCGTTGCCCTTGAGCTTCTGCCCTAGCGTTTCGTAGAACTTCGGGTTCTCGAAGTCGCCGACCTGGTAATAGATACGGTCACGCAGCCAATCCCAAGCGCCCGTATCGATCTTCGTCGGGTTGAACTCGCCGCCGTGGCCGACGAAGCCTTCCATATCTTTCGTCAGATACTCGCGGTAATCGTCGTCGCTGCGCTCGACGCGGTCCACTCCGATGACCTCGAACCCGCCGTCAAGCAGCCCGCCGAGCTTGAGGTTGTAGAGGCTCGGCATCAGCAGCCGCTTCGTGAGATCGCCGCTCGCCCCGAAGATGACGAGCGTGCACGGCGGCGCGGGGAGCGACTTCGCCAGCGCCGCGGGGTCGCTGAGCTGCTCGCTCATGTTCTTGACGGACATGTCCATGGCTACAGCGCCTCTCGCTTGGCCTCGGCGTGGCCGCCGAACTTGTTGCGCATGGCAGACAGCAGCTTGTCCGCGAACGTCGCCTCCTGCCGTGAGCGGAAGCGTGCGAACAGGCTCGCCGCCAACACCGGCGCCGGCACCGCCTCCTCGACCGCGGCGTCCACGGTCCAGCGCCCCTCGCCGCTGTCGGCGACAGCACCCTTGAAGTGGCTGAGATCGCTGTCCTCGGCGAGCGCCATGGCCGAGAGGTCGAGCAGCCACGACGACACGACGCTGCCCCGCCGCCAGACTTCCGCCACGTCGGCGGCGTCGATCGTGAACCGCTCCGTCTCGGGCAGCTCCGTGCTGCGCTTATTGCGCAGGATGTCGAAGCCTTCGGCGTAGGCCTGCATGATCCCGTATTCGATGCCGTTATGGACCATCTTGACGAAGTGCCCGCTGCCGGCCGGGCCACAGTGGAGGTAGCCTTCCTCCACCCGCTTGTCCCGGCCGTCGCGGCCCGGCGTGCGCGGGATGTCGCCGACGCCGGGCGCCAAGGTCTTGAAGATCGGGTCAAGCCGCTCGACGGTCGCCGTGTCGCCCCCGATCATCATGCAGTAGCCGCGGTCCAGGCCCCAGACGCCGCCGGAGGTGCCCACGTCCACATAGGTAATCCCCGCGTTGCGCAGGTTGGCGGCGCGGCGGATGTCGTCCTTGTAGAACGAGTTGCCGCCGTCGATCACCGTGTCGCCGGTTTCCAGGATGCCGGCGAGCCGGGTCACGGTACCTTCCGTCACCGCCCCCGCCGGCAGCATGACCCAGACCGCGCGGGGCTTGGCGAGCTTATGGACAATGTCCTCCAGGCTCGCCGCCCCATCGGCGCCCTTGTCCGCGAGTGCATGGACTGCTTGCGCATCGCGGTCGAAGGCCACGATCTGGTGGCCACCCCGCATTAGCCGCTGGGCCATGTTGCCGCCCATGCGGCCGAGGCCGATCATCCCGAGCTGCATCGGCTTACGCTCCCAGCGCCGAGTCGAGGGCTTGGCCGAGGCGCTTCAGCCCCGCCTGCAGGTCGCCCGCGATGTGGACGCGCAGCAGCCGCCGCCCGCGCTCGGAGAGCACGGCGAGGTCGCCCCGCGCCTGCGCCGCCTCGACGACGCCGAAGCTGTACTTCTCGCCCGGCACCGGCAGGTCGCGCGCAGGGTCGCTTGTCACCTGGACGAACACGCCTGAGTTGGGGCCACCCTTGTAGGCTTGGCCCGTGCTGTGCAGGAATTGCGGCCCGAAGCCCACGCAGGTCGCCACGTGCTTCGCGTCCCGGATGCGGGTCCGCATAGCACGCAGCAGCTCGGTGTGAGGCTCGTTGCGCTCCACGTAGGCGAGCAAGGCCACGTAGTCGCCGGGCTTGACCTGGGCGAGCAGCTTCTTGACCGCCCCGTCCACGCCGTCCCCCTTCAGCGCCGCCGCGTTCTTCTCGTCCGCGAACAGCTTCAGCCCGTCCGCTTCGAGGAACGGCTGCTCGGGCGGCAGGTGCCCGTCCGCGGCGTAGGCGGCGGTCAGCTTGCGGGTCTCGACTTTGCTCGCCTCCACGTCCGGCTGGTCGAAGGCATTGATGCCGATAATCGTGCCTGCCACCGCCGTCGCGAACTCCCACAGGAAGAACGCCTGACCCAGCGCCATGGTGTTGGGCAGCAGCACGCGCACGACTGGCTGCCCCGCCGCCGCGAGCCGCTTCATCGCCGCGTCCTGGGCCGGGTCCGGCTGGTCGGCCAGCCGCAGGTAGGCGAACACCCGGTCCTCGCCATAGACCTCCGGCGGTCCGAGCGGCTCGTCGTCCACCGGCACGATGCCGTGGCCCTGCTTGCCCGTGCTCTCGGCGAGGAGCTGCTCCAGCCAGGCGCCGAGGTCGTGGATCGGGGGCGAGGCGGCGATGGTGAGCTTATCCCGCCCGCCGCGCGCGGCGGTGCCGAGCAGGACGCCGAGCTGCACGCCGGGATTGGCGGCGGGCGGTGTGCCGGGCGCGCAGGACAGCGCCATGAGCTGCGTGCCCTCCAGGAACGCACCCACGTCCAGGCCGATCGCCGCGGCCGGCACGAGGCCGAAGGCCGACAGCACGGAGTAGCGCCCGCCGATCTGCTTGTCGCCGTAGAAGACCGCGCGGAACCCGTGATCCTTCGCCACGGCCTCCATGTGGCTTCCAGGATCGGTGATGGCGACGAAGTGCTTTCCGGCCTCGCCGCCTACCGCGTCCTGCATCTCCTTCCAGAAATAGGCGAACAGGATGTTCGGCTCCAAGGTGCCGCCCGACTTGCTGCTGACGATCACCAGGGTCTTTGCCGGCTCGATCTTGCGCCGGAAGGTCGCGACCTGATCCGGGTCGGTGCTGTCGAGCACGAGCAGCTCGGGATAGCCCTGCCGATGCCCGAATGTCTGGCCCAGCACTTCGGGGCCCAGCGACGACCCGCCCATGCCGAGCAGGAGCACGTGATGGAACCCTTCCTTGTGGACGTCGTCCTGGAAGGCGCGGAGCTTATCGAGCATGGCCAGGCCCGCCTCCGGCGCCCGCAGCCAGGCCAGCCACTTCGCCTCGTCCTCGCCCGTCCAGAGCTTCGCGTCGCCTGCCCAGAGGCGGCGCACGTTGCCGTCCCGTCGCCAGGTTTCGTCCGTCTCCTCGACCTGCTTGCCCAAATCCTCGGGAAGCTGCATCTCAACTCTCGCGAGCCGGTCCCCGAGCAGCGCCGCGCGCTTCTCGGCGACCGAGGCGAGCAGCTTGTCCGCCGCGTCCTCGAACTGGCGCACCCCGTCCTCGACCAGGTCGTGCGTCGCGCTGTCGAGATCGAGCCCGGCCTTCTCCGCCTGCTCCAGCACCCGGCGCGCACCCTCCACGTCCTCGGTCAGCGACTCGCGCACCTGTCCATGGTCGCGGAACGCGTCCAGCGTCGCGGGCGGCACGGTGTTCACCGTATCCTTCCCGATCAGCTCCTCGACGTAGAGCACGTCGGAATACGCCTTGTCCTTGGTGCCCGTGCTCGCCCAGAGCAGCCGCTGCGGCCGCGCGCCCGCCTCAGCCAACGCCTTCCAGCGCGGCGAGGCGATCAGCCCGAGGTAGTGTTGGTATGCGATCTTGGCGTTGGCGATGGCGACCTTGCCGCGGAGCGCCTTCAGCTCCGTCTCCCCTGCCTTCACGCGCGCGTCGATGCGCTTGTCCATCACGCCGTCGATGCGGCTGACGAAGAAGCTCGCGACGCTTGCCAGGCGGTGGATGTCCTGCCCCTTCGCGCGCCGGGCTTCCAGCGCGGCGAGGTAGGCTTCCGCGATGTTCTTGTAAGCGGACAGCGCGAAGAGCAGCGTCACATTGACGTTGATGCCCTCCTCGATGAGCTGCCGGAACGCAGGCGTGCCCTCCACCGTGCCCGGCACCTTGATCATCACGTTGGGCCGGCTCACCGCCGACCACAGCCGCCGGGCCTCGACGACCGTGTCCTGGGTCCGGAGTGCCAAGTATGGCGAGACCTCCAGGCTCACGTAGCCGTCCACGGCCTCGGTCCGTTCATAGACCGGGCGCAGCAGGTCGGCCGCATGCTGGATGTCCTCGATGGCGAGGCTCTCGTAGATCGTGAGCGCGTCCGTCCCCGCCTTCTGCGCGAGCGGCTTGAATCCGGCATCGTAGTCGGTGCCCTCACCCATCGCCTTCTGGAAGATGGCGGGGTTGCTGGTGATGCCGCCGATCCCGTCCTCGTCGAGCAGCCGCTGCAGGCTGCCGTCGGCGATGAAGCCGCGGCGGATGAAGTCGAGCCAAACGCTCTGCCCGGCCTCGGTCAACCGCCGCACCGGATTGGCCTTCTGCATGACGTTCATGGGATGACTCCCCCCGTTCCTATGCCTTGTTCTGCTTGACCTGCTCCCGGGCCGCCTCGGCGACCTTGTCCGCCGAGAAGCCGAACTCGGCGATCACCGCGGCACCCGGCGCGCTCGCTCCGAACCGGTGCATGGCGAGGATCGTGCCGTCCACGCCCGTGTAGCGGTCCCATCCCAACGGCGACGCCATCTCGACCGCGACCCGCGCCCGTACCGTCTTGGGGATCACGCTGTCGCGGTAGGCCTTGTCCTGCCGCTCGAACAAATCCCAGCTCGGCATCGAGACGACGCGCGCCTTGATGCCTTCGCCCGCGAGCTTGTCGCGCGCTTGCACGCAGAGCGAGACCTCGCTGCCGGTGCCCATCAGGATCACGTCCGGCTGCCCGTCCGTGTCGGCGAGCACGTAGGCGCCGCGGTCCAGCCCCGACGCTGCAGCGAGCTTGCTGCGATCGAAGGTGGGCAGCGCCTGGCGGCTCAGGATGAGGGCCGCCGGGCGGTCGTTCAGCTTCATCACGACGCGCCATGCCTCCGCGACCTCATTCGCGTCCGCCGGGCGGATCGTGCATAGGCCCGGCGTGGCCCGCAGCATGGCGAGCTGCTCGATGGGCTGGTGCGTCGGCCCGTCCTCGCCGACGCCGACGCTGTCGTGGGTGAAGATGTAGATGACCGGCAGCTCCATGATCGCGGCGAGGCGCACGGGCGGCTTCATGTAATCGAAGAAGATCAGGAATCCGGAGCCGTAGGCGCGGATCCCGGACAGCGCCAACCCGTTGCAGATGCTGCCCATGGCGTGCTCGCGGATGCCGAAGTGCAGGTTCCGCCCCGCCGGGTTGTCCTTCTCGAAGGAGCCGGCACCCTCGAAGGTGAGGTTGCTCTTGGTGCTCGGCGCCAGATCCGCGGCACCACCGATCAGCCAGGGAACCTGCTTCGCGATGCTGTTCAGCACCTTCTGCGAGGAATCGCGCGTCGCCAACCCCTTCGCGTCGGGGGCGAAGCTCGGGATGTCCTTGTCCCAGCCCGCGGGCAGTTGGTGGTGGTCCATCTCGTCCAGCTCGCGCGCGAGGTCAGGGTATTTCTCGCGATACTGCTCGTAGAGCTTGAGCCAGGCGTCCCGCAGCTTCGCCCCGCGGGCCCCGATGCCCGCCGCGAACCGCTCCCGCACCCCGTCCGGCACCAGAAACTGCGCGTCCTCCGGCCAGCCATAGAACTTCTTGGCGCCCCGGACCTCCTCGTCGCCGAGCGGCTCGCCGTGTGCCTCGCGCGTGCCCGCCTTGTGCGGCGCACCGTAGCCGATGATGCTGTGCACCAGGATGAAGGTCGGCCGATCCGTCTCCGCCTCGGCCTCGCTCAGCGCCCGGTCCATCGCCGCCGTGTCGTTCGCGTCGCGGACATGCAGCACGCGCCAGCCATACGCCTCGAACCGCTTGCCAACGTCCTCGGTGAAGGCGAGGCTCGTCGGGCCCTCGATGGTGATCTGGTTGCTGTCGTAGATCCAGCACAGGTTCGACAGGCCCAGATGCCCGGCCACTGAAGCCGCCTCCGACGAGACGCCCTCGTTCATGTCGCCGTCGCCGCACAACACCCAGACCCGGTAGTCGTAGAGCGGCAATCCCGGCTTGTTGTAGCGCGACGCGAACCAGCGCTGCGCCATCGCCATGCCCACTGAGTTGCCGCAGCCCTGGCCGAGCGGCCCGGTCGTCGTCTCGACGCCCGTGGTGTGCGTGTATTCCGGATGGCCCGGCGTCACGCTCCCCATCTGGCGGAACTGCTTGATGTCGTCGAGGCTGACCGCTGCCTCGTTCGTAGGCCCGCCCTTGCCCCCCTCCTTCTTGCCGAGCCGCCGAACGCCGGCGAGGAAGAGCAAGGAGTAGAGCAGCATGGAGGCGTGCCCGACCGAGAGCACGAACCGGTCCCGCGCCGGCCAGGACGGGTCCGCCGGATCGTAGCGCAAGTGCTTCTGCCACAGCGTGTAGGCGACCGGGGCGAGGCCCATCGGCGTGCCGGGATGGCCGCTCTTCGCCTTCTGCACCGCGTCCATGGACAGTGTGCGGATGGTATTGATGGCGAGCTGGTCGAGCGCCGTCCCGTCCTGCCTGGATTCCTGCTGCCGAGCTTCCGTCGCCGCGCTCATGCCGTTCCCCTTGGCTGGATGCTGCCGAATAGTGATCCGGGACCTCGCGGACGCAAGGTCCACGGCCCCCATAGCACGAACGTATGGCGCTCGACACAGGTTGCGCGTGCCAAGATCGCGACGGTTGAACCGGACTCCGATACGGGCGTTGCGCCTCCAATGTCCCAATTCGTGATCTTCGACGTGGACGGCACGCTGGTGGACAGCGTGGACCTCCACGCGCAAGCCTGGGCCGACGCCTTCCGCCACTTCGGCTACGACGTGAGCGCCGCCCAGGCCCGCACGCAGATCGGCAAGGGCGGCGACCAGCTCATGCCGGTGTTCCTGCCCAAGGCGGACCTGGAGCGCGTCGGCAAGGACTTGGATAAGTGGCGCGGCGAGCACTACCGGGAGCGCTACTTGCCCCGCGTGCGCGCCTTCCCTGGCGTGCGCCCCTTGTTCGACGCCCTGCTCGCCCGCGGCCTCCGCCCCGGCCTTGCTACCTCGTCCAAGCCTGAGGACCTGAAGCGCCTGGAGGAGATCGCCGGCATCGCCGACCTCGACTTTCCCGCGGCGACGAGCGGGGACGTAGAGCGCAGCAAGCCGCACCCCGACATCTTCCAGGCCACGCTTGCCAAGCTCGGCGCCGCGCCGGGCGACACCGTGGCGGTGGGCAACTCTCCCTACGACGCCGAGGCGGCGGGCAAGGCCGGCATCGCGACCGTAGGGGTGCTGTGCGGCGGCTTTCCCGAGGCTGACCTCAAACGTGCAGGCTGCATCGCGATCTACCGCGACCCGGCCGATCTCCTGGCAAGGCTCGATAAGTCGCCGCTCGGCGTAGGCCGTGACAAGGTAGGTGAATGAGCGAAGCCGCCCTGCCGCACATGAGCCTTGAGGAGTTCCTGCCCCGGCAGGAGAGTCAGTAGCAGCGCTACGAGTTGGTTGACGGTCAGCCGGTCGCTATGGCCGGCGCCAACCGCAAGCACGACCGCGTCGTGACCAACGCGCTCATCCGCATCGGCGCCAAACTAGAGGGCGGCCCGTGCTCGCTCTCCCGGCGATCGGCGTCGAGCTGCGCTTGGCGGACCTCTACGCCGGCCTCACTTTTGAGCCCCACCCCAGGCTCGTCCCTCCGGTCGCCTGAGGCTCAGATCCGTTACCTGCTGCGGACCAGCCTCGCGCGCAGCGGCACCTTCTCCGCCCACCAAAGCCCCAAGCCCGCGGCGCCGATCAGTGCCTCCCGCACCCGCTTGAGCCCGCTCAGCGCGAGTGCAGTCTCCGGCCCGATGCCAAACAGCGCCGCCGCCGCGACGAACCCACCCTCTTGTATTCCGAGCGACGCCGGCACGGCGAAGCCCGCACCGCGCGCCGCCATGCCGATCCCCTCGATCACGAACGCCGCACCGAATCCAACCGGGTGCCCAAGCGCGCGCAGCACGAGCCAAACCTCGAGCGCTCCGCCCGACCAGCCTGCGATATGCAGCAACGCAGCACCCGCAAGCGCCCGCCGGTCCCGCGCGCGGGCGACGAGCGCCTCGTGAAGCCCATCGACGCGGAGCGCCGGCGGCAGCCGCCGCGCGACGGCCTCGAGCGAACGAATCAGGCCGAACCGCTGCGCGAGCGCGAAGCCACCGACGCCTGCAGCCCCAAGAATGACGGCGCTCAGCACGGCCAGCAGGATCCCGGTCTCGCCGGCCAGGTCGCCGCCGAACACCCACAGCACGCCCAACGCAGCCAGGACGACGACGGGCAGCGTCGCCGCCTCCACGAGCAGGTCGAGCGCCGTGCCCGCGCCGCCGAGCGCCACCGGCACGCCGCGCCGCTTGAGCAACCCGACGCTCAGGATCTCGCCGCCTACTTGCGCCACTGGCAAAAGACTATCAACCCCTTCACGCACGATGCGCAGCCGCAAGGCAGTGACCGGCTCCACCGCGCGGTCCAGCAGCAGGCGCCACGCCAGCCCGGACAGGAACAATTGCCCGACCTGCACGCCCACGGTGAGCGGCAGGATCGGCAGCGCCGCCTCTGCATCTCGCAAGGCGGCCCCGATCCCGGACCAGAGCAGCAGCGCAGCCGCTATTCCGACCCCGAGCAGGAGCGCCAGGGTCCGAAGCAGAGTGGTCCGCGAGGCGAGCACCTTGCGCCGCCGCCTCGCCGTCCGGGCAAGGACCGCGCGTTCAACGGGTATCACGACGTCGCCCGGCCCAGCCCGGAGGTTTGGTCCAGCCACAGGCTAGGAATAGGCGTCGAGCGTGGCACCAGGATTCCCTCCCCCTCGACGCCAACCCGAAAGGACGCCATCTAGCATATATGCCGTCCGATGTGCTTCTTCGCCAGCCACCTGCCCTCTTTATTCCGCAGAAGCAGCCCGCGAAGCCGCTCACCCGGCCGCTGCGCGTTCACTCCGCATACGCGCCAGCCGGCGACCAGCCCACCGCTATCCAGGAGTTGAACGCCGGGCTCAAGGCGGGCGAGCGCGACCAGGTCCTGCTCGGCGTCACCGGCTCAGGCAAGACCTTCACCATGGCCAAGGTGATCGAGGAGGCGCAGCGCCCGGCGCTCATCCTTGCCCCGAACAAAACCCTCGCCGCCCAGCTCTACGGCGAGATGAAGGGCTTCTTCCCAGACAACGCCGTGGAATACTTCGTCAGCTACTACGACTACTACCAGCCCGAAGCCTACGTCCCGCGCACGGACACCTACATCGAAAAGGACAGCCAGATCAACGAGGCCATCGACCGGATGCGCCATAGTGCGACGCAGGCGCTTTTGGAACGCGGCGACGTCGTCATCGTGGCCTCGGTCTCTTGCATCTACGGCATCGGCTCGGTCGAGACCTACTCCCGGATGGTGGTCAAGCTGGAGGCCGGCGGCCGCATCGGGCGCGATCAGCTCGCCCGCGCCCTCGTCGAGCTGCAATACCGCCGCAACGACGCCGCCTTCCAGCGCGGCACCTTCCGCCTGCGCGGCGAGACCGTCGATATCTGGCCGAGCCACCTGGAGGACCGCGCCTGGCGCGTCTCCCTCTTCGGCGACGAGGTTGAGACCATTGCCGAGTTCGACCCGCTCACCGGCGAAGTGGCAGGCCGCATGGAGACCGCCACCGTCTATGCCAACAGCCACTACGTCACGCCGCGTCCGACGCTCGCCCAGGCCGTCGCCGACATCAAGGTGGAACTCAAGCAGCGTCTCGACGAGTTCGTCACCGAGGGCAAGCTCCTGGAAGCCGAGCGTCTGCAGCAGCGAACCACCTTCGACCTCGAGATGATCGAGACGACCGGAAGCTGCAAGAGCATCGAGAACTACAGCCGCTACCTCTCCGGCCGGAAGCCCGGCGAGCCGCCGCCCACGCTCTTCGAGTATCTCCCCGAGAACGCGCTCCTGATCGTGGACGAGAGCCACGTCACCGTTCCCCAGGTCGGCGGCATGGCGCGGGGCGACGCGCACCGCAAGGGCACGCTTGCCGAATACGGCTTCCGCCTGCCCTCCTGCATGGACAACCGCCCGCTCCGCTTCGAGGAGTGGGAGCGGTTCCGCCCGCAGACCTTCTTCGTCAGCGCCACTCCCGGTCCCTGGGAGATGGAGCGGACGGGTGGCGTCTTCGCCGAGCAGGTGATCCGCCCCACGGGCCTCATCGACCCGGTCTGCGAGGTGCGCCCCGTCGAGCGCCAGGTGGACGATTTACTCGCCGAGTGCCGAAGCGTCGCCGGCCGCCGCGGCCGCATCCTGGTCACCACTTTGACCAAGCGCATGGCCGAGGACCTGACCGAGTACCTCACCGAGAACGGCGTCAAGGTCCGCTACCTGCACTCCGACGTGGACACCTTGGAGCGCATCGAGATCATCCGCGACCTCCAACTCGGCGTGTTCGACGTGCTCGTCGGCATCAACCTGCTGCGGGAAGGCTTGGACATCCCGGAATGCGCCCTCGTCGCCATCCTCGACGCCGATAAGGAGGGGTTCCTCCGCAGCCAGACGAGCCTGATCCAGACCATTGGCCGCGCCGCCCGCAACGTGGACGGCCGCGTGATCCTCTACGCCGACACCATGACCCGCAGCTTGCGCGCCGCCATCGAGGAGACGGAGCGGCGCCGGGCGAAGCAGCGGGGCTGGAACGAGGCCCACGGCATAACGCCGCAATCGGTCCGCAGCCAGATCGGCCAGGCGCTGCAGAGCGTGTTCGAGCAGGATTACGTAACGGTCGCCCCCGTCAAGGACGCGGACCCGGCCGAGTTCGTCGGCAAGGACCTCGGCAGCGCGATAGCGGAGCTGGAGCGCCGGATGCGCGCTGCGGCGGCGGACCTGGAGTTCGAGGAAGCGGCCCGCCTGCGCGACGAGATACGCCGGTTGGAAGCCTTGCAGCTCGGCCTGGAGCCGCCCCCCGCAAGCTACGCCGCCGCCCCTCGCAAGCGCGACCGCACCCCGGAGCCCCTCGGTCCCGGCGGCGGCGGCTACGACCCGGCTAAGCGCCGCGGCGGCCGCAAGCGGCGGTGAAGGCCGGTACTGACGAGCGCAGTACGCGATTGAGCCTGGGCAAGGCTGCACCTACGGACGCCGGGGCCAACCAGGCCACCGGATCAACTTTCCTGTCCTCCGACCGTCTCGCCAGCCTTAGCGACACAATGTTCGGCGTTGCGATGACGCTGATCGTGACGACGCTGCTGCCCTCTATCCAGGCGAGCAAGGGATCAGCTCTCACGCTGCTGCGTGAGATGCACGGCGAGCTCACTGCCGTTGTATTCAGCTTTGCGATCTCCGGTATATACTGGATCTCGCAGCAGCAGCGGCTCGCGAAGAAGGCCTCAGTCACGGCGCAGCAGACGGTACTGCACCTCGTGTTCCTGTTCCTGATCGTGCTGGTGCCAATCTCAACCAGCCTTTCTGGTACGTTTGGCGCAGACACAACGCTGACCTCAGTCGTGATCTTCGGCACGCATATCACACTGCTTGCAGTAGTGAATTTACTGCTTTGGGTTGACGTCCATCGTAGCGTCGCTGTGCATCTGCATGTCGTGAGATCGTCCCTGGTACTTTCTTTATTCGTGATCGGAACGGCCGTCGGCATAGCGCGGCCGTCTGTCGCCCAGTATTTCTGGTTGTTGAGCTTTGCCGTGCCGCTATTAAGAACGAATCTCACGCGCCACATCTATGGAGCATGATGCCAGCGGCCTCAGGCACCGCCCGGTCTCGCAAGCCCTGCTGTCATATCCGCGCCGCGCGTCACCGCGCGCTTCGCGAGCCAGAGGCCGCTCTTGTTGCAAAACCGCGCCGCTCCGGTATATGATCCGGTTTCGATACGAGAGCACGCGGTGGGCAAGGCTCCGCCGCGCCTGAACCCGGCGAGGGTCGCATGCCGACGAGCATCCTCAATGCCCTGAACGTCGCGATCGTCTTTTGCGTGATCTTCTTCCTGATGAGCACGCTGGCCTCCCATTTCACGGAAGTGCTCTCGGGATTCTTCAACTCGCGCGGCACCACGCTGCGGGACCAGCTCTCGGCCGCGCTCTCGCGACCCGTTGCCGACGAGATATTGAGTGATCCGGTCATCCGGGCGTTCTCGAAGGGCAGCCGGGGGTCCGCCAACGCCGCGCCGGCAAGCGACGCCGCCAAACCCGCTTCCATCATGCCGAGCTACATCACGCCCGCCTCCTTCGTTCGCGCCGTCACGCGAAGCTTCGACAACACCGCCAGCGCAAGTGCCAAGAGCGACGTGCTGAAGGAGCTTATGGACGACGCGCAGCATCGCAGCGTCACCTTCGAGACCGCCATCACGGAATGGTTCGCGCAGTTCAATGACCGCATCAGCGGCACCTACCGGCGCTACGCCACGGTCAAGCTGTTCGCGCTCGGCTTCATCGCCGCGGTCGCGCTCGACATCGATGTGGTACATCTCGGCGCGTATCTGTGGGCGAATCCCGCCACGACCTCCGCCACTGTGGACCAGATCGCCGCCACCTTCTCGAAGATCGGCGGCACCGCGTCCGCGCCCGACGTGCAGAGCCTCGCCAAGCAGGGATCGGATCTGACGCAGGCGCTGACCAGCAACCTTGGCGTCGGCGCGTTCGGCTGGCAGCAATGGCAGGCACCCCGCAACGCGTCCGCCCCCGTGTGGTGGGCGGCGAAGGTTCTGGGTTGGCTGCTTGCGGCCGTCGCGACCTCGTTCGGGGCACAGTTCTGGTTCCAGCTCCTCAGCAACGGGCTGAAGATCCGCCTAACAGGCAAGCGGCCGGACCCGCCGGCGCCCGCGCCCGATTCGAACAAGGCGGGCCTGACCGCCGCAGGCGGCGATGGCGGGCACGCCGCCGCGCCGGAGACTCCGGCACCCCCGCCGGGTCCGGCGTCGAGCAACGGCGGGTTGGTGGGTGCGGCTACGCTCGCGAGCTTTGTCACGCGCGCGGCACAGCCGCCCCTGCTCGGGTCGTTGTCGTCGAAATACGAGGTCGGCAACCGCGGGCCCGGCACTGTGTCGAGCGGGGCGGGCGATCCCGGCGGCGTCTCCTACGGCAGCTATCAGATGACGAGCCTGCCCGACGGCGGGACGGTGAAGGGGTTCGTGGCGCAGCTTCCCGCCGCCCAGCGCGCGAGCTTCGGCGCGCACGCGCCCGGCAGCGCGGAATTCTCGGCGGCCTGGAAGCAGCTCGCCCAGGCGACCCGGTCCGGCTTCTTCATGGAGCAGCACGAATACATCCGCCTGACGCATTACGAGCCGCTGTGCCGGACCGTCGCCGCCACGGTGGACATCGCGAGCCGCAGCTTTGCCTTGCAGAACGTGGTCTGGTCCACAGCGGTCCAGCACGGGGCGCAAACGCCGATCCTGTCGCTGGCAGTCGGCAAGTTCGATTTCCACGGCTACACGGGTGTGGCCGACGAACTCGACGGGCTGGT
>CAWKEH010000013.1:0-108367 GCA_963848595.1 uncultured Alphaproteobacteria bacterium | reverse complement strand
TCGGCGGCGTCGCCGGGTGCGAGGCGAAGGCGCGGCAGCGCCTGGTCGAGCAGGAGGCGCTGACGCGGGCGAAGCGGGTGCCCGCGCGTGCGCCCGTAGAGGCGGTCTGGAGGAGGCTTAGGAAAAGAGGGCTTCAGCGGCCGAATGCGCTCCGCAGCTGCGGCACGAGGTCGGTGCGCTCCCATGTGAAGGTGCCCTTCTCCGCATCCGGCGTGCGGCCGAAATGGCCGTAGGCGCTGGTGGGCACGTAGATCGGTCGGTTGAGTTGCAGGTGCTCGCGGATGCCGCGGGGGCTGAGGTTGACCAGCTCGCGCAGCGTCCCCTCCAGCTTCGCCTCGTCGAGGCCGTTGCCCGTTCCGTGCAGGTCCACGTAGACCGACAGCGGATGGCTCACGCCGATGGCATAGCTGATCTGGATCGTGCAGCGCGCCGCCAGCCCGGCGGCGACCACGTTCTTGGCGAGGTAGCGGCAGGCATAGGCGGCGCTGCGGTCCACCTTCGTGGGGTCCTTGCCGCTGAACGCGCCGCCACCATGGGGAGCGGCGCCGCCGTAGGTATCGACAATGATCTTACGGCCGGTCAGCCCGCAATCGCCGTCCGGGCCGCCGATCACGAACTTGCCCGTGGGGTTCACGTAGAACTCGCTCTCGGGCGGCATCCAGCCTTTCGGCAGCGTGTCCGCGACGATAGGCCAGAGCTGCCGCTTGATGGCGTCCTGGTCCATCCCCTCGTCGTGCTGGGTGCTGACGACGACGCTGGCGGCGGCGACAGGCTTGCCGTCCTGGTAGCGCAGCGTGACCTGGCTCTTGGCGTCCGGCTGCAGCCCGGCGGCCCCCTGGTCGCCAGCGCGGCGCATCTCGCTCATACGGCGGAGGATCGCGTGCGCGTAGTGGATGGGAGCCGGCATCAGCTCGGGCGTCTCGGTGCAGGCGTAGCCGAACATGATGCCTTGGTCGCCCGCGCCCTCGTCCTTGTTGCCTGCGCTGTCCACGCCGGCGGCGATGTCGGCGGACTGCGCGTGCAGGTGGCACTCGAAGGCAGCGTTCCGCCAGGAGAAGCCGGCCTGGTCGTAGCCGACGTCGCGCACGGCCTCGCGCACGAGGTGCTCCAGCCGATCGGGCGTCACCGCCTCCGGGCCGCGGGTCTCGCCGGCGAGCACGATGCGGTTGGTGGTCACGAGCGTCTCGCAGGCGACGCGGGAATAGGGGTCGGCGGCCAGGAAGGCATCCAGCACGGTGTCGCTGATGCGGTCGGCGACCTTGTCGGGATGGCCCTCGGAAACAAACTCGGAGGTGAACAGGAACTCGCCCTTGTCGCGCATGAAGCTTCCCTGGTGTCGCGAGACGGCACAAGACCGCAGATGCCATGCCGGCTGATGCCGGGGCAGGGGGTGTGTGGCGGAAACGGGCAGGGGGGTCAAGGGGCGGGGGCACTGCAGCGACTTAGGAATGGCTTCTTGTCCCGCGCCGTGGTATGTTCTTGGTCAGGCTCTTAGGAAAGCAGCGTTCCCATGTCCCAGGCCGGTCTCGATCTTGCGAAACATCTCTACGAGGCAGTGCTCGGGCGCGATCCTGACGCCAGCGATCAGGCGAACCTCGCCGCCTACCTCGACGCGGGCGGCGACGGCGCGGCGCTGCTCGCCGGCTCGGCCGAGGCTGCGGCGCAGGTCGCTGCGGCCTACCAGCAGGTGCTCGGGCGGGCCACATCCGGCGCGGAGATCACGGCGTCCAAGAGTTATCTCGCGGATGGCGGCACTTGCCGGCCTGCGCGCCATGATCGGCGGATCGGGGGAGGCAACCGCCGTGGTGAATGCGCTTTATCAGGCTGTGCTGGGCCGCGGCGCGGATGCCGGCGGCGTGGCGAACGCGCAGGCGGCTATCGCGGGCGGCGCGATGCTGACCCAACTCGTTGCCGGTATGGCAAAGTCGGCAGAGGAGGGCGCGCGGCTTTCCGCCGCCTACCAGGCCGCAGCGGGCCAGGCACCGGGTGCGGCGGGACTCGCGACGATGGAGGGCCAGGTCGAGAGCAACACGGCCGCGGGCTTGCTCGCGACGCTTCATCAGGACGGTCCAGCATATTCCGTCCCGACCCCGGCGCCTTACGACTTCAATTCGTTCGGCGGCGCCGGATTCACCAGCGGCACGGTGCTTTTGCCGGCTGCGCCCCTTGCAGAAATCGAGGCCGTCAGCCCCGGCACAGGCTACGTGCCGAACAGCCCTTACACGGCGACCTCCGACACCTTCACCGCGTCGGGCGGCGCGTTCACCGACGGGACCGGCACGGAGACGATCACGCTGACTGCGAGCCTTCTCGGCCTCGATCTGCCTGCGAATACATTCGCGCCGGCGACTGTGGACGCGAGCGGGCACTGGACGACAACGGCCACTCGCGCGCTACCGGATGAGACATACACGCTCGTCCCGGTCGTAGCCTATGCGAACGGCACGACTGCCGTCGGCCAGGGCGCGACCGTAGTCGTCTTGTCCGCAACCAGCCATGGCGCGGCAGCGAGCCTACTCACCGACGACGTGACCTTTGCCAACGCCGTGCCCCTGCTGCACGTAAGCTAGCCAACGTCTTGAGCCCAGGTTGCCCGGAGTTCCGAAATCGTCGGGCCGACATCTCGTGTGTGGATTTAGGCGCCAAGCCGAGTTGCTCGAGCATGAGCAGCCGGACACACGGCGAGAGTTCCGCTTCGATGCTCCACGCTCATACCTCTGCGAACGGTATGGACGCCGGGATGGCCGCCCGCGCGACGACCTCGGTCACGCCGCCGCCCGCGAACTCAGCTAACGGAACGTAGTCGGCCCAGCTGCGCAGCCGCGTGCCGGGCCTCTGGCGATTGATCGTGGTTCCGTTATTCCAGCGGCACGTGAGCAGGGGCACGCCCGCCTCGACCAAGGCCAGCGCCTGCCAAGCCAGCACAACCTGGTCGCGCGCACGCTCGTAGGCGTCCAGCCTCGCGGCCTTCGCCCGCCTAGGCCAGAAATGTACCTGGCGATTGATCAAGCGCCGCCACGCGACCGGGGTGATCGCCGGGTCGAGATGCCGCCGCAGCGCCTCGTCGCGCAGGTATTGCAGACGCAGCGCCGCGCTGCCGTCGTGCAGCAAGGGTTCGTAGCGGTCGCGGTTCCGTGCCAGCAAGCTCTCCCGCCGCCCCGGCGGCACCGCGAACAGCTCGCACAGCGCCTCGGCGGACCTGAGGCCGTGCGCGCGGATGTGCGGCAGGGCTGCCCGATCGGTCACGTGGTAGAGATATGCGAAATCGGCTCAGGAACCGCCGCTCACCCGCCGTCATCACAATCCCAGCACGTCCGCCATCCCGTATTGGCCTGCCGCCCGTCCTCGCGTCCACAGGGCGGCGCGCACCGCACCCGTGGCGAATACGCGGCGGTCGAAGACGCGGCTGCTCAGCGCGATGTGCTCGCTGGGGGAGGCAAACAGCACGGTATGCTCGCCGACCACCTGGCCGCCGCGGAGTGAGGCGAAGCCGATAGCGCCGGGCTTGCGTGGGCCGGTGTGGCCG
Organism: uncultured Alphaproteobacteria bacterium; assembly: GCA_963848595.1. Taxonomy (GTDB): domain Bacteria; phylum Pseudomonadota; class Alphaproteobacteria; order Acetobacterales; family Acetobacteraceae; genus CAWKEH01. Next base: position 104,841 of record CAWKEH010000013.1, on the reverse strand, counting down.
TCACGTCCGCTCTCCGTCACATCCGCGAGGTGGACGCCGCGGCCGTGGGCCACGGCGCGGCCGAGGGCGACAGCGGTGCCGGACGGCGCGTCTACCTTCTGGCGATGGTGCATCTCCAGGATCTCGGCGTCGTATCGGTCTGCGGGCAGCGTCGCGCCGAGGCGCTCGGCGAGCGCGAGCAGGATGGTCACACCGGGCGCGAAGTTGGCGGCATAGACGGTGGGCACGTGCCGGGCTGCCTCGGCGACGGCGGCCTCGTCTTCCGGAGACAGGCCGGAGGTGCCGAGGACCCAGGCCGCTCCGGCGCCGGCGATGGCGCGCGCGTGCGCCGCGGCGAGAGGGCGTGGGTGAAATCTACGACGCAGTCCGACGCGGCAGCGAGCGCCTCGATGTCGGGCATGTGCGGGATATCCGCAGGCGCGCTGTTCCGTGCGGTGCCGCCGGCGAGGACGCAGCCTGCCGCGTGCACCTCCTCGACGAGCAAGCCGCCCCATACGGCCAGTAACGCCCGCGATCCCGATGCGCATGATCCGCCCTGCAGCGATGGCAGCGCAACGTGGGGCACCGCGAGCCATCTGTCGAGGCGTTCGAGGCGTTGGCGGCGCGGGACATCTGCCCACTTGGGGGACAATCGGGCAGGCCGCGCCGCCGCCTTGAGCCGCGTCGCTCGCTTGGGGGGGGAGGACGCCGCAGGCTTCAGGCGAACGGAACAACCCGGCACAGGTTGCAGCACACCGTGTCTTTTTTGGCGACGGACCTATGACAATGACCTGATCTCACAGAAGCGTGATCGGCGGAGACGGGATGAACTGCACCGGCGCGTATGGCTTACAGGTTTGGGCCGTGCCGCTTGTTCCCACGTCGGCCGAACTGGGCAAGGGGCCGGCCACGGGGCGGAACGCATGGACTTATCCGTCTCGGAGCTTCTGCGCGAAGCCGGGCAAGACCCGGCACTGCAAGCCGTCGCGATCGTATGCGGGACCTTCATCCTGGAGGACGCTGCCACGATCCTCGCCGCGACCGCGGTCGGGGACGGCAAGATTGCCCTTGGCGTCGCCCTTGGCGCACTCTACGTCGGCATCGTGCTGGGGGATCTCGGTCTCTACGGGTTCGGCCGGCTCGCTGCGCTCTTTCCCTGGGCACGGCGCTGGGCGCCTCGGCCCGGCGTGCGGCGCACGCAGGTGTGGATCTGCAACAACGTGTTCAAGACGGTGTTCATCAGCCGCTTCCTGCCCGGCGCGCGGCTGCCGACCTACACGCTTTGCGGCTTCGTGCGCGCCAGCTTCAAGCAATTCGCGATGGCCGCGATCATCGCGACGCTGATCTGGACGTCGCTGCTGTTCGGCGTCTCGCTGAAGGTCGGCGCGTTCCTGATGAACCACCTGGGTGCCTGGCGCTGGGTGGGCGTCGGCGTTTTCGTGGCAACGATCGTCATCGTTGGCCGTTTGGCAGCCCGCATCGTTGAGGAGCCTCCCAAGACATCATGACCAGCCAGACGAACAGCCCGACGCTGGCGGGCACGCTCGCGTCCCTGCGTCCTCGCCCGGCGCGCGTGCTCTCCCCGTTCGAATTCTGGCCGGACTGGGCAATGTATACGCCCGTCGTCCTGCTGTGGCTCGCGCTCGGGCTGCGCTATCGCGACTTCACGATGCCGACAGCGGCCAACCCCGGCATCGCGAGCGGCGGCCTCTGCGGGGAAAGCAAGTCGGAGATCTTCGCGCTTGCCGGACCGCGCGCGAACGCTCTGATCCCAGCCTGGACCACGCTCACCGCGAGCGGGGACGCCGAGGCCGATGCGGCGGCGGCCGAATTGACGGCGTCGAGCGCCGGGCTGCAGTTCCCAATCGTCATCAAGCCGGACATCGGCTGCAACGGCACAGGCGTGCGCCTCGTTGCCGCGGCAGAGGACCTGCCGCGCGGCCTCGCGGGGTATCGCGCGGGCGCGCTGCTCGTGCTGCAAGACCTGGTGCCTTGGGAGGGCGAGGCTGGGCTGTTCTACGTGCGCCGGCCCGGCGAGGCGAGGGGGCGGCTCACGTCACTCACGCTGAAGGAAGCGCCCTACGTCGTGGGCGATGGGCGCTCCTCGCTGGAGGACCTGGTGCTCGCCGACCCGCGCGCCGGGCGCGTTCCGGACCTCTACCTGCCGCGGCTGGAAGGGCGGCTCGACGAGGTGCCCAGGCAAGGCGAGCGGGTGCGCCTCGTGTTCAGCGGCAATCACTGCAAAGGCTCGATCTTCCGCGATGGCCGGGACGAGATCACGCCCGCGCTGGTCTCGGCGGTGGACAGCTTCGCGCAGGATCTGCGCGATTTCCACTTCGGGCGCATCGACGTGCGCTACGAGAGCCTGGCCGCGCTGCGCCGCGGGGAAGGCTTCCGGGTGATCGAGATCAACGGGATCGGGTCGGAAGCCACGCACATCTGGGACCCGGAGTGCAGCCTGCGCGAGGCCTACGCGGCGCAGTTCCGGCACTACGCGGAAGCGTTCCGCATCGGCAGCGCCATGCGTGCGCGGGGGCACCGCTCGACGCGGCCGCTGGAGCTGCTGCGGCTGTGGCGGCTGCAGCGGCAGCTGCTGGCGAGCTACCCGATGAACGACTGAGCCCGCGCGACGACGCTAACCCTTCCCGTCGAAGAACTGCGCGACCTTGGCGAAGAAGCCTTCCGTCTCCGGGCTGCCGCGCTCGTTTTTCTTGGCTTCCGCGTCGAACTCCTCAAGCAGCTCGCGCTGCCGCCGGGTCAGGTTCTGAGGCGTCTCGACGGAGACCTGGATATACATGTCGCCGCGCGCGGCGCTGCGCAGCACCGAGAAGCCTTTTGCGCGCAAGCGGAACTGGTCGCCGGTCTGCGTGCCGGGCGGGATCTTCACCTTGGCGCGCGTGCCGTCTATGGCCGGCACCTCGATCTCGCCGCCGAGGGCAGCCTGCGCCATCGGCAGCGGCACCCGGCAGTAGATGTGAGCCCCATCCCGCTGGAATATCTCGTGCGGGCGGACTGAGACGTGGACGTAGAGGTCGCCTGCGGGGGCACCTTGGCGCCCTGCGGCGCCCTCGCCGGCCAGCCGGATGCGGGTACCATCCTCGACACCGGCCGGGATCGCGACCTGCAGCATACGCTCGCGCTCGACGGTGCCGGCGCCGCCGCAGACCTTGCACGGGTTGCGCACGACCCGGCCCGTGCCGGAGCAGGTGGGGCAGGTCTGCTCGACGAGGAGCAGCCCGCGCTGCGCACGCACCCGGCCGGCGCCGCCGCAGGTGGGGCAGGTCGTGTCAGACGCCTTGCCGCCCTCGCTGCCGGTGCCGTGGCAGGCATCGCACTGGACGCGCGTCATGACGCGGATCGTTTTCTTCTCGCCGGAGAACGCTTCCTCCAGGCTGATCTCGATCCCGGTGCTGAGGTCGGCGCCCGCGCGCGAGCGAGCAGGGCCGCGGCGGCCGAGAGCCTCGCCGAACATCTGGTCGAAGATGTCGCCAAGACCGCCCGCGTCCCCGAAGTTGAAGCCGCCTGCGAAGCCGCCGAAGCCGGCGCCGGGCGATGGACCGCCGTTCGTGAAGGCGGCGTGGCCGAAGCGGTCGTAGGCAGCGCGCTTCTGGTCGTCCTTGAGGACGTCGTAGGCTTCGTTCACCTCCTTGAACTTGGCCTCGGCTTTGGTGTCGCCAGGATTGCGGTCGGGGTGATGCTGCATCGCGAGCTTGCGGTAGGCCCGCTTGAGGTCTTCGGCGCTCGCCTCGCGCCCGACGCCGAGCGTCGCGTAGTAATCCTGCTTGATCGCCATCTCAGCCCATCATCCCTGGGACTCCGAAGGCAACGGCGCCCGCTCGTCTCTCAAGACGGCGGGCGCCGGGCCGTGTCATGGTCGGAAGGCCGGCCTTAGCTGGCCTTCTTGGTGGGGTCCACTTCCTCGAAGTCGGCGTCCACCACGCGCTCTCCGTTCGGACCGGCGCCGCCGGCCTGGTCCTGCGCGGTGCCGGGCTGCTCGCCCGCGGCGGCCTGGGCCTTATACATGGCCTCGCCGACCTTCATGGCGGACTGGCTCAGGCGCTCGCCGGCCTGGCGGATGGCGTCCGCGTCCTGGCCTTCGAGCGCGCGCTTCGCGTCGGCAACCGCGGTCTCGGCCTCGGTCCTGACGTCGGCCGGCACCTTGTCGCCGCCTTCGCTGAGGGTCTTCTCGACTTGATGGACCATCGCCTCGGTCGCGTTCCGGGCCTCGACCTGCTCGCGCCGACGCTTGTCGGCCTCGGCGTTCTGCTCGGCCTCGCGCACCATGCGCTGGATGTCCTGCTCGGAGAGGCCGCCGCTCGCCTGGATGCGGATTTGCTGCTCCTTGCCGGTCGCCTTGTCGCGCGCCGAGACGGAAACGATGCCGTTCGCGTCAATGTCGAACGTCACCTCGATCTGCGGCACGCCGCGCGGCGCGGGCGGGATGCCGGTCAGGTCGAAGTTGCCCAGCAGCTTGTTGTCGGCTGCCATCTCGCGTTCGCCCTGATAGACCTTGATGGTCACGGCATTCTGGCTGTCCTCAGCCGTCGAGAACACCTGGCTCTTCTTGGTCGGGATCGTCGTGTTGCGGTCGATCAGGCGCGTGAACACCCCGCCCAGCGTCTCGATGCCGAGGGAGAGCGGCGTCACGTCGAGCAGCAGCACGTCCTTCACGTCGCCCTTGAGCACCGCGCCCTGGACCGCAGCACCCACGGCCACGACCTCGTCCGGGTTCACGTTGCGCGCAGGCTCCCGGCCGAAGAACTGCTTCACCGCCTCGATCACCTTGGGCATCCGCGTCATGCCGCCGACGAGGATCACCTCGCTGATCTCGCCCGCGGTGACGCCCGCGTCCTTGAGCGCCGAGCGGCACGGCTCCATCGTCCTCTGGATCAGGTCGTCCACGAGGGATTCGAGCTTGGCCCGCGTCAGCTTCATGACGAGGTGCTTGGGGCCGGAGGCGTCCGCCGTGATGAACGGCAGGTTGATCTCGGTCTCCTTGCTGGAGGAGAGCTCGATCTTGGCCTTCTCGGCGGCCTCCTTGAGTCGCTGCAGCGCGAGCTTGTCCTTGCGCAGGTCGATGCCCTGGTCGCGCTGGAACTCGGTCGCGAGATAGTCGATGATGCGGTTGTCAAAGTCCTCGCCGCCCAGGAACGTGTCGCCGTTCGTGCTCTTCACCTCGAACACGCCGTCGCCGATCTCGAGCACCGAGATGTCGAAGGTGCCGCCGCCGAGGTCGTAGACCGCGATCGTGCCGGAGCCCTTCTTGTCCATGCCGTAGGCCAGGGCGGCCGCCGTCGGCTCGTTGATGATGCGCAGCACCTCAAGGCCGGCGATCCGCCCGGCATCGCGCGTCGCCTGGCGCTGGGCGTCGTTGAAGTAGGCGGGGACCGTGATCACGGCCTGCGTCGCCTTCTCGCCGAGATACGCCTCGGCCGTCTCCTTCATCTTGCCGAGGATGAAGGCGCTGATCTGGGAGGGGCTATACTTCTCGCCGCGCGCCTCGACCCAGGCATCGCCGTTGTCGCCTTGGACGATCGCGTAGGGGACGAGCTTCTTGTCCTTCTCGACGATCGGATCGCTGTAGCGGCGGCCAATGAGGCGCTTGACCGCGTAGATCGTGTTGGTGGGATTCGTCACCGCCTGGCGCTTGGCGGACTGGCCGACCAGGCGCTCGCCGCTATTGGTGAAGGCGACCATGCTGGGCGTCGTGCGCGCGCCCTCGCTGTTCTCCAGCACGCGGACGTCGCTCGCAGCGCTGCCCTCCATGATCGCGACGCAGCTGTTCGTGGTGCCGAGGTCGATGCCGATGACCTTACTCATTCATGTCTCCTATGCAGCGGCCGGAAGCGGCCCGAAGCACCGCCCACGACCCTAGAGGGGATTGGGAACGATGTGGTTCGCGCGCCCAGGCCAAGCAAGGCCCGGACGTGCCCATTTTTTAAGCAGTTTCGGCCGAAGCTCGCGTGTTCACGGCCTCTGGCGCCTTGGCAATGACGACCATGGCAGGGCGGAGCAGGCGGCCGTTGAGCAGCCAGGCACTCGTCCATGCCTGCAGGACGGTGCCGGGCGGGTGATCGGCGCTGGGTTGCTCAGCCATCGCCTGGTCTCGGTTAGCGTCGAAGGGCTGCCCCGTGGGATCGGCGCGCGTGATGCCGTGGCGCTCCAGGATGCCGAGGAAGCTGCGCTCGACGCCCTCGAACCCTTCGCGCAGGCGCGTGACGGTCTCCGGCTCGCCCGGCGTTGCAGGAGGCAAGCTCGCCAGGCCGCGGCGCAGGTTCTCCGCGCCCTCGACCACGTCGCGGGCGAAGCTTTGGACAGCGTATTGCCGCGCATCGTCGAGGTCGCGCCGGTTGCGCTCGCGCGTGTTGCGCAGCTCGGCCTCGGCCCGAAGCCACCGGTCGCGCATGTCATCGCGCTCGGCTTCGAGCTGGGCAACGCGTGCCTCGGGCGTGAGGTCTGGCAGGTCCGCCGCGGTGGCCTCCGCGACGCCGGGCGGGACCTGCGGCGAGGCGGGATCAGGAAAGTCGCTCATGGGCGCTCAGGTAGTGAATGGCTTGCCGCGCGGCAAGCGGCGTGTCGTCATGTGGCCGTTCAGCAACACCCCCGAAACTTCAACATGGAACCCAGCCTTGAATGTTCCTGTTGAACGTTCTGTATATACACACAGTTACAAAACAAGAACGGGAAGCAACGCGTCGAGGCGCAGCCGACCTTCGTGCGTGGCCCGCAAGGCCGTCTCGTCGTAGGCGAGATAGCCCTCGTCCAGCGCGGCGCGGAGCGTATCTTGATCGAGTGCGTGCTCCAGAGTGATCCCGGTGCGAGCGGCGAAGCGGGCGCGGTCCACGCCCTCGGTGAGGCGCAGGCCCATGACCAGCATCTCGCGGGCGCGGTCGGCGGGAGGGACCGGATCCTCGCCGGCGGTGCCGTGACCCTGCCGCTCGACACGCTCGGCCCACGGCTCCGGGGCGCGGTGGCGCCGCGTTGCGAGGAGCTGGCCGCCGACGGTGACGCGGCCATGGGCGCCGGGTCCGATGCCGGCGTAGTCCATGTAGCGCCAGTAGGCGAGGTTGTGGCGGCTCTCGCTGCCGGGACGGGCGTAGTTCGAGCACCTCGTAGGGCAGCAGGCCGCGCCGGGCGGCGGCGTCCGCGGTGGCCTCGTATAGTGCTGCGGCCAGGTCGGGGTCGGGCAGGCGCAACTCGCCGCGGCGATGCAGCGCCTCGAAGCGAGTGCCGGGCTCGATGGTGAGCTGGTAGAGCGAGAGGTGGTCGGCAGCGAGCGCGAGCGCCCGGTCGAGTTCCGCCTGCCACTCGGGCAATTGCTGGCCAGGGCGGGCATAGATCAGGTCGAAGGAGAGGCGCGGGAACAGGGCGCGGGCGAGCTCGAGCGCGGCGAGCGCGTCGGCGGCTGAGTGCTCGCGGCCGAGGAAGCGCAGCGCCGGGTCGTCGAGCGCCTGGACGCCGAGGGAGAGGCGGTTGACGCCCGCGCCGCGGAAGGCGGCGAGCTTGCCCGCTTCAACGCTCGTGGGATTGGCTTCCAGCGTGACTTCCAGGTCGGGCAGGGGGTCGAACAGGCGCCATGCATCGCCGAGGATCGCCGCGGCGCCCGCCGGGTCCATGAGGCTCGGGGTGCCGCCGCCGAAGAACACGGACGCGAGCGGTCGCCGGCCGAGCCGGGCGGCCTCCCAGGCCAGCTCGGCGCGGAGCGCCGCGACGAAGCGCGCTTGCGGGATGCGCTCGCGGACGTGGCTGTTGAAGTCACAGTAAGGGCACTTGGCGAGGCAGAAGGGCCAGTGGACGTAAAGGGCGAGCGGTTCCATGCTTGCCGCTATATGAGGGGTCAGGCCATGGAACCCGAGTCGGTGGCGCGGGTGCGGGCGGCGCTGCGCGCGGCCAGGCATCCGGACGACATCCGCGAATTTCCCGAGGGCACCCGCACCGCGGCTGACGCCGCGGCGGCGATCGGATGCGACGTCGCGCAGATCGCGAAGAGCATCGTGTTCCGCGCCAAGGGAGAAGTGAGAGACCGCGCCGCGGTCGTCGTCGCCTCCGGGGCAAACCGCGTGGACCCGGCGCGCGCGGGGGCAGCGCTCGGCATCGCGCTCGGTCGGGCGGACGCCCGGTTCGTGCGGGACGCGACGGGGTTTGCGATCGGCGGCGTGGCGCCCGTGGGGCATACGGCGCCGCCGCTGGTGCTGCTCGACGAGGATCTGTTCGCGCTCGGCACGCTCTGGGCGGCGGCCGGGTCGCCCAACCACGTGTTCCGGACGGACGCGGAAGCGCTGCGGCGGATCACCGGGGCGGGCGTGGCGGCGGTGCGGGAGGGCTAAACTGACCCTCGGACGCCGACTTTAGACAACAACTCTCATGATCCTGGTGGTATCAACAGATCTATCCTATTAGCGTGAAAGACCCCTTAGATCCGTAGCTTGGAGGAACTATGCAGCCATTAGCGCCTACTCACAGCGTAGGCTGCCCTCACTGCAGGACAACAATTCCATCCGATGCAAGTGTGTGTGTTGGGTGTGGGGCCGAGCGTCACATAGGCGCTAGTAATGAGGAAATCATTATCGGCCTTATCGTTGGCGCCCTAGCTGGAGGTTCCATATTCCACTATATTGTTCTCAACCCACTTGTGGGTGCCCTGTTAGGTGCAATTGCGCTGGCTGTTCTCGTTCGGAGCAGAACAGAACGACGTGTTCGCTGGTTGCGAGTTTACAATACACGCCGATGAATAGATGCAGAGGACTTGACGCAGAACGCATCCGGCTCGCACAGCAAGACGGCGACCAGTGCCGAGCTATCAATCACCATCAGCCGAACAAGCTGGCCTCGTCGTAGCCAAGGAGCTCATCCGGCGTGCGTGGGTCGAGGACGGGCAAGCGGGCTAGCTCATCTTGCAAGCCGCGGACCGCGGCCCATGCTCCAGCAGGAGCGGATGCCTTCTCCGCGACGCGCAGCATAATATCGGCATCGTGTTCTCCCGCCGGCAGCACACCAGGGGCATGACCAGTGATCGTTCCATCAGCAGCGACGCGGAGACGGACGCGGACGTGGTGCATGACGTGGGGGTCCAGTCGCGGCAGGTTGTTCTCTCCCTTCTCTACATCACTCCTCCGCTCTTCGCGACGCCGAGGACTAACGGCTCAGGGCTGACGCTCCCGCGCCAGCTCCAGCGCCCGCGCATACACCGTCTTGCGCGGCAGACCCAACGCACCCGCCACGAGTGCCGCGGCGTCCTTGACGCTGTGTCCCGCCAGCGCCTCGCGCAGCCCGGCGTCGAGCGCGTCCGCGTCCGCCGCCTCCTCCGGCGCCGGGCCGACGACGAGCGTGATCTCGCCGCGCGCCTGCTCCGCCGCGTAGTGCGCGGCAAGCTGGGGCAGCGTCCCGCGCCGCACCTCCTCGAAGCGCTTGGTCAGCTCGCGCGCGACCGCCGCGGGGCGGGGGCCGAACGCGTCCGCCAGGTCGGCGAGGGACTCGGCGAGGCGGTGCGGCGCCTCGTGCCAAATCAACGTGGCCTGCAGCCCGGCGCGCTCGGCGGCCCGCAGCCTGCCGAAGCCCGCTCGGCGCGCCGCCTGGCGCGGCGGCGGGAAGCCCAGGAACAGGAAGGGCTGCGGCGGCAGGCCCGAGAGCACGAGCGCCAGCACGGCCGCGTTCGCGCCCGGCACGGCGCCGACAGATAACCCTTCGGCGATGGCGGCCTGCACGAGTCGGTAGCCGGGGTCGGAGACCAGCGGCGTTCCCGCGTCGCTCACGAGCGCGATCCGCTTGCCCGCCCGGAGCTGGTCGAGCAGCGCGGGGACCCGTGCGGCCTCGTTGTGCTCGTGCAGGGCTTCGGTCCGGGCGCGGATGCCGGCGTGGGCGAGCAGACGGGCGGTGGTGCGCGTGTCCTCGCAGAGCACGAGGTCGGCGCCGCGCAGGGCGGAAACGGCACGGGGTGACAGGTCGCCGAGATTGCCGATGGGCGTTGCCACGAGCACGAGGCCCGATGGTATAGGAGAATGTTCGCCAGCCTCGGGAGGGGCCGCCAATGCTTCGTCGGGCATTCCTGTTCCTGCTCGCGCTACCGCTCGCGGCCTGCGTCAGCCAGCCTTATGCCATCGGCGGGCCAGGAGCCACCCCGGCACCCATCGGACCGGCCGGCCCGGCGCCGCGGTCGCAGGTCGCGGCGCTCTTGCCGCTCTCGGGATCGAACGCGGCGGTCGGCCAGGCGATGCTGCAAGCCGTCCAGCTCGCCTTGGCCGCGCCAGGCTCGCCGCCGCTCGATGCGGAGGACACGGGCGGCACGCCGGAAGGCGCCGCGTCGGCAGCGCGCGCCGCGATAGGCAAGGGCGCCGGTCTGTTCATCGGCCCGCTCACCGCGGGGGAGACCGGAGCGGTGGCGCCGATCGCGCAGGCTGCAAACATTCCTATGCTGGCGCTGACCAGCGACGCGTCGCTAGCTCGGCCCGGCATTTGGACTCTCGGCATCACGCCGGGGCAGCAGGTGCGCACGCTCGTGCGGGCGGTGCAGGCGGAGGGCAAGACGCGGCTCGCGGCGGTGCTGCCGCAAGGCGCATTCGGCAACGCGCTGACGGACGGGCTGACCGCTGCGGCGGCCGACGCCGGGCTGCCGGCCCCGACGCTGAAGCGCTACACGCCGCGCAATATCGCCGCGCTGGGCCGGGCGCTCAAGGACGTATCCGACTACGCCAGCCGAAGCGACGCGCTCAAGGCGCGACAGCAGGCGGCACAGCCCTCGACGCCGCCAACGCCGACAGCGCCGGCGCCGGCGGCGAACCCGGACTCCTCAGCCGCTCCGGCGACGCCGCCCACCGGCAACGCGACGGCTGACAAGTCCCCTGACCAGCAGCAAACCGCTCAGGCGGCGCCGGCCGCGCCGGAGACGCCGCCCGCGACCCCGTCCGAGGCACCGCCGCTCCCGCTGCTGCCCTTCGATGCCCTCTTGCTCGGCGCAGTCGGTCCCGACCTCGCCCCGGCCGCTGCCCAGCTCGCGCCGGACGGCATCGCTCCGGGCGACGTGCGCGTGCTCGGCCCCGCGCTCTGGGAGCGCGAGGCGGCGCGCCTGCCGGCGCTGGCGGCCGCCTGGTTCGCGGCGCCCGACCCGGCGATGCGCAAGCCGTTCGAGACCGCGTTCGCCACCCGGTATGGGATGCCGCCGCGACCGCTCGCGAGCCTCGCCTACGATGCGGGCGGCTTGGCGCGCGCGGCCGCCGGCCCGCATGGGTTCGATGTGGGGCTGCTGCAGCGGCCGGAGGGCTTCGCAGGCTCGGACGGGCTGCTGGCGCTGCTGCCGGACGGGCGAGTGCGGCGCGGGCTCGCGATCTTCGAGGTCCAGCCTGGCGGCGCACACATCGTGCAGCCCGCGCCGCAAGATTTCGCAGCGCCCGGGGCCTAGAGCAGATCGCGGAGCGCTTGGGACAAGCGTCCCGCGTGAAGATGCTCGTCAAAGCGAAAGCTACAATACTTCGCGCCCCGGTTGGGACGCGAAGTATTGTAGCGTTGGGCGCCTAAGCCCTGCGCACCGCAGCCGCACTCGCAGCGGTGCCGCTCGCGGCGCTGCTCGTCCTTCTGATGTTGGGTGACCTCCGCGTCGTTCCGGCCCTCGCCGCGGCAGCAGTGGTGTTGGCCGGCGCGGTAACGGCGGCGATGCTGTGGCGGCGGGATCTGGCGCTGATCCTGGATGCGCTCCATGAGGTGAGCGGCCTGCCGGCCACGAAGCTGAGCGCGCGGCCCTGGCTGCCAGCGACAGCGCGGGTGGAGCGGGAGGCGCGGTTCCTCTCGCGCGCGCTCGCGGCGCGGGCGGCGGAGGTCGAGCGGCTGCTGCGCGCCGAGGCGGGGATCGTCGAGCGGCTGCCGGACCCGCTCCTGGTGCTCGGCGCGGACCGAGGCGTGCGCCGGGCCAACGCCGCGGCGCGGAGCCTGTTCGGCGCTGAGCTGGGCGCCGTGCTGCGCCACCCGGAGCTGCGCGCGGCGGTGGATGCGGCGCTGTCCGGCGAGGCGGTGCGCTCGGCGGCGGTCACGCTCGCAGGGCCGGTGCCGCGCGAGGTGCAGGCGACGGTGATCCCGCTCGATCCGCCGCTGGCCGGCGGCGGCCGGGCGATCGCGGTGCTGTCGGACCGGACGCGCGAGCGCGCCGTCGAGCGCATGAGGGCGGATTTCGTGGCGAACGCGAGCCACGAGCTCCGCACGCCGCTCGCGAGCCTGATCGGCTTCGTCGAGACCCTGCGTGGACCGGCGCGCGACGACCCGCCGGCGCGGGAGCGCTTCCTCGTCATCATGGCCGAGCAGGCGGCGCGGATGAACCGGTTGATCGACGACCTGCTGCACCTCTCGCGCATCGAGGTGATCGAGCACCGGCTGCCGGAAGACGCCGTCGAGCTAGCGCCGCTGCTGCGGCGGATGGCAGCCCTGTTCGAGCCGCGGGTGGCGGAGCGGCGGATGCAGCTTGTCGTCGAGGTGCCGGCGGTGCTGCCCAAGGTCGCGGGGGACGCGGACCAGCTTGAGCAGCTGGTGCAGAATCTCCTGGACAACGCGGTGAAGTATGGGCGCGACGGCGGCACCGTCCGGCTCGCGGCGGAGCTGGTGCCGCCGGGCAGCAGCGGACACTGGCCGCCGCGTCCCGGCATTGTCCTGACGGTGCAGGACGACGGGATGGGAATCGCGAGCGAGCACCTGCCGCGGCTGACGGAGCGGTTCTACAGGGTGAGCAAGGGGCGCTCGCGCGCAGTGGGCGGGACGGGGCTGGGCCTGGCCATCGTCAAGCACGTCGTCAACCGCCACCGCGGCCAGCTCGCGATCGAGAGCGTGGAAGGCGAGGGGAGCCGGTTCAGCGTATGGCTGCCGCGGCTCGGGAACTAGGCGCTCGCGGGTGGTGAAGAAGTAGCACTTCCGCCATGTGCAATCCGCTTATGCTGGGCGACATTCTCGTGTATCCTTGGGCCGGTAGCGCGGGAGTATGATCGGCGATGTGTGGCTTGGCTGGAATTCTCGCGCCGCGCGGCGCCCAGGTGGACCGAGTCCTGCTCGCGCGCATGACCGCGGCGCTCGCCCATCGCGGCCCGGACGGGGATGGATTCCACGTCGAGCCGGGCGTCGGCCTTGGGCACCGGCGGCTCTCGATCATCGACGTTGAAGGCGGGCACCAGCCCATGTTCAACGAGGACGGCTCGGTCGTGGTCGTCTTCAACGGCGAGATCTACAACCACGCCGAGCTGCGCCCGGAGCTGGAGGCCCTGGGCCACCGCTTCGTCACGCGCTGCGACACTGAGGCGATCGTCCACGGCTGGGAGGCGTGGGGTCCCGCCGTGCTCGACCGTCTCAACGGCATGTTCGCCATAGCGCTGTGGGACCGGAACCGGCGGCAGCTCTTCCTCGCCCGCGATCGCCTGGGCAAGAAGCCGCTGCACTACGCGCGCCAGCCGGGGGGCGCGCTTGTGTTCGCCTCCGAGCTGGGGGCGCTCATGGAGGCGCCGCTGCCCCGGCGCGTGAGCGCCGCTGCCGTGGACAGCTATTTCGCGCTCTCCTACACGCCCGATCCCGACACGATCTGGGAGGGCGTGCGCAAGCTCCCCGCGGCGCACTACCTGCTGCTCGACGCGGACAAGACACGCGACGAGCGGCCGCGCCGCTACTGGTTCCCGCCCACCCGCGCCGGCGCCATGGACGAGGCCGAGGCGGTGCCGCAGCTCGTGGAGCACCTGCGGCGCGCGACGGCGGGCCGGCTGATCGCGGATGTACCGCTGGGCGCGTTCCTCTCGGGCGGCGTGGACAGCGGCGCCGTGGTCGCGACCGCGGCGGGCCTGAAGGCGTCGCCGCTCGCGACGTTCACGATCGGCTTCCCCGGTGACGAGGACGAGACGCCGCTCGCGAACCAGGTGGCGAAGCGCTACGGCACGGCGCAGCACGACGAGCGGGCCGAGACGGCCGACTACATCGAGGCCGCGCGCGACCAAGCCGCGATCTTCGGCGAGCCGTTCGGCGACTGGTCGAGCGTCCCGACCCACGCCGTATGCCGGCTCGCGCGCAAGCACGTGACCGTAGCGGTCTCCGGGGACGGCGGCGACGAGGTGTTCGCCGGCTACCGTCGGTATCGCTGGCACATGCTGGCGACGGCGGTGCGCCGGGCGGTGCCGGCGCCGCTGCGGCGCCGGGTGCTGGGCAGTGCCGCGCGGCTCTATCCCCGGATGGACTGGGCGCCGCGCTGGCTGCGCGCCAAGCACACCTTGACCGAGATCAGCCTCGACGCGGCGCTGGGTTACTACCGCACGGTCGCGCGCGTCCACGACGCGCAGCGGCACGCGCTGTTCTCGCCCATCCTGCGCGCGCAGCTCGACGGTCACGACCCATCCGACCGGTTCGTGGACTTGATGGAGGCGGCGGGCGGCGCAGACCCGCTCCTGCAGGCGCAGCTCGTCGATCTGCAGACCTGGCTCGTGGGCGACATCCTGACCAAGGTGGACCGGGCGAGCATGGCCAACTCGCTGGAGGTGCGGGCGCCGTTCCTCGATTACGAGCTGGTCGAGTGGGGGCTTGCGCTGCCGCGGAGCCTCAAGCTGCACCGGCAGGAGGGCAAGTGGATCCTCAAGCGGGCCCTTGAGCCGCTGCTGCCGCGCGAGATCCTGTATCGGAGCAAGCAGGGCTTCACGCAGCGGCTCGGGCCGCAGTTCCGGCGGGGAGCGGCGCGGCTGCGGACGCGGCTGCTCAAGGGGCCGTTCGCCGACAGCGGTCTGTTCGAGCACGATGCCGTGGGGCGGTTCATCGCCGAGCATGAGGGTGGTCGGGCCGACCACAGTGTCACCTTGTGGCACCTGCTGGTGTTCGAGGGATTCCTCGCGCACGAGGCGGGTGTCGTGCCCGCGCGGGCTCCGGCTGGGCAGATCACCATCCCGCATTAGCAGGGCCGCATCGATGGCGGACCTGGCTGGGCGAGCGCCGCCGCTCGTCCTGCACGTCTTCCCGAGCTTCGACGTGGGCGGCGCGCAGGCGCGGTTCACCACGCTCGCGAACCGGCTCGGACCGCGGCTGCGCCATCTCGTCGTCGCCATGGACGGGCGCTACGGCTGCCGCGAGCGGCTCGACCCGGCGCTCGACATCCATTTCCCCCCTGTCGAGATCAGGAAAAGCGACACGCAGGGAAATCTGCGCCGCTTCCGTGCAGCGCTCCGGGCGTGGCGTCCGGACCTGCTGGTGACGAGCAACTGGGGCAGCATCGAGTGGGCGATCGCGGCGGCGATCCCGCCGCGTCCCGTCCGGCACCTGCATATGGAGGACGGATTCGGCCCGGAGGAGTGGGACCGGCAGATACCGCGCCGGGTGTGGACGCGGCGCCTCGTCCTAGCCCGCAGCCTGACGGTCGTGCCGTCGCGGAACCTAGAGCGGATCGCGCGGACGGTGTGGCGGCTGCCGCGCGGGCGAGTGCGCTACGTGCCGAACGGGGTGGATCTCACGCGCGCGGTGCCGGCGTCCGTGCCGGGCGAGGGACTCCTCGTCGGCACCGTGGCGGCCCTGCGCGAGGAGAAGAACGTCGGGCGGCTGCTGCGCGCCTTCGCGCTCGCGCTGGCGCAGGCTCCTGGGGGGCGGGCGGCGCGGCTGCTGATCGTGGGCGACGGGTCGGAGCGTGCCGGGCTGGAGCGGCTCGCGGGGGAACTGGGAATCGCTGAGCGCGTGCACTTCGCGGGCCATGTGCCGGCGCCGGCGGGCCTGGTGGCGGCGATGGACGTGTTCGCGCTGTCGTCTGACACGGAGCAGATGCCGCTCTCACTCCTGGAGGCGATGGCGGCGGCCAAGCCCGCGGCGGCAACGGCGGTGGGCGACGTGGCGGAGATGCTCGCGCCCGCGAACCGGCCCTACGCCGTAGAAAGGGACGACGCGGCGCTGGCGGGTGCACTGGGCGCGTTGCTGGGCGACCCGGCGTTGCGCCGGGCGTTAGGGGAGGCAAATCGGGCGCGGGCCGAGGCGGTGTATAGCGAGGACGCGATGGTCGAGGCCTGGGCGGGTCTCCTGGGCGCAGCACGGGGGTAAGGGCAGCTTGCTCTCGCCCCCGCTCCTGCGAACCTAGCCTATGTCCTCGGCCTCGGCTTGAGCCGGGTTGCCGTCACGCCGAACTTCAACTGCTGCTAGCGGCTCTCGGCACTCGCGATGGCGGCGTCGAAGGCCGCGAGCACCTGGGCGTGCGTGGATTTGTCGTTCATCTTCTCCACGCTGTCGCAGCCCCGCCAGCGAGCCACCGCGAGCAGGAAAGCGTGCGCCTCCGCCCCGGCGCCTCGCCCGTATCGGCCCTGCGCCGCCGCGCGCAGGGCACCAACGGCGCAGCGCTTGCCATCCGCCGTGTGATACGCTCCCCGCGTCCACGTCTCCTCGGACTCGATCAGGGCGCGGGCTGCCCTCAGCAGGTTTGCGGCGCGGACCTCAGTGACCTGGTCCGCTTGGTCTGGGAGGAGCGACTGAACTCCTCGGGCGCCTGGGAACAAATGCCAAAGCCAAGCCAGCTTCGTTCCGAGACCGAGCGGCACCGGGACCAAGGGCAAGGGCTCTGCAAACTGGAATTGAGAGAAGTCGCCTCCATCGAACGGCATCGTCCACTCCTCCGGGACGGGGGTTGTCGGGCGCCGCCCCGGTCCTGAAGCTGGCGCATTCGGCACTGGCACGCGGCACCGCGCTCGTCACGCGGCAACCGGTGGGGCGGAGCGGCCGACGGCGGACCTGCACTCCGCACCTGTTTAGTTATGCCACGCGAGATCGCAGGAACACTAATTCAGATCAGCATCGCCGTTAAAACATCCGCGAGGGAATTGCGGACAGGGCGCCGCTACCCCGAGATCGCCTCCAGCGCCCGGTCCCGCGTGCGCGGGCCGAGGCCCGCGATGGCGAGCATCACGATGGCCATGCTGCCCGCGATCAGCGCGAACACGCCGACGACCCCGAAGCGGCTCAGGACGAAGGCGATGACGAACGCCATGAAGACGACGCTGAGCCGGCTCCAGGAATAGACGAAGCCGACCGCCACGGCGCGGATGCGCGTCGGATACAGTTCCGCCTGGTAGGCGTGGAAGGAGAACGACATCACGTTGTTCGCCATCGTCAGCAGCGCCCCGAGGATGATCACACCCGCGGCCGCAGTCATCTGGGAGAAGATCAGGCCGAGTACGGCAACGCTCCCCGCGGCGAGGACGATGAGCCACTTGCGCTCGATCCGGTCGGCGATCCCGACGCAGAGGAGCGGCCCGAGCGGTGCCGCCAGGGCGATGATGAACGTGTATTCCAGGCTGCTGGTGGTCGTGATCCCCTGCTTGATGAGGAAGGTCGGGACCCAGTTGGCGAAGCCGTAGAAGCCGACCGTCTGGAACACGTTGAACACGATCAGCATAATGGTCCGGGACAGGTAGCTCCCCTGCCAGATCTCGGCGAAGCTGCCGCGCGGCTCAACGGGGAGCGCCGGGCCAGGCGGCGGAAGCGGTCGGTTGGTCTCGGCCTGCACCCGAGCCTCGATATCCGCGGTGATCCGGTCGGCCTCGGCGAGCCGCCCATGCGCGGCGAGCCAGCGCGGGCTTTCCGGCACGCCGAGCCGGAGGAACCAGACGAAGATCGCCCCCGCGGCGCCGATCAGGACCACCCAGCGCCAGCCGTCGAGCCCGAGCGGCGCCCGCGGAACCAGCCACCAGGCGAGCGCCGCGACCACGGGCACGACCGCGAACTGGATCGTCTGGTTCACCGCGAAGGCACGGCCGCGCAGCCCCTTCGGCACCAGCTCGGAGATGTAGGTGTCAATCGTGACGAGCTCGACGCCGACGCCGACGCCGGACAGGAAGCGCCAGAGATTGATCCCGCCCGCGGTCGTCTGGAACGCCATCACGGCGGTGCACGCGCAGTAGCACAGCAGTGCGGTCGTGAAGATCGCCCGGCGCCCGAGCCGGTCCGTCACGAAGCTGAACACGATCGTGCCGACGAACAAGCCCGCGAAGAACGCGGCGACGAAGCTCGCGAACCCGTTGATGCCGAAGAATCCCTTTGTCGCGGCGGTGTAGATGCCGCTGCGGAGCAGGCCGGGCGCGATGTAGCCCGTGAAGAAGAGGTCGTAGAACTCGAAGCACCCGCCGAGCGAGAGCAGGATCACCAGCCGCCAAACGCTGCGCGTCGTCGGCAACCGGTCGAGCCGGGCCGCGATCAGGTCGCCCGTCGCTGCACTCATGCGTTTCCCCCTCCGCCGCGCGCATTGAGCCATGGCCGCCAGCCCCGCACCAGGGGCAATCCGGGCAGCAATCCGGGGGGCAATCGGGGGAGCGACTCTGCCTATATCTTGTGCAATTCCGCGCGGCGTCCCATCTACGCCCTACGATGCAAACCAATCCGAACGACCCCATCGGCTGGCACGGGACAACCATCCTGTGCGTGCGCCGCGATGGGCAGGTGGCCATGGCCGGGGACGGCCAGGTCACGATGGGACAGACCGTGATGAAAGGCAACGCGCGCAAGGTGCGCCGGATCGGCGATCCGAAGAGCGGCAGCGTCATCGCCGGCTTCGCGGGCGCCACGGCCGACGCCTTCACCCTCCTGGAGCGGCTCGAGGCGAAGCTGGAGCGGTTCCCAGGCCAGCTTGAGCGCGCCTGCGTGGAGCTCGCGAAGGACTGGCGCACGGACCGCTACCTGCGCCGGCTCGAAGCCATGATGGCGGTCGCCGACAAGGACCGCAGCTTCACCTTGACCGGCAACGGCGACGTGCTGGAACCCGAGGACGGCGTGATCGCTATCGGTTCGGGCGGCAACTACGCGCTCGCGGCGGCGCGGGCGCTGCTCACCGTGGACGGGCTCGGCGCGGAGGAGATCGCGCGCCGGGCGATGAAGATCGCGGCCGAGATCTGCGTCTATACGAACGACTCCGTGATCGTGGAGACCCTGTAAGTGGACGTTCCGACCTATTCCCCCCGCGAGATCGTGGGCGAGCTGGACCGCTTCATCGTGGGCCAGGACGACGCCAAGCGCGCGGTCGCGATCGCGCTGCGCAACCGCTGGCGGCGTCAGCAGCTTCCCGAGGCCATGCGCGAGGAGGTGGTGCCCAAGAACATCCTGATGATCGGCCCCACCGGCTGCGGCAAGACCGAGATCGCCCGGCGTCTCGCCAAGCTCGCCCAGGCTCCCTTCATCAAGGTCGAGGCCACCAAGTTCACCGAGGTCGGCTACGTGGGCCGCGACGTGGACAGCATCATGCGCGACCTCGTCGAAGCCAGCATCGCCATGCTGCGCGACCAGAGCCGCAAGGAGGTGCAGGCCAAGGCGGAACTGGCCGCCGAGGAGCGGCTCGTGACGGCGCTCGTCGGCGAGGGCGCCTCGGCCGAGACGCGCAACAAGTTCCGCAAGATGCTCAGGGCCGGCGAGCTCGAGGACAAGGAGGTCGAGATCTCCGTGGCCGAGGCCGGCCCGCTGCAGATCGCGCAGATCGACCTGCCGGGCATGCCCCCGGGCCAGATGGCGAACATCGGCGAGATGATGCGCGGCATGTTCGGCAAGCAGGCGAGCCGCAAGCGGCTGCGCATCCCAGCCGCGCGCGAGGCGCTGGAGCGGGAAGAGGCGGACCGGATGCTCGACCAGGACCGGCTCCACAAGGATGCCGTGAGCCACGCCGAGCAGAACGGCATCGTGTTCCTGGACGAGATCGACAAGGTGTGCGCGCGTGCGACCGAAGGGGGCTTCCGGGGCGGCGACGTGTCGCGCGAGGGCGTGCAGCGCGACTTGCTGCCCTTGATCGAGGGCACGACGGTGAACACCAAGTATGGCCCGGTGAAGACCGACCACGTCCTGTTCATCGCCTCGGGCGCGTTCCACCTCGCCAAGCCCAGCGATCTGCTGCCAGAGCTGCAGGGGCGGCTGCCGATCCGCGTCGAGCTGGCGCCGCTCTCCCGCGCCGACCTGCGACGCATCCTCACGGAGCCGGAGCACAGCCTGCTCAAGCAGTATTCTGCGCTGCTGGGCACGGAGGCCGTGACGCTAGAGTTCACCCCGGATTCGGTGGATGCTCTGGCGGATCTGGCGGCGGACATCAACGAGCGCGTCGAGAACATCGGCGCCCGGCGCCTCGCGACCGTGATGGAGCGCCTCCTGGAGGAGATCAGCTTCTCCGCGACGGACCGCGGCGGCGACGTGGTCGTGGTGGACGCCGCTTATGTGAACGAGAAGGTAGCGCCCCTCGCGCAAAAGGGCGACCTGAGCCGGTTTATCCTGTAGCCGCGGCTCTCTTGGCCGCCGAACGGAGCCGTTTTCGAGAACCATCCCTGGAGGTGATCCGGGGACGGTCTCGCGCCTTAATGTCCATCCGGACGCAAGACTTGCTGATGCGGGCGATCGTCCACGCTGCCAACCTCCAGGATCGTTTCACCTCCACTCTTGACGGCGGCGCGCAGCCGATGAGCACGGTGCTCGGCCTCTACCCGCACCTAACGCAAGCTTGACGCCGCTAGATGATGGTCAGAGAGCTTTGCCAGACTGCTCAATGATCTCGGATGAATGTTGAATCGCACAGTCACCCCCCATTTTCCCCGCCAGACGGGCAGGGCGCCGGTGTGTTGCTCACCGCAGCAGCATCGTAGCCGTCACGAACTAAGCCAATGATGTCGCCGCTGTTCGGCATTATCGGATTTTCATTGCTATCGTAGGGTTGATAAGGTGACGGCAGAAAGGAGTTTACGACGACGACGACCGGAACAGTGCATTTGAAGATCCCGACGTACGTCCAAATGGCGACGTTGCCCCAAGCGAGATCTCCGTTCTTGCAGGGGTAAGAATAGGGGCAGTTACGCAATACCGTGTTGTCCCAACCGAGGTAGTTGGGGGTATTCATTAAGACCTTCTCGGCAGTCGTAAGGAGCACGTTGCCATTGGCAAGGTCGTTTATCACTTTGAAGAGATCGCCGGCGCTCAGCACCCATCCACCCCCGCCGCAATTGAGCGTCCAGTTGCCCCAATCGGCGCCATTGGAGGTCCCGCTTGGATTAGGTGACCCGAGTGGAGACGGGTAGGAAAGTATGTCGAAACTTCCCGGAGGTGGAGGCATGCATTCGCGCTGAGGAATGCCGACCGGCTGCAAGACATTCTGGTTCATATAGCTGAGGCTCTTATCGGCTTCCGGGGTGTTAGTCCGGGTTCACAACCAGGGCTGATACGAGGGCGCCGAGCAGCGCCTTGCCGCGTCGGCGCGCGTTGTGCACGAACTGGAAGAAGCCGAGATAGTCCGGCAGCTTGTCCTGCGAGATGCCCCGGTGCGGGCGCAGCCAGGAGCGCAGCAGCGACCAGAAGCCCTCGATCGTGTTGGCGTGCACCTCGCAGAAGCCGTCGCCGTCCTCGTCGCGGGCGTATTCGCCACGGCCGTGACAGACCGTCTTGTGCTGGAAGCCCCAGGCAGGCAGGCGCGCGTAGATGGCATACTCGTCGGTGTGGACCAGGCTGCCGGGGGCGACCGCGGCTGTGATGACCGGCTTGATCGTGGTCTGCTGCACGTTGGCCAGCATGCGCAGCACGACCTGACCGCCGCGCTGGATCAGGCCGAGGATCGGCGGCTTCTCCTTTTCCAGCGTGCCGCGTCCCGGCGCGCCTGCCAGCCTGCGCCGACGCCCGAGCCGCCCCTTTTGGCTACGGCGGCGGGCTGGCCCTTGTGCCCGGCTACGACGTAGACTTCATCGATCTCGACCTCGCCCTTCAGCTCCACCGCTGGCGTCTTCGCGACCAGGCCGTGGCGCAGCTGCTCGGTCATGACCTGCGCGTCGGACTGGCTCAGGCCCAGCTCCAGGGCGATCTGGCGGTTCGAGAGGTTCAACCCCATGAAGTAGAGGCACAGCACCCACACGCGCAGCGGCTGGTGATGGCCGGCCAGCACGGTGCCGGTGAGGTCGTCGAAGCGTCCGCCGCATGCCTTGCAGCGGTAGCGCTGGCGATCTCGCTGCGTGTCGTCGCAGCCGTCGCGGATCACCGTGTCGCTGTCGCAGCCGGGGCAGCGCACGCCCTCCGGCCAGCGCTGCTGGCGCACGAAGGCGAAGCACTTGGCATCGTCCATCAAGCCGGACAGGTTGATCAAGTCGGCTGCGGCCATGACGGTGCAAGCTCCTCGCGTGAGCCAGTCAGCTACTCCCGCTTCGGCCCGCATACCAGATCTCCTCGGCCATGATCACCGATACCGATCCCACCACCCTGGAACCCATCAAGAGCCATAGCTGATATACAAGTTGGCGCTCTGATTAGCCCGGATTGGACCAGGGGACGTGAGCGTCATCCCCAACAAGCCCGGTAGCAGCTCACGAAATAGTGCGAAGTTGCAGTTGTCGTAGTTCTGAGATCCAATATTCGACGGTGTCACAGGTTGAGTGACTAATGATTGCAGACCGGAATAGCTGGTGTCCGGACAGCCGCAAGGGGCGGTAGTGGCGCAGGCGTATCGGAAACCCGACCTTTGCGACAGAAGATCGCGAAAAGTAATCTGGCTAATGCTGGGGTCTTGATACCAGTCAGGATAAATATAAGGCGAAATCGAAGTGTCGATGGTCAACCCGTCTTTCGCGAGCACCTGGAGGGCGGCGATCGTGGTGAGTATCTTACTGACGCTCGCGACGTTCGTCACAAGATCGGGCAGCATGGCTGGTACTGGGGGGGTCGATGGGTGCACGCGCTGTGCCGCCGAAAGCCGAAGGCAGGTCGCCAACGATGACAACATAGCCCTCAACCTGGTTCTGTAATACACCCGAAATGTAAGCTGAGAACTTGGCTTCCGAGATACATCCCGCTGGGTCGCAGGCTACTATGTCGGCCGGACCGGTCGGACTGCAACCGGACAGGAGCGTGAGAAGCACCAGCGAGCCTATAGTGAAGATGATTCGGCGCATGACACTTTCCTTCCGAGACAAAGCCATGCTTGGTCCGAGATCGCGCGAGGCGATCAGCCCCCAGGGACTGGCCAGCATTGCTGAGACGGCAGAAAGAGTGCTGTGACATGACGCACAGCTCTGCGTCGCTTTTCCGAGGTGCTTGGGCGAGGTGTTTGGGATTGTGTTCCGTGTAGCCACTCGCCAAGCCTATCAGACCCATGTCGCCCTGACGGTCTTCAGGGCAACATGGGTCTAGGTATCTCCGGACCTGCGGTTCACGCCTTGACTGTTTCCACTCAGGACGATCCCGGTCTAAAGACGATTGCTCCCAGTCCCGACGCCGGTCGTCGGCGGCACGGGCCGCACCCGGCGTCCGCCGGCAAGGCCGAACAACCCGATGAGGCCGATCAGGCCCCACCAACCGCCGCCCCATCCGCCGCCAGTGTAGCCGTTATTGGCATTCGCGCCCATGTTGCCCGCGGGCGGAGTGGTGGTGACCGCGCCGGCAGGCGTGTTCGTCGTGCCAGTCGTCGTTCCGGTGCCCGCGGTCCCGTTCCCGGCATTCTGGGCAAGAGCGAAGCCTGGGCTCGCCGCCAGAAGCATAGCAGCTAGAACGGAAGCGCGCATGGTGTTGAAGCGCATGGTGAATTGCCCTCCGCAATTAGGCTGACCGCCAGTCCTAGAACACGCCTCAGGGCGCAGTGTTCACTCCACGGCAGTGTCTTTTTCGTGACTTCAGTCCTGCACGACGCATCGTCCGATGCCGGGGTCCGTTGCGCTGGATGGGCCGCGCGCATAGTGTGCCGCCGCCTTCCAAACCCGGACACCGACCATGCACTTGACCGCCCAGCGCCTCGACCGCATCAGCCCGAGCCAGACCATCGCGATCAGCACCAAGGCCCGCGCGCTGAAGGCCGCCGGGCGCGACGTGATCTCGCTCTCCGCGGGTGAGCCGGACTTCGACACGCCGGAGAACGTGAAGCAGGCCGCGATCCGCGCGATCCAGGCGGGCGACACGAAATACACGGACGTAGCCGGGACGCTGCCGCTGCGCCAGGCGGTCGCGGAGAAGTTCCGCCGGGATAGCGGGCTCGACTACAAGCCCGAGGAGATCATCGTCTCGACGGGCGGAAAGCAGGTCATCTTCAACGCGATGGTAGCCACGCTTGACCAGGGCGATGAGGTGGTCATCCCGAGTCCCTGCTGGGTCAGCTACCCTGACATCGTGGCGCTCGCGGACGGCACGCCCGTTGTCATCCCCTGTGGCCAGAACGCCGGGTTCAAGCTCCGTGCCGAGGAGCTTGAGGCAGCCATCACGCCGCGGACCAAGTGGTTCATGCTGAATAATCCCTGTAATCCCACCGGCGCCGCTTATTCCGCCGAGGAGCTTCGGCCGCTGTGCGACGTGCTGCTGCGCCACCAAGACGTCTGGGTGTTCACGGACGACATCTACGAGAAGCTGACCTATGACGGCTTCAAGCCGGCCACGGTAGTCGAGGTCGAGCCGAAGCTGCGCGACCGCACCGTGACCATGAACGGCTGCAGCAAGGCTTACGCCATGACCGGCTGGCGCATCGGCTTCGCGGGGGCGCCAGCACCGCTGATCAAGGCCATGGACAAACTGCAGAGCCAGAGCACGAGCAACACCAGCAGCATCAGCCAGGCCGCCGCCGTCGAGGCGCTGACCGGCCCGCAGGACAGCATCGCCGCGATGGCCGAGGTGTATAAGGGGCGGCGCGACCTGGTCGTGGACGCGCTCAACAAGGCGCCCGGCATCACCTGCAACCTGCCCGAGGGCGCCTTCTACGTGTTCCCCGCCGTCCACGGCTGCATCGGCAAGACGAGCCGCGGCGGCGCCGAGATCAAGGACGACGAGGCGTTCGTGACCGCGCTGCTCGACGAGGAGGGCGTCGCCGCCGTCCACGGCGCCGCGTTCATGTATCCCGGCCACTTCCGCATCTCCTACGCCACCAGCACCGAGCTGCTGCGGGAAGCCTGCGCCCGCATCCAGCGCTTCTGCGAGGGGCTGCAGTAAGGGTGCCCGCACTCGCCCGGCGCGTCGCGCGCGCTCCCGTCGCGGCTACAGTCGCGATGACGGTGCGGGCGAGGGAGCTTCGCGCGGCCGGCCACGAGGTCATCCAGCTCACCATCGGCGAGCCGGAATTCGCCTCCCCGCCGCACGCGGTCGAGGCGGCGCACCAGGCAGCGCTGCGCGGCGATACCAAGTATCCGCCCCAGGACGGCCAGCCCGCGCTCAAGCAGGCGATCCAGCGCAAGTTCCAGCGCGACAGCGGGCTCGACTTCGCCCCCGACCAGATCGTCGTCGGCAATGGCGGCAAGCAAGTGATCTTCGACGCCTACCTCGCGACGCTCGACGAGGGCGACGAGGTCATCATCCCCGCCCCCTACTGGAGCGCCTATCCGCTCATGGCGGGCGTGGTCGGCGCCGAGGCCGTGATCGTGCCCTGCCCACAGAACAACGGCTTCCGACTCCGCCCCGAGGACCTCGACGCGGCCATAACGCCGCGGACGAAGTGGCTGATCCTGAACAATCCCGGCAATCCCACGGGCGCTGCCTACAGCGGCGATGACCTTCGGGCGCTCGGCGCGGTCCTGCTGCGGCATCCCCACGTCGGGATGCTGTCGGACGACATGTATGAGCACCTCGTCTATGACGCGCCGCACGCGACCATGGCGGCGGTCATGCCCGAGCTGGCCGATCGGGTGCTGACCGTCTCGGGCGTGTCCAAGACCTACGCCATGACCGGCTGGCGCATCGGCTTTGGCGCCGGTCCCCGCGACCTGATCCGCGCCATGGTCAACATGCAGGGCCAGGCGACGGCAGGGGTCTCCACCGTGGGCCAGGCCGCGGCGGCGGCGGCGCTCGACGGTCCGCAGGACGAGGTCGCGGCGCAGGTCGCCGTGTATCGCCGCCGGCGCGACCTGGTTGTGGACGCGCTCAACTCGGCGCCCGGCGTCGTCTGCCATCGGCCGGAGGGTGCGTTCTACGTTTATCCGAGCGTGGCCGGGTGCCTCGGGAAGACGACGCCGGCCGGCGCGCGGATCGAGACGGACGAGGATTTCGCGCTCGCGCTCCTGGCCGAGCAGCACGTCGCCGTGGTCCACGGCGCCGCGTTCGGCATGTCGCCCTACATCCGCATCTCCTACGCCACCGACGAGGCGAGTCTCGCCGAGGCCATGGCGCGCATAGGGACGTTCTGCGCCGGGCTGCGGTGATCCGTCCCGTGCGGGACGGTGGAGGGCGGTGCCGCGGCGCCTGGAAGCCTCCCGCCCCATAATAGGTAATTACCCACCCCCTTTCGGGGCGTTGCGGTCAGGCTGTGACGGTTTGCAGGATGGTGTCGAAAACGCTGGTGTCCGGTTTGAGCCGGGCCGTGTCGACCACGGTGCGGATGTCGGCCTCACCCTCGGCCGCCCACATCGCCCGGTAACCGTTGGTCACCTTGCGCTGGATCACCGCAGGCCGGAGGTGGCCTCCACGCGTTGTTGGTGGCCGCGACCTGGCCGGGCCAGGCGGCAAAGGTCGGAGCTGGTCCCGTGCTCGGCGCACCTTGGCCTGGAGCGCGGCGGCCAGCTCGCACGTCGCCTCGGCGCGAGGATCGCATTCAGCCTGCGCTCCAGGGCGCGTCGCTTGGCAGCAACCGTGGAGGCGGCTACGCTCCGAGACGCTGTCCGCCAGCTCGAAAGCCGAGGCAAGCCAAAGCTTGAGCCGGAACGGCACCGGGTCGTCGCTCGCCTCCAGCGCGTAAGCGACGTCGCGGGCCAGGTGCGCGAGACACGTCTGCTGGGCCAAGCCGTGCCCTTGCTGGGCGGAGTAGCGATCCGACAGCCAGACCGCGGGCTGGTGGCCGTCCATCATCGCGTGCACGACGGCGGCGGCGCGCGTCGACGCGGCGTGATGCACCACCGCCGCCGTGCACCGGAATACCCAGTGGTAGCCGGTGCTGCCCTCGATCCTGACCCCGGTCTCGTCGGAAGCCACCACCTCGGCCTGACGCAGCACCGCGACGGCCTGCGCGCGTCCGGCTTGGAAGCAGCCCTGGGCGCGGCGCAGCATATTCATCAGGCCGCCCTGGCTCACAGGCACGCCGAACAAGTCGGCGAGCGTGGCTTGCAGCCGCTCGTAGGACAGGCTCTGGAAGGTCTTGAGGTACCGTTGCCATCGCATGCAGGCGCGGGCCGAACGGCGTGCCGGTCGCGGTAGGCGGCGGTGCGGCCACGACCCGTGCCCCGCAGCCCGGGCACTGCACCGCCAAGCGACGGTGATGCTCGATGACCGGCCTGATCTGCGGCAGCTCGATCCGCTCGTGGAACTCACCCGCCTCACTCGACAAGTTGGGCGAGAGCGCCAGGTGGCAGCACGGGCACTGCTGCGGGACGTGATCGACGACACAGTCCGGGTCCGTGCTGAGCGTCCGGCTGTGGCCCTCATGCCCGGGCTTGGCACCTCCGGGGCGGGCTTGCTCACGTCGCTCCTTGCGGTCCGTGGACGGCGGCTTGGATGAGGTGCGCGAGGTCTTCGCGGGCCGCTGCAGCCGCAGCACCAGCTCGATCAACTCCTCCTTGCTCAGCCGTTCCAGCTCGTTCCGCTGCATCTGCGCACTGAATCAGTGATGCCGCCTCGGCACAAGGGGTGGGTAATTCCCATAATAGTATCTGCAACGGTATCTGCTATCGTTTCGCTTGAAGAGCAATGTTGTCTTGGCGCAAGTTGCGCCGGGCTCCTGGCGCGGACCAGGGCCGCCCTGAAAGGGTGGGAGACATGTCTAGGACGCTGAATAGGCGAAGCGCCCTTGCCCTCGCCGCGGGTGGCCTCGCGGCCCCGTGGGTCGCGCGCGCCGCGACGTCGACGCCGGGCGTGACCAGGACCTCGATCAAGATCGGCCAGACCAAGCCCTTTAGCGGCCCCGCCTCGGCCTGGGGCATCATCGGCCATACCGAAACGGCGTTCTTCAGGATGGTGAACGCGTCCGGCGGCATCCGTGGTCGCACGATAGACCTCATCTCCGCGGACGACGGCTATAGCCCCCCGCGAACGGTCCAGGAAACGCGCCGGCTCGTTGAATTGGAGGGCGTCGCCTTCATGTTCAACGGTAGCGGCACGGCCTGCCAGACCGCCGTGCACCAGTATCTCAACACCAAGAAGGTGCCGCAGCTCTTCGTCGCGACCGGCGCGGACAAGTGGGGCGACTACCAGCGTTTCCCTTGGACCATGGGCTTGCAGCCCAGCTATCGCACGGAGGCGCAGCTCTTCGTCAAGCACCTGCAGCAGACGGCGCCGAATGCCAAGCTCGCGGTGCTCTACCAGGACGACGACTACGGGAAGGACTACCTGGCCGGCCTCAAGGACGTGCTCGGGGCGAAGTTCGACCAGGTTGTGGTCGAGGCTGCCTCTTACGAGGTGGCGGACCCGACCGTGGATAGCCAGGTGGTGACCTTGCAGGGGTCCGGCGCCGACGCACTGCTTACGGTGGCTGCGTCCAAATTCGCCGCCCAGGTCATCAGAAAGCTGGCCGGGATCAACTGGCATCCGGCGCCGCATTACTTGACCTATACCTCCGCCTCGGCTGGCGCCGTGATGCTGCCGGCCGGCGGCGAGAACGGCAAGGGCATGATCACGGGTGCCTACGTCAAGGATCAGACCGACCCGCAATGGGCGGATGACCCAGGCATGAACGGATGGCGCACGTTCATGAAGCAGTGGATGCCCGAGGGAGACCTCAAGGATCTCTACGTCGTTTACGGCTACGCCGCTGCGCTGACGCTCAAGCGGGTGCTGGAGCAGTGCGGTGAGGATCTCTCGCGCGAGAACATTATGCATCAGGCGGCGAACCTGCACGACCTGGAGATCCCGGTGCTGCTGCCGGGCATCAAGGTGAGCACGTCGCCGACCAACTACCACCCGATCCGGCAGATGCAGCTCGCCCGCTGGACCGGGGCCTCGTGGGAGTTGTTCGGCGAGGTTCTGGGAGGGGTCTGACGGCAGTGCGCCATCGTAGGGCGCCTACGCTCCCGTCCAAACCGGCTCGCGCCGCTCCAGGCGCGACCCGCCCATGGGCAACGGTCACAGCCTAATGCCGTTGGTATAATAGCGTGCTATTTGCGATCTGAGTCACGCAACATCGCTACCGGCACGACAGCAAGCTTCACAACATTACCGTCGAACTTTTCAACGAAAATGGTATATGTGTTGTAGTGCCAGGTGAAGTTCTCCACGACGTGTTTAGGCTCTGCCAATATAAATACCTTCTTTCCATCATAAGCGTTACTAGAGATAGAGAGTTGATTGGTTTCAACTAGTACACCGCCAATGCCATAGTGATACGCGTCAAATTTGAAGTACGGGCCCAGGTCACTCCAAGGTGCCCAAGTCGAAGACACAGAAATACTATCCTCAACCGGTGGCAACGAATTGGCAAAAATGTTGTGGAGTTTTGACGTTAGCTCTTGGAGTTGCTTTTGAGCGCCTTCTAAAGCTCGATGTTCCGCCTCCAGCTGTTCCTTAGCCACTGATTGCTTCAACTTGTTTTCTTGTGCAGCAAAAGTGGATTGTAGCTGACTGTTCTTAGCGTCGAGCGACAGATTCTTCTGCATTCAGCTGACTATTATTGGAACGGAGCTCTTGGATTTCATTGTTCAGCGATGAAACCCTCTCGCCATTAAGATAAGAGTACGCCAGAAATCCCACAGCAAATCCTGCTAATACACCCGCCAAAGGAGGAGGTAAGTATCTTAACAAGTCTGCTTTGATCATGCAACTCTACTCGATTTCTTGAGGTTGATCTATTTTGCCAGTACAATCAGTGCACGTCAATGCACGGTGATCGGTCACCGAGCGTAACTTATGTAAAAAGCAGGTAAGTTGCCACGCCGACCGGTGAGCTTAACCTATTCTGACCGAATATCTTGTGCCCCGGCCCTAATCCCCCGTCCACACCGGCTCGCGCCGCTCTAGGAACGCACCGATGCCCTCGGCCGCGTCCGCCGCCTGCATGTTCCGCACCATGACCTCGGCGGCGAACTCGTAGGCGGAGGCGAGCGGCATCTCTGCCTGCCGGTAGAACGCGGGCTTTCCGTAGGCCACGCTCGCCGGGCTGCGCGAGGCAATGCGGGCGGCGAGCGCGTCCACCTCTGCGTCGAGCGCGCCGTCAGGCACGGCGCGGTTGACCAGGCCGAGCCGCGCCGCCGTCTCGGCGTCCACCATCTCGCCCGTGAGCAGCATCTCCATCGCCGCCTTGCGCCCGACCGCGCGCGAGAGCGCCACCATCGGCGTCGAGCAGAACAAGCCGATGTTGACGCCCGGTGTCGCGAACCGGGCCGCCTGTCCCGCCACGGCGAGATCGCACGTCGCGACGAGCTGGCAGCCCGCCGCCGTCGCGATCCCGTGGACGCGCGCGATCACCGGGACGCGCAAGGAGACGATGCGCTGCATGAGCGCCGAGCACTGCGCGAACACCGCCGCGTGTCCCTCGCGCCCAAGGGCACGCAGCTCGCGCAAGTCGTGCCCGGCGCAGAAGGCCGGGCCCGCGCCCGCCAGCACGGCGACGCGCACGGATCGGTCCGTCTCGACCGCGTCGAGCGCCTCGTGCAGCGCGGCCATGAGCGCCTGCGACAGCGCGTTGCGATTCGCCGGGCGGTTGAGCGTGAGCCGGGCGATGCCGTCCCGGTCTTCACGAAGGAGCAAAGCTTCGTCCATGGCGCTCTCCTATCCTCGGAGGCTAGGGTCCCGTCTTCACCATGCCGCCCATGATCTCGGGCGTGATCGCCTCCGGCACGGCCGGCAGCGTATCCGTATTGCGATAGATCACCAGCGCCTTCTCAGCGACCGGTCCCTGCACGGGCACGCGCTCGACCGTCTGGAACTGTGGCGAGTGGAGGACGGCGTCGAACTCCCGCATCACCGGCGCCTCCAGCCATAGGTTGGGCTCGGAGACGACATACTGGATGCCGTAACGATCGAGCGTGGACGAGACTTGTGCCTCGGTCAGGTCGCGCGGATGCAGGCCGAGACCTGTCTGGACGGCGACGTGCAGGAAGAGTTTGTCCACGCGCACGACCGTGAATTGGCGCCCCGGATCCATGAAACGGATATGGGCGATGAACGCACCATCGCGGTTCCCGGCGAAGAGAATGCGGCCGCCCTCGGGCATGAGGCGCATCACGTCCTCGGCAACCTTTCGATACCCGTGAAGGGCGGGCATCGGCCTCTGCGCGAGCGACGCCGCGAAGGCGCCCACGCTCGCAAGCACGACGACACCGCCCGCCGCAGCCGCGGCCCGTCCGCTCGTGAGCCGGGCGAGCACGCGGGCCAGCGCGGCACTCGCGAAGACGCCGAGCGGCACGGCGAGCAGCAAGCCGTGGCGCTCCTCCTTCAGCGCGATCAGCGTGAGCATCACGTATGCGACGATCAGCCATCCCAGGATGATCGGCAGCGCCGGGCGTCGGACGGCGCGCATCCCGGCTCCGGCCGCGGCCAGCACGATCAGCGGCCAGCCGAACGTGGCCGGGGCATGGGCGGCATACCACGCTATGCCGCCGAGGCTGGCGCGCTGCGGTATGTCCTGCATGTCGGGCCTAGACCCGACGCTGACCAGGTCGAAGGCGGCAAAGCGCAAGGTGAGCAGAGCGAGCGGGACGAGGGCCACGGCACCGCAGGCCGCGATGACCCAGAGGTGCCGGCGCCGCAGCAGGCCCGGGCCTTGCGCGACGAGCAGGCCGAGCGCCGCGCCGGCCAGCGGCATCCCCATGGTCTGCTTCGTGTAGAGCGCGCACACCGCGAACACGGCGAACAGGGCGAGGTCTCGCGGCCGCTGCGCCCTTTCGTACAGGACGAGGAACACCGCCGCCCAGCTCGCCCACGCGAGCGCCGGGATGTCGAGCATGGCCTGCTCGCCCCAGCGCAGCATCTGCGGCGACGCGGCGACCAGAATCGCGCCGGCCAGCGGCGCGCAGAACGCGACCCAGGGCGGGGCGGAGCCCGGGATCGCGAGCCGTCCCTGGGCGAAGACGGCGCACAGCAGCCCGAAGAAGAACAGGACGACCGTGGCGACCGGAACCCAGTGCTGCACTCCGAAGACGGCGTAGCCGAGGGTGAATGCGAGGTGCCCCAGAGGGGGATAGAAGCCGACGGTCAAGGCCGGATATTGCTCGTAATAGGCCAGCGCCCACCCTTTGATGTCGTGGAGCGGCATCGCGCGCAGCAGGTCGAGGTAGAAGACGCCGTCCAGCGCGTGCCGCGGCGTGTCCGGCCACCAATAGTCACCGCCGCGCGGTGCTGCCAGGAAGATCGCGACGGCAACCGCCGCGAGCGCGGTTGCCCCCAAGGCACCACCCCATCTGGCGAGCAGAGACACGGACGCGCCGCGCGGGAAGAATGAGCCAGGGTGACGCCGCGCGGCGATCTGCTCCGCAGCGATCGAGGGTGGATTCGAGCGCACGGCCGAGAAGCTGCTCCGATAGCTGACGAGCTGTGCCTACACGCGACGTGCGTGCGCGTCCACAATCGTCGTCAGCGCCCAGATTAGGCGCAGATCATGAAAGAAAACCTTCCAGCCAGCCGAGCACCGGCTCGGGCGCCTCCTCGGCGAGGTAGTGCCCGCTCTCGACGGCGCCGCCCGTGACCAGTGCCGTCATCGGATCAGAGCAATACGCCTGCCAGAGCGCGACAGGATCATACCAGCTGCCGACAAGTCCCTTCGCGCCCCAGAGCACCAGCATCGGGCACTGCACCCGCTTGCCCTCGGCGCGGCTGGCGCGGTCGTGCACGAGGTCGATGGTCGCGGCGGCCCGGTAGTCCTCGCACATGCCGGTGATCGCGGCCGGGTTCCGCGCCGCGTCCAAGTAGTCGGCCAGCGCCTCCGGATGGAAGAAAGCTGGGATCCCGGAAGACCGCCCGGTATGCGCGGCGAACCAGGTCTCCGGCGCCTGGTTGATCAGTGACTCCGGGAACGGGTGCGGCTGGGCGAACCAGAACCAGTGATAGTAGCCGAGCGCGAAGCTCATGTCCGTGCGCTCGAAGTGCTCGATGGTGGGCACGATGTCCATCACCGCGAGCTTCTCGACGCGGTCCGGGACGTCGAGTGCGAGCCGATGCGCCACGCGCGCGCCGCGGTCGTGGCTCGCGACCTGGAAGCGTTCGAAGCCGAGGCCGCTCATGAGCGCTGCCATGTCGCCGGCCATCTCGCGCTTCGCGTAGGGCGCGTGGTCGCTTGTCGCGGGCGGCTTGAAGCTCCCGCCGTAGCCGCGGAGATCGGGGGCGATGACCGTGAAGCGCCGGGCGAGGGCAGGGGCGACGGTGTGCCACATGACATGGCTCTGCGGGTTGCCATGCAGCAGCAGGAGCGGCGGCCCCGAGCCGCCCCGCCGCAGCCGCAGCGTGCCGCCCGGCACGTCGTGCGTGGTCAGCTCGAAGCCCTCGAAGAATCCCGTCATAGCGCGAGCATCGCCGACCCGGCGAGCGCGTCAAGCCGGCCTGAACCGGCCACGCCGCGCCGCGTTGTGCCCGTTCAAGACTGGAGGCGGGACATGCGGGCACTGTGCTGGCACGGCAAGGGCGACATTCGATGCGACACGGTGCCGGACCCGGTGATCGAGCATCCTCGCGACGCCATCGTCAAGGTCAGCACCTGCGCCATCTGCGGCAGCGACCTGCACCTGATGGACGGCTATATGCCGACCATGGAGGAGGGCGACATCCTCGGCCACGAGTTCATGGGCGAGGTCGTCGAGGTCGGTTCCGAGGTCAAGCGGCTCAAGAAAGGTGACCGCGTGGTCGTTCCCTTCCAGATCTGCTGCGGCGAGTGCGAGCAGTGCAAGGCGGGGAACTGGGCCGCGTGCGAGCGGAGCAACCGCAACGCGGAACTGGCCCAGAAGGAGTATGGGTCCACGACCGCCGGGCTGTTCGGCTACAGCCACGTCACGGGCGGCTACGCGGGCGGCCAGGCCGAATACGTGCGCGTGCCGTTCGCCGACGTGGCGCCGCTGAAGGTGCCGGACAGCCTCACCGATGAGCAGGTCCTGTTCCTCTCCGACATCTTCCCGACCGGCTGGCAGGCCGCCTACAACTGCGGCATCGAGCGCGACAAGGACGTGGTCGCGGTCTGGGGCTGCGGCCCGGTCGGCCAGTTCGCCATCAAGAGTGCGCTGATGCTGGGCGCCAAGCGCGTCATCGCCATCGACACGGTGGCCGAGCGCCTCGCCATGGCGCGCGCAATCGGCGCCGAGACGATAGACTTCGAGCAGGTGGACGTAATCGAGGCGCTGCGCGAGATGACGGGCGGCCGGATGCCCGAGAAGTGCATCGACGTGGTCGGCATGGAGAACCACGCATCCGGCAGCATCGGCGCCCTGAAGGACCGGGCCATCACCGCGGTCGGCCTCGCCACGGACCGGGCGACGTCGCTGCGCCAGGCCATCATCGCGTGCCGGCCGGCCGGCATCGTCAGCATCCCGGCAGTCTATAATTTCCCGAGCAACGTTCCCTTCGGCGCCGCCATCCAGAAGGGCCTCACCTTCAAGATGGGCCAGACGCACGTTCCCTACTGGCAGGAGGACCTGCTCTCCCGCATCGAGAAGGGCGAGATCGATCCCTCCTTCGTCATCACCCACCGCGCGAAGCTGGACGACGGACCGGTCATGTATGAGACCTTTCGCGACAAGAAGGACGGCTGCATCAAGGTGGTCATGACGCCCTGACCGTGGTTTGCAAGGAGGGGGCTCGCGAGGACGGCGTCGTCGTTGTCGGCGCGGGCGTCGCGGGCCTTGCCGCCGCGCGCTCGTTGCGGGCGGAGGGTCTGCCCGTGCTACTCCTGGAAGCTGGATCGCGCGCGGGCGGGCGTGCCTGGACGAGTTCGCCCGGCGCTCCTCGACGGCCCGTTCGACGAAGGGGCGCAGTGGCTCCACGACGCCGAGCGCAACCCGCTCGCCCATTTGGCCGAGCAGCGCGGGGAGCCGGTCGAGGAGGCATTCGCGGGCCGCGCCCGGCGCGTCTTCGTGGACGGCCGCCCGGCGACCCCGGACGAGGAGTCAGCACTAGACCGAACCTGGGACGGGCTGGACGCGCGCGCGGAGCCGCTGCTCGCGCCAGGCCGGCCCGACGTGCCGCTCGGGCAAGCGCTCGATCCGGACGATCCCTGGTCCGCGACGGTCGGGGCCTGGGAAGGCGCGATCATCGCCGCCGCGGACGCCGACCGGCTCTCGCTGCGTGACTGGCAGCTCAACAGGCTGGAAGGGCAGAACCTTCGGGTTCCCGGTGGCATGGGCGCGCTCGTGCTGCGGCTTCTCGGCGGCGAGGTCGAGCTAGGAACCCCGGCGCTCGCGGTGCGCTGGGCCGAGCCCTGGGGAGTCAGCGTCGAGACGCCGCGCGGCACTTTGCGCGCCGGGCACTGCATCGTGACCGTGAGCACGGGCGTCCTGACCTCGGGGGCGATCCGCTTCGACCCGGCGCTGCCCGCCACGGTCCAGGAGGCGATGCACGGCTTGCCGATGGGCCTGCTCTCCAAGGTCGTGCTCCGGGCCTCGGGCACGGACCGGCTCGGCCTCCCGAACGACTGCCTCGTGATCAACCGGATCGAGCCTGGGCAGCCCGCCGCCTCGCTCAACTGCTGGAGTTGGGGCGGGGATCGCGCCGTGGCCTTCGTTGGCGGCCGGGCGGCGTGGGACCTGGCCTCAGCCGAGCCAGGGACAGGTGAGGCGTTCGCGCGCGACCTGCTTCGCCGCACGTTTGGCGCGCGGGCGGACCGGGCGTTCCGGCCCGGCGCCGTCGAGACAGGCTGGGGCACGGACCCGTTGTTCCTCGGCGCCTACGCCTACACGCCGCCCGGCTGCTCGGGCATGAGGGCAACGCTCGCCGAGCCGCTCGGTGACGGACGCCTGCTGTTCGCGGGCGAGGCGACTCGGACGGACGGCCTCGCCGGTACCGTCGGGGGCGCCTTCCTCGCGGGCGCCGAGGCGGCCGCCTATTGCAGCTCCTGCAGCCGCGCGACTAGGAAGTCGCGGAACACGGCGACGCGCTTGCTGTTCCGCAACTCCTCCGGATAGACGAAATACACCTCGACCTTCGGCGACTTGAGATCGGGCAGCAGCTTGGTCAGCCCGTCCATCTCGGGCACCATCCAGTCCGGCAGCGCGCCGATGCCGACGCCCGAGCGGATCGCGCGCATCATGGCGTTGAGGCTGTTCACCTCGAGCTGGGCAGGCAGGCGGCGGGGGCCGACCTCGGCGAGCCAGTTCACGTCCGGCACCGGCGGACGATAGTCGCCGAACAGCACGAGCCTGTGGCGGTCCAAATCCTCCGGCCGCTGCGGCGTGCCGTGCCGGGCAAGGTAGTCCGGGCTCGCGCACACGATCCAGCGAAGATCCATGAGGTGGCGTTGGATCAGGTCTGGCTGCCGCGGCGGGTGCATCCGGATCGCCACATCCGCCTCGCGCATGGCGAGGTCGAGGTCCGTGTCGTCGAGCAGCAGGCTCACGGACACGTCCGGGTAGGTGTCGAGGAACTGCGCGATCCGGGGCGCGAGCCAGGACGAACCGAACCCTACGGTGGTCGTGACCTTGATGCGGCCCGCGGGCTTCTCCTTGCTCTCGGTCAGCAGTGCCTCGGTCATCGCGAGCTTGGCGAAGACCTCGCGCACGGTGCGGTTCAGCGCCTCGCCCTGCTCGGTCAGGATCAGGCCGCGCGCGTGCCGATGGAAGAGCGGCACCTGCAGGTTCTCCTCCAGGGCGGAGATCTGGCGCGAGACGGCGGACTGGCTGAGGTTCAGCGCCTCGCCCGCGTGGGTGAAGCTGCCCGCCTCCGCGACGGCGTGGAACACGCGGAGCTTGTCCCAGTCCATTGCCACGGCCTACTCCGCCGCGAGGGATGATGACTGGCGCGCCTCCGAGGAGGATTGCTGCCCTTCCAGGGTGAGGAACCGCTCGGCCTCCAGCGCCGCGATGCAGCCCGTGCCCGCGGCGGTGACCGCCTGCCGCCAGTGCCGGTCCTGCACGTCCCCGGCCGCGAACACGCCCGGCACGTCGGTGCGGGTGGTGCCGGGCTCGGTGAGCACGTAGCCCTCCGCGTCGAGGGCGACCTGCCCGCGGAGCATCGCCGTGTTCGGCGTGTGCCCGATGGCGACGAACAGCCCGTCCACGTCGAGCCGGCTCGTCTCGCCCGTGCGGACGTTGCACAGCGCCAGGCCCTGCACGACCGCGGGGGTGCCGCCGCCCAGCACCTCCTCGACCACCGTGTCCCACATCACGCTGATCTTGGGATGATCGAACAGGCGCCGCTGCAGGATTCGCTCGGCGCGGAGCGAGTCGCGGCGGTGGATGAGGGTAACGTGCTCGGCGAGGTTCGCGAGGTAGAGCAACTCCTCGACGGCCGTGTTGCCGCCGCCCACGACGGCAACTCGCTTGCCGCGATAGAAGAACCCGTCGCAGGTGGCGCAGGCCGAGACGCCCGCGCCCTGATACCGCGTCTCGCTCGGCAGCCCGAGCCAGCGCGCCTGTGCGCCTGTCGCGATCACCACCGTGTCGGCCAAATACAAGGTGCCGGAGTCGCCCGTGCAGCGGTAGGGCCGGGCGCTGAGATCGACCTGCATGACGAGATCGTCCACGATGCGCGTGCCGACGCCCTCGGCCTGGGCGCGCATCTGCTCCATGAGCCAAGGCCCCTGGATCGGCTCGGCGAAGCCGGGGTAGTTCTCGACGTCGGTCGTGATCATGAGCTGTCCGCCGGGCTGCAGGCCGGCAACGAGCACGGGATCGAGGCTCGCGCGCGCGGCGTAGATCGCGGCGGTGTAGCCGGCCGGTCCCGCGCCGATGATGAGCACGCGCGTGCGGAGCGTGTGATCGCGAAGGGTTTGGGGCATGGATTCGCGTCTCCCGTGAGTCCGAGAAGATAGGTGTCATGGTGGCGCTACGGCAACCCGCGCCCGTCCAATGGCTTGGCGCCACGGGCCAGGTTGGAATAAAGTTGCGCAGATCGGGGGTATAGCGACATGACTACGATGAAGGTTCAGGCACGGGGCGCGCCCGACCTGGACGAGACGGATTTGCGCATCCTGGCTGAGCTGCAGGCGGACGGGCGCATGACCAACGTTGAGCTGGCCCGGCGCGCGGACATCACGGCGCCGCCCTGCCTGCGCCGGGTGCGCCGGCTGGAGGAGACGGGCGTGATCCGCGGCTACCACGCCGACACCGACCCGCAGAAGTTGGGCTGGGAGATCGTGTTCTTCGCGGTGGTTGGCCTGGAGAGCCAGAAGGAGAGCGTGCTGCGCGGCTTCGAGGAGCTGGTCTCCGGCTGGCCGGAGGTGCGCGAGTGCCACATGATCCGGGGCGGGGGGGACTTCCTGCTGCGGCTCGTGGCGCGCGACACGGCGCACGAGAACCAGCTCACGCAGCGTCTGACGAGCGCCGCGAGCGTCGCCAGGGTGCAGACATTGCAGACGATTCGGACGAGCCGGAACTTAGCGGGCGTGCCGCTGTGAAGGGCCGGCATAGCCGACGCGCTACGCGCCGCCCGGCGGCTGTAGGCGGGCGCGCAGGAATCGCAGCAGCGCCTGGTTCTTCGCGAAGCGGACGCGGTCCGGAAGTGCTACGGCGGTAATCGCGTCGCCGAATTCGGTCTTGGCGGACCATTCCGGCAGCAGGCGCACCAGCCTGCCCTCGGCGATCTCGCGCTCCACGAAATACAGCGGCAACAGCGCGATCCCGAGCCCGGCAACCGCCGCGTCCGCCACCGCCTCGGGATGGTTGGCGCGGTAGCGGCTGCTCACCTGAACGGCAACCGTGCGCTCAGCCGAGGTCAACTCCCAGCGGTCGTGCCGGCTGGCGCGCCAGTAGTTCAGGCAGGCGTGCTGCGCCAGCGCTTCGGGCTGCGTCGGCGGCGTGACGGCCGCGAGATACGCGGGGGCCGCGCAGATCACCCAGTCGAGCCGCGTCAGCGAAATGGAGACCAGGTCGGGAGACTGGGCTGCCGACATGCGCAGCGCGATGTCGATGTGCTCGTGGGCCAGGTCCATCAACCGGTCATCCAGCAGCAGCTCGATCTCCAGCCCAGGATTCTGTGCCAGGAACAGGGGCAGCAGCCGGCCAACCACCCGCTGGCCCCATGACACCGGCGCGGTGACGCGGATCAGGCCTGTCAGGTCGGTGCGCAGCGTACGCAACTCCTCGCCCGCACGCTGCACGGCATCGAGCGTTCGCCGGGCGAACTCCAGATACACCATGCCGGCCGGCGTAAGCGCCATGCGCCGGGTGCTGCGGCTCAACAGCGTGGCGCCAGCCGCCGCTTCTAATTGCGCCAAGCGCTTGCTCACCACGCTTTTGGCAAGGCCTAGCTCCCGGGCGGCCGCACTGACGCTCAGATGCTCGGCCACCCGCACGAACACGGTCAGCATGTCGGTGGACAGAGTCATTGTATCCGAACCGCGAACGCTGCGTTCGGAGTTTAGGGGTTGAAACGCGAACAATCCAGCGCTTAGCTTTCACGGGGCGAAAACGGCGACGCGCCGGCCGATCCCGCCGCCGGGCATAACAATGAAACGGCGCGGAGAGGGGATCACGACCATGATGAAGATCTACGCCGATCCGATCACCGTGAACTGCCGCAAGGTGCTGGCCGGCCTCGACCTGATGGGCGCGCCGTTCGAGCGCGCGCACGTGGACTACTTCAAAGGCGAGCAGAAAGCTGACGCGTATCGCAAGCTCAACCCGAACGCCTCCATACCCGCGCTGGTGGACGGCGACTTCGTGCTGTGGGAGTCGAACGCCATCCTAGCCTACGCCGCCGACAAGGTCGGCAACACGTCGGTCTATCCCGCCGACCCGAAGGTGCGCGCCGACATTCTCCGCTGGCTGCTGTGGGAGTCATCGAGCTGGTTCCCGAGCTGCTACGTCTATCTCGTCGAGCACTGTGTGAAGCCGCTGCTGCAGGCCGAGCCCGATTCCGCGATCGTCGCCGCACAGGACGAGACCTTCCACAAGCTGGCCGGCATCCTGGACGCGCGGCTCGCCGGCAGTCGCTGGATCGCCGGCGACCAGCCCACGATTGCCGACATCGCGCTGGCCGCGCCCGCCCACCTGCACCCCTATCAGCGCCTACCGCTGGAACCGCATCCGCATCTGCGGCGCTGGCTGACCGAGGGGGTCGAGCGCCTTCCCTGCTGGGAGCGCACCTTCGTCGGCGAGGGATTCACCACTGAGCGGAAAGCAGCCTGAGAGGACGACGATGGACCAGAACATCACTCAGACCAGCACGGTCCGCGCGACGCTGAAGTATACGGTCGATAACGGCATCCCGCCGGACTATTACTTCTACGAGCCCGACCCGTCCGTGAAGCTCAACCCGCCCGGCACCGACCTGCAAGAGGTCGAGATTCACGACGGCTGGGCGCGGGCGGACAGCTTCGATGCTGATCGCGAAGGGTTCATGCTGCGGCCCTTCCCGGCCGGCTTCGCCGCCTTCGACGATGAGGCGGCGGTGAAAGACCGCTTCTACCCAGAGGTCGTGGAGTTCGTGAAGCGCAACACGGGCGCGAAGCGGGTAGTGGTCTTCGACCACACCATCCGCAAGCGCCTGCCCGCCGACCTGAAGCAGCAGACCACCATCAACCGCCCGGCGGTGATGCTCGTGCACAGCGATTACACGGTCGCGTCTGGACCGCAGCGCGTCCGCGACATCCTGCCCGACGAGGCGGACGCCCTGTTGCAGCGCCGCGTCGCCTTCTACAATGTGTGGAAGTCGCTGCGTGATCCGGTGGAGGAGCTGCCGCTCGCGATGTGCGACGCGACCAGCCACGGCGACGGCGAC
This sequence comes from uncultured Alphaproteobacteria bacterium, assembly GCA_963848595.1. Lineage (GTDB taxonomy): Bacteria > Pseudomonadota > Alphaproteobacteria > Acetobacterales > Acetobacteraceae > CAWKEH01. The sequence goes on along the minus strand of CAWKEH010000013.1, from coordinate 64,206 downwards.
ATGCTGCGCATGGACCTGAAATACCGCGAGCGTACGGGCGAGATCTACGTGATGCGCTACGCGCCCTCGCACCGCTGGATCTACTTCCCGCACATGACGGCGGAGCACGCGCTGCTGTTCAAGACCTACGAGAGCGAGACTGACGGCCGCGCCCGCTTCGTCGGCCACTCCGCCTTCGAGGACCCGAACACGCCGCCCAACGCGCGCAAGCGCGAGAGCATCGAGGTACGGACGATGGCGTTCTTCTGAGACGTCGCGCGGGCGGCATCGCCGCGCCGCGCGTCGTCAGGGATTGCCCATCCTCAGGAGTTCGCCTCCGGACGGCGCGATCGGTGCGTTGACCACGGCGCCCGGCGGCAAGCTGCCGGGCGGCTGCGGCTGTTGCGAACCTGAGCCGGGAGCGCTCGATACGGGCGGGTTTGCCCACGAATCATCGTTCGGTGCACAGGACGCGACGGCGACGAGCAGCAGCGCTGCGGCGATCATGAATGGTCCACGCATCGAGGAGATCCTTACAGCTTAAGACGATTCCGGCGAGGCACTCGATGGGTTTCATGCAAGCAGGCCAGGCCGGGGGATCACTGGCGAACACGGTGGTGAGCGGCATGAACTACACGTTCACGGGGCTGGCGGCCAACGACTTCTTCTTCCCGATCGTGACGGCGATCAACGCCAACGGGCGCGGGCCGGCCAACCAGACCAGCGTCGGCACGGCGTCGAGCTGAACTGGGCGAGTGCTGGGCTGCGGCGGCTCGTCAGCTCGTCGCTTCCCAATCGTTACGCCGCGTCCACTCTCTCCTTGCTTGCGGTCCCGAGAGGACACAGGCTGCGCGGCAGCCACGCATCCATGAGACAAGGAGATCGCCATGCGCCTCCGCTCGCTCGCCGGCCCCGCCTCGCTGCTGGCCCTCGCCGCCCTCGCCGCTGTGTCCCCCGCGCGGGCGACCTACATCGTGACCTTCTCCCAGGCCGGCCCCGACGTGGTCGCCAGCGACAGCGGCAGCATTAACACCAATGGGCTCACATTCGTCGCCCCAACAACTCTGCATCCTATGATTCAGCCTGATTTCGCTGTGGAAGTGACAGGCGCGACGGGCCTCGTCGACATCTACACCGGCACGATCAGCGGGCCGCGCAGCTTCGGCCCTGGCGATGTTACGTCCGCGACCGCGGGCACGGGCAGTATCGCTGGATTCAATGGGCCTGCCGGCGAATTTTCAGTTCCGCAGGGCTACGTCTCCGGCGCGCCCTTGTCCGACACGGCCACCTACGCGGGTCAGACCTTCGCCAGTCTCGGCCTCGACCTCGGCAGCTACGTCTACAGCTTCGGCTCGGGCGCGGACGCGGACACGATCACGGTTGACATCGTCGCGCCTCCCTCCGTCCCCGAACCCGCCAGCCTCGCCCTGTTCGGCACCGGAGTGCTCGGCCTCGGCCTGGTCCGGCGGCGCAGGCGCGGATAAAGGCGGCGCCCCGGGGGTTCCTCGCCGCGCCTGAGGTGGGCCTGCGTTGCCATAAATCGACGCGCCGCTCCCAGCTTTTTCTCCGCCCTTGCCCTCACTACCGGGACGGAGAGGTGTAACATCGCGGCACCCCTGGCCGGCGGCTTGGTCGCGGAGATGACCCAACATGCGATAGCCGCAGGCGAGGGTGCGTCAGTCGTTGACGCGGGGAGGAGAACATGAACGCGACGGTTATCGAGGAAAGGGGCACCCACTTGCTGATCGCGCAAGGGAACCGTTTCGTCATTGTCGAGAGACGGAACAATCGCCTCTACAACTGTCATAGCGGCAAGCGCGACGGGATTGCCGCGGACGCTCTCTCCGCGATCGCGGAGATCGTGGACGAGACCGACTGGGTGAACGAGGCGACTGCCCGGAGGGCTTTCGACGAGATCGCCTCCCGAGGAACCGAACTCGCAGAACACATGCGCTAAGCGATCTTGGAGCAGGTTGGCGTCGCTCTGGACCTCAGGATGGAGGGCCACGTCGCACGCCAGGCGGCGTTCAAGGGGTGGGACAGGCGAAGGGCCGCACCTCACAATGCGCCCCTGGCCGAGTGTCGTCGAGAACGGTCTTGGCTCTCTGGTTGTGCCCCCCGTGTGCCCCCGCAAGCTAAAAAGTGGCGTCCTCGGCGGGATTCGAACCCACGGCCCCCAGATTAGGAATCTGGTGCTCTATCCGGCTGAGCTACGAGGACAGCCAGCCGCACCATACCCCATCCTGCGTCGCCCGGGCCACCCCCAAGCATTGAGCACGTCGCGCATCACCTGTTCGGCACCCCCCTGGCCGGCCAGCCGCGCCCGGTGCAGGATCGCCGCAGCAATCGGAGGCAGACGCGCCATGGCCAACCCAGGGGGAAGCAAAGTCATCATTAGCTGCGCCATCACCGGCGCCATCCACACGCCCAGCATGTCCGACGCGCTGCCTATCACGCCCGAGCAGATCGCACGGAGCAGCATCGAGGCTGCGGAGGCGGGCGCCGCCATAATCCACCTGCACGCCCGCGACCCGGAGACCGGCGAGCCCACGCCCGACCCGGCCATGTTCATGCGATTCCTGCCCATCATCAAGCAGGCTACGGGCGCCGTGATCAACATCACGACGGGCGGCGGCCTGACCATGACCGTGGAGGAGCGCCTCGCCGGCCCGATCCAGGCCAAGCCCGAGATGTGCTCGCTCAACATGGGCAGTATGAACTTCAACCTGACGCGCGCCGGCGACCGCGTGAAGGCGTGGAAGCACTCCTGGGAACAGCCATACCTTACCCGCACCGACGATCATATCTTCCGCAACACCTTCCGCGACATCGAGCGCATCGTGACCGTGATGGGCCGCGAGCACGGCGCGCGCTTCGAGTTCGAGTGCTACGACGTGGGGCACCTCTACAACCTGGCCTACATGCTCGACCGGAAGGTCGTCGAGCCGCCGCTGTTCGTGCAGACCATCTTCGGCATCCTCGGCGGCATCGGTGCTGAGCCGCGCAACCTGCTGTTCATGCGCGAGACCGCCGACCGCTTGTTCGGCGACGCCTACGTGTGGTCCGTGCTGGCCGCGGGTCGGCACCAGATGGCGTTCACGACCATGGCGGGGATCATGGGCGGCAACGTGCGCGTCGGGCTGGAGGACAGCCTCTACATCGGCCGCGGCAAGCTCGCGCAGAGCAACGCCGAGCAGGTCGCCAAGATCAGGCGCATCCTGGAAGAGCTGTCGCTCGAGATCGCGACACCCGACGAGGCGCGCAGCATACTGCACCTCAAGGGTGCAGACCGGGTAGGATTCTAGCCCATGCCGGACGACCGCATCGAGCCCAGCGGTCTCGATCCCGTCGCACTCCACGCGCGCACGCTCACGCTCGACACGCACGTGGACGTCCCCTGGCCCGCGGCATCGTTCACCGGGATGCGCCGGGCCGACCCCGTGAAGATGCGGGCGGGCGGGCTGCGCGCCGCCTGCTTCGCCGCCTACATTCCGCAAGGGCCGCGCACGGCCGAAGGCTTCGAGCAAGCGAAGGATCGAGCGCTCGCCATGCTGGCTGGCATCCGGACCATGGGCGAGGGGGAGGGGATGCGCCTCGCGACCACGGCGGCTGAGCTGCGCGCCGCGCACGCCGAGGGCCGCACGGCGGTCATCCCCTGCGTCGAGAACGGGCACGCGCTGGGCGAGGATTTGGGCCTCCTCGCCGAGTTCCGCAGCCTGGGCGCGCGCTACATGACGCTCTGCCATAACGGCCACAACCTGCTCTGCGACAGCAGCAACCCGCGCGCCGACCTCGGCGACGGCCCGGCGCTGCACGGCGGGCTGTCCGGCCTCGGGCGCGAAGCGGTCGCGGAGATGAACCGTCTCGGGATGCTCGTGGACATCTCGCACACCTCGCAGCAGACGGCGCTGCAGGCGATCCAGGCCAGCCGCGTGCCGGTCGTCGCCACACACTCCTGCGTGCGGGCGCTGTGCGACGTGCCGCGCAACGTGGACGACCTGGTGCTCGACGCGCTGCGCGACACCGAAGGGATGGTCAACATCACGGCCGTCTCCAGCTTCGTGAAGCGCGGCGCCAAGCCGGACAAGGTGACGGTGGGCGACTACGTGGACCACATCGACTACGTCGTCGAGCGCTGCGGCCTCGCCCACGTCGGCATCAGCTCCGACTTCGACGGCGGCGGCTACTTCAGCGGCTGGATGGACGCCTCCGAGAGCCCGAACCTCACGGCCGAGCTGGTCCGGCGCGGCTACGGCGCGCACGAGATCGCCCAGCTCTGGGCCGGCAATTTCCTGCGCCTGCTGGAGCGGGCGGAGGCGGCGGCCGATGCCTGACCCTCTTCCCCGGCTCGGCCAAGGCACCTGGCACATGGGCGAGGGCCACGCCCCCGCGAGGCAGGAAGCGGACGCGCTGCGCCTCGGCCTCGATCTCGGCATGACGCTCATAGACACGGCCGAGATGTATGGGAACGGCGGCGCGGAGCGGGTCGTGGGGCAGGCGATCGCCGGGCGCCGGGCGGAGGTGTTCCTGGTCAGCAAGGTGCTGCCCTCCAACGCGACGCGCGCGGGCGTGGCGCGGGCGTGTGCCGCGAGCTTGCAGCGGCTGGCGACGGACTACCTCGACCTCTACCTGCTGCACTGGGAGGGCCGGGTGCCGCTCGCCGAGACTGTGGAGGGATTCGAGCGGCTGCGGGAGGCCGGGCAGATCCGGGCGTGGGGTGTGTCGAACCTCGACGTGGACGCCCTGGCCTCGCTGCCGCCGGGCTGCGCCACGGACCAAGTGCTCTACAACCTGGAGCACCGCGGCGCGGAGTGGGATTTGCTGCCCTGGGCCGAACGGGCGGGGATGCCCATCATGGCCTACTCGCCCGTGGGCCAGGGCGGGCGGCTGCTGCGGCACAAGGCGCTCGCCGCCGTCGCCGCTCGGCATCGCGCGACGCCGGCGCAGGCCGCCATCGCGTTCACGCTCTTACGTCCCGACGTATGCAGCATTCCGAAGGCGGCCGACGCCCGGCACGTGCGGGAGAACGCGAAGGCGGCGAGCCTGCGGCTCGATGCCGAGGATGTGGCGGCGCTGGACCAGGCCTTCCCGCCGCCGCGCCGCAAGATGCCGCTCGCGATGCTCTGATACCAACCGCCCGAAATGCTGACCGGCTCAGGCCATGACCGGCGGACCCCGCCCAGCCCCGCCCAGCCCCGCCCAGTCCAGGGTGCAGGCGAGGGCACGCACCAGCGCCGCCTTGCCGCGCGCAAGCAGATCATCCGCGCGGTCGAGGACACCATCCAGCGCCGCACGAAGGACGCCGAGGCCGAGGCACTCCACGCCGAGTTCTACGAGCGCCTCGACGATCCCGAGCTCGACGACGCCCTCGCCCAGCTGCCGGTGGCCGAGATCATCAAGGCGATCTGCCGCGACCTGGGCATCGAGCACCATCCCGGCACCCACCCCTGGAGGCGGCGCCGGACCGCAGCACGGCGCAAACGTGGGCAACGTCAGAGCGAGCCGGACCGCGTGGATGTCCGGACAAGCCTGCCGCCCGACTTGATACGAGTTCCCGGCCGCGACGACGACAGGAGTTCTCGGAACTCAAACCGACATGCTGCCGCCGTTTTGGCGGTTCCGGTTGTTCAGACCGGCAGCGTGCTCGCGTTCGCGTTGACCGTCGTGCTTGCAGCGGTACTCGCGGCCGTCGTCGCCGCAGCATTCTGGCCGCTGAAGTAGCTGCTGATCGCCCGATCCACAGCCGAGCTGATGCTGGCGAACAATCCGGACTCCCCGGCCTCGTCCGTGCTCGAACCGGCGCTCTCCTGGCCGCCCAGCAGCGCGCCCATCGAGCCGCTGCCGACTGGGCCGCCCATGCTGCCGCCTCCGCCATGGTGGTGGTGGTGATGCGGCTGCGCTTGGTTCACGTCCTGCGGCGACTGCCCCGGCACGGCTGCGGTGGCCGTGGTGGACGCGGTCTGGGTGCTGGTCGTGGTCGCAGTTGCCGACCCGGCAGAACTTGCCGTGCTGGTCGTGCCGGCCTGCTGCGCTTGCAGGGCCGCGTTGAACGCGGCGAAGTTCGATGTCCCGCTCGCGCTGGCCTGGTCGAGCCAGCGCTGTTGCGCCGCGCCGATCTGCTCCATCATGGAGCCGTAAGACTGAAGGTTCACGCCCGTCTCCTGACGTTGCGCCGGGCCTGCTTGCCCGGATCGCGGAACGGGGTCCAGCAACCGTCGTGCCAGCAGGTCAGCGGTTCGCGCCCGGCACCCACAGCACGTCGCGCCCCTCGTTCAGCCGGCGCGCGAGCACGAAGAGGTGGTCGGAGAGGCGGTTGATAAGGCGCAGGATCGCGGGGTTCACCGCCTCCTCCCGAGCGAGCCGGGCCGTCAGCCGCTCTGCCCGGCGCACGACGGTGCGGGCGAGGTGCGCGTGAGCAGCGGCCGGCGTGCCGCCGGGCAGGATGAAGCTCGTGAGCGGCGGCAAATCGGCGTTCATCGCCGCGACCTCCGTCTCCAGCCGCAGGATCGGCACGTCCGTCACGCGCAGCCGCTCGCCCGCCTCGCCCGGCACGCACAAATCCGCGCCCACGTCGAACAAATCGTTCTGCACGCGCGCGAGCATCGCGTCCGCCTCCGGGTCGCCGGCGCAGTGCAGCCGCACGAGGCCGATGCAGGCATTCGCCTCGTCCACCGTACCGTAGGTCTCGACCCGCAGCGCATCCTTCGGCACGCGCGTGCCGTCGCCGAGGCTGGTCTCGCCCCCGTCGCCGCCGCGCGTCACCACCCGATCTATGCGCACCATGATCCAACCTCCTCCGGCGGCAGCAGGCGCGGCGCCGGATCAACGCCCCAGGGCAGGCCGAACGCCGCCGCCGCCGCCGGCAGTGCCTCCTTGGGCGCCGTGTCTGCCACGATCCGCCCCTCCTGCAGCACCACCATACGCCCGGCGTGCCGGAGCGCGAGATCGAGATGGTGCAGGACAACGACCACGGCCCGCCCGGCCCGCGCCTCGGCCGCCAGCAGCGCCATGATCTCGTGCGCGGCGCGCGGGTCAAGGTCGCTCGTCGGCTCGTCCAGCAGCAGCGTCTCCGGTTCCGTCGCGAGAGCACGCGCCAGCATGACCCGCCGTGCCTGCCCACCGCTCACCTGGTCCACGCGCCGGGCACGCAGGGAGAGCACGCCGCACAGCGCCATCGCCCGCTCCACGGGGCCGCAAGCCGTGTCGCCGTGGGGCAGCCGCCCGAGCCGCACCACCTCCTCGACCATGAGGCCCCAGACCGCCCGCGCCCCTTGCTCCACGTAGGCGACCCGCCTCGGGTCCGGCGTCCCCGGCGGAATCAGCCCCGCTAGCGCGCGCAGCAGCGTCGTCTTGCCCGCCCCGTTCGGTCCGCACAACGCGCACATCTCGCCGGGCCTCGCCGCGAAGGTCACGCCGTGCAGCACGGCTCGTCCGCCGAGATGCACCGTCAGGTTCTCGACCCCGGTCACGCTACGATCCGGCGGCTCGCGGCGACTAGGATCGGCGCCCCCAGGAACGCGGTCAGCACGCCGAGCGGCGGCTCGGCGTTGAGGGGCAGGACGAGCGACACCACCCGCGCCAGCATATCGGCCGCGAGCAGCAGCGCTGCCCCGCCTAGCATCGAGGCGGCGAGGAGCGCCCCGGGCCGCTCGCCGAGCCAGGGTCGCAGGAGGTGCGGCACCGCCAGCCCCACAAACCCGATCCCGCCCGCGACCGCCGCCCCCGGCCCGACCGCGAGCGCCGTCCCGAGCGCCGCGAGCCGCAGCGTGCGCCCCGGCGGCTGGCCCAGCGTCGCCGCCGTCGCTTCGCCGAGACTCAGCGCGTCGAGGCCCGGCCCGAGCCGGAGCAGCACCGCGCAACCCAGCAGGGTCGGAGGTAGGGCAACGGCGAGCTGGAGGAGGCTCCGGTCCTCCACGCTGCCCATCAGCCACGCCGCGACCTCGGCGAGCGCGAACGGGTTCGGCGCGAGCGCGAGCAGCAGGGTGAGCAGCGCCGCCGCGAAGGCCGAGAGCGCCACACCGGCCAGGATCAGCCCCGTCCCGGTCGGCACCCGGCCAACCAACCGAAGCAGTGCGAGGCATCCGACCCCGGCGCCGATCATGCCCGCGAGCGGCAGCGCCAGCGCGGTCCGCGCGGCCAGCCCCCAGTAGAACGCGATGACGCCCCCCAGCGCCGCGCACCCGGCAATGCCGAGCAGTCCAGGGTCCGCGAGCGGGTTGCGCAGCGCCCCCTGCAGCACGGCGCCTGACAACCCAAGCCCCGCCCCGATGGCGAGCGCCAGCCCCGTCCGCGGCAGGCGCAGCGTCCAGACGATCTGCCAATCCGGCACGCCCGCGCCCGCGCCGCCGATGAGGAGGGACCCCATGACCAGCAGGAGGAAGCCCAGCCCCGCCAGCCTCACGGCGAGTGCCCTGGAGCGATCGCTGCCGCCGCCTGCGCCGTGAACGGCCCGGCGCAAGTGAGCAGCGCCGGCGCGAAGCGCTTGCGCGGTATGCCGCGCAGGGCAGGGTGCTCCAGCATGGCGGTCGCCAGCGACGGGAAGCGCGGCGCCTCGGCCGTGACCAGGACATCCGGCGTATGGGAGAGCAGCCGCTCCAACCCGGTATGGCCGGTGCCCACGTCGCGATACCCGGCCGCGCGCAGCACCGCGTCGCCGAGCGTGCCGAGGCTGCTCGTCCAGCCACGCGGCTCCAGGAGGATCGCCGTGGGTGCTGGGCGAGGGTGGGGCAGGGCGGCGAGTTCGCGATCCATCGCCGCGATCAGGGCCGCGCCCCGCGCCGCCGCGCCGAGCGCCGCCGCGAGCGCGCGCACCTGCGACCGAATTCCGTCGAAGCTGTCCGGCAGACCGACCTGCAGCACTCTTACGCCGCGTGCCTTGAGCGCCGCCACGGCAGCCTGCGCGCCATACTGCCCGGCGAGCACCAGGTCCGGCCGCAGCGCCAGCACAGCCTCGGCGTCGGCTCGCACCTGGGGCAGACGCTGCGCCTCGGGTGCCACAAAGGAGAGCGCCGGGTCGCGCGCGAGCGTGCTGAGTGCCACGGCCTTCTCGGGCGCGAGCAGGACGAGGAGCTGGTCGGTGCAGAGGTTGAGTGAGACGACGCGCTCGGCGGCGCGGCAGGGTGAGGCGAGCAGGAGCAATCCCAACAGCGCCAGCCATGCTAGCTTGTGCCCGTGAGCACGACCCATCGCGAGCCGATGACCACGGAGGAGTTCCTGGCGTGGGAGGATCGCCAGGAGCTGCGGTGGGAGTTCGACGGTTCCAAGCCCATCGCCCGGGCGAGCGGCACATTCGCTCACGCCGGGATTCAAGCGAACCTTGCCATCACTATCGGCGGCCGGTTGCGCGGAAGGCGGTGCCGATTCCTTGGCCACGACCTGAAGATCGAGGTCGCCGGCTCCATTCGCTACCCCGACGGCTTCGTCGTCTGCGCCCGTATTGCACCCAACGCGAAGGTGGTGCGCGAGCCTGTGATCATCTCCGAGGTTTTCAGTCCGAACGCCGCCAGCAACGACCTGTTCACAAAGACTCGAGGAATATCGAGCGACTCCCTCCGTGCGGCGCCACGTCATGCTCGCCCAGGACCGCATCGCCGCGACCGTCTTCGCGCGCGAGGGCGGAGACTGGATCGGCCGCGCTCTCGGCGAGAGCGACACACTCATCATGCCCGAGATCGGCATCGAGGTCCCGCTCGCCGAGCTCTACGCCGACCTCGACCTCTCGGAGCCGATGGTGGAGGAAGCCTAGCCCCCTCACAACACCAGCACGCCTTGGTGGTGCGCCTTGGCTTCCGGCTCGACGTGGATGGTGACGACGATGCCTTCCATCTCCGACCGCAACGCCGACTCGATGCGGTCACAGATCTCATGCGCCTCGTCCACCCGCATGGAACCCGGCACGACCAGATGGAACTCAAGGAACGTGAGCCGTCCCGCGCTCCGCGTGCGCAGGTCATGCGCTTCCAGCGCCCCTGCCGCGTGCTCGCCGACCAGCCTGCGGATGCGCTCCACGACCGGCGCGGCCGGCGCCTGATCCATGAGGCCGCCGACGCTCTGCCACACGAGGCGAAGCCCAGACCAGAGCACGTAGAGCGCCGTCGCAGCCGCGAGCACCGGGTCGAGCTGACGCAGCCGCGTCAGCACCGCGACCGCGAGCCCGGCGCTGATCCCGACCGAGGTCGCGACGTCCGCGAGCAGGTGCCGCCCGTCCGCGTCGAGTGCCGTCGAACGGTGCCGCCGCCCAGCGCGCAGGAGAACTGCGGCCCAGCCAGCATTAAGCGCCGTCGCGACCAGGTTGATTCCGATGCCGCGCCAGGGCGCGTCGAGCGGCTGCGGGTTCAGCCAGGCACGCCACGCCTCCCAAAGGATGCTCCCCGCCGCGACGACGATCAGCACGCCCTCGATGACGGCCGAGAAGAACTCTGCCTTGTCGTGCCCATAGGGATGATTCGCGTCCGGTGGACGCAGCGAGACTGTCAGCGCGACGAGCGCGATGACGCTGGCCGCGACGTTGACCACGGATTCCAGCGCATCGGAGAAAAGCGCAGCACTGCCCGTGATCCGCCAAGCCGCGCCCTTCAGGACAAGGACGAGGACGCCGACGAGGATGCTCCCGGCCGCGACGCGCTCCGCCTTCCCCACGACCGCCCCCACGCGCCGCTCCGCCCGGCCTATGCCAGCCCGGCGGAGCGATAAGCTAGGCTGCTGCCTTGTGCGGGATGCCCTTCTCGGCCAGCAGCGTCCCCAGCTCGCCCGATTGGAACATCTCGGTCACGATGTCGCAGCCGCCCACGAACTCGCCCTTCACGTAGAGCTGCGGCACGGTCGGCCACTGGCTGAACTGCTTGACGCCCTCGCGGAGCTGCGGATCCTCCAGCACGTTCGCGGTGGCGAATGGCACGCCCAAATGCGTGAGGATCTGCACGACGCGGGCCGAGAACCCGCACTGCGGGAACATCGCATCGCCCTTCATGTAGAGCATGACCGGATTGGACTTGATCTCGGACTCGATGCGCTCGAACACGGGATTGCTCATGAGTGTCTTTCCTTACGCTCTATTTTACTCTGGGGCGGAGGTCTGCAGCGCGAGCGCGTGCAGCTCGCCGCCCATACGGCCGCGCAGCGCGGCATAGACCATCTGGTGCTGCTGGACGCGCGAGCGCCCGCGGAACGCCTCGCTCACCACGGTCGCGGCGTAGTGGTCGCCGTCTCCCGCAAGGTCCTCGACGGTCACGCGCGCGTCGGGGAGGGCGGCCCGGATCAGGGCCTCGATCTCACCGGCCACCATAGGCAATTGTCAGCCCTCCATCCACTCGGGCAAGAACCGCTCGTGCGCCCTGCGGAGCGCCTCAAGCGATATGGTCTGCGCGCCGGGCAGTGTCAAATCCGTCCCGCCCGATGCACCGATCCGACGGGCCGTCACGCCGGCCGCGCGCGCGCTCGCGAGCAAGGCCGCCGCGTCCTGGACGGCGAGCACGTAGCGGCCCTGGTCCTCGCCGAACAGGAAGGCGTGCGGCGCGATCCCCTCCGGCGCCGGGTCGAGCGACGCGCCGACACCGCCCGCGAGCGCCATCTCAGCGACAGCGACGAGAACGCCGCCGTCCGACACGTCGTGGCAGGCGGCGACTTCGCCGGCGAGAATCCGTGCCCGCACCCAATCCCCGTTCCGGCGCTCGGTGACGAGATCCACGGGCGGCGGCGGTCCGGCTTCCTGCCCGGCGATCTCGCGCAGCCAGAGCGACTGGCCGAGATGCCCCCGCGTCTCGCCCACGAGCACGAGGTCCAGGCCGGGCCGCAGCGCGAGTCCCACGGCCTGCGCCGCATCGTCCAGCACGCCCAAGCCGCCGATCGCGGGCGTGGGCAGGACCGGGTTTCCTTCCGTCTCGTTGTAGAGGCTCACGTTGCCGCTCACGACCGGGAAGTCGAGTGTCCGGCACGCCGCCGCCATGCCCCGGACCGCGGCCGCGAACTGCCCCATGATGTCCGGCTTCTCCGGGTTGCCGAAGTTGAGGTTGTCCGTGACTGCGAGCGGTCGGGCGCCCACAGCGGTGAGGTTGCGCCAGGCCTCGGCGACCGCTTGCGCGCCGCCCGCCTCGGGATCGGCCTGGCAGTAGCGCGGCGTGCAGTCGGTCGTGAGCGCGAGGGCGCGGGCGTGGCCGTCGAGCCTGACCACGGCGGCGTCGGCGGCGCCGGGCCGGCGCACGGTCTGGCCGCCGATGGTGCTGTCGTATTGGTTCCAGACCCAAGCGCGTGAGCAGCCGTCCGGGCAGGCGAGGAGGCGCAGGAGCGCCTCCGCCGGGCCGAGCGGATCGATCACCTCGCCGAGCGGTGGGGGAGGGGAGGGGGAGGCGACTGGGCGGTGATACAGCGGCGCCTGGTCTGCGAGGGGGTCGAGCGGAATGCTGGCCTCCATCACACCCCGGTGCCGCACCTCGATCCGCCCGGTGTCGGTGAGGCGCCCGATGACGGCGAAATCCAGCTCCCACTTCACGAAGATCGCCCGCGCCACGTCCTCGCGGTCGGGGCGGAGCACCATGAGCATCCGCTCCTGGCTCTCCGAGAGCATCATCTCATACGCGGTCATGCCCGTCTCGCGCTGCGGCACCCTATCGAGGTCGAGCAGGATGCCGACGCCGCCCTTGCCCGCCATCTCGACGCTGCTGCTGGTCAGCCCTGCGGCGCCCATGTCCTGGATCGCGACGATGGCATCCGTCGCCATCAGCTCCAGGCAGGCCTCGATGAGCAGCTTCTCGGTGAACGGGTCGCCGACCTGGACCGTGGGCCGCCGCTCCTCGGCGTTCACCCCGAACTCGGCGCTCGCCATGGTGGCGCCGTGAATGCCGTCCCGCCCGGTCTTGCTGCCGACATAGACGACCGGATTGCCCACGCCGGCCGCGGCGGAGAGAAAGATGCGATCTGCGGGCGCGATGCCGACCGTCATGGCGTTGACGAGCGGGTTGCCGTTGAACGCCGGGTGGAAGTTCGACCTCGCCGCCCACGGTGGGGACGCCGACGCAATTGCCGTAGCCGCCGATGCCGCGCACCACGCCGTCCACGATTCGCCGGGTGCGCGGGTCGGAGGGGTGCCCGAAGCGGAGCGCGTTGAGGTTGGCGACGGGGCGCGCGCCCATGGTGAACACGTCGCGCATGATGCCGCCCACGCCCGTCGCCGCGCCCTGATACGGCTCGATGAAGCTCGGGTGGTTGTGGCTCTCCATCTTGAACACGGCAGCGAGGTCATCGCCGATGGCGACCACGCCCGCGTTCTCGCCCGGTCCGTGGATCACCCAGGGCGCCTTGGTGGGCAGCTCGCGCAGGTGGACGCGAGAGGATTTGTAGGAGCAGTGCTCCGACCACATCACGCTGAAGATGCCCAGCTCCGTGAGCGTGGGCACCCGTCCCATGATGGCGAGCACGCGGCCATACTCGTCCGCGCTCAGCCCGAACTCGCGGGCCAGCGCCTCTGTTACCTCTCGAGTCACGCGGCCAGCGCCTCTGCCAGCCCGGCGAAGAGCGGCAGCCCGTCCGTGCCGCCGAGCAGCGGTTCCACCAGGTCCTCTGGGTGCGGCATCAACCCAGCAACACGGCCGTCCACGCTGGCGATGCCGGCGATGCTGCGCGCCGAGCCGTTCGGGTTCGCCTCGGGCAGGAGCTCGCCCGCCTGCGTCGCATACCGGAACAGGACCTGCCCCTCGCCTTCCAGGCGGTCGAGCGTAGCCTCGTCGGCGTAGTAGTTGCCGTCGCCGTGGGCCATGGGGGCGCGGAAAATCTGCCCGCGCTGGTAGTGCCGCGTATAGGGCGTGTCCGCCCGCTCGACGCGCAGCCAGCAGTCACGCGCGAGGAAGCGAAGGGTCGCATTGCGCAGGAGGGCGCCGGGCAGCATCCCGGCCTCTGTCAGGATCTGGAACCCGTTGCACACGCCCAGCACGTGCCCGCCGCGCTCGGCGAAGCGGCGCAGCGCCGGCATGATGGGCGAGCGCGCCGCCATCGCGCCGCAGCGGAGGTAGTCCCCGTGGCTGAACCCGCCCGGCAGCACGGCAAGATCAAGCCCGGCCGGAAGCTCGGTCTCACGGTGCCAGACGATCCGCGGCTCCCGGCCCGTCACGCGCCGGAGCGCGATCGCCATGTCGCGCTCGCGGTTCGTGCCGGGGAAGAGCAGGATCGCGGCGTTCACATGCCGCCTATTGCTGCTGGCACGGGTAGGTCTGCAGCAGCGCCCGGATCACGACCGCGCTCGCCTGCCCGTTCAGCTCGTTGCGGTGCTGCTCTCCCCAGGCGACCACGGCCTGGCGGAGCTGGGGGCCGGTCAGGTGGCCGGGCACGCAGATGTATGCCGGAAGCGGCGCTCCTTTGCGCCCGTCTTGTGGCCGGGCGGCCTGATAGCTCGTGATCGCGTCCGATACGCCGTCAATGTAGGCGTTGCACGCTCCAACGAGCGCATTGCTCCCCCTGGTGCAGACCTGCATGAGCTTCTCGCCCGATAGCGGCGAGTAGCGGTCAGCGTGCGCCGCCGGGACAACGGCGAGCGCGCCGAGCAGGGCGGCGCCTGCGAGCACTGTTTTCATCATGCCTGAACCTCCACTTGATAGCTCTCGATGACGGGATTGGCGAGCAGGCGACGTGCCATCTCCTCGGCGGCTGCCCTCGCCCGCCCTGGATCGCTCTCCGCGAGCTCCAGCTCGATTCGCTTGCCGGCGCGCACCTCGCCGACGCCCTGGAAGCCGAGCGTCCCAAGCGCGTGCCCGATGGCGCGCCCCTGCGGGTCGAGCACGCCGGGCTTGAGCATGACGGTCACGACCGCCTTCATTGGACCGCCTCCGGCCCTTTCAAGTCTCGTGCGCCCGCTTCGGGCAGGATGCCGAGGCGCCGGGCGACCTCCTGATAGCCTTCCTCGACATTGCCGAGGTCGCGGCGGAAGCGGTCCTTGTCCAGCTTCTCGTTCGTCTTCGCGTCCCACAGGCGGCAGTTGTCCGGGCTGATCTCGTCGGCGAGCACGATTCGCACGTCCTCGTTCTCCCAGAGACGGCCGAACTCCAGCTTGAAGTCCACCAGCGTGATCCCGACGCCGAGGAAGAGGCCCATGAGGAAGTCGTTCACCCGCAGCGCCAGCGCCACCATGTCGTCGAGGTCTGGCGTCATGGCCCAGCCGAACGCCGTGATGTGCTCCTCGGACACCATGGGGTCGTTGAGCTGGTCGTTCTTGTAATAATATTCCAGGATGCTCCGAGGGAGACGAGTGCCCTCCGGGATGCCGAGCCTCGTGCTGAGGCTGCCTGCTGCCACGTTGCGGACGACGACCTCTAAGGGAATGATCTCCACCTCGCGGATGAGCTGCTCGCGCATGTTGAGGCGGCGCACGAAGTGGGTTGGCACGCCGATCTCGGCGAGCCGGGTCATCAGATACTCGCTAATGCGGTTGTTGAGCACGCCCTTGCCGGTGATCGTGCCCTTCTTGGCGCCGTTCCCTGCCGTTGCGTCATCCTTGAAGTATTGGACGAGCGTGCCCGGCTCCGGTCCCTCGAACAGGATCTTGGCCTTGCCCTCGTAGAGCTGGCGGCGGCGTGCCATCGCTGGTTCCTCGTGGCTCGCGCCAGACGACGGCGCGGCCTCCCTATAGCAAGGGAAACCTGGCCCCGCCATGCCGCGGCATCGGCGCGCTTCAGAGGGCCCGCGATACGCTTCAGGGCAGGGGAACGGCCTCGAATGCTGCCCGGTCCGGCGGCCCGGCGGCGAACAGCCATGCCGGCGCACCCTCGGCCGGTATGCCCAGCAGCGAGGCGCACACCGTCCCGAACCCGGCCGTGGGCGGCACGTTGATCGCAGCACCTGGCGGTCCTGCCCGGTCGGCGAGCAGCGTATCCCAGGTGCTCCAGTCCGGCGGCTCGGGCACGGGCGCCGCCCGGAAGCGGGGCAGGTGCCGCGCCACGCGCAGGCTGGCCGCGTCGTCCGGGTCGTGTGCCGTGACCATGTGAATCGTGCTGGGGGTGAGTGGTAGCGCCGCGGGCCGCCCAGCACCGGTCCCGCGCAGGAACCAGGCGCCGTCACGGTCCGCGAGGATGAGGTTGAAGCTGCGCCACTCCCCGGCATCCAGTTCAGCGATGCGATGCGCAGCCTCGGCAGCACTCGCCGCTTCCAGCGCGATGAGGGGCAGCTCGCCTCGGCTCCGCTTGCCCGGCGCCGGCCCTAGGCTGCCGGGCCGGTTCAGGACGGCAGCGACGAGCGTGCCCTTTGAGCCCTTCCGCACCGCCATCCACGTGCCGCCGCCCGAGCGATCCCGCCCAGCGACGATTTCGGGTTGCCCGGGCCACCAGGCGCCGGGTGGCTCCCAGGGGCGATCCAGCCGCTCGTCCCGGTTGGCCGCAAACAGAAGCGGCCAGGGATGGCCTGGCCGCGCGAGCAGGATGACGGTGCACACGCCGGCGCGTATGGCACCGCCATCCCGGCTTTTCCAGCCGTCGCTGGCGATCGGCTCTCAGTAGCAGTAGCGGCGGTGGTGACGGTAGTAGCAGCGGCGGTAATGGCGGTGATACGGGCGCCGGTAATACTGCACTGGCTGCACGGCAGGCGTGCTCGTCGTCACCGCCTGGACAAGGACGGGGCTGATGCCGCTCGCCGGCATTGCTTTCGCCCCAAAGCCAACCGTGAATGCAGCTCCGCCCACCGTCAACGCGAATAGTAGTTTGCGCATCGTCTCGAACCTCCTCTGGTGTCGCGACGATCATCAGGGCGCCGCGGTTAACGAAATCAGTTTGTAAATCACGAATACGGAGAGGGGCGGTGGCGCCCACGAGACCGTGATGCCCTCCGCCCCCTCCCTGATCCGCTAGCGCTTGCTAGCGATAGTAGCGGTCGTGCCAATAGTGCCAGCGCGCCCAGCGCTCGTGCCGGTGCCAATCCCGCCGCGCCTCATGCCGGTGCCACCAATGGGGATGGTGCCAATACCCCCAGTCCACAAGCTGCACCTGCGGAGAGGCGGGCGCCGGGGTTGGCGTCACCAGCGGGCCAGAGAGCGGCGCTGCCATCGCGCCTGCTCCGAGCAGGGCGGCACCGCTCACGACCACGGCCATCAGAAATTTGCTACACATCGCTTCGGATCCTCCTCTCGATCCATGCGCACATAATGTGCGGGTCTGCGGCGGGATCATGCCGCACGTGCGGCGGGATCGCGGCGTCCGAAGACGCGCCGGAAGACGTGATCCACGGCCTGCAGGTATCGTCCCGTATCCATTGCCGCGTCGAGCGCGCCTGGGGGGAGCCGGCCCGCGACCTCGGGGTCGCGCTCCAGGTTCTCGCGGAAGGTCTGAGCGCCGGGCTCGCCGAGCCGCGTCCAGGTCTCCATCGCGTTGCGTTGCACGACGCGGTAGGCGTCCTCGCGCGAGATGCCCGCCCGCGTCAGCGCCAGCAGCACCTCCCCGCTGTGCACGACGCCCCCCAGCGCCTCCAGGTTCGCCGCCATCCGCTCGGGATAGATGACCAGCCGCTCCATCATGCCCGCGAGCCGGGCCAAGGCGAAATCGAGCGCGATGGTCGCGTCCGGCGCGATCACGCGCTCGACGCTGCTATGGCTGATGTCGCGCTCGTGCCAGAGCGCCACGTCCTCCAGGGCCGGGACGACGGCGGCGCGCACGATCCGCGCCAGCCCGGTCAGGTTCTCCGACAGGACCGGGTTACGCTTGTGCGGCATGGCGCTGCTGCCCTTCTGCCCGGCGTGGAAGAACTCCTCCGCCTCGCGCACCTCGCTGCGCTGCAAGTGCCGCACTTCGGTCGCCAATCGCTCGATCCCGCTCGCGATCACGCCCAGCGTGCAGAAGAAGACCGCATGCCGGTCGCGCGGGATCACCTGGGTAGACACCGTCTCGGGGACGAGGCCGAGCTTGTCGGCAACGAAGGCCTCCACCTCCGGCGACACGTGCGCGTAGGTCCCCACTGCCCCCGAGATCGCGCACACGGCAACCTCCTCGCGCGCTCGGACGAGCCGCGCGCGTCCGCGGGCGAACTCGGCGTAGTGGCCGGCGAGCTTGAGGCCGAAGCTGGTCGGCTCGGCGTGGATGCCGTGACTGCGGCCGATGATGGGCGTGAGCTTGTGCTCGTGCGCCCGGCGCTCTAGCGCCGCCAGGACCCGGTCAAGGTCCGCGAGCAGGAGATCGGCCGCTTGCGTGAGCTGCACAGACAGGCAGGTGTCCAGCACGTCCGAGCTGGTCAGCCCCTGGTGCACGTAGCGGCTCTCCGGTCCGATGCCCTCGGCAAGCCAGGTCAGGAAGGCGATGACGTCGTGGCGTGTTTCCTGCTCGATGGCGTCTATCCGGTCGAGGTCGGCTTGCGAGATGGCGGCCACGCGGACGCCGCCGCGCTCGCGGATGGTGCGGGCGGCGTCGGCTGGGACCTCGCCCGTGTGCGCCATGCCTTCGGCGGCGAGGGCCTCGATCTCGAACCAGATGCGGTAGCGGTTCTCCGGCGCCCAGATGGCGGCCATCTCCGGCCTCGTGTAGCGCGGAACCATCGTCATCCTCGCGTGATTTGACGGGCTGGGGACTAGGCCGGGCTGCCTGTCCGTGCAAGGGGAACCGTGGTGAGCTTCGATACCCTCTGGCCGGACCTCGTGGCCCTCGCCCAGGTCCTGTTCATCGACCTCGTGCTGGCTGGAGACAACGCCGTCGTCGTGGGACTCGCGGTCGCCGGGTTGCGGGAAGGACAGAAGAACCGGGCGATCCTGTTCGGCATCGGCGCCGCAGCAGCCTTGCGCCTCGCGCTCGCCTTCGTCGCCGTGCGGCTCATGGCGATCATCGGCCTCATGCTCGCGGGGGGGCTGCTGCTGCTCTGGGTGTGCTGGCGCATGTATCGCGAGCTGCGTCCGAGGAGGAATCCGCGCGGCGCCGCGCTGCGCGCGCCCAAGACGATGGGCCAGGCTCTCGTGCAGGTCGCGCTCGCCGACCTCAGCATGAGTCTCGACAACGTGCTTGCCGTGGCAGGGGCCGCCTACGAGCATCCTTGGGTCCTGGTCGCCGGCCTCGCCGTCTCGGTGCTGCTCATGGGTCTCGCGGCCCGGCTCGCCGCCGACCTCCTGGAGCGGCATCGCTGGCTCGCCTGGGCCGGACTCGCGGTGGTGCTGTTCGTCGCCCTGCGCCTGATCTGGGAAGGCGGCCACGACGTGGCGGCGCACCTGGCCTAGATCAGGGCCGCGAGCGGGTTCCTACCCGGCGTCCTGCCCAGGCTCGGCGACATGCCAGCGCGCCAGCGCCTCGCGCCAGGCCGGCTCGATCGCGGCTGCCCGGTTCGTCTCTCGGTCCAGGACGCACAGCACCGTCCGTGCCCGTCCACACTCCTGGCCGCCGTGCACCAGCCGCTGGCGGAGCTGGATCGAGCGCCCGCCGAGCCGCTCCACCCAGGTCTCAATCTCGACCTCGCCCGGCCAGCTCATCTCGCGCACGAAGTCCAACTCCAGGCGCACGATTACGACCACCCGCGTCCCGCCCTCGATAGGCAGTCCCGCCTCGGCCACCAGCTCCGTCCGTCCCTGCTCGAGCATGACCACGAACACGGCATTGTTGACATGCCCGAGCCGGTCCGTGTCGTTGAATCGGAGGCGGTGCGTCGTCCGGCGCGCGCTACCCATACGGCGGCTTGTTCAGGCCCGCAGGCGAGTAGGTGAATATCTCGCATCCGTCCTCGGTGACGCCGACCATGTGCTCGAACTGGGCGGACAGGCTCCGGTCGCGCGTCACCGCCGTCCAGCCATCGTCCAGCACCTTCACCTCGGGGCGCCCGGCGTTCACCATCGGCTCCACGGTGAAAAACATGCCGGGCTTGAGCACCGGCCCATCGCCCGGGCGGCCGAAGTGGAGCACGTTCGGGGCTTCGTGGAACTTCCGGCCGATGCCGTGGCCGCAGAAATCCCGCACCACGCTGAACCGCTGACCCTCGACATAGGTCTGAATGGCGTGGCCGACGTCCCCCAACGTCGCGCCCGGCCGCACGGCTTTGACGCCGCGAATGAGGGATTCATATGTCACGTCCATGAGCCGGCCCGCGCGCACGCTTGGCTGGCCCGCGGCGAACATGCGGCTGGTGTCGCCGTGCCAGCCGTCCAGGATCACCGTGACGTCGATGTTGAGGACGTCGCCCTCCACCAGCCGCCGCTCGCCCGGGATGCCGTGGCAGACGACGTGGTTGATGCTGGTGCAGATGCTCTTAGGAAAGCCGCGGTAGTTGAGGCAAGCAGGCTGGGCGCCGTGCGCGACGATGAAATCGTGGCAGAGCCGATCCAGCTCCGCCGTCGTCACGCCGGGACGGACATGGGGTGCCACCATGTCGAGCGTTGCGGCCGCGAGCTGACCTGCGGCCCTCATACCTGCGAAGTCCTCCGCGTCGTGAAGCGTGATCCTTCGCGCGTCGCTCCCGCCGTCCATCAAAGCTGCCGCCCCCTGCTGCGCCGACCTCGAAAGATGCGCAGGGACTCCACGGCCTGCAAGGGTGCGCTTACCCGCGAGCGCGGTGATGAGCCGTGTGCCCTGAGGCGGCGCGCGAGAAGCGCGAGAAGCGCGTGCGGGTCGTCGCTACCGCGGGCTGCATCATGAGACGCATCGCCGCGTGCCGGCTACCGCGTCCTCTGGGCGGCAGGTCGAACGGAGCAAGGGCGACTTGCTGCACGCGCACCGTACCCCGCAGCCACGCGGGCCCGCGCATGCGGGCGTGCGCCACGCGCCGCGCGAAGACCGGCTCCGGCAGCGGCGCGGCGTGCGCCGCCCCGATCAAGGCCGCGAAGCGCGGCGGCGCGGGCAGGTCAGCGAGCACGGGCGCCACGCCCATGCGCTCGAAGCTGCTGTTCAGGATCGCCGTCATGTCCTGCTCGCGCTCGAAGGTGCTGCCGGCGCCCAGCACGACTCCGACCAGCCGCACGCCGCCGCGCACGGCGGACGTGACGAGGTTGTATCCGGAGGCAGCCGTGTAGCCGGTCTTGAGTCCGTCCGCCCCTGGGAACGTCTGCAGCATGTGATCGTGGTTGGCGATCATGCGTCCCCGGAAAAAGAAGCCCGGCACCGAGAAGTAGCGGTATTCCTGCGGGAAATCCTGGATTAGACGCCGGGCGAGGATCGCCAGGTCCTCCGCCGTCGTGACCTGGTAGGGGTCGGGAAGGCCGGACGCGTTGTGGAAGGTCGTGTGCGTCATGCCGAGCGCGCGGGCGCGGAGCGTCATCATCTGGGCGAACCGCTCCTCGTCGCCGCCCGCCATCATCTCGCCCAGCGCGGACGCGGCGTCGTTGGCCGACTTCGTGACCAGGCCAAGCAGCGCTTCCTCGACGGTGATGCGCGTCCCTGGCATAAGCCCCAGCTTCGACGGCTCCGCCGATGCCGCATGGTCGGAGACCGGCACCAGGTCGTTGAGGAACACCCGGCGGTCGCGCAGGGCCTCGAACAGCATGTAGAGGGTCATCAGCTTGGTCAGGCTCGCCGGGTAGCGGAGCTCTTCGGGGCGCGCCGCATACAGGACGGTGCCGCTCGCCGCATCAACCACGATAGCGCTGTAGCGGTCCGACCCGACCTGAGCCGAAGCCCGGGGCGTGAGTCCGATGAGAAGGGTGACCAGAATCAACGACGCTACGAACGGGGCAAGCCCCCACCACTCTCTACCCCGCACCGCGTGGCTCCTCATTCTCGGTAACGGCGATTGTAGGGAGTCTTCGCCAGGCCTGTCCAGAACAGAGAATGACACCGCGGTGCGAATGCAAAGACATAGGAGGCGAAGTTTATCCTGTCACGCATTGTGCAATGCACAAAACGATGCTTGACGCGCGGTTCCGTCCTCCCTAGATGGGCGATGCTGCACCGCACAATGCGGTCGCACTATGACTTGCCCCCTGGCTCTTCCAGCTCGGCGGCATCCAGAGGAGTATCATATCATGAAGACTGCTGAGGAATTCGTCACGTTCGGCCAAGGCAACGTCGAGGCGTGCATTCGGAGTGGCCAGATTCTCGCGACCGGCATGCAGAACCTGACGAAGCACATGGCAGCGAGCGCGCAGGCCAGCTTCGATGAGGCTATGGGCACGTTCAAGGCAATCGCGGCCGCGCGTTCGGTTCGCGAGGCAATGGACCTGCAGGCGGCGCTCGCGCGCTCGACGATTGAGAAGGCGGTGACCCAGACGAGCCAGGTGGCCGAGACTACGCTGAAGCTGACGGAGCAGGTCGTGGCGCCGCTCGCGTCACGCTTCACGCTCGCGGTCGAGACGTTCGGCAAGCCTAGCTAGGCCCAGCTTCGTCCGGAAGGATGTGGGGGCCTGGGGCAACTGCTCCGGGCCTCTGCCGTTTCAGGCGGACTAGCCCTTTCCCAGGGCGACGCAGTTCCGATATGCTGGCGTGGAGGCGTGTCGAGAGGCGCTTGGAAGCCCGGAGCGGCTCGGCAAGGCCAATGGGCGGCCAAGCCCAAGACAGAAGGCCGGTGATGGCGGGATGAGCGACGACAAGAGAGGCAATCAGGAAGGGCCGAACACTGGTGTGGTGGTCAAGACGCGTCCCAAGACGCGCAAGCCAGCCATGTATAAGGTGCTCATGCTCAATGATGACTACACGCCGATGGAGTTCGTCGTCCACGTGCTCGAGCGCTTCTTCCAAAAGACGCGCGAGGAAGCGACGCGCATCATGCTGCATGTCCATCGCCGTGGCGTCGGCGTCTGCGGCGTCTATACGTATGAGGTCGCCGAGACCAAGGTCACCCAGGTGATGGACCTCGCCCGGCAGAACCAGCATCCTCTCCAGTGCACAATCGAGAAAGAGTAGGGGTGCACGCTGAAAGAAAGCTTCCCATCTAAGGGTGACATACTGCCTAATCGGGGCTCCGGCCCTGCGCGAAGGAGCGCGATACGCTGATGCTCTCCCGCAACCTTGAACAGACGCTGCACCGAGCGTTAGCGCTCGCAAGCGAACGTCGCCACGAATATGCAACTCTGGAGCATCTGCTCCTGGCCCTCGCCGATGACAGCGACGCCGCAACCGTGTTGCGCGCCTGCGGCGTGGACCTCGACAAGCTGCGCCATGACCTCGCCGAGTTCCTGGACAAGGATCTCTCCGGCCTGGCCACCGACCGCGCGGGCGAGCCGAAGCCGACGGCCGGATTCCAGCGCGTCGTGCAGCGCGCAGCGATCCACGTTCAGAGCAGCGGCCGCGATGAGGTGACGGGCGCCAACGTGCTCGTCGCTCTCTTCAGCGAGCGCGAGAGTCACGCGGTCTATTTCCTGCAGCTCCAGGACATGACCCGGCTCGACGCGGTGAACTTCATCAGCCACGGGATTGCCAAGGCACCGGGCCGGTCCGCGCAGCGGCCCGTTCAGGGTGCTAAGGAGGAGGGCGGCTCCGAGGGCAACGAGCGCGAGGAGAAGCCGAACCGTCGTGGCCAGGACGCGCTCGGCACCTACTGCGTGAACCTCAACAAGAAGGCCGCCGCCGGCAAGATTGACCCCTTGATCGGGCGCGATAACGAGATCGAGCGCACGATCCAGATCCTCTGCCGCCGTACCAAGAACAACCCGCTCTACGTGGGCGACCCCGGCGTGGGCAAGACCGCCATCGCCGAGGGCCTGGCGCTCCGCATCGTCAATGGCGACGTGCCGGAAGTGCTCGCCAAGAGCACGATCTTCGCGCTCGACATGGGCGCGCTGCTGGCCGGCACCCGCTACCGCGGCGATTTCGAGGAGCGGCTCAAGGCCGTCGTCACGGAGCTGGAGAACCAGCCTGGCGCCGTGCTCTTCATCGACGAGATCCACACCGTCATCGGCGCGGGCGCCACGAGCGGCGGCGCCATGGATGCGTCCAACCTGCTCAAGCCCGCGCTCGCGTCGGGGACGCTGCGCTGCATCGGCAGCACGACCTACAAGGAGTTCCGCAACTACTTCGAGAAGGATCGGGCGCTGGTCCGGCGCTTCCAGAAGATCGACGTGAACGAGCCGACGCTCGAGGACTCGTTCAAGATCCTGCGCGGGCTCAAGATCAACTACGAGAAGCACCACAAGGTCCGCTATACGGACGAGGCGATCCGCGCCGCCGTCGAGCTCTCGGCCAAGTATATCAACGACCGCAAGCTGCCCGACAAGGCGATCGACGTCATCGACGAGGTCGGCGCCTCGCGAATGCTTCAGCCGGAGGCCAAGCGCCGAAAGACGGTCACTTTACGCGACGTCGAGGAGATGGTCGCCAAGATCGCGCGCATCCCCCCCAAGTCGGTCAGCGCCGACGACAAGGAGACGCTGCGCAACCTGGAGCGCGACCTCAAGGCGATGGTGTTCGGCCAGGATAAGGCGATCGAGGCGCTGTCGGCCGCGATCAAGCTGTCGCGCGCCGGGCTGCGCGATCCGGAGAAGCCCATCGGCAACTACCTGTTCAGCGGCCCGACCGGCGTCGGCAAGACCGAGGTCGCCCGGCAGCTCGCGAGCACGCTCGGTATCGAGCTGACCCGGTTCGACATGAGCGAGTATATGGAGCGTCACTCGGTCTCGCGTCTGATCGGCGCGCCGCCGGGCTACGTCGGCTTCGACCAGGGCGGTCTGCTGACGGACGCTATCGACCAGCATCCGCATACCGTCCTTCTGCTCGACGAGATCGAGAAGGCGCATCCGGACCTGTTCAACATCCTCTTGCAGGTGATGGATCACGGGAAGCTCACCGACCACAATGGTAAGACGGTGGATTTCCGCAACGTCATCTTGATCATGACGACGAATGCGGGCGCGTCCGACCTCGCTAAGGAGGCCATCGGCTTCGCCCGCGAAACTCGCGTCGGAGAGGACGAGGAGGCGATCAAGCGACTGTTCACGCCGGAGTTCCGCAACCGGCTCGACGCCATCATCGGCTTCGCCGGGCTGACGCCGGAGATCGTCGGGCGCGTCGTCGAGAAGTTCGTCATGCAGCTCGAGGCGCAACTCGCCGACCGCAATGTGACGATCGAGCTGTCGTCGGCAGCCAAGGAGTGGCTGGCCGAGCGCGGCTACGACCGGCTCTACGGGGCACGTCCGCTCGCCCGCGTGATCCAGGAGAACATCAAGAAGCCGCTCGCGGAAGAGCTGCTGTTCGGCAAGCTCGTGAAGGGCGGCTCGGTCAAGGTCGCGCTCAAGGACGGCAAGCTCGACTTCGAATACACCGAGGCCGCCCTGCCCGCCCTGCCCAAGCCTGAGGGTGATGCTGAGCGCGAGCCGGAGACTGCGGAGTGATGAAGGCTTCCTGGAATGGCCGCGTCATCGCGGAGAGCGATGACATCGTGACCGTAGAAGGCAATGCTTACTTCCCGGCGGACAGCGTCCGCCGGGAGTTCCTCCGCCCGAGCGACCATCACTCGCATTGCCCCTGGAAAGGCGAGGCCAGCTACTACACGCTGGAGGTCGAGGGGAAGAGCAACCCAAACAGCGTCTGGTATTATCCCGAGCCCAAGCCGGCTGCAGCTGAGATTCGCAATCGGGTCGCGTTCTGGAACGGGGTGGAGGTCGGAGCTTAGAGCAAATCCCGTTCGCGTACGAACGCGAACGGGTGAAGATGCTCGCCAAACTAAGAACTCTAGAGCGCGCTGACCGTTCACGGTCAGCCTCAAAGCGCTCTAGGCGTTCCAGGACGCAATCACGGACACTGTGACGCGAACCAGGCATAAGGCAGAGCGTTGATACGCTGGCCTGCCGATTGCGGCCGAGTTCACCGTCCCGGCCGGGCCAGGAAGTCGCAATACCAGCGCATCTCCTCGACCGAGAGTGGGAACTGGCCGTCCGCTCCAGGGAGCAGCATAGCGTCAGGACTGAGTTGCGCCAGCACGGCTTGCAGCGGCCCGGCGACGCGCATAGTGAAGCCCGCTTTCCAGACGAGGCTTACAATGCCTTTCGCGCTGCGCAGCGCGCCGGCGCGGTCTATGAGCCCAAGAGGCACGTTGGCAGCCGCCGCGAGGAGGAACGCTGCGCGGCGGGCATCCCCGAGCCGCGTGGCGGCGATGACCGCGGCCTCATCGTGACTTGGCGAGAGGCTTGCCGAGTCCCGGTTTGGCATCAGGAAGCCCGCTACCGCGCCTCCGCCGGCTGATCGGGGCGCCGCGAGGCGGGCGGCGATACGCCTATCCAGCTCCTCTACGAGACGCGGGTCGAGATCGCCCCGCCGGCGAAGAGCTTCGATGAGATAGGCCGTCACGAACTTGGACAGCGCCACCATCGTCTGAGCAGGAAGCCTCGGGCGATGCACGAGCGGCGCGTGCCACTCCACATGCTGCTCTGCCTGCGCGACGAGCGCATCGAGCGTGCTCTCCCGGATCTGCGATGATGGATTGCTGAGCAGCACGCGAACGGCCTCCGTATCTGCCGTCGCGGCAACGGCGTCGCTGACTGCTTCGGGGAGGTCGGCCCGGCGGGCGATGGCAATAGCCGTTCTCTCGTGCGGCGGCGAGGCGAGCAGGGCGAGCAGGTCGCCAGCATCGAGAAGCGGCGAAAGGTGGATGACAGGCTCGCTCACGGGCACGGCGCTATCACGGGCGAGCTGCAGGATGAGCGCGCGAGGGGCCTCGTGCATATCCTTCATAACATCGGCCAGTGCCGCTCGAACGCGCACGGCTTCGTCCTCGACGAGCGTGGCGAGCGTTGCGAGAGCCTGGTCGCGTAGGCGCACCTGCTCTTCCCCGTTCAACCCAGGCAGTTCGCTAGCGACCTTGCGCGCGAGAAGCGTGCGGACGCGCTCGTCCGGGTCGCGGGCGAGCGCCTGGTCTACGCCATGCGGCGCCGCTGGGTTCATGGCGACCGTTGCGCGCACCGTCACGTCAGGATCGGTCGCGAGTGTGAGCAAGACATCCTCCGACGTGAAGGCGCTGGCGCCGATGCGAACGCGCACCGCCTCGCCCGCGCCGGCGCCCTTGTCCTCGGCGTCCGGACTCACGGAACGGATATCGAGTGCGAGACGCGCCAATGGCCCCGTCCGGCGCGCTTGACCTCATACATGGCCTGATCGGCCCGGCGGATAACGTCGTCCATGAATTCTCCGCTGCCCGCCCGGCGGCACGCGATGCCGACCGAGAGCGTAACCCGGACGCTGTCGGGCACGAGCTGCGTCAAGCTGCCGTGCGCGTCCACGCGCAGCGCCTCAGCGCGCTCCGCCGCCGTCAACTCGTCTGCGCCATCGAGCCAGAGAGCGAACTCGTCGCCGCCAAGGCGCGCAACGAGGTCCGCCGGACGAACGAGGTTGCGCAGCAGGGCGCTGATGCCGGTCAGCGCTGCATCGCCGACGTCGTGCCCGAAGCGATCGTTCAGCGGCTTGAAATTGTCCACGTCCACGAACATCAGCGTGCCGGGCAGGTCCTCGCGGTCGAGGCGGTCGATGCGGCGGGCCAGCTCGTCGAGGAAGGCGCGGCGGTTGAGCAAGCCGGTGAGCGGGTCCGTGCGGGCCTGCCGGGCCATCTCGCGCTGGATGCCGTCATGCTCGAGGACCATGCGCACGAGCGCCGTGACCGAGGAGGCAAGAAGCTTGTCCTCACCATTCCATGGGCGGCGGCCTTCGCTGCGCCAGAAGGCGACGCCCACACGGTCGCCGATGCGCGTGTTCGCGGGGCAGGCGAGCAAGGAGTGCCCGCTCGGGAGCGCGACGCATTGCGGCTCCTCCGCATCGCCGTCGAGAAGCGCAAGAGCTGCACCACGCACGAGAGCCGTGCCCCGGCCGATCTCGTGCAGCACAGCCAGTGTCGAGTCGGGCTGGGCCAGGTCCAGCACGGCGGCGCCCTCGGCACCGAGCGCGTCGCTCGCTGATCCCAGAACTGCCTGCATCATGCGAGGTGCCATGACCTCTTGGCGCATCGTCCATAGAATGTGGTCGAGAACGTCGCTCCGGCGCAGACTCGCCGCGACCATCTCCTCCCGGCGTTCCTGCTCCGTAACGTCGAGCGCGACGCCGCGCGCCCCTTCGAGGTGCCCGGCGCCGTCCAGCAAGGGAGCGCTCGTGAGCAGGAGACATGCCAACTCGCCGTCTGCCCGGCGTACCCAGGCGCGCACGCGGTGCAAGACCTGTGACGGCCGGAACGGGTCCACGCCGAGCAGGTCCGGATCCAGCAGCAGCGCCGCTCCCGGCGTCCCAACCAGTGCGTCGGGCTCGTATCCCAGCGCCCCATCAGGCGCGAGGAACGTGAAGCAGCCCTCGGCGTCGGTCTCGAACGCAACATCGGCTGCCATCGTCACCAGGTCGCGCCAGCGCTGCCGGCTCTCCAGCAGCACGTGTCGAAGCGGGTCTCCAACGGCCACGGTCGCAACGGTGCCCATGTCTCACGCCACCCACGAAATCTCATTGTATCTTGGGGGAGGGTCATGAACAGTCCGTTACCGCTCGGTCGCGTTGACCTCAGGAATCCCCTCATTTTGGTGGCCTCAGATCTAGCCGCGATTCGAGCATGCTCCGTAGAAGCTTCGGCTCCTGTCGGAACGGAGTGTGGGCGTGGACAAAACGGGGCGGTCGAGTGGTCGGCTTGAGGAGATCCGTGACTTCATTGCTGGGCTGTATGGGCATGACCTGCACGCCAAGCGGGTCGATGCCCTGGCCGGTGCCACGCTGGGGGTGATGGCCAGCGCATC
This sequence comes from uncultured Alphaproteobacteria bacterium, assembly GCA_963848595.1. Lineage (GTDB taxonomy): Bacteria > Pseudomonadota > Alphaproteobacteria > Acetobacterales > Acetobacteraceae > CAWKEH01. The sequence goes on along the minus strand of CAWKEH010000013.1, from coordinate 35,666 downwards.
CTTGGCGGTGGCGGTGATCGGGCAGGCGCTCGCCCAGGCACGCGGCTTGGTCACCAAGCACGCGGTCAAGCAGGTGGACCGGCTGATGAGCAACGCGGGCATTGATGTGTGGGACAGCTTTGCCCGCTGGGTGCCGCACCAGGTCGGGGCGCGGCGGGACGTCCTGGTGGCGATGGACTGGACCGAGTACCGACCGCGACGGACAGGCAACGCTGGTGCTGAGCCTGGTGACGGGGCACGGAAGGGCGGCCCCCCTGCTGTGGTTGACCGTCTGGAAAGAGGAACTCGCTGCGCAGCGCAACGCGTTCGAAGACGCCTGCCTAGCGCGGCTCAAGGAGCTCGTGCCACCGGGCTGCCGCGTGACCATCCTCGCCGACCGCGGCTTCGGCGACTGCAAGCTGTTCGGCTTCCTGGCCGAGTTGGGCTTCGGCTACGTCATCCGCTTCCGCGGCAACATCCGCGTCACCGACGCCCTGGGCGAGACGCGCTCGGCTACCGAGTGGGTCGGCAAGGCGGGACGCGCGCGCAAGCTGCGCGGCGCCCGCGTGACCGCCTCGCACGGCTTCCAGGTCGGCGCGGTTGTGTGCACCCACGCCAAGGCAATGCAGGAACCCTGGTGCCTCGCGGCCAGTGACGCCGAGGCGTCCGCCGCCGAGCTGGTCAACCATTATGCGAAGCGCTGGACCATCGAGCCGCATTTCCGGGACACCAAGGACCTGCGCTTCGGTATGGGGTTGAGTGCCACGCGCATCGGCGAGCCGACCCGGCGCGACCGCCTGCTCTTGGTCAGCGCCTTTGCCACAGCACTGCTCACCCTGCTCGGCGCCACCGGCGAGAGCCTCGGCATGGACCGGCTGCTCAAGTCCAATACCTCGAAGACCCGCACTCACTCGCTGTTTCGGCAGGGCTGCATGCTCTACGACTTGATCCCCACCATGCCCGAGCACAGGCTCGCGCCGCTCATTGCCAGCTTCAGTGACGCCGTCGCGCAGTGCAGCATCTTCGGCAGGCTTTTCGCCCCAGCCTGAAATGAGGGGATCAGAGAGCGCGTTGACACGTCTCCGATGCCGGCGCACCGTCCGCGCGCCAGTGAGGCGCCCTTTGGGACACCCTTCATGCTTGACGCTGCCGACTCTCTCCGAGACCGCATCGAGAGCCTCTGGGAGAGGCGCGACGCCCTCGCCGCCGAAGTGGGCGAGGGCGCGCGCGAGGCTGTCGGGGCGGCTCTGGAGGGGCTCGACTCCGGCCGCCTGCGCGTCGCTTCGCCCGGACCGAGCGGCTGGATCGTCCACGAGTGGCTGAAGAAGGCTGTCCTGCTCAGCTTCCGGCTCAACGAGTCCAAACCCTTGCCGGACGCCGGCGGCGCGCTGGCCTACGACAAGGTGCCGCTCAAGACCGAGGGCTGGGGCGCGAATCGGTTCACCGAAGCTGGATTCCGCATGGTGCCGGGCGCCGTGGTGCGCCGCTCAGCCTACGTCGCGCCGGGCGTCGTCCTCATGCCGTGCTTCGTCAACGTCGGCGCCCATATCGGGGCTAGCACCATGATTGACACCTGGGCGACGGTCGGGAGCTGCGCGCAAGTTGGAGCCAACTGCCACATCAGCGGCGGCACTGGCCTCGGCGGCGTTTTGGAGCCGCTGCAAGCCGGGCCGGTCATCATCGAGGATGACTGCTTCATTGGCGCCCGCTCGGAAGTGGCCGAGGGAGTCGTGGTGGAGCGGGGCAGCGTGCTCGCCATGGGCGTCTTCCTCGGCGCGAGCACGCGCATCGTGGACCGGCAGACAGGCGAGGTGTTCATGGGCCGCGTGCCGGCCTACTCGGTCGTGGTGCCGGGCAGCTTGCCGGGGAAAGCGCTGCCGGACGGCTCGCCGGGTCCGTCGCTCGCTTGCGCCGTGATCGTGAAGCGCGTGGACGAGCGCACCCGCGCCAAGACCAGCATCAACGACCTGCTGCGCGATTGACGGACCCGCTCCCGCTCGCCCAAAGCCTGATCCGCTGCGCCTCCGTGACGCCTGCGGACGCAGGGGCGCAGGCCGTGCTGGCCGCAGCCCTGGACGCGCTCGGCTTCCAGGTCTGGCATCTCCCGTTCGGGACGACGCCCAACCTGTTCGCGCGCTGGGGTGGCGAAGGCTTCCATCTCTGCTTCGCTGGGCATACCGACGTGGTGCCGCCGGGGGCGGCTACATGGAGTGCGGACCCGTTCGGCGGCGAGGTGCGGGACGGCGTCCTGGTCGGCCGCGGCGCCTGCGACATGAAGGGGGCGATCGCGGCGTTCGTGGTGGCGTGCGCGGACCACCTCGCGACTCATCCGTCCGGCAGCGTGAGCCTGCTCATCACGGGCGACGAGGAAGGCCCGGCACTCGACGGCACAAGGCGCGTGCTGGAGTGGATGGAGGCGAACGGCCAGGTCCCGGACCTGTGCCTCGTGGGCGAGCCGACCAACCCCGACCATCTCGGCCAGGTGGTGAAGGTTGGCCGCCGCGGCAGCCTCAATGCCCGCATCCTTGTCGAGGGCACGCAGGGTCACTCCGCTTACCCGCAGCGGGCGGACAACCCGACCCATCGCCTCATCGCCGCGCTAGCCGCCATGCTCGCGGCACCGCTGGATGCTGGAACCGAGTGGTTCGAGCCGAGCAGCCTGCAGGTCACGAGCCTGGACGTGGGCAACCCGGCGACCAATGTGATCCCGGCTCGCGCGGAGGCACGCCTCAATATCCGCTTCAACGACCGCCACACTGGAGCTTCGCTGGAGGCCTGGCTGCGCGCGGTGCTCGAACGGCATGCCCCAAGGTTCAAGCTCGATGCGGAGTGCAGCGGGGAGGCGTTCCTCACCCAGCCCGGCCCGCTCGTCGAGCGCCTGCGCGCCGCTATAGCGCGGGCGAGCGGTCGGGAGCCGCGGCTCGACACGGGGGGCGGCACGTCCGACGCGCGCTTCATCGCGCGTCTCTGCCCCGTCGCGGAGTTCGGGCTGGTCGGGCGCACGATGCACCAGGCGGACGAGCAGGTGTCCGTGGCCGAGCTGCGTGACCTCGCCGGGATCTACCGGGCCGTGCTCGCGGAGTTCGCGGCGTGATCCCGCCCCGAGGACGCGGGCGTGAGCGGCGCGGCGAGCCGATCCGCAACGCGCTGATCGGCATCGCCCTCGTCGCCCGCGGACGGCGCGAGGGGCTCCTGCAGTTCAGCGCGACCAAGGAAGCGTTCCTCGCGAGCCTCGCGCCGCTCGTCGCGTTTCCGCTCGTGGGGTCGGGGCTGATGCTCCTCGCGGGCGCCAGGTGGGATGCGGCAGAGGATTTCCTGGCGACGCTCTGTGCCGTGCTCGCGCCGCCGGTGATCTCGCAGGCGCTCGCGCAAGCGTGGGGACGTGAGGCCGCTTGGCTGCACTACGCGACTGCGTTCAACTGGTGCCAGTGGGCGGTACCAGCCATGGCGGCGGTGCTGCTGCTGATCCTCGGCTTGCTGCTGAACGCAGGATTGTCCCAGACGGCGGCAGCGTTCGCCTTCGTTCTGGGCCTCGCCGCCTACGCGCTCTGGCTGCACTGGTTCGTGACCCGGCACGGCCTCGGACTCGGTCCGTGGCGGGCCGCCCTGCTTGTCATCCTCGTGAACGCCGGCACCGCGCTGCTCGCTCTCGGGCCGCAGCTTGTCACGCTCCTGTGAAGGGGTCAGCTCGGTAGGCGACCGCGACAAGGCAGAGACCGTCGGGCGGCGCTGTCGGTCCCGCTGCGCGGCGGTCGCGAGCGGCGAGAGCCGTCAACACGTCGTCCGGGCGCCATCGTCCCTCGCCGACGAGCTTGAGTGTGCCGACCATGTTGCGGACCTGGTGATGCAGGAAGCTGCGCGCCTCGGCGCGGACCTCAATCAGATCGCCGCTGCGGGTGACCTCGAGCCGATCGAGCGTGCGCACCGGGCTCTTCGCTTGGCAGGCGCTCGCACGGAACGAGGTAAAATCATGCCGGCCAAGGAGCCGGGTGGCCGCCTCGGCCATCGCGCCCTCATCGAGACGATGCTCGACGTGCCAGACGCGGCCGAGCTGGAGGGCAGGGCGGGACCGACGGTTGAGGATGCGATAGCGGTAGTGCCGGGCGACGGCATTGAGGCGCGGAACTCCAGCCCGAGGGCGCAGGTGCGGCCCGGAGCACGACGACGGGGTGCGGCCGCATGTGGAAGTTGAGTCCGTCCCGCACCTGGCCAGCCCGGAGATGGTCGGGGAGGGCAAGGAGCGCAACCTGGCCCTCGGCGTGAACGCCCGCGTCCGTGCGCCCGGCGGCCGTGCTCGCGACCGGTTCACCGCCCGCGAGGCGCGAGGCGGCGCCCTCCAGCACAGCCTGCACGGCGAGGCCGCTCCGCTGCCGCTGCCAGCCAACGAAGGGGCCGCCGTCATACTCCAGGAGCAGAGCCCAGGCCGTCACCGCAGCCGCATGCCCGGCGGCGTCACGCGAGGAGTGTGCCTTGTGGCACGGGCCGCCCCCGCAGCATCTCAGCCGCAGCCATGGGCGCGCGGCCGGGCCGCTGCACCCGGAGCAGACGCAAGGCGCCCTCACCACATGCGACGAGGAGCGCACCGTCCAGCACCTCGCCCGGCTCACCCCGACCCGGTTCGGGCACGGCGTCGAGGACCTTGAGCATCTCTCCGTCGAGCGTCGCGCCAAGGGTCGTATACGTGCCGGGCCATGGATTGAGAGCGCGTACTTGGCGGTCGAGCACGGCTGCCGGCCGCGTCCAATCGAGCCGGCCGCTCTCACGGGTGAGCTTGGGCGCGTAGGTCGCACCCTCACCGGGCTGCGGCACTGGCTGCGGCGTTTCAGCCAGGGTGCGGACCACCAGGCGCGCACCCAGTTCCGCGAGGCGATCATGCAGCCACTCAGCGGTCGCGCGCGGGCCAAGCGGGACGGCCTCGCGCAGCAGCATGGGGCCGGTGTCCAGCCCCTCATCCATCTGCATGATCGTGACGCCGCTCTCCTGGTCGCCGGCGAGGATCGCGGCCTGGATCGGGGCGGCACCGCGCCAGCGGGGCAGCAGGCTCGCGTGAACGTTTAGGCAGAAGCGGCGGGGGGCGGCGAGCACGGCGGGAGGGAGCAGCAATCCGTAGGCGGCGACCACGGCCGCGTCGAGGTCCAAGGCCGCGAACGCCGCCTGCGCCGCCGGGTCGCGCCGCAGGCTCTCGGGCGTGCGAACGGGAAGGCCGAGGCGATCCGCCTCCTGGTGGACAGTACCCTTCTGCACCCGGCCGCCGCGCCCGACCGGCCGGGGCGGCTGGGCATAGACGGCGACGATCTCGTGCCCGGCCTCGACCAGTGCCCGCAACGTGGGCACGGCGAACCCTGGGCTGCCCATGAACGCGAGGCGCATCGCTACCCCGACGCCTTCGCCTTCTGCTCCTTGGCGAGCTTGCGCATGAGCATGTTCCGGCGCAGCGGCGTGAGGTGGTCAACGAACAGGATGCCGTTCAAATGGTCCAGCTCGTGCTGCACGCAGGCGGCGAGCAGGCCCTCGGCGTCGAACTCGTGGCGTGCGCCGGTCTCGTCCTCGTGGCGCACGCGCACGCGCACCGGGCGGCTCACGTCGGCATACTGACCCGGCAGCGACAAGCAGCCCTCCTCGCGCACCACTTGCTCCTCGCTGGCGGCGATGACTTCGGGGTTGATGAGGACCATCGGCGCCGGCTTGTCGTCCGGCTGCAAATCCACGATGGCGAGCTTCAGGCCGACGCCGACCTGGGGAGCCGCAAGACCGATGCCGGGGGCGGCATACATGGTCGCGAACAGCTTCGGCAGAAGGTCGCGCACGAGGTCGAGGTCCTCGGGGCGGACTCGGCGGGCCTTGGCGCGGAGCGCCGGGTGAGGCGCAATGAGGATGGGAAGCCGCTCACCGATCGTGTCGGAGGGCTGCCCTGCGGCGATGCTCATGGGGCCGATGTAGCCGCCGGGCTAGGCGGCTTCAATGGACGCCCTCCAGGACGACCCCCAGGTCTAGGGCTTGAGACGCGCGATACGGCTGACCAAATAGGCCTAGCCGGGGTTGCCTGCGGGGACCTTGGTGCCGCTTCGCTCCGCCAAGGAGGTAGCTATGACGACGCGCATGTTTGCCTCGCCCTTGTTCTTGGGCTTCGATCATTTAGAGCAGATGCTCGAGCGCGCGTCCAAGACCGCGTCCGACGGGTATCCGCCGTACAACATCGAGCAAGTCGCTCCTGGCAGCCTGCGCATCACGCTCGCGGTCGCGGGCTTCACGATGGACGACCTGCAGATCACGCAGGAGGACAACCAGCTGGTGATCCGCGGCCGACAAGGCGAGGATCTCGGCAACCGCGTCTTCCTCCACCGCGGCATCGCGGCCCGGCAGTTCCAGCGTGCATTCGTTCTGGCCGAGGGAATTGAGGTGCGCGGGGCCTGGCTCGACAATGGGCTGCTGCACATTGACCTGGCCCGGCCTCAACCGGAGGCACGGGTGCGCCAGATCCCGATCACGCCGCCGAATGGCGCGGTCGGAGGTCCAGTCGTGGATGCCACGCCCAGCGAGAACTAACTCTATGAACCAACCCTAGCCTGGCTGCGTTGGCGCTCCCGAGGGGGCCGACAAGGCCGAGGAGTTCTTATCATGATCTCCCATGTTGCCGATGACATCCGCCATCTCACCGAGACTCAGCTCATGCAGCTCGGCGTCTCGGAGCTCGCCTACGTCAAGCCCGTCCTCGTTGAGGGAAGCCGTGCTTACGCGATCCATGCCGCTGACGGTTCGCCCATGGCCGTGACGGACGATCGCGAGGTCGCCATCGCCGCCATCCGCCAGCACGAGATGGTGCCGGCGCTGGTGCACTGAGAGGTCCATCCTCGGCCGCACGCTGTCCCGCGCCGGACCGCGCCCGAGACGTGTTGCAGCGGCCCTGGCGGTGGCGCTAGATTACTTTCGGTCTCGGATCATCGCAAGTTGCGCGATGCCTCACTCGTTGGCCCGGAGGCGTGTGTCATGCCCAGCCCCGTGGGCCGCCGCGAATTGCTTCGAAACGCTGCGCTGGCCGGTTCGGCTCTTGCCTGCACCGCGATGGTGCGGGACGCGGCTGGCGGCGAGATGCCCCGGATCGAGGCGCCAATCGTTGATCGGCTGAAAATCCGGGTGGTCGTGGACGGCACGCACGACGTCTTCATCTCCGGGGCGCAGGTCCCAGGCGTGAAGATCGAGCGGTCCCGCCTGCCGACCGGGCCGCGCTACAGCCGTACGCTTGAAGCCGAGTGGGGTCTTTCCCTCTATCTCGAATCCCAGAAGGACGGCGAGACGCGGCGCTACCTGCTCGACTTCGCCTACACGCCCGGGGTGCTCAACAACAACCTCGAATTGCTGGACGTTGATGTCGGCGCACTGGACGGGCTGATCCTCAGCCACGGCCACCTCGACCACTGGGGTGGGCTGCCCGGCTTCCTGGAGCGGCACCGCGATGCGATGCGGGAGGATCTGCGCCTCTACGTCGGCGGCGAGGACGCCTTCTGCCACCGCTACCTGCGCCTCGGTGACGGCAGCCTTTCCGACGCCGGCGTGCTCGACCGCCGTACCCTAACGGCGGCAAGCGTGCGACCAATCCTTTCCGAGTCGCCGCTGGTCATCGACGGCCACGCCTTCACCACCGGCATCGTGCCGCGCACCAGCATCGAGCGGGTGCTGCCGAACACCGTCGTTGCCTTCGGGATCAAGGACGGCACTGGCTGCGATACGAGCCGCTTCGGCGAGCACCACTTCACCCCGGCCGAGCTGTCGGGCCAGCCACAGCCGGACCAGCACCTGCACGAGCACGCCACCTGCTTCAACGTGCGCGGCCGAGGCCTCGTCGTCATCACGTCCTGCGGACACGGCGGCATCATCAACACCGTGCGCCGGGCCCGGCAGGTGACCGGCATCGAGCAGGTCCACGCCCTGGTCGGCGGCTTCCACCTCGCCCCGGCGCCGCCGGACTACCTGGCGCAAGTCATGGCCGAGCTGAAGCCGCTCGGCATCGAGTATGTTTTCCCCATGCATTGCAGCGGCGCGAACTTCATCGAGGCGGCAAAGCGCGAGATGCCGCTCTCGCTGGTGGCCTGCACCACGGGGAGCCAGTTTACCTTCGGTGCGTAGCGCAGGCTAACGTCGGAACGCGATTGGCTGCTCAGGGTCGCCGGACGGCGGTGAGCGTGATCGCCTCCACGTAGAGGCCGAGATCGCGCGGATCAGGCGCGGCGCCATAGTCTGACGGCTGACGTGGGTTGGCGACGAGCAGGTCAAGCGTGACCGCGCCGTCCGACCCGACGGCGTCTCGAGGAATGATCGCGTGGGCAGGTGGCGACGCCTCGGGCCCGAACCTCCAACGAGCGATCGGCTCGTTGTTGGCGACCACGGTAACGCGTGTCCGAGCAGCGTGATCCGGCACGAAGCCGTGCGCGGTGATCTCGATGACAGCGGCTTCGCCGGGCTGGAGGCGGGGGAGGCCGAACCGAATGGTGGCTTCGTGTCCATCCGTCCAGCGCCCGCGTGTCTCGGCGCGTGACCATCCTGCAATCAGGTAGCGGTCAGCGCCGCCGCCGCTCCCGAACATCACGGGCTGGTTGAGTGGAAGCGTAGGTGGCGCGAACAGGAATCGAGGTCGGCAGCCCACACGCCTGGGCAGCACCCAGCACGGTAGTCCCCAGACGAGTGTCTGCCGTGCAAGGATGGGGCGACGGTTGGGTCCAGAGTAGCGCTCCACACCAGATGAAGCGTGCTCGCGATGGGCGGCATCGGCCTCAGCGGCAGCGCCATGAGCGTGTCCGACCAGGAGAATACCTTGAAGTCATAGAAGCTCCGGAACGTCGCTCCGCCGGCTTGGATCTGGCTTCCGCCGCCATAGAGCGCATCCCAGTCACCGCGTCCCCTGGCGAGCAAGACGTCGTCGATCCGCGACAGACCGGACGGGAGGACCAAGGTCTGCGCACCGCTCGCGAGGGGCAGTGGTACGGGGTCCGTCAGCTCCACGCGCCACATAAACAAGGCAAGGGCGGTGCAAGCTGCGGCTGCGAGTGCGGGCCATCGGGGCGATTGCGCAACCACGCGGAGCAGCAGCAGGGCGTAGAGGCCGAAGGTTGGCAGCGTCCACTTGAAATAGTGGAAGTTGCCGAAACGCCAGAGCGCCGTCTGGTGCAGGTCTCGGTAGGTGAGGAACATGGCGCAGTCCAGGAGGGTTGCCCCGGCCACCAGCATGTGGAGCCGGTGCGGCACGCGACCCGGCGCAACCAGGCAGGCCGCCATCCCGGCGATGCCGGGAGCGATCCAGGGGAACACGGCGGCGAGGCCGCGTCCCTCCGGGAAGAGAGGCTTCGGATCGATCATCAGCGTCACCCACCGCAGGGGCAGCAGCCGCCACTCGAAGCCGAGCGCGTTGGACAAGATAACATACCCGCTCGGCTTCAACCCGAAGACGGCAAGGTAGGCACCCCCGAAGACAAGCATCGGGATCGCGGCTCCTGCGAACGCCGCGGCTGCGACGTGGCGTATGCGCCGCCATCCCGGCCACCGCTCCAGCAGGGACCATGCCATGACGGACCCGCTCACGAAGACGATCACGGCCGCGTCCGCAGGGCGGAACCCGGCAGTCGCCACGCCGGCCAGTGCCGCGAGGAACGCGTCGAGTGGGCCAAGGCTCTCCGTGAAGCGCGCCGCCGCGAGCAGGCAGGCGAGTAGGCAGAGCGTCTCCGGGGTGGTCGTCCACGGGACGACCCACGACCACAGCGCCTTCTCCGGCAGCACCGCCGTCGCGACGAACACCGCCGCGCCGATGGCGCGTCCATGCCGAACGTCGCCCATCAGTCGCGCCGCTAGAGCAGCGAAGAGCCAGAGCGAGGCGACTATGCAAGCCAGGTCTGGCACAATGAAGGGCTGCGCCGGCGTGAGCCGGACAAACGAAGCGCCAAGCAGCGAATAACCCGGCAGGTACCAGTGATAAGCGGGATCGAGGACGCCGCGGGACCAAGCAAGCGTCGCCTCTATGTAGCTGCTCTGATCCCACCAAGACCACCAACCGTAACCAGCTACAGGTAGTCTCGGGGACGCTCGGAAGAGTTCCAAAGGAGGCGCGAGGGACGGGCCTAGGGCGGCGTGCATCCGCAGGTAGCGCCAAAGCGTCGCGCATGACGCCGCTAGCAAGGTAATCAGATCGATGTGGCTGATTCGTCTGCTCATACGGCCGCAGGATGCGAATGCGCGGGGACGCCTAGCCAGCTCCGGGCACCCGCCACGTTTTCCCCCGGTGCCTGAAGGCGGCGTAAATCGTCCTCCCCACTCGACCCGCAGCGCCATCTAGTGGCTCGAGAAGATGCGCAATCCGCGGGCGGGCAGGAAATCTCCACCCGTGGTCCTTTCCAACAAATGAGATTACGAAGCCGCTGGTCAGAAAGAACAGGGCGAAGGCGAACGCCCCAAGGTCGAGCCATCAGAGGAACACCAACCCGCGAACGCCGGGATCGGCCTTCGATCAGCGGTACTGTTGTCACCAAGGCAGGACAGGCTGGAGGGCATCGCAAGCCCGACGACGGGTCTCGAGCCTGAAAGCATGCCGAGATTAATGCGCTAGTGCCAGGCTCTAAACCTGGCTAGGGTTTCGCCGCCGGGTCAATCCAGCCGATGTGCCCGTCGCTCCGGCGATAGACAACGTTCAGCTCGCCGCTCGCGCTGTTGCGGAACATCAGCACCTGCTGGAACGCCAGGTCCATGCGCATGACGGCCTCGCCTACGGAGAGCGTCGCGATCTCCGTCGCGGTCTCTGCGATGACGGTGGCGAACGCGCCGCCAGACCCGCCGCCCTGGGCCGAGCCTTCCTCGTCCTGGCGCAGGATGTATTGCCGCCCGGACTCGGGGCGCTCGCGGTTCGCCGTGTCCCGCGCGTGCTCGTTCACCCGGCGGCGGTAGCGGCGCAGGCGCTTGGCGATGTGCTCGGCGGCGTCGTCGAACGCACCATGAGCGTCCGCCGCCTCACCCTCGCCGCGCAGCATGAGGCCGCGCCCGGCGTGCAGGTTGATATCGCAGGTGAAGAAGCTGCGGGCGCGGCTGAAGGTCACGTTCGCTTCCAGCGCGTGGTCGAAGTATTTGCCCGCGATCGTGTCCAAGTGCTCGGACACGCGCGTGCGGAGCGCGTCCGACAGGTCCACCTGCTTCCCTGACACCGTGATCTGCACGTTTCCTGCCTCCCTCATGTGGATTGAGGCCGCGAGCAATGACGAGCACTCCAGCTAGGCCGGCAGCGCCTTCTCCCGCTTGCGCTGCACGGAGCTCGGGATGCGCAGCGCGTCACGATATTTGGCCACGGTCCGGCGCGCGATGTCCACGCCTTCGCGGCGGAGCGCCAACACGATTGCGTCGTCGCTGAGGATGTCATCCGGCGTCTCAGCGCCGACGAGGGCACGGATGCGGTGGCGAACGGCCTCGGCGCTGTGGCTCTCGCCGCCCGCCGTGCTCGCGATCGCCGTTGTAAAGAAGTATTTGAGCTCAAACACGCCTCGCGGGGTCGCGACGTATTTGTTGGCGGTCACGCGGCTCACTGTGCTCTCGTGCATTTCCACGGCTTCGGCGATGTCGCGCAGGATCAGCGGGCGGAGGTGGCCGACGCCGTGGCGCAGGAAGCCGTTCTGCTGGCGGACGATCTCGGCGGCAACCTTGAGGATCGTCTCCGCCCGCTGCTGCAGAGACTTCACGAGCCAGGTGGCGGCGGAGAGATTCTCGGAGAGGAAGGCCCGCTCCTCGCGCTTCGCATGGGGATTCACGCGCGCGAAGAGCGTCTGGTTGACGAGGAGGCGCGGCGCCGTCTCCGGGTTCAGCTCCAGGTGCCACGTGCCGTCCGGCAGCGGGCGCAGCAGGACGTCTGGGATCACGGGTTGCACGAGACCGTCGTCCCATCCCGTGGCCGGCTTGGGATCGAGCCGGCGCAGCTCCGCGACCATCTCGGCGAGGTCGGCCATGTCCACGCTGCAGGCTTGCATGAGCGCGCGCATGTCGCGCCGCGCGAGCATCTCGAGGTTGTCGAGGAGCGCCGCCATCGCCGGGTCGAACCGGTTCTTCTCGCGGAGCTGGATGGCCAGGCACTCGCGCAGGTCGCGCGCGAACACGCCCGTCGGCTCGAACAGCATCATGCGTGCGCGCACCGCCGCGACACGCTCGGGGGGCAAGCCAATCGCGGCGGCGATGGCCGAGTCCTCGGCGGGAACACGCCCGGCCGGATCGAGCATCGCGATGAGACAAGCCCCGACGAGCCGGTCCTGCGGATCGTCGAAGGTGAGACGGAGCTGCTCGCCGAGGTGATCGCGCAAGGAGGGACGCGCCTCAGCTCGCTCCTCAAGGCCGCGCTCGTCGCCCTCTATGCCAGCGCCGCTGCCGCGCCCGGCCGAGATCGGGTCGTAGCTTGGACTATCGTAGAGGTTGCTGGGGTCGAGATCCATATCGGGCAGGCTCGCCCGATCCATGATCGCGGCCGTGTCCAGCCGCTCGGGCGTCGCCTCGGACAGCGCGTCCGGCCGCTGATCGAGCGCGGGCTGCTCGCCGACCGCCTCGGCCCGCTCGTCGCGCTCGAGCAGCGGGTTGCGCTCCAGCTCCTCCTCGATGAAGGCAGCCGCCTCGATGTTCGTGCAGTGCAGCAACTTGATGGCCTGACGCAGCTGCGGCGTCATGACCAGGGATTGTGTTTGCCGGAACTCCAGCCTGGGAGCGATTGCCATGGCGGGAGAGCTTACAGGCTAAACCTTTCTCCAAGATAGACGCGGCGCACGTCCTCGTGTGCGACGACCTCGTGCGGCGCGCCCTCCATGAGGACCTCGCCGTCGTGCATGATGTAGGCGCGGTCGATGATCTCCAGGGCCTCGCGGACGTTGTGGTCGGTGATGAGGACGCCGATGCCGCGGTCCTTCAGATGGCCGATCAGGTCGCGGATCTCGCCGACCGCGATCGGGTCGATGCCGGCGAGCGGCTCGTCGAGCAGGATATAGGCGGGGTGCGTGGCGAGCGCGCGGGCGATCTCCACCCGGCGCCGCTCGCCGCCGGATAGGGCCAGCGCAGGTGTCCGACGCAAGTGGGCGATGCCGAACTCGGACAGCAGCGCGTCGAGCATCATGTCGCGCTGGTCCGGATCAGACTCGACCACCTCCAGCGCCGCCATCACGTTCTGCTCGACGTTGAGGCCGCGGAACACGCTCGCTTCCTGAGGCAGGTAGCCGATGCCGAGGCGCGCGCGGCGATACATGGGCAACGTCGTGATGTCGGCGCCGTCGAGCCCGATCGCGCCGGTATCGGGGCGGACCAGGCCCACGATCATGTAGAAGGTGGTGGTCTTGCCGGCGCCGTTCGGTCCGAGCAAACCGACCGCCTCGCCGCGCCGCACGTGAAGCGACACGTTGCGCACCACCGCGCGGCGCTTGTAGGTCTTGCCGACCCCGCGCGCGAACAGCCCGCCGGTGCCTTCCACCACACGGAAGCCGTCCGTCACGGAATTGTCGCCGGCTTGGCAGTGCCCAGCTTACCCGTGTCCGGAGCGCCGGTCTGGCCCTTCGGGCCAGAAGGTGTCGTTGGGCACGACAAGTCCCTCGACACGCTGGCCCGGCACGCGGGTGATCGTGGAGACGCCGGTGCGCATGTTGACCAGCGCCTCGTCGCCGTTGAGCTGGTTGAGCCCGCGCGTGATGTGCACGTGGCCGACGATCCGGGCCATATCCGTGTCGGTCAGGTAGGTGCCGCGGTCGCCGCGGATCACCTCGGTCGGGGTGCGGATCTCGACGTTGCCGAAGGCGTCCGCCTTCTCCAGCTTGCTGGACTGGGTGAGCGGGTCGGCACCGGGCTTGGCAGGCGCGGCCGATACGGTCTGGACCGGGGCCTTCTGGTCCGGAGTCTTCTGGTCGGTCGGCTTGGTGTAAGCTACGAGCGTGTCAGCATAGACTCGCCGCCCGTCGTTCGTGATCACGGTGGCCTCGCCGCGGCCCACCCCCATATGCTTCTGCGACCACCATTCGATCACGTCGCGCGCGGTCAGCACGTCCTGCGGCGTCGTGATCTTCAGGTTGTGCCCGGTGAGAACCAGGACAGCCTGATCAATGTCATAGACGCCGTGGTCCGCGGTCGCGTGGTCCGTGGGCGTGTAGATGTTGACGTGGCCGATCGCCTCGAGGCGATATATCTCATTATTGCCAGTGTCCATGGCAGCAGTCGGCGACGCCTCGGCAGCCTTCGCCGGGGCAGGCTCAGCCGCCGCGGGTGCGCCCGCAGCCGTGCCCTTCTTGCGGTAGTAGGCGATCAACTCGTCGGCGGTCACGGTGGTGTCGCCGCGCACCGCGCGAGCGTCGCCGCGGGCGATTACCTTCTGTTCGTGCTGGCGCCACTCCATCCCCTGGCTCGACGTGATGTCAATCGGGCCGCCGTGGGACATGTCTATGCCTTGGGCGCGGAGCGCCGGCCCGGCAAGCAGGGTGAAAGCCACCGTGAGCAGGGTGGCAGCATCGTGGAACAAACGCTTCATGAATGGGCCTGGTTGAGGATGAGATGCGCCGGTCCCTGGAACTGGATGGTGCTGCCCTTGTCCAGCACCGTGAAGCCCTGGGCATCGAGTTGCCCGAAGGGGCCTTCGGCATGCGTCCGGTCGCTGCTGGCGGCAGCGCCCTGCTTGAGATCCACCGCCGCGCTCTGGGTCCGCATGATGATCCCGTCGTCTCGGTAGAGCTGCACGTCGCCGGAGAGGTCGAGCAGGTCGCGGTGCTGCAGGAACACGCCGTCCTTGGACTGCACCATCATCCAATGCCTGCCCTCCAGGGTCACGTCGCCGACCGGGGCGTCGAGATTGACGCGCTCGGCACTGACCTGGGTCGCCGTGTCGGCGGTCAGCGTGTAGGGCCGGCCGTGAGCGTCAACGCCGCGGTAGTGCGGCTCGACCAGCACGGCGCTGTCCGGGATAGCGCCGAAGACGCGGCGGAAGGAGATCCGGCTCTCGTCGGTGACGCGCGCGAGTTCAGGCCAGACCGCGATGAGGCTGAGCAGCGCGATGGCGAGAACCGGGAGCAGCCACTTCGTCGAGAGCACGAGGATCCGGCGCCGCGCGATGCCGCGGGCCGAGGGCGCCTTGCGCCGGACCGTACCGGCGCCGGCCAGGCGGTCGCCGGTACGGTGGCTTTGGACGCGCGGATGGGAGAGCGGCTGGACGGCCATAGCTCAGGCAATCCCCGCGCGCAGAAGGTCATGGACGTGCAGGATGCCCTCGGGCCGGCCAGTCGCGTCCACGACGAACAGGCTGGTGACGGGCCGCGGCGGACCGTTCATGGCATGCAGGGCCTCCGCCGCGAGCGCGTCGGGACCGATGGTGCGGGGCGCGGTGCTCATCACGTCCTGAACTCTACGGCGAAGCAGGTCCGATCCCATGGCGCGGCGAAGGTCGCCGTCGGTGAGCACGCCGACCAGCCGGCCCGACGCGTCCACGGCGCCGAGACAGCCGAAGCCCTTGCCCGTGATCAGCAGCAGAGCCTTGTCCATGCGAAGCTCGGGTGCAGCCAGGGGAACGGCATCGCCCGTGTGCATCAGGTCACGCACGCGGCGGAGCCGGGCGCCAAGGCGGCCGCCAGGGTGGATGACGCTGAACTCGGTCGCCGTGAAGCCGCGGCGCGTGAGGAGGGCGACCGCCAGCGCGTCGCCCAGGGCGAGCTGCATGGTCGTGCTGGTCGTGGGCGCGAGGCCCATCGGGCATGCTTCGGGCGCGGTCGGCAGCAACAGGAGGTGATCGGCCGCGCGGGCGAGCGTGGACACCTTGCGCGCCGTCACAGCGACGAGGGAAAGGGCGAAGCGCCGCGCATGGGCGACGAGGTCGGCCAGCTCCGCCGTCTCGCCGGAGTTGGACAGCGCGAGCACAGCATCGCCCGGCACGATCATCCCGAGGTCGCCGTGGCTCGCCTCCGCCGGGTGGACGAAGAGCGCCGGCGTGCCGGTGCTGGCCAGGGTCGCCGCGATCTTGCGCGCAACATGCCCGCTCTTTCCCATGCCGCTTACGGCGACGCGCCCCGTGCAAGCGGCAAGCGCCTCCACGGCGCCGCTGAACGCCCCGTCCAGGCTCGCCGCGAGCGCGCGCAATCCCGCGGCCTCGGCCGCGAGCACGCCGCGCGCCACCTCGATGTCCGAAGTGCGCACGTCTGACGCACACCCGCTCCGGGCCCCCGCGACCGCTACCGTCATCCGTACTCCTCAGAAATCGGATGAACTAGGTATGGGCGCGCTGCCGGTTCGGGTCAACGAGGCACGTGTAACAGACGGTAGCATTCCGTCAGTGGGCGAAGAGGTCCGGGTTTTCGTAGCCGAGGAGGTCGAGCCGGGCGCGCGTGGGCAGGAAGGCGAAGCAGGCCATCGCGAGGTCGAGCCGGTCCTCGCGCACGAGCAGCGCCTCCAGCCTGGCCCAGAGCGCATGCAGGTGCAGCACGTCGCTGGCCGCATAGGCGAGCTGCTCGGACGACAGCTCAGCCGCGCCCCAGTCGCTCGTCTGCTGCTGCTTGCTGATCTCGATGCCGAGCAGCTCGCGGCAGAGGTCGCGTAGCCCGTGGCGCTCCGTGAAGGTTCGGACGAGCTTGGAGGCAATCTTCGTGCAGCGCACAGGTGCCACGGAAATGCCGAACGTGTGTTGCAGAATTGCAACGTCGAACCGGGCGAAGTGCATGAGCTTGAGCGTCGCCGGGTCGGCGAGCAGCTGGGCGAGGTTGGGCGCTTTGCTGCCGTGGCCGCCGAGGCGCTCGGGGACGATCTGGACGAGGTGCGCCGAGCCGTCGCCCGCGGAGAGCTGCACCAGGCAGAGCCGGTCGCGGCGCGGGTCGAGACCCATGGTCTCTGTATCCACGGCGACGACGGGGCCGAGGTCGAGCCCATCCGGCAGGTCGTAGCGGTGGAGATGGAGGCTGCCGCTGCCCGGCAGGAACTGTGTCGTGGTCAAGGTGCCTCGTATGGTGCCCAGGAGAAGACTTGAACTTCCACAGCCTTGCGGCCACAGGTACCTGAAACCTGCGCGTCTACCAATTCCGCCACCTGGGCAAACCGGCGCGGGAGGCCGGATGTAGGCCGGAGGGCCGCCACGCGTCAAGACGATGACGGTTGTCCGAAGGGATCGCTTTCGGCGCGGATGCGTTATGCGGGGAGCGTGACTGTAACGGAGATCGTCGTGTCCCACACCATGCTCACCCGCAGCCTAGCGCTGGCCTGCTTCGCCGGGCTCGCGCTCGCCCCTGTGCCCGGCGCGGCGGTCCAGTCCCGCCCGGCCGTGTTGCCCAACCTCTCCGCGGTGCAGTTGGCCGCGAATGCCGACCATCCCTACTCGAACATAGACCGCCGCAACGACGCCGGTAATGACACCGGGGATTCCCAGGTGGAGCGGCTGAACGAGGGTCAGCTCGACCGGAACTACCGCGGTCCTTACACCTATCGGCCACCCGTGGCGCCGCCTGCCTACCCACCGCCCCCCGGCTACGCCCCGCCGCCGGGCTACCCGCCGCCAGGTTATCCGCCGCCGATGGGCTACGCGCCGCCGGGCCCGCCGGCTCCGGGCTACTGAGCAGGGCAAGCCATGCAGGGCAGTGAGGCGCTCGTGCGCGCCTACTACGACGCGTTCAACAGCGGAGGTGAGGCGGCATTCCTTGCCCTTCTCGCCGACGATGTGGTGCACGACATCAACCAGGGCGAGCGGCAAGTAGGCAAAGCCGCGTTCGCCCGCTTCCTCGCCCACATGAACGCGTGCTACCGCGAGCGCATTGCGGACCTGGTCGTGCTGACCGAGCCGTCGGGCACACGGGCTGCGGCCGAGTTCACGGTGCACGGCACCTACCTGCAGACGGACGAGGGACTGCCGCCCGCGTCCGGCCAATCCTATACCTTGCCGGCCGGCGCCTTCTTCACCCTGCGGGACGGCAAGGTGTCGCGCATCTCCAATTTCTACAACCTGCAAGATTGGCTGGCGCAGATACAACGTTGAGAGGTGATCCCGTCCTCAACGCACTCGCTCGTCAACGTCCGCTTCTGCCCAGTCGAGTTCCTCCTCGACGCGGTGGAAGGCATCGTCCCCGATCTGGCCTTCGCGGCGGAGCGCCACCAGGCGGCGACGCTCCGCGGCCAGCGCGCGGCGCCTCAGGGTGGCCATCCCCGTCGCGTCCTCCTCGCTGGATCGTGCACAGGCGTCCAGTCGCGCCGTGTATTCCCGCGTCAGCAAGTGGCCGGCTTCGCTCGCCTGGTCCGCAGCGCCCAGGGCGTCGAGCGCGGCGCGTGCGGTCTCGGCCCGGGCCAGGGC
This sequence comes from uncultured Alphaproteobacteria bacterium, assembly GCA_963848595.1. GTDB lineage: Bacteria > Pseudomonadota > Alphaproteobacteria > Acetobacterales > Acetobacteraceae > CAWKEH01. The sequence continues at coordinate 17,389 of CAWKEH010000013.1, read as the reverse complement.
CGCTTCCTCCTCCACGCTCTCGTCGTGGGGCAGGGCTAGGTACGCCAGCAGCGGGCGCAGCGTTAGCCCCTGCAGCAGCAGCGTTCCGAGCACCACGCAGAACGCGGCGAACACGATCAGGTCGCGCTCGGGGAAGCCTCCGGGCAGGGCGAGCGCTGCCGCGAGCGTGACGATGCCGCGCATGCCGCACCAGGAGACTAACAGGCCGCTCTGCACCGTGGGCAGCATCATGGGCCTCGCCGCGCGTGCACCGAAGCGGCGGTTCTTCCAGCGGACCACGGTGTTGTAGCTCATGACCCAGGCGATCCGGACCAGGATAGCCGCGGCGAGCACGGCCAAGGCGAACCCGGCGTAGTGCCAGGCCTGCCCGTCAAGCCTTGCCAGGATGCCGCGAAGCTGCAGCCCCACCAGGATGAAGGCCAGAACGTTCAGCACGAATACGGCCACGTCCCACACCGCGTAGCTGACCCGGCGCTGGCGTGCCCGCGTGCGCCCTGGCGCGAGCCGGGCCAGGGTAATGGCATAGGCGACGACCGTGAGCACGGCGGAGAGGCCCAGCGCCTCCGCGAGCAGCCACACGCCGAAGGTGCCGAGGAACTGCAGCACCACGCTCGGTGCGTCGTCCGCCACGCGCGCCGCGACGGCCAGGTATGCGCGGGCGAGCACGATGCCGAGCGCAACCCCGCCCACGGCCGCGAGCGCCAGCAAGGGGCCGCTCCAGGCCGTGACGCCGCCGACCGTCGCGCTGACAGCCAGGCGATAGATCAGGAGCGCGGATGCATCATTGAGCAGGCTCTCGCCCTCCAGGATCACCGTCAGGCGGTGCGGCAACCGCACCTCGCGCAGCACCGCAGTCGCCGCGGCGGCATCCGGGGGTGCCACGATGGCACCGAGCGTCACCGCTACCGCCCAAGGCATGGCGGGCACGAACCAGCGTGCCGTGGCGGCGACGGCGGCCACGGTAAGGCCGACGGCGACGAGCACGAGGCTGCCGACCGGGACCCAGTTCGCGCGCAGGTCACGCGGGCTTGCGTCGTAGGCAGCGTCGAGCAGCACGGGAGCGACGAAGAGCGCGAGCGCCAGCCCCGGATCCAGCGCAACGGCCGGCGCGCCCGGCACGAAGGCGAGCCCCGCACCGGCGAGTGCGAGCAGCGCCGGCCAGGGCACGCCCAGGCGCGGCGCGAGCAAGGCAAGGCCGACGCCGCCCAGGAGGAGGGCCAGCACGAGCTCGAACACGGCCATGCCCGCCATGTGCCATGCCGCGCCGTGCCGGTCCATCAACTCGGAGGCACCGTGCCGAGCTGCGGCCCGACCTTGAGGCTGTCGAGAGCGACGCATATGAAGGAGCGATCAAGGCATAAGGACAGGTAATGGCGACGCGCAGCGTAGCGGCGGTGTTCGGCGGCTCGGGGTTCATCGGCCGCTACGTGGTCAAGCGTCTCGCGGCGCAGGGATACGTCGTCCGCGTCTGCGGGCGGAATACGGAGAGCGCGAAGGCGCTGATGATAGCGGGCCGCGTCGGCCAGGTCGTGCCCCTTTACGTCTCGCTCACCAATCCGGCGACGATCGAGCGCGCCGTTGAGGGTGCGAACGTGGCGGTCAACCTCGTCGGCATCCTCGCCGAGCGCCATGCCGGGGACTTCCAGCGCATCCAGGCGGACGGTGCGGGCCGGATCGCGCGCGCCGCGGCGGCGGCCGGGGTCGCGCGCATGGTGCAGGTCTCGGCGATCGGCGCCGACCCCGACAGCCCGAGTGCCTACGCTAAGACGAAGGCCGGAGGCGAGGCGCAGGTCCGGGCCGCGATGCCGGGCGCTGTCGTGCTTCGGCCCTCGGTCGTGTTCGGCGCCGAGGACCAGTTCTTCAATCGCTTCGGCCAGATCGCGATGCTCTCGCCGGTCATGCCCGTCATCCACGGGGAGACCAGGTTCCAGCCCGTCTATGTCGGGGACGTGGCGGACGCGGTCGCGGCGGCGCTGGCGCGGGAGGACGCGCTCGGGGCGCTCTACGAGCTGGGCGGGCCGCGCGTCTATACGTTCCGCGAGCTTCTCGAGTATGTGCTGCGTGAGACGCGCCGGCACCGGCGCCTCGTCACGATCCCGCTCTCATTCGCGCGCATTCAGGCACGGATCAGCGAATGGATACCCGGCAAGCCTCTAACGCGCGACCAGCTCCTTCTTCTCGCGCGTGACAACGTGGTCTCGCCCGGCGTGCCGGGTCTGGAGGCGCTCGGCATCACCCCCACGCCGCTCGAACTCGTCGTTCCGCCCTATCTCGATCGGTATCGCCCAGGAGGCGGCAAGCGGGACGATGCGCCGGGTATGAGCGAGAGCGATAGGCCCGGAACGGACCTTTCTATGCCGCGAGCAAGCGAGGCCTGATGTCAGCAGGATGATATACGCCTGAAGCAGGTCAACGTTACTGCCCTAATCCGTCGAAAAGCATTTCCTTAGCGACCGTCGATGCGCTACAACCCCGGCGCCGTGCCCTGCACGCCCGAGGAGTGGAATGCATGCCCGATCGCATGTTGCAGTTCGTTCGTCTCAACCGGCAGGGGCCGGACAAGCGCGAAGCGGACACGCGCCGGACGGATTTCGCTGAGATCTACGCGGATTTCGACCCGGCCGGCGCCGCACAGCAGGCGAGCCGGTGCAGCCAATGCGGCGTGCCGTTCTGCGCGATCCACTGTCCCTTGGGCAATCACATCCCGGATTGGCTGAAGCTCACCGCGGAGGGACGGCTTGAGGAAGCGTATGAGATCTCGGCAGCCACCAATACCTTCCCCGAGGTCTGCGGCCGCATTTGCCCTCAGGACCGGCTGTGCGAGGGCAACTGCGTCATCGAGAAGGGGTTCGGGAACGTCACCATCGGCGCGGTCGAGCGGTTCATCACGGACACGGCCTGGGATCGGGGCTGGGTAAAGCCGCCCCTGCCGCGAATGGAGCTGGGGCAGAGCGCAGGCATCGTCGGCGCCGGGCCGGCCGGTCTTGCCGCGGCGGAGCAGCTTCGGCGCCGCGGCTACCAGGTCCACGTCTATGACCGCTACGACCGGGTCGGCGGCTTGATGATCTACGGCATCCCAGGGTTCAAGCTGGAGAAGGACGTGGTGCTCCGCCGCTGGCGCTGGCTGGAAGAGGCAGGCGTTCAGTTCCACTGCGGCGTCGAGTTGGGGCAGGACCTCTCCTTCGCCGACCTGCGCGCCCGGCACGACACGGTGCTGATCGCGACGGGCGTGTATAAGCCGCGCGACATCGGCGGACCCGGCGCCGGGCTGGCCGGCATCGTGCCCGCGCTCGACTACCTCACCGCGAGCAACCGCAAGGGCCTCGGCGACACCGTTCCCCAGTTCGACGACGGCAGCCTGGATGCGGCAGGCAAGCGCGTCGTCGTTATCGGCGGCGGCGATACGGCGATGGACTGCGTGCGCACCGCCGTGCGCCAGGGTGCCCAGTCGGTGACGTGCCTCTATCGGCGCGACAAGGCCAACATGCCCGGCTCGATGCGCGAGGTCAGCAACGCCGAGGAGGAGGGCATCGAGTTCGCCTGGCTCAGCCAGCCCGAGGCGTTCCTGGGTGACGAGGAGGTGACAGGCGTGCGCGTGCAGCGGATGCGGCTCGGCTTGCCGGACGCCTCGGGCCGGCAGGCGGTCGAGCCGGCCGATTCAAGGCACACGGTCCCGGCGGACCTCGTCATCAAGGCGCTCGGCTTCGACCCGGAGGACCTGCCGCTTCTGTGGGGCCAGGATGGGCTGGAGGTGAGCCGCTGGGGCACGCTCAAGGTGAACCACCGCACGGCGGAGACCAGCTTGCCCGGCGTGTTCGCGGCGGGCGACATCGTGCGCGGAGCGTCCCTCGTCGTGTGGGCGATCCGCGACGGCCGGGACGCGGCGAAGGCGATGCACGAGCATATGCGCGTGCGGGCGGCGATGCCCGTAGCGGCGGAGTAAGGGACGATGAGCGACGAGCCGGAGAACCTGACGCTGCGCTACCTGCGGCGGATTGATGAGAAGCTGGATCGCGTCATCACGAAGCAGGACGAGCACAGCATGCGCGTCAGCTTGCTGGAGCAGTCCGTCGCGCATCTCAACGTGTCCATCGCCGAGCTGTCTGTCCGCATGGACAACTTCGACCGGCGCGTCTCTCGCATCGAGCGTCGCCTTGATCTTGTCGAGGAGGGCCAGCCATGACCGACTTCGTCGCCGACTGGCACGCCAACGCCGCGCGCCTCGCCCACACCTACGACCCTTCTCAGGAGCACGATTTCTGCGGCGTGGGCCTCGTGGCCGCGCTCGACGGCAAGCCGCGGCGCGAGGTGGTGCAGGCGGGCATAGACGCGCTCCGCGCCGTCTGGCACCGCGGCGCCGTGGACGCCGACGGCAAGACCGGCGACGGCGCAGGCATCCACGTCGAGATTCCCCAGGACTTCTTCGCCGAGACCATTCATCTCGGCGGCCACGAGCCGCAGCCGGGCCTGATCGCGGTCGGCCAGGTGTTCCTGCCCAAGACCGACCTGGGCGCGCAGGAGCGGTGCCGGCAGATCGTCGAGACGGAGATCCTGGCCTGCGGCTACACCATCTACGGCTGGCGCCAAGTGCCCATCAACACGGCCTGCATCGGCGAGAAGGCTAACGCGACCCAGCCCGAGATCGAGCAGATCATGGTCCGTGGCGGCAGCACCGACGCCGACACGTTCGAGCGCGACCTCTACGTGATCCGCCGCCGGATCGAGAAGGAGGCCATCGCAGCGCAGATCCCCGAGCTCTACATCTGCTCGCTCTCCTGCCGCTCGATTATCTACAAGGGCATGTTCCTCGCGGAGTTGCTCACCGAGTTCTACCCCGACCTGCTCGACCCGCGCTTCGTCAGCCGCTTCGCGATCTACCACCAGCGGTATTCCACCAACACCTTCCCGACCTGGCGCCTGGCCCAGCCGTTCCGGATGCTCGCCCACAACGGCGAGATCAACACGCTCGCCGGCAACGTCAACTGGATGAAGAGCCACGAGACGCGGCTCGCGGCAGGGCCGCTCGACCCCTACCTCGACGACATCAAGCCGGTCATCCAGGCGGGCGGCAGCGACACGGCAACGCTCGACGCCGTGTTCGAGCTGCTGGTCCGCGCCGGGCGCGACGCGCCGATGGCCAAGGCGCTGATGATCCCGGCCAGCATCGGTCAGGACGCAACCATGCCCGAGCGGCACCGCGACCTGTTCCTCTACTGCAACGCCGTCATGGAACCCTGGGACGGCCCTGCGGCCATCGCGGCCACCGACGGGCACTGGGTCATCGCCGGCCTCGACCGCAACGGCCTGCGCCCGCTGCGCTACACGATCACCGCGGACGGGCTGCTCGTGGTCGGCAGCGAGGCCGGCATGGTGCAGTTCGACGAGGCGAGGATCGTGGCCAAGGGGCGGGTCGGTCCCGGCCAGACCATCGGGGTGGACCTCGATGCGGCGCGCTTCTACGCGGACGAGGAGCTGAAGGACGCGCTCGCCGCGCGTCAGCCCTTCGGCGCGTGGGCGAAGGGCATCAAGCGAATCGATCACATCGTCAAGACCGACACCCCGGAGCCTGCGCGCTACGGCGCCGAGGAGCTGCGCCGGCGGCAGCTCGCGGTGGGCGTCACCATGGAGGAGCTGGAGATGATCCTCCACCCCATGGTCGAGGACGCGGCCGAGGCCGTGGGCAGCATGGGCGACGACACGCCCGTCGCCGTGCTCAGCGACCGCTACCGGGGCTTGCAGCACTATTTCCGCCAAGGCTTCAGCCAAGTCACGAACCCGCCCATCGACAGCCTGCGCGAGACGCGGGTGATGACGCTCAAGACCCGGCTCGGCAACCTGGGCAACGTGCTCGACGAGGACAGCTCGCAGTGCGATCTGCTGCAGCTCGAGTTGCCCGTGCTCAGCACGGCCGAGTTCGACGCCATGGCGGCGACCATAGGAGATGCCGCGTGCCGGGTGGACTGCACGTTTCCGGTAGCAGGCGGCGAGGCGGGGCTGCGGGCCGCCATCGAGCGCATCCGGCGCGAGGCGGAGGACGGGGTGCGCGCCGGGTGCGCACACGTGATCCTGACGGACGAGGCGCAGGACGCGGCGCGGGCGCCGATCCCGATGATCCTGGCGACGGCCGCCGTCCACACTTGGCTGGTGCGCCAGTCGCTGCGCACGTTCACGAGCCTCAACGTGCGCGTGGCCGAGTGCCTGGACGTGCACGCCTTCGCCGTGTTGATCGGAGTGGGGGCCACGACCGTGAACGCCTACCTCGCGCAGGAGGCCATCCTCGACCGCCAGCGGCGCGGCCTGTTCGGGCAGATCGGGCCGAAGGAGGCCATCAGCCGCTACAAGAAGGCGGTGGACAAGGGCTTGCTCAAGGTGATGAGCAAGCTCGGCATCTCCGTGCTGAGCAGCTACCGCGGCGGCTACAACTTCGAGGCGATCGGGCTGTCGCGCGCGCTGGTGGCCGAGTTCTTCCCTGGGATGCAGAGCCGCATCTCGGGGATCGGCCTGTCGGGCATCGCGCGCAAGGTGCTGACGCTGCACGAGGCGGCGTGGGGCGGCGACCTGCCGGCGCTCTCGGTCGGCGGCCTCTACAAGATGCGCCGCCGCGGCGAGGTCCACGCCTTCGACGGCAGTTTAATCCACACGCTGCAGGAGGCGGTCGCCACCGATAGCTACTCCACCTTCCGCCGCTACTCGGACGCGGTGCGCCGGCAGAAGCCGGTGGCGCTGCGTGACCTGCTCGACTTCCGCACGCAGGAAGCGACGCCTATCCCCGCGACTGAGGTCGAGAGCATCACCGAGATCCGCAAGCGCCTGCTCTCGCCCGGCATCTCGCTCGGCGCCCTCAGCCCCGAGGCGCACGAGACGCTCTCCATCGCCATGAACCGCATTGGCGCGCGCTCCGATTCCGGCGAGGGCGGTGAGGACCCGGGGCGCGCCAAGCCGCGCCCGAACGGCGACAATGCGAGCAGCGCGATCAAGCAGATCGCCTCCGGCCGCTTCGGCGTCACGGCCGAGTATCTGAACAGCTGCCGCGAGATCGAGATCAAGATGGCCCAAGGCGCCAAGCCCGGCGAGGGCGGGCAGCTCCCAGGGTTCAAAGTCAGCGGTCTCATTGCGCGGCTGCGGCACTCGACGCCGGGCGTGACGCTCATCTCGCCGCCGCCGCACCACGACATCTACTCCATCGAGGACCTTGCCCAGCTCATCTACGACCTCAAGCAGATCAACCCGAATGCGACGGTCTGCGTGAAGCTGGTCGCGCGGAGCGGCATCGGCACGATCGCGGCCGGCGTGGCCAAGGCGAAGGCGGATGCCATCCTCATCAGCGGCCACTCCGGCGGCACCGGCGCAAGCCCGCAGTCCAGCGTGAAGTATGCTGGGCTGCCCTGGGAGATGGGGCTGTCGGAGACCCATCAAGTCCTGATGCTGAACCGGCTGCGCCATCGCGTGAAGCTGCGCGCGGACGGCGGCCTCAAGACCGGGCGCGACGTGGTGATGGCGGCGATGCTGGGCGCCGAGGAGTTCGGCATCGGCACGGCGAGCCTGGTCGCCATGGGGTGCATCATGGTGCGCCAGTGCCACAGCAACACGTGCCCCGTCGGCGTCTGCACTCAGGACGAGGCGCTGCGCGCCAAGTTCGAGGGCAGCCCCGAGAAGGTCATCAACCTGTTCAGCTTCATCGCCGAGGAGGTGCGGCAAATCCTGGCCTCGCTCGGGGTGCGGCGGCTCGCCGACGTGATCGGGCGGACCGACCTGCTGCGCCAGGTGAGCCGCGGCTCGGAGCTTCTCGACGACCTCGATCTCAACCCGCTGCTCGCCCAGGCGGACCCTGGGCCGCATGCCCGCTACTGCACGCGCGAGGGGCGCAACGAGGTGCCCGAGACCTTGGACGCGCAGATGCTTGAGGACGCAGCGCCGCTGTTCGAGCGCGGCGAGAAGATGCAGCTTCAATACGGCATCCGCAACACGCATCGCACGATCGGCGCCAAGGTGTCGTCCCGCATCACCCGGCAGTTCGGCATGGGCGGCCTGGCGCCGGGACACCTCCTGGTTCGGCTGCGCGGCTCCGCCGGACAATCGCTCGGGGCGTTCGCCGTGCAGGGGCTCAAGCTGGAGGTGATCGGCGACGCCAACGACTACGTGGGCAAGGGCTTGTCGGGCGCCACCATCGTCGTCCGCCAGGCACCCAGCTCGCCCTTGGTCAGCCACCAGAACACCATCGTGGGCAACACGGTGCTCTACGGCGCCACCGCGGGCGAGCTGTTCGCGGCCGGGCAGGCGGGCGAGCGGTTCGCGGTGCGCAACTCGGGGGCCGTGGCGGTCATCGAGGGGTGCGGCTCGAATGGCTGCGAATACATGACGGGCGGCACGGTCGCGATCCTCGGCCCCGTGGGCGACAATTTCGGGGCCGGGTTCACGGGCGGCATGGCGTTCGTCTATGACGAGGACGGGCAGTTCGAGCGCCGGATCAACCCGGACACGCTGACCTGGCAGCGGATCGGGTCGGCGCACTGGGACGGGGTCTTGCGCGGTCTCGTCGCCCGGCACGCGGACGAGACGCAGAGCCGATTCGCGCGAAGCCTGCTCCAGGATTGGGCACGGGCGAGCGAGCGGTTCTGGCACATCGTGCCGAAGGAGTATGCGCGCTACCTGGAGCAGCCGTTGAGCGACGAGGCGGAGCCGCTCAGGGCGTAGCAAACGTTACAGGACCACTGCCAAAATCTCCGCGTCGGTCGGGAAGCGCCCGCTCGCCTTCTTCGAGAAGCGCAGCATACCGTCCACCGTGATCTCGAAGACGCCGCCACGACTCCTGCGGAGGCTCACCTCGGCGCCGGGCGATTTCGATGCGATCAGGTCTCGCGCCAACCTGGCGCGCGGCTCGTAGCCTCACATGCCGCAGTATTCGATCTCAACCTTCATGACCCGTCCCTCGGAAGTCCGAACGGCAGCGATGTGGCAGGTGTCGGTGAGCACGACAAGGGTAGCATCATTCTTCGAGACCCACGCCTCCGATCACATCAGGGTCGGGCTTGCCTAGGCTATGATCTTGGCACATCGCGGAGTTGAATGAGTATCCCCTCACGGCATCGTACCTGCTGCTGGAGTTCCTCACGGCTCGGGCGACAGTTCCTCACGGCTCGGGCGACCCGGTTTGTCGCCGGTCCAGAACCTACGGTCCATAACTTGAGACAGTAGACGTTCGTAACGTTCACATTCGCGCCTCATTCACCGAGCCTCGTCGATCGGGGTCATCAGCATCTCCTTGCTGCTTCGCATAGGAATTTTGGCGAATCGATGATATCTGCAAGTGACCGTGACATGGCCAGGTCGATTCCGCAATCGGTTGTGGCAACTCCTCGTCGCCCTGGTGTGTCACAGCGATGACAGTGGTGCTATTTGCATTCCCAATTAAAACCGGCGCCAGAATTTCAGCGAGGCTCAGTAAATGAGGCACGACGGTTCGTGCGTGTTCAAAGAAATGTGCAAAGGCTACCTTATTGAGGCACTTCGTTGCGGAAATGCCAAGCGCCTCTGGTGGGCAATTGTGAATGGTCGGCCGGCATCGCCTAGTCGGGGAAAGACCCTGGATAAGAGTTCGGGCTTTTGGTTACCTCCAAGGCCAGAGGCGCAGTTTGGTGCAAGGGGAGAGCCAGCCCATGTCGGAATCTCGTGCAAATGGTTCCCACATTCTGCGCTGCCGTTGGTGCGCCTTCTCCGTGCCTGCGGAGCGCTACACCCGCAACGGCCAGGTTGTGAACGGTTTTGGGGCACTGTCCAAGCACACGAAGAAGAACCATCCAGAAGAGGCAAAAGCAGAGGCGGAGGACTCAGTGGCAGCCGCCGCCGAGCGGCTTAGGTCAGCGGAACGGTTGGCGCAGGATTCAAAGCGCCGCTTCAGTTCCTTCCTGCCGCGGACAGACGACGACGCGGGACCACGATCATAGGTTAGAAAGCAAGGGAAGCTGCCCCGTTCGAGCATTTGGTACCCCCCGAACCCGGTCGCTAGAGAAATCCTGAAGGCGCGGTTCTTCGGTCCAGATCGGATCTATTGGAGGCTGAAATGATGGCGCGCCGGGGGACGGGATCCAAAGGCCGTTGAGCAAGCGCGGGTTCTGCTCAGGCGGGTGAAGCAGGACTTAGTACCTGGCTGAGGCCGCTCTTGCAAAGGCAAGGAGTAGGGTCAACTGACCCTGTGGCTGCGTTCCTGTTCTTGAGCGTCCGCAAGGAGCGCCGCTTGGGGCGGACGCCAGCTGCGGCACGCAGAAGTCAACCCTTTGTCCCAGGAACGCGGGGCGGAGACGACGCAGAGCCGATTTCCGATCTATGGGATCACGCCACGGCGGCAGGTTGCTCCAGCCGCTGCACGACCCGCAGCACGACCTCCTCGAACATCTCGCGAGTGAGCAAGCCGGTGCTCGTGTTATAGCGGGACACGTGATAGCTGTCGGCGAGCAGGAGGCCGTCCGGCAGCTCCGTAATCTCGCCGTGCCGGAAGCGCACGCGAGTCGCTGGCATCCCGCAGGCGCGCAGCACCGCCGCGTGCGCCAAGACGCCGAGCGCGAGCACGAGGCGCAGGTTCGGCATGCCGCGCAGCTCCGCCTGAAGGAACTGGTTGCAGGTCTGGACCTCGCCTGGCTTGGGCAGGTTCGCCGGCGGCACGCAGCGCACCGCGTTCGTCATCCGGCAGCCCCGCAGTGCCATCCCGTCGTCCGGCTCCGCGCCGTATCGGCCCGTGGCCAGCCCGAAGCGCAGCAGGGTCTCGTAGAGCAGGACGCCCGCGTGGTCTCCCGTGAACGGCCGCCCGGTGCGGTTCGCCCCTTTCAGGCCAGGCGCCATACCCACGACGAGGAGCGGCGCCCCTGGGTCACCCCAGCTCGGGACAGGGCCGTTGAACCAGCCGGGATTTGCCACCCGGCTTGCCTCCCGGAAGGCGACGAGCCGCGGGCAGAGCGGGCAATCATGGGGCGGTGCCTCAATCATCGAACCTTTCCAGTCCTGCCACTCACTTTGATAGCCTGATTCGCGTTACGGAAACATGAACGGAAGGCGGAGAATGCTGATCCTGGTCGCGATAGGGGCGAACCTTCCCGGCCCGCGGGGCGAGCCGCCGCGCGCGACCTGCGAGTGGGCTGTCAAGCAACTCGCCGGGTTGTCCGGTCTGCGTCTCGCTGCCGTATCGCGCTGGTATGAGACCGCGCCCGAGCCGCCGTCCGACCAGCCCAACTACGTCAACGGCGCGGCCCGGCTGGAAGGCGAAGCCGAGCCGGAGGCATTGCTCGCGGCGCTGCACGCGATTGAGGCGGAGGCTGGGCGCGTGCGAACCGTGCGCAACGCCGCGCGGCCGCTCGACCTCGACCTCATCGCGATGGACGGGCTCGTGCGCGAGACGCCGCCGATCTTGCCCCATCCGCGAGCGCACCGGCGCGCGTTCGTGCTGATGCCGCTGCGCGATGTGGCACCCGAGTGGCGCGATCCCGTGCGCGGGCAAACGCCGGGCGAGATGCTGGCCGCCTTGTCTAGCGTTCAGCCGGGATAATGGAGTGTGCCCGCGTGACGCCCACCATGGCCACGGGCTGCTCACCATCAAACTCCCACTTGGGCTCCTGCTCGTCTTCCCAAGCAACGAACTCTTCCAGCGTCATGGGCCTGCGGAGTGCGACTGTCTTGGCGCCCATCCCAGCAGGATCCGCCTGTAATGGCACGTGAACCTTGCACCGCAGCACACCGTCGCCTAGATGATAGGTTCACGGAAAGCGATCAGCGGAGAGAGGATGAATGGCGCGCGTCACCGTTGAGGACTGCGTGCAGCGAGTGCCGAACCGGTTCGAGCTGGTCCTGCTCGCGGCGCAGCGTGCCCGCAACCTGAGCCGCGGCGAGGAGCTCACCGTAGACCGGGACAGCGACAAGAACCCGGTTGTCGCCCTACGCGAGATTGCGGACGAGACGGTGCCGCTCGCCAAGCTAGAGCAGGATCTCGTGAAGTCGCTCTCGCGCGCCCCCGAGCCCGAGCCTGCGGACGAGGAGGTGCTCGACCTTATCCCGACCGACCAGAACATCTTCGGCCTGCAGGATGTCACCCCGGACGAGGAGACGGCCGGGATGCAGGTCGAGGAGATGTCGCCTGCGGACATCGAGGCGGCCATCGAGGCGGAGCTGGGTGGACGGGCGCGGCGCTGACCTTCTAGCCCTGAGGCGGCAGCGGTGACGCCGGGCCGCCTCGCGTTCTCGCACGCGCAAGCGCGTGACCCGTTCCTGCGCGCGCCGGACGGCGCCGCGGCCGACGCGCAGGCCGCGCGGCCCCGTATCGTTCGCCAGTTCGAGCTGACCGAGCGCGTCCGCGCCTACGACCCGCGCGCCGACCTGGACATGCTCGATGCGGCCTACGTCCTAGCGATGCAGGCGCACGGTGCTCAGCAGCGCGAGAACGGCGACCCCTACATCACGCACCCGCTCGCCGTCGCCGACATCCTGGCCGATTATCATCTCGACGTGGCGAGCCTCGTCACCGCGCTGCTGCACGACACCGTCGAGGACACGAAGCTCACCCTCGCCGAGGTGGAACGGCGCTTCGGGCCTGCCATCGCCGGCCTCGTGGACGGTGTGACGAAGCTCACGCGCCTAGAGCTGCAGAGCGACCGCACGAAGCAGGCCGAGAACTTCCGCAAACTCGTGCTGGCGATGAGCAAGGACATCCGCGTCCTGCTCGTGAAGCTCGCCGACCGGCTGCACAACATGCGCACCCTGCACTTCGTCGAGAGTGCCGAGCGCCGGGTGCGGATCGCGCGTGAGACCATGGAGATCTACGCGCCGCTCGCCGAGCGCATCGGCATGGACGCGATCAAGACCGAGCTGCAGGACCTCGCCTTCGCCCAGCTTGAGCCGGAGGCGCACGACACCATCCAGGCCCGCCTCAACTTCCTGCGCGGCCAGGGCGCGGACGTGATCGAGGAGGTGCGCGACGAACTGACCCGCGTCTGCGAGGAGTCCGGCGTCGAGGTCGAGGAGGTCACGGGGCGCGAGAAGTCGCCGTTCTCCATCTGGGAGAAGATGCAGCGGCGCAACATCGCCTTCGAGCAGCTCAGCGACATCATGGCGTTCCGCGTCGTCGTGCCGACGCGCGAGCAGTGCTACCAGGCGCTGGGCGCGGTTCATGCCGGCTATCCCGTGATTGCCGGGCGGTTCAAGGACTACATCAGCACGCCCAAGAACAACGGCTACCAGAGCATTCATACGGGCGTTACCTTGCGCGAGCCGCGCAACCAGAAGATCGAGGTGCAGATCCGCACGGCCGAGATGCACGAGATCGCGGAAGCCGGTGTCGCCGCGCACTGGCTCTACAAGCAGCACGACGCGCCCGAGGGCGACTTGCAGCAGTTCCGCTGGGTGCAGGACCTGCTCGAGATCCTGGAGAATTCCCAGGCCGCGGACGAGTTCCTGGAAAACACCAAGCTCGAGCTCTACCAGGACCAGGTGTTCTGCTTCACGCCGAAGGGCCAGCTCATCGAGCTGCCGCGCGGGGCGACGCCGATAGACTTCGCCTACGCCGTGCACAGCCAGATCGGCGACACCTGCGTCGGCGCCAAGATCAACGGCCGGCTGATGCCGCTGCGGCACGAGCTGCGGAACGGCGACCAGGTCGAGATCATGACCGCGCGCGGCGGCACGCCGTCGCCCGCGTGGGAGCGGTTCGTCGTTACCGGCAAGGCGCGGGCGCGCATCCGCCGCTACGTCGCGCAGCAGCAGCGCCAGCACAACAAGGATGCCGGGCGCGCGGCGCTCGCGAAGGCGTTCCGGCAGGAGGGGCTGGACGGTTCCGAGAAGGTGCTGGAGGCGGCGCTCAAGACGCTCAAGGTGGCGACGCTCGACGACCTCTACGTCGCAGTCGGCCAGGGCAATATCGGCCCCAAGGACGTCGTCCACGCCGCCTACCCGGAGCTGCGCCAGTCCGCGCGGGCGCCGCGGCCGTTGCCGTCCCTGCTGCCGCGCAGCCGCAGTCCCGCGGCGCCGGGCGGCATGGCCATCAGCGGGCTGGTTGCCGGCATGGCGGTCCACTATGCCGGCTGCTGCCACCCGGTTCCGGGCGACCGCATCGTCGGCATCGTGACGACGGGGAAAGGCGTCACCATACATACGCGCGAGTGCCAGACCCTGGAGACGTTCGCGGCGACGCCCGAGCGGTTCATAGACGTGGAGTGGGACGGCGCCGCGAAGGCCACCCATGTCGGCCGCATCAGCGCCATCAGCGTGAACAGCCCGGCGGCGCTCGCCAACCTCGCCAACGCCGTCGCCAAGCACGAAGGGGCGCTCACGAACCTCAAGATCGTCAACCGGCAGCAGGACTTCTTCGAGGTGCTGCTCGACGTGGAGGTGCGCGACCTTCGCCATCTCTCGACCGTGATCGCCGGGCTGCGCGCGACTGGCGGGATCACACAGGTCGAGCGGGCGCGCGGTTAGGCGCACGGCTCGGATGCTGCTCGGGCTCGGGTCCGATCTGTGCGACATTCGCCGCGTCGAGCGCGCCATCGAGCGGTTCGGCGACCGCTTCCTCACCCGCGTGTTCACGCAAGTCGAACGCGCGAAGGCCGAGCGCCGCACGCCGGCAATCCGCGCCGCGACCTACGCCAAGCGCTTCGCGGCCAAGGAAGCCTGCGCCAAAGCTCTCGGCACCGGGTTCCGCCAGGGCGTCTTCTGGCAGGATCTCGGCGTGGTGAACCTGCCCTCCGGCCAGCCGACAATGGTGCTGACCGGCGGTGCGCTCGCCCGGCTGCGCCAGCTTACGCCGCCCGGCTTCGCGCCGCAGATCGCGCTGACGATGACGGACGAGCACCCCTACGCCTTCGCGCAGGTGATGCTGCAGGCCGAGCGCGATCCCGAGGAGCGTTGCCACGAAGGAGCGTTGGTTGACAGCGACCGGAGCCTCCGCTTGAAGCAGGGCCAGTCAGCAGGGCCAAGCATGAGCAAGATCAAGGTAGCCTCCAAGAGCGCTTCCAAGGGAGCGCCCGCCAAGGCCAAGAAGCGCTCGGGCGGCCTGCTCGAGAGCGCCAAGACCGTCATCTATGCGCTGCTGATCGCGGTTGGGATTCGCACGCTCATCGTGGAGCCGTTCAACATCCCGTCCGGCAGCATGTTGCCGACGCTGCAGATCGGCGACTACCTGTTCGTGTCGAAGTTCGCCTACGGCTACTCCTACGCCTCGCTGCCCTTCGCGCCGCACCTGTTCAGCGGCCGCATCCCGCTCTGGATGCCCAAGCAAGGCGACGTCGCCGTGTTCAAGTGGCCCGGCGACGACAGCACGGATTACATCAAGCGCATCATCGGCCTGCCCGGCGACCGCATCCAGGTGCGCGACGGTGAGCTCTACGTCAACGGCACCCTTGTCCCGCGCAAGCCCGAGGGCGAATACATGGCCGAGGACCGCGGGCTGCGCACGCTGACGCGGCTCTACGACGAGACGCTTCCGGACGGCGTCAAGCACGAGATCCTGAAGATGACCGACGCGGGCCCGGTCAACAACACGCCTGAGATCGCGGTGCCGCCAGGCTTCCTCTTCGTCATGGGGGACAACCGCGACAACAGCGCCGACAGCCGCGTGCCGGTCACCGCCGGAGGCGTCAGCTTGCTGCCGATCGAGAACCTCGTCGGCAAGGCGGAGTTCACCTTCTTCTCGTTCGATGCGCGCGATCCTTGGTGGGCGTTCTGGGACTGGCCGTTCGAGGTGCGCTGGGGCCGGCTGCTGCGCGGCATCGACTAGCCGTGCCAAAGGAGCATGACGAGGGGCGTGACGCGGCGCGCGACGTGTCTGCCTCGCGGGAGGCGGCGCAGGCGCTGCTCGACCATCGCTTCGCACGCCCGGCGCTGCTCGACGAGGCGCTGACCCATCGCTCGGCGATCTACGGCCGAGCCGGGCGCCGCAGGGGCGAGCGCCGCGGCGTCGGTTCGAACGAGCGGCTGGAATTCGTAGGCGACCGCGTTCTGGGCCTGCTCATGGCCGAGTGGCTGGTCGAGCGCTTCCCGGACGAGCAGGAAGGCGAGCTGGGGCTGCGGCTCGCCCACCTGGTCTCGCGCGCGACCATCGCGGGGATCGCCGAGCGGGCCGGCCTCGCCGCCGTGCTCGCGGTCGCACCCGGCGAGGCGCGCGCGGGCGTCACCGCGCTGTCCACCGTGCTCGCGGACGCGGTCGAGGCGCTGCTCGGGGCGCTCTACCTCGACGCCGGGCTAGAGCCGGCCCGGCGCTTCGTCCGTGCCGCCTGGGCGGAGGACCTGGAGCGGCACCTTCTGCCGCCGAAGGACCCCAAGATGCAGCTTCAGGAGTGGCTGATGGCGCGCGGCCATCCGCTGCCCGATTATCGCGAGGTCGCCCGCGAGGGGCCGCCGCACGCGCCGCGGTTCCGCATCCACGCCAAGGCGCTCGGCCAAGCAGGGGAAGGCGAGGGGACCAGCAAGCGCCTGGCGGAGCGAGCCGCAGCCGCGACGCTGCTCGCGAAGCTGGGCGCATGAGCGAGCCGGTAAGCCGCTGCGGCTTCGTGGCGCTTGTCGGGCGCGCCGAACGCCGGCAAGAGCACGCTGCTCAACCGGATGCTGGGCACCAAGGTGAGCATCGTCAGCCCGAAGGCGCAGACGACCCGCTTCCGCGTGCTCGGCATCCTGATGCGCGGCGCGAGCCAGGTCCTGCTCGTGGACACGCCCGGCATCTTCCGCCCGAAGCGCCGGCTCGACCGCGCCATGGTCAGCGCCGCCTGGACCGGCGCCGACGATGCCGATCTAGCGGTCCTCCTCGTGGATTCGCGCGCTGGGCTGACGGAGGAAGTGGGCGCCATCCTGGCGCGAATCGCCGAGCGCAGGCGCCGGGCATGGCTCGCGCTGAACAAGGTTGACTTGGTCGGGCCGCCCGCGCTGCTGCCGCTCGCGGAGGCGCTGGGCAAGCGCGTCGCGTTCGAGGAGATGTTCTTCGTGAGCGCGCAGACCGGCGACGGCGTGCCCGAGCTGGCCGACGCGCTCGCCACCGCGGTGCCGCCAGGGCCGCACCTCTACCCGGACGACGACCTCACCGCGATGCCGGACCGCTTGCTCGCCGCGGAGCTGGTGCGCGAGCAGGTATTCCTGCAGACCCACGAGGAGGTGCCCTACGGCACCACGGTCGAGACCGAGAGCTGGCAGGAGCGGGACGACGGCTCGGTGCGGGTGGACGTCACGATCTACGTGGCGCGCGCCGGGCAGAAGGCGATCCTGATCGGCGCCAAGGGCAGCCGCGTGCGCGAGATCGGGGCGAAAGCGCGGGCCGAGCTGGCGCGGCTGATCGAGCGGCCGGTGCACCTGTTTGTCAACGTCAAGGAGCGGGCGGGCTGGGACGACGAGGGGGCACGGATACGGGCGCTGGGGTTGGAGCCGG
>CAWKEH010000012.1:0-259210 GCA_963848595.1 uncultured Alphaproteobacteria bacterium | reverse complement strand
GCGGTGGTTCAGGCTGACCGAGAGCAGGTTGTAGACCAGGTCGAACCTGGGGTCACGCTCCGGCCAGTCCACGCCGCAGAGGTCCATCATCTGCTCGCAGGCGAAGCGCGGGTCGTCTCGCAGCGCCAGCATGAGGGCGGGCAGCTCGTGCGGGGGCGCGTGGACCACCAGCTCGCCGCCCTCCAGCCCGGCACGCTCGACGCCGGGCAGGGAGGCGGCTGCGGTGGCGAGGTCATCCAGTTTAGCCCGCAGGATCGTCCCCGTTCGCCGGATCTTCTTCTGCAGCTGCATGATGCCGTAAACTAGCGCCTCGGCCGTCGGCGGGCAGCCGGGCACGTAGATGTCCACCGGCACGATCCGGTCGCAGCCGCGGACCACTGAGTAGCTGTAGTGATAGTAGCCACCGCCGTTCGCGCACGATCCCATGGAGATCACCCAGCGCGGTTCAGGCATCTGGTCATAGACCTTGCGCAGCGCCGGCGCCATCTTGTTCACCAGCGTGCCGGCGACGATCATCACGTCGCTCTGCCGCGGCGAGGAGCGCGGGATGATGCCGAAGCGATCGAGATCGTAGCGCGGCATGTAGGCGTGGATCATCTCGACGGCGCAGCAGGCGAGGCCGAACGTCATCGGCCAGAGGCTGCCCGTGCGCGCCCAGTTCACCAGCTTGTCGAGGTTGGCGACGACGAAGCCTTTGTCGGCGGCCTCGCCCGTGATGCCCTTGATGACCGCGTCCTGCTCCGGGCCGGGGGCCAGCGCCTCCCGGTTCCAGGCGACCGCGGTCTCAGCCGTCGTAGCGCTCATAGCCCTACTCCCAAAGTCCTATGGGCCCTATTCCCAATCCAGGGCGCCCTTGCTCCACTCGTAGATGAATCCGACCGTGAGGACCGCAAGGAAGCCCATCATGGAGAGGAAGCCGAACCAGCCGATGCTCCCGAGCGACACCGCCCACGGGAACAGGAACGCGACTTCGAGATCGAATATAATGAACAGGATGGCGACTAGGTAGTAGCGCACGTCGAATCGCCGCCGCGCGTCGCCGAATGCCTCGAAGCCGCACTCGTAGGCGGACAATTTCTCGGCATAGGGCGCCTGCTTGGCCGCGAGCAGCGATCCGCCGACCATCGCGCCCGCGATGCCGAGCGCGATCACCAGGAATACGAGGATCGGGAAGTAGTGGACGAGCAACGGCATGGCCTGAATCCCCACAGCGCCGCGACCGGCTATGCCGCACCGCAGCGAACCCTTACTTATAGCGAGCGGGGCGGCGTTGCCAGAGGGGCCAACCCAGGGGACGCTGGCGCGAGTGACGGGGCTCGAACCCGCGACCTCCGGCGTGACAGGCCGGCGCTCTAACCAACTGAGCTACACCCGCAGCGGCAGGCCGCCGACTTAGGGCCAGGGCCGCGCCGCGTCAAGCAGAGGCAACCTGCTTGCGCGTCGCGTCACACCAGCGCCAGCGCCGCCCGTGTGAGCACGCCGTCCGGCTGGCGCAGGCTGTCTACGGCCGTGAAGTGGTTCGCGCCCGCGAGCGGGATCAGCGGGCCGGGCGCGTGGCCCGCCGCGCGGTGCCAGTTCAGGCCGCGGCTGTCATGGACCAGGGGCGGCAACTCGGCCGTGCCATAGGCGATGGCGAGAGGCTTGGGCCCGACGGCCAGGCGGAGCGGCGAGAGACTCGCGACTTCCTCGTCGGTGAGGCGCAGCGTGTCGTTCAGGCTCGTGTCGCGCAGCGGCCCCAGCTCGTAGATGCCCGAGATGCCCAGCCCGGCGTGAACGCGCGGGTGGTGCAGCGCCATCGCCGTGAGATGCCCGCCCGCCGACCAGCCGGAGAGGATCACCGGGCCGGCTACCTTGTCGGCGAGCCAGTCGAGGGCTGCGTGGACCTCGGCGACGATCTCGTTGAGGGTCACGTCGGGCGTCAGCGTGTAGCCCGGCAGCGCCGCCGTCCAGCCGTGGGCGCGCACGCCGTCCATCAGAGCCGTGAAGTTCTCGCGGCCGTTGCGCTGCCAGTAGCCGCCGTGGAGGAACACGAGGCAGGGTGCGGCCGGGTCGCGCCCTGAGAACAGATCCACCTTGTTGCGCTCGCGCGGCCCGTAAGGCTGGTCGAGGCCGTCCGGCGCCTCCGCCCTGCGGGCCGCCGAGGTGGCGAAGAGCGCGTCGAGCAGCGCGCCGCTGTTCGCGACGGCGCCGCGGTTGTCGTAGGCGGCGTCGCGCTCGGCGCGGCTCATCCGGCCCCAGTCTTGGACCCGAGCGTCCTGGACGCGGCTCTCGCTCATTCTTTCTTCTCGGGTAGGGTGATGCCCGCGAGCCGCTCCCAGACGCGGATCACGAACGCATCGTCCCGCCCAGCCTGCCCTGTCGCGGCGGCTGCGAGGAACAGCTGATGCGCGGAGGAGGCCATCGGCAACGGGAAGGTGAGCGAGCGCGCCTGGTCGAGTACGATGCCGAGGTCCTTGACGAAGATGCTGATGGCCGAGAGCGGCGTGTCGTCGCCGGCGAGGATGTGCGGCACGCGGTTCTCGAACATCCAGGAATTGCCGGCGCTCGTCGTGATGACGTCGAACAGCGTCTGCGGATCGGCGCCGGCGCGGATGCCGAGCGCCATCGCCTCGGCCGCGGCGGCGATGTGGACGCCGGCGAGGAGCTGGTTGACCATCTTCACCGTGCTGCCGGCGCCGGGCGCGTCGCCAAGCTTCCAGACCTTCCCGGCCATCGCCTCCAGCACGGGCGCAGCGCGCTCGAAGGCGGAGGGGCTGCCCGAGGCCATGACGGTCATCGTCCCGGCGCGCGCCGCACCTTGGCCACCGGAGACGGGAGCGTCCAGGTAGAGACGGCCAGCGCCCTCGACCTGCGCCGCGAGCCGCCGCGCGACCTCGGGCGCGACGGTGACGCAGTTGATGACGACGCCTCCCGGCGCGACGCGCTGCAGCGCGTCGTCGAGCACGGAGGCAGCCTGGTCCGCGTTGACGACGAACAGGACGAGGGCGTCGAGCGAGTTGGGCAGGTCGGCGGCGCGGGGGACGGCCTGCCCGCCCGCGTCGCGCAGGCCGGCCCACGCCGCCTCACGCGGTTCCACGCCCGTGACGGCGAAGCCCTTGCGCGCGAGGTTGAGGGCGGCGCCCTCCCCCATGCTGCCCAACCCTGCGACGGCGACCTTCATGCGGCGCTACGAAGGGCGGACCAGGCCGGACTCATGGCCTGGTCCGCACCTAGCCTATCCGCGACCGCCGAGGCTGCGCGCCATGCGCAGGTGGTCCTGGATGGTCGGCAAGGTCTGCTGCGCGAACGCCTTTATCTGCGGGTCCTGGCCGTTCGCGATCTCGTTCTGGAAGAGGGTCACGGCAGCCGAGTGCCCCGTCACTTGGTCGTTCAAGTAGGCACGGTCGAACGCCCGGCCGCCGTTCATGCCCTGCAGGTCAGAGAGCATCTTCTGCTGGTCTGGCTGCAGCACGGGCTGCATCGCCATGCCCTTGCTGCTCGCGATCTGGGTGAGCTGCTGCGTAGTCTGCGTGTGCGCGTCGATCATGCGCTGGGCGAACTCGCGGACGCGGCGGTTATGGGATTTCTGCAGCGCGACCTGCGATGACTCGATCTCGAACTTGTCGCTCGCCGCGGCCTGCATGGCGAACTGCTGGTCCACCGGGTTGACCGTGGGTGCGGCGGCGGCCGGCTCCGGCACCGTCGCGGCCATCGGGGTCACGTTGTTGGACGTGCAGGCGGCCATCGGGAACAAGGCCAGGGCGAAACCCCAGCGGGCAATGCGGTTCATGCTTGTCTCCGTGGATTGAACGCATGTGAGGCAAGGCCGCGTCCGCGGCCAACAAGCACGCCAACGTATGATTGCGCGGGGCGTTCATCCGCGGCTGCCGCTTTTATCTTTTTCCTCGGGTCGCCGTGTTCTCTCTTCCCGGCTCGACCAAATGCGCTCCTTTCTCGCCTAGGTCAGCACGACGATCTTCCCGCCTGCCTTGTTATCCTCCATGCAGCGATGCGCCTCCACGATCTCGTCGAGACGGAAGACCCTGCCGATCTGAACGCGCAGCCTACCCGAGGCGATCTGCCCGGCGAGCTCATCGAGCGGAGTCAGCATGAAGTCGTCCGAGCCGCCTGCATAGGTGGTCAGGCTGACGGCAGTCGGGATCGCGTCCATGGGGCTGAAAGCATCGAGCGACCACTTGTTGCCGACCATGCCGGTCATGCACACGATGCCGCCCTGCGCGGCGCACCGAAGCGAGTCCTTCAGCGTCGTCGCGCCTACCAGCTCGAGCACCTTGTTGACACCGTCCGGAAACGCCTTCCGCACGTGTTCGGCGATCGAGCCGGTGTCGATGAACACCTGATCGATGCCGCTCGCCCGCAGCAGCTCACCGCGGTCTGGCCTGCGGGTCGTCGCCGCGACGAAGGCGCCATGACCCTTGGCGATCGCCGCGGCTGCGAGCCCGACCGAGGTCGTGCCGCCGCGAATGAGCAAGCGTTCGCCTCTCTCGAGGCGCAGCGATTTGAACAGCGACCCCCAAGCCGTCTGCAGCATTTCCGGGATAGCGCCGAGCATTTCCCACGGAAGCTCAGCCTTGACGACCTGCACCTGTGCGGCGGGCACGCAGGTAAATTCGGCGTAGCCGCCGTCGAAGCGTCGCCCCATGCCGCCCATTGCGGTCGCGACGATATCGCCCTTGCGGAACTCACCCCCTGGCGCGTGCTCGACCATGCCGGCCGCCTCGATGCCGAGGATGCGCGGGAATTTGACGTCGGGCGAATGCCCCTGGCGGGTGAAGAGCTCGGAGCGGTTGAGCCCGAACGCCTTGACCCGAATCAGCACATCGCCGTCCCGCGGCTCGGGGACCGGGCGGCGCTCGATCTTGAGAACCTCCGGCCCACCCGGCTCATGGACCACGGCCGCCGTCATCATGGTCATCGTTCCGTCCTTCTCGGCTGCTCACCACCGCTGCGCGCGCTCGACCCGTCACGCCGACGCAGAGGGCGGATTGGTGGTGGAGAAGCAGTAGCGCGCGATCTTCCACGCGTCGCCGAGCTTCTGGAACAGGAACAGCTCCTGGTTCGCCTCCGGGCCGCCTCCGCCCATCGGCTTGATCTTGACCGTCCCGGCCGAGTTGGTGCGCGCGAGCACCCAGTCGGGGCCAAGCTGGCGGATCTCGGCGACCTTGAACTCGACCGTCAGCGTGATGGCGTCGAACACGGCGTCATACGCCTTGCGGATCGCGTCGGTCCCGATGCTGGATGGGCTGTTCTGCGGCATGAACACGCCGTCCGGCGCGTAGAGCTCCATCACCGCAGCCGTGTCGGACCGGTTCAGCGCATCTTGATAGCTCGTCAGTACAGCCCCGACAGCCTGTTCGTCGGCGTTCATCTGTTCGCTCCCTCTACGCGGCGGTTAGATCGTGCCGAAGACCCCCGGTGACCCGCGGTGCCTCGACGGCGCGGTGGCCGCAGAGATACGAGAACGCGTTGCTATCCATAAGATGGTAAAGCCAGGAATCAGATTCCCGGAGTTGGGAAAACGGTGGCTGACCTCAACGCACTGCTCATCTTTGCCAGAGTTGTCGAAGCGAGCAGCTTCTCGGAGGCGGCACGGCGTTTGAAGATGCCGGTCTCAACCGTCAGCCGTCGCGTCGCCGATCTCGAGGACCAGCTCGGCGTCCGCCTGCTCGAACGTTCGACGCGCAGCCTGCGGCTGACTGATATCGGGTCCGAGATTCTCGGGCACGCCCAGCGCGGCGCCGAACTCGGTGAGGCGATCGACAACATCGTTTCAAACAAGCTGTCGGATGTCTCGGGCCTTTTGCGGCTATCGGCGCCGCCCAGCATCGCAGACACCTTGCTCGCGCCGCTGATCGGCGCCTTCCAGGCGTCCTACCCCAATGTGCGCATCCAGGTCCTCGTCACCGACCGGTTCATCGATCATATCGCCGAAGGCATCGACCTCGTGTTCAGGCTCGGCGCGCTCAAGGACTCGTCGCTGGTCGCCCGGACGATCCTGACCTACCGGCATCAGCTCGTGGCGAGCCCTGCCTATCTCAAGGCGCGCGAGCCGCCCTCAAAGCCGCAGGATCTGCTCGGCCACCGGCTGCTCGCGTTCGCACATTGGAAGCCCGAGTATCGCTGGAGCTTCGTTCACGCGAATGGAAGGGACAAGGAAACGCTGGGCTTTCTGCCTCACCTCTCGATGAACGACTACGCCGGGCTCGCGGCCGCGCTGGTCGCAGGTGCAGGCATCGGCGACTTGCCGCCGGTGGTGCAGCCCACGCTGCTGCGCGAGGGGCGGCTCGTCGAGGTGATGCCGGAATGGCGCTTCCGCAGTTTCGATCTCTCCGTGGTCCATCTCGGCAACCGGCACGTCGCGCGGCCGGTGCGGGTGTTCAAGGAATTTGCGGTGCAGATGGCGCCGAGGCTCTTTCCCACGCTCCCGGACGCCATAGGCGAGGTCGCTGGACCCGGGCATGAGACGGTGTAGGGCGGCGTTCCCGCCCAGGGCTCGCAACAGCAGGCGACCGCACAGGAGCGCGCTCCAGCTCGCCAGCAGCATCCTACCAGGCTGCGCGGAAGCGCTCAACGGCCGCGACGAGCGCGCGGCGGATGCCGGGCTCGAGCGCCGAGTGCCCGGCATCGGGCACGAGCGTCAGACGCGCCTGCGCCCACGCGGCCGCCAGGTCGAAGGCCGAGCGCGCCGGGCAGATCATGTCGTAGCGGCCCTGCACGATCTCCGCCGGCAGGTGCCCGATCCGCCTGACGCCCGCGAGCAAGCCTTCGGGTGGCAGAAACAGGTTGTTCGCGAAGTAGTGAGCCTCGATCCTGGCGAGGCCGAGCGCGGTGCGGTCCTGGGCGAAGCTGGTCACGGTGTCGGGGCTCGGCAGCAGCGTGCTGCACGAGCCTTCATACACCGACCAGGCGCGCGCCGCCGGCAGGTGGACCGCCGGGTCCGGGTCGGTCAGGCGGCGAAGGTAGCCGCCGAGCAGGTCGCCGCGCTCGCTCTCGGGCAGGAAGCTCGCGAAGGCGGCGTGCGCGTCCGGGAACACCTGGGCGAGGCCGTGCAGGAACCAGTCCACCTCCGGCTTGCGCCCCAGGAACACGCCGCGCAGGACGAGGCCGCGCACGCGGTCAGGATACGCCTGGGCGTAGGCGAGGGCCAGCGTGCTGCCCCAGCTGCCCCCGAACAGGAGCCAGCGCTCAACGCCGAGGTGCAGCCGCAGCAGCTCGATGTCGGCAACCAGGTCGGCGGTGGTGTTCTGCACGAGGCTGCCCATAGGCCGCGAGCGCCCGGCGCCGCGCTGGTCGAAGATCGCCACGCGCCAGTGGCTCGGATCGAAGAAGCGGCGGTGGACGGCACCGGCTCCGGCACCGGGCCCGCCGTGCAGGAACAGCACGGGCCGGCCGCGTGGGTTGCCCACCTGCTCCCAATACATGACATGCCCGCCCGAGAGCGGCAGGTAGCCGGTCTCGAACGGGCCGATCTCGGGAAACAAATCGCCGCGTGGCATCGCGGAGAGATATAGAGCAGGGAATATTGGCGTGGAATGCCCGGCGTGGCAGGGTGGCGCCGGCATGATTCGCGGCGGGCGGCGGGCGGCGATATGGACAACACGATCCACTTCATCTCCGGGCTGCCGCGGGCGGGATCGACCTTGCTGGCCGCCATCCTGCGCCAGAACCCCGCCTTCCACGCCGCCATGACCAGCCCCGTGGGCACGCTTTACTTGGCGCTGGAGACGGCCATGAGCCGGCGTAACGAGACCGCCGTGTTCCTCGACGCCGCCCAACGCCGGGCCATCCTGCGCGGCGTGTTCGCCGGCTACTACCACCAGGCCGATCCGGCCACGGTGCTCTTCGACACCAACCGCCTCTGGTGCGCGCGCATGGCGGCGCTCGCCGAGCTATTCCCCCGCTCGCGCGTGATCTGCTGCGTGCGGGAAGTGCCCTGGATCGTGGACAGCATCGAGCGCCAGGCGAGCCGCAACCCGTTCGAGCTGTCGGGCCTGTTCGGTTACGAGCCGGGCGGCACGGTCTATACCCGGACCGCGCGGGTTGCGGGCAGCGACGGCATGGTCGGCTACGCGCTGGATGCCTTGCGTGAGGCTTGCTTCGGGGCGCATTCGGAGCGGCTGATCCTGCTCGACTACGAGGCGCTGGCCCGGACGCCCGGTCCGACCATGAGAGAGCTGTATCGGCTTCTGGGCGAGCCGCTGTTCGACCACGACTTCGAGGACGTGTCCTACGAGGCGGACGCGTTCGACGCGGCGCTGGGGTCGCCGGGGCTGCACCGGATTGAGGGCCGGGTGGAGTGGCGCCCGCGCGCGAGCGTGCTGCCGCCCGACCTGTTCGAGCGGTTCGCCAACGACAGCTTCTGGCGCAAGCCGCAGCCGAGGATGACGCACCTGCCCGCGATCCTCTGGCGCGGGTGACTCGCCCCGGGGGGCGAGTACACGACGGCTCAGCGCACGCGGCGCCGGCGCAGGGCGAGCAGCCCGGCGAGGCCGGTGCCGAACAGGGCGAGGCTCGTCGGCTCGGGGACGGGCTCCGAGGAGCTTGGGGGAGTGATAATTGCGCCGATCAACACCGATCCGTTGCCGGCGTTGACGCCGGTCTGGAGGCTCGCGTAGGTCGCGCCCGACGCCAGGAAGGAGCCGCCGCCGCCGCCGCCGCCGTTGTTGGCGCCGCCGCCGCCGCCGCCGCTGTAGCCGCCGCCGCCGCCGCCGGCGCCGAGAGTGCCGACGGCGCCGCTCCCACCCCCGCCACCGCCGCCGCCGAAGCCGCCGCCGTTGGCGCCGGCGCCGCCGGCGAGACTCGGATAGCCACCGCCGCCGCCGCCCCTGCCGCCACCGCCAACGCCGCCGCCAGCCCCCTTGAACCCGCCGCCCCCGCCGCCCGGCAAGACCCCGCCACCCGTGACGGGGCTACCGCCAGCGCCGCCGGCTCCGCCGTCTCCGCCCGTGCCACCAGCACCGCCGCCGACGTAGCCGGCGGAACCGGTACCGCCGCCCAAGCCGCTATTACCGGCGCCGCCGCTACCGCCGCGGCTGTTGGCACCGCCACCGCCACCGCCGCCCGCGATCACCAGGGGCGTGCCGCCCGGCCCGACCACGAAGCTGCCACCGCCGCCGCCGCCGCCGTAAACGCCATTGGCGCCGCCCATGCCGCCGACGGCGATGCGCAGCGTCTCGCCGGCGGTAAGCATGAGGTCGCCTTGGACCCCGGCGCCGAGCCCGCCCGCACCGCCGCCGTAGGCGCCGGCACCGGTGCCGCCCTGCGCGCCGAAGGCGGTGATCTTGTAGACGCCGGCGTCGATCGCGGTGAAGGTCTGGAAGCCGGGGGTGTCGTCGGTGGTCGTGGGCACCGCCGAGGCGGTGGCGATTGAGGCGGAGAGGGCCAGCAGCGAGGTGCCGGCGAGCAGGATGGTGCGCATGAACAGCACCTCGTTCGTAAGATGCCGGCCGGGATCACTGCCTGAGGTGGCTACGCTGGCCGCACGTTCCGAACGTGCACCATCCAGGCTCAATCGAGCAAGCAGAAAAGCTTAACTCGTCTCGCTTCGAGCGACACGATCGGGTTTCCAAGCCTGCGCCACGGTCCCGTGTTGCTCGCGCGCAGCCCCGCCGGCCCGCGGAGACCAGCAGAGGATAAGATCTGCATCCCGACTGCGCCGACCGCGCGCCGGTCCCGAGCGTCGAGTCTCGACGCGGCGCGCATGGGCTATGGCCTCAAGTAGGATACAGCCTGGGACAGGGTGCTTGCCGTAGGAGAGATCGAATGGGACGTTGGCTCGTGGCGCTCGGTGCCGTGCAAGGGTTCGTGGCGGTTGTCGCGGCGGCAGCGGCGGCGCATCTCGCAGCCGGGCGGCTCGACGCGGCGCGGATGCGCGCAGTGGACGCGGCGGTCCAGCTGCAAGGATGGCACGCGCTGGCGGCCGTGGGCGCCGGATTGTGGGCGGTCCGCGGCGGGGCGCTCGCAGGCTGCGCGGGAGCGGCTTTCCTGGTCGGCAGCCTGCTGTTCTGCGGTGCGGCCTGGTTCAACGGCGTCACGGGCGGCTCGCTCGGGCCGACGGCGCCGACTGGCGGGCTGCTGCTGATGGTTGGCTGGCTGCTGCTCGCGGCGTCGGCGCTGCGTGTCCGTTGATTCGGTCGGCATACCTCGCGGCGGACGGGTTCGAGCGGCAACTGGCAGAGGAGCTGGCGCGGCTCAACGTTCCCGTCTCGGCCTGGCACGGGCGGCTCGCGCTCTCGCCCGAGGTGCCCTGCGAGGCGGCCTGGGCGTTGGATACTTGGCTCGCGCCACAGGCAATTCCGGCGTCCTCGGTCGGTGCTGCGGCGGGCGCCTTGCGGGCGATCCAGCGGAACTGGTCGCTATACGCCGCCGGGCAGTTCCGCCGCGCAGCGCTTGTTGAGGCGCGGCTGCCGCCGGTGCGCGCGCGGCCCTTGCGCTTCCCCGAACCAGTGCCGGCGAGCCATCTCGGCGCCTGGACGCTGCTGGCCCCGGACCGCTTGCTCCTCAGCCCGGCGAAGAGCAGCCCCTTCCCCAACGGCGAGTGCCGCTTCGAGGAAGACCGTGAGGGACCGCCAAGCCGGGCCTATCTTAAGCTCTGGGAGGCGCTGACCCGGCTCGGCGCCTGGCCGCGGCCTGGCGAGCAATGCCTTGATCTCGGCGCCGCGCCCGGCGGCTGGACGTGGGCGCTCGCGAAGCTCGGCGCGTCTGTGATCGCCGTGGACAAGGCGCCGCTCGACCCTATCGTTGCGGCCATGCCAGGCGTTGAGCCGCGGCACGAGAGCGCCTTCGCGCTCTATCCCGAACCGGTTGACTGGCTCGTCTGCGACGTGGTCGCCTATCCGCGCCGGCTACTCGGGCTCGTCGAGCGGTGGATGGGTGCCGCCCGGCGCATCGTCTGCACGATCAAGTTCCAGGGCGCGACGGACCACGAGGTCGCGGCGGCATTCGCGGCGCTGCCGGGCGGCCGCGTCGCGCATTTGTGGCACAACAAGCACGAGCTGACATTCTTACGGCTGGCTGCGTAGCTACTTCGTGCCAGGCTGGCTCTTGGCGGGCGCCGTCTCGGTGTGCTGGCGATCGGACGTGGGGGTGCCCTTCGCCTCCGTGTCGGTCGCACCCTCCGGGATGCCGTGCGGCATGCCGGGTTGAGGATTCTTCTCCGGGTTGGCACCCTCGGTCGGCGGGGTGTCGGCGTCGGTCTGCACCTTGGGGTCGTTCATGCGCTACATCCTCCTGAGCGTGGAACGGGAGGAAGGCGGCGCGGGTTGCCGCTGCGGCCGTGGGTTGCTTGAGACTTTAAGGAGCCGGAATGGCAGATGACCCTTACCAGGTGCTCGGCGTCGCGCGCGACGCGACGGACGAGCAGATCCGCACTGCTTACCGGGGGCTCGCGAAGCGGTATCACCCCGACCTCAACCCTGGCGACAAGGCGGCGGAGGAGCGGTTCAAGGCGGTCTCCGGCGCGAACGAGATCCTGTCGGACCCGGAGCGCCGCGCCCGCTACGACCGCGGCGAGATCGACGCGAGCGGCCATGAGCGCCCGCCCCAAGGAGCGTATTCTGGGCCGCCGCCGGGATGGCGCGGCTTCGCAGAGGGCCGGGAGGGCGCGCGCTACGCCCATGCCGGGGAGGAAAGCGGCGTGTTCACGGAAGGTCTCGACGACCTGTTCGGCCAGATGTTCGGCGCGCGCCGCGAGGGCGCACAGGTGCGGATGCGCGGCCGGGACGAGCTGTATGCCCTCCAGGTCGCGTTCCTCGACGCTGTCCAGGGTGCGACGCGCCGCCTGACCTTGCCGGACGGGCGCACGCTCGACGTGCGCATCCCGCCGGGAAGCGAGGACGGCCAGACGCTGCGCTTACGCGGCCAGGGCGGTCCCGGCCTGAACGGCGGCCCCGCGGGCGACGCCCTGATCGAGATTCACGTCGCTCCCCATCCCCACTTCCGGCGGGAAGGCAATGATATCCATCTCGACTTGCCCGTCACGCTGAAGGAAGCCGTGCTGGGCGGCAAGGTCCCGGTGCCGACGCCGGGCGGCACGGTGAACCTCACCATCCCGCCCGGCTCGGACACGGGGCGGCAGCTTCGCCTGCGCGGGCGCGGCGTCCCGGCCCATGGCGACCAGCCAGCGGGGAATCTCTACGTCACGCTGCGCGTCCAGGTCGGCGCACCCGACCCGGCGCTCGAAGCTTTCCTGCGAGACTGGACGCCGGCGCATGGAGCCGACCCACGCCGTGAGATGGAGGGCGCAGCATGATAACGATCGAAGCCCTCGTCGTGCAGGTTCGCGGCCTCGATCGGACTGCGCTGGAACGCTGGATCGACGCTGCCCTGGTGCGGCCGGACGGCGAGCCAGGCGACTGGCGCTTCCGCGACATAGACGTGGCGCGCGTGCGGCTCATCGTGGAGCTGCGCCGCGAGATGCACGTCGAGGAACGGACGTTGCCGCTGGTGCTGTCGCTGCTCGACCAGCTGTACGACGCGCGCCGGGCGATGCGCCGGCTCGGGACGGCCATGGCGGGCGTGGACGAGGCGACGCGCGCTCGGCTGCGCGAGATGCTGCACGAGCCATGATCCAGCATTTCTCTGACCACGCCGCGAACGAGCGAACGTTCCTCGCCTGGGTGCGCACGGCCATCGCGGTCATGGCGTTCGGGTTCCTCGTCGAGAAGTTCGACCTGTTCATCGAGATCACGAGCCAGTCCATGACCGGGCACGCGTATGCGCCGGGCGGTCACCTTCTCGGCAAGGTGGCCGGCTTCCTGCTGATCCTGCTCGGCGGCGCCATCATGCTGCTCGCGATCGCCCGCTTCCGCGTGGCGGCGAAGGCCATCGAGGACTCGCGCGCTCATCCAGGAACCGGGACGCGGATCGACGTCACACTCACCGGCCTGCTCTTGGCGCTGGGCGCTGTGCTGTCCGTATACCTGATCTACACGGCCAGCCGGTTCTGAGGAGCGGGCGACCGCAACACCCGGCGCATCGCGTCGCAAATCCGCTCAACCTGCTCATCCGAGAGGTCGGGATGGATCGGGAGCGCCAGGATGCGCCGGGCAAGGTCCTCGGAGACCGGCAGCGCCGTCCCGTCGTGGCTCGCGGCATACGCGGGCTGCTGATGCAGCGGCGTTGGATAGTAGATCGCGGTCGCGACGCCTTCCGCGCGCAGCCGCTCCTGCACCTGGTTACGCCACTGGGGGGTGCGCCACTCGGGACCGTTGAGCAGGATAGCGTAGATCGCCCACGCGCTCGTGCTGCCGGGCACGTGGGCGGGCGTCGTGACCAAGTGCGAGAGGCGGGAGTCGTAGATCGCGGCGACGCGCTCGCGGGCGGCTAGGTCCTCGTCGAACACATCGAGCTTGGCGAGCAGCACGGCCGCTTGCAGCGTGTCGAGCCGGCCGTTCATGCCCGTGTGCAGCACCTCGTAGCGCGTGCCGCCCTCGCCGTGGGAGCGGAGGCTGCGGTAGAGCGCGGCGCGCTCGGCGCTCTCGGTAAGGAGCGCGCCGCCGTCGCCGTAGGCGCCGAGGGGCTTGCTGGGGAAGAAGCTGGTCGCGGTCGCGTCGCCCTGCGTGCCAAGGGGCTTGCCCATGAGCGTCGCGCCGAAGGATTGGGCGAGGTCGTCGAGCAGGAACAGGTTCTCGCGCCGGGCGATGGTGGTGAGCGCGGGCCAGGGCGCGGGCTGGCCGAACAGGTCCACGCCGATGATCGCGCGCGGGCGCAGCCGTCCGGCCGCGCGGACGGCGGCGATGCGGGCGTCGAGGTGCGCGGGCGCGATCTGGAACGTGTGGGGGTCCACGTCCACGAACACGGGCGTGGCGCCCAGTAGCAGGGGCACCTCGGCGGTCGCGGTGTAGGTGAAGGCGGGGAGGAACACGGCGTCGCCGCGGCCGATGCCCTCCGCCATCATGGCGATCTGGAGCGCGTCGGTGCCGGAGCTGACGCCAACGCAGTGCGCGGCCCCCACGCGCGCAGCGAGTGCCGACTCAAACTCGGCGACCTCGGGGCCGAGGATGAATTGGCAGTGGGCGAGCACAGCGTCGAGCCGGGCGCGGAGTGGCCCGGCGATGCGTCGCTGCTGCGCGGGCAGGTCGAGGAAGGGGATCGGGTCCAAGCGTCTAGTCTCCGGGCATCGCCGCGCGCGACGGCTCGCTAATGTGCCCTGGGGCGGCGTGCTCGAACTCGGGGACGAGGCGCCCCAGGATCGCCAGCGCCGTCCGCTCCTGCCCGGCGCGCCCGGCCGCAGCAATCTCCTCGATCGCGCGGCCAACGATGGCTGGGTCCGCCGTGCGGGGTGCTGCCGTGAGCAGGCTCGGGTGATCCGTGGGTGCCAGCGGCTCCTTGCCGTGGAAGAGCTCCTCGAACAGCTTCTCGCCCGGTCGCAGCCCGGTGAAGCGAATCGCCACGTCGTCGTCGGGGCGCAGGCCGGCGAGACGGATCATCTGCCGGGCAAGGTCCACGATCTTCACCGGCTCGCCCATGTCGAGCACGAAGATGTTGCCGTCGCCCGCGCGCTTCAGGCCGAGCACGGTCGCTTCCAGGACCAGGCCGACCGCCTCGCGCACCGTCATGAAGTAGCGCCGCATGTCCGGGTGGGTCACCGTGAGCGGCCCGCCGCGCTCGAGCTGGCGGCGGAACAGGGGCACGACGGAGCCGGTGCTGCCGAGCACGTTGCCGAAGCGCACGGTCACGCAGCGCATGCCGCCGCTGCTGCGGGACGCCGCGATTTCGTTGGCGCCACGCACCGCGGCGACGTCGAGCGCCTGGCAATACATCTCGGCGAGGCGCTTCGAAGCTCCCATGATGCTGGTCGGGTTCACCGCCTTGTCGGTCGAGATCAGCACCATGGCTTGCACGCCCGCGGCGCGCGCGGCATCGGCGACGTGGCGCGTGCCGGCGGCGTTGGTGAGCAGGCCTTCGAGCGGGTTCGCCTCGACCATGGGCACGTGCTTCAGCGCCGCCGCGTGAAACACGAGTTCGGGGCGGAACTGGTCGAACACCTCGCGGATGCGAGCCTCGTCCCTGATGTCCGCGATCACCGCCTGGCGCAGGACGGCGGGGTAGCTCTCGCCAAGCTCAAGGTCCACCTGCCACAGCGCATACTCGCCGTTGTCGAGCAGCAGCAGGGAGACCGGGCCGAGGGCAGCGACCTGGCGGGCCAGTTCCGAGCCGATGGTGCCGCCCGCGCCCGTGACCAGCACGCGCCTTCCCTGGACGAGCCGCGCCATGCCGTCGCGGTCGAGCGGCGCCTCGGGGCGGTTCAGCAGGTCCTCGATGGCGATGGGGGCCAACTGCAGGGCCTCGTCCCCGCGCGCGGCCGATTGCAGGGCGAACGGCCGCGGCACCCGGCGCACCGGCACGCCTGCCGCGTCTGCCGCCTCCAGCAGCGCCGCGAGCGGCGGCCCGGCGAGGTCCGGCTCGGTGACGACCAGGGCGGAAGGCAGACGTCCCTCGTCGCGCAGGCGCGTGAGCACGGCAGGTGCATCGCGCACGGTGCCCAGGATCGCCTGGCCGTGGATGCGCCGCCCGGTCTGCGCGTCGCCGAGCGAGAGGATTCCCAGCACGCGATACGCGCCACGGCCATACTCCAGGGCGCGCAGGAACAGATCGGCCCCTTCCCCCGCGCCGATGAGCAGTACCGGCCGCGCCTCCTCGCCGCTGGCCGGGCCCGGCCGGCGTGCGTGCTGCATGCGGTAAGCAATGCGTGGGGCACTCAGCGCCGCGACTAGGACGAGCGCGTAGACGATCGGGAAGGTCGGCGTCGGCAGCGGGAAGCCGGTGACGAGCAGGAGCAGGGAGAACAGCGCCGCGCTCAGGACGCTGCCGCCGACCACGCCGAGCAGGTCCGCCATCCCGGCGAACCGCCAATATTGCTGCGAGAGCCGGAACGGCAGCCCCGCGACGAGAAGAGTGATCGCGCCGCCCGCAAGGAACCAGAGCGGCCGCAGCATGCCGTCCGCGGGCCGGGCAACCCAGCTCGCCACCGGTGCGGCGACCGCGGCTAGCATACCGTCGAGGGCGATGTTCAGCAGGATGCGGTTGACGGAGCGTTGCGAGGCCATCGTGCCGATCCTATAGCCGCCTTCCCGCGCTCCCCCAACCCTCCGGTCATCTGCTGCGAGGCCAGGCTGCTCACCACCGTACTCGCCCGGCATCTCCTTTTCGCCCTCGGCCTCGCGCTCGTCTCCGCGGTCGTTGTGCGGCTGATGACGCGCGCCGGCGTGCTTGATCGGCCCGACGCGCGCAAGGCGCACACGAAGGCGATCCCGAAGGGAGGCGGCGTTGGCGTCGTCGTGGCGTTCCTGCTCGGGATGGCGCTGCTCTACCGCTACGCCGCGTTCGCGCGCATCGCGGACCCGTATTTCCGGGGCGTGATCCTGGCATCGGCCGCCATCGCGCTGGTCGCGTTCCTCGACGACCTGCGGGACTGGCCGTTCACCGTGAAGCTCGCGGCGCAAGTCGGGGCCGCGCTGCTGGCCGTGGCCAGCGGCCTCGCGGTCTGGGACGTTCGGGTGCCGGGCATGGGCGCGGTGCCGCTCGGCTGGCTGGGCGCGGCCGCCACGATCGTTTGGATCCTGTTCACGACCAACGCCGTCAACTTCATGGATGGGCTGAACGGGCTGGTCTCAGGCACGTGCCTCGTTGCCTGCGCATGCCTCGCGGCCATCGCGGCGGCGCAGGGAGGATGGTTCGCCTACGCGGCGAGTCTGTCGCTCGCGGCCGGGCTCGCGGGATTCCTGCCGTTCAATTACCCCCGCGCGCAAATCTTCCTGGGCGACGTGGGCAGCCAGTTCTGCGGCTTCGTGCTGGCCGTGCTCGGGGTCGCCGCGGCGCGGTTCGAAGGGGTGGAGCTGTCAGCGCTGCTAGTGCCGATCCTGCTCTCGGGCTTGCTGCTCGACGCCGCCTTCACCCTGGCCCGGCGCCTGCTCATGGGCGAACGGGTCACGCAGCCACACCGTGGGCACCTCTACCAGGTCGCCCACCGGGCAGGCGTGCCTGCCGCCGTCATTGCGCCGCTGCATTGGGCCTTCGCGGCCTGGGGCGGGCTGGTCTGCGCCCTCTTCCTGGCCGTCTCAGGGCCACTCAAGGCGCTCGTTCCGCTCCTCGTTCTGCCGCCGCAACTCGCGTGGGCGAGCTACGTGCTAGTCCGCGCACGGCGCGCGGGCTTAGGTCGCTGGTGAGGCACCGGCGGCGCGGATGAATACGCCCCCACGCCGCCTGGAACAGTCAGGCATTCACGACCTTGTTGCGGGAAGTGGGGCTTCCCTGGCTGCCGGCGTGGGCCGTCTCGCGCCGAGGGCTGGACGCTTCTTGCATGATGCCGCGCAGCTCGCGGAGGAACGCCTGGCCCTTGAGCGTGCGCTGGACGAGCACGCTGCGCCGGTCCTGCGGGTCCACCTTGCGGCGGGCAAGATCGAGCTCGCTGAGACGGTCGAGAGCGCGCGTGATCGCGGGCTTGGAGACGTTCAGCTCGGCCGCGAGGCCGCGCACGGTGTGGTTCCCATCCTGAAGATAGCAGGTCAGGAACACGCCGAGCTGCCGGGCGGACAGGTCGGGTCCGTCGCGGCGAACAAGGGCGACGACGGTGTCACGGAAGATACCGACCAACTGGTCGGCGGCTGTAGGTGTCGGCACGATTGTAGTCCTTTCACTGTAAGATGTTGCCGCGCCTGAACGCGCCGAGGCGCATTCTCGCACCCCATATCGTCCAGGACGGCCATTGTTACAGGGGTAGGACAAAGGAGTTGCAGATCGTTTTGATGACAAATGTGTAACCTACGTTTCGACTCGATTCCGATACGAGATCGTCAGCGCTTCAAACAGCGCGCGCAGCCCGATTGCCTCGCCGCCCTCCGGACGGCCGGGGCGGGTCGAATCGTTCCAGGCATACGTGTCAAGGTGCGCCCAAGCGACGCCGCTCGGGACGAAGCGGCGCAGGAAAAGCGCGGCGACGATCGCGCCAGCCATGGGCTTGGAGCCGACCGTGCTCGTGTCGGCGACGGGGCTCGTCAGCCAGGACTCGTAACCATCCCAGAGCGGTAGGCGCCAGAGCGGATCGTGCGCTGCCTCGCCTGCGGCGAGCACGCGGGCCGCGAGCGCGTCGTCCGGCGTGAACAGCGCTGGCAGATCCGGCCCCAAGGCTACCCTTGCGGCGCCGGTCAGCGTTGCGGCATCGAGAAGAAGGTCCGGCCCCTCCTCGGCGGCCTCGGCCAGCAGGTCGGCGAGCACGAGCCGCCCTTCCGCGTCGGTGTTTCCGACCTCGACGGTTATCCCCTTGCGCGTGTTCAACACGTCGAGAGGACGCATGGCGTTGGCACCAGCAAGGTTCTCGACGCAGCCGATCCGAACGGCGAGCCGAACGGGCAGGTCCGACTCCATCACGAGCCGTGCCAGACCCAACATGAGCGCGGCACCGCCCATGTCCTTCTTCATGCGCAGCATGGCCGCGGACGGCTTGAGGTCGAGCCCGCCGCTGTCGAAGACGACGCCCTTGCCGCAGAGGGAGACCAGCGGCGCGGAGTCGCTCCCCTTTGGCCCCTTTGGACCGGCTCCTGACCAGTGCAGCACGGCGACCACGGGCGGCCGCGCCGAGCCGCGGCCCACGGCGGCGAGCGCCGGGTAGCCTCGCTCCAGCGCCTCGCCGCGGGTCAGCTCGACCTGCGCGCCGAAGCGCTGGCCGAGCGCGGCGGCGGCCTGGGCCAGCTCCTCGGGACCGAGATGGCTCGCCGGCAGGTTGACCAGATCGCGCACGAGCCAGGTCGCGCGAGCGAGGCGCTCGCCGTCCGCGCCGCCCGACGGCAGCGCGAGCCGGGCAATCGGCTTCGGTTCCTTGAAGGCCGGGAATCGATAGGCCCCAAGGCAGAAGCCGAGCGCGGCCGTCGCGGGATCGTAGTCGCCCGGCGCGAGATGCCAGTCGGTGCTGGGCGGCAGGCCCGTCGCGAGACCGCCGAAGGCCCAGGGCGAGCGATCTTCGCCGAGGCCGAGCACGGCGCCCGAGAGTCCGTCGTCACCGGGGATGAGGACGACCTGGCCAGACTCGGCGCGGAAGCCGGCGGCCCGGAGGAAGGCGGCATGAGGCAGATTGGCCGTCGCGTCCTCCAGCGCCGCCGGGCGGACGGGATGGAGCGGCAGGCCTGCCCCAGCCGGGGCCAGGCAGTCGAGATCGCGATCAAGTTCCATGGCGTAGCGTGTCGCACCCGTGCTTAGGCAGAGCAAGACACCGACCAACGTCGCGCTAATGTCGAGCTTGCAGAATCGGCGCCGAGGGCCAACCCTCTCTCCCATCATGCTTGGCTTTCCCTCCCGAGTCCGGGCCGTGCTTGGCCCGACGAACACGGGCAAGACGCACCTCGCCATCGAGCGCCTGCTTGGGCACGCTTCCGGCATCATCGGCTTCCCGCTGCGCCTGCTCGCCCGCGAGAACTACGACCGCATGGTGGCGCGGAAAGGTGCTCGCCAGGTCGCGCTCATCACCGGCGAGGAGAAGATCGTCCCGCCCGGCGCGCGCTGGTTCTCCTGCACCGTGGAAGCCATGCCGCTCGACCGTCCCGTCGAGTTCCTGGCCGTGGACGAGATCCAGCTCTGCGCCGATCCCGACCGCGGCCACGTCTTCACCGACCGGCTGCTCCATGCCCGCGGGATGGTGGAGACCATGTTCCTGGGTGCTGAGACGATCCGGCCGCTCCTGCAGCGGCTGGTTCCGCAGGCCGAGGTGGATACGCGGCCGCGGCTGTCGCAACTCGTCTATGCCGGGCATGCGAAGCTCACGCGCCTGCCGCCGCGCAGCGCCGTGGTCGCCTTCAGCGCGAGCGAGGTCTATGCCATCGCCGAGATGATCAGGCGCCGCCGCGGCGGCTGCGCCGTCGTCATGGGCCGCCTCTCGCCGCGCACGCGCAACGCCCAGGTGAAGCTCTATCAGGACAAGGAGGTGGACTTCCTGGTCGCCACCGACGCGATCGGGATGGGCCTCAACATGGACGTGGACCACGTCGCCTTCGCGCGCCTGACCAAGTTCGACGGGCACGAGGCGCGGCGGCTCTCGGCCGCCGAGATCGCGCAGATCGCGGGCCGCGCTGGACGGGGGATGCGGGACGGCACTTTCGGCACCACGGCTGGCTGCCCGCCGATCGAGGACGAATTGGTGCGCGCCGTCGAAGGCCACGTGTTTGAGCCGCTGGACCAGATCTACTGGCGCAACGCCGAGCTCGACTTCTCGGGTGTGGACGCGCTCCTCGCGAGCCTGCAAGCCTCGCCGCCACGGCCCGGCCTCGTCCGCGGGCCGGACGCGATGGATTTGCAGACGCTCGCGAACCTCTCGCGGGAGCGCGAGATACGCGACCTGGCCCGCGGATCGCGGCGGGTGCGGCTGCTGTGGGAGACGTGCGGCATCCCGGATTTCCGCAAGCTCGCGGACGAGTCGCACAACCGGCTCTGCGCGCGCGTGTTCACCCACTTGGTGCGCGACGGTCACGTACCTACCGACTGGATCGAGGCCGGGATCAGCGCGCTCGCGCGGGCGGATGGCGACCTCGACACGCTCATGCAGCGCCTCGCCGGCGTGCGCGACTGGGCCTACATCGCGGCGCGGACCGACTGGGTGCGCGATGCGGCGCGCTGGCAAGCCCGCGCGCGCGAGGTCGAGGACCTGCTCTCCGATGCTCTGCACGAGCGGCTGACCGCGCGCTTCGTGGACCGCCGCGCCGCACACCTGATGCGCCGCCTGGAGGAGGGCAGCGACAAGGACCTGCTCTCCGCCGTCTCGGCACGCGGCGAGGTTGTCGTCGAAGGCCATCCCGTCGGGCACGTCGCGGGGTTCGGCTTCGTGCCCGACCCGGAGACGGAGGGACCGGAGCGGCGTCTCGTGCTGCGCGCGGCCCGCCGGGCGCTGCGGGCGTGGATGCCGGGCCGGGTCGCGCTGTTCGAGGCGGCACCGGACGCGACCTTCGCCGTTCTGCCGGGCCTGCGGATCGGCTGGGAGGGCGTGCCGGTTGGCCGGCTGCGGCCCGGCCCGGAGCTGCTGCGTCCGCGCGTGGAACCGCTCGACAGCGAGTTCCTCGATGCACCCTCGCGTGAGCGCATCCGGGCGCGGCTGCAACGTTTCATGGATGCCCTCGTGGAGAGGGACCTGGCACCCCTGCTCCGCGCGCGCGCGGCTGCGGATGATGAGCCGGCCCTACGCGGACCGTTGCATCGGCTGGTCGAGGCGGGTGGGGTGGTGCCAGGCGCGACGGAGGCGCTGGTCCCGCCGCCGCTGCGCGGACGGCTCAAGGCGCTCGGCGTGCGCGCCGGGCGCTTCGCCCTGTTCGTGCCGGCGCTGCTCAAGCCGCAGGCGGGGACGACACGGGCCTTGCTCTGGGCGGTGCGCGCCGGGGTGGACCCGCCGCCGCTGCCTGCGCCGGGCCTGGTCTCGGTCGTCGCATCGCCTGCGGATTGGCCGCCGGGGTTTGCGGAAGCGATGGGCTGGGTCGCGGCGGGCCCCGTGCTGCTGCGCCTCGACGTGGCGGAGCGGATCGCGGCGGAGCTGGCCTGGGCGACGCGGACGAGCGCCTCTGCGGTGCCGGCCGATCTTGCATCGCGCCTTGGCGTTCGGGCTGAGTCGCTGCCAGCCGTCTTGCGGGCGCTCGGCGTTCGGCTCGCGCCGGGCGCGGCCTTGCCGCCCGACCAAGCTGGGCCGCCGTCCCCGCCCATGATGCTGCCCCAGCGCCGCGCGGAGAGGGCGGCGGCCCATAGGACCCGTTCAGAGCCGTCGCGCCCGAGTTTGAAGAGCGACGGGCCGTTCGCGGCCTTGCGGGTGCTGCGCCGTTGACCGAGGACCCATTGACTGAGGACAGGGAGTGGCAGCGGCTCGACAAATGGCTGTGGTGTGCCCGCTTCATGAAGGCCCGTGCGGACTGTGCCCGGCTCGTCGCGGGCGGGCTGGTCCGCATCAACCGGCAGCCGACCGACAAGCCTCATGCCCGATTGCGGCCCGGCGATGTGCTCACGCTGCCGCTCCGCGGCGACGTCCGCGTGCTCCGGGTCGTCGCCCTCGCCGCCCGGCGCGGCCCGGCCCCCGAGGCGCGGCGGCTCTACGAGGAGCTGGGCGACACGCCCGCGCCGCGCCCCGTCTTGCACGGGAGCGAGGATGAAGGCATATCCGCCCCAACCCTGAGCGCGCAGGGTGCCCCCGAGGACGCCACCGAGGACCAGGGATGACCTACGTCGTCATAGAGAGCTGCATCCGCTGCAAGTATATGGACTGCGTCGAGGTCTGCCCGGTGGACTGCTTCTACGTGGGCGAGAACATGCTCGTCATTCATCCTGACGAGTGCATCGACTGCGGCGTGTGCGAGCCGGAGTGCCCGGTGGAAGCCATCGTGCCGGACAGCGACGACCGCGCGAGCGCCTGGGCGGAGCGCAACCGCAGCTTCGCCCAGGCCTGGCCCAACATCACCCGCAAGGGCGAGCCGCCGCCCGATGCCGACGAGTGGAAGGACAAGCAAAGCAAAGAGGCCCTGTTCTCGCCGGAACCCGGCGTCCCCTGATCGGGTCGTCGATGCCTCTACGGAGCGCCTCAAGACGCCATACCACTCACAATCCCACTGGCAGAGCGCATGTTCGGCCCCGCCGAAAGGCTGGGCCGCAACGACGTAGAGCAGCAGCTTGACGAGTGTCACTCCTCCAATGAGACAGAACGCCCAGGTGCTCAGGGCGTGGAGGTTCGGGGCCGACGTAGGAGGATACGCGCCGTGAGGTCCTGCCTGTCGCGTTCCGGCTCCGCTTCCTAGCCGCGCCGGCGCGTCATCTCCCCACCGCATCCAGGCTTCTGCATAACCCTCGACCTGCCCGCTCGCCAGGCAGTGTTCACCCAAGCAAGCCCAGTTCCTAGTCACGACTATTAGTTAACGCAATAGTCATGCTGCGTGCGACGGCTCGGCTGTTGCGACGGATAGCCCCTTGCAGCGACGTGACGGCGCCCCGACATTGTGCTAGGTGTCTCATGCCACGACGCGGCCGCGAGGTCTGCTTCGTGCTTTCGTGTATGACCCACCTCGTAATCAGGTGAATCAGGCAGGGTATCTCCTTTGACCAAGGCCATGTCGTCCGTCCAGCCAGCCTCCGAGAACGCGCAGCCTGTGAAGGCCGCCGCAGCGCCGGTCGAGCCGCAGTTCCGCTCGCCGCCGAAGATGCCCGGCATGCCGGGCCTGCACGGCCGGCCGCAGATCGTGCCGCGCCAGCCCGCGGCGAAGGAGACCTTTCGCGAGGGCGACTACGTGGTCTATCCGACCCACGGCGTCGGCAAGGTTGAGCGTATCGCGACCGAGGAGATCGCGGGGCACAAGCTGGAGCTGATCCACATCACCTTCGAGGAGAACCGGATGACGCTGCGCGTCCCGGTATCGAAGGCGCGGACGGCGGGGCTGCGCAAGCTGGCGACCCGCAAGCAGTTCGATGAGGCGCTGGCCGTGCTCAAGGGCCGGGCCCGCATCAAGCGGACGATGTGGTCACGCCGGGCGCAGGAGTATGAGGCGAAGATCAACTCGGGCGACCCGATCGCGATCGCCGAGGTGGTGCGCGACCTCCACCGCAACGCCGGGCAGCCGGATCAGAGCTTCAGCGAGCGCCAGATCTACGAGGCGGCCATGGATCGGCTCGCCACGGAGATGGCGGCGCTGGACCAGACGGATAAGGCGACTGCCGTCACGAAGCTGGCGGATTATATCAAGAGCATCGTCAAGAGCAGCTCCGCCGCCGATTCCGTCGAGGCCGAGGCGGACGAGGAGTAAAGAAAAGGCCCCTGGGATTGCTCCCAGGGGCCTCCTTCTTCGCCGATAAGCCTTAGCTGCTGCTGCTGCGGCTGCCGCCGAAGAGCTGCAGGAGAAGCATGAACAGGTTGATGAAGTTGAGATAGAGGCTGAGCGCATCATAGACGCTGCGCTTCGCCGCCTGGTCGGTGCCCTCTGCGTAGGCGAACTGCACGTAGCTGCTCTTGATCCGCTGCGTGTCGAACGCCGTCAGTCCCACGAAGACCAGCACGCCGATGACGCTGATGGCGAACTGCAGCGCGGTGCTCGCGATGAACAGGTTCACCAGGCTGGCGATGATGACGCCGATCAGGCCCATAAACAGGAAGCTGCCCATGCGGCTGAGGTCGCTGCGCGTGGTGTAGCCGTAGAGGCTCATCGCCGCGAAGGTCGCCGCGGTGATGAAGAACACGCGGGCGATGCTCGCGCCCGAGTAGATCAGGAAGATGTTGGCGAGCGAGGCGCCCATTGCCGCCGCAAACAGCCAGAACAGGGCCTGGGTCGCGGTGCGCGAGAGGCGGTTGATGCCGAAGCTCAGCACCATGACGAAGGCGAGCGGCGCGAAGATGGCGAGGTAGCCCAGCCCGGTCGGATGGATCGCGTAGCCGCCGTATTGGGTCTGCACCTGCCGGTAGAACAAGGTGATCAGGTCCGTGTTCGCGACCACGTAGGCCACGATGCCGGTGAGCGCCAGCCCCGAGCACATCCAGTTATAGACCCGGAGCATGTAAGCGCGCAGCCCGGTGTCCAGCGCCGCCGCGGACGCGGCGGGGCTCGGCGCATAGGTCCTGAAATCGGGACTGTAGGCCATCGTTAGTTTCCCCTAGATCGGGCGGAACCCGCCCGTGTTGGCAATTTCGTGAGGAATGTTCTCTGAATCAAGTGGTTTGTGAGAGGGGTGTCTCAGGTCGTGAGACGACCTCCTTCGGAGCGGTCGGTCGCACTTCATGTAGGCAGTGTTTCTACGTGTCTAGAGGCGAGGCAGGGATGGGAAGTGCTGGAAGATAGGGGCTGACAAGGACGACATTGCGAGCCTTCTATTATCTACGTGGCGCTTCAGCACCGCTCCGACAGCACGACGAGTTATGTACCAGACGCATAGCAGAGATTTGCTCAGCCCTCTGTACACTTTCTTCATCGTTTTGCACGTTTACCGGCGCCGTAGCGGAGGCGCGCTATGAACTGGCAGGATCGGATCGAAAACTACGTGCGCGACACTGGTTTCCCGCGCAGCCTGTTTGTCGGCGAGGACGGGCGCGTTGTTGGCACCTGGATTATGGGCAACGACTACCGTGTGAAGTCCTCCTACTACGGAGGCTATCCGGCCGGCTATCTCCGGCGCGTGCGTGCATTGTTCCCGGAGAAACGGCGCGCGCTGCACCTGTTCAGCGGCAAGGTGGACCTGGTCGCCTTCCCAGGCGACACCGTGGACATCAACCGCACCCTGAAGCCCACATATGCAGATGATGCCCAGACCTTGGAGCGCGTCCCGCTCGATATCTATGACCTTGTCCTCGCCGATCCGCCCTACAGCGTCGAGGATGCAGACCGATATCAGACTACGATGATCAAGCGGAACAGCGTCATGCGGGCTCTGCAGCGATTGTCGCCCGGCGCGCATATCGTGTGGCTGGACCAAGTGCTTCCGATGTATCGCAAGGACGCCTTCGCCGTGGACGCGGTGATCGGGATGGTCAAGAGCACCAATCATCGGTTTCGCGTCATGACTATATTCCGACGCTTGCCGGCCAAGGCGGGCCTACAAGTCGAGCAGCTCGCGAAGCGATCGAACGAACGCCTTTCGCAAGCGGCCCTGGAACCCACCTGAGCCGTACTGGGTCATGTAGCGCACCAGCTCACCTTACAAGGTATCATCGAAAGTAACATCCGGGCCCTTTTCGAGCTGCGCCATCAGACGGCGATGCAGCTCTTAATGCCCGCCACTCCCGGCGGACTCCGCAATCAGTATGGCCTCTTCGTTGGTCAACGTGAACACGAACGGCTTAGACTCCTTAGACATGCAGCACTCTTCCTGTCTGGTCTGGGGATTCCAACTGCTTCAGGATCGTATCCGGTACCGCAGCAAGGTTAAAAAGCCCTCACGCCTCTGGACGCCGGACGCCCGCCATTGCCCTTCCGCTCGCTGCGGCGCACAATGTCCCTAAATTGACTCTTCCGCCGGTGTGCCACTTACCCTTGCTTGGCACGCTGGCTGGCCGGTAGGCTGGGGTCCTGTCGAGTTGGGGAGCCTCCTCGCCGCGGCGGACCGGCCTTCCTCACCTTAGGGGAGACCCGCATGACCACCCTGCTTTTCCCCGAAGCCGCCAACCCTCTCGACGTGGTCGAGCAGATCATCGCAGCGAACGACTGGGCCTTCGATCGGCGCAACGACGCCGAGATGGCCGCCGAGGCACCCGGCAAGTGGTGCAACTACGGCCTCTATTTCTCCTGGTCCAACGAGATCAGCGCCATGCACTTCACTTGCGCGTTCGATCTCCGGGTCCCGCCTGCCCGCCGCGGCGCGCTTTATGAGCTACTGGCGCTCGCCAACGAGCGCCTCTGGATCGGGCATTTCGGCCTCGACAGCGACGATGGCGGGCCGCTCTTCCGGCACTCCGTCCTGCTGCGCGGAGCACCCGGCGCCTCCGCCGAGAGCCTGGAGGACATGGTGGACATCGCCCTCACCGAGTGCGAGCGGTTCTACCCTGCGTTCCAGTTCGTGCTCTGGGGCGGCAAGTCGCCAGCGGACGCGCTCGCCGCGGCCATGCTGGAGTGCGTGGGCGAAGCATGACCGCGCTGCCGCCCGTCCTCCTCGTCGGCGGGGGACGGATGGGCGGGGCCATGCTCCGCGGCTGGCAGGAACGCGGCCTTGCGCCGTCCGTTGTGCTCGACCCGGCATCGGAGGCCCGCACGCTCAAGGCAGCGAACGTCGAGGTGGTGGAAGCGGCGAGCATGATCCCCGCCGGCTTTCGCCCGGCAGCAGTCGTGCTCGCGGTCAAGCCCCAGGTCGCGGGTGCGGCGTTGCCTGCGATCGCGCCCCGCGTGGGCGATGCCGTCGCGCTCTCGATCATGGCCGGGCGGACCCTCGCGGGCCTTGCCGAGATGCTCCCGGGCACCGCCCTCGTCCGCGCCATGCCGAACACGCCGGCGGCGATCGGCCGCGGGATCAGCGTCGCCTGCGCCGGGCCGGGCGTCTCCGAACCGCAGCGCGCCCTCTGCGACGCCCTCCTCGCCGCCGTGGGCGAGGTTGACTGGGTCGAGGACGAGGCGCTGCTCGACGCCGTGACGGCCGTGAGCGGGAGCGGGCCGGCCTACGTGTTCCTGCTCGCGGAGCTTCTTGAGCGGGCCGGGGTGGAGCAGGGCTTGCCCGTTGCGCTCGCCCGGCGTCTCGCGCGCGCGACCGTCGCGGGTGCCGGCGCCCTGCTCGCCGCCTCGGACGAGGACGCGGCGGCGCGGCGGCGGGCGGTGACAAGCCCGGGCGGCACGACGGAGCGGGCCCTGGCGGTGCTCATGGACGAAGCGGCGTGGCCGGCGGCCTTGTCGCGCGCCGTCGCGGCCGCCACGGAGCGCTCGCGGGAACTCGCAGGCTAGATTCGGCTTTTGAGTCGGAATGTCCTGGGGCGATATCCTGGGCACCACCTTCCGGGCATGACGATGGACGATCCCGATCTCGACCGCGCCCTCCTCACCGCGCTCTTCGAGCAGGCGGCCCTCCGTGGCTGGCCGGAGGCTACGGTCGCGACTG
Source organism: uncultured Alphaproteobacteria bacterium (assembly GCA_963848595.1). Taxonomy (GTDB): domain Bacteria; phylum Pseudomonadota; class Alphaproteobacteria; order Acetobacterales; family Acetobacteraceae; genus CAWKEH01. The sequence goes on along the minus strand of CAWKEH010000012.1, from coordinate 231,694 downwards.
CGGCGCGCGACGCCGGGCTGCCGCTCGATCGGGTGCGGGCGCGCTTTCCCAGCAAAGGCGCGGCCTTGCTGCGCTTCGGCCTGCTTGCCGACCAGGCTGCCCTCGGCTCCGGCGCGCCGGACGAGACGCCGCGCGAGCGCCTGTTCGACATGGTCATGCGCCGCTTCGACAGCTTGCAGGCCCATCGCGACGGCGTGCTCGCCCTGACGCGGGCGCTTCCCCGTGAGCCGGGCACCAGCGCGCTGCTCTACATGGCAACACTGCGCTCCATGAACTGGCTGCTCGATGCCGCGGGCGTGCCTCTGGGCGGCCTTGCCGGACAACTCCGGGCCTATGGGCTGCTCGCGATCTGGCTGCGCGCCTTGCAAACCTGGCAAAGAGACGAGAGTCAGGACCTTTCCGCCACCATGGCCGCCGTGGACAAGGGCCTCGACCGAGCGCTGCGCGCCGAGGACTGGTTGCCGTTCCGCTCCGGTTCAGCCGCCGATGCTGCCGAGGTGCTGGAGACGGCGGGCGAGCCGGTAGAAGATCCGGTAGAGGATACGGGGACTGATCCTTTCTCCCCATTGCCGCCGGAGCCGCCTGCCTCGCCTCCGATCGTGATGTGAATGCCACGTGCAAAATGCAGAGGAGATCACCATGGCCGACGTTAAGACGTCCTCGACGGGCAAGACGAGCCACGCATCCGAGAAGAGCGCGGCCGACAAAGGGGCGGCTGCCGCCCGCGACATGAGCAAGGCTGCGACGGGCGCGACAGCCCGCATGGCCGACGCCGGAGCCAGCGCAGCCCGCGACATGGGCAAGGCCGCCCACGACCTCGCCGGCGCCGGCGCGAGCGCTACCCGCAGCATGGGCCAGGCCGCTTCGAGTGTGATGGGCGCGGGCACGGGCGACTTCTCCAAGCTGTTCGACGGCCTGCGGATGCCCGCGATGCCGGACATGGACCTCATGCTCGGGGCCTATCGCCGCAACCTGGAGGCGCTCTCGGCCGCGAACCGCGTTGCCCTCGAAGGCGCCCAGCAGGTCGCCCGGCGCAACATGGAGATCATGCAGCAGACTATGGGCGAGATGACCGAGGCGATGCGTGGCCTCAGCGCGTCCGAGTTGCCGCAGGATCGCGCGGGCAAGCAGGCTGAGATGCTCAAGCACGCCTACGAGCGCGCCGTAGGGCACATGAAGGAGCTTGCCGACCTGATCCAGCGCAGCAACGGCGAGGCGCTCGACGTGCTCAACCAGCGCTTTACCGAGGCTGTGAATGAAGCACGGGCGATGGTGGAGAAGTCGCGCGCCTGAGTTTGCCGCGCGCCGATGTCTGCGTTATAGGCGGCGGCGCGATCGGCAGTGCCGCCGCCTACTGGTTGCGCCGGCTTGATCCGCGATGCTGGGTCGTGGTGATCGAGCGCGACCCCTCCTACGCACGCGCCAGCTCTCAGCTCAGCGCGAGCGGCATCCGCCAGCAATTCACGACGCCCGCCAACATCGCGCTCTCGCAGTTCGGGGTCGCATTCCTGCACCGTGCTCACGAGGATCTTGCCGTGGAGGGCGACGCGCCGCCCGATGTCGCGTTCCGTGAGCAGGGGTATCTCACGCTCGCCACGAGCGGCGGAGTAGCGGCGCTGGACGCCGCCTTCTCGATGCAGGGTGAGGCAGGGGCGGACCTCGCTTGGCTTGACCCAGCCGCCCTCGCCGCGCGCTTCCCGTGGCTGATCACGGGCGGGATCGCCGCGGGCGTGCTGGGCCTCTCGGGCGAGGGATGGTTCGACGGTCCGGGACTGCACGCAGCCCTCCGGCGCAAGGCGCGCGCGCTCGGGGCGGAGTGGTTTCATGGCGAGGCGGCGGGCTTCGAGCGGGAGGGCGCACGCGTCAGCGCGGTGCGTCTCGCGGATGGCCAGCGCATCGCGGTGGGCACGGTGGTCAACGCGGCGGGACCTTATGCCCGCGCCGTTGCGGCGATGGCTGGGATCGTGCTGCCTGTGGAGGCCCGCAAGCGGACCGTGTTCGTGCTGCGCTGCCGCGAGCCGGTCACGCCGTGCCCGCTCGTGGTGGACCCTTCGGGCGCTTGGTTCCGGCCCGAGGGAGACGGGTTCATCGCCGGCTTCTCGCCCGCGGACGATGCCGAGGATTTCGGCCTCGACGTGGACCACGAAGCGTTCGAGCAGGTGCTGTGGCCGTGCCTCGCGGCACGCGTCCGCCCGTTCGAGGCCTTGCGCGTGGCGGGAACCTGGGCCGGGCACTACGAGTATTGCACTTGGGATCAGAATGCGCTTCTCGGCACGCTGCCCGAGGCGCCGAACTTGGTCTTCGCGAACGGCTTCAGCGGTCACGGGATGCAGCATGCGCCGGGCGCCGGGCGCGGGGTCGCGGAGTGGGCGCTCTACGGCGAGTGGCGCAGCCTTGATCTCTCCGCGCTGCATGTGCGGCGCCTCACCGAGGGACGGAAGGTGGTAGAGGGCCGTGTCATCTGACCCGCTTCCTGGGCCTCGCATCCTGGGGCCCGACGAGACGCGGGCGGCGTTGCCGTTCGGGCCGCTCATCGAGGCGCTGCGCACCGCCTTCGCGGCAGGCGGCGGGGCGCCCGAGCGGCACCACCACGCTTTGCCGGGCGGCGGGACGCTGCTGCTGATGCCGGCCTGGGACGAGCGCCTGCTCGGCACCAAGCTCGTCACCGTCCATCCCGCCAACCCGGCGCGCGGCCTGCCTGCCGTTCACAGCCTCTACCTGCTCGCCTGCGCCGAGACTGGCCGGCCGCTCCTGCTGCTCGACGGCGGCGAGCTGACCGCAAGGCGCACCGCCGCCGTCTCCGCGCTCGCGGGACGCTACCTGGCGCGGCCGGGACCGCTGCAGATGCTGCTCGTCGGCGCGGGCCGGGTCGGCAGCCTGCTGCCGCGTGCCTGGCGCGAGGTGCGCGCGCTGTCCGAGGTCGCTGTCTGGAACCCCACGCCCGCCCGCGCGGAGCGGCTCGCGGCCGATCTCGCGGCCGAGGGCCTGCCCGCGCGCCCTGCTGGCTCGCTCGCGGACGAAGCGGGTGTAGCCGATCTGGTGTCGTGCGCGACGCTCGCCGCCGAGCCCCTGATCCACGGGGCGTGGCTGCGGCCGACGGCGCACCTCGACCTCGTCGGCAGCTTCCGCCCGACCATGCGCGAGGCGGACGAGGAGGCCGTGGCACAGGCCGAGGTTTGGGTGGACAGCACGGCAGCGCTCGGCGAAGCCGGCGAGCTGGCGTGCCTCACGGTTGGCGACGTCGCCGGGACGCTCACCGAGCTGTGCCGGGGAGCCTTGCCGGCGTCCGGGGCGCGCACACTGTTCAAGAGCGTCGGCACGGCGCTGGCCGATCTCGCGGCGGCGCGGCTGGCCTATGCCATGCACGACGATAAGGGAGCGATGCCGGGCTGACTCGCGATCGGGGCCAGCCCGGCGCTGTCCTCAGGCCAGCGTCGGCATCACGAACTCGGCCCCGGCCCGGATGCCGGTTGGCCAGCGCGAGGTCACGGTCTTGAGCTTGGTGTAGAAGCGCACCCCTTCCGCGCCCATGCATCGCGTGGTCGCTGAAGAGCGACCGCTTCCAGCCGCCGAAGGAGTGGAACGCCATCGGCACCGGGATCGGTACGTTGACGCCCACCATCCCCGTCTGCACGCCCTGCGAGAAGGCGCGGGCCGTGTCGCCGTCGCGGGTGAAGACCGCGCTGCCGTTGCCATACTCGTGGTCGTTCACGAGCTTGAGCGCGTCGTCGAAGCCCGGCACGCGCACGACCGAGAGCACGGGGCCGAAGATCTCCTCCTTGTAGATCGTCATGTCGGGCGTCACGCGGTCGAACAGGCAGCCGCCGAGGAAGAAGCCGTCCTCGTAGCCCTGCAGCTTGAGGCCGCGCCCGTCCACGACCAGTTCGGCCCCGGCGGCGACGCCCTGGTCAATGTAGCCGCGCACCTTGTCCAGGAGTTGCCGGGTGACGAGCGGGCCCATCTCGGCCTCCTCGTCGCTGCCCGGCCCGATCTTGAGCGCGCGGATGCGAGGGGTGAAGCCGCTCCACGAGCTTGTCGGCCGACGTTGCCCACCGCGACCGCGACCGAGATCGCCATGCAGCGCTCGCCGGCAGAGCCGTATGCCGCGCCCATCAGCGCGTCGGTTGCCTGGTCGAGGTCGGCGTCCGGCATCACGACCATGTGGTTCTTGGCCCCGCCCAGCGCCTGCACGCGCTTGCCGTGCAGGACGCCGGTGCGGTGGATGTATTCCGCGATAGGCGTGGAGCCGACGAAGCTGACCGCCGCGATGCCCGGGTGCTCCAGGAGCGCGTCCACCGCTTCCTTGTCGCCCTGGACCACGTTGAACACGCCGTCCGGCAGGCCCGCCTGCTTGAACAGGTCGGCGAGGAACAGCGAGGCCGAGGGGTCGCGCTCGGAGGGCTTGAGGATGAAGCAATTGCCGGTCGCGATCGCGACGGGCGCCATCCACAGCGGCACCATGACCGGGAAGTTGAACGGCGTGATGCCGGCGCAGACGCCGAGCGGCTGGCGGAACGAGAAGCTGTCCACGCCGCGGCCGACCTGGTCCGTGAACTCGCCCTTGAGCAGGTCGGGGACGCCGCAGGCGAACTCGACGACCTCCATGCCGCGGATCACTTCGCCGCGCGCGTCGGAAATGACCTTGCCGTGCTCCGCCGTGATGATGCTGGCCAGTTCGTCGGCGTGCTGGTCGAGCAGGTCGCGGAAGCGGAACAGGACGCGGGCGCGGGTGAGCGGCGTCGTCGCGGCCCAGCCAGGGAAAGCCGCCGCGGCGGCCTGCACCGCCTCGTCCACGTCGGCGCGCGACGCGAGCAGCACCTGGCGCGCGGCCCGCCCGACCGCCGGGTCGAACACGTCGGCGGTGCGGCCATCCCCATCCCGCTTGGCACCCGTGCGCCGGCCGCCGATGTAGTGCTGCACCTGCTGAGTCAGGATGGTGCTGTCCATGATGGTTCTCCCTCCCTTACCAGCCGAGGAACGCATACTCCGAGGCGATGGTGAACCGCCACTCGCGCACCGGGCCGGCCATGACGTTCAAGTAGTAGAGATCGAAGCCGTGCGCGGCGCCGACCGGGTGGTAGCCCCGCGGCACGAGGACGACGTCGCGGTCGCCGACCGCCATCGTCTCGTCGAGCGAGCGGTCGTCCGTATAGATGCGCTGCACGGCGAAGCCGCCGGGCCGGGCGAGGCGGTGGTAGTAGGTCTCTTCGAGGTAGGTCTCGCGCGGCGGGTCGTCTGTATCGTGCTTGTGGGGCGGGTAGCTGGACCAATGGCCGCCCGGCGTCACCACCTCGACGACGAGCAGGCGTCTCCGCCGCGGCGGTGTCGGGCAGGATGTTGCGGACGAGGCGGGTGTTGGTGCCCTTCCCGCGCGTCTCCTGCCCAACCTCGTCGGGCCGGATCAGGCGTGCGGGCAGCCTTCCCTGCGCCGGCGAGGAGCAGACGGCCAGCTCGCAGACGCCTTCCGCCCGCGCGCTCCAGGCCGCGCCAGCGGGGACGTAGACCGACGAGGGACTGCCCTCGAACGGGCTGGTCCGGCCGCCGATGACGCCGAAATCCTCGTCCCCGGCGCGCACGGCGGCGCGGCCGGACACCAGGACGAGGCATGTCTCGCGTCCCTCGGCGCGTTGCGCGACCGTCTGACCGTCCCGCAAAGCGAATACCTCGAAGCCGACGTAGGACCAGCCGGCATTCTCAGGCGTAATGCGGTGGGCGGCACCGTTTGCATCGGGCGCCGCGGGGCGGCGGAGCAGGTTCGAAGTCATCCTAGCCTCCCTGTCACGCCGCATTGGCGCGGCCCGCCGCCTGCCACGCCTCGACCAGCCGGGCGAAACGCTCGCGCCATCTGCTCGGTCACCTCCGCGTCGTCGATCCGTCCCGCCAGCCAGGCCCGGGCCGGCTCGGCGAAGATGGTGCGGCCGACCGCGAAGCCCTTGCACGAGCGTCGCAGCCCGCGGCGGTGCCGGAACGCCTCGGCGAGTCGTCGGCCGGCGCGTCCAGCCCCAGCACGCATGATGCCGCGGCAGCAGCGGATCGCGGCGCACGGATCGCGTCGCCGATGGCTGCCCAAGCGCGCTTGCCTGGCTGGGCTTCGAGCTTCCACCAATCGGGCCGGATGCCGAGGTCGTAGAGCCGGCCGACGACGCGCGCCACCGTGTCGTCGCCGAGCGCGCCGTGCTTGCCGGCGATGATCTCGATCAGCAATTCGCGGCCGACGCGTGCGCGCGGCGTCGTGCGAGGCGCAGCAGTTCGCGCTCCTGCCGCGCCTGCAGGTCCGCGCGGGTCGTCGGGATGCATAGAAGCAGAGGCACTTGACCGTCTGGCCGACCGGCCATTCGATCAGCTTGGCGCCGAGCGAGCCGCCGCCTTCGAAATCGAGCGGGCGCGAGCCGGGCCGCTCGACGGGACGGCCGATCCAGAACGCCGGTGTCGGCGGCGCGGAACAGCGCCTCGCGGCCATAGGTGCCGTCGAGCAGCATGCCGAAGCCCGGGCCGCCCGGCCGCGACCCGCGCCGCGGCCTCGACGGCCAGCAGCTTGAAGGCGGCGATGCGCTCGCGCGAGGCACCCGCCTCGTCCGCCATGGCTTCGAGCTGGGCGCGGTGGTCGATGGCGAGCGCCATGATCCGGTGCCGGACGCCGGGCGCCGTCGTGGTGCGCGCGTGGACGTGGCTCAGCTCTGGTCGAGGCGCAGCGCGCGGTGCGGGCTGCCCTGGCCGAGGAAGCGCTGCAGCTCGGTCGAAGCTCGCGATATTCGGCCGAGCAGAGCAGGCGCGAGACGGCGAAGGCGCCGCAGGCGTTGGCATAGGCGCAGCAGGTCGCGAGCGGCTCGTCGCGCAGCCAGCCGCGCAGGAAGCCCGACATGAAGGCGTCGCCGGCGCCGAGCACGTTGTAGACCTCGACCGGGAACCCCGGCCCGGTCACGCCGTCCTCGATCCGCGCCGGGATCGCGCCCTCGAAGACGACGCAGCCCATGGGGCCGCGCTTGCACACGATGGTGGCGCCGGGCTGCGGCGTGCGGATGCGCGCGGATCGCGGCCAGCGGGTCCTCGGCTGCCGCCGGCGATCATCAGCTCCTCCTCGGTGCCGACGATCAGGTCGCACTCCGGGCAGGATCGGGGCCAGATGCGCGCCGACACGCGCCTCGGAGCGCGATGTAGCGCTCCTCGCCCGCGCCGTGGCCGGCGAGGCCCCAGAGGTTCGGGCGGTAGTCGACGTCGAAGATCGACCCTGCGGCCGTGCTGCTTGGCGATGGCGCATCGCCTTGCGCTGGGCGGCGGCGGTGCTCTCGCGCGCGAAATGCGTGCCTGTCACCACGACGGCCCCGGCCGAGGCGATGAACGCCTCGTCGATGTCGCTCTCGTCGAGCGCGCCGTCCGCGCAATTGTCGCGGTAGAAGATCGAGCGGAAAGGTCTGGTCGTCGCGGATGCCGAGCAGGACCAGCGAGGTCAGGCGCTCCGGGTCGGTGTGCACGCCGTCGACGTCGACGCCCTCGCGCGCGAGCTGCTCGCGGATGAAGCGGCCCATGTGCTCGTCGCCGACGCGGGTGATGAGGCCCGCTCTTCAGGCCGAGCCGCGCGCGTGCCGATCGCGATGTTGGTCGGGCAGCCGCCGACCGCCTTGGAGAAGCTCGCCATGTCCTCCAGGCGCGACCGCCGACCTGCGCGCCGTAGAGGTCGACGGAGGAGCGGCCGATGGTGATGACGTCGAGGGTGGGGTGGCTCATGCGCGGGTCTCCGGCGCTCTCCTCGATGGTCTAGGCATTCCAGATATGGAGGTCAACTGGAAATCATGTTCCATCCTCAATCAGCCGTTCGGCCACGGCGACGGCGAGGGTCATGGTCAGGGCGAAGGTGCCGGCCAGTGAGCGGAATGCAGCATGGTCGGCCTCGGCGACTTCCAGCCACACGGTCGCGACCTGGGCGAGCGGCGAGAACGGTGTGTCGGTGATGGCGACGACCGGTACGCCGCGGCGGAAGGCGCGGGAGGCGAGATCGAGCGTGGACGGCGCGTAAGGCGTGAAGCTGACCGCGAGCACGGCGTCCCCTGCCGGGACCAAGTCGAGCCGTTCGGGCGCGAGCCCGCCCGCTTGGTCAACGACCTGGCAGCGCACGCCGAGCTTGCACAGCGCGTAGGAGAGGTAAGCGACGACCGGGAAGGCGCGCCGCGTCCCGAGCAGATGGATGCAGCCTGCCCGGGCGAGCAGGTCCACCGCCCGGCTCAATGCCGCAAGGTCCACCGTGCTCTGCAGGCGCGCGAGGGATTCGGACGAGGCCTGGACGAAGCCCGCGAGCAGCGCGCCCGGCTCCCCCTCCCCGCGCAACGCCTCAAGGCGCTCGCGGTAGTCCGGCCAGAGGCCGCGCGCGTGCGAGCGGAACACGGCTTGCAGGTCGGAGAACCCGGCATAGCCGAGCGCCTGGGCGAAGCGCACCAGCGTGGACGGCTGAACCCCGGCCTGGGCGGCGACCTCGGCCGTGGTGCCGAAGGCCACCGCCTCGGGCTGCGCGAGCGCGAACTCGGCGACCTGCACAAGGCGCCTGGGCAGCGAGTCCCGCCGATGCGCGATGAGGACGCGCAAGGCGCCGAAGCTGCGCGGGGCCGCTTCCTCGGCGTCAGTCTCGCTCATCGAACGCTCCATCACCCGATTCGCCGAAAATGGAATAGCAATTCTATTTCAAGCTGCGCAAGCGATCGCCGCGCCCCGGGCTACTCGTTCCGCAGCAGCGGGGCGGCGCGCGCCCGCAGCGCCGCCTCCGTGCCTGCCCAGCCAAGCGCGAGCGTCAGCGCCGTGCAGCCGAGGATGGTGAGGGCGAGCGTGCCGGGGAGGAAGGCCCAGTCGGCATGGAGCACGAAGCGGGTAACGCCCCAGCTCGCGGCCGTGCCCACGAGCGCGGCCAGCAGCCCGGCGCAGGCGCCCAGCAGCCCGAACTCTGTCAGCCATGCCGCCCGGACCTGCGCCCGTGTCGCGCCGACCGCCTTGAGGATCACCGCCTCCGCCATGCGCCGCCGCTGCCCGGCGGCGACCGCGCCCACCAGCACCAGCGCCCCTGCGGCCAAGGTCAGCCCGCCCGCCGCCGCCAGCGCCGCCGCGATCTTCCCGATGAGGCCCGCGATCGTCGCCAGCACGTCCGAGACCTGGACTCCCGTGACGTTGGGCAGCGCGTCCGTGACCGCGCGCAGGATGCCCGCCTCGGTGCCGGGCTTGGCGCGCACTGTCGCGATATACTCGTGCGGCGCGTGGCTCAGCAGGCCGGGTGAGGCGACGAGCGCGAAGTTGAGGCCGAGCGTGCGCCAGGCGATGTCGCGCAGGGAGGCGATCTTGAGGTCCACGTCGCGCCCCAGGATACTGACCTGGATCGTGTCCCCGACATGCACGCCCCAGCCCTTCGCCAGCCCGGCGTCGAAGGAGACGAGCGGCGGCCCCTGGTAGTCCGCGGGCCACCAATGCCCGGCGACCAGCCGCGTCCCATCGGGCGGCGTCGCGGCATAGGTGATGCCCCTGTCGCCGCGCAGTGCCCAGGCGGTGTCGGGCGTGGCTTTCACCTGGTCGGCCGGCACGCCGTTCACGCTCACGATGCGCGCCCGCAGGCTTGGCACGGTCTCGATCTGCCCGGCGCCGGGCTGCTTCGCGAGGATGCCTTCGAAGCGGTCGAGCTGGTCGCCCTGGATGTCCACGAAGAAGAACGTGGGTGCGTTGGAGGGCATGGATTGCAGCATCTCGCGCCGGATATTGCCCTCGATGAGCGCCACGGCCGCGAGCGTGGACAGGCCAAGCCCGATGGAGACGAGCATGAGCGGCGTCGCGTTGCCGGGCCGGTGCAGGTTGGCGAGGCCGAGCCGCGCCCAGGCCCGGCCCGGCGCGGGGAAATGCCGCGACGCCGTGACTAAGAGCGCGCCGCCGGCGCGGAACAGCAGCAGCGTCCCGACCGCGGCGGCGCAGAACCAGAGCGCGAAGCGACGGTCTGGCGAGGTCGCGACGAGCAAGGCGACGAGCGCCGCCGCGATCAGCGCGTTGACGCCGAGCACCCAGGGCCGGGGGCGGACGCCCTCGGGCACGACCGCGTCGCGGAACAAGGCGGCGCCGGGAATGCGCGCGGCCCGCGCCACCGGCCACAGCGCGAAGGCTCCGGCCGTGAGCAGCCCATAGGCGGCGGCGAGCAGCAGCGGTCCAGGGTAGAGCCCGATCTCGGCCGGGATGGGCAGCGCGTCCCCGTAGAGGGCGACGGCACCGGCCGGCAGCGCCGCCCCGATCGCGACGCCTACGGCGATTCCCGCGGCGCACAGGAGGAGCACCTGGATCAGCACGGTCGCTAGGACGAGGCCGGAGGAGGCGCCGAGGCAGCGCAGCACGGCGATGCTCCGCGCCCGCGCCTCCGTCCAGGCACGCACGCCGTTGGCGACGCCGATGCCGCCGACGAGGAGCGCCGTCAGCCCGACCAGGGTGAGGAAGAGGCTCAGCTGGTCCACGAAGCGCTCGGCGCCCGGCGCCGCCTCGCCCGCGAGGCGGATGCTCCAGCCCCCATCCGGGAACGCCGCGCGCAGGTCGGCCGCGACGCGGCCCATGTCGGTGCCGGGCGGGAGGGCAGCGCGGAGCCGGTAGGTGACGAGCGAACCCGGCTGGATCAGCCCCGTTGCGGGCAAGGTCGCCAGGGCGATCATCACGCGCGGCGCGAGCAGCAAGGGGCCGCTGACACGGTCTGGCTCCACGGTGAGCGCCGCCGCGACGCGGAAGGTGGCGTTGCCGAGCTTGGCCGTGTCGCCGACGCGCAGGTTCAGCCGTTGCAGGACGAGCGAGTCCGCCACGAGGCCGGGCGGATCGCCGCCGAGCGCTGCCTGCAACGGCGCTGCTGGGTCGAGCTTCACCGCGCCTGCCAGTGGGTAGGCCGCGTCCACCACCTTCAGCTCCACCAGTGCCCGGTCGCCGGACGGGGCGACAAGCAGCGAATGCGTCTCCACCACCTCGGACAGACGCGCGCCGCGCGCCCCGAGCCAGGCGCGAAGGCTCTCAGGCGGCGCTAGGGCACCGGTCGTCACGGTCAGGTCACCGCCGAGCAGAGCTCCCCCGTCCCGCGCGAGGCCACGGGAGATCCCCTCGCGCAAGGAGCCGACCGCGGCGATGGCGGCGACGCCGATGGCGAGACAGAGCAGCACGATGCGCAAGCCCCGCACCCCGCCCCGCAGCTCGCGGAGCGCCAAGCGCAAGGCGATCACGCCACGGCTTCCGCGACGCGCCCGTCCGCCATGCTGACCCGCCGGCCGCAGCGCCGGGCCAGCCCGGCGTCGTGGGTGATGAGCAGCAGCGTCGTGCCCCGTTCGGCTTGCATCCTGAACAGTAGGTCCATCACGGAGGCGCCCGTGGCGGCGTCGAGGTTGCCGGTTGGCTCGTCGGCGAGGATCAGGCGCGGGCGGGGCGCGAAGGCGCGGGCGAGCGCCACGCGCTGCTGCTCGCCCCCCGACAGCTGGCCCGGCAGGTGCGTGAGGCGATGTCCGAGGCCCACCGCCGCGAGCGCGTCCTCAGCCCGTGCCCGCGCGTCGCGGACGCCCGCGAGCTCGAGCGGCACGCCCACGTTCTCCAGCGCCGTCATCGCTGGGATCAGGTGGAACGCCTGGAACACGATGCCGATGGTGTCCCGCCGGAAGCGCGCCAGCGCGTCCTCGCCGAGGCCCGTGAGCCGCGTCCCCGCGACCCAGACCTCGCCGCCCGTCGCCCGCTCCAGCCCGGCGAGGACCATGAGCAGGCTCGTCTTGCCCGAGCCGGACGGTCCTACGAGGCCGACTGCCTCGCCCGCGTCCACGTCCAGGTCCACGCCTTGGAGGATATTGACCGGCCCGGCGGCGGAAGGCACCGTGAGAAGCAGGTCCCGGGCGCGCACCATTGACGCGGCGCCAGGCGAAGGCGAATTGATGTCCATGCCAACCAGATATGGCGCCCGCCGACGCTTGGCCAACGCCGCCGTCGCTCTCCTCGTCGTCCTAGCGACCGCGCACCCCGCCGCGGCGCGGGTGCTGCGCCTGCTCGTCCTCGGCGACAGCCTCGCCGCTGGCTACGGTCTCGCCCACGCGGACGGGTTCGAGGCGCAGCTCGGACAGGCGCTCAAGGCGCACGGCTACGACGTGGAGATCCTGGACGGCGCCGTCTCCGGCGACACCACGGCCGGCGGCCGGGCGCGGCTCGACTGGGCGCTCGGGGACGGCGCAGACGCGGCACTGGTCGAGCTGGGCGGCAATGACGGGCTGCGCGGCCTCGATCCGAAGGAGACCGCGGCCAACCTCGGCGCGATCCTCGACGCGCTCGCCAAGCGGCACATTCCGGTCCTGCTCAGCGGCATGTATGCGCCGCCGAACCTGGGCGCGGACTACGAAGGCCAGTTCCGCGCCGTGTTCGACCAGTTCGGCAAGCGGCCGGGCGTGCTCTATGACCCGTTCTTCCTGCAAGGCGTCGCGGCCGAACTCGGCGCTCAACCAGGCGGACCACATCCACCCCAACCCGGAGGGCGTGAAGCGCATCGTCGCGCGCATCCTGCCGCTGGTGGAGAAGCTGCTCGACGAAGCGAAGGAGGGCGGCGCATGAGGCTGTTCGTGGCCTTGGACCTGCCCTACAGCCTGCGCGAGCGGCTGCGCTTCCTCGCGGGCGGGCTGCCGGGTGCGCGCTGGACGCCGCCCGAGAACCTGCACTGCACGCTGCGGTTCATCGGGGAAGTGCCGGGCTGGCGCGCGGACGAGATCGACGCGGCGCTCGCCGGGCTGCGAGCGCCGGGCTTCACGCTGAGCCTCGCGGGCGTCGGCGTGTTCCACCGCGGCGGCAAGGCGGCGACGCTCTACGTCGGCGTGGAGCGGAGCGCCGCGCTGGATCACTTGCAGGCGAAGGTGGAGACGGCGTTGCAGCGCTCGGGGCTGGAACCGGAACGCCGCCGCTTCGCGCCGCACGTGACGCTCGCGCGCGTGGAGTGGGTGGCCGAGCCGCGGATCGCGGCCTGGGTGCAGGCCAACAACCTGTTCCGCGCCGAGCCGGTCGTGGTCGAACATTTCACCTTGTTCAGCTCACGGCTGGGCAAGGAAGCGTCTGCCTACACGGCGGAGGTGGAGTATGCACTGGCGTAGGAGGCGTGGTGTGGCTGGTCGGGGCATGGGACCTTGGCTTGCCGGCGCGGGCATGCTCACAATGCTCCTCGCGCTAGGGCACGGCCGGGCCGCGGAGCAGGCATCGGACACGGGCAGGATCTGCAGCGTGAACTTGTCCTCGACCAGGACGCTGCGCGAATCCTTGAACGCGACCGTCAGCACGGCAACCCTGGCGAAGGCGATCCAGGCGGCGCACTGCCAGGCGGGCGATATCCTGGAATTGAACTCCCCGGAAGCCGATCCGATACCGGTCATGGCGCAGTTCTGCGACTTCGGGCGCCAGATTCAGCTCTACACGCCGTCGCCGGGCTACGCCCAGGTGGGCATCAATTCCGAGCTGGTCTGCTCGCTCGTCGTCCCGCGGCGGAGCAGCCGCTAGAGTCGGGCCATGCCGCCTGCCATCGTGATCCTCACCGGCGCCGGTATCAGCGCCGAGTCCGGCCTCGCCACCTTCCGCGACCCGGACGGCATCTGGTCGCGCGTGCGTATCGAGGATGTCGCGACACCGGACGCCTTCACGCGCGACCCGGCGCGCGTCCACGCCTTCTACAACGCCCGCCGCCGCCAGCTCGCTGATCCCGCAATCCAGCCGAATGCGGCGCACCGCGCCCTCGCCCGGCTCGAAGCGGCCTGGCCGGCGCCGTTTCTCCTGGTGACGCAGAACGTGGACGATCTGCACGCGCGGGCGGGAAGCCGCAAGCTGCTGCCGATGCACGGCGCGCTGCGCCGGGCGCGGTGCCTGGCGTGCGGCGAGACTGTGCCGTGGGGCGACGATCTCGGCACGGACACGCCCTGCCCGGCTTGCGAGGGCAACGGGCTGCGGCCCGACGTCGTGTGGTTCGGGGAGGTCCCGATGCACATGGAGGAGATCGAGGAGGCGCTGGACGGATGCGGCCTGTTCATCAGCATCGGCACCTCGGGCCAGGTCTATCCGGCCGCGGGCTTCGTCGCCGCCGTGCGTGGGCGCGCGCGGACAGTGGAGCTGAACCTGCAGCCGAGCGAGGGCACGCCCCTGTTCGACGAGGCGCGGCACGGCCCGGCGACGGAAATCGTGCCCCGCTTCGTGGACGAGCTGCTGTCCCGATGGGCGTGACCCTCGACGAGGTCGCGGCCGAGGCGCGCGCCTGCACGCGCTGCGTCGACCTCCCGCTCGGCCCGCGCCCGATCCTGCGGGTGAGCGCCACGGCGCGGCTGCTGATCGCGAGCCAAGCGCCCGGCACCAAAGTCCACGTCAGCGGCGTGCCGTGGACCGATGCCTCGGGGCACCGTCTGCGCGCCTGGCTCGGCCTCACGCCGGATGAGTTCTACGACGAGGCGCGCGTCGCGATCCTGCCCACGGGCCTCTGTTATCCCGGCCGCCTGCCGCGCGGCGGCGACGCGCCGCCGCGCCCGGAATGCGCCCGTCTCTGGCATCCGCGCCTGCTGCCGCTGATGCCCGCGATCCAACTCACGCTGCTCGTCGGCGGCTACGCGCAGGCGGCGGCGCTCGGGCCGGGCAGCATGACGGAACGGGTGCGAGGGTGGCGGGACTACCTGCCGCGCTACTTTCCCCTGCCCCATCCGTCGTGGCGAACCGGGCACTGGGAGCGGCAGAATCCTTGGTTCGCGGAGGAGGTGCTGCCGGCGCTGCGGCATAGCGTTCGCCGGGCCATGGCTGATGACGGCGCCCCAGCCTGAACTTAGGCGATCGCGGCCCGTGCTCGCTCGAAGCCTACTGCTCGGACGGACCCCCATGTGCGGCGAGGTAACGCACGACTGGGCTCGCGACCGCATAGGCCGCGACGAGGCTCTCCGCATACGCTGAGAACGCGTATCCTGACGACGACCCGCCCCCCTCATCGATCTTGAGCAGATCGGCCGCTGTCAGGCCGGGCGGCGGGGCGGTGTAGTCGCTCGCGGTGCGCAGGATCAGCACGCGCGAGGGGTCTGCCCGGTGCACCTGGCTGAGGAAGGTGATTGCCTGCATGATGCCGCTGTCTTCCTCGAGCGTGGTCGCGAACTTGCCCTTGCCGTATGTCCAGTAGGAGACCCAGTTCTCCGCCCAGGTATTGAGGAGGGCTCCGACCCAGAACGTGCCGGAGGCGAGATCGTCACCCTCGAGCACGAAGGGCGGCATCCTCGCGGTGGCCTGGGTATAGGGAGCGCGGAGCTGCTGGAGATTGGAGTTGTCGGGCAGCTGGATGCCCTTCGTGAGGTTGTAGGCCCAGTCCACGAGCTTCGCATTCAGCATATAGACCTGCTGGCCGTTGATCGAGTTCGCCGGCGGCACGGGCTGCTGGTAGGGGAGGTAACGGCCAAGCGGCGTGTAGCCGGTCGACCAGTCGGGCGGGATCTCCCGCGCGTCGATCTCGTGGGCGAGGTCGCCATCGACGACGTAATGCGCCCAGGCGGCGGAACCCGCGGAGGCGACATTCGGATCTATGCCGGCGATCGCGGCGACCACCCAGTAGGCGTGGCTCAAGTCGAAGCGCGGATCGTGGCCGAGCGCCGTGATCGACGCGGAGGCGCGCGCCGTGGCCTCGCCCGTGACGATGCCGAGCACCTGATCGGTTGGGTTGTAGCGAAGTTCGTGGTAGCCTTGCGGGAACGGGATATGCACCGGCAGCGGGTATTGGTCGGTCCAGGCCTGGAACTCGCCGCCCTGATCCTTTCCGTTCTGCTCAACCTCGAACGTCGTGACCACCACGACCCGCACCGGTATCTTCTCCGGTTCCTCGGCAGCACCGGGCGATGAGCTGAGGATCGGCCCTGCGAGCGCGCATGCCGCCAAGCAGAGCCAGAACGGGCGAACGAAGATCATTGCTCGGGATCCCTCCGTGTCATCGGAACAATTCTGTGATGACACTCATATCGCGAGTCAAGCGGCATCCTCGATTGAACAGCCACGCCCTACCCCTCCCTCTCCAGCCGCGCGATATCGGCGTCGCTGAAGCCGAAATGGTGCGCGATCTCGTGGATCAGCACGGTGCGCACGAGGCGGCGCAGATCCTCGCCCGTCTCGATCCACTCCAGCAGGATCGGCTCGCGGTAGAGCAGGATCATGTCCGGCGCATGGCGCACGTCCGCGCCCTCCGCCTGCCCGAACGGGATGCCGCGGTAGAGGCCCGTGAGGTCCCAGACGCTCTCCAGGCCGAGCGCGTCGAGCGTCTCGTCGTCGGCCGCGTCCTCCACGAGGATCGAGACGCCCCGCACGCGCTCGCGCAAGGCTGCCGGGATGCCCGCGAGTGCCTCGTCGGCGAGATCCGCGATGAGGTCGGCGCTCGGCGGCAGCAGGGGCTTGGCCACGGTCACGCCGCACGGTCTAGCCGGCCGACGAGGCTCGCGAGCGTCGTACGGCCTAGCGCCTCGTGAAGGGCGGACTCCGCCGCACCGAAGGTTTGACCCAGGATCGCATGAACGCTGCTTCCTACGGGACAGGTCGGATTCGGCCGCGCGTGCAAGGGCAGCAGCGGGCGCTCGCGGCCGGGATTCACAGCACGCCACACGTCGCAGAGCGAGATCGCCTCGGACGGGCGCAGCAGCTCGGCGCCGCCGGGGCCGCGCCGCACCCAGATCAGCCCGGCGCGCGCCAGCAGCCGCGTGATGCGGCGGACGACCACCGGGTTCGTGTTGACGCTGCGCGCGAGGAAGCGACTGGTTGCAGGCGTGCCACGGCTGACGGCGAGCAGCATGAGAATATGGACGGCAACGGCGAACCGCGTGGCAACCATGGAACCTAAATGCGCCGCGCAGCCAGCGGTTCCGGACTGCTGGCCGGTGCATCTCGCATGTGCGAAGACCGCCGCTTCGGTTAACAAGGCCGCATGGAACCCACTTTTCCCGAGCGGGCAGCGCTCGTCCGCCGCGCGGCGGCGCGGCTGTGCTTCAGGCTTGGCTGGTCGCCGGTTCACGAGGTTAGCCTGCCCAACCATCGCCGGGCCGACATCCTGGCGCTGCGCCCCGACGGCGGCTTCGCCTGCATCGAGGTCAAGTCCGGCCTGCGCGACTTCCAGGCTGACACGAAGTGGCCGGAATATCGCGACTACTCCGACGCGCTCTACTTCGCCGTGGATGCCGACTTCCCGACCGAGATGCTGCCCGAGGCGTGCGGCCTCATCGTCGCGCACGCGCCGGCGGAGGCGGACATCGTGCGCGAGGCGCCTGCCCATCCGCTTGCTCCAGCCCGGCGCCGTGCGCTGCTCTACCGCTTCGCTGCGGTCGCCGCGGACCGGCTCGCTTGTTACGAGGACCCTGAGGGAATAGCGGGCGTGCGGGCAGCGCTCAGGGTGGAGTAGCTGTGCGTGCTGACGCGGCAGGTCCGTCGCGTATGCTCCGGTCACGCACGCCGGCGCGCCCTGACGGATCGGCAGAGGCGCCCCAGCTGGCCTGCGAGCGGCTTCAGGCAATGAGGAGCGCGATCGCTTTTCCGATGAGGACCCATAGGGCCAGTGAGGCGCCGCCGATCAGCGGGATGGCGAGACGCCAGGCGATGGGGCCGTCGTGCTCCGCCGCAGCTTGCTGGGCGGAAGGAAGAGCGATCGTGGACGAGACTTGGTTGAACATTCGAGCGGCCTCCGCAGAACGGAGACAGGATGCCGCGAGAAGGTTAACAGCCTCCTACCACGACCTGGCCTCGATCAGGTCGGCAGGTTGGAATGGACGAGCAGGCGATAGACTAGGCCAACGCACACAATGGCCGGAACGCTCGCCGCCGCGATGAAGGACGTCACCGCCAAGGAGCGGCGTGTCGTTGACCGGGCTGCCATAAGGAGGGCCACGCTGCCTGCAACCGGCAGACCCATGGTCCGCAGGTCGTCCAGCGTATGAAAGCACTGGTCGAAGGTCAGGAGCACGAACGCGAGGCCGCCGCCGCCCGCGATGGCTGCGACCAGCACACCGAAGATGAGCAGGATGCGCTTCGGCGCGACAGGCGTGTTCGGCGCCTGTGGCGGGTCCACGACCTGAGTCTTGATCTTCTGTGCATCGGTATCCGCCGCCTGGCCGATGCGCATAGCCTCGCGACGGGCGAGCAGTTCCTCGTAATTCTTTCGAATCACCTCGTAGTCACGATTGAGCTGCGTGAAATCGGCATCGAGCCCGGGCGCGTTGTGAGCCATCGTCTCTAGGCGGTCCCGATCCGCCCGCGCCTCGGCAACCTGGCGGGTGAGCGAGGCGATCCACGCGTCGTTGTTGACCTGGCCGACCTTGAGCTGCTCATAGACCGGATTGGGCAGCGAGCGGCTGCCGCCAGGGCCAGCGGTGCGCGATGCCGCGGCCGGGGCCGGGGGAACGGTCGCGCTCGGGATCTTGCCAGAGCGCAGGGCCTCGACCAGCCGCTTCTGGGCGATCACGTCCGGGCTCTGGTCAGTGTATTGCAGCCGCAGCTCCGCGAGATGCTCCTCGGCCGCTGCCAAGGCAGCGCTCCCGCCGGCCGCGGCCATCATCTCGGTCGTCAGCAGCGGCGTCGTCGTCGCCAGCTCCTTGTTGAGCATGTCGCGCTTGGCCTGCGCGTCCTCCATCTGCCCCTCAAGTTGGGTCACGGTCGCGCGGGCATCCTGCAGGCGAGAGGTTCCGCCATCAGGTCCTGGGAGCAGGTCCACGTATTTCGACCGGAAGTCGGCCCGGCGGCGCTCGACTGCTTGCAGCTGCTGCTCGTAGTTGGCAATCTGCGAATCGATGAACTTGCCGGCCTGCGCCATATCCTGGCGATTGGTGCCCGCTTTGCTCTCAATGAAGATGTTCAGCACCGTCTGCACCACCTGCACCCCGATTCTGCGCGACGGATTGCGATACGAGATGGTGAACAAGTTGCGAGTCTGCGGCGTGACGACGATCGCGCGGGCAAGGATGTTGACGAGCGCGTCCCGCTCGGCCGGGTTATGGACTTGCAGGTCGAGGTCAGTCTTGCTGATCAGCTGCTCGAGGTTGGGGCGGCTCAGCAGCGTGCGCTGCAGGACGTCGAGCTGGGCGTCCGGGTTGTCGTCCACGGTGATGCCCCGCAGCAGCGGCGTCAGCACGGCGTCCGCGTCCACGTACAGCCGGGCATTCGCCTCGTAGATGTTCGGCATCATGAACACGATCGTCCAGCCAATGGCGCAGATGAGCCACGCGAACAGCACCGCTGGCCAGCGATAGCGCCAGAGAGCAGCGAGGTAGCGGCGGACGAGGAAGCGAAGGTTCAGGTTGTTCATGGGCCGCCAAAATTTGTTGAGGACAGGACCTTGCTAGAAGTAGCTCTCCGGGATGATGAGCGTGTCGCCCGGAGCCATCGCGACGTTCTGGTCTACGTCACCATCCTTGATAAGGTCTGAAAGGTGAACGTGAATCGTCTCTTCCCGACCTCCGATGTTCCGCACGATCACGGCACGGTTGCCGGCAGCGTAGCGGGTCAGGCCTTTGGTCGCGATCATCACATCCAGCAGCGTCATACCCTCGCGATACGGGATCGCGGCCGGATCGGTCGCTTCGCCGATGACGCGGACCTGCCGGTTGGGTGGGCCAACGAAGTTGCGCATGATCACGGAGACGTTGGGGTCACGAACGTATTTCTGGAGCCGCCCCTCGATCTCGGAGGCAAGCTGGGTCGGCGTCTTGCCGGCAGCGACGATGTCGGGAATGAGCGGCAGGCTGATGCGCCCGTCAGGCCGCACGGCTACATCGGGCAGGCTGAGCTGCGGCGACTGATAGACGAACACGCTCAGCTCATCCCCCGGCCCGATGATGTAGGGGCTGTTGGCGACGGAGCGCGGCACAGGCGCGTTTGGCGGGCCACCCGAGCAGGCGGCGAGCGCGAGCGCGGCGAATACGGCGGCGAGCAGGCGCGGCCTCAGCATGGGAACCCTGTCTCCTCTTCCTGGTGGTCCGGCGTGGTAGGCGCGGAAGGAGTTGAACCCCCGACCTCTGCCATGTTGCGGCAGCGCTCTGCCACTGAGCTACACGCCTGAGCCAGCCGGATCCGCATCGTTTCATGCCGCCGTCTCGTATGCGGCCGGGGTGAACTTAGCATTGAGCGCGGACCATCGTAAAGCTCGCCTAACCTAGGCGGTCCTTCATGCGACGGCCCTTGAGGGGCCGGCAGACGCTGCTGACGACGAGGCAGTAAGGGCCAGACCGCTCAGCGTTGCCGCCAGGCCTTCGTCCAGGGGAATGCGCGCCTGCACTGCCAGGTGCGCGATGGCGAGCGCGGGCGAACCGACAGAGCGCCGGATATCGCCAGGCCGCGCCGCAGCGTGCACGACCGCCGCTGTCCGGCCGCAAGCCTTGCCGAGAGCGTGCGCCAGCTGGAGCACGCTGGTCTCCTGCCCGGTGCAGACGTTGGCAACGAGCGGTATGGCGGCATCCGCTCCGTTCTCCCGATGCCAGCTCTCGCCGAGGCGAGTCCCTCCGAGGCTGCTCTCTTCGAGCCGGGCCATCGCGGCGATCAAGTGTGCCACGACGTCGGCGACGAACACGAAGTCGCGGGATTGATGTCCGTCGCCGTGGATGCGGACCGGACGACCTGCGCCGATCGCGTCGGCGAACAGCGAGATCACGCCGCTGTAGGGAGAGCTGGGGTCCTGCCGCGGGCCATAGACGTTGAAGAACCGCAGCCCCAGGGTCGGCACGCCATGAACGCGGGTCGCGACCCGCGCGTGCAGCTCGCTTCCCAGCTTGTCAGCACCGTAAGCGGTCAACGGCGCGGGCGACAGGTCCTCGCGCGCGATCCCGGTGATTTCGCCATAGACCGCCGCCGACGACGCATACACCACCGGTATCCCACCCAGCCGACGAGCCTCATCGAGCACGGCGACCGTTCCCATCTGGTTCGTGCGATGAGTGCCGAGCCAGTCCTCGTTCGCCCGTGCCACCGAGGCTACGGCCGCAAGGTGGAAACACCCGGCGACCCCTTGCATCGCGCGATGCACCGATTCCGGATCTGCCACATCCCCGCGCAGTAACATGCAGCCGGTCGGCAAATTCTCGATACGCCCTGTTGACAGGTCATCGAGCACGCGGACTGAATGGCCCCGCGCCAGGAGAGCATCGACGAGATGGGAGCCGATGAAGCCCGCGCCGCCAGTAACGAGATATCGTGCCACGCAAACCTACCTCTTCGCAGACGTTGCCGGGCGCCAGCGGCCCCAGTCACTCTCGCCCTATCCCAAGCTATTACGGTTATATCGTGACGCACCGCAAAAATCCATGACAAATGCGCGGCACGGTTGCAGGAAGATCGTGATCGTGGCGCCACAGGTTGCACCTACGTGACGCGCAGGCGCTGCCGGAGCCGCCCCGCGCCGTGGCGGAGAGCCGCGAGAAGGCCCGCCGGGCGGAGCGGGTCGGCGAGCACGATGCCGATCCGCTGACGCCGCTGGGCGGCCCAGCCGGTCTTATAGCCGTCGTCGCCGCGGCCGAAATCCAGCTCGCGGATCCTTTCCTCATCGAGCAGGCGCCGAATCATCAGCGCGGTCAGCACCGTGCCGGGCGAGAGCGCCTTGTGCTGCTCGTCGTGGGCGAGCTTGAGCACGGTCGCGATGCCGCCCCACACGGTCCAGTATTGCGCCGCGACGGGCTCCTCGCCCTGCCACAGCACGCCGAGCCGCAGCCATCCCTCGGCCGCGAGCCGGGGCAGGAGCGCTGCGTTGAACCGCGGGAACGGCTCCGGCTCCTTCCAGCTCCGCGCATAGGCCGCCTCGTAGGCGGCGAGCGCGGCTGGAATCTCGGCCGGCTCCCGCGCGACCTGCAACCGGATCGAGGCGTCGCGCCCGGCGGCGCGGAGGCGGCGGCGGATCGTCTCGCGCAACGCACCCGGACGCGCCGCGAGATACGCTGGCCAGTCCAGGCCGGCGACCGATTCGTGCCAGTTCCCGAAATGCGCGTAGGGGAGAGTCAGAACGCCGCCCGCACGCAGCCCCCGCAGGAATGCGGCGAACCCCCGCGCCTCCGGGTCGAGCGCCTCTAGCCGCAACGGCCCGTGCCGCCGCACCAGCGGCGCCGCGGCACGCCCGGCGACGCGCCACCCGGCATCGTCGAGTGCTGGATCGCCGACGAGGCTGTAGAGGCAAGTGTAGGGTGTCGTCAGGCTCTGCCAAGCGCCGCCCGGCACAGCGAGGAGCGGCACGAGGGCGAGCGGCCCGGAGACCGACCCGGAGGCCGACGGGGTGACGCCCTCCACGAGGACCAGCCGGGGTGTCGCCGCGCCGGGCAGCGCGGCGTTCAGCGTCGCTTCGAGCCAGGCTCGGCTCGTCTGCGGCCCGCCTGCGTCGAGCCACGCCCCACAGGCGTCGGGTAGGGCGTCGAGGCCGGTGAGGACGCGCGCCTTAGCGGAGGTCATAGAAAGCGAGCCCGATCCACTCGTGGAAGCCGTAATAACTGAGCTGCCAGGCCGAATCGGCCGGGACGAACTTGCGCCAGGTGAGCGGCGGCCACGCGTCGAGCCGCACCGGTGCAGGCACGGCCGTGATCCCGGCGCGCTTGAACGCGAGCAGCGCGCGCGGCATGTGCCAGGCGTGGGTGACAACATACACCGTTCGGATCCCGGCGGCCCGCAGCAGGTCCGCGCTGAACCGCGCATTCTCCCAGGTGTCGCGCGAGCGCGTCTCGACCCAGCGCGGCGGCGTGCCGAAATCGTCGGCGAGACTCCGGGCCATGACTGTCCCGACGGCGACGGGTTCGTTGCTCACGATGCCGCCGCTGACCAGGATCGGCAGCCCGGTTCGCCGGTGCAGCGCCGCAGCAGCACGGACGCGCTCCAGGCTGAGCGGCCCGATATCCCCGTCGGCGGGATCCTTCCCTAGGTCGCCGTCAGGACCGCGGACGAAGCGGACCTCCGCGCCGAGCACGACGATGGCGCCTGGCGGGGAGGCCGGCGGATCTGCGGCGGGCGGCTCAGGCAGGCGCTCCAGGGACACGAGGAGCGCATCGCCGACGGCGGGAAGCGCGAGGACGATCAGCCCGACGAGCGCGGCGCCGACGATGACGCGCCCGGCGCCGCGCCGCAGGAGGAAGAAAGCGAATGCGGCGAGCAGGGCCAGGTTGAGCGGCGGCACGAGCAGCACCGTCGCGAGCCAGTTCACCGTCACCAGGCCACTCCTGCTGGGCGGCGCGGTTCTGCGCCATTCTGACTGCCCTGAAAAGTGGGACCTGCCGGTGCCTTCTTGCTTCCGATCTGCGTAGCGTCCAACATAGCCGCGCCATGGCACACGTCGAGCTGCTCCGCCCTGAGCTCGACGCGACTGGACTCGACGCGCTCGAAGCCGAGTGGCGCGCCCTGGAAGCGCGCGCTGAGGGCACCTTCTTCCAGGGCTGGACCTGGGTCGGCTGCTGCGCGCGCGAGCGCTTTCCTCGGCCCGTCCTGCTGCGGGCGACGGCGGACGGCCGCACGGTCGGCCTCGCCCTGTTCAATGAGCGTCGCCGGCTCGGCTTCTCGACGCTCTGGCTCGGCGAGAGCGGCGACCCAGCACTCGACCGGATTTTCGTCGAGCACAATGGCCTGCTCGCGGAGTCTGGGCGCGCTGGCGACCTGGCGGCCTGGCTGCGAGCGGCCATGCGCGCGCCTCTGCCCGGCGGGCGGGCGGGCTTGGCCTGGCCTAGGCGCAGGCTCGTCCTCGGCGGGATCGGGGCACGCACCCTGGCCGCGGCGCACGCCGCCGGGACCGTCCGGGTCCGCGCCGCGCGGTCCGCGCCGTTCGTGGATCTCGCGTGCCTCGGACCAGACGGCAACGGTTTCCTGGAGCACCTGAGCCGCAACACCCGGCAGCAGGTCCGGCGGTCGGACCGGCTCTACGGGACCTTGCAGGTGCGGCGTGCGGCGATGCCGGACGAGGCGGCGGCCTTCCTCGACTCGCTCCTCATATTGCACGTCCAACGTCTCGCCTCGCGCGGCCGGGAGAGCAGCTTCGCGCATCCGGCCGCCAAGCGCTTCCTCCGCGAGCTCGTCGCCCGCGGCATGCCACGCGGCGAGGTGGACCTGCTGCGCATCTCGGCCGGCAACGCTGCCATCGGCTATCTGCTGAACCTGCGCCGAGGGGGTTGGGTCGGCCAGTATCAGGGCGGCTTCGACTACGCCGGTGCCGGGCCGCACCAAAAGCCCGGCCTGAGTTCCCATCACGCCGCAATCCGCTACTATCGCGCCCAAGGGGCGACGGATTACGATTTCCTCGCCGGAGCGGACCGCTACAAGCTCAGCCTCGCCGACGCCGAGACCGGGCTGCATTGGGCCGAGACGGCGCCTCGTTTGTCGCTACAGAGTGTATTTATAAAAATGCGTGGCATTTCGAAGGCACGTTGATGTAGGGTCATCGTGCTCGGGTCGGAGCGAGGGAGGAAAGCGGGATGCACGCAACGCGTCAGCCGCGCAAGGGCAAGGTTTGGGATGCGGCGTGCGCCGGGCACTTACCCGCGCTCAGGGTCGAGTCAGTACCCTGGATGCGGACAACGCCCCTGATCATCGGCCTCAGTGCGCTGCTTTGGGAAGTAGTTCTCGATCTCGCCCACTGGCTGGCTACCCTGCCGGGCTAGCCCACCGCTGCCTTACTTCTCGACGAACGCCTTCTCGACCACATAGTGGCCCGGCTCGGAATGGTTGCCCTCGCTGAACTGCAGCGCCTTGAGCAGCGCACTCATGTCCGCGAGCATCGCCGGGCTGCCGCAGAGCATGACGCGGTCCCGCTCGGGGCTGATTGGCGGCAGGCCGAGCTTCGCCGGGATCGCGCCTGACTCCAGACCCGCCGTGATGCGGCCCTGGTTGCGGAACGGCTCGCGCGTGACCGTCGGGTAGTAGAGCAACTTATCCCGCACCACCTCGCCTAGGAACTCGTCCGTGGGCAGCTCGTGTTCCAGGTAGTTTTCGTAGGCCAGTTCGGCCTGCCAGCGGACGCCGTGGACGAGCACGATCCGGGCGAAGCGCTCGTAGGCCTCCGGGTCCTTGACGATGCTCATGAACGGCGCGAGGCCGGTACCGGTGCCGAGCAGCCACAGCGTCTCGCCCGGCAATAGGTTGTCCTGGATCAGCGTGCCCGTCGGCTTGCGCCCCACCAGCACCGAGTCGCCGGGCTGCACGTGCTGCAAGCGCGAGGTGAGCGGCCCGTCCGGCACCGCGATGCTGAGGAACTCCAGCCGCTCCTCGTAGGCGGAGCTGACCATGCTGTAGGCGCGCACGAGCGGGCGCCCGTCCACCTGCAGGCCGATCATGGTGAACTGGCCGTTGATGAAGCGGAATGCGGGGTCGCGCGTCGCGGTGAAGCTAAACAGCCGGTCGGTCCAGCGCCGCACGCTCGTGACCTGCTCGGTGAAGAAGGCGCTCATGGCTGCCGAGATAGGGGACGATGGGCGATGCTGCAACGCGGCAGGCGCTTACGGAAGCGATGCTGCCTTTGGCGGACAGTTCCGCCCACGACTGGCTCAAGCGGTGCTAGGTGGGCGCGAGCAACGCCCGCGCCCCCTCCCACAGCGCCCGCACCACCTCGCCTGCTGGCTCGGCGCGAGCGAGGGCCGCGCTCTGCCCGGCCCAGGCCTGCATACGCTCTATATCGCCCTCCCGGCTCGCCGCGGCGCGCATCGCGGCAGTCAGCCCGCGTTGCACGGGGTAGGGTGCCGGGCGCGGCGCATCGGCTGCCGCCGCGGCGCGCACGTAGTCCGTCGCGACGCTCCGCCCGGCGCGCCCGCTGAACGCGCGCGTCAGCCCCGTGCCCTCGGGGGCCGTGCGCGCGAGCGCGTCCGCCCAGGGCGCAGGGAGCTTCGCCTCCGGGCAGCGCAGGAAGCCGCTGCCAACCTGCACGGCCGACGCCCCCAGGAGCAGCGCCGCCGCGGCACCCCGCGCGTCCGCGATCCCGCCCGTCGCGATGACCGGCACGCGTACGGCATCCGCCACCGCCGGGACCAGCGCGAACAGGCCGACCTGCTCCGCCTCGGCACGTCCGGCCTCGAAGCAGCCCCGGTGGCCGCCCGCCTCCATGCCTTGCGCCACGACCGCATCCGCGCCCGCCGCCTCCGCCGCGCGCGCCTCCGCCACCGTCGTGACCGTCGCGAACCAGGCGATGCCGCGGCTCTTGAGCCTGCGCACGAACTCGGGCGGGTAGAGGCCCATGATCGAGGAGACGACCGAGGGAGCCGCCTCCAGCAGCGCCTCGCATTGCCGCTCGAAGTCGGGCGGCGCCGCGTCGCCTGCGTCCTCGGGCACGGGCGGCCCCCAAGTGCCGAGGAAGGCGCGCACCGCCGCCTCGTGCGCCGGGTCGCGGACCGGCGCCGGGTCGGGAATCCAGAGATTCATCTGGAACGCGCCGTTGCTGCCGGCCCGCGTCTCCGCGGCCCAGCCCAGGATGGCGTCCGGCTGCAACAGCAGCGCCCCGCAGGCCCCGAGGGCGCCGGCGTTGGCCACCGCGACGGAGAGAGACGGCGGGCAGGCGCCGGCCATGGGCGCCAGCAGCACCGGCACGCGCAGGCCGAAGCGGCTGCAGAACGCGGCGGCGCGGTCGAGGGCGGGATTGGCCATGGCGAAGTGAACCTTGAGCGCGCGGCCGGGTCAACCAGCGCCGCCTCCTCGGCCCGATCAGCCGCCCTTGCGCCTCGCACCGGCCTCCGCCACATAACGCCCATCCAGACCAATGCGGTCCGCTTAGCCCTGCCATCAGCCGTTGGCACAGCCTTTGGGGAGGCCCCATGTTCATCGAGACCGAAGGCACACCGAACCCGGCCACGCTCAAGTTCCTGCCTGGCCGCATCGTCATGGCGGCTGGCACTGCCGACTTCGCGACGCCCGAGTCCGCCGCGCGCAGCCCCTTGGCGTCCGCGCTCTTCGACCTTCCGGGCGTCGCGCGCGTGTTCCTCGGCGCCGACTTCGTCACCGTCACCAAGAGCGGCGATACCGAGTGGCAGGCGCTTCGCCCCCAAGTCCTCGGCGCCCTCATGGAGCACTTCATGGCCGGCCGTCCCGTGCTTGACGGCGAGGACGCCAGCGCCTCGGCGGACGACGAGGAGGAGATCCGCCCGGAGGACCGCGAGATCGTGGACCAGATCAAGGAGCTGCTCGACACCCGCGTCCGCCCTGCCGTCGCCGGCGACGGCGGCGACATCGTGTTCCGCGGCTTCCGCGACGGCGTCGTGCGCCTGCACATGCAGGGCGCGTGCAGCGGATGCCCTAGCAGCACCGCTACACTCAAGCACGGCATCGAGAACATGCTGCGCCACTACGTGCCCGAGGTCGTCGCGGTCGAGCAGGTGGTCTAGTGCTCGACCAGGCCAGCCTCGACGCGCTCTTTACCGAGGCGCGCACGCACTATGTATGGCGGCCTGACCCGGTGACCGACGACGAACTGCACCGCCTCTACGAGCTCGTCCGCGCCGGGCCGACCAGCGCCAACTCCTCGCCCGCCCGCTTCCTCTTCCTGCGCACGCGGGAGGCCAAGGAGCGGCTCCGCCCGGCGCTCTCGGCCGGCAACGTCGAGAAGACGCTCTCTGCTCCCGTCGTCACCATCGTCGCGCACGACCCGATCTTCTTCGACCAGCTTCCCACGCTGTTCCCCCATGCCGACGCCCGGTCCTGGTTCGCCGGCAATAAATCGCTCGCCGCCGATACCGCCTTTCGCAACGGCACGCTGCAGGGTGCCTACCTGATCCTGGCCGCCCGCGCCATCGGCCTCGACATCGGCCCGATGAGCGGCTTCGACAACGCCGTCGTGGACGAGCTCTTCCTTGCCGATCGCGGCTGGAAGAGCAATTTCCTGGTCAACCTCGGCCATGGTGACGCGACTGGCCTCTTCCCCCGCGGCCCTCGGCTCAGCTTCGAAGAGGCGTGCGCCCTGCTCTGATCTTGGACGCCGCTGACGGCGCCGGGTGGCTCGCTGTGCTCGACGGCGGGCGGATCCTCGCCCGGCGCGACTGGCCTGCCCTGCGCGACGCAACCGCGCGCCTACCCCGGCTCGCCGCGGACGCGCTCGCTGAGGCACGCACGTCGCCTGACGCCCTGGACCTCATCGCGGTCGTTGCCGGCCCTGGCAGCTTCACCGGACTGCGAGCAAGCCTCGCCTTCGCGCACGGGTTGGCGCTCGCCAGCGGAGCAGCACTCGTGCCCATTGCCGTGGACGAAGCCACGCAAGGCGGCGAGCGAACGCCCGACTCCGTCGCCGACGCCGCAGCCCGGCGACGCGCGGGCTTGCTGCCGCCGCTCGCCGCGTTGCCGATCTACGCGGGACCAGCCCAGGCCAGGGCGGCGCCGGTGCGGCCCGCGCCCGCGTGATCCGGGCGTCCCCGGCCCATGCCGAAGCGATGGCGCTGCTGCACGCGGCGGCCTTCCCATCCCTTGACCGATGGAGCGCCACTGCGTTCGCGACCCAGCTCGCGCTGCCCGGCGTGTTCGGCCTGATCGATGAGCGCGGCGGCTTGGCGCTCGCCCGCGTCGCCGCGGATGAGGCCGAATTGCTCACGATCGCCGTCCACCCCGAGGCGCGGCGCCAGGGCATCGGCCGCGCCCTGCTCAAGGCCGTGCTCAGCGAGGCGGCCCGGCGCGGGGCAGTAACGGTGCTCCTGGAAGTTGCCGAGAGCAACACGCCCGCCCGCGCGCTCTATGCCTCGCTTGCTTTCAGGCCTGTCGGCCGCCGGAAGGGCTATTACGCTTCTGCCGACGCGCTCGTCTTGTGCCGTGTCATGACAGCGCTGTCGTGACTGAGGAAAGTCACGTCCGCCGGATGAGCACCCGCGTGACGCCGTCCGCCGCAGTATCCTCGGCGAGGACTTGATGGCCGAGCAGTGCGGCGCTGCGCGGCACGCTGGAACGCGGCTCGTCGCCCCGCAGACGCACTAGCAAGACATCGCCTGGTTGCAGCCGATCCAGCGCGAGCCGCGTGCGCACGAAGGTCATCGGGCAGGTCTCTCCCGTGATGTCAAGCTCCTGCGCAGGCGGAGCAGCTAGAAGCGCTTGGTCGAGCATAGCAGCGATTACCTGCGTTTGATGGTGCGTTACTAGTTGCGAAACCCCTTGGACATGACATATAGGCCGGCGGATAGATGAGCAAAAGGGGAATCGGTATGGCTGAGCAGATGGACACCGACGTGCTGGGGCTGACGGCCCAGATCGTTTCAGCGCACGTCGCCCATAACGCAGTTGGGGTGGATGCGCTCCCTGGATTGATCCAGGAAGTCTATCGCACTCTCGCCGGCGTCGGCCGGGCCGAGCCGCCAGCCGAAAAGCCGCAACCGGCGGTGCCGGTCAAGAAAAGCATCTTTCCAGACTACCTGGTCTGTCTTGAGGACGGTCGCAAGCTGAAGATGCTCAAGCGCCACCTCAAGACCAGCTACAACATGACACCCGAGCAATATCGGGAGAAGTGGGGCCTGCAGCCGGACTATCCGATGGTCGCCCCCTCGTATGCCCGGCACCGCTCGACGCTCGCCAAGAAGATCGGGCTGGGGACCAAGCCGCGCGGCCGCAAGTAGGGTCGCTAGTGCCAGCTTTCATAGAAAGCTGGCACGTCGCTAAGTCGTTGAGTGCCCGATTCACGCGCCGTTCCGCGATCCGTCCCGGATCACGGAACTCTGCGACCGGGCACTAGAGCGCCCAGAACGCGGTCCACGACGGGAGTCGACACGACGCCCGCGGATCGGCTACGCCGCAGACGGCTCTTCGCGCTCTGCCGCCGAGGGGCCGCTTGCAGCCTGCCCGCCGCGTGCATCCGCCGCTCGCTCCAGGCTGCCGGAGAAGTGGGGTAGCGTGGAATCGCGCATCGAGCGCCTGTGCATCGAGCAGGGACTGAAGATGACCGGCCAGCGCCGGGTCATCGCGCGCGTCCTGTCCGAGGCAGCCGACCACCCGGACGTCGAGGAGCTCTACCGCCGCGCCTCCGCCCTCGACCGCCGCATCAGTATCGCGACGGTCTATCGCACCGTTCGCCTGCTCGAGGAGCGCGGGATCCTGGAACGGCGCGACTTCGGCGGCGGCCGCGCCCGTTACGAGCCGACGGAGCACGGCCGCCATTACCACTTGATAGACGTGGAGACCGGCAGGGTGATCGAGTTCGACGCGGCCGAGCACGAGCAAGCCCTGCGCGAGATCGCCGGCCGCCTCGGCTTCGACCTCGTCTCGCTCCGCCTAGAGCTGTTCGGCCGCCGCCGCGCTGCACCGCGCAGCACGGCGCCGGGTGCCGCTGCCAATACGGTCTCTGACAAGGCAACGCCCAACGCGATCCCGAGGGCGGTCTCGGGGGCAGCGCGATGAGCGATACGCCAGGCGATGCGCGCGACGACGCGAGCCTTTGCACGGGACCGGATGCCCGGCTGGAACCAGGCTTTGGCGAGATCCGTGCCGGCAATCTCGGCGTCCGCATCGCCACCGCCGCTGCCGAGGTCCACGCCGCCCAGGCTCTACGCTTCCGCGTGTTCCACGGCGAGATGGGCGCCCAAGCCAGCGCCGCCGCCCTCGCCTCCGGCCGCGACCAGGACGCCTACGACTCGGTCGCCGACCACCTTCTCGTGCTCGATCACGCACTGGGCGACGGGCCGGAGGCAGTCGTCGGCACCTACCGGCTCATCCGCGAGGACGCCGCGGACAAGGCAGGCGGCTTCTACTCCGCAGCCGAGTATGACATCCAGGTCCTGCAGCGCTTTCCGGGCCGCATCCTGGAGCTAGGCCGCTCCTGCGTCGATCCAGCCTATCGCGGCCGTGCCGTCATGCAGCTCCTCTGGAGCGGCATCGCCGCTTACACATACCTCCACGGGATAGATCTCATGTTCGGCTGCGCGAGCCTCGCCGGCACCGATCCGGAGATGCTCGCTCTCGAGCTGACCTACCTGCACCATTATCACCTGGCGCCCCCCGCGCTGCGGCCGCGCGCGCTGCCTAGCCGGTTCGTGGAAATGGCCCGCCTGCCATCCAGCGAGGTGGAAACGCGCACCGCGCTGGCCCTCCTGCCTCCGCTGATCAAAGGCTATATCCGCCTCGGCGGTTTCGTCGGCGAGGGTGCGGTCGTGGACCCGGAGTTCAACACCACCGACATCGCGATCATCGTCAAGACCGACCTGATCACGGAAAAATACCTGCGCCACTACGAGCGCCAGACGCGGGACATGATCGAGTAAGCTGTGACCGCCGCCGTCGGCGCCCGGAGCAAACCGTGGGACGAACCTCGGCCGGTCTCGCCCGTTACGGAGACAAGGAGGACATCATGGCCGGACCGCGCTCCCACCATACTGCAGAGGTCAAGACGCGCCGGCTGGAGCCGCACGCACCCTTGCCGGAAGGCCGGCACGTCAGCGTGCTGCGGCGCTTCGACGAGGACAATCCGGACCGCGTGATCACCGAGATCGTGCTCGGCACGGCGCCCGGCCGGACGGAGACCGTCAACCCGGCCCGGCCTGACGGGACGCCGATGAGCTTCGGCGAGGCTATCGCGGCGGCCAAGCAGGTTGCAGAGAGCGAGCGCATCACAACCGTCTTTGTCGTGGACCGTCTCGCAGGCTCGCGCGAGCACGAGATCCTGGAGCACGGCGGCGATCACAGCGTTGACATGGACAAGCTCGATGACATGGACCTCGAGGAGGGCGAGCGCGGGCCGGACATGCGCGATGCAGTCCGGTGAGAGCGCCGAAAAGCGTTCTCGCTCGCCGATCCGTGAGTTGCCGGTCCTAGGATCGGGACCTTGTATGACCGACCACCTTTTCCCGGCTGCGGCACACGGCGTGGCCCTAAACAAGAGATAGGATGGATATGCCTGACAGTGGGCTTAGCGCGTCCAGTACGACCGGACAGCGCGTAGGGGTATTTGTGGTAGGGATCGGAGGTGCTGTTGCCTCCACCGCAGCGGCCGGTGTCGAGATGCTGCGCTCCGGGTCGAACGACCTGGCAGGCCTGCCGCTCGCGGGCGTCGGCGCTGCCGGGCTTGTGGCCTACCGCAACCTGCACTTCGCCGGCTGGGACCTGCACGCCGAGGACCTTGACGGCGCCGTGCGCGAGCATCGCGTCCTCGAGCGCGACCAGGTGGATGTCGTCGGCCCCGCGCTGCGCAGCATGAAGCCCTGGCCCGCCGTGGGCAGCGTCGAGTTCTGCAAGAACGTGGACGGCGGTAACAAGATCGCCGCAGGATCTCACCGCGAGGCGGTCGAGCGCATCCGCGACGATATAAAGCGCCACCGCGAGACCAGCGGCATCGAGGACCTGGTCGTCATCAACCTCGCCTCCGTCGAGCGCTGGCCGGACCAGTCGGCCGCAGCGTTGCAGACGCCCGAGGCGTTCGAGCGCGGCCTCGACCAGAGCGACCCGGCGATCGGTCCCGCCATGCTGTATGCCTACGCCGCAATCGCCGAGGGCATCCCTTACGGCAACTTCACCCCGAGCCTCGCCGCCGATATCCCGGCGCTGGTCCGCATGGCGGCTGAGCGCAACGTCCCCATCGCAGGCAAGGACGGCAAGACCGGCCAGACCTTCCTCAAGACCGTGCTCGCCCCGGCGTTCCGCTCGCGCTCGCTCTACGTCGAGGGCTGGTTCAGCACCAACATCCTCGGCAACCGCGACGGCTTGGCGCTCGACAACCCGGACTCCCTGCAGAGCAAGCTCAGCACCAAGGGCAGCGTCCTCGACGACATCCTGGGCTACCCGGTCGAGGATCACCTCGTGGATATCCGCTACTACAAGCCGCGCGGCGACAACAAGGAAGCGTGGGACAACATAGACTTGGTCGGCTTCCTCGGGCAGAAGATGCAAATCAAGGTCAATTTTCTCTGCCGCGACAGCATTCTGGCGGCTCCCCTAGTCATCGAGATTGCCCGCGTGCTCGACCTTGCCCGCAAGCGCGGCAAGGGCGGCATCCAAGAGCAGCTCGGCCTGTTCTTCAAGGCGCCAATGACGCCGGCCGGGAAGCGCGAGGAGCACAGCTTCCCCGTACAGGAACGCGTGCTGCTGGACTGGCTCGCCGCCGCGTAGGAGCGGGCCGTGCTCGACGCCGTTCAACCCGCTGGGCGCAGTCTGGCGAGCCTTGTGCCGCTCGGCGCGGAGCTGGGCGCGCTCAAGCGAGCGCGCGACGCGCGGGAGCCGGACAGCGTCGCGTCCCGCCTGTTCCGTCGCGCCTGGGGGGCGCTCGCCGCTGGGCAAGACCCAACGCTGTGCGCGTTGCAGACCACGGCGGACGCGCTCGCCGCGGCGCGGTTGGGCGGCATCGATCGCGCCGTGCTCCGCGCGTGCGGCGTCGAGGGCGCGGACGCGGATGCCGTGCTAGCCCGCAGCTTCGACGAGATGGCCGGACCGCTCGACCCGGCGCTGCGGGACCGGCTTCGGACCCAGCTCGGGCGGCAAGCGCCGGCCGGCCCGGTCCCTGCCTTCGCCGAAGCGCTTATCCGCCAGCCGCGGGCAGGAGCGACCTGCCCCGGCAAACCGCGCATCGTCCTTGAGCCGCCCGAGGGGCACGGCGATCACTGCCTGATTGTCGCCGTCCTGGCCGTGCTCACGGTTCCGCGCTACGGAAGCGAGCCGGCGGCGCCCTTCCTCGCGGGCCTCGCCCACCACCTCCACAACGCGATCCTTCCGGACAGCGGCTTCGCGGGGGAGATGCTGCTCGGCGTGCATCTGCAACCGGTCATGGCGCGGCTGTTCGCGCGCGAGTTGGCAACGCTTCCGGCGCCGCTCGCCGCGGCCACTCGCGCCGCGCTCGACCACATTGGCGACGCCGCAACTCCCGAGAGCCGGGCGTTCCATGCCGCGGACGTGATGGACCGGGTGCTGGAGATGCGGCATTTCGCGCAGGTCGCCGCGTTCACGGTGGATCAGGCGCTCGACGAGATGAACCTGGTCCATGCTGGGCCGGTGCAGGCGTTTCACCGGGCCGCGCTGGCGGAGGCGGGGCTGCCGTGACCGCCTGGGAAGCGGGCGCCCTCGCTTCTCCGGCCACGGGCGCCTTCCTCTACCGCGACACCGTGCACTCGCTCGCGGCCGAGGGTAACCCCGGCGAGCGCTGGCCCGTCGTCGAGGACATCCCTTTCCTGCGTGCTGACCGGGCTGAGCTGGCGCGCGAGGCCGTGGCCCGGCTCGATGCGGGAGACGAAGCCGGCGCGCTCGTCCTGCTGCTCGCCGACCAGGACGGCTGGGCGCGCACATCGCCGCCGTCCGGCGCGGACCGCGCCCGGCTCGTGCGCGAGGTGAACGGGCTGAGCTTCCGCGATGCCTGCACGCTGCTGGGCTACGGCCCGGTCGGCACTTACTTCGCCCATCGCTGGAGCGACCCGACCTTCCTCTCCGGCCTCGCGCTCGCGGAAGCCTACCGGGCCGGGTCGGGCCCGATCTTCGAGTTGGCCTGCGGGCCGGGCCACTTCCTCGCCGCCTTCGCGCGGGCGGGAGTGGCCGTCGCAGGCGGCGACCTCGTGTTCAGCAAGCTCTGGCTCGCCCGGCGCTTCCTCGCGCCCGAGGCAAGACTGGTCTGCTTCGACGCGGGCGCGCCCTGGCCGCTGCAGGACGGCGCGTTCCCGACGGTGTTCTGCCACGACGCGCTCTACTTCCTGCCCGAGAAGGCGCACGTGGCCCGCGAGTGCCTGCGCGTGGCGGGACCGTCGGGCCAGGTTCTGGTCGGGCACACGCACAACCAACTCGTGGACAATCTCTCGGCAGGCGCCCCGCTCGCGCCGGCGGAATACGCAGCCCTATTCGGGGCGGCCACGCTCTACGACGACCGCGAGCTGACGGCGGCGCTGGTTGAGGCGCGCCCGCCGCGCCCGGCGTCGGCGGAGGCACTGGCCGCTGCGCCGGCGGTGGCGCTCGCCGCCGGGCGGGCCGCGGCCGAGGCGCCGCGCCCCGTCGCGGCGGGGCTGGCCGTGCCGCCGCCCGGCACACGGCTGCGCCGCAACCCGCTCTACGAAGCGGGCGCGGTCTGCTGGCCGTCCGAGCGGTATGAGCGGGAATACGGGCCGCTCGCGACTTACCCGATGCGGACCGACGCGCCGGACGAGGCCGTCGCGGGCGCGGACGCGTCGGTGGACGCCCTGGCGCGCAGGCGCGTGCTCGTGGACCTGCCCGAGCGATGGTAGCGCGGCTCGATTGGGGCATCATGGGGTGCGGCTGGGTCGCGCGCGACTATGCCGGGCCGGCTATCGCTGCGTCCGGCCACGGCCGCATCGCGGCGCTCTATGATCCCGACCCGGCCTCGCTGGCCCGCGCCGCTGCGTTGTTTCCCGAGGCTGCGGCGCATGAGGATCTCGGCGCCTTCCTTGCCATGCCGGGTCTCGGCGCCGCCTACGTCGCCGCCCCGAACCACGCCCACCGCGCGCTCGTCGAAGGGGCGGCGGGGGCGGGTCTCGCCGTGCTGTGCGAGAAGCCGATGGCGACAACTCTCGCCGACGCCGAGGCCATAGTTGCGGCCTGCGCGCGCGCGGGCGTGCGCTACGCCACCGCGTTCGATCAGCGCTTCCACGCGGCGCACCAGGCGATGGCCCGGCTGATCGCTGAGCGACGGCTCGGCACGGTAACGGCCGTGCGGATCGTCTATGCTTGCTGGTTGCCGGCCGATTGGGCGGGAGCGGGCGGCGACAACTGGCGCATAGACCCGAATCGTGCGGGTGGCGGCGCGCTCATGGATTTGGCGCCGCACGGCCTCGACCTCACCATGATGCTGCTGGGCGAGCCGCTCGTGGATGTGGCGGCGATGGGCCAGGCGCGCGTCCACTATTACCGCGTCGAGGACGGTGCCGCCGTGCTGGCGCGCTCGCGCTCGGGCGTGCTGGTGCAAATGCACGTCGCCTACAACTGCCCGGAGACTTTGCCGCGACGGCGGCTCGAAGTGGTGGGCACGGGCGGGCAGCTCGTGGCAACGGACACCATGGGCCAGATCGGGGGTGGGGAGCTGGTGTTCCTGAGCGCTGCGACCGGCGTCGCCGAGACGGTCGCCGTGCCTGGCATCGAGCGGTCGCCATTCCTCAACCAGGTCGAGGCCTTCGCCGCCGCCGTGCTCGGGACGGAGGCGTTCCCGTTCGCGCCCGAGGGCGACCTTGCCACCATGCGGCTGCTGCTCCGCGCCCAGGAGCAAGTGGATCAGCAGGCCGCGCCGCCGGGACTCTCCGATGCAGCATAGCCTCCCTCCGAACCTGCCCGGCGCCGCCGCGGCGTATGTCGCCTCCATGCCGGAGGGAGGGCGAGTCGAACTGTTCGCGCTGACGCCGCTCGACCGGACGGGGATCGCCTGCTGGAATGCGATCTTCCTCAACCGCGACGGCACGCCCTGGCACGGCGTCGCCCCTCACGGCGTCGGCTACGGCACGGACGACGCCGGCGCCATCATCGGCACGACGGGGGAACTCGCGGAAGCCGTCCATAGCGCCGTGCAGGTCCACCGCCTCCCCCGGCGCACGGCGACCTACGCCGCCCTCCGCGCCGAGGTCGGCGAGCGCGGCGCCGCGGACCCGTTGACCTTGTGCTTGCCTGCGGGCAGCCGCGTGGACTGGGACACGGCGCTTGAATGGGTGCCCGCCCATCGTTGGCCCGGCGGCGAGACGGTGTGGATGCCGATCGACATCGCGGCCTGCTCGGTGGGCGACCTTACGCCGGGCTACGTGCCGTTCACGACGCCGATCACGAACGGACTGGGCGCCGGGCCGACGCTCGACTTCGCGATCGGGCATGGGCTGTGCGAGCTGCTGCAGCGGGACGGGAACGGGCTGAGCTTCCGGGCCATGGATCAGGGCATCGTACTGACCTTTGGCGAGCACGAGCCAGCCGACCCGCGCACGCGCGCAATGCTCGCCAGGCTGGACGAGCTCGGGATCGAGGTGTTGCCCAAGTTCGCGACGGACGAGTTCGGCACCACGAACGTGTATTGCGTCGGCGGGGAGCAGGACGGGGTGGCGGCGTCGCTGCCCATCATGGTGACGGCGGCGGGCGAGGCGGCGTCGCTGGATCGCGAGCACGCGCTGCGCAAGGCGCTGCTCGAGTTCGCGGCGGCGCGGGTGCGCAAGGCGTTCAGCCACGCGCCCTTGGACCGGATCGCGCACGTGGCGCCGCCGGGCTACCTGGAGCGGTTCCGCGTCTATCACACGCTCGCAGGCGAGGAGAGCCGCACCCTACGTTCCATGCAGGAGTGGCTGGCGCTCGACCAGGAAGCGCTCAAGGGTGCGCTGCGCGACACCGTGCTGAGCCGGCGCACGACCAAGCGGTTCGACGCGCTGCCGACCTGGGACGGGCCGCTCAGCGGCACCGGGCTGGTCGAGGAGCTGCACCGGCGCTTCGCGCCATGGGGCATGGAGATCCTCTACCTCGACTACTCGCCGCCGGGCGCTGCGAACGTCCACGTCGTGAAGGCGGTCGTGCCGGGGCTGGAGGTGGAGACGATGAGCTATCACCGCATCGGCGAGCGCGGCGTGCGCAAGCTGATGGAGCGGAGCAGCCCGCTCGTGGGATTCGGCGAGCCGCCGCCCGGCGCTGCCCCGGTCGTGCTGCCGCCGGGTGCTGCGGAGCGGCTGGGCGGGCAGCCCTGGCTCGACCTGGCGGCGGTGGACCGGATCGTGGGGCGGCTCTACCCGCTCTACCGCGAGCCGGAGGTCCATAGCGCGCCGATCAGCATGGAGTCCTTTGGGGAGAGCCGGGCGGAGGCGGTGGGGTGACCCTTCGCTTCGCCTACAACACCAACGGCTGCGCCAATCACCGGCTCGATGACGCGCTCGCGCTCATTGCGGACAGCGGCTACGACGGCGCGGCACTCACCCTCGACATTCACCACCTTGACCCGTTCGCGCCGGACTTTCCCGAGCGGCGCCGGGCCGTTGCGGCGCGGCTGAGGCAGCTCGGCCTCGGCTGCGTGGTCGAGACCGGGGCGCGCTTCCTGCTCGACCCGCGCGCCAAGCACGAGCCGACCTTGGTCTCTCCCACGGCGGAAGGTCGCGCGCGACGCGTCGAGTTCCTCTCCCGCGCGCTGGAAGTCGCAGCCGAGACAGGAGCGGACGCGATGAGCTTCTGGGCCGGCGTGCCCAAGCCGGGCGTGGGTCGGGAAGCGGCAGGCGCCTGGCTGCGCGAGGGCGTGGAGCGGGTCGTGCGCCGGGCGGAGGCGCTGGGCACGGTCGCGGCGCTGGAGCCGGAGCCGGGAATGCTGGTCGAGACGGCGGACGAGTGGCGAAGCCTGGACATCCCCAGCCTGCGCCTCGCGCTCGATACCGGCCATTGCCTCGTCACGGGCGAGCGCGCGCCGGATGCAGCGGTGCGCGAGTTCGCCGGCGAGCTAGGCACGGTCAGCATTGAGGACATGCGTCGCGGCATCCACATCCACCTGCCGTTCGGGGAGGGCGATATGCCCATCCCGGCCGTGCTCGGTGCGCTTGAGGCGGTGGGGTTCGAGAAGCTCGTCTGCGTCGAGCTGTCCCGCGAGAGCCACCGGGCGGACACGATGATCCCGCAGGCGCTGGCTTACCTGAAGGCATGGGCATGAGGATCTGCTTCATCTCCCGCCGCTTCTTCCCGACGATCTCGGGGATGAGCGTCTATGCGCTCAACCTGCTGCGCGAGCTGGCCGCTGCCGGACACGACGTGACCATGGTGAGCCAGTATCGGGGCGACGCGCTCGGCAAGCGCGTCTATGGCGGCGGGCCGCCGCCGCAGGTGCCGGGCGTTCGCGTCATCGGGCTGGAGCAGGTCGGCGAGCAGGACGGCGGCAACTTCGAGCGCGACGTGGAGGCCATGCGCGAAGCGGTCGTCGCCGAGCACCGCAGGCGTCCCCTCGACGTGATCCACGCGCAATACGGTTATCCCTGCGGCTGGGCGGCGCTGCTGGCGTCGCGCGATATCTCGCGAGAAGGTGGGGGGGTGCCGAATGTCGTGAGCATACAAGGCGGCGACGGGCACTGGGTCGGGTCGTGCTGCGAGACGCACCGTCTCGCCATGGTCCGCGTGCTCGATCACGCGAACCGCGTGCTGATCGGCTGCCGCAGCTTTGCGGGAGAGGTCACAGAGCGGCTCGGCACCGCGCCATCCCGCTTCACCATCGTGCCCGGCGCCGTGGACACCGCGCGCTTCACGCCGGGGCCGGCGCCCGACCCAGATGCGCCGCCCGTGCTGCTCTATCACGGCCGCGTAGATGCGCGGAAAGGCGTGCTCGACCTCCTCGACGCCGCCCGCCAGCTCCGGGACGAGGGGGAGAGATTCCGGCTCCTCGTCAGCGGCATCGGGCCGACCTTCGATGAGACGGAGGAGACGATCCGCGCGCTCGATCTCGGCGACCGCGTCGAGATGACGGGCTACGTGGACTACGAGCAGGTGCCCCAGGTGTATCGCAGGGCCGAGATCTTCGTCTCGCCCACGTATGCGGAGGGGTTCAGCAACACGATCCTGGAAGCGATGGCGAGCGGGCTGGCGGTAGTGTCGTGCCGGTCGGTCGGCGTCGTGGACTGCATCCGCGACGGCGAGAACGGCCTGCTCACCGAGCCGGGCGACCGCGCTGGCCTCGCGGACGCGCTGCGGCTTCTGCTGCACGACGCGGGCCTGCGCCGGCGGCTCGCGGACGCGGCGCTCGCGGAGTGCCGGGCGGTGTATTCGTGGGGCGCCGTCGGGCGGCAAATCATGGGGATCTACGCGTCCGTCCGAAGCGAGGCGCCCGATCTCGGCTGGGCCGAGACGCTGCCGTTGGAACCTTGCCGATTCCGCGCGGAACCGCACTTGCTATAGCGGTGCCCGGCACACGCCGGCGCGGCCCGTAGGTAGCCTCACCGAAGGCTTAGGGGATCCCTTCGATGAAGCACGCCGGGAACAGTACGAGACTGCGGCGGCTGGTGATCGGTACTTGGTGACCAGCTCGATGCGACCAGCGCCGCTTTCGATGGGTTTGATCAGGCGCAAGACGCGGTCTTGATCATGGAGGTGCGCGAGGAGGCCAGCTACATCCCGCAACACAAGCGGCGGTTCGCCTTCTTCTTCGCCGCCATGCGTCATTTCCGCGACGCGCAGCGTGCCGTTGGCCACCGCGTTCACTACAGCGAACTGGATGACCCTAACAATCGTGGGTCTTTGGCCGCCGAGATTTTGCGCTGGACGGCAGTCACGCGGCCCGACAGCCTTGTTGTGCTCGAGCCCGGCGATTTCCGCGTAAGGCGGACGGTGGAAGACGCGGCCCGCAGTCTCAGCGTTCCGCTCGACGTGCGACGCGATCGGCACTTCCTCTGCGCAGCCGACCAGTTCCAGGACTTCTTGCGAACGCATTCACCTCTGTTGCTCGAGAACTTCTATCGGTTCATGCGGATGAACCTTCGCATTCTGATCGATGATCGCGGAGAGCCGGTGGGTGGCAAGTGGAACTACGATCACCAGAACCGCGCGCGGATGGGCAGGGATGCACCGGAGATACCGTCGCCGAGGCGCTTCCCATCTGACGCGACGACACGAGAGGTGCTTGCGCTGGTCGAGCGCGCATTTCCGGACAGCCCGGGTCGTCTGGACGATTTCGGACTGCCGGTGTCGCGTGAACAGGCGCTTGCGGCGCTCGATGACTTCGTCGAACACCGGCTAATTAATTTTGGCCGTTACCAGGATGCGATGCGGACCGGGGAGCCGGTGCTGTTTCACTCCATGCTCTCGGGTCCGCTCAACTTGCATCTTCTCAACCCCCGCGAGGTGATCGATTGCGCGCTCAACGCGCTCGATTCGGCACCCCTCCCGGCGGTTGAAGGTTTCGTCCGCCAGATCATTGGCTGGCGGGAATTCGTTCGTGGCATCTACGTTCATCTCATGCCGGACTATGCCGCGCGCAACGCGCTTGCGGCCGACCTGCCGGCGCCGCGCTTCCTATGGACCGGCGAGACCGATATGCGCTGCGTTGCCGAGGCGGTCGGGCACACGATCGAACACGCTTACGCGCATCATATCGAGCGTCTGATGGTGCTGGGGCAGCTTTGCCTGCTGCTCGGCGTGCGGCCTTACGATGTGCATCGCTGGCACATGTCGATGTTCTGGGATGCGATCGACTGGGTGTCCTTGCCAAACGTGCTTGGGATGTCGCAGCACGCAGACGGCGGCCTGATCGGCACGAAGCCCTACTGTGCGTCGGGCAACTACATCGCGCGCATGAGCGATTATTGCCGGCGCTGCCGCTACGACCCGCGCAAGGCCTCCGGCGATGACGCCTGCCCTTTCACGACGCTCTATTGGGACTTCCTCGCACGGCATCGCGCCAGGTTCCAGCACAATTGGCGGATGCGCTATCCCTACATGAACCTTGCCCGCAAGGATCGCGGCGAACTGAGCGCGATCCGCCGCCGCGCCGAGCACCTCCAGCGCCAGTTCACGCGTGAGACCTTCCTGTGATCACAGGCAGCACTCTCACATTTGCGCTGGCATCTGGCTGCGCGAGCGGCGGCGATCATTGACTCCTGACGATACGCCCCATGCTTTAAGGGAATCGATGCCGACCGCGCTCGCCCTCTCGCCACACCTCGACGACGCTGCCTTCTCCTGCGGCGGCCTGCTCGCGCTCCTCGCGGAGTTCGGCTGGGACACCTGCATGGCGACCGCCTTTACCGCGACGGTGATGCCCGCGACGGGGTTCGCGCTCGCCTGCCAGCTCGACAAGGGCCTGTCCGCAGAGGTGGACTACATGGCGCTGCGCCGGGCGGAAGACCGCGAGGCGGCGGCGATCCTGGGCGTCTCGGACCTGCGGCATCTGGATTTCCCCGAGGCACCGCACCGCGGCTATGAGTCAGCACCCGCCCTGTTCGGGGCGCAGCGCGAGGACGACCAGGTCTGGCGCCCGCTCGCGGAGCAAGTCTCTGCTCTGGTTGACGAGCTGCACCCGGCGCTCGTGCTCGCCCCGCAGGGCCTCGGCGGCCACGTGGACCATCGGCAGCTCATACGCGCCGTGCTGGAGGTCCTTCCGGCGGAGCGCGTCGCCTGGTGGCGGGATACGCCGTATGCCATCCGCGACCCGGTCGCCTTGCCGGACCCGGCCTTGCCGCCGCTCCCCGAGGCCCGCGTCACACTCGGGGCGGCACTCGGCCGCAAGATCGCGGCGGCGTGCGCCTATCGCAGCCAGGTCGGGTTCCAGTTCGGGGGCGCCGACAACGCCGGCGCGACGCTGCGCCGGTTCGCCGTCGCCGAGGGCGATGGCGTCCCGGCTGAGCGGCTCCTCGGCTTGGTGACGTGGGAGATCATTCCGTTGCCTGGAACTAGTCATAGCCAAGCCACATTGTAGATGTTTGTAGTCCTCGTTCGCACTACTATCCCGAGCTCCGCCATGAAACTGCAGCCCGGCCTGCGCGAGCAGGCCATTCCCGAGGAGTTTGCCCCCCTGCTCCGCGTCCACTCGCTGCGCGCCTCGCAGCGACTATGGCTGCGTCGAGCCGGGTTCGCCGTGCCCGTGCTGCTGCTGCCACTGCTCGGCACCTTGCTCGCCGCGGCAGCGACGCGAGGCGTGCACGACGTGCTGCGCCTGCCGCTGTTAGCACTACTCGGGATCAACTTGCTCTACATGGCGCTGACCGGCTGGCCCGGCGTGCTCGGCCTCGTCGTCCGCTGGCTCAGAGGCGCGCTCCGTGCCGAGGCTTGCCCCACCGGACGGAGCCGCACCGCGCTCGTCATGCCCGTCCACAACGAGGATCCGGCTGCCATCTTCGCGTCCATGGGAGCGATGGGGCGCGCCATCGCGGCGTCGTCCTTGCAGGGCGTGGATTTGTTCGTGCTCTCCGACACGCGCGACCCGGCGCTCGCCGCCGCTGAGGAAGCCGAATACGCCGCACTCCTCGCCGACGGCATCGCCGGCCCCGCGATCCACTATCGCCGCCGTGACGTGAACGCCCGCCGCAAAGTCGGCAACATCGCCGAGTTCTGCGCGTGCTGGAGTAGCGACTACGACTACATGCTGGTGCTGGACGCCGACAGCCTGATGGCGCCGTCGGCCATCGCCAGGCTGATCGGCCTGATGGACGCGAACCCCCGGTACGGGGATCATCCAGTCCGTGCCCTATCCGGTCGGACGTGAGACCGTGTTCGCCCGCGTGCAGCAGTTCGCGGCGCGGCTCTATACGCCGCCGCTGGCCGAGGGGCTGACCTGGTGGCAGCAGGGCGACGGCAACTACTGGGGGCACAACGCCATCATCCGCATCGCCCCCTTCATGCAGCACTGCGAGTTGCCCGTGTTGCCGGGTCGCGAGCCGTGGGGCGGCGAGATCCTGTGCCACGATGTGGTCGAGGCCGGGCTGATGCGCGGCGCCGGCTACGACGTGTGGGTGCTGCCGGAGGTGCTGGACAGCTACGAGTCCTTG
Source organism: uncultured Alphaproteobacteria bacterium (assembly GCA_963848595.1). GTDB lineage: Bacteria > Pseudomonadota > Alphaproteobacteria > Acetobacterales > Acetobacteraceae > CAWKEH01. Next base: position 188,417 of record CAWKEH010000012.1, on the reverse strand, counting down.
CCCGCGAACCTGGTGGACTACGCGGCGCGCGAGCGGCGCTGGTGCCAGGGCAACATGCAGCATACAGCGCTGCTGCGGCACCCGGGATTGCGTCCCGTGGGGCGATTCCATCTGGGCTATGGCGTGCTCAACTACGTCGCGGCGCCCCTGGCGTTCGCCTTCCTTGCCCTCGCGACGGCCGATTTGTGGCTCGGCGGCGGCACGCTCGCCGCGTTGCGGCCCGGGGCTGGAGACGCTGCTGCCCTACTGTTCGCGCTCACGCTGTTCCTGCTCTACGCCGCCAAGCTGCTCGCCCTCGGCGCCGCGCTGCTTGACCCGGCGCAGGCGCGCAGCTTCGGTGGGCAGGGGCGACTGCTCGCGAGCGCTGCGCTGGAGCAGGCCGCCGCGTTTGTGACCACGCCGATCCTGCTCGTCTTCTACGTGCGCTACGTGCTGGCCCTGGTGGCTGGGCGGACCGTGCGCTGGGAGACGCAGCCGCGCGACGACCGCGGTGTTTCGTGGCGGGAAGGCGCGTCGCGGATGCGGGCACCGTGGCTTGTCGGGGTGGTCTGGCTCGCGCTGCTGGCGCCGCTCGGGGCGGCGTGGCTCGCCTGGGCGGCGCCGCTGCTGATCGGGCTGCTCCTCGCCGTGCCCGCGGCCGTGCTGGGCAGCCGCGCCGGGCTGGGTCGGATGTTGCGCCGGGTGGGCCTGCTGGTCACGCCCGAGGAGGCGCGACCGCCCGGCATCCTGCGCGCGACACAGGACTTGCCGGCTCAGGCGGCGGGACCGCATCCGAGCAGCGCCGCGGCCTCGGCGAGCGTCGCCGCGATCCGCCGCGGCACGTCGGGGCTGGTGCAGACGTAGGTCGGGCTGGGGTGCGGCATCCGGAGCGCGGCGACGCCGGGGCGTGTCGCGGCGACGGCGTCTGCCGCCATCCCGGCGATGCGCCCGGCAAGCACCGCAACCCGCAGCCGCGGTAGGAGCGCGAGAAACGGAGGCAGCTCGGCCAGACCGTCCCGAATCTCGCTGGCGCGCGGCGCGCGGTTCAGGCCGCCGCCGTGGATCACCCAGGGCACCGCGTTCCAGATCACGCGCTCCTGCCGCGGCAAGCCTGCCTCGGCCAGGAACCGGCGCAGGTTGCGCGCCGTGCCCGAGGGATTGTCGGCGGAAACGATGCCGGTGCGTTGGATATGCGGGCCGGGCGTCTCCAGCAGGATCAGGAGGCGCGCCTCGGTGCCGGCGTCGTCCGGGTCCACGTCTGGCACCGCGCCGCGCCGGGCGCGCAGGGCGGCGGCGTAGCGCCGGAGCGGGGCGAGATGGGGCGGATCGCTCAGCGCGGCGGGATCGCCCTCACCACCTCGATCACGCGGAGGCGGACCACGGTGAGGTCGTCGATCGTGAGGCGCCGCGCGTGGCCGGACCGCAGCGCCAGGCGGCCGAGCGCGAGCCGCCCGATGCTGAGGGCTCCGACAGCGACCGCGCCCACGGCGAGCGCGCCGACCGCCATCAGCCCGGTTGCGGCGAGGCCGGTCGCGTGCGCTCCGACGGCCTGCCCCGGCCTGCGGACTAGGGCGGTTCCCGGCTGGGACGGCGACGCCGGCGTGACGGCTGGGAGAAGTCATCGCGGAACTCCACGGTGTGGCAGCGAGCAGGATATCGGAGACCGCGGCGGGTCAGGCGTCAAGTTCGGCCGCGCGCTGGTAGTGTCTCAGTTTCAATTTCGGCTCTCGACGTTTCTCGGACCGTCGCGGCTGGCGGCCCAAGGTCCGGTCCTGGTGACGAAGCTGCCATTGAGTCTCGAGCAGTAGAATAGACTGCATCGCGCCGTTAACCGTCGTTGCTCCTGCCCAGCATACTGCTATGGTTGGCTTCGCGCGCAAGCGAGTGCTCAAGCGGCTATCCACGCTCGCGGGCAGGTGCGCGTCGCCCACTTCACGTCCGAGGTCGGTGAACCCTGGACGCTCAGTTCGAGGCTGATCGATGCGATGTTTTATCCTCGGCTCTCTCATTGCAGCCTTGGTAGTGAGCGCTGCGGCAGCGTTCCCGGTGGGGGAACGCCACGCGACCACAATCGAGCCGTCGGCAGCCCTGCGTGACGCGGCGCACAGCGGTCAGCTGCGCATCACTGTCTGGTATCCGGCAGTCGCCGGTGCTGCGGAGGCGCCGCTCGAAATCGGGCCGCCAGGTAGGCCGCTGTTCACGCCGGGCGTTGCCGCGCCAGAGGCGGCATTCGCCGATAACCGGCCCAGGCCGGTGATCCTGCTGTCCCACGGTTTCGGCGGGACGGCGCGCATGATGGCGTGGTTCGGCACCTCGCTGGCTCGCGAGGGCTACATCATCGTGGCCGTTGACCATCCCGGCAACAACGGCAGGGACCCGATGACCGTGGCAGGCGCCGTCCTATTCTGGCTGAGACCGGGCGATTTGGCTGCCGCCTGGCCCGGGTCGAGGCCGACCCGGTGATCGCGCCCCATCTTGACGTCTCCCGTCTGGGTGTCGCCGGCTTCTCCGCCGGCGGCTTCACCAGTTTGGCGACGGCGGGAGCTCGGGTCGATCTGGAGCGCTTCCGCGCCTTCTGCGCCACGCACCCCGACGACGGCATTTGCGGGCCACAGCGGGAGTTCACCGTCACCCAAGCTCAGGCGCAGCGTTTCCTCCTCACTTCTGAAGGGGCGGCCGAAGCGGCGCGGGCGCATAACGATCTTAGTATCCCGGGCGTGCGAGCGGTCTTCGCCATGGCCCCTGCGATTGTCCAGAGCCTCGACCCGGTAAGCCTGCAACACATGCAGGTGCCGGTGAGCATCATTCTCGGTGACGCCGATCGTGTAGCTGCGCCAGCGACCAACGGTGAAGCCGCGGTCGCCGCGATCCCGGGTGCGAAGATCAGGATCTTACCGCAAGTGGGCCACTATGACTTCCTGTCGAGTTGCACGCCGGCCGGCGACGCTACGATCGCAGTTTGCCCGACAGCAGTTCCGCGTGCGGCTACGCACAAAGCGACGATAGAGGACGCCTTGTCCTTCTTCGACCACACGCTCGGTCATCCATAGCTGCATGGATCTATGCCGGCCGTTGTCGAGTCTGCTCATCACCGGGGTAAGCTGCAATTCGCTGGCCGTGGCCTACAACGGTTCGCGATTCCCAATCGGCCGGTCTGCTTTCGGCCCGCTGTTGCCATTTCCTGAATATGAAGCTCTGCCCGGCGAACGTCCGGTCTCGGAGGTAGAGCGGTCGAGCCCGCAGCAGGCTGGATCGGCCGCTACCCACCCAGTGCGGACATTCAAACTGAGACATTACCCGCGCTCGATGCGAGACTCGAATGCTGACCCTGGAGTCTTGGGTCAGCGCCCGTCCTGCTCGCGCCGCTGCCGGTCCTCCTGCTCCGTCCGCGCCCTGATCCCGCCCTCCACGCCCGTGCCCGCCGGCATCGGCTGGAACAGCGATCCCGCCGTGGGCGGCGCGGGAGGCGCCTTGTTGAACTGCGCGTTCTGGACCACGTCCGCGCCGACGCGGTTTGCGAGGCCGGGCCAGAGCTGGGCGCCGAGAACCCCGGCCTCGGCCTTGAAGCCGACCGGATACTCTCCCCGCCAAGGGTGGATCGCGGCCCAGACGATGGCGTCAACGGTCTCCCACGGACCGTCCATCGAGGATATCCGCGTCTCGTGGCCGGTGTAGTTGGCGGCATGCACGTAGAACGGCGTGTCCACGGCCCAGGGCTCGATGGTGACGATCTTGATCGCCCGCGCCCCGTCCAGCCGCAGCTCCTGGTTCAGGGCCGCGTCGAGCGCAATGATCGCGGCCTTCGTGGCGGCGTAGCTCGCGTGGTAAGCGAGCGGCACGTGGCCCTCGACGGATGCGACGTTGACGAGGGTGCCGTATCCTTGCCGATGGAACTGCCGTAGCGCCGCGTGGCTGCCGTAAATGTAGCCCTTGAGATTCACGTCCACGACGCGGGCGTGGTCCTCGACCGGGACCTCGTCGAAGCGCCCGATCGCAGCCACGGCGGCGTCGTTGATCCACGCATCGATGCGGCCGAACCGCGCGGCCGCGGCCGCGGCGAGATGCTCAACCTGATCCTCTTGGCTCACGTCGGTGGTCACGACGAGCGCCTGGCCGCCCGCCGCCTGCGCCTGGCGCGCGACCTCGTCGAGTACCGCTGTGCGCCGGGCGGCGAGCACAACGTTGCCGCCATAGGCGGCGAGCTTGAGCGCCGCGCCGCGGCCCAGGCCACTGGAGGCGCCCGTGACGACGAAGGTGTGGCCGGCGATCCGCGCGCGGTTGTCCGGCCCGAGCTGCGAGGGCGCGGTGCAGCCGGCGAGCAGCGATGCCCAGAGCATCGAGGCCAAGAGGAACAGGATCAGTGTCGGTCTCGCAGGCAAGACTGCTCGCCTCCCGCGGGGTCAACCGCTGCTACTTCGGGAGGTTCTCCGGCTGCGTGAAGCGGAAGCTGATCTCCGGCTCGTTCGACGATTTGTCGCCCGCTCCCATGACCGAGACGCGCAGCAGCAAGCTGCCGCCGAGGACCGCCGCCGAGGCGAGCCGCGACAGGCCTTGCGAGCGGTGCCGGCTGAACGCGAGCGACGCGGCATAGAGTCCGAGCGGCAGCACGGTGCCCATCCCCGTCGCACCCAGCTTCTCCACGTGCCCCCATGAGCCATCAAGCGCCGCATCCACGCCCCTGCGCTTGTAGGCGGCATGGGACGCCGCTGCCCCGGCTAGCTCCACTGCGAGCGCCGCGAGTGCTACCTGGTCCAGCGCCCGGCCTGTCCGCCCCGAGCGTTCCGCGAGCGACAGCGCCGCCGCCCCGCTCGCGACGGAGGAGCTGCCGAATCGCACCGCCAACGGCCGCGGCGCCGCCGCCCAGAGCGGCGTGCTGGTGGCCGCGAGCAGCGCCGACGTGTAAGTGGACAGGCCTGCGCCCGTCGCCGCCGCCGGCATCCCGCCGACCCGCGCGACGGGGCGCAGCCAACCCAGGCCCGGCACGTGGTCCGCGAGGAACTGCGCTGCCGCCGCGACGCCCGAGAACGCGGTGAAGCTCATTAGGATCCAGGTGCCGATGCTCATCGGCGAGGTGCGCTTTGCGACGCGCAGCATGTTGTAGAAGCGCTGCGGCGTATGCAGGTCCCAGACCAGCAGCGCGGAGCCCAGCGTCGGGGCGAGCAGCGCGAGGTAGCGCCCCCGCCGCACGACGCCCGCGGTCTCGCGATGGTCGCCGCGCACGAGATCGGCGATCGCGGAGAGCAGCGCCGCGGAGCCGCACATCCCGGCAAGCGCCACGTAGCCGCCCACCACCCAGTTGTTGAATGGCGCCGCCTTGAGCTGCGACCTTCCATAGTAAGTCGGCCCCGTCCAAGACCCCTTCCCTCTCGGCAGGCCCGTTGCTCGATCCGGCACGTCAGGCTTGCTCTCAGGGCCGAGGCGGGCCGCACGCGCTTCAGACATCGCGTTCCCTCCCTAAGCGCGGCGCGCGAAGACGGCCGCGGCGGCGAGCGCGAGGCCCGCCACCGCGGCAAGGCCGGAGAACAGCGCCGGCGCCACCCGGTTCGAGGCCCGCGTCGGCGCTGCCGGCAGGTTGTAGGTCTCGGGACGGTCGGTCAGCAGGAAGAAGGCGTTGAGGTGGCCGAGATCGCCGGTCGCTCCCGGCCCGCCCGGCACGCCGTAGAGGTAGGCACTCTCGACGCCCAGCCCGTGCAGCTGCTCGACGCGCCTGTGCGCCCGCGCGTGCAGGTCGGACAGCTCGCCGAACTGGATGCTGTCGGTCGGGCAGGACTTGGCGCAGGCCGGCTCCAGCCCGCCCTTGAGGCGGTCGTAGCAGAGCGTGCACTTGTGCGCCTTGCCGTCGAGCGTGCTCAAGTCCACGACGCCGAACGGGCAGGCCGGGATGCAGTAGCCGCAGCCGTTGCAGATGTCCTGCTGCACGACCACGGTGTCGAACTCGGTCTTGAACAGGGCGCCCGTCGGGCACGCCTCTAGGCAGGGCGCGTTGTGGCAGTGCTTGCACACGTCGCTCATCATCAGCCAGCCGCTCTGGAACGGGTCCTGCGCGTTGTCGCGCAGGCCGCCGCGTCCGCTCGCGTCCGAGGGCTTCTCGATGAAGGCGACGTGCCGCCACGTGTTGGCGGACAGCGCGCCCGTGTTGTCGTAGCTCTGCCCGGTCAGCCCGATGTTGTCCGCGGGCAAGTTGTTCCACTCCTTGCACGCCACCTCGCACGCCTTGCAGCCGATGCAAACCGTGGTGTCCGTGAAGAAGCCGTAGGATTTGCCCGGCTCGATGAGCACCCCCGCCGTGATCTCGAACTCGTTGGGGATGACGTAGTCGAACTCGGAGCGCGTGTGGTCGAGGGCGCGGGGGTGCAGGTCCATGCGGAAGCTCCTCTACGCGGCCAGCTCGGTGACGGACTTGGCGACGAGGCCGATGATGTTGCGCGGCACCGTGTAGCGCACCCGCACCCGCGCCTGCCGGCGCTGCAGGGGATCGAGCTGAGCAGGCTCGGCGAGCGTGCGGTGGCCTAGGATGAAGAGGTGGGAGACGCCCTTGTCGTCCGTGAGCTGGAAGCGGCTCTCCTGAACGATGGTCACGATCCCGTCCATGGTCTTCGTTGCCATCCGCCCCATCCCGGCCGTGCAGTGCCCCTATAGTCCGGGCGGCAGGCGAGTTCCCTCGGGCGAGGGAAACGATTGCGAGATCGTGAACCGCCCGGTCTTCACCGTTGATTGCCCCCCGGCGTTCATCCCAGCACTCTCCGCCCAAGCGAGCAGGCAAGCGGGACGACGACGAGTAGAGGAGCGAACCATGCCCAGGAAGACGTTGCGCCAAGGCGTGGCTGCCCGTGCCGCCGAGTTCGTGGCCGAGTGGTCCATCCCGCGCCAGCTCCGGGGCGAGAGCGTGATGAGCACGGCCGCCCGCAGCCGCACGAGCGAGACGCTGCGCCCGCGGCTGGAGGAGGCCGATACGGTCGGCACCAGCATCTGCCCGTTCTGCGCTGTCGGCTGCGCCCAGCTCGTCTATGCGAAGGACGGCAAGCCCATCCACATCGAGGGCGACCCGCGCAGCCCGGTCAATCAGGGCACGCTCTGCCCCAAAGGTGCCGGCACGCTCGGGATGCTGCTCAGCCCGGAGCGCATCAACCAGGTGCTCTACCGCGCGCCGCACGCCACCGAATGGGAGGTGAAGCCCCTCGATTGGGCGATGGAGCGCATCGCGCAGCTCACCAAGCGCGCCCGCGACGAGACGTTCGTGGAGCGGCTGCCGGACGGCAAGGTCGTGAACCACACGCTCGGCATCGCCTCACTCGGGGGCGCGACGCTGGACAATGAGGAGAACTACCTCATCAAGAAGCTGTTCGGCGGCGGCCTGGGCATAGTGAACATCGAGAACCAAGCCCGAATATGACACTCCTCTTCGGTGCCCGGTCTGGGCACCACCTTCGGGCGCGGCGCGGCAACGATGTCGCTGTGGGATCTGGCTAACGCGGACTGCATCGTCGTGATGGGGTCCAACATGGCGGAGAACCATCCGGTCGCCTTCCGCTTCGTCACCGAGGCGAAGCAGAAGGGTGCGACGGTGATTCACGTGGACCCGCGCTTCACCCGCACCTCCGCGCTCGCCGACATCCACGCGCCGATCCGGTCCGGGTCGGACATCGCGTTCCTGGGCGGCATCATCCGCCATATCCTGGAGAACGATCTCTGGTTCCGGGACTTCGCGCTCGCCTACACGAACATCGTGAACATTATCGAGGACGGGTTCCAGGGCCCCGACCAGAACGGCGGCGTGTTCTCCGGCTTCGACAAGGACGACGCCGAATACACGGACGACACCTGGCAATACAAGGGCGAGGTCGTCCCGACTTCGCTCTCGGAGCACCTCCCGCAGCTGAAGGACAAGGACCCCGACGCCATGGAGACTCTGGCGAAGGGTCCGGCGCCTACGGATCCAACGCTCGCCCATCCCAACTGCGTCTATCAGATCATGCGCCGCCACTACGCGCGCTACACGCCGGAGATGGTGGAGACGGTCACGGGCTGCCCGAAGGCTACCTTCCTCCGCGTCGCCGACGCGCTCGCGAAGAACTCCGGGCGCGAGCGCACGGGCGCGTTCTGCTACGCCGTCGGCTGGACGCACCACAGCACGGGCGTGCAGATCATCAGGGCTTGCACCATCATCCAGGGCCTGCTCGGCAACGTCGGCCGTCCCGGCGGCGGCATCATGGCGCTGCGCGGCCATTGCAGCATCCAGGGCAGCACGGACATCCCCACGCTCTACGACATGCTGCCCACCTACCTGCCCCAACCCAACGCGTTCAAGGAGCACGGCTCCCTGGACGACTTCATCAAGGTGGAGACGCCCGGCACCGGCTGGTGGCACAACTTCCCCAAATACATGATCAGCCTGCTCAAGGCCTGGTATGGACCGAACGCCACCAAGGACAACGAGTGGGGCTATCAGAACCTCCCCAAGCTCACGGGCGACCTGTCGCAACTGCCCATGACGCTCGCCATGGTGGACGGCGTGGTGAAGGGCCAGTTCGTGCTGGGCCAGAACCCGGTCGTCGGCGGCGCCAACTCCGACCTGATCGAGCGGGGGCTGGCCAAGCTGGAATGGCTGGTCGTGCGCGACTTCGCCATGCTGGAGACGGCGGATTTCTGGCAGAAGGGCCGCCTCGTGCAGCGCGGCGAGTGGAAGCCCGAGGACATCGGCACGGAGATCTTCTTCCTCCCCATCTCGCTCGCTGGCGAGAAGGACGGCTCGATAACCAACACCTCGCGCCTCGTGCAGTGGCACGACGTGGTGTGCGAGGCGCCGGGCGACAGCCGCTCCGACCTCTGGTTCATCTATCACCTCGGCAAGCGCCTGAAGGAGCTCTACGCCGACAGCCAAGAGCCGGCGGATCGAGCGATCCAGGCGCTGACCTGGGAGTATCCGGAGCGCGGCGATAGGCGCGAGCCGGACGCCGAGGCCGTGCTGCGCGAGATCAACGGCTATACGGTCGCTGACCGCAAGCAGGTCGAGAAATACCAGGACCTCAAGGATGACGGCTCCACCGCCTGCGGCGGCTGGATGTATTCCGGCATCTACCCCAAGGACGGCGACAACAAAGCCCGCTCGCGCAAGCCGGACGGGCCGGGCGGACCCGGCAGCCACCTGGGCTGGGCCTTCGCCTGGCCGGCAAACCGCCGCACCCTCTACAATCGCGCCTCCGCGGACCCGGACGGCAAGTCCTGGTCCGAGCGCAAGAAGATGGTGTGGTGGGACGAGGGCAAGGCGGAATGGACCGGCCTCGACGTGCCCGATTTCGTGAAGACCACCCGGCCCGATTACCGCCCGGACTGGAGCAAGGGGCCGCTGTACGGCATGGCGGCGCTGAGCGGCGCCGTCCCCTTCATCATGGAGGCGGATGGCCGCTGCATGTTGTTCGCCCCCTCCGGCCTCAAGGACGGGCCGTTGCCCACCCACTACGAGCCGCTGGAAAGCCCGGTGCGGAATGCGCTCTACCCTGGCCAGCAGCGCAATCCGGCGGCGCTGATCTGGGACCGGCCCGGCAACGAGTTGCAGCCCGCCGAGGACCCGCGCTTCCCCTACGTGCTGACTACGTTCCGGCTGACCGAGCTGCACTGCGGCGGCATCGTCAGCCGGGTGACGCCGCACACGGCGGAGCTGCAGCCCGAGGCGTTCGTCGAGATGCCGCCCGAGCTGGCCGAGGCGCTGGGGATCGAGCACCTGGGCTGGACGGTGCTCTCGACCCTGCGCGGCGAGATCGAGATGCGCGCGATGGTGACGCAGCGCCTGCGCCCGTTCGAGATCGAGGGGAAGCGCGTCTATCAGATCGGCGTGCCCTGGGTGTTCGGCTGGGACGGCTACGCCAAGGGCGACATCGCGAACGTGCTGCTCGCCATCACAGGCGACCCGAACACCAGCATCCACTCCACGAAGGCCGTTACCTGCAACCTGCGGCCGGGCCGGCTGCCGCAGCGGGAAGGGATCACCCACCATGCCGCCGAGTGAGGGACAGGCGTCGCTGGAGGCCCTGGACAAGGTCATCGCCTACAGGCCGCACAAAGTCGGCCATGATTTCTCCGCCGCGACCAAGCACCTGTGCGCCTTCCGCGACGAGCTGATCAGCCAGCATCGCGCCGCGGGGGACGAGGAGACGCACCGGGTGCGCGAGCGGCTGGGGTGTGTCAATGCGGTGATCAGCACCGTGCTCGCCGGGCACTTTCCGCTTGGGCCGATCCCTTGGCCCGAGATCGAGAAGGCGCGCGAGCAGCTTCGCGAGGTGGTAGAAGCGGCGCGGTAACATGGAGCGCCCGACCGATGGCCCGCAGCTTCGCCTTCGCCACCGTGGACGTTTTCACCGACCGACGCTTCGGCGGCAATCCGCTCGCCGTGTTCCCCGAGGCGGACGGACTCTCGGACGCGGAGATGCAGGCGCTCGCGGGCGAGTTCAACCTGGCAGAGACGACCTTCGTCCTCCCGCCCAGCGACCCGGCCAACACCGCGCACGTGCGCATCTTCACGCCGCGGAAGGAATTGCCCTTCGCCGGGCACCCGAACGTAGGCACCGGCTGGGTGCTCGCCAGCCGCGGCCTCGACCGCAAGGGATTGCTCCTGTTCGAGGAGAAGGCCGGGCTGGTGCGGGTCGCTATCGAGCGCATGGGCCAGCAAATGATGGGCACGCGGATCGCGGCGCCGCAGCCGCTCCGTGTCGAGGACGGCCCAGCAGCGTCCCTCGTCGCAGCCTGCGCCGGGCTGGACGCGGCGGCCGACCTTGTCGGCCCACCGATGATCGCCTCCGTCGGTCTCCCCTTTACCCACGTGCCCGTCAGCCCGGACGCGCTCACCCGCGCCGCGCCCAATGTCAGCGCCGTCCACGCCCTAGTGGGCAGCGACTCCCGGCTCGCGATGCATGGCGGCCTCTACCTGTACGCTCGCGAGGACAGCGGCGTGCGCGCACGCATGTTCGCGCCGCTCGCCGGCATCCCCGAGGACCCGGCGAGCGGCAGCGCCGCCGCAGCACTTGCCGCGCTGCTTCTATACCTGGACGGCGGCGACGCGCTGGACGTCGCCATCAGCCAAGGCATTGAGATGGGCCGCCCCAGCCTGCTCCGCGCAACCGCCCGGCGCGACGCGGACGGCGTCCATGCCTGGGTCGGCGGCGGCTGCATCCCGGTGATGGAGGGGCGGGTCTCGCTGTGACCCGCGCCCAGGTCCCGCGTGCTGACGCGTGTGCAGCTTGGCGCCGGCTGCGATAGGCTGCCGGCATGCTCGCGCTATCGCCAGGAAGACGTGTTCAGCGCCTCGACAGTCTCAGTCTGCAGCGTGACCTTGCCATTCACGATGGAGATCGCGCGGGCGGGGACCGTCGCCTCACGACTGCCGGGCGTGAAGTAGGAGCCCACCATGATCACCGCAGTGCGCCCGCCATCGGCCAGGCCGCGCACGCTGCCGATGGTATTGCCCTGCAGGTCGTGGAGCCACTGCCCGACTGCGCTCGCCGCGGCGGAGGGGGCTGCCGCCTGCTCCGCGGCGACGCAGGCAGTGGCCTGCGCCATGACTGCGCCGCTGACGGACAGAGCCAGCGCGGCCGCGACACTGAAAAGACGCGCGTTCATGATCGTGATCCTTCATTGAGCTGCATGTGGAGTGGACGCCTGAGGGGCGGTTCGCGCGCGTCAGCGCAGGCCGACCGGCGCCTGCTGGCTGCCGGTGTCGGCGTGGTCGTATAGCGCCGGGTTGAACCGCGGGCCGTGGACGATGAGCTGGCCCGACCCCGTATCCTGCGTCGAGGGATACGCCATCGCGCCGGTATCAACTGCCGGCACGGTCACGACGAAGCGGGACGGCACGGTGACGCCGTCGTTCGGGTTGCCGACCCCCATGGCGGACGCTGCACCGAGCATGGCCAGCAACGCGGCGGCGATGGCAGTGGCAGTGGCGAGAGAAATGGTCTTCATGGTGTAAACCCTCCTAGTTTGGACGGCCTCGCCGTCCGATGTTGGCAATGACAACATAAGCCCGGTGTTGACACTGTCAATATGAATTCGGAGAAATTTTTATGCCTACGTCCTCCCCGCCCCCAGCCGACGCTCGGCCCGCCTACCACCACGGCGACCTCAGGCGCGCCCTGGTGGATGCGGCCCTTGCCCTAGTGACCGAGGAGCAAGATTGGGGGTTCTCGCTGCGCAAGGTGGCCCGCCGCGCCGGCGTAAGCCACAACGCGCCCTACAACCACTTCGCGGACAAGCGCGACCTGCTTGCCGCCGTCGCTGCGGCCGGCTTTGAGGCGCTGCGCGCGCGCATGGATGCCGCCGCGGCGGACGCCGAGTCCCCCGAGGCGACGCTGGTCGCGATGGGGGTGGCCTATGTGTGCTTCGGGGTGAGTAACCCGGCCCACTACCGGCTGATGTTCGGCCCGACCCTCACCGCCGGCGAGGGCGGCATGCCGCCGGTAGTGGCGGAGGCCGCCGCGTCCGCGAGAGCGGTGCTGAACGACACCATTCTGCGCGGCGCGCAGACTGGCAGCTTCGCGGCGTCGCCGGCCAATCAAGCGGAGCTGGACCTGGCCGCTCTCTCAACCTGGTCGCTCGAGCATGGCTTGACCATGCTCGCGATCGATGGGCTGGCCAAGCATGGCGCGCCGTCCTCGCTCCCCGAGCGCGTTATCGAGGGCGTCGCGCGCATGTTGCTCGACGGCCTACGGAGGCGGTGACGCCGGATTGCCTCGCCGGGGGATACCGGCGGCTGCGCCCTATTTCGGCGTTGCTGCGTGCCGCCGCAGATCCTCCAGCGCGCAGTATCCCAGCGCCGCCTCGTGCGTCGCCGCCAGCACCACGGATGGTGGCGACCCCGCCCGCAGCGCCTCCTCCCAGCGCCCGGCGCACAGGCACCACTGGTCGCCGGCGCGCAGCCCAGGAAACCCAAACTCGGGCCGCGGCGTGGACAGATCGTTGCCCTGTGCGCGGGAGAACGCGAGGAAGTCCTCCGTCATCACGGCGCAGACCGTGTGACAGCCCCGATCCTCGGGGCCGGTCTCGCAGCAGCCGGTGCGGTAGAACCCGGTCAGCGGCGCGTGCGAGCAAGGTTGCAGCGCGCCGCCTAATACATTGCGCGCGCCTGGCCGCCGCCCCGGCCCACGCCCGGCCATATCGTCGAACGGCATGGGTCACTCCTCTCTGGCGTTCCGTTATATCAATAGCACCGCTGGGCGTGCTCCTGTTCGACGAAGCCAGGGCCGCAACCGTTCCACGAGAATGAAGCACGCTCATGTGAGGTGCAGTGGGGTGGCCCCCAGAACCGTGGCCGAAGGAGGCAAGCGTAGCCGTCCTTAGGTCTATGCGAGAGGGCGCGAGCTGCGCAGCCGTGACCGGCTGACTATGCTATGCTATAGCACCGTGGACGCTCGGGGAGCGAGGATGGGAGCCGTGAGGAAAGCCAAGTCCGACGTGGCAGCGAGGCTCGCGCTTGCCGAGGCGGCGTGCGCGGCCCGCGGTGCTCGGCTGACCCCGAACCGGCGCGATGTCCTCGCCGTCATCCTTAAGTCCCAGGGGCCGGTTACCGCCTACGCTCTCCTGGACCGCCTCGAAAAGTCCCATCCCGGCGCCGTACCGCCGACGGTCTATCGGGCCTTGGATTTCCTGATGGAGCAGGGCTTCGTGCACAAGATCGAGCGCCTGAACGCCTACGTGGGTTGCGTCGAAGGGGCCGCCCACGGTCACGACCATCCCATGCAGTTCCTGATCTGCCGGGACTGCGGCGGCGTCACGGAGGTCGAGGACGACGAAGTCGCCGAGGCGCTTGCGCACGCCGCCAAGCGAACCGGCTTCGCGCCCGCGCACGCGACCGTCGAAGTTGAAGGTATCTGCGGCGACTGCGCCGCGCGCGACTAGGTTCCACTTCAGAACCGCTGCGCGATACCGGCGAGGATGGTGCGGCGCAGGCCGAACTGCGGCGCCCCAACGCCGACGCCGGTGCCGTTGCGGATCTCATACTTGCGGTCGAGCAGGTTGATGACGTCGAGCCGGAGCTGCGTTCCCTGCAGATGGCCGACATGCAGGGTCTGCACCGCCGAGAGGTTGATCGTGTGGTAGCCGGGAAGTGCTATGCCGTTCGGCACGTCGCCGTTGGTGGCGCGCAGGCCGCTGCCGACCAAGAGGTCGGCGGACAGCCGGGTCGGGTAGGTGGTTCCCGAGAACAGCGTGTATGCGGCGCCGGCCGAGCCGCTCCAGCGCTGGTCGTGGTCGAGGTGGATCCAGCGGTTGCTGATGTAGTCTAGGTCAGCTTGGCTGAAGTTGAACTGCGAGGAGATGATGTCCTTCCCGATCGCGCGTGAGTAAGCGACGTTGCCGTAGAGCGACACCGGGCCACGGTCGTAGCTGGCGCTGCCCTCGACGCCGCTCACCTGCCCCTGCCGGTAGTTGAAGGCTGTGAGGATGATCGGCGCGCCGAACTGCCCCTCGTCGATGAGGTTGTGCGCATCCTTGTAGTAGGCGTCCAGGACGACGCGCAGGCCCGGCACGATCACCTGGTCAACGCCGAGATCGTAGTAGTTGTCGCGCTCGGCCTTGACGGGGCTATCCTGGAAGACCTCGGGTGCAGCCGTCGTGTTGGCGAACAGGTTGACCGAGGTCGGCCCGACCAGCTCGAACGGCGGCGGGATGAAGTAGCGGGAGTAGCCGCCGTGCACGGTCGTGGTGTCGGTCGGCCGCCACACCACGTTCACGCGCGGGCTGACCTGGTTCTCGTGGGTGTATTCGTCGATCACGTCGAAGCGGAACCCGTAGTTCACGGTGACGCGGGGCAGGATGCGCCACTCGTCCTGCACGTAGAGGCCATAAAGCCCGCCCGTCTTGCCGGTGTCGTCCTGGATGCTGAAGGGTTGGTCCAAGGACGCGTCCGCCGGAAGCACGAGCGCGCTGGTCTTGGACACGTTGCGCTCGCCTATGATCTGGAAGCCGGCGCGCAGCGTGTGGCTGTCAGTGACGCGCCAGCTCGCGTCCGTCTGCTCGCCGGAGGACCAGACCGAGCGCGCAGCCGTCTGCGCGATGCCGTTGAACAGCAGGTCGCCGAGCGGGTCGGGCGTGAAATAGAGGCTGCTGTAGCGGGAGAACACCGAGGTCTGCACGTAGAACGTTCCGACCTGCTTCTGCAGCGACAGGATCGCGAAATCGGTGATCTCGCGCTGGTGCTCCGTGAGGTTGGCACTGTCGAAGTCGCTGACGCCGTTCACCGTCAGCCCGAGCGAGGGAACCTGTCCAGGGTTGTTGGGAATTTGAAAGAACTCGTTGGAGACGCCAGCGAGCAGGCTGATCCGGGTGGTCCCGTCGATGATGTAGGAGAGGTGCGCCAGGCCGTGCGTTTGGTTGCTCAAATCGTGGATAGCGTTGAAGGACGCGGTCGGGTTCTCGATGCCGACGCGGGTGTGCAGGAAGTCGCCGGTAGCGAAGTAGGAGAGCGGACCCGCGGTGCCGCCGAAGGAGAAGCTCGGCTGGAAGTAGTCGCGCGCGCCGCCGTAGATCGAGATGTCGCCGCCAGGGTTGGTCGTCCCCGATTTCGTGGTGATACTGACCACACCCGCCGTATCGAAGCCGTATTGCGCTGGCAGCGCGCCGGTGATTAGCGACAGGGAGTTCGCGAAGCGCGTCTCCAGCGCCTGGCCGAACACGGATAAGCCCTCCGGCAGCTGCACGCCGTCCAGGCGGTATTGCACCTCGTTGTGGTCGCCGCGGACGTGGATCTGGCCGAAGCTGTCCTGCGCGACGCCGGGCGCTTGCAGCAGGACCTGGTTCAGCGGCGCGTTGTCGCCCTGAGGGATCGTCGCGATCGCCTGCGGGCTGAAATTGTAGAGCGTGGCGCCGAGGCTCGGCTCGATCTGGCTGCGCGCCTGGTCGAGCCGGCGGCTGATCACGTCCACGTCGGGCAGCATCAGGTCGGACCCGGCGTCCGTGCCGGTCCCCGCATCGAGGCGCACCACGGGGGCGCCCGGCGCGGCAGACGCGGCCGGGAAAGTCTGCCCCAGCGCCGGGGAGGAGGCCACAAGGGCCAGCGTCGTCGTTTGGAGGAGCAACGCGCTCGTCGGTGTCACCGGAGTCCCCTTCCCACCAGGCCGCGGACAGCCGAGAATGCCGCGATGCTGAGACGTTATAACATATCAGAAAGCTGGTCCAGGACTGAGCCGAGACTGCCTAGCCGGATTGCGGCCAGCGGTGCTGGCATCGCGTCCGGGCCAAAGCCGGCGCGCCGGACTTCGCCCGGTCGGCGCCGCGTCGGGGGCGCACTCGCCGGGTCAGCCAGCCTGCACCTATTGCTGATCGGCGCGACGCTCGTGGTCGTCCACGTTCAGCCTACCGCGGCGCCGGAGAGGGATCCGCCGGTCACCATGGTGTTTGAGCCCGCGCTGACTCCGGCTGCGATTGAGGGGCAGCCGCAGGTGCCGCCGGTGCCACAGGCCGAACCGGCTCTACCGGCGCCAGCGCCGGCGGCGTCGCCTCAGCCTGCCCCGCTACCGGAGGCGCCGGTCATGTCTTCGTTGGCCGAGCCGGCGCCGCCGCCAGAGACTCAGCCGCCGCAGGTCCCCATGCCGCCACCCCAGCCCGAACCAGTCCCACCCACGCTTGCAGAGCCTCTCGCGGAGGCGCCCGCGCCTCCGCCGCCCCGACCGAGGCACGAGGCAGCACCGCAACCTCATCCAAGGTCACGCCCGCACCTCGTCCCTACGCGCCGGCCGACAGCCGAACCCTACCCGGCCGAGGCTGGACCGCCGGCACTTCCGTCCGCGCCTGCGCTTGCCGGACCAGCACCCCGGCTACCCGCGGTGGCTTCTGCCCCCGCCTTCGCCGCACAGCCCTCCCCAGGCTGGGACGGGCTGATCGCGGCCTGGCTGGCATTGCACAAGAGCTACCCCGAAGCGGCGCGCAGTCGCGGCGAGGAAGGCGAGGTCGTTGTGCGCTTCACCGTCGCCCCGGATGGGCACGTGCTCGGCGTCGAGATCGTGCGCAGCAGCGGATCGGCGCTGCTGGACGATGCGGCTCGCGCCCTGCTGGCCGGCGCGCGCGTGCCGCCGCCGCAGGTACCGGAGACCCGCACCGTCCGCCTCCGGTATCATCTGGAATGACAGGATGGCCAGCCGAGGCCAGCGAAGGCGGCAGGCAGGTGTTCTATGGTCTTGCTTAAAGCTCCTGCTATCTCCGTCATCAGCCGTTCATCTTCCCGTCTTCTCCGAACTCCTCGCGGCTGGACGTAGCAAACGCAACGTTATAGCGTCTGCCTCTCGGGCGCTTGCGGTTCGGCGGATTCCCGTCCGGGTCTGACGGTGCGGAGAACGGAGAGGAGAGACCATGCGGACGATCATGGCGCTCGCGGCAGTTCTCTGTCTTGTGGGAGGCGGCGTTCGCGCACAATCAGCAGGACGAACGCTGAGCATCGTTGCGGCCGAGAACTTCTATGGGGACGTCGCCCAGCAGCTTGCCGGGCTGCATGCGGCGGTGACCAGCATTCTCAGCAATCCCGACCAGGATCCACACCTATTCGAGGCGAGCCCGTCCGTCGCTCGCGACCTGTCGGGCGCGCAGATCGCTATCTACAACGGCGCGGACTACGATCCCTGGATGACGAAGCTGCTCGGAGCGGCCAAGGCCGGCCATCGCCGGGTGATCGTGGTCGCCGACCTCGTGCACAAGCAGGCCGGGGACAACCCGCACCTCTGGTATGACCCGGCGACCATGCCGGCCTTCGCGCGGGCGCTGTCGGCCGATCTCGCCGCCGCCGACCCGGCAAGCAAGGCGGATTACGATGGGCGCCTGCAACGCTTCCTAGCGTCCTTGCAGCCGATCCAGGCAAAGGTGGCGGAGCTGCGCCAGCATTACGCGGGCACGCCCGTGACGGCGACCGAGCCGGTGTTCGGGTACATGGCCGCGGCACTCGGCCTGGTCATGCGCAACGAGCGCTTCCAGCTCGCGGTGATGAACGACACCGAACCGAGCGCGTCCGACGTCGCCGCGTTCGAGAACGATCTGCGGCAGCACCAGGTCAAGCTGTTCATCTACAACAGCCAGGCGACCGACATGGCGGCGCAGCGGCTGCTTCGCCTCGCCAAGCAATCCAACGTGCCGGTCGTCGGCGTCACCGAGACGGAGCCGGAGGGCAAGGACTACCAGCAGTGGATGCTCGGGCAACTCGACGCGCTCGAGCGGGCTATGGCCGGCCAAGCCGGATGAGCTCCGTCGAGTTCGCGGACGTCACGCTCGCGCTCCGCGGCAGGACCGTGCTGTCGCGCATCAGCTTCGCGGTCGGCGAGAGCGAGTTCATCGGCGTGCTCGGTCCGAACGGCGCCGGCAAGACCACGCTGATGCGCGCGATCCTCGGTCTCGTGCAGCCGAGCCGAGGCACGATCCGCGTGCTTGGGCGGCCAGCGTCGCGGGGAAGTGCTGCTATCGGCTATGTGCCGCAGGTGCGCAGCAACGCTGCCTCGCGGCTGAGCGGGCGCGACGTGGTCGCCGCAGTGGTGAGCGGCCATCGCTGGGGCCTGCCCGTGCTTGGAGCGCCAGCCCGGCGCGAGGTGGATCGCGTGCTGGACCTGGTCGGGGCCACGTCGCTCGCCGCCCGGCCGCTCGCCGATCTCTCGGGCGGCGAGCGGCAGCGCCTGCTCCTGGCCCAGGCGTTGCTGGGCCGGCCGCGCCTGCTCCTGCTCGATGAGCCGCTGATCAGCCTCGATCCGCACCACCAGCACGCGGTGGTGGAGTTGGTGCGGCACCTGCAGCGGGCGCTTGGGGTCACCGTGCTGTTCAGCGCTCACGAGCTCAACCCGCTGCTCGGTGCGCTCGACCGCGTCCTCTACCTCGGCGGCGGCCACGCGGCGCTCGGCACCGTCGAGGAGGTGATCACCGGCCCCGTGCTCTCGCGGCTCTACGGCGCGGACATCGAGGTGGTGCGCCTCAGAGGGCGCATCTTCGTCATGGCGGGCGACCACGACGTGGAGCGGGACGCGCATCGCCACGACGCCCACGCCCATGCGCACGAGCAGGCTGGGACCTGATGTTCGCTGGCGGCCTCTTCGCCTACGACTTCATGGTCAACGCGTTCGCGGCGGCCACCATCGTCGCCGCCGTGTCCGGGCTGGTCGGCTTCTTCCTCGTGCTGCGCGGCCAAACATTCGCCGGCCACGCTCTCGGCCATATCGGCTTCACCGGTGCAACCGGGGCGGTGCTGGTCGGCGCCTCGCCGCTGTGGGGGCTGGTACTGGTCACCGTCGCCGGCGGCGTCGGCATGGGGCTGCTCGGCGAGCGCCTGGCCGGGCGCGACGTCGCCATCGGCATGGTGCTCGCCGTGGCGCTCGGGCTCGGACTGCTGTTCCTGCACTTCTTCACCGCTTACGCCACGCAGGTGACGGCGCTGCTGTTCGGCAACGTGCTCGGGGTGGACGCGGGGACGATCTGGAGCCTGCTCGGCCTCGGCCTGCTGAGCCTCGCGGCGCTGGCCGTGATCGCGCGGCCGCTGCTGTTCGCCAGCCTGCAGCCCGAGCTCGCCGAGGCCAAGGGGGTCAGCCTGCGGCTGGTCTCGGTTCTGTTCCTCGCGATCGTCGCCATCGCCACCGCCGAGTGCGCGCAGGTCGTCGGCGTGCTGCTCGTCTTCACCCTCATGGTTGGCCCGGCAGCGGCGGCGCAGCGCCTCACCGCCCGGCTCGGGCGCGGGCTGCTGCTCTCGGCGGGACTGGCGCTGGCCGAGGCATGGCTCGGGATCGCGCTGGCGTTCTACACAGACTGGCCGACTAGCTTCTGGATCGCGACGCTCAGCGGGGCGTTCTATCTTGCCGCCGCCTTACCCTGGTCCTGGCGCGGCCGGCAGCGCGAGGACGCCGTTCCGAGCCGGCGGACGGGCCTCGCCTGACGCCGCGTCCTATCCCTCGAACGGATCGCGCATCAGGATCGTGTCGTCGCGCTCGGGGCTGGTCGAGAGCAGCGTGACGGGCGCCTCGACCAGCTCCTCGATCCGCCGCACATACTTCACCGCCTGCGCCGGCAGCTCCGCCCAGGAGCGGGCGCCGCGCGTCGAGCCCTGCCAGCCTTCGATCGTCTCATAGACTGGCCGGGCCGCTGCCTGCGCCGCCATGCCCGCGGGCAGGTGGCGCACTCGCTCGCCGCCGATCTCGTAGCCCACACACAGGGATAGCTCGGGCAGCCCATCCAGCACGTCCAGCTTGGTGAGTGCCAATCCCCCGATCCCGCCGACCTTGACCGCCTGCCGCACCAGCACAGCGTCGAACCAGCCGCAGCGCCGCGGCCGGCCGGTCACGGTGCCGAACTCATGCCCCCGCTCCCCGAGCAGCCGTCCCGTCGCGTCGTGCAGCTCCGTCGGGAAGGGACCTGCGCCCACCCGCGTCGTGTAGGCTTTCGCGATCCCCAGGGCGAACCCGACCGCGCCCGGGCCCACGCCCGAGCCGGACGCCGCCGTCGCCGCCACCGTGTTGCTGCTCGTCACGAACGGGTAGGTCCCGTGGTCCACGTCCAGCATCACGGCCTGCGCGCCCTCGAACAGGATGCGCTTCCCGGCTCGCCGCGCCTCGGACAAGCGCTCCCAGACCGGCTCGGCATGGGGCAGCACGCGCGGCGCCACCGCGAGTAGCCCGTCGAACAGCGCCGCCTTCTCGAAGGTGGGCGCGCCGAGACCCCGGAGCAGGGTGTTGTGGTGCAGCAGCAGCTCGTCGAGCTTGTCCGCAAGCGTACCCGGCTCGGCGAGGTCGCACACGCGGATTGCCCGGCGCGCGACCTTGTCCTCGTAGGCTGGGCCGATGCCCCGCCCGGTCGTCCCGATCCGCCGGGCGCCTCTCGCCTCCTCACGCGCCCGGTCGAGCGCGCCGTGGAGCGGCAGGATCAGCGGCGCGTTCTCGGCGATGCGCAGGGTCGCCGGCGACACGTCCAGGCCCTGGCCGCGCACCCGGTCCATCTCCGCGAGCAGCGCCTCCGGATCCACGACGACGCCGTTGCCGATGATCCCGAGCTTGCCGCGCACCAGCCCGCTCGGCAGCAGGCTGAGCTTGTAGGTTTGGTTGCCGACGACGAGCGTGTGCCCGGCATTGTGGCCGCCTTGAAAGCGCACCACGATGTCCGCCCGGCTCGCGAGCCAGTCCACGACCTTGCCCTTGCCCTCGTCACCCCATTGGGCGCCGATCACTGCGACGTTGGCCATCTACTTCTCCAGATCGAGCGGCACGGCGGCGCCGTCGTCTCCCAACAGGTGTGTGCAGAGCAGCCGCCGCGCTTCCACCGCAGGGTTGCCGCCGGGCGCGAGCGCGGCCACGGTGGCGAAGCCGCTCTCCCGCAGCCGCGCCGCGCTGCCCCGGTCAGCACCCCACGGCACGTAGGCGCGCGGAAGCGGCGCGCGCGGCATGGCGGCGCGCAGCACGGCGTCGGGGAGCAGAGAGAAGCCGACCGCCGCTTCGCCACCGCAGAGGTAACGCCCGCCGCGCCCAAGCTCCTCGTGCCGATGGGGCGCGAACACGGTCGTGCACAGCCCGGTGTGATAGGGGAAGCTGCGGAACTCCAGCGGATCGAGCGTGAGGCGCAGACCGGGTGCCTGGGCCTGGACGGCGCGCACGGTCGCGACCAGGCCCTCGCGCAGCGCCGCCGCCTCGCCGGGCAGGCTCTCCGATTGCAAGACCTGCAGCGCCGGCCCGACCGCTCCCGCCGCGTGCAGGAGCCGCGTGAGCTGCGCGGCAATGGCGCCGCCAAGCTCCGTGACGGCCGCGGCGTCCTTGCGGTCGAGCGCGTGCAGGAGCGAGCGGCGGGCCGATCCACCAATGCCCGCGTCGTCGAGCAGCGCCGGCGCGAGCGGCGGCAGCGTGAGATCGAAGCTGAAGCGTGCCACGCCCGCCGCCGCCAGCGCCTCCGTCGCGACCAGGATTACCTCCGCGTCGGCTTCCGGCTCGGCGGTGCCGATCAGCTCGATGCCCGCCTGCGCCACCTGCCGCTCCGGCGCGAGCTGCCCGCCGTGCACGCGCAAGCACTGCCCGGCGTAGCAGAGGCGCAGCGGCCGGGGCGCATTCGCGAGGCGCGTCGTCGCGATGCGCGCCACCTGCGGCGTCATGTCCGCGCGCAGGCCCATCATGCGCCGCGTGTCGGGATCCATGAGCCGGAACGTCTGGTCGGCGACGCCGGCGCCAGCACCCGCGAGCAGCCCGTCCTCGAACTCCATGAGCGGCGGCTTGACGCGCTGGTAACCGTGCCGCGCGAAGACGGCCATGGCAGCCTCAACGGAAGCGGCCTCCGTTTCCGCGTCCGGCGGCAGGAGGTCGCGAAGCCCGGCGGGCAGCAGGGCAAGGCTGACGGCGTCGTTCATCGCGGGGGGGCGTATCCGATCCGGGCACCCTGGTCAAAGCCGGGGGTTGACGCAATCGTTCAACGTAGGAGTCGCGCCGGGCGGCTCGCGAGTGGTATCGCAGCGCTGTTGCGGGAGGAGAGAATGCGAGGGCTGCCCATCCTGGCTGCGGCGTGCCTGTGCGCCGGCGGTGCGTCGGCGAGCGACTTGACCATTCCGCTCCCGCGAAGCGTGAGCACGTCGGAGCAGGTGGTGCTCTACCAATGCGACCCCGACCCGTCGAGCATGGGCCTTCCCAAGTCGCCGTTCCCGGTCACTTACCTCGATGCGGGTGAGAACCACCTCGCAGTCATCGAGATCCGCAGGATGCGCCTGATCTTCGTGCGTGCCGGCGTGGGATCCAGCGCGCGCTACGTCAACGGGCTATACTCATGGTGGGACGCGCCGGGCGGCCAGGGGACATTTCTGGCCGTCGAGCTGCCGCCCGACCTGGGCGGCATGCAGAGCATCTTGTGCCAACGAATTGATTTGCCGTAACATTCACTTACTTGCAGTGCAGCCGACCGCGGATTAGGGCCCATTCATGCCGCCGTTGCACCTGCTCACCTACACGACGCTCTATCCCCATGCAGGTGCCCCCAATACGGGCGTCTTCGTCGAGAATCGGTTGCGCCATCTCGTCGCGACCGGGGAGGCGCAGAGCCTCGTGCTCGCGCCCACGCCAATCGTCCCCGGCTTCGCGATGCGCAATCCGGAGTGGGCGAAGTGGGCAGGCGCTCACCCGGTCGAGCAGCGCTACGGGCTGCACATCGAGCACCCCAAGTATGTCCTGCTGCCGCGAGGGATGAACGTCGCGCCCTGGCTCCTCTACCTATCCAGCGCGCGCGCTCTCACCCGGCTCCTGCGGGCCGGACACCGCTTCGACCTGATCGACGCGCATTACGCCTACCCCGATGGCGTCGCCGCTGCGTGGCTCGGGCGACGCTTCCGCCTCCCAGTCACGATCACGGCCCGCGGCTCTGACGTGACGGAGATCCCAGCGTTCCGCCTGCCGCGCCGCCTGCTGCGCCGCGCCTTCGCCGCGGCCGACGCGGTCATCACGGTCAGCGCCGGGCTGCGCGACGCCGTAGCGGCCCTCGGCGTGCCACCAGATAAGCTGACGGTGCTGCGCAACGGTGTGGACCTCGACGGATTTCGCCCGGCGGCGGACCGCGCGACGACCCGCGCGGCTCTAGAACTCGACGGGCCGACGCTGCTCTCCGTCGGCCACCTGATCGAGCGCAAGGGGCACGCGCTCGTCATCGAAGCCCTCGCCGAGCTGCCGGGCTGGCGGCTGCTGGTCGTCGGCAGCGGGCCGGAGCAGGCCGCGTTGCAGGCGCTCGCGCGCCGCCTCGGCGTCGAGGACCGCGTGCGCCTCGTGGGCCAGGTCCCGCACGCCGAGCTGTCTCGCTACTATACGGCGGCGGACATGCTGGTGCTCGCCTCCGAGCGGGAGGGCTGGGCCAACGTGCTGCTGGAGAGCATGGCCTGCGGCACGCCAGTGATCGCGAGTCCCATCCCCGGCAATCCGGAGGTCGTTCAGGAGCGCGCCGCCGGCCTCGTCATGGCGGAGCGCTCCGCGCGCGGGATCGTGATGGCGGCACAGGACCTCGCGGCCGACCCGCCAGACAGGGCGGCGACCAGGGCCTACGCCGAGCGGTTCAGCTGGGAGGCGACCAGCCGAGGGCAGCTCGACCTATTCCGGGCGATCCTGGACCGGCGGCGCGCGCGGGACGGGCGCAAGCAGGTTGCAGGTTCCCCGAATCCCGATTCTAGGATATCGTAGCGGCCGAGAAAGGGCCCGTGACATGCAAGCTGGCAAGCGCATCATTCTCTTGGAGTTCAACGAGCTCTGCCCCGATCTGCTGACGGAGTGGATGGCCGCAGGCAAGCTGCCGAACTTCAAGCGGTTCCACGACGCCTCGCGGGCCTACATCGCGCGCGCAGACGTGGACGACCCGGACCTGCTCGAACCCTGGATCCAGTGGTATTCGATGCACACCGGGCTGAGCTACCTGCAGCACGGCGTTTTCCATCTCACGGACGGGCCGCGCGCGGGCCAGACCGACATCTGGCATGCCTTGGCGGACCAGGGATTCACGGTCGGCAACTGCGCGGGCATGAACGCCGGGCGCGTCGAGGGGCCGGGTTCGTTCTACCTGCCGGACCCTTGGTGCAACACCGAGGCGCCGTATCCGGCCGAGCTCGAAGCCTACCAGCGGGTCGTGCTGTCCCAGGTCCAGGAGAACAGCAACAAGGCCGCCAAGCTCGACGGCGCCGCTGTGCTGCGCTTCCTGCGCTTCGTAGCAACCCACGGTCTCCGCGCCTCGTCGGTGCAGGCGATCATGCGCCAGCTCACGACCGACCTGCGCAGCAAGGGCGAGCGCTGGAAGCGCGCCGCCCTGCTCGACCGCTTGCAGGCCGACGTGTTCCTGCACTATTGGCGCCGCTTGAAGCCCGACTTTGCCTCGTTCTTCATCAACTCGACGGCGCACTTCCAGCACGCTTACTTCCACCTCCTCCGCCCTGACAGCTTCGACCTGCCCGCTGAGCGGTTCAACGACGCCGACCATCAGGACGCGATCCTGTTCGGCTATCAGCAGATGGACCGCCTGCTCGCGGACATGGTCGCGCTGGAGGACCAGGGCGCCATGCTTATCCTCGCGACGGCGCTCAGCCAGCATCCGAATCCGCGGGCGGGCTGGAACTACTACCGGCCCAGCAACATGCAAGCGTTGATCGGCCGGCTCGGCATCGAGGCCGCGCGCGTTCTGCCCGTGATGGCGCACCAGTATTCGCTGGAGTTCCCCACCGAGGCCGCGACAGAGGCGGCCCACGCGCAGCTCGGCTCGCTTCGCTGGGGCGACCAGCCGGTGTTCTCGTTCAACGACTCGCCGCCGCTCACCCTCTACCTAGGCAGCACGATCCACGATGATGTGGCCGCGGACGCGCAGATCGCCCTGCCCGATGGCGGCACGGTTGGGTTCCACGAGACGTTTTACCGCATTCCGCACACAAAGAGCGGCGCCCACCACCCGGATAGCGTGCTTTGGTTCAAGACGGGGCAGCACACGGTTGAGCGCGAGAAGGTGTCGATCCTCGACGTCTTCCCGACGCTGCTCGACTACTACGGCGCCGACCCGGCGCGCGTGCCGGGACCGCCGCGCACCGGGCGGAGCTTGGTAGGCGAGCTGGGCCTGGCTCGGCGCAGTGCGCCGCCGGTGGCGATGGCCGCGGAGTAGAGCGGCGTCAACCCGGTCAATGCGGGAAAGCCTCAGAACCCCAGCGGTGTCGCCTGGACCACGAGCGGCAGCGTCCGCACCATCGCGAGCACCGGCTCCGGCACCGGCTCGTCCACGGAGACGAGGCAGATCGCATCCCCGCCCGGCGCCGCGCGGCCTAGGTGGAATGTCGCGATGTTGATCCCCGCCCCCGCCAGAGTCGCCCCGAAGCGGCCGATGAAGCCCGGCTTGTCCTGGTTTGTGACGTAGAGCATGTGCCGGGCGAAGTCCGCCTCGACCGGGATGCCCTTGATCTCCACGAGCCGCGGCCGGCTGCCCGCGAACACGGTGCCCGCGACCGAACGCGTCTGCTTGTCGGTCGTCACGGTCAAGCGCACGAAGGTCTGATATTCGCCAGCCCGATCGTGCGAGGTCTCCGATACCGCGATGCCCCGCTCGCGCGCGAGCACGGGTGCGTTGACCATGTTGACGCCCGCCATCGCCGGGCCAAGCACGCCGGCCAGTGCTGCGGCCGTGAGCGGCTTATGGTTCAGCCCGGCGGCCAGGCCCTCATACTCGATGGCGATGGCGCCGAGCGTGCCCTCGCCCGCCGCGACCATTTGCCCAGCGAACGCCCCAAGTTGGCGGCACAGCTCCATGTAGGGCCGCAGCCGCGGCGCGTCCTCGGCGGAGACGGACGGGACGTTGATCGCGTTCGTCACCGCGCCCGTGAGCAGGAAGTCGCTCATCTGCTCGGCGACCTGCAGCGCCACGTTCTCCTGCGCCTCCGCGGTCGCAGCACCCAGGTGCGGCGTGCAGACCACGTTGTCGAGGCCGAACAGCGGGCTGTTCGTGGCTGGCTCCGTCTCGAAGACGTCAAGCGCGGCGCCGGCGACGTGCCCGGACCGCAGCGCCTCCGCGAGCGCCGCCTCGTCCACGAGGCCGCCGCGCGCGCAGTTGATGATGCGCACGCCGGGCTTGCACCGGGCGATGGCGTCGGCGGAGAGGATGTTGCGCGTCGCGTCCGTCAGCGGCACGTGCAGCGTGACGATGTCGGCGCGCGCGAGCAGGTCCTGCAAGTCCACCTTCTCGACGCCTAGCTCAAGCGCGCGCGCCTCGTTGAGGTAGGGATCGTAGGCGATCACCTTCATGTGCAGGCCCTGCGCCCGGTCGGCGACGATGCTGCCGATGTTGCCGCAGCCGATCAGGCCCAGTGTCTTGCCGGTCAGCTCCGTGCCGAGAAAGCGGTTCTTCTCCCACTTACCCGCCTTGGTGCTGGCCGTCGCCTCGGGAATTTGCCGCGCGAGGGCGAACATCAGGGCGATGGTGTGCTCGGCCGTCGTGATCGAGTTGCCGTTCGGTGTGTTCATCACGACGACGCCGCGCGCGGTCGCTGTCTTCACGTCCACGTTGTCCACGCCGATGCCGGCCCGGCCGACCACCTTGAGGTTCGGCGCCGCTTCCAGCAACTCGCGCGTCACCTTCGTGGCCGAGCGGACAGCGAGGCCGTCGTAGAGGGCGATGATCTCGCGAAGCTCGGCGGGCTTGAGCCCGGCCTTCACGTCCACCTCGATGCCGCGCGTGCGGAAGATCTCGACGGCGGCGGCCGATAGCTTGTCGCTGATGAGGACGCGCGGCATCACGCGGCCTCCTTCACGAACTCGGACCGCGCCTGCACGTAGGCCCAATCGAGCCAGGGCAGCAGCGCCTCGATGTCGCTCGTCTCGACGGTTGCCCCGCCCCAGATGCGCAGCCCTGGGGGCGCGTCGCGGTAGGCGCCGATGTCGTAGGCGACGCCCTCCTTCTCCAGCAGCGACGCCATGCGCTTCGCCGCCTTCGCTTGGTCATCGCCGCTCAGCTCCTGGAACCAGGTCGCCACGATGCGCAGGCAGATGCTCGTGCAGGAGCGCGTCCGGGGCAGCTCCGCCAGGAACTCGACCCAGGCAGCGCGGTCCACCCAGCGCGCCACGGCGGCGAGGTTCGCCTCGCTGCGCGCGACCAGCCCGTCCAGGCCGCCGACGCCCTCGGCCCAGCGCAGCCCGTCGAGCGCGTCCTCGACGCACAACATGCTCGGCGTGTTGATCGTCTCGCCGCGGAAGATGCCCTCGGCGAGTTTGCCGCCGCTGGTCAGGCGGAACACCTTGGGCAGTGGCCACGCCGGCTTGTAGGTGAGCAGCCGCTCCACAGCGCGCGGCGAGAGGGCCAGCATCCCGTGCGCGCCCTCGCCGCCGAGGACCTTCTGCCAGGACCAGGTCACGACATCGAGCTTCTCCCAGGGCAGGCGCATGGCGAAAGCGGCGCTGGTCGCGTCGCAAATCGCGAGGCCCTCGCGATCGGCGGCGATCCAGTCGGCGTTGGGCACGCGCACGCCGGATGTCGTACCGTTCCAGGTGAAGACGATGTCGCGCGCCGGGTCCACGGCGGCGAGGTCAGGAAGCTGCCCATAAGGCGCCGAGAGCACGCGCGCTGCCCCGAGGTTGAGCTGCTTCACCACGTCCGTCGCCCAGCCCTCGCCGAAGCTCTCGAAGGCGAGCACGTCCACGCCGTGCGCCCCGAGCAGCGACCACAGCGCCATCTCGAGCGCGCCCGTGTCGCTGCCCGGCACGATGCCGAGGTGCCAGTCGGCGGGCATCCCGAGGATCGCGCGCGAGCGCTCGATCACTTCGGCGATGCGCGCCTTCGGGCCGCTAGCACGGTGGCTGCGGCCGAGCAGCGCGCCTTCCAGGGCGGCGAGCGACCAGCCAGGTCGCTTGGCGCAGGGACCGGACGAGAAATTGGGGTTGGCCGGGCGCAATTCCGGCTTGGTGGCGACTGCCATGCAGGCTCTCCCTTACAGAAGAGAAGCGCCCCGGTGGGGGGGCGTGACCCGCTGTGGGCGTTACGCTTGCTGCACCGCGAGGTCAAGCCCCGCAACATGGTTGAGCGGCCCGTGCCCGCTCCCAAAGCCCGGCGCCCCCGCAATAGCCGCCTGCACGTAGGCGCGAGCGCGCTCTACCGCCGCCCGCAGCGCCATTCCCTGAGCAAGCCCTGCCGCGACGGCGCTCGCGAGCGTGCAGCCCGTTCCGTGCGTATGCCGAGTCTCGATGCGCGGCCGCTCCAGGAGCGTGGTGCCGTCCATTGTCGTCAGCATGTCCACGACTGTGGGACCCGGCAGGTGTCCGCCCTTGAGCAGCACGGCCGGCACTCCGAGCGTGAGCAGCGCCTCCGCCGCGTGACGCATCTCGTCGAGGTTTGTGATTGCGAGACCGGTGAGTGCCTCGGCCTCGGGCAGGTTCGGCATCAGCAGGCTCGCGAGCGGGAGCAGGTTGCGCTTGAGCGCCGATATCGCATCCTCCTCAAGCAGCCGCGCACCGCCTTTCGCGACCATGACCGGGTCCACGACGAGCGGCACGCCGGGCGCGCGCTCCGCGAGCAGCCCCGCGACCGTCTCCACGACTGCGGCGCTTCCGAGCATCCCTGTCTTAATCGCGTCCGCGCCCAGATCGGCGAGCGCGGTCTCGGCTTGCAGCCGCACGAACTCGGGCGGGACAGGAAGGATGCCATGGACGGTCAGCGTGTCCTGCGCCGTCAGTGCCGTGATCGCAGTGGCGGCGTAGGCGCCGAGTGCCGTGATCGTCTTGACGTCGGCTTGGATGCCGGCGCCGCCCCCAGAGTCCGATCCGGCAATGACGAGGACGCGCCCCCTCACGCCGCCTTCCCGGCCGCGTTCTCCTCGATGAGTCCGCAGAGCTGGTCCACGAGGCGCCGGACCAGCCCCTCGTCCTCGCCCTCGGCCATGACGCGGATCACCGGCTCCGTACCGCTCTCGCGCAGCAGGAGCCGCCCGCCGCGGCCCAGCGCCAATTCCGCCTCGGCGGTAGCGGCGCGGATATGCGGCAGGGCGAGCGGTGAGGCGCCCTCGAACCGCACGCTGCACAGCACCTGCGGCAGCGGCGTGAACAGGCTGCACGTCTCGCTCGCGGGCCGTCCCTGCTCGATGACGGCCGCGAGAACCTGCAAGGCGGCCACCAGCCCGTCCCCCGTCGTCGCGTAATCGGACAGGATCATGTGCCCGCTCTGCTCGCCGCCGACATTCATGTCCTCTGCGCGCATCCGCTCGGCCACGTAGCGGTCACCTACCTTGGTGCGGAGCAGCCGAAGCCCGGCTTCCGTCAAGAAGCGCTCCAGGCCGAGGTTGCTCATCACGGTCGCGACCACGCCGTGGCCGCGCAGCCGCCCGGCGCCCGCCCAAGTGCGGGCGATCAGCGCCAGGATCTGGTCGCCATCCACGAGTTCGCCGCGCTCGTTGCAGAGCAGGACGCGGTCCGCATCGCCGTCGAGCGCGAGGCCTAAATCCGCGCCGTGCTCAACGACCGTAGCACAGAGGCGCTTCGGCTCCGTGCTGCCGCAGTCCAAGTTGATGTTGAAGCCGTCCGGCGCCGTGCCGATCGGGATCACGGTCGCGCCCAGCTCCCAGAGTACGGTGGGCGCCACGCGGTAAGCCGCGCCATGCGCGCAGTCCACGACGATGCGCAGCCCGTCCAAGGTCATGCCGCGGGGGAACGTCGCCTTCGCGGCCTCGATGTAGCGCCCGGCCGCATCCTCCATGCGCTTGGCCCGGCCCAGCGCGCCGGACGCGGCGAGGCGCCCGGACAGGTCGGTGGCCATCAGCGCCTCGATCTCCGCCTCATCCTCGTCCGAGAGCTTGAAGCCGTCCGGCCCGAACAGCTTGATGCCGTTGTCCTCGAATCGGTTATGACTGGCCGAGATCATCACCCCGAGATCAGCGCGCAGGCTCCGCGTCAGCATCGCGACCGCGGGCGTGGGCAGAGGGCCGGCGAGCGTCACGTCCATGCCCGCTCCGATGAAGCCCGCGACCAGCGCCGGCTCCAGCATGTAGCCGGACAGCCGGGTGTCCTTGCCGATCACGACGCGGTGCCGGTGATTGCCGCGCACGAAGCGCAGGCCCGCTGCCTGGCCGACGCGGAGCGCAGTCTCCGCGGTCATGGGCGGCACGTTCGCCATGCCCCGGATGCCGTCCGTCCCGAACAATCGTCTTATTTTGGACATAGTCACCCCGTGGTGATGCCGAGAATGTTTAGCTTATGCACCTAATCCCTGCCAAACCCTCAATGCCTGGACGGTGCCGGGGACGTCGTGGACGCGAATGATGGCAGCACCACGGCCGAGAGCGTGGATCGCCCCGGCGATCGAGCCAAGGTCGCGCGCCGCCGGCGCTATCTCGCCGCCGAGTGCACCGACGAACCGTTTGCGCGACAGGCCGACCAGGATCGGCTGGCCCAGGCCAGCGAGCAGCGGCAGGCGGTCGAGCAGTTCCGCGCTCTGCCGGGCGGTCTTGGCGAAGCCGATGCCGGGGTCGAGCGCGATCTGCTCAGGCACGATTCCGGCG
The DNA here is from genome assembly GCA_963848595.1 of uncultured Alphaproteobacteria bacterium. Lineage (GTDB taxonomy): Bacteria > Pseudomonadota > Alphaproteobacteria > Acetobacterales > Acetobacteraceae > CAWKEH01. Next base: position 157,480 of record CAWKEH010000012.1, on the reverse strand, counting down.
GCCTCCGCCGCTTGTTGCCGCTGCATCAGTTCGTCCGCGACCTCGACGGCCACGTCCTGATAGCGGGCGTGGGCGTCCATCGTCGCCGGCGTGCCGCGCATGTGCATCAGGATCACCGGGCACCCACACCGTGCACACAGCGCCGCGGCGGCAGGGTCGTGCGACAGACCGCTCACGTCATTGATGATGCGAGCGCCCGCGTCGAGCGCCGCCGCCATCGTCGAGGCGTTGCGCGTGTCCGCGGATACGATGACGCCCTCCGCCACGAGGGCCGCGATGACGGGGAGCACCCGCCCCTGCTCCTCGCCCGGCGGCACGTCCACCGCCCCCGGTCGCGTGCTCTCGCCGCCGACATCCACGATCGTGGCACCGCTGGCCGCCATCGCGAGCCCGGCCTCGACTGCGCGACGCGGGTCGAAGTGCTTGCCGCCGTCGCTGAAGCTGTCCGGCGTCGCGTTCAGGATGCCCATGACGACCGGTCCCGCAGGCAAGCCCGCCCAGGGCGGGAGAGGTGCTGACAACTGGACGATAGCGTCGGCCCACTTCGCCGGCGCGGACGCGACTGCGATGGGGCCGGCTGAGCTGCGGGGATCGCGCACCAGCAGGAAGGCGCTCGGTCCGCCCGCGAGAGGCTGGGCGAGGCCCGCCTCGACCGCCCGGCGCGCGTCGGCACCGTGCAGGATACCCAACGGCTCCAGCACGGTGCCGATCCTTGTCCGCGTTAGCCTGGTGTCAGCCTGGCTGTGGCGCGGCGCCCATGCCGCCGGGCGACGGCGCGGTCGCCCGACCGCCGCTCGGTACGGATGCCCGGCGCTCAGGCGCCGGCTCGTCCACGACCTTGCGGATCACCGGCTCGCCACGCAGCACCTGCTTGATCTCCTCACCCGTGAGCGTCTCATATTCGAGAAGGCCGCGCGCCAGCCGGTGCAGCTCCTCGACGTTGTCGGTGAGGATGCGCTTCGCCCGGCTATAGGCCTCGTCGATGATCCGCTTGACCTCGAACTCAATCTCCCGCGCCGTGCTCTCGGAGACGTTCTTGCTCTGGGTCACGCTGTGGCCCAGGAACACCTCCTGGCTGTTGTCGCCGTAAGCGATGAGGCCGAGCTTCTCGCTCATGCCCCACTCAGTGACCATGCGCCGGGCGATCTCGGTTGCCTGCTTGATGTCGCTCGACGCGCCGCTGCTCACCTTGTCCTCGCCGAAGATGATCTCCTCGGCGACGCGGCCGCCCAGCGCCATCGTGAGCTTCGCGAGCAGCCACGCCTTGCTGTGCGAGAGGCGATCGTTCTCCGGCAGGCTGATCACCAGGCCCAGCGCGCGCCCGCGCGGGATGATGGTCGCCTTATGGACCGGGTCGTGCTCCGGCTCGTGCAGCGCCGTGAGCGCGTGGCCGGACTCGTGATAGGCCGTCATGCGCTTCTCGGCCTCGGTCATCACGAGCGAGCGGCGCTCGGCGCCCATCATCACCTTGTCCTTGGCGTTCTCGAACTCCGCCATGGCGACGACCCGCTTGCCCATCCTAGCTGCGAGCAGCGCCGCCTCGTTGACCAGGTTGGCGAGGTCCGCGCCGGAGAAGCCCGGCGTGCCGCGCGCGATGGTCTTCGGGTCCACGTCCGAGGCGAGCGGGACCTTGCGCATGTGGACGCGCAGGATCTTGTCGCGCCCGTTCACGTCCGGGTTCGGCACGACGACCTGGCGGTCGAAACGGCCGGGTCGAAGCAGCGCGGGATCGAGCACGTCCGGCCGGTTCGTGGCCGCGATCAGGATCACGCCCTCGTTGCTCTCGAACCCGTCCATCTCGACGAGCATCTGGTTCAGCGTCTGCTCGCGCTCGTCGTTGCCGCCGCCGAGGCCGGCGCCGCGATGCCGGCCGACCGCGTCGATCTCGTCGATGAAGATGATGCAGGGCGCGTTCTTCTTACCCTGCTCGAACATGTCGCGCACGCGGGACGCGCCCACGCCCACGAACATCTCGACGAAGTCGGACCCCGAGATGGTGAAGAACGGCACGTTCGCCTCGCCGGCGATGGCGCGCGCGAGCAAGGTCTTGCCGGTGCCGGGCGGGCCGACGAGCAGCACGCCCTTAGGGATCTTGCCGCCGAGGCGCTGGAACTTCTGCGGGTCCTTGAGGAACTCGACGATCTCCTGAAGCTCGCCCTTGGCCTCGTCGATGCCGGCCACGTCCTCGAAGGTCACGCGGCCCTGCTTCTCGGTCAGCATCCGCGCGCGCGACTTGCCGAAGCCCATGGCCCGGCCGCCGCCCGACTGCATCTGCCGCATGAAGAACACCCACACGCCGATCAGCAGCAGCATGGGGAACCAACTCAGCACGTAGTGCATGAGCGGGTTCACGTCCGTGTCCTGCGGCTTCGCATCAACGCGCACGCCCTTGTCCGTCAGGCGCTGCACGAGCTGCGGGTCCTCGGGCATATAGGTCTGGAACTGCTGGCCGTTCTTGAGCCGTCCGCTCAAGGTGCGGCCTTGGATCGTCACGTCACCCACATGGCCCTGGTTCACGTCGTTAACGAAATCGGAGTAGGCGACGGAGGTCGCCGCGTGCTGCACGCCGCCCGGCTGGAACCAGCTGAACAGGACGACGAGCAGAAGCGCGATGATCACCCAGAGCGCCAGGTTACGGCCGAAATTGCTCATCCTGCCCTGTCCTCGTGCCGGCTATATGCCGGCTCACTGATGCTAGGCCTTAACATAGGGAGGGGCGCGCAGATCTGCATCCCCGTCCCACGCTCACGGGATGTGACATCCACGCAGCCTACGCCGCCATAAACATCCACGCAGCTTACGCCACCATAAACATCCACGCAGCTTACGCCGCGATGAAAGGCTCGCCCGCAGCTGGATGGCCCGGACAGAAGGCAATCGGCAAACGCTCGCATCGGTCGAGGGAAGGATACACGAGATGCGGCACCGCGAACAACGCGTGATCGTGGCGTATCGCTGGAAGCCCGTGGAGCACGACCGCCGGTAGCGGCGAGCAGCCGCGCAGGCGCGCCGCATCATCGCCCAGCGCTCCCAGCCGCGCGCCGGGCGGCGGCGTCGCGCTTGGAAGGAGGCGGAACCGCCCGTCCCAGACCGCTCCCGGCAAGGCCGCGACCGCTTCGGTCGCCGCGGCCGGCTCGCGCGCGACGAGCCAGCCTCCCCGCCATCGCCGTAGCAGGACGCCGTGCAGCGCTGCGGGCCGCCCCGCAGCGACCGCGCGGGCGACCGCGGCGGGTGATGGTGGGTAAGCCCGCCCGGACAGGGCCCAGGCCAGCGCGGACAGTATCGCCGCGCTCAGGGCGCCATCGTCCACGGTGGCGTAGCCCTCCGGGTGGATAGCTGCCCGCCGCCCGAGCGCTTCCGCGAGTGCCGCCTCGGCCGCGGCGCGGGCACGCCCGTGCGCCCAGGAGGCCGCCGCGTCCAGCGGCGGGCCGGCGCGGAGGCGTGCACGTCGCGTCGCCGGGTCTTGGTTGCTGGGATCATCGACCCAGCCGACGCCGCGGCTCGCCAGCGTCGCCCGCAGGCGCGCCGGGGGGATGCGGAGCAGCGGACGCAGCAGCCGCGCGGTCGCGAGCACGGTCATGGCCGCCATGCCAGCGAGACCCGCCGGGCCGCTGCCCGCCTCGGCGCGCATCGCGAGCGTCTCGGCCTGGTCGGCAAGGTGGTGGCCGAGCAGGAGATCGGCCAACCCGGCGCCGGCGCAGCCCCGAAGGAGCGCCTCGTAGCGGGCCGCGCGTGCGCGCGCGTGCAGTGCCGGTCCGCGCCGCAGCCCGGAGACGGCCAGCACGCGTGCCGGCACGTCCAGGCTCGCCAGCCGCCGCGCTGTCAGCGCCGCTTCCGCCCCGGCTTCCGGGCGCAGCCCATGGTCCACGACGAGCGCCGTCGTCCGACCCCACCCGGCCGCGAGCAGCGCGAGCGCCATCGAATCCGCGCCACCGGAGACCGCGACTGCTACCCGGCGGTCCGGTGCGAATGGCCCTAGCGGCCGCATCAGCGCCTCGAACTCCGCCGCGCCGACCGGCTCGGCGCTGGCGAGGCGATCCGGGCCGCTAGCGGCACCCTGCGCGGCCACGGAGGCTGGACGCGGCTTCGCCCACGTCACGCCGGGGCGAGGGATACGCCGCGCGCAACTGGTCGAGCGCTCCGCACGTGGCCGGCTTCTCGCCGATGGCACTGAGCGAGCTCGCGAGGCCGAGCAAGGCGTCTTGCCCGCGCGAGCCCCCCTTGAGGCGTTGGTAGGCATCGCCGTAGGCGACGGCCGCGCCCTGGTAGTCCCGCTTGCCCGCAAGCGCCTGGGCCAGCAGCAGCTGCGCGTCGCCGCCACGCGGGCCAGAGCGCCCGGCGCCGAGCACCTCGTGCGCCGCCGCCTCTGCCGTTCCGTAGTCGCGCCGGGCGAGCGCCGCGTTGCCTTCCTGCATCGCGAGTTCGGAGGTGCGCCGCGGTCTCGCAGGCGGCAGTGCTACGGCCCGCGGGGGCGCAGGCGGCGCGGACGCATACGGCGCGTCAGGGGCGGGCGTGGCCGGAGCGCCAGGGCCGCCGCCGTTCTGCAGGCGGAACTGCAGGTCGCCGAGCTGCTTGCTGAAATCCTCCTGCTGGCGCTGCAGCTGGTTGCGCTGGTCCTCGACCTGGCCGCGCAGGCGCCGGACCTCGTCCTCAAGGTTCGACACCCGGTCGAGGAGCTGGGGCAGCAAGTCGCTGGCGGCCCCAGTTGGCGGAGCCTGTCCGTAGCCGCGCCGGGCGGGCCCTTGGGCTTGCAGGTTTTGCAGGTCGCGCCGCAGCTCCAGGAGTTGGTTCTGCAAAGCGATCGCCTCGCGGCTCTCTAGCTGGCCGCCGGCTTGCCCCGGCGCCCCCTGGGGGGCAAACGGCTGCGGCGCGAGCGATTGGGGGGGTGCGAGTGGCTGCGGAGCAGGTTGGTAGGGCTGCTGATACGGCTGCTGGTAAGGCTGTTGGTACGGCTGCTGGTAGGGCTGCTGATAGGCCGGCGCCTGCGGGTATTGGTTGAGCGGGTAAGGCTGGCTGTCGTCCTGGGCGAGCGCAGGTGCGGCGGACACGAGCGCCATGCCGCCCGCGAGGAGGATCGCTGCCCGCCGCACGCTGTTCGCCACCGGCCTAGCGGACCGAGGTGATCGCGTTGCGGTTCTGCGCCCAGGCCTGCTCGTCATCACCTTGGGCGACCGGGCGATCCTTCCCGTAGCTGATCGTCGTGATCCGCGGTGACGTCACCCCGCGCGCCACCAGGTAGTCCCGCGCCGCGTTGGCGCGGCGCTGCCCGAGCGCCAGGTTATACTCCTCGGTGCCGCGGTCGTCGCAGTTGCCGGCGATCTGGACGTTCACCTGTGGATACTGCTGCAGCCAATGCGACTGCCGGTCCAGCGTGCCCCGCGCGTCGTCACTCAGCCGGGATTCGTTGAACGCGAAGAACACGCGGTCACCCACGTTGGCGACGAGGTCCGCCTCGGTGCCCGGCACGGGGCCGGCGGTCGCTGCCGTGGCGCCCGACCCCGTGGCGGCGCCGGTCGTCGTGCTCGGTTGCTGGTTGGCACAGGCCGCGACGAATGTTACGGCGGCAAGAGCGCCGAGCAGCTTCACGTTCATGTCTTCGGGTTCCAGGATTTGCGGTTGAAGGGGTTAGCGAGAGAAGGCAACGAGCCGGCAACACGGTTGTTCCGACCAATTGCGCGATAAATCGGCCACGCGCCCCGGTCAAGTGTTACTACGAAAGCAGTGGCGACCAACACGGATCGGAAGCGTTCGTCGGCGTGGTCACGGGACGCTCGTTGAACCCGGTCGTGTCTATGCTGACCAGGCGCGACGAGAACCCGCCGCCTGCCGGTCCCGACGGCGTCTGCCGGTAGAACATTAATACCCGGCCGTTCGGGGCGAAGGTCGGCCCTTCAACTAGGAAGCTCTCGGACAGGATGCGCTCGCCGCTGCCGTCCGGATGCATCACGCCGATCGCGAAGGTGCTGCCGGAAAGACGGGTGAACGCGACGAGATCGCCCCTGGGCGACCAGACCGGCTCGGCGTAGCGGCCCCTTCCGAAGCTGATCCGCCGCGCGCCACCCCCGCCCGCGCCCATGACGTAGAGTTGCTGGTCGCCGCCCCGGTCGGAGTTGAACACGATCTGGGAGTCGTCCGGGCTGTAGCAGGGACTCGTGTCGATGGCGCCGGAGTCGGTGAGCTGCCGCGCGCCGCCCCCGTTGGCGCCGACGACGACGATGTTCGAAGCACCCCCCTGCGAGACCGACATGATGATGCTGTTGCCGTCCGGGCTGAACCGCGGCGCGAAGGTCATACTCTGGAAGTCGCCGACCAGCCGCTGCGCCCCCGTTCCCAGGTCCATCGTATAGACCCGCGGCATGTTGCCCCGATAGCTCATGAACACGATCTCGTCTCGCGTCGGGTGGAAGCGGGGGGTGGTCGCGTTCCAGGTGCCGTCGGTCAGGAAGCGGTTGTTGTAGCTGTCCTGGTCCATGATCGCGAGCCGCTTGACCAGGCGCACGCGCGGCCCAGTCTCGGCGACGTAGACGACGCGCGTGTCGAAATATCCTTTCTCGCCGAGCAGCCGCTCGTAGATCACGTCCGAGATGATGTGGGCGATGCGCCGCCAGTTGGCCTCGGTGGTGGTGTAGGCCGTGCCTTGGATCTGCTGGCCCGGCAGCACGTCCCAGAGCCGGAACTCGACCCGCACCGAGCCGCCGCCGCCCTGCACGTTCCCTGTGACGAGCGCGAGCGCGCCCGTCGCCTTCCAGTTATCGAAGTTGGGTGTGCCGCTCGCGTCCGCGGGACCGATCTGCGCCGCCGCCGGGATCGGGCGGAACAAACCCGAGCTGGCTAAGTCGTTCGTGATGACGGCGGCCATCTCCTGCCCGATCGAGCTGCCGCCGAAGCTCGGGATCGCGATCGGGATCGGCGCCGAGCGCGCGCGATCCACCGTGATCTCGGGCTGCTGGTTTCCCTGGCCCACCTGTGCCCAGGCGGAAGGCGACAGGGAAGCGAGCGGCAAGACGGCGGTAACGCCCCCGAGAAGGACACGGCGGCTGACAGCGGCGGGCAGGATCGGCATGGCGGTGTCTCCCCTCACGGGCGGCCCATCATGGGCGGAAGGTGATCTCGAAGGTGTGGACTGACCCCAGCATCGGGGGCGGCAGGGGTAGCGGCGAGCACTGGGGCGACCTTGCGGCGCGCATCGCCTGCTCCGCGAAGTAGCGCGCGCGGCCGGTTGCCGTTCCGGAGACGTCCTGCGGCGAGACGCGGGCGTCGCGGATCACGCCGCCTCCGTCCGTCGTCACCGTCAAGCGCACCGCCTGCGGCAGGTCGCTGCGGTCGCCCGGCTCCAACGCCCAGCACTCCCGCAGCTTGTCGCCGATCCTCTGCCGATCGGATGCGGAGAGCCGCGCGTTTTCCACTCCGCTCGGCGCGCCGCCGCCGGGCGCTCCGCCCCGCGGCGGGTTCGGATGCGCCTGCGGAGCCTCGCGCCGTGCCTCAAGGGCGCGCAGCTTCTCCAACGTCGCGAGCAGCGCACGGCTGTCGGCCGCGGCGTTCTTCGTCTCGTTCGGTTGGCTCGTCGCACTCGGCGGAGCCGGTGGCGGCGGCTTGGGCGGTGGCGGCGGCGCCGGGCGCGGCGGGATAGGCGGCCTCGGCAGCGGCGGCGCGGGCCGCGGCGGCGCAGGCGGCGGTGGCGCGGGTGCGGGCGCAGGGGTCAGCGGCGGCGCCGGCAGCGGTGGCGCGGGCTTCGGCGGCTCCGGCGCGGGCGGCGGCGGCGGCGGGGGAGGCGGCGGCGGAGGCGGCGGGGGTGGCGCCGGCGGCTCGGGCGTGGGCGGCTGCTCGGCGGGAGGCTCGGGCGTGGGCGCGGGGGCAGCTTTGGGAGCCGGCGTCGGGGCCGGCGCCGGAGCGCGCTGGGCCGGCTCTGGGGCCTCTGCGAACTCCATCGTCACCGCGACCTCGTCCGGCGGCGCCGGTGGGGGCGTCTCGGCAGGCAGGACGGCGAGGACGAGGAACACGACGACGAGATGGACCGCGAAAGACGCGGCCGCCCCGCGGCGCAACAGTGAACTCATCGGTGAGAGCCGGCGCCTACCCCTTCGAACCCGGCCCAGAACTCCGTGCCCCGTTGGTAGGGGCCGGGGCCGGGGAAGCCGGCGTCGCCGTGGCAGGCGCCGCGGGCTGCTCCGCGCCCGGCGCTGCTGGCCCCTCCGCGAGCAGCGCGACCTTGGTGAAGCCGCCCTGGGTGATCGTCGCCATCACCTGCATGATCCGCCCATACGCGATGTTGCGGTCCCCGCGCACGAAGATGCGGCGGTCCGGCTGGTTCTCGGCGACGGCTTGCAGCTTCGTGACCAGGTCGGGGAGCTGTACCTCGGTGTCCTGCAGGTAGATGTGCCCTTCGCCGTTGATCGAGACGGTGATCGGCTTCGCGTCCTGCCCGAGGGGTGCTGCGCTCGCCTTCGGCAGGTCCACTTTCACGCCCGACGTCATCAAGGGTGCTGCCACCATGAAGATGATGAGCAGAACCAGCATCACGTCCACGAGCGGTGTGACGTTGATCTCGGCGAGCGGACGGTAGCGTCCCCGGCTCTTGCTGTTTCCGATCTGCACGGCCATGGCTACGCCCGTTCCTCGCTCTGGCGCGACAAAATCGCGCCAAACTCCGTCCCGAACCCTTCCAACCGCGCCGCGAGACGGGACAGGTCCGTGCTGATCTTATTGTAGGCGAGCACCGCCGGGATCGCTGCCACGAGGCCGATCGCGGTGGCGAACAGGGCCTCGGCGATGCCGGGTGCTACCACGGCGAGGCTTGTGTTGTTGGACTGCGCGATGCCCGCGAAGCTGTGCATGATGCCCCAGACGGTGCCGAACAGGCCGATGAAGGGCGCCGTGGCGCCGACGCTGGCGAGGAACACCATCCAGCGCTCCTGCCGCTCCATCTCGCGCTGTACCGTCACCGTCATCGCCCGGTCCACGCGCTCGCGCACGCTGCCGCGGGTCATGTCGGCGCCGGCGACGCGAGCGCTGCGGCGCCACTCGCCCATGGCGGCGCCGAACACGGCGGCCATCGGGTTCGCGGGCTTAGCACCCTCCTGCTCATACAGCTCGTCGAGGCTGCCGCCGGACCAGAACTTGTCCTCGAACTGGTCGGCCGTCCGGTTGACCCGGCGCAGGCTTGCCCATTTCTCGAAGATGATCGCCCACACCCACACGCTCGCCGCGAGCAGGAGCAGGATCACCAGCTTCACGACCCAGTCGGCGTGCAGGAACAAGCCCAGCACGGAAAGGTCCACGCCGGGCACGGCCGGCAGGTTGGCAGCGTTCACAGCCTGATCCAAGGCAAACCCCCTAAAACCCCTCACCCCCGAGCGCCGTCCGCCAGCGTGCCGGTATGCGCGCCGGCCGCCCATCGGCAAGGCGCACGCAGGCTAGCCCGATGCGGAGCCGGGCGATCTCCCGGTCCTCCACGCGGAACCCCTGGTGCACCTCGACGGAGGCGCCCCTCAACTCCCACGGTCCGGTCGTGACCTCTAGGAGGTCGTCCAGCCGCGCGGGGCGCAGATAATCCATTTCCGCGCGGCGCACCATGAAGATCAGTCCATGCTGCGACGCAAGCTCTGAATGGGGAGCGCCGAAGACCCGGAGCGCCTCCGTGCGCGCCCGCTCGGCGTACGCGAGATAGCGCGCGTGATAGACGATCCCGGCGGCGTCGGTGTCCTCGTAGTAGATGCGGATCGTGTGGAGGTGCTGTTTCGCCAGCTCGATCATTCCTGCAGTCAAGAACTGGGCGGCAGCTCGTCGCCGCGGTCGGGTGCACGGTCCGGCGCGAGCGCGAGATTGGCGTGAGGGTCCTCGGGTCGGGCCTCGCCAGCCTCGCCCAGCAGGTGGGCAAGCAGTGGCAGCAACCCTGGCAGATCGCCCTCGATCACGCCCCACCCAGCCGGTCATCCACCGTGGCATAGCCGTGGATCAGCACGTTGCGGAACGCCACAATGCGGGGCAGGTCTGGGCGGGGCAGGTCTGGGATGCCGGTGGCGAGGTCCGTATTCACCCGACGCAGGCCGGCGAGGGCTTGGCCGATGATCTCGAATTGCCGCTCAACCGCGGAGCGCAGCATCTCGTCGGCCAGGTAGTCGTTGTAGCTCTGCCCCGCGATGAAGCGCCCGATGCGCTCGGCCGCGCACCGGGCGTCCCAGAGGTACTTGGCCGCACGGTCGTCCATGGTCATGCCGATGGGAACAGTCTTCTGCGCTGTGCCTCGACCTGGCGCCGCAGGTAGGGGTTCTCCAGGGCAGGCTCGGTGATCAGGTCCACCTCGCGGCCGAACAGCTCCGTCAAGCCCTCGCGCAGACCGAAGTAGGCGTCCGCGTAGGCACTGCCGGGCAGCGCCTCGAACACGACCAGGAAATCGAGGTCGCTGCGCATGGGATCGAAGCGCCCATCCGCCGCCGAGCCGAACAAGTCTAGGCGGCGGGACGTAGAAGCGCCGGCACAGGGCGAGGAGGGTGTCCGGCATCACGGCGGCGAGGGTGGTCGGGATCGGGTCCATGATTGGATCAGAGCAGGATGGGGCGGGTGTGGACGCTCTCGATGATCCCCTCCCAGCTTCTCGCGGCGGACGGCGCCTGAATACTCGCCGCCCGCCGCGATCCGGTCCCCGAGCGGGCGCGAGTGTTATTCCTCTGCGCTCAGCGACGAAACGGAGCCACCCTCGTCATGCCCCGTCCGCGACGCTTCCTCGACGCCGACCGAAGAAGTCGCCGCCCGATTCGGGTTAAACGCCGGCATCTCGCTCGACTGGGTGTCCGGTGCAGGCGCCATGGGCGCGGGCGCATAAGCCTCGTCCCGGTTCGCCGCCGACGGAGCGGGGGCGATCTCCCGGGCGTATTCCACGGCCGGGACAGGTCCGTCACCCGGCCGCGGCGCCTTTAGGAAACCTGCAGTATATGGGGCCCGCACCACGAGCAACGCGAGGATCGCCAGCAGGAAGATCAGGCCGAACGGGAACCCGGTGCCTATGGTCAGCAGCATGTTGATCGCGCCAGCAACCAGGAGAATGCCAGCGACCAGCCAGATTGCCTGGAATTCCGACAGAGCGTCGTATCGCCGGTTGAGATCGACAAGCCAGCCCGCGTTCGCGATCTCGATCCTCGGGGCGCTTGGCTTATCGGACGGCACCGCACCCTCCGCCTTGACCCAGCCGAGGACGTAAGGAACGCGGATCGCGGCGACGCAAATCAGCGCCAGCAGCACGAGGAGACCGAATGGAAACCGTATTCCAAGGGTCAGAATCATATTCAACGTGCCGACAGCAATGAGCGGCCAGAGGACGACTTGGAACCGCCAATTCTGCGGCAGTCCGTCATACCAGGTATTCCAACGATAGAGGCTTTCGGCGGCTGTCATCTCCAGACTCCTCCCGTGGCCCATGTTGCCGACACTTGGCTCGACTAAGAACGCTTCCCGTTGGCGGTGCATCCATATTGTCAAACGCGAGATCTTCGTCGCTGCACTGCCGCGCGCAAGCAAGGTCAGACTAGGACCCACGAGCGTTTGATGTCCATATCTCTATTCGATCCGATTTGCGGCAACGGCGGGGCAAATCACCGATAGAGGACGCGTGCCGACACAGGATGCGACCAGGTCACCCAAGGTCATGCAGCAAGTCCGGCTGCCCTGGCTGTGTCGGCGGCGGCATGAGGCCCAGATGCCGCCAGCCCGGCTCACCCAGCATCCGCCCGCGGCTCGTGCGCAGGATCAGGCCCTCCTGGATCAGGTAAGGCTCGACCACGTCCTCCAAGGTGTCCCGCGCTTCCGCGAGTGCCGCCGCCAGCGTCTCGACGCCGACCGGACCGCCCGCGTAGTGCTCGGCCATGCGGCGGAGATAACGGCGGTCCATGGCATCAAGGCCCAGCCGGTCCACCTCCAGGCGATGAAGCGCGGCGTCCGCGATCTCGCGCGTCACCGGGTCGTGGCCCTCGACGGCGGCGAAGTCGCGCACGCGGCGCAGCAGGCGCCCGGCGATGCGCGGCGTGCCCCGCGAGCGCCGGGCGATCTCGGCGGCGCCGTCCTTGGTCAGGTTGAAGCCGAGCTTGTGGGCGCCGCGGCTTACGATCAATTCCAGCTCCTCGGGCGTGTAGAACACGAGGCGCAGCGGAATGCCGAAGCGGTCGCGCAGGGGCGTCGCGAGCAGCCCGGCTCGGGTCGTGGCACCCACCAGGGTGAACGGCGAGAGGTCGATCCGCACGCTGCGCGCCGCCGGGCCTTCGCCGATGATGAGGTCGAGCTGGAAGTCCTCCATCGCCGGGTAGAGCACCTCCTCGATGGCGGGCTGCAGGCGGTGGATCTCGTCTATGAACAGCACGTCACGCGGCTGCAGGTTGGTCAGGATCGCGGCGAGATCCCCCGCCCGCTGGATCACCGGCCCGCTCGTCGCCCGGAAGCCCACGCCGAGCTCCCGCGCCACGATCTGCGCGAGCGTGGTCTTGCCCAGGCCCGGCGGACCGTGCAGCAAAACGTGGTCCATCGCCTCGCCGCGCCCGCGCGCGGCCTGGATGAAGACGCGGAGGTTCTCGCGGCTCGCCTTCTGCCCGGTGAAGTCGTCGAGCGTCTGCGGGCGCAGGCTCGCCTCCGCCGCGTCCTCGTCGGCGCGCGCGGGCGACACCGCCCGCTCCTCCGCCTCGTCCTTCCTCGGTCGCTTCACCTGCTCGCCAGTTCCTTCAAGCTCTCGCGCAATACGGCGTCGAGGCTAGCCTCCTCGCCCAGCCGCCCGGCGACGCGCGCCACGACCGGCGCCGCCTCAACCCGGCGGTAGCCCAGGTTGCCGAGCGCGGACAAGGCGTCCGCCTCCGTGCCACCGACAGGTGCTGCAGGCACGCTGACGCCCCCTGCCCCGACCGGCATCGCGCCGACCCGCTCGCGCAGCTCGGCCAGCACGCGCGCCGCGAGCTTGGCGCCCACGCCCGAGGCGCGGGTAAGGCTCGCCCGGTCTCCCGCCGCGATGGCTGCCACGAGGTCCGCCGGCGACAGCGCCGAGAGCAGGTTCAGCGCCACCCTCGCGCCCACGCCTTGAACCGTCACGAGCAGCCGGAACCACTCCCGCTCGGCCGAATCCGCGAAGCCGTAGAGCGTGATCGCGTCCTCCCGGACCTGCGTCTCCACGAGCACGCGCGCGACGGCGGGCGGTGCCGGAAGTTGGCTCAGCGTCCGCGTGCTGGCCTGCACGAGGTAGCCCACGCCGCCCACGTCCACGACGCAGCGGTCCGCCTCGACTTGCTCGACCCGGCCCGTGAGCTGCGCGATCACGCCATCACCGTCCCGCCCGCCGTCCGGATGCGACTCGCCCTGTGGTGCGCGTGGCAGATCGCCACGGCCAAGGCGTCGGCCGCGTCGGCTCGGCGGAGCGCCGCGCCCGGCAGCAGCCGGCGCACCATCATCACGACCTGCTGCTTCTGCGCCGCCCCCGTGCCCACGACAGCCTGCTTCACCGCCATCGCCCCATACTCGCTCACGGGAATGCCCGCGAGGGCCGGTGCAAGGAGAGCCACGCCGCGCGCGTAGCCCAGCTTCAGGGTCGCCGTCCCATTGCGGTTGACGTAGGTCTCCTCGACTGCGGCCTCGTCTGGCGAATACTCGGCGAAGATCGCGACCAGCCCGGCGTGGAGCAGCTTGAGCCGCTCCGGGACGCTCGCCTCGCCCGCCGTCGCGATCACGCCGTCCGCCACGTGGCGCAGCCGGTTGCCATGAACTTCGATGACGCCCCAGCCGGTGAAGCGCAGCCCGGGATCAATGCCGAGCAGGCGAGTGCCATCAGGCGGACAGGCGCGCGAGGACCGCTTCAGGGAGGTCGAAGTTGGCATAGACGTTCTGCACGTCGTCGCTGTCCTCCAGCGCATCCACGAGCTTGAGCACGTTTGGGCGCGTTCGTCGTCGAGCGCGACCGTCGTGGTTGGCCGCCAGTCGAGCCTTGCCTCGGCAGGCAGGCCGAAGCGAGCCTCCAGCGCGTCGCGCACGGCGAAGAAATCGTCCGGCGAGGTGAGCACCTCGTGCCCGTCCGCGTCGCTCTGCACGTCGTCCGCGCCGGCCTCGATCGCCGCCTCCAGCATGGCTTCCGCGCTCGCCGCGGACGCCGGGTAGCGTATCACGCCCAGCGCGGTTGAACAGGAAGGAAACCGAGTTGCTCTCCCCGAGCGCGCCACCGTGCTTGCTGAAGGCGGCGCGCACCTCGCCCGCCGTGCGGTTGCGGTTATCAGTGAGCGCCTCGACGATGATGGCGACTCCGGCCGGGCCGTAGCCCTCGTAGCGCACCTCGGCGTAGTCTTCGCCGCCGGTAGTGCCGGCCGCCTTCTTGATGGCGCGCTCGACGGTGTCCTTGGGCATGTTCGCCTCGCGCGCCGCAGCGACGGCGGCGCGCAGGCGGGGGTTGCTCGCGGGTTCGGGCAGGCCCTGGCGTGCCGAGACGGTGATCTCGCGGATGATCCTGGCGAATTGCCGCCCGCGGCGCGCGTCCTGCGCGCCCTTGCGGTGCATGATGTTCTTGAACTGCGAATGCCCGGCCATGGCTGCCTCCTTCCGCCGGGCGTTCTACCAGCGCGGGACGGGGAGGCAAGCTAGCCTGGCCTTCGCGCCCCCGCCGGGACCGCCGGGGGCGCGCTCGGCAGCGCTGGATCGTTACTTGTTGGTCGAGTTCATAGTCGAGTTGCTGTTGCTGGAGCCGCTGCTGGACGAGCCGGACTGGCCGTTGCCCATCGCGGTGACGGCCGTGATGGAGTTGGGGTTGATCACCATCATCACGGGGCGGCCGTGCTTATCCGTAGCGCGGACCAGGAAGGACTCGGGCATGACTTGCACGTTCGTGAAGCCGGCCTGCTCCAGATCCTGCTTTACTTGCTGGCGGATATGCATGTGGTTCTGGCCGTTCATCGTGTTGTTCTGGCCGTTACCGCGGTATTGCTGTTCCGACTTCATCGTCGAGTTATTGAAGGATTGGGGGTTCGTGGGCTGGGCCGTTGCCGGCAAGGCAAGCGCCATGGTCAAACCCGTCGCGGCAAGAAGCTTGGACCACATCGGAAGTCTCCTCTGATATCGGCGCCTTGAGACTGTCGCAAGCGCCGCTCCCTCAAAGGCTGATCAGCACTGGAAGGTTCTTCTCTGCCTGAACACGAACCCACGACTGGCGCCTATGCCCCGCCGCGGCCGTTCCCCGGAAGCCGCAGCCAGCAGCCAGTCCGTGAACAGCCCGGCGCTGCCCAGGTAATTGTTCGGGTCGAACACCCTGTCCAGCGCCGCGTCGTCCAGCACGCGCGCCACCGCCGAGTCGCCGCCGGCCACCTCGCGAAGATGGCGACCCTGTCGCGGCAACCTCGCGAACCAGTCGCTCGGTCAACTCGTGCGCCTCACCCCGTCCGACACGGGGCGCCAGTGCGAGCGCGAGCGGCTCCGCCATTACCAGGCCACGCAGCCGTTCCAGGTTCGCGCGCATGGTGGCCGGGTCCACGCGCAAGCCATCCAGCGCCTCCGCCATGGCCGAGAGCGCGGCAGAGAGCGCCAGCACGAGCTCGGCATGGGCGGTGGCCTCCGCCTGCCAAGGGCCGGCCGCGCGCTCGTGCTCACCCGGCAGACCACCCACGATGGAGGCAAGCAGGCCCGGCACGCGCTGGTTTGCTGCCAATGCGACGACCGAGGCGGTGGGATTGCGCTTGTGCGGCATGGTGCTCGACCCGCCCCGCCCCCCAACGCTCCCTGGCCGCCCGGCTCCTGCACTTCGGCGACCTCCGCCTGCATGAGCAAGGAGATATCCCGCGCGATCTTGCCGACCGATCCCGCCAGCACGGAATTGCGCAGGCGAGCATCGCCAGCCGGTCGCGGTGGGCCTGCCAGGGCGCCTCCGGAACCGGCAGGTCCAGCGCAGCGCCTAGGGCGCGGGCAACCTCCGGTCCCTTGTCCCCCAGCGCCGACAGCGTTCCGACCGCGCCGCCGAATTGCAACAGCAACGCCTCGTCCGCCACCTGCCGGAGCCGAGCCGTGCCGCGCGCGACGCCCCCGAGCCACCCGGCGGCCTTCAGCCCGAAGGTGATCGGCGGCCCCGGCTGGAGCAGGGTTCGGCCCAGCATGGGCGTGTCCCGGTGCTCGCGCGCGAGGCGACGCAGGGGCGAGGCCACAGCCTCTGCCTGCGCCGAGCAGCAGCGGCATCGCGCGGCGGAGCTGCAGGACGAGAGCGGTGTCCAGCACGTCCTGGCTGGTCGCGCCGAAATGGACCCAGCCCGCGGCTGTCTTGTCGGATCGCGCCACTTCCTCGCCCAGCCGCTTGACTAGCGGGATCGCGAGCGTGCCCGCGCGCAAGGCGCCAGCGGCGAGCGCGTCCAGGTCGTAGAGCTCCGCCCGGCAGGCCGCCGTGATCGGCGCTGCGGCGGACGCGGGGATCACGCCGCAGCTCGTCTCCGCACCTGCCAGCGCCGCCTCGAAGTCGAGCGCCGCCTGGACCGTCGCCTCGTCGGAGAACACGGCGCGCACCGCCGCGTCCGCAGCCAGCGACGGAGGCAGGCCGAGCAGCTTCACGCTCTGCCCGGCCCTTCAGGCGAACGCGGTGACGGGCGCCAGCCCGAGCAGCTCGCGCGCCTGCCGGGGCGGGGCGACGGGGCGACCATGCTCGGCGCAGAGCGCGGCGGCGGCCTCGACCAGCTCGGCGTTGCTCGCGGCCAAGCGGTCGCGGCCCATGCGGACGTTGTCTTCTAGCCCTGTGCGCACGCCTACACCGCCGCGGGCCAGCACCCAGCGGATCACCTCGGCCTGGGAACGGCCGATGCCGGCCGCCGTCCAGGTCGCCTGCGGCAGCACGCGCCGCAGTTCGCCGAGCAGGAGGTCGAGCAGGTGTTCCTCGGCCGGCAGCGCGTTCTTCACTCCCATGACGAACTGCACGTGCGGGCGCTCGTCCATGAGGCCCCGGTCCACGAGGCGCCGCGCGCCGTGGATGTGGGAAAGGTCGAACACCTCGATCTCCGGCCGCACGCCGTTCGCCTGCATCTTGGACGCCAAGTCGTCCACCAGGGCCGGAGCGTTCTCGTAGATGATGGTGGGAAAGTTGACCGAGCCTGTGGACAGCGACGCCATGTCGGGCCGCAGATAGAGCGCGCTGCCGCGCTGGCTCGGGTCGCGCCCCCGCCCGCCCGTGGAGAACTGCACAATCATGCCGGGGCAGTGCTTGCGGATGCCCTCCTGCAAGCGGTGGAACTTGTCCGGGTCCGAGCTGGGCGTCTCGTCGTCGTTCCTGACGTGGAGGTGGGCGAGGGCGGCCCCTGCCTCGTAGGCGGCGTGCGTGCTCTCGACCTGCTCCGGAACGGTGATGGGCACCGCCGGGTTGTCCCGCTTGCGCGGCACCGAACCCGTTATGGCGACTGTTATGATGCACGGCTCGGCCATGGGTCAGACCTCCAGGAAGACGGTTTCGTCCTGCCCGCCCTCTGGGCCCTGCAAACGGATATCGAGCTGCCAGGTCCCAGGATGCGGGCTTTGCGCGATCAGCGTGCCCGCGCCGCGCCTCGGGGATGGCGAGCAAGCACCGGGTCCTGCGCGTTCAACGCCTCGTCCGCGAAGTAGATGCGCGTCGTGAGATGCCGCAGCAGGCCGCGCGCGAAGATCGCGAGTGCCAAGTGCGGCGCCTGCACGGCGTTGGTCTCGCCGCCCATCGGCACAGGTCCCGGCTTGAGCGTCGTGAGCGTGAAGCGCCCCTCCTGGTCGGTCCGGCAGCGGCCCCAGCCAGGGAAGGCGTCCGAGGCGGGAGGGTCAGCCTGCCAAATCTCCACGGCAGCGTCGGTCACGGCGTAGTCGTCGCCGTCAACCACGTGGCCGGTCACGCGGATGATCTCGCCGTCCGCGCCGAAGCGCGTGAGGTCCGCCCATTCCTGGTGCTCAATCAGGTG
The DNA here is from genome assembly GCA_963848595.1 of uncultured Alphaproteobacteria bacterium. Classification (GTDB taxonomy): domain Bacteria; phylum Pseudomonadota; class Alphaproteobacteria; order Acetobacterales; family Acetobacteraceae; genus CAWKEH01. Next base: position 139,577 of record CAWKEH010000012.1, on the reverse strand, counting down.
CCAGTAAGGGCCGATGGTCTGGCTCGCGGTTGCCACCGGCATCAGTGCGCAGCCCTTCCCGTCCTCGAACGGCGTCTGCCCGCGCCCGCGCAGCACGACGTCGAAGCGGTAGCCGAGCGCCCACCCGGGCCGGGTGATCTCGATGTCGAAGCGGCTGACCAGCCGCTCGCGCGCGGCTGCGTCCGGGACGCTGAGGAAGATGGGGTCGAGTGCGAGCAGCGGGTCGCCGGGAAAATACATCTGCGTGACCAGGCGGGTGGCGAAACCGAGGCCGAACAAGCTATAGTGGATGTGGTTGGGACGCCAGGCGTTGGGGTGGTTGCGCCAGGGATAGGCGCCGGGCTTGATCGGTGGTGAACTCATACCAGCCCTCGCCATCCGTAAAGACGCGGCCCTCGCCGCGGAAGTTAGGGTCGAGCGGCGCGTCGTGCTGGTCGCCGGGATGCTGGTAGCGCCCGGCAGCGTTCGCTTGCCAGATCTCGATCATGGTGTTGGGCACCGCGCCCCCGTCCTCGTCGAGCACGCGCCCGCGCACGACGATGCGCTCGCCGAGCGCCTCGCGCCCGTCCACGACCGAGAGATTGGTGATAGGCGGGAAATGCTGGGGCGAAAAGACGGGGCCGCTCCGTTCGGTGCGCGCGTGCGCCACGCGCACCAGGGGCTGCGTGGGATGACGCTTGCGCGTGCTGCCGTATTCGAGCGCATCGTACGGGCGGCTGCGTGCCCGGCGCGAAGGGACGGAAGGGAGAAGCTTCGGTCATGGCGTTCCTCCGGCTCGATGATGGCGCCGACCGTCGGGCGAACCAAGGCCGCGTCATGAGAGGCCGACCGCAAGGTAGACTTGACTTGGATTAACCAGTTAGTTCATAGACTGTCAAGCGCTGAGGCGAGCAGGGAAGCGAGGCGGCTGCCCAGGGCTGCAGACGCGCCCGGCGCCACGCCGCACGCTTGGGAGGAAAACTCGATGTCCCCTCATATCCAGCCGGCTTGCCTGGTCGGGCTGATCGGCGCCGGCATCCAGGCGTCCCGCACGCCGCGGATGCACGAGCACGAGGGGCGGGAGCAAGGCCTGCTGCTGCTTTACCAGACGATAGACCTGGAGCGCCTGAGTGTCGGCCCCGACGTGCTGACCGAGCTGCTCACGGCGGCGGGCCGCATGGGGTTCACCGGACTCAACATCACTCATCCCTGCAAGCAGGCGGTGATCCCGCTGCTCGACACTCTCTCGCCCGACGCACGGGCGCTCGGGGCGGTGAATACAGTGGTTCTGCGCGACGGAGAGCGCGTCGGCCACAACACGGACTGGTGGGGCTTCGCCGAGAGCTTCCGCCGGGACCTTCCGGGCATTCCACTCGGCGAGGTCGTGCAGCTCGGCGCGGGCGGCGCCGGCGCCGCTGTCGGCCATGCCGCGCTGACGCTGGGCGTCGGGCGGCTCCACGTCCAGGACGTGGACGCCGGGCGAGCCGAGGCCCTCGCCGCCAGCCTTTCCGAACGCTTCGGCCCTGGCCGTGCCGTAGCCTGCGCCGACCTCGCTGCGGCCGTGGCGGCAGCGGACGGGCTGATCCACTGCACGCCGACCGGCATGGCGAGCCATCCCGGCCTGCCGCTCCCGGCCGAGCTGCTGCACCCGGCGCTGTGGGTAGCCGAGATCGTCTATTTCCCGCTGGAGACCGAGCTGCAACCCTCGGCGCCGAGAGAGCCCGAGGGCGTGAAGACCCCGAAGAAGGCCGCCTTCGCCAGCTGGATCGGCAGCGCGGTGGAGTATTACGACTTCTTCATCTACGGCACCGCGGCGTCGCTGTTCTTCGGCAGCCTCTTCTTCCCGGGGAGCGATCCCAAGGTCGCGACCATCCTCTCGCTCGCCACGTTCGGCGTCGCCTATGTCGCGCGGCCCCTCGGCGCGGTGATCCTCGGGCATGTCGGCGACAAGTTCGGCCGCAAGAGGGTGCTGATCTTGACGTTGCTCCTGATGGGCATCTCGACATTCCTGATCGGCGCGCTGCCCACCTATCGCCAGGTGGGGTTCGCCGCGCCGACCGCGCTGGTGCTGTTGCGATTGTTGCAGGGCCTGTCCGCGGCCGGCGAGCAGGCTGGGGCGAACTCGATGACGCTGGAGCACGCCCCGCCCCGCCGCCGAGCCTTCTACACGAGCTTCACGCTGAGCGGCACACAGGGCGGACTGATCCTCGCCACCCTGGTCTTCCTGCCCATCTCGCAATTGCCAGAGGCCCAGCTCCTCTCGTGGGGGTGGCGCATCCCGTTCTTCCTCAGCGCGATCGTCGTCGCCGTCGGCGCCTGGGTCCGGCGCAGCCTGCCCGAGACCCCGGCGTTCGAGGCGGAGAAGTCGCACGAGGAGGCGCCGAAGCTGCCCGTGGCCCTCCTGTTCCGCACCCACGCGGCGGACGTGCTGCGGGTGATCTTCGCCGCCCTCATCTCGGTCGTGAGCACGATCTTCAGCGTCTTCACTCTGTCCTACGCCGTGAACACCGTCCACCTCTCGCGCTCGACGATGCTCACCGTGCTCGTCCTGGCCAACGTGGTCGCGCTCGCCGCGATCCCGGCCTGGGCGACGCTGGCCGACCGCATCGGCCGCAAGCCGGTCTTCATCGTCGGCGCGCTGGGCTGCGCCGTCCTGATCTGGCCCTACATGTGGGCGATCAGCCGCGCCGACCTGCCGCTGGTCTTCGCCCTCGGGCTGCTCCTGTCCGGGGTCGTCTACAGCGCCCCGAACGGCGTGTGGCCCGCCCTCTACGGTGAGATGTTCGACACGCGCGTGCGGCTCTCCGGGATGGCCATCGGGACCCAGGTCGGGTTCGCCCTGGGCGGCTTCGCCCCGAGCATCAGCGCTGCGATCCTCCAGGGCGGCCCGAACGGCTGGATTCCCGTGGCGGTCTTCACCACCGCGACCGCCACCGTCGCGGCGATCTCCGCGGCGACCGCGCGCGAGACATACAAGACCCTGATGCAGGACCTCGGCAGGAAGCCGGGCGGATATGGCGCCGGGCTGATCGGCCAGCCGCAGTGATGAAGCTACCCGGCCGCGCCGGCGTTCTTCAGCAGGCAGAGGATCGCGTCGCCGATCATCCGCTTGTGCCGCGCGCGCAGCTCCGGCGAGGACAGGTCCCTGTCGAACAGGGTGCTGAACGTGTGGCGGTTGGAGACGCGGAAGAAGCAGAACGCGCTGATCATCATGTGGACGTCCACGGCGTCGAGGCCGGCGCGGAAGACGCCCTCCCGCCGACCGCGCTCCAGGATCGCGGCCAGCACCTCGATGACGGTGACGTTCAGGGACCGGATCACCTCGGACTGGGCGAGGTGCTTGCCATGATGGATGTTCTCGATGCTGACCAGGCGGATGAAGTCGGGATGGGCCTCCTGATAGTCGAAGGTGAACTCGACCAGGCTGCGGATCGCCTCCGCCGGCGGCAGGCTCGCCAGGTCAAGCCCCTGCTCGACCGCGCGAATGTCGCCGTAGGCCCGCTCCAGCACGGCGAGGTAGAGGCCCTCCTTGCTGCCGAAGTAGTAGTAGATCATGCGCTTGGTCGTGCGGGTGCGCGCCGCGATGGCGTCCACGCGGGCGCCGCTCAGGCCGTGCTCGGCGAACTCCTGCCGCGCGACGGCGAGGATGTCCTGCTTGGTGCGCTCCGGGTCGAGCTTCCGGGGGACGCGGCGCCCGCCCAGCGTCTCCTCGGCCATGCCGCCGTGCTTAGTGATCGAGTCCATGCCGCATGTTAGCACAGTTGGCCGAACCGGTTAGGCCACTATCGCGAGAGGTTCAGGACCATGCCAACGCCAACGCTTCGCTGCCCCCGCTGCATCGCGACCGTTTCGCTGAGCGGGACATTGCCGGAGAAGCTAGAGGCCGTCGCTGCGGTCGGCTTCGACGCGGTCGAGATCTTCGAGAACGACCTCCTCACCTTCGACGGCTCGCCGGCCGACGCGCGCCAGATCGCGGAGGACCAGGGACTGGCCATCGCCCTCTATCAGCCGTTCCGCGACTTCGAGGCGATGTCCGGCGCCCAGCGCGCGCGCAACCTGGACCGCGCCGAGCGCAAGTTCGACGTGATGGAGCAGCTCGGCTGCGACCTGGTGCTGGTGTGCAGCAACGTGCAGGCGGCGGCGCTCGACGACGATTCGCGGGCTGCCGCCGATCTCGCCGAGATGGCCGAGCGCGCGGCGCGGCGCGGCCTGCGCGTCGGCTACGAGGCGCTTGCCTGGGGACGGCACGTGAGCCGTTGGCGGCACGCCTGGCGCATCGTGCAGCAGGCCGCGCATCCGGCGCTGGGGCTGATCGTGGACAGCTTCCACACGCTCGCGGCCGGCGACGATCCGTCCGGGATCGCGGAAATGCCGGCCGAGCGGCTGTTCTTCGTGCAGCTCGCGGACGCGCCGCGCTTGCAGATGGACGTGCTGTCGTGGTCACGGCACTTCCGCCTCTTCCCTGGCCAGGGCGGACTGGACGTTGCCGGCTTCCTGCGCGCGGTCGCCGCCTCGGGCTACCAGGGGCCAGTCAGCCTGGAGGTGTTCAACGACGACTTCCGGGCCGCGCCCGCCCGGCTCGTGGCGCGCGACGCATTGCGCTCGCTCGTGCTGGTCGAGGCGGAGGCCGGCTTGGCCACCCTGCCCGCCCCGCCGCGGTTCGACGGAACCGAGTTCCTGGAGTTCGCCGTGGACGAAGAGGCCGGGCAGGCGCTGGCGGGCTTCCTCGGCACGCTCGGCTTCATGCAGGCGGGCAGGCACCGCTCCAAGGCGGTGGAGCTCTGGCGCCAGGGGCGTATCAACCTCGTGCTCAACAAGGAGCCGGACAGCGCCGCCGCCGAGCATTTCCACCTGCACGGGCCGAGCGTCTGCGCGACGGGGCTGCGCGTGGACGACTCCGCCCGCGCGCTGGATCGTGCCCGCGCGCTGCTGTGCCCGGAGTGGCAGGAGCCGATCGGCCCCGGCGAGCGGCGCGTCCCGGCCGTGCGCGCGCCGGACGGCACGCTGATCTATCTCGTCGAGGAGAGGGGCGGCCCCACGCTCTGGGAGCAGGACTTTGAGATGCTGCCCGGCGCGCCGGGGGCGGACTGGCTCACCCACGTGGACCACGTCGCGCAGGCGCTGCCGGCGGGGCGCATGGACGGGTTCGTGCTGTTCTGGCGCGCGGTGTTCGGGCTGGAGCCGCAGCCCCTGTGGGAGTTGCCGGACCCCTACGGCCTGATCCAGAGCCGCGCCATGGTCAGCCCGGACGGCACCGTGCGCCTGCCGCTCAGCATCTCCGAGAGCCGTGAGACGGCAACGGGCCGCTTCGTGACGGCCGCGGCGGGCGCGGGCGTCCACCACGTTGCCTTCGCGACCGGGGACGCGTGCCGGGCGGCGGCCGGGATGATGCGACAGGGGGCGCCGCTGCTGCTCATTCCTGAGAACTACTACGACGACCTCGCGGCGCGCTGGGGGCTGGACGACGCCGCGCTCGACGGGCTGCGGGCCGGGCACCTGCTCTACGACCGCGGCGACGAGGCAGCGGGCGGCGGCGAGTTCCTGCACGGCTACACGCTGGCGTTCGCCGGGCGATTCTTCTTCGAGATCGCTGAGCGGCGGGGCAGCTACAAGGGCTTCGGAGCGGCCAACGCGGCCGTGCGAATGGCGGCGCAGGCTGCGCTGCGGCAGGGACGGGAGCGGACGGTTCGGGCGGGGGTGCTGTGATGGGGGCAGACTGCGGCGATACGCTGGGAAAGGCGTCGGCGCTCGCCTATATCTAAGGCATGTCATTGAGCTATCGTCTGACAGACGAGGATATGCGCCGCGTCGAAGAGGCAGTGCGCAGGCACCCGCTTCCGCCGTTCGTGACGGGCTTCGACGTGGAGTATGGAGATGATCATGACGGCGACCCAGCGCTATGGGTGCTGTTCAAGTTGAAGGAGGGAGGTGTTCCGATCACACCGCGGATCGAGGAGATACGACCGCAGATCGACGAGATGAACCGGCTAGTTTCGGATGTACGCTCAGACCTCGTCGGCATTGTTCCCGATCACCTCGTCTATGCGCGGTTCACCTCCGATCACCCACGCAGCCCGGGCTAGCGTCTCGAGTGATAACGCCTCGTGATCTTCTCGACCACGCTTGGTCTTTGCTCGCCACAGATCTTGATGAGAACGGCATCGCGAAATCTTTCCGAGAGGTTGAGGTTCGCGGAGCTATTTCGGCGGCATACTATGGTCTCTTCCATTCTCTTGTCGAGGATAGTGCTGCTCTTGCCTTTCCTTCCGACGCTTCAGATCGGCGGGCGCGCATACGGCGAACATTCAATCATAAACATATGAAGAAGGTTTGTGCGAATCTCCGAGACCGGGAGCCAAACTGGCCGCCAAAAACATGGTCGAAATCGCTCCAATAGCCAATCGAATGCTCGTTTAGGCTTCATAGCATCTGCTTTTGTCGAATTGCAGGAGGCTCGGCACTCAGCTGATTACGACCTAGAACGAGAAATCCCTTGGGCGGAAGGTGCAAGACTGCTTAATACAGCCAATGTCGCATGGAAATGGTGGCGGGAACTCCGCGGCAGTGCGGAAGCTGCCGTATTCATGGCTGCACTACGGCTTGAACCCGCCTAAATCGTAATGGCTAAACCAACCCACCGCTACGTCTGCCAGAACTGCGGCGCCGTCCACCCGAAATGGTCCGGCCGCTGCGACGCGTGCGGCGAGTGGAACACGCTCGTCGAGGAGAACATCGAGGCCCGCCCTGGCCCCGTCGCCAAGGCAGCGCCCGGCAAGCGCGTCGCGTTCGTGGGCCTGCAAGGCGAGGCGCCGCCGCCGCCGCGGGCAGCAACGGGGATCGCGGAGCTGGACAGGGTGCTCGGCGGCGGTCTCGTGCCAGCCTCCGCCGTGCTCGTCGGCGGCGACCCTGGGATCGGCAAGAGCACGCTAATGCTCCAGGCCGCAGCGACCCTCGCGCGCGCGGGGAAGCGCGTCCTCTATGTCTCGGGCGAGGAGAGCGTCGAGCAGGTGCGGCTGCGTGCCCGGCGTCTCGGCCTGGCCGAGACGCCGCTCGAACTCGCGTCCGCCATCAACGTGCGCGACATCGCCGCCACTCTCGAAGCCGCGCGCGACGTGGCGCTGGTCGTCATCGACTCCATCCAGACCATGTGGCTCGACGGCATCGAGAGCGCGCCCGGCACCGTCTCCCAGGTTCGCGCGGCGGCGTTCGAGCTGATCCGGCTCGCGAAGTCCCGCGGCTTCGCGCTCGTGCTCGTCGGCCACGTCACCAAGGAAGGCACCATCGCCGGGCCGCGCGTCCTGGAGCACATGGTGGACGCCGTGCTCTACTTCGAAGGCGACCGCGGGCACCAGTTCCGCATCCTGCGCGCCGTCAAGAACCGCTTCGGGGCGACCGACGAGATCGGCGTGTTCGAGATGACGGACCGGGGTCTGGCCGAGGTCGCGAACCCTTCCGCCCTGTTCCTCGCCGAGCGGCGCGGCAACGTAGCAGGCTCGGCCGTGTTCGCCGGGCTAGAGGGAACGCGGCCGGTGCTGCTCGAAGTGCAGGCGCTGCTGGCGCCTGCGTCGGGGACGCCGCGCCGGGCAGTGGTGGGGTGGGAGACGGGGCGGCTCGCGATGCTGCTGGCGGTGCTGGAGGCGCGCGCCGGGTTGCGGCTGTCGGGACTGGACGTATACCTCAACGTCGCGGGGGGTCTGCGCGTGGGGGAGCCGGCGGCGGACCTGGCGGTGGCGGCGGCGCTGGCCTCAGCGGCGGCGGACCAGCCGACCAGCGCCGGCACGGTCTATTTCGGCGAGGTCGGGCTCTCGGGCGAGGTGCGGCAGGTCGCGCAGGGCGAGGCGCAACTCAAGGAGGCGCACAAATTGGGCTTCGACCGCGCCTGCCTGCCTCGGCGCTTGGCGCGGGGTGGTGCGCGGCCGACGGCGCCGGCCGGGTTACAGCTCGATGAGGTCGGCCACGTGGCCGACCTCGTGGCCGCGTTCGCGGCGGAGAGCGTGCGCGCGGCCTAGCCCGCAGTCGTCCTCACCGATATGGGCCGCAACGCTCGTAGTCGGCGTGCTCCCGGCACCAATCCCGACGCTCGGCCTCGCGCTGACGCTCCCAGGCTGCACGGTCGCCATCCCGGTGCGGATCGAACGTGTCGTCCCACATACGCTGGACGTCATGGTTCAGAATGCCGGTCTCAGTCGGACGTCCATAGGCATCGTATTGCGCGCAGCCGCCAAGGGCCATCGCGCAACCTATGGCGAGAACGCAGCCGGTCATGGCAACTCGCCTCATCATCACGCCTCCAAGGATGGCCCGGTGAACGTATGAACGGCTTGCCGGTTCCGCCGCCCGCCGCAGTCCCGCATCACAGCCGGGTTTGCGACTCGGGATCGGCACGGGTAGGAACGATGCATGAATTGGGTGGATGCGGCGGTCCTCGCGGTCTTGGTGCTGTCCGCGCTCGCGGGCCTGGTGCGCGGGCTGGTGCGCGAGGTGCTCGGCGTGGGCGCTTGGGTCCTTGCGCTGCTCGCCGCCTGGGTTTTCTTCCCAGCCGTCGCGCCGTTCATGCGCCACCGTATCGCGGATGCCAACATAGCCGACGTTGCCGCCTTCCTGGCCGTGTTCGTGCCTGTCTTGGTCGTGCTCTGGATCGTGGCGCGAAGCGTGAGCGGCATGGTGCAACGGTCGGCGGTCGGCGGCCTCGACCGCACGTTGGGTCTGGTATTCGGCCTCGCGCGGGGTGCGCTGATCGTCGTGGTTGCCTATATCCTCGCCGGGCTCGTCGTGCCGGTCGAGCAGTGGCCGTCGCCGGTGCTGCGGGCGCGGCTGCTGCCGGTCGCTTGGCAGGGAGCCGCCTGGGCGGCGACACGGATGCCGCCACGCTTCCGACCCACGGTCAGTCCGCCGCCTGATCTGGGAACGCCGAGGACCGTGGACTTGCTGCACGCCAATCCGGTCGGCCGGGCGCTCGTCGCCCGACCGGGCCGGCCCTAGGGAGATTAGGGATGCGTTCAAAGACCTGCCCAGAGACATACGAGGAGCTGCTGGACGGGGACACGCTGCACGAGGAATGCGGCGTCTTCGGGGTCTGGGGCGTAACCGACGCCGCGGCCGTGACCGCACTCGGTCTGCACGCGCTGCAGCATCGCGGCCAGGAGGCGACGGGCATCGTCAGCTACGACGGCGCCCGGTTCCACTCGCACCGCGGCCTGGGCCTCGTCGGCGACAATTTCGGTGACGCGCGGGTGATCGCCTCGCTGCCGGGCCAGGCCGCCGTGGGACACAACCGCTACGCCACCACGGGCGACACGATCCTGCGCAACGTGCAGCCGCTCTACGCGGATTTCGAGTTCGGCGGCTTCGCGGTGGCGCACAACGGCAACCTCACCAACGCGCACGCGCTGCGCCGGGCGCTGGTGCGGCGGGGCTGCCTGTTCCAGTCCACGACCGACTCTCGAGGTGTTCGTCCACCTCATCGCGATCTCGCTCTACAGCACCGTGGCCGACCGGCTCATAGACGCGCTGAAGCAGGTGGTCGGCGCCTACTCGCTCGTGGCGCTCTCGAACGAGGCGCTGCTGGGCGTGCGCGATCCGCTCGGCGTCCGGCCGCTGATCCTGGGGCGGATCGGCAAGGAGGGCACGGGCGGCTGGGTGCTCGCCAGCGAGACCTGCGCGCTCGACATCGTCGGCGCCGAGTTCGTGCGCGACGTGGAGCCCGGCGAGATCGTCGTCGTCAACGCCCAAGGCGTGCACAGCGTCAAGCCGTTCGGTCCCTGCAAGCCGCGCTTCTGCGTGTTCGAGTATATCTACTTCGCCCGGCCCGACTCCGTCATGGAAGGCACGGCGGTCTATGACGCGCGCAAGCGCATCGGTCAGGAGCTGGCGCGGGAGAGCGCCGTGGCGGCGGACGTGGTTGTGCCCGTCCCCGACAGCGGCGTGCCGTCCGCCATGGGCTTCGGCTTGGAGAGCGGCATCCCGTTCGAGCTGGGGATCGTGCGCAACCACTACGTGGGCCGCACCTTCATCGAGCCGACGGACAGCATCCGCAATTTGGGCGTGAAGCTCAAGCACTCGGCCAACCGCGCCGTGCTCGCCGGCAAGCGCGTCGTGCTTGTGGACGACAGCATCGTGCGCGGCACGACGAGCCGCAAGATCGTGGAGATGGTGCGCGCCGCCGGTGCCGCCGAGGTCCATATGCGCATCTCGTCGCCGCCGACGACCCACTCCTGCTTCTACGGCATAGACACACCCGAGCGCGGCAAGCTGCTCGCCGCCCGGCACGACGTAGACGAGATGGCCCGGCTCATCGGCGCCGACAGCCTGGCGTTCGTCTCGATAGACGGGCTCTACCGCGCCCTCGGCCGCCCCGAGGGGCGTCTCGGCGCGGACGGCAAGCCCTCCCGCTACTGCGACGCCTGCTTCACCGGGGACTACCCCATCCCGCTCCCGGACATGATGGACAACGCCGACCGCCAGCTCAGCCTGCTCACCGAAGCCCGGTGAAGGGGGTGCGTTGAGCCGCAGCCTCTCAGACCGGGTCGCGCTGGTCACGGGCGCGAGCCGCGGCCTGGGTGCCGCCTGCGCGGTGGAGCTTGCCCGGCGCGGCGCCCGCGTCGTGCTCCTCGCCCGCACCGAGGGGGCGCTGGAGGAGGTGGACGATCAAGTCCGCGCCGTGGGCGGCGAGGCGACTCTGCTGCCGCTCGAGTTGGCGAACGGGGACGCGCTCGACAGCGTCGGTCCCTCGCTCTACGCGAGGTTCGGGCGGCTCGACATCCTCGTCCACGCTGCCGCGGCACTCGGCAGGCTGACCCCTGCCCCGCACATCCAGCCGAACGATTGGGACACGGCGCTTGCGGCTAATCTCACGGCCGCCTGGCGGCTGATGCGCACGTGCGGCCCCGTGCTGGAGGCGAGCGACGCCGGGCGGGCGGTGTTCGTGACGTGCGAGCGGGCCGCGGTGCCGCGCGCCTACTGGGGCGCCTTCGGGGCGACGCGCGCGGGAATGGAGCATCTCGTCCTGGCTTGGGCGGGGGAGGTTGAAGGCGCCGGGCTGCGCGTCAACCTGTTCGAGGCCCCGCCGATGCGGACCCGGCTCCGCGCCTTGGCCTACCCTGGGGAGGATCCATCCTCGCTCCCCTTGCCCGAGCAGTTCGCCCCAGCTCTTGCCGACCTCTGCGAGCCGGGCGAGAGCCGGCACGGACAGCGCATCCGCGCCGCCCTGCCGAACCCGCCATAGGCATCACTCCGCGGGCGCCGGAGCGCGTTCCAGCCGCTTATCGTGGGAGAGCACCAGGACGACGGCGACGGCGACCAGCGCCAAGGCCGCCATCAGCAGGAACCCGGCGTCGTAGCTGCCCGTCACGTCCTTGAGCTTGCCGGTCGCGGCCGGCCCGAAGTAGCCGGACAGATTGCCGAGAGCATTGATGATCGCGATGCCGCCGGCGGCAGCGGGACCTGAGAGGAACGCCGTCGGCAGCGTCCAGAACACGGGCAGGCAGCCGAACACGCCCATCGCGCCGAAGGACAGCAGCAGCACCTTCACCGCCGGGTCGGCGAAGAACGTGGAGCCGCCGATGCCGATGGCAGCGGCGGCGAGCGCGATCGCGGTGTGGCCCTTGCGCTCTCCCATGCGGTCGGAGCTCATGCCCCACAACACCATCGTGACCGCGCCGACGGCGAACGGCACCGCCGTCAACCAGCCGGTCTGCACGTTCGTCAGCCCGAAGTTCTTGAATATCTGCGGGATGAAGAAGCTGACGCCGTAGTTGCAGGCAACCCCGCCGAAATAGACGTAGGCGAGCGCGAGCACCTTGGGGTTGAGCAACGCCTGCCCGACCGTGAACTGCGCCGCCGCCTCGCGCTGGCGCTGCTCCAGGTCGAGCCGGTTCGCGAGCCAGGCGCGCTCATCTGCCTGCAGCCAAGTTGCGTCGGCCGGCCGATCCGTCAGGTAGAAGAAAACCACGAAGGACAGCACCAGCGCGGGCACGGCTTCGAGGATGAAGAGCCACTGCCAGCCTCTGAGGCCCAAGGCCCCGTCGAGGCCCAGCAGGTAGCCCGAGACCGGTCCGCCGACCACCCCTGACATCGGGATCGCGGCCATGAAGTAGCCGATAATCCGGCCCCGGTAGGCCGCCGGGAACCAGAGCGTCAAGTAGAAGATGATGCCTGGGAAGAACCCGGCCTCCGCGATGCCGAGCAGGAAGCGGACGGCGATCAGGCTCTTCACGCCGGCGACGAGGGCCATGGCGCCGGACATGATGCCCCAGGTGAGCATGATGCGCGCGATCCACTTGCGCGCGCCGAACCGTTCCAGGAACAGGTTCGAGGGCACCTCGAAAATGAAGTAGGCCAGGAAGAAGATGCCCGCTGCCTGCCCGTAGATGGTCTCGGAAATTCCGAGATCCTTGTCCATCGTGATCTTCGCGAAACCGATGTTGACCCGGTCCAGATACGCGACGAAGTAGCAGACGATCAGGAACGGCACGAGGCGCCACGCCACGCGCCGCATCGTGCGAGCCTCGACCGTGCTATCCGGGATCGCCCCAAACGCTGAAGTGGACATTGCCTCCTCCCGAGACGGCTTTCGGGAAGAGGGCCGGAAGGCGCAGCCAAACGCAAGGGCTGTTTCGAGGCGGCCTACCTATCTCAGCGGGTCGTGGCCCCAGTTCATCAGCGACTTGCGCCAGCGCGTGTCGGCCACGTCGCCGTGCGGACGCTGCGCCATATGGCGGTGGACGTAGCCGACGACCTTGCGCATGTCGGCGAGATCCTCGTCCGTGAGGTCGCCCTGCTTCTTAGCCTTGAGCTGCAGGATGCGCTCTCCCATGTGGTGGCCGACCAATTCGTGCTGCTCGGGGCTCGTCACCCGCTCGCCCTCGTGGGTCATGCCCACCGACCGGCTCTCCTCCGACGCCAGCCACTCGCGCAAGCTCGCCGGGGTCATGTTCACGGCGCGCTTGAACTCGGCGAGCGTGTCCTCGCGATCGGGCGAATGCTTCGTCACGCCGCCTGCCCCAGCGCGTGGGCGAGTTGCGCCTTGGTCATGCGCGAGCGCCCGGCAACGCCGCGCTTCCTGGCCTGCTCCATCAGCTCGGCCTTCGTCTCGCCCGAGCGCCGGGCGGCGGCGGCCTTCGCCGCGACATCTTCGGGCTGAGCGCTGTGCTGCCTGCCCCTGCGCGTGTCGGTGCGCTTCCTGGCTGTGGTGCGCTTGTATTCCTCGTCCGTCAGCGTCTCGCGTGCCGTCTTGGGCAGGTAACGCTCGCCCGTGTCCGCGCTCTTCCGGCCGGACTTCGTGCTCCACTCCTCGCGCTCCCACTGGACGAGGTGATTGTCGGCAGTCTTGCGACCCTCGTAGCCGCCGCCCTCCTTCTTGTATTCGGAGACGGCAAGCTGCGCCTTTCGGGCAGACCACTGGCCGGGATTGCCGCCCTTCGCGCCCTTCGTGACTTCCTCCTTGACCTTCTCCCAGAGCTGCGGATCGGTCTTCCTGGCTGTTGTAGTCATTGCACCCTCCGAGTTCGGTGGCCAACGTGCTGTCATGGGCGAGGTTGCTGTTGACCTGAGACCGGAACTGGGCCTATCGGACGTGCGGTGCAGGATGCGAGTCCGTTGCGGCTCGTTTTTCTGCGCTCTCCTGGTTCCGGCCAGGGGCCCGACGACGATTGCAAGGAACCACATGGAACCGCGATCCAGCAGCCAGCCCTCGGAGGGCCACAGTAGGCGCGCGGCGTCTGCCGTGGATGCGTCCTTGGGCTGGACCCGTGCTCGGGTAGCGCATGTGCTTACCGAAGGCCTCGCGCCCTAGCGCTAGGCCTTAGGCGGCCAGGCCTCCCGAGCTTAGGCGAAACGCTTAGGCAAGAGGAGGCAGCAGATGGCCATCCTACCTGATCTCCGCCTGCTCCGGACGTCTTTGACGTCCGCCGGTCTACTCGATCAATTCTCCTGCGCGCCCAGTCCCGCGCGGCCACGCCTCGTCATGCGCTGGGCGCCTGACCCTGACGGCCGTCTCGCGGCATGCTGGGCGACCGAGAATGCGGGTGCGATCTCCATCGCGCCCGACTAGCCCGCCCCAGCCGCACGCTCGAGAGATCCGTCCGCCAGGCACCGCGCCCGGCGGCCGGAACTCGCTCTCCGACCTGAGACTTCCGCGACGAGGCGCCCATGTCCGACCACGCCCTCTACCACCCCGCTGCCGTGCTCGATCCCGCCCACCTGGGCGACATCAAGGGCGCGCTCGGCACTATACGCCATGGTGATCTCGGTGCCCGCCGCAGCTGGTGGGCACGCCTGCGCACGCTGCTCGCCATCCTTGGCCCCGGTCTGATCGTCATGGTCGGCGACAACGACGCCGGCGCCTTCGGTACCTACACCCAAGCCGGCCAGAACTACGGTACCGCCCTGCTCTGGACGCTGCTCCTGCTCGTTCCCGTGCTCTACGTGAACCAGGAGATGGTGCTCCGCCTCGGCGCTGTGACTGGGGTGGGGCACGCGCGCCTCATCCTGGAGCGGTTCGGAAAGTTCTGGGGCGCCTTCAGCGTCATCGACCTGTTCCTGCTGAATACTCTGACCATCATCACCGAGTTCATCGGCGTCAACCTGGCGCTCGGCTACCTCGGCGTGCCGAAGGCGTGGGGCATCCTCGTCGCCGCCGGGATCGTGATCGCCGCGGCCAGCACCGGCAGCTTCCGCCGCTTCGAACGGTTCTCGCTGGTGCTATGCTTTCTGAGCCTGCTGCTCGTGCCGGTGTTCCTGATGGCGCATCCCCCGCTCGGCGAGGTGGCCCAGAGCCTCGTCGTCCCGCGCGTCCCGGCCGGCGCCAGGCTGTCCGACGTGATGCTGCTCGTCATCGCCATCGTCGGAACGACGATCGCGCCCTGGCAGCTCTTCTTCCAGCAGAGCTACGTCATCGACAAGCGCATCACGCCGCGGTTCATCGCCTATGAGAAGGCGGACCTCTGGCTCGGCATCGTCGTCGTGGTGGTCGGCGCGGTTGCCATGATGGCCTTCGCTGCCGCCGCCTTCCAGGGCACGCCGGGCTTCGGCCAGTTCACCGACGCGGGCGCGGTCGCGGTAGGGCTGGAGCGGCACGCAGGCCACGCCGCGGGCGTGATGTTCGCGATCGCCCTGCTCGACGCGAGCATCATCGGCGCGTCCGCCGTCTCGCTCAGCACCGCCTACGCGCTCGGCGACGTGCTGGCACTGCGCCACTCGCTGCATCGCAAGCCCACGGACGCCTGGGGTTTCTACCTGGTCTATGGCGGCGTCGTACTCCTCGCAGCCGTGCTCGTGCTGGTGTCCAGCGACGCCATCCTCGGCCTGCTGACCAACGCCGTGCAGACGCTCGCGGGCGTGCTGCTGCCCTCGGCCACGGTGTTCCTGCTGCTGCTGTGCAACGACCGCGCCGTGCTCGGGCCGTGGGTGAACGGCAAGTGGCTCAACATGTTCACGGGCGCGGTGATCTGGGTGCTGGTCATGCTGTCCCTCGTGCTGACGGCCGCGACCGTGTTCCCCGGCCTGCGCGGCAGAGCCATCGTGAGCTTCCTCGGGGCGGGCACGGCGGCCGGCCTGGCCGGCGCCGGAGTCGTCGCGCTGCGCCGCCGCGGGCGCGGCGGCAGCAGGGGCGCGAGCATGGCGCAGGCTGCCGCTGGCTACACCCGGGCGATGCGCGCGACCTGGCGCATGCCGCCGCTCGCCGATCTGCCGCGGCCGCAGCTCACCATGGCGAAGCGTGCCTGGATGGGCGTGCTGCGCGCTTACCTGGTCGCCGCTGTTGCCTTGGTGGCGTGGAAGGTCGCTCGGGTCGCGATGGGAGGGTAGAAGAAGCGGCGCGAACTCTTTCTGGCGTCGGGAGGCCCCTCATGATCGTCTGCCGTGCCCTGGCCCGTGCCGCCCTCCTCGCCTTCGCCATGCTGGCGACCGCGTGCCAGCTTTCCGGCCAGGGTGGCATCGGACCGGTGTCCGTCACACCGTCTCCGGACAGCAATCAGACGGCCGCTCCTGTGGTGCGCCAGTCCACGCCGGGCGGCGTGAGCCAGGCGCCGTGACGGTGGGCGACGCCGCCGTGCTCGGGTTGCCAACGAACGTCACGTTCTGAACGCTGGCCGCTCTCGCTCATGTCGGACAAGGCTCCCGCGATCCTCGACCATCTTGAGATCGTGCCGCTCCTGCGCACGGCGCTCGCGCTCGCCACAGCGTTCGTGCTCGGGACGCTGATCGGCTTCGAGCGGCAATGGCGGCAGCGAACGGCGGGTCTGCGCACGAACGTGCTGGTCGCGGTGGGGGCAGCCGCCTTCGCCGACCTCGGCCTACGCCTGCGCGGGGTGGAGGGCGGCACGCAGATCATCGCCTACGTCGTCAGCGGCATCGGTTTTCTCGGCGCAGGCGTAATCCTCAAGGACGGCACCAACATCCGTGGCCTGAACACGGCGGCGACCCTGTGGTGCTCGGCCGCGGTCGGCGCGTTCTCCGGCGGTGGGCTGCTCGCCGAAGCCGCGCTGCTCACGCTCGCAGTCCTGGGCGCGAACACCCTGCTCCGCCCGCTCGTGAACTGGGTGAACCGCCGGCCTATCGTCGCCGACGTGACCGAGGCGCAATACCAGGTCCACGTCGTCTGCCGGCCCGAGGCGGTGTCGGCCGTGCGCGACCTGCTCGACGCGGAGCTAGACCGGGCCAGCTATCCCGTGCGCGAGGTCGAGACCCTCTCCGACAGCGACGAGCAGGTGGAACTCGCGGCCGTGCTGGTCCCGACCACGGCCAATGCCGCGGAGTTGGACGCGGTCGTCGCGGCGCTGGAGCGCTCGCCGCTGGTCAGGTCGGCGACCTGGACCGTGGGCACGACGGCATAAATGCAGCGGAACGGATCAGACATCAATCCTGACCAGTCCTACTGGATGATAATTCGCGACTGGCGGCCCCCACCTGGTTTCGACGAACTCACCAATCTTCATGCCTGGATTGGATCGGCGACGCAGAATTAACGCCTCTGCTTCGTAATCTCGCCATGCACCGGCTCGCCACCATCGATCCACCATGTGGATGGTATCGCGAGACCGAGATTTTCGAACGGATGCTTATTCTGCCTTTCACATTCGCGATCCATGCTATTTGCAACGTTCAGAGCCACAGCACTGATCCAATCTAAAGGGAAATAAATAAGCTTTCTTTCAATCTCTTCTTCGCCTTCAAACTAGAGCTTATTTAAATACGAAACGTGTTCATATGTATGATAATCCCTCTCTGTTGCGTTCTTCCCGGTTTCGTACTCGTGCATAAACGCGCAACGAATTTCTTCGTATAATAGACTCGCGTACGAGTAACGACGTATCTGTTTTTTGCACTCTGGAATGCTCCGCCTCGCACATTCCTCATTGATAAAAGCTTCCTGTTTATCGACATCACCCGTCAAATACAGTGCAGGAGGGTCCATCCTTAAAAATTGCCTGAGCTGAGGGAGTTCCTCGACGAGAAGCGGTCCGCTTATCCGCGTGGGCTCTTGGTCACACGCGGATAAGCGGACCATGGTCTCGATGAATCGCTTGCCATTTGTCCCTGTGGAAGCGGGCCAGAGCAGAGAGGACGTGGCGCTTATGGCCGCGCAAAGGATTATTGCGCCATCTCCGTAAGAACCTCCTAGGGCCCCTTTTCCAAGTTCTTGGGCGAGTTCAGCTTTATGTTCCATCCAGTCCTTATAGGAGAACATTATCGATATCCATGGTGCGAAAATGCTCCGGGTTGGGCCGCTAGTCGAGCGCCGTCTTGGTGCATACTAAATCCTATACCTCGACGTAGGGGTTCTTCGTCCCTCGAAGCTGCAAGCGGATCGGCACGCCCGGCATCTTGAACAACTCGCGCAGGCCATTAACCAAGTAGCGCTGATAATCCTCCGGCAGCTTCTCCGCCCGCGTGCCGAACGCGACGAAGGTGGGCGGCCGTGCCTTGGCTTGCGTCATGTAGCGCAGCTTCAGCCGACGCCCATCCACGAGCGGCGGCGGGTGCCGGGCGAGCATGGCCTCGAACCAGCGGTTCAGCTCTCCCGTCGGCACGCGCAGGTTCCAGACCCGATACGCCTCGCGCACGGTCGGCAGCAGACGGCCCACGCCTGCCCCCGTCAGCGCCGAGAGGGGAACGACCGGGATGCCCTTCATCTGGGTGAGACTCGTCTCCAGCCGGTCCGAGATAGCGCGTCTGACTGCGGCGCGATTCGCCACTGCGTCCCACTTCGTGAGCACGAGCACGCAGGCACGTCCCTCGCGCTCGGCCAGGCGCGCGATCTGCAGGTCCTGGTCGTGCAGTCCAAGCTCCGCGTCCACGCAGAGCGCCACCACCTCCGCGCGCTTGAGTGCTTCGATGCTGGCGCTCACCGACATGCGCTCCAGCGCCGCCTCGACACGGGCCTTGCGGCGAACGCCTGCGGTATCCACCAGCTCGATCTCGCCCTCGGCGTCGTGCAGGCGCACCGAGACCGCGTCGCGCGTGAGGCCCGGCTCGGGGCCGGTGATCATGCGCTCCTCACCGAGCAAGCGATTGAGCAGCGTGCTCTTGCCCGCGTTCGGCCGGCCGACGATGGCGAGGCGCAGCGGCGCGCGCGGCGTGGCATCGCTCGACGCCTCCGGCAGGCGCTCGGCGATGTCGGCCATCAGCCCGGCCAAGCCTTCGCCGTGCTCGGCCGAGACCGCCACGGGATCACCCAAGCCCAGCGCGTAGGCATCGAGCGCATTGGCAGCCCCTCCCCGCCCCTCGGCCTTGTTCGCGACGAGCAGCACCGGGCGGCCCTGGCGCCGCAGCCAGTGGGCGAAGTGCTCGTCTGAGGGCAAGATCCCCGCGCGCGCGTCCACCACGAAGACGACCAGGTCCGCCGCTGAGACGGCCGCCTCGGACGAGGCGCGCATCCGCCCAGCGAGGCTCGCGGGCGCCGATTCCTCCAGCCCAGCCGTGTCCACGAGCAGCACCCGGCGTCCACGCAGCACCGCCTCGGCCTCCTTGCGGTCGCGCGTGACGCCGGGCGTGTTTGAGACCAGGGCGTAGCGCCCACCCGCGAGGCGGTTGAACAAGGTGCTCTTGCCCACGTTCGGACGCCCGGCGATGACGACGACCGGCAGCTGCCCCGAATCGCCGCCCGGCACGTCATCGCCGGCGCCGCTCACCGGAATGCCCGGATGGTGCCCTCGTCGTCGAGCACCAGGAGGAAGCCGCGCGCCACGATAGGGCGGAGCGAGATCGGCGCGGGAAGGCGCGTGCTGCCGATCAGCTTGCCGTTGCCAGCCCGGAAGCCGGCAACCTGGCGGTCGCTGCTCGCGACGATGAGCTGATACCCGGCGAGCACCGGGCCGACCCAGTGCACCGGGCCGCTCTGATCCTTGGGATTGTGATACCGCTCCAGTTCGTCCACCCAGATCGGCTGGCCGTCACGGGCATCGAGTGCCGCGAGCACCTGATCCTGCGTGAGGACGAAGAGCGAGTCGCCCGCGAGCCACGGCGTCTGCGAGCCGCCGATCTCGCGTTCCCAGAGCCGCCGGCCGGAACGCAAATCGTCGCAGACGAACAGACCTCCGGCCGCGATGGCGAACACGCGGCCGTTCGCGACGACCGGTGAGGCGTTGACTGCGGAGAGATCCACGAGGCTAGTCTGGGCGCGGGCGCCCGCGAGGCTGTCGCTCCACGCGAGCGCGCCATCGTCCGCGCGAAGGGCGATGAGGTCGCCCGAGCCGAAGCCAGCGACGACGAAGCCCTCCGACACGGCCGGACTGGCTTCACCGAGCAGCGTCGTCTGCACTGTCGCCGCTTGGTAGGTCCAGCCTGGTTTCCCTGTGTCAGCCGCGAAGGACAGGAGCTTGTCCTCCAGCGTCGTGACGTAGAGGCGACCGTCCGCGACCGTCGGCGCGGAGCGGGCCGGTGTGCCGAGCGGCTGGCGCCAGAGCACCTTGCCCGTCGCCGCGTCCAGCGCGAGCAGCTCCGCGCGGCCGGTCGCCGCCCAGACCCGCGTGCTCGAGGCGGAAACGCCGCCGCCGACGTTCGTGCTGCGATTCTTCTTGGGCCGGGTCATGGTGCGCCAAAGCTGGTGGCCAGTGGCGAGGTCGAAGGCACTCACCGCACCGTCGGCGTCCATCGCGACGACGCGGCCCCCGGCGACGACCGGCGACGAGGTGATGCGCTGGCGATACTCGGTGCCCTCGCCGACGCTTGCGGTCCAGACCGGGGCGAGCTTGCCGATCTCCGGATGGCCCGGCACGTGCGCGGCATTGCCGCCGGGCTGCGGCCAGTCCGCGACCGCCAAGGGCGACGGGACGCCAGCCGTGCGGACTCTTGCCTGGCGGGATCTCGAGGCCGCGGCGGACAGGGCTCACCTCCTCGCGCTTGCCGGCGATGGGTGTCTTGATCGGGCTGAAGATATCGTCGAGCACACTGCAACCAGCGATGCCGAGCGGAAGCAGCAACGCCGCCCGGCGTTTGAGCACCCTCATCGGGTCACGGGTGCCGTGACCGGGACCGTTGCTGCGGCCTGGGGCGCCGCCTCCCCCAGTTGGGCGAGCAAGCCGTTGGCGCGGGTACGCACGCCGTCCGGCGCGAGCGGATCGGCGGCGAGGCCGCGGAGCAGGTCGCGCGCCTGCTGGTCCCGTCCTTGGCGAAGGTCGAGCCAGGCAAGCTGCTCCTGCGCCAGCGCCTGCCACGGCCCGCCCCCGTCGGCGAGCGGGCGCAGCCGCGCCTCAATGGCGGCAGGGTCGCCTGCCTCGATCTGGTGCTGTGCCCAGAGCAGAGTCGCGAGGCTGCGCAGGAGGGAAGCAGCGCGCGGATCGGACGCTACGGCATCCCAGGTCTGAAGCGCTGCAGCCGGGTTGGAGCCGGCCTGGACGGCGGCGAGACGAAGGCGGGCGAGCGTGCGGTAGCTTTCCGGAGCTTGAGTGGCGAGCCGTTCGAACGCGGCTTCCGCCTCCTTGCGCGAGGCCGTCTCCGCGTTGCCCGGCGCAGGGCCGGACGCCTCGCGCGACGCTGTGAGAAAGGCCGCTGCCGCGATCTCGGCCTGGTGCTGCTGGTGGCCGCGCCACCATTGCCAGCCGCCCGCGCCAGCCACGGCCAATATGACCAGGACGACCAAAACCCAGCCATAGCGCGCGAACAGCTTCTGGGCGCGCTCGGCCCGCAGATCCTCACCGATCTCGTCGAAGATATCCGCCACGGCCCGGCCTCGCTCTGATCACCCCGCTGGGGTTGACGCGGTGTATAGCGAGGCCGGTAGCGCGGGGCAAACGCCAACCCGAAGCAGAAAGATGTCGGTACGGCGCGCGCGGCAACGGCTTGTTCACCGAATCCAGGCATCTTCATCCCATGCGCCTGGCTCCCTACGCCCTGTTGCTCATCGTCCTGCCCTAGCTCGCCGGCTGCGCCAACTGGACGGAGCCGACGGGCGCCTTCTTCGCCGCGAATGCCGCGAGCGTCGTCGTGTTCCAGCGCAGCATCCCGGACATCCTGTTCTCCTTCATCACGGGCAAGGACTGCTCGATCGTCCATCTCGACCAGGGCAAGACCTACTGCTCGGTGCCCGAGGAGGCCCGGCGCCAGCCGTTCTGCACGCGCAGCCTGGGCGTCGTGGACTGCTGGGCCGACCCGGAGCGCCTTCCCGGTCGCTACCGCGACGTTGCCGACGCACCGGCACCCCTGCCCTTGCAGGAAGAGTGGCGACGGGCACCCTGGCCGAAGCAGGTGAACGTGGGACTGTGATGCCGCGTTGGCAGTGGCATGACGATCCCACCCCCGGATGCCCGCCTCGGCTACTGCTGCCTCTACCGCCCGCCGCTGCCCAATCCGGAGGAGGCGCAGAGATTTAATCTCTCAGGCACCACGATCGCAGCGCTCAGCCGCATGGACCGGACGGACGCCTTCGAGAAGGTATTGGCGCTCGTGGCGCGCAACATCGCAGCGCTGGAGGCGCACATGCGCCGGGTTGCAACGGCGCCGCCGCTGGAGCGGATGCTGCGGATCGGCAGCGACGTGCTGCCTGCCTACACGCATCCGGTCGCGCGCTGGATGTATGCCGAGCCGATCATGCGCGAGCTGGTCGAGGTAGGGCTGGGGCGCGTGGGCGACGTCGCGCGCGCCGGCGGCGTTCGCCTCTCCATGCATCCCGGTCCGTTCTGCGTGCTCGCGAGTCCCAATCCGCGAGCCGTCGAGAACGGGTTGGCCGAGTTCGAGTATCACGCCGACCTGATGCGCTGGCTCGGCTTCGCCGGCGGTTGGCATTCGCGTGGCGCGCACGTCAACATCCACGTCGGCAGCTCCGTCACAGGCGTTGCGGGCTTCCGCGCCGGGCTCGCGCGCCTATCCGCCGACGCGCGCGGGCTGGTCACGGTGGAGAACGACGAAGTGCAGTTCGGCCTTGACGCGCTGCTGCCACTCACGGACAGCGTGCCGCTCGTGCTCGACTTGCACCACCACTGGATCCACACGCGGGGCGATTACATCCAACCCAACGATCCACGTATCGCGCAGGTCGCGGCGAGCTGGCGCGGCGTGCGGCCGGTAAGCCACATCTCGGTCACGCGCGAGGACGTGCTGCTGGGGCACCCGGCGGACCGCTTGCCGGACTACGCCGCCCTTGCCGCCGCGGGCGCCACGGTAAGAGAACTCCGCGCGCACTCCGACATGATGTGGAACCTCGCCGTGAACGACTGGGTGGCGGCCCATCTCGCCTGGACGGACATTGAGGTCGAGGCAAAGCTGAAGAACCTCGCCAGCCATCAACTCGCCGAACATGTCCGTGGCCGCGACAGCCAGACCGCGGGTCAGCCTGGCACGATGGCCCAGGCGGGATAAACCTCTTGCCGGCCCGTGTTGCGGTCGAATCCAACGAAAGGCATCCCCCGCAGCGGCGGCGCATTCAGACGGCGTCGCAGCGCGGCGTAGGTCTCTCCGCGAGTCCGGCGCCGTCGAGGGGCGCTCCTCCGCCCGCATCCTCGAACAGTCCGTCGGGCCGCGGAAGCGTCTTCGGGAAGTTGGCCCGCATCATCGCGGCGATGCTCGGATAAGCGCCTGCCGGGTCGCTCTTGCCGCTGCTGTCTTGCCGCCTTTGCTAGTCCAACGGACGCTGCCGCCGGGGAAGGTGACATGGGTGTTGGGCGCGACGGCCGCATGAGGCGTTCACGAGGGAAACCCGCGGTCCCCAGGCGAGTTGCCCGTGGTCTCACGGTAGAGTGCGAGGCCTGGTCCGTGGCCATGGGGACTTTGACGGGTCAGCCAGTATGCCTTGTTCTGCGGGATGCTCGACGGCGCGCCCGGCCCGGACACCGCGACGGCGATCGCCCACGCTCCGAAGGCGAAGCCGGCGGCCGGGGTCAGGCAGGAATGGGCCGGATCGAACGCGCTCGCCGGCACGCTGGCTGCGCGACGGTCGTTCACGCCGCCCCAGGCATGCAGGCGCGCGGCGTCGTTCCAGAGGTCGGCGACGCCAGCGTATGCCTGCTGCGGCCCGGTGTTGCCGACCGTGCCAACGGGATGCGGACCGTAGGAGTTGCTCTGGCGCAAGAAGGGCAGCACTTCATAGGGGCCGTTCGCTCCCCAGGCACGCACGTAGAGAACGCGCTTGGACGCGTAACGCGACGGCGCCCCGTTCCGCCGAAGCCGCCAGCGAAGGCCAGCCAGAGGTCGTCACCGCGGCGATGCCGGCGAGAAGGGTCCTGCGCTGCATCCGGATATCACTCCACGTGATGGTCGGCCGCACCCTGCTGCAGCCAGTCACGGCTTGGAAGCATGGCGACTCGATCGTGGCCTCGTCACCGCCGGACTGCCCAAAGCATCAGCGCCCACACGGGCAGAACCCAGATGACGCCCGCCACGCACCAGTAGAGCGCCTGCACGGCCCAGTTCTCGAGCGGCAGAAGGTCCGGCAGGGTGACGACCAGAACGATGTACGTCAGGACGAACACGATCCCGACCGCCGCAGCGATCGGTTTGCGTGATGGAGGCCACCTGGACGATGCCATTGCCGAGGGGAACTACCCCACCCTGCCTTGCCGGTCCAGGCTGAGCGCGATACAGCGCTGATCATGGACCTCAAGGATCACATCCGCGCCATTCCGGACTTTCCCAAGCCCGGGATCCTGTTCCGCGACATCTCGACCCTGCTGCGGAACGCCGACGCTTGGCAGTTCGCGATGGAGCAGCTCGCCAACGTGACGCGCCCGCACCGCCCGACGCTGCTGGCGGGCATCGAATCACGGGGCTT
This sequence comes from uncultured Alphaproteobacteria bacterium, assembly GCA_963848595.1. Taxonomy (GTDB): domain Bacteria; phylum Pseudomonadota; class Alphaproteobacteria; order Acetobacterales; family Acetobacteraceae; genus CAWKEH01. The sequence continues at coordinate 115,396 of CAWKEH010000012.1, read as the reverse complement.
CCTCGTCGCGGCGCCGCTTGCGCTCAGGCTCAGCTGCGGCTTCGTGATGCTGCGCAAGCGCGGCAAGTTGCCGGGTGCTATCGTCGCGCTCGACTATGCGCTCGAATACGGCACGGACCGCATCGAGATCCAGGCCGACGCCGTGCGGCCAGGTGATCGAAGTCATCGTCGTTGACGATCTGCTGGCAACGGGGGGCACGCTCGCGGCTGGCATCGCGCTGCTGCGCAGCGTCGGCGCCGAGGTCCCGGCCGCCGCTGCCCTGATCGAGTTGTGCCTGCTGCACGGCCGCGACCGCCTCGACGTGCCGTTCACCGCCCTCGTCGCTTACGACGACTGAAGTCGGCGCACTTGCCAGGAATTTGACATAGACGAAAGGCACCGTCACATCACGGGCGGGCCACTCGGAAGAGGCGGCCGTCGTGCAGGGGATTCTCACATGGCCGATCCTTTGCCGCATCCGTCGCATCGCTCGGCCCCGCCGTGGAGCCGGCGCCAACTCATGCGCGCGGGCCTGGCGCTCGCGGCCAGCGGAACGGCTCGCGCAGCCGTCCCGGACGCGGCAACACTCCTCATCGCCGGACCTGCTCAGGGCGCGACGGCGGCGTGGGCGGACCTTATCCTGCCGGCGCTCGCGCATGCGCTTCCGCCGGGCACCCGGCTCGGGCGCGAGAGCATCGGCGGCGCCGACGGCGTCACGGCCGCGAACCAGTTCGAGGCGTTGACCGCCTCTGACGGCGAGGCCGTTCTGCTCCTGCCCGGTGCGGCGGCCCTCGCCTGGCTGGTCGGCGATCCACGGGCACGGTTCAACGCGGCACAGTGGGTGACAGCGCTGGCGGGCACGACGCCGGCGGTGCTCGCGAGCCGTCTGTCGCTCGCGCGGATTGCGGCAGGACGGGTCGTACGGGTGGCGGGCGACCCGGGAGGACCGGCGCTCCCCGCGCTGCTCACGCTCGAGCTGATCGGCGCTCTCCCCCAAGCCGTCCCCGCCCGATCTGGCTACGCGGACGCCGACGCCATACTTCTGCACGGGCGAGACATCGGACACCAACTGGACAACGCGGCCCAGGCCGGGTTCGCGCCCGTCCTTGCCTTTCGCGAGCTTGATGCCAACGGTCAGCCCGGCCGCGATCCGGACTTCCCCGAGCTTCCGACCACAGGCGAGCGGCTCACACCGCGGGTGCGGCAGCCGCTCTTCGCCGCGCTCGAGGCCGCTATCGCCGCGACGCGGCTCGATACGGCGCTGGTGCTGCCGCCGCTCACGTCCGCGAGCATGGTTGCGCTCTGGCGGCGTGCGTGCGCGCAAGCGGTCATGGCTCCGGCGACGCGGGCAGCGGCCGCGCGGCTCGGCATCCATACCGAGGCTGAAGCCGCGGCCGTCGCCAGCACGGCCCCGCTCGCGGCGGTGGACGCGGCTGTTCTGCTCGACCTCCGCCAGTGGCTGGCGCAGCGCTTCGGCTGGCACCCGAGCTGAGCGGGTTACGCGGCCCGATCGTTCTCCAGGCACCAGGTTCGCCAAGCGTGGCGGAGTGCCGCACCTAGGTTGCGGCCGAAGCGCGGCGCGTCACAGAGCGGACTCGCCGCAACCTGCGGGCGGAGACCGGCCCGCAGCGCCGCAAGCCCTTCGAGGTCCGAGGCCCATTGCGCCGCGAGGGCGACATATTCGGCCGGCGAAGCGGCCGCCCACCCGGAGAGGCCAACATTCTCCTGGTGACTCAGCGTGTGCCGACTCGCGAAGCTGCGGCCTGGCAACGTGATGGTTGGCACGCCCATCCAAAGGGCTTCGCACGTCGAGAGGCCGCCCGAGTAGGGGAAGGGATCGAGCGCGATATCGATCTCGGCGTATGACGCGAGATGTTCCCGGTGAGCGGATGCGCCGCGCAACATAAATCGGCTGGCGTCGAGACCGGCGGTGGTGAGTCGTGCCCTGAAGTCTGGAAGGAGAGCAGGATCGTCGAGCTGGGGCGCCTTGAGCACGAGACGTGAGTCGGGAACAGCGGCGAGAATCGCCGCCCACGTCGCGATGACCTCGGGCGTGACCTTGGCGAGGTTGTTGAAGCAGCCGAAGGTGACACCTCCGGCGGCGAGTGCGGGCAAAGGCGCTGCATCCGGCGCGTGGGACGGTGGTTCGTAGCAGACATAGCCGTCTGGAAGGCGCAGAAGCCGCTCGTGGTAGAGGTCGGCGCAATCTGAAGGCGTCTCCCAGCGGTCGGTCAGGAACCAGTCCATCTCCGGCAGGCCGCTGCTGCCGACCTGTGATCCGACCCACTTCACCTGCACCGGCGCGGCGCGATGAGCGAGCACGCCGAGGCGCCCGGCCTCCCCATGGCCGCCGAGATCAACGACGATGTCGAGACACTGCTCGCGGCACAGGGCCGCGACGGCAGCGTCGCTGCCGCCCCTTGTGTCGTGCCAGACACATGCGCGCGCGGCGAACCGCCGGGCGAACAGGTTGCCGGGCGAGAACGGCCCCAAGCAGACCAGTTCGAATGCGGTCCTGTCGAGCGCCTCCCACCCCGCAAGGGTCAGCCAGCCGACGGGATGGGTGCGCAACGCATTGGAGAGCAGGCCGACCCGCAGCGGCCGGTCAGGGTCGGCAATGTTGGCGAAAGGACGTCGCTCGCCGCGCGGATAAAGCTGCGCGCAGGCACGGACAGCCGCCGTGTGCTCTTCGGCGGTGGCCATGTAGGGCAGCACACCCGAGAGAATGCGCCAGGGCTGGATCGCGTCCGGGGCCACTTCCGTCGCGCGCCGGGCGGCGGCGATCGCTTCCTCCTGCCGGCCCTGACCCACGAGTGCAGTAGCCAAATTGCTGAGCATCAGCGCCTCTTCGCCGCGCTCGGAGACAAGACCGCGGACGAGGGCTTCGGCCTCGCAGAAGCGGAGGCGGCGGATCAGCACGGCGGCCAGGTCGGCGCGAGGCTGTTGGCAAAGAGGATCAAGCGCCAGGGCCCGGCGCAGCGCGGTCTCTGCCTCGTCAGCCCGGTCCAAGCGGGTCAGGGAAAAGCCGAGGGCTGCTGCACACTCGGCATCAGCCGGCGCGATCTCGGCCGCAGCTTCCAGCACGTCCGCGCTCTCCTCCAGCCGGCCCATGGCTTCGAGCAAGTGCGCCCGTGCGCGAAGCGGCAACGGATCGAGCGGAGAGGCGTTGGCCACTGCTTCGAGCCGAACGAGCTCGCTCTCGGCCGTGCCAGCAGCGAGCGCCGCGTCGGCGCGCTGCAAGGCGATATCGAGTCGGCCTGGTGCGGCACGGCTGGCGCTCGCAAGGGCGGCTTCCGCCAGGGCAGCGTCACCGAGTGCGAGCCGGGCGACACCGAGGGCGTGCCATGGCTCGAAGCCGGGATCAGGCTGATTACATGCCCGGAGGAGGAACGGTAGGGCTTCCTCCAGCCGGCCGCGAGCGACTAGGCCGGCGCCGAGCGCGACGAGAGCCTCCAGCCGTGCCGGGTTGACGTCCAGCACACGGCGATACGCCTGCTCCGCCGCGGACCAGTCGCCGGACCTGCGCAGGCTCTCGGCGAGGCGCAGCGGCGGTTCGTCCCACTCCGGGCAGGCTCTCTCGATCTCGCCTATGCGTCGCCGCGCGGCCTCAGCGTTGCCGGCTTTATCTTCGGCGAGGGCGAGGTTGAGCTGTGTTGCCGGCCGGCGGTCGCCTGCTGCAACGGCGGCATAGAGGGCCGCACGCGCCTCGGAAGGCAAGCCGCGATCCAGCAGACTGGCGCCCTCGTTCGCAGCCTCAGACGCGACTTCCATCAGTGTCACGCTGCACGCTCCAGGACAGCCACGAAGCCGTGGACAGGCGCTGGACCGTCCTGGCGCAGCGTATTCTCGTCGAGCGAGATGATCTTCAGCCCAGCGTCACGTGCAGCAGCAGTGACGTGCGCCTCGCTATGGGCGTAGCGCCCCGTGCGGTCGAGGTGCACTGCTTCCTCACCGAGAGCGAGCCCCTCGACGGTGAAGATGAACCGGCCACCGGGCGCCAAGCGCGGCTGGACTGCTTTCAGGACGGGCGTGAGCGGACCGAAGTAGCACAGCACGTCACCCGCGAGGATGAGCGGGAACAGGCTTTTCTCGCCACCGAGGAAAGTGAGCAGGTCCGCCTCGTGCAGCTCGGCATAGAGCGTCTTCGACCGGGCGGCCTCGAGCATCCGGGGGGACAGGTCCACGCCGATCCAGTCATGCAGCACGTGATCCTTGCATGCGACCGCGAGCAGCCCCGTGCCGCAGCCGAGGTCGAGCACCGGGCCACGCGCCGGAGCGAGCTGAGCGAGCACCCGACGCACCAGCCCCGGCACACGATAGCCGAGGTGGATCAGGTGATGGTCGAAGCGTTCGGCATACTCGTCGAACAGGATACGAACATACTCCGGCGGCGCCCGGTCGCCAGCGTCGCAGCGCCCGGCGGACGCCACGAGATGGCGGAGGTAGGGGTCCTCGGGCGCAAGCTTAAGCGCCTCGACGTAGGCATCAGCCGCCTCGTCGCAGCGGCCCAGGCTGGACAGTGCATGTCCCATCAATCCACACCCGCGGGCATCTAGCGCGGCATTCCGACGGGCGGCGACGGCCATGGCGATGACCGCCGTGAAATCCTTGGCGCGGACGCGGCGGAGCAGCGCGGCGCTGTGCAGCGTGGCGCTGCCAGGATCCAGAGCGATGCCGTCCGCGAGCACGGCCTCACTCGCACCGGGTCGAGCGTCTGCGTCGAGCGCCGCTGCAAGGTCGAGCCGCACCGCGGCAGCATGTGGACGCGCCGCAAGCGCCTCTTCCAGGCACGTCACGGCATCAGCTGCGCGGCCGAGCAGCAGCAGCGCGCGGCCGAGGAGCGCCTTCGCAGCCGCATCGCCCCGAGCGAGGATCACGGCTTCGGCAGCATCGCGGGTTGCGCCCACGGCGTCACCCGACAGCAGATACAGCTCCGCGCGGGTCATATGGAGGGCAGGAGACGGTCCCATCTCTTCGAGACCAGCACTCAGCACGGCGATAGCCTCGTGCGCGCGCCCTTGAGCGACGAGAAGGCAAGCCTCCATCTCGGCGATGACCGCACCGTCAGCGCCGGCCGGGCGGAGTGCCGCGATGATCGGCCGGGCCGGACCGGGTCGGCCCTGGTCAAGCAGAGCTCGCGCCTTCGCTGCTAGAGCGAGCGGGTCGGGCAGCTTGGCAAGTGTGAGTGACATCTTGCTCCTTTTTGAGCGGACGGCGCTGAAGCTCTCAGGGCTGAGCGGAGAGGCCAGCTGCGATATGCTCGTTGATGCCGATGACGAAGTCGAAGTCGGGCTCCGGCTTGCCCAGCTCGTGCTGAACTGCGAGGCCGAGAGAGGCGAGTTGCGCGCGGAGTGGAAGTGGAAGCTGGTTCTCGTCGTCGCGCACGAGGATGGCGACGAGCGACCAGAGCCGCCGGTTGTCCGCTACCGCGCGCGCCCTGGCGATTGCGCCGCCGGTGCGCGCCGTGCTCAGGGAGGCGTTGGCGTAGCGGAAAACGTCGGCCTCCTGCTCGCGCAGGCTGCGACTCTCGGAAGCGACCCGGTAAGCGCGGGCCGCGTGCTGGGACACGTTCACTGAACCTCCTGCCTGCTGTCGGGGGTGCGGCCAAGGACGGCGTCCTCGTGCCGTATGATGCGCCGGGCGAGCTTGAGCGCCTGATAGCAGTCGTCTGCCTCGGCGGCGGCGATCGCGCGCTCGATGATGTCCCGCGCCAGCGGCGAACTGGTCGCGAGCTTAAACGCCGCCGCGAGCTCACGGGCAGCGGCGAGGCCGCGCGGGCGCTCCTCGTCGGTGCCGATGTAGGCGCACTGGAGCGCGAAGTAGAGGCGGCGCGCAGGACTGTCGGCTTGCTCGGGAGACATGATCTGCTTGCCGAACAGGAAGCGGGCGTGCGCCGTGAGTTCGAGACGCGCGCGAGTTCGGAACCGGATCGGAGCGCCGTTCACGACCATCATATCGCCTTGGCGTAGTTCGAGTACTAGGGTGCTCATGCGCCGCCTCCTGGCGGGATGGACCCGGCGGCGCCGCCGCCGGGTCGCCGCTTACTTGAAGAGGCTGAGCAGGCTGTTCGGCGCCTGGTTGGCGAGGCTGAGCGCCTGGGTGCCGAGCTGCTGGCGAGTTTGCAGCGCCTGCAGGTTCGCAGCTTCCTTGCTCAGGTCAGCGTCAACCAGCGCGCCGAGGCCGCTGTTCATGGCATCGACGCGGTCGTTATTGAACGTGACCTGAGAGCTCACGTATTGCGAGGCGTTACCATACGTGTTCAGCGCCGAGTTGACGGCGGCGAACTGCGTCGTGAACGCGCCCGTAGCCGTGAGCGCGGCGGCGATCTGCGTGGTTGTCTGCGACGCGTTCGCGAGGGTGGTGAGCCCCTTGTAGATCGCGGAAGCGTTGGTCGAGCTGATTGTATACTGCGCACCGTTCTCGTTGCGGACAACGTTGACGCTCCCGAAGCCAACCGCGGCGCCGAAATTGCCGATCAGCGTCTTGCCGTTGTAGTTGGAGTTGGTGATGTAGTTCTTGATGTCGGCCAGATCGTTGGTCACATCGGTCTGATACTGCGTGCGCTCCGAGCTCGAAAGGCTGCCGTCAGTCAGCTTGACCAAGGTGGCCTGCAGGCTGCTCATCTGGTTGGAGATGCTGTTGAGGCCGCTGATCGTGGTTGAGAGCAGGCCCGAGGAGACTTGGGAGAGCTGCTGGTTGGCGCTGGTCAGCGCGGCCACGTTCGAGCGGATGCCCTGGGCGACCGCGTAGGCTGCGCCGTCGTCCGTCGCGTCGGCGACGCGGTAGCCCGTGCTGATCTGCTTCTGCGTTGCCTGCAGCTGCATGTTGGTGTTGTTGAGCGATTCGAGCGCGACCATCGCGCCCACGTTCGTGTTGACTGAGTTCAGAGGCATGGTGTCTTACCCTTGCAGTCCGAGAGTTGCTGTACACGTCCCCGTTTTGGCAGGCGTGAGGACAGTCTCGCGCGAAGCCCTTAACGGGCCATGAACAAGCGCAGGATTTTCTGTGTGCCGGCCGTCGCGGCCTCGAGATGGGTCAGTGAACCGCGGCACTCTCGAGCCTGATGTCTCGGTCGCTGATCGAGACGCGCGTCATCTTGCAGTCGTTCAAGCCTGCCGAGCGCAGGGTACGGCCTCCCTTGAACGTCACGTCCACCTCGGCCAGGCACTGGTCGCGCCCGACCTGCGCCTCAGCCGCCTCGTTGGGCTGGATCTGATGGTTGGTCTTGAACAGCTGCTGGCCGTCATGGGTCGAGAGCAGCGTCACGCTCGCGATGGGGTCCTTGCTGTTGTTCTCGATCGTGAAGGACCGCAGATTTTGGAACGTGTGCTTTCCCTGACCGCCGGCACCAGTCTGTTGCGCAGCGGCGGGCAGCGCGACGGCGGCGAGAAGGAGGACAGCAGCGCGCATCGGACACCTCTAGACAGGTTCAGCCATCGGACCGCGAACGCGCCGGGCTCACCATCGTTCCTGCAAGAGACTCTCTGAACCCCCCTGCGCGGGCTTGGGCATCATCACCGCCTACGGCCGGCACGCGAATTGCTTACCAGCTCTCGATAAACCGCTATAAGGGCGTCCATGGATCCGTCCGTCCTGGCCAGCTACGATCCCGCGGGCTTCTACTGCGAGATGCTGCGCGGGGACTCCAACGAGCCGATTCGGACACGGCTCGCGGCGTTCTCGGCCGATGCCTTGAAGCTGCGCGCCGCCAAGGCCGAGGCGGGCCTCTTTGATCAGGGCGTGACCTTCACAGTCTATTCGGACAAGGAGGCAATCGACCGGATCCTGCCCTTCGATGTGATCCCGCGCGTGCTGTCCGCCGCGGAGTGGCGCGTGATCGAGAGCGGTGTCATCCAGCGCGTCACCGCCCTCAACCTGCTGCTGGACGACATCTATCACGACCAGAAGCTGCTCAAGGACGGCATCGTCCCGGCCGACCTAGTGCTCGGCAACGCCAACTACCGGCCCATCATGCAGGGACTCGATCTGCCCCACAGAACCTACGTGAACATTTGCGGCATCGACATCGTGCGCGACGGCGATGGCAGGTTCCTCGTGCTGGAGGACAATGCGCGGACACCGTCCGGTGTCAGCTATGTCATTGAGAACCGGCACATGATGCTGCGGGCGTTCCCCGACCTGCTCGACGGCATCGGCCTCCGCCCGGTCGAGAATTACGGGCTGCAGCTCGTGGCCGCCCTACGCGAGGTGGGGCCGCGCGGACGCGACGACCCGCGCGTCGTACTCCTGTCGCCCGGCACCTACAACTCAGCGTTCTTCGAGCACGTGTTCCTGGCCCGCGAGATGGGCGTGCCGCTGGTCGAGGGCCGCGATCTCCTGGTCGAGAACGACCGCGTCTTCATGCGCACCACGGGCGGGCTCTCGCCCGTTGACGTGATCTACCGCCGCATCAACGACGACTTCCTCGACCCCGAGGTCTTCCGGCCCGACAGCGCGCTGGGCGTGCCTGGTTTGATGCGGGCCTGCCGCGCCGGGCGCGTGTCGCTCGCGAACGCGGTCGGCACCGGAGTGGCCGACGATAAGGCAGTTTATGCCTACATGCCGCGCATCATCCGCTACTACCTGGGCGAGGACGCGATCCTGCCGAACGTGGAGACCCACATCTGCCGCGAGCCGGAGGCGCTGCGCTACACGCTCGACCACCTGGACGAGCTGGTGGTCAAGCCCGTGGGGGAGGCGGGCGGCTACGGCATCACCGTCGGGCCGCGCGCGAGCCGGGAGGAGCTGGAGGCCTGCCGCGCCCAGCTCTTCGCCGATCCCGCCAACTACATCAGCCAGCCCTGCGTCAGCCTTTCGGTCTCGCCCACCCTCGTCGAGGGTGGGGTCGAGCCACGGCATGTGGACCTGCGCCCCTTCGTGATCACCGGGGCGAAGACTTGGGTTCTGCCTGGAGGATTGACCCGCGTGGCGCTGCGCAAGGGGTCGCTCGTGGTGAACTCGTCGCAAGGCGGCGGATCGAAGGACACCTGGGTCCTTGAATAGGGGGGGCCTTGAGTGAGGTCCTGCTCGCCCGCTACGCGGAGTGCATCTTCTGGCTCGCCCGCTATGTCGAGCGCGCCGAGAACCTCGCCCGCATCCTGGATGTGAACGAGACCTTCACGCGCGATGCCAGGGGCGACCAGAACTGGCAGTCCATCGTGGCCCTGCACGCCGACGAGGAGGCCTTCTACGAGCGCCACAGCGAGGCCACCGCCGAGGCCGTGCTGCGCTTCTACGTGAGCGACGCCGACAACGCGAGCTCGATCGTCAGCGCGATCCGCGACGCCCGCGAGAACGCGCGCGCCCTGCGCCCGTTGATCTCCACCGAGATGTGGGTGCAGCTCAACGTGTTCCAGAACCGACTCAGCGCGATCAACCAGGCGGATCTCGCCCCGGAGCGGCTCACCGACCTGTTCCGCGGGATCAAGGAGGCGTGCCAGACCCACACCGGCATCACGGAGGGCACGTTCTACCGCGACCAGGGCTGGTGCTTCTACCAGCTCGGCCGCTACATCGAGCGCGCCGACCAGACCACCCGGCTGCTCGACATGAAATACCACCTGCTGCTGCCGCACGGCGCCGAGGATGTCGGCTCGCCGATTGACCTTAGCCAGTGGAACGCCCTGCTGCGCTCGGCGGCCGGATACCACGCCTACCGCCGGCAGCATCCCAGGGGCATCACCCCGAGCCGCGTCACCGGCTTCCTGCTGCTCAATCCCAGCTTCCCGCGCTCAGTGTTCCTGTGCGTCCAAGAGGTGGAGACCTTGCTCACCGAGCTCAAGCGGAAGCACGGCCTGCGCGGCGGCGTCACTGCGGCGGAGGAACTCGACTGGCTGCGCGCGCTTCTGGGCTCGCTCACGGTCACGGAGATCCTGCGCCAGGGTCTGCATGAGTTCCTCGACCTCATCCAGAGCCATCTGATCGCCATCACCCGCGACCTGTCCGCGAGCTTCTTCGGCATCGGTCCGCCCCAGGGGCAGTCCCAGAGCCAATCGCAGTCGCAGGGCCAGTCCCAAACCCAATCTCAGAGCCAGTCCCAGGGCGGGTTCCAGAGTCAATCGCAGAGCCAGTCCCAGGGCCGATACAAGATGCCGGGCAACCCGTCCTGATGCCGGTCCTCACCGTCCACCACGTCACGACCTATCGCTACAAGCAGCCGGTCTCCCTCGGCGAGCATCGGATGATGTTCCGTCCGCGGGAAGGCCATGACCAGCGGCTGATCGAGGCGAAGCTGGAGATCAGTCCCCAGCCCACGAGCCTGCGCTGGGTGCATGACGTGTTCGGCAATTGCGTCGCCATCGCCAGGTTTGCCGGGCGGGCACGCGAGCTGCGCTTCGACAGCACGGTCTGCCTCGACCACAGCTCCGACACCGGGCTGGACTTCCAGCTCGAGGACTATGCGCACACCTATCCCTTCACATACGGCGCCGAGGAGATGCCGGATCTGCTCCGCTCCATCGAGCGGCAAGCCCCCGACCCGGCGCACGACGTGGACCAGTGGGCGCGGCAGTTCGTGCGCCGCGACGGGCCGACCCGCACGCTCGAGCTGCTGACCGCGATGACGCTCGCGATCAAGCAGGGCTTCACCTACGTCGCGCGCCAAGAGCAGGGGGTGCAGGACCCGGTCCGCACACTGAAGCTGCGCAGCGGCAGCTGCCGCGACTTCGCGGTGCTGATGATCGACGCCGTCCGCTCGCTCGGCCTCGCCGCGCGCTTCGTCTCGGGCTACCTCTACAGCCCGGCCGGCGAGGGCCGCGTCGGGGGCGGCGCGACGCACGCCTGGGTGCGCGTCTATCTGCCCGGCGCCGGGTGGATTGAGTTCGACCCGACCAACGGCATCGTCGGCAACCGCGGCCTGATCCGGGTGGCCGTCGCCCGCGACCCGCGCCAAGCCGTGCCGCTGTCCGGCACTTGGACCGGATTTCCGGCCGACTGCCTGGGGATGACCGTGGAGGTGGTCGTCACCGCCGCATCGCCTGATTCGCAGCCATCGGACGAGTCGGTTGCATCGCCCTCGCGCCGGCCCGGCGTGGCTTAACTCTGAGGAGACAATCTCGATGCAGATTCGCGCCGGATACGAGGTCGTCTACGATTGCGTGCTGCCGACCCCGATGCTGCTGACGCTCAACGTGCATCCGTCGCGCGTGCCCGACCTGCTCACCCCCGATCGGATCGCGTTCGATCCGCCCATCCCAGCGACCGAGTATCATGACGGGTTCGGCAATCTCTGCACCCGGATCGTGGCGCCGGCCGGCAAGCTGACCATCAGCAACGACTTCCTCGTCGCGGATTCCGGGCGGCCGGACGAAGTTGTACCCGATGCTGTGCAGCACCCGGTTGAAGACCTGCCCGACGAGGTGCTCGTGTTCCTCCTCGGCAGCCGCTATTGCGAGACCGATCTCCTGTCCGACACAGCTTGGTCGCTGTTCGGGTCGGTGCCGCCCGGCCGGGCACGGGTCCAGGCGATCTGCGACTACGTGCACGAGCGCGTCACCTTCGGCTACGAGCACGCGCGGCCGACCAAGACCGCGCACCACGCCTACATGGAGCAGCAGGGCGTCTGCCGCGACTTCGCGCATCTCGCGATCACGTTCTGCCGCTGCATGAACATCCCTGCCCGCTACTGCACCGGCTACCTGGGCGACATCGGCGTTCCCCCGGCGGACGCGCCGATGGATTTCAGCGGCTGGTTCGACGTCTATCTCGGCGGCCGCTGGCATACGTTCGACGCGCGGCACAACCAGCCCCGCATCGGCCGCATCCTCATGGGCCGCGGACGCGACGCCACCGACGTCGCGATATCAACAGCGTTCGGCCGGGCCGTGCTGTCGGGCTTCAAGGTGGTCACGGAGGAGGTCGCCGGGTAGCCGGGCGATGAGCACGCGAGCGTTCCGCCTGTTGGAGGAGGACGAGGCCGAGCCGGTTCGCGTGCTGCGCGAGGCGGGCCATTCCGACGTCTTCCTCACCGCCGATCACGCGGGTCGGACGATCCCGCGCCGCCTCGGCACGCTCGGGCTTCCGGAAGGCGAGCGGGCGCGTCACATCGCCTGGGATATCGGCATCGCCGGCGTGACCGAGCGTCTCTCCGCCGCGCTGGACGCGACCGCGGTGTTCCAGACCTACTCGCGCCTGGTGATCGACTGCAATCGCGGGCACGGCGTGGACAGCTCGATCCCCACGGTCAGCGAGACGACGGAGATCCCGGGCAACCGCGACCTGTCCCTGGACGAGCGGATCGCCCGGCAGCGGGAGATCTTCGTGCCTTACCACGCCCGCATCCGCGCCCTGCTCGACGCTCGGGCCGAAGCGGGCCGCCGAACCGTCCTGGTCGCGATGCACAGCTTCACCCCCGTCTTCAAGGGCGAGAGACGGAGGATGCACGCCGGCGTTCTCTACAACCGCGATCCGCGGCTAGCGCGCATCCTGCTCGGTCTGCTGCGGGCGGAAGGCGACCTGGAGGTCGGCGACAACGCGCCCTACAGCGTCAGCGACAGCACCGACTACACGATCCCGATGCACGGCGAGCGGCGCGGCCTGGCGCACGTGGAGCTCGAGATTCGCCAGGACCTGATCGCCGATGAAGCTGGGCAGGCAACCTGGGCAGAACGCTTCATCAGGCTGCTGCGCGAAGCTGATGCCGCGTTGAGGACGCAGGCGCTTGACGCCAAGCGCTTCGATTGCTGACCGCCCTGACCCTCCCGCCGCTCCGGGCCTGGCGCACCGCTTGCTTCGCGCATCGCGCGATGAGGGGCGAGGCAGCGCGCGGGTGAGGGTTCTGCTGGCGGACGACGATGCGGATCGGACGGGGGATCTCGAGCGAGCGCTCGCGGAAGATCCACAACTCGAGGTGGTTCGCCTGTTACCGGGCACCGCGCTGCCCGAGGCCGTCGCCCGGCATCAACCGGACGTGATACTCGTAGACATGGCCCGGCCCGACCGCGACGCACTCGACGGGTTGCGCCGGGTCTCGGCGAGCGTGCCACGGCCGGTGGTGCTGTTCGTGGACGAGGACGACCCGAGCTTCATGGAAGAAGCGATCGCCGCTGGCGTGTGCTCCTACAACGTCACGGGCGTGGCGCCCTTGCATGTCCGGCCGCTGCTGCGCGCCGCCGTTGCCTTGTTCCATCGGCATCGGGAGCTGGCGGAAGAGCTGCAGGCCGCCGAGTCGCGGCTCGCGGAGCGGCAAGTAGTCGAGCGCGCGAAGGCGGCGCTGATCCGCGAGCGGCGAATCGCCGAGCCGGATGCCTATCGTTGGCTGCAGCGCCAGGCGATGCGCCGCGGCGAGCGCATCGTGGATATCGCGGCCCGACTGTTGCAAGAACGAAAGGATAGGGAGGAGCAGGCGTGACAGTACGGCTCGGCGTGCTGCGGCTCGCGGATAGCCTCCCCGCGCTCGTGGCGGAGCGGGAGGGGCTGTTCGCCGCGGAAGGGCTCGACGTCCGGATTAACGTGGAACCGTCGTGGTCGAACGTCGCGGACAAGCTGGCCTTCGGCGCGCTCGACGCGGCGGTGATGCTGCCGCCGCTGGCGCTGGCTGCGTCCGCCGGGCTGCGCGGACCGCGGGCGCGGCTGCTCGTGCCCATGGCGCTCAGCGAGGGAGGCAACAGCATCGTGCTCGCGCCCGAGGCGGCGATAGCGACCGCAGGAGGGTCAGCGACGGCGGCACAGATCGCCTGGCGCTTCAGGGCTTGGGTGCGCCTGCAGGCCGCCCCGCCGCTTCTCGCCGTCGTCCACGCTTTCTCGACCCATGCCCTGCTCCTGCGCGACTGGCTCGCCTCGGGCGGCGTGGACCCGGACCGCGACGTCGAGCTGGTCGCGATCCCGCCCGCAGAAGTCGTGGATGCCCTGGCGGCCGGGCGGATCGCCGGCTTCTGCGCGGGCGCCCCTTGGGGCGACGAGGCGGCGCTGCGCGGCGCCGGGGAGGTGGTTCTCGGGACGGAGCAGATACGGCCGGGGCACGTCGAGAAATGCCTCGCGGTTGCCGAGCGCTGGGCCGTGTCGCACCCCGGCAAGATGAACGCTCTCATACGGGCTTTGCGGGCAGCCGCGCCGCTTTGCGACGCCGAAGCGCGCACGCTCGCTCACGCGAGGCTGCTCGCCGGGCCACCGCTGCATCTCCCCGAGAATGCGACGCTCGCAACGCTGCGCGGCGAGCGAAACCGCCGGCCGCGCTTTAGGATCGGCACGGCAGGGCATCCACCCCTGTCGGACGGGCACTGGTTTGCGGCCCAGCTCCAGCGCTGGGGGTGGCTCAATTCGCAGCCAGACACTCTCGCCCGTGCTGTATTTCGGAGCAGCACCGATCTCATGCTGCCGTTGGCGTAGGCGAACTACAGTTCGCGAGGGAATCAAACCCCGATGTGACCTCTTAATAGGCATTCGATGCCTGATTTATCATCATATTGCTGCAGCGCACAACGGGTCCGCCGAGCAGGAAGCCGGCAGAGGCGTTGGCATCGCTCTTGCTTAGATTGTAACTGCGGCTGAACCACGGCCGCAGGCGGCGCACAATGGCGGGTGCCGGCTTTCCGCGGGGCTAGGCCCCGACCTCTCCTGGGTAGGCCGACGATGGCCGCCTATCGGCCACGCGAGGCGGGCCGCGGAGCGCGTTCCATGGCGACAAAGGATTTTCTCAAGGCGGGGCACGCGCCTACGCTTCTCGCCTCGTTCCTCTACTTCGATATCAGCTTCATGACCTGGGTGCTGCTCGGCCCGCTCGGCGTGGCAGTCGCCGCGCAGTTCCACCTCAACCCGGCGCAGAAAGGGTTGATGGTCGCCGTACCGGTGCTCGCCGGAGCCGGGCTGCGCGTCGTGCTCGGCCTGCTCGTGGATCGCTTTCGGGCCAAGCGGGTCGGGATCGGGGCGCAGGTCGTGGTGATCGCCGGGCTGGCGGCGGCGTGGAACTTCGGGGTCCACTCCTACGCGCAGGTGCTGATGCTGGGCGTCGTGCTCGGCCTCGCGGGCGCCTCCTTTGCGGTGGCGCTTCCGCTGGCGTCAAGCTGGTATCCACCAGAGCACCAGGGCAAGGCGCTCGGGATCGCAGGCGCGGGAAATTCCGGCACCGTGCTGGCGGCGCTTTTCGCGCCGGGTCTCGCCGGGCTGGTCGGGTGGCAGGGCGTGATCGGCCTCGACATCCTGCCGCTCATCGCGGTCCTGGCCGTATTCGTCCTGATCGCAAAGGACAGCCCGAACGCGCCGCCGCCCAAGCGCCTGGCCGACTACGGCCGGCTGCTTCGCATCGGCGACGCGTGGTGGCTCATGGCGTTCTACGCTGTAACGTTCGGTGGCTTCGTCGGCCTCGCCTCGTCGCTGACCATCTACTTCAACGACCAGTATGGCCTCTCGCCCGTGATGGCGGGCTACTGCACCGCGGCGGTGGTGTTCGCCGGGTCCATGGTGCGGCCGGTCGGCGGGGCGGTTGCGGACCGCGTCGGCGGCGCGCGGGCGCTCACCGCGCTCTACGCGGTGGCGGCCTGCGCCTTCGCCGCGATCAGCACGGGGCTGGCCACGATCTGGCTCGCGCTGCCGGTGTTCATCGTCGGGATGCTCGCGCTGGGCATGGGCAACGGCGCGGTGTTCCAGCTCGTGCCGCAGCGGTTCGGGCGCGAGATCGGCGTGATGACCGGGCTCGTGGGCATGACGGGCGGGGTGGGCGGGTTCTATCTCGCGTCCAGCCTCGGGTACTCGAAGCAGCTCACCGGCGGCTACGGCGCCGGGTTCCTCGTGTTCGCCTTGCTCGCTGCCGTGGCGCTGGTCGGCATCGCGGGCGTGCGGCGGCGGTGGCGCGCGACGTGGAGCGCCGCGGCCGGCGCGGCGCGGGTCTGAGGGGGAGCGAGCCGATGAACATGATCGCCCCCTTCGCGCCCTTTGGCGCGCCCTTGGGCCGCCAACGCCTCGTGCTAGTCGGCAACGGCATGGCCGGTGTGCGCGCGCTCGAAGAGATCCTGGCGCGCGCACCGAACGACTTCCAGATCACCGTGTTCGGCGCCGAGCCGCACGGCAACTACAACCGCATCATGCTCTCCCCCGTGCTGGCCGGGGAGAAGCAGTTCGCCGACATCGTGACCCACGATCGCGATTGGTATGCGGATCGCGGCATCGAGCTTCTCACCGGCGAGCCGGCGGTCGAGATCAACCGCGCCGCGCGCCAGGTGCGTGGCGCGTCCGGGCTGGCAAGGGACTACGACGTGCTCCTGCTCGCGACCGGATCGACCCCGGTCATGCTCCCGCTGCCTGGCAAGGACCTGCCGGGCGTCGTGACCTTCCGCGACCTCGCGGACGTGGGGGCCATGCAGGCTGCCTGCGCCCAGGCTTGCGCGAGAGGGGGCGGCCCGGCCGTGGTGATCGGCGGCGGGCTGCTCGGGCTCGAGGCCGCCTACGGCCTCGAGCGCGGCGGGATGCAGGTCACGGTCGTCCACCTGATGCCGACCCTCATGGAGCGGCAGCTCGACCCGGTGAGCGGCGGCCTGCTCGCCGCGGACCTGGAGCGGCGCGGCATCCGGGTGCTGACGGGCGCGAACACCGAGGCGTTCGTGGGTGAGGGCCGCATCGAGGGCGTGCGCCTCGCGGACGGGCGGATACTCCCGGCCAACCTCGTCGCCATGGCGGTCGGAATCCGTCCCAGCACGGCGCTCGCCAAGGAGGCCGGACTCGCGTGCGGTCGCGGCATTCGGGTGGATGACCAGCTGCGCACGAGCGACCCCGCGATCTACGCCGTCGGCGAGTGCGTCGAGCACCGTGGCCAGGTGTTCGGCCTCGTGGCCCCCTTGTGGGAGCAGGCACGCGTGCTCGCAGACTCGGCGACAGGGGCCGCGGACACCGCGTTCCAGCCCGGCGCCACGGCGACCCGTCTCAAGGTCACGGGCGTCGAGATGTTCTCGGCGGGCGAGTTCCTGGGCGACGAGGGCACGGAGGAGATCGTCTTCCGCGACGCGTCGCGCGGCATCCACAAGCGCCTCGTGCTGCGCGACGACCAACTGATCGGCGCCGTGCTCTACGGCGAGGCGAGGGACAGCGCGTTCTACTTCGACCTGATCCAATCGGGCGACTCCGTCGCGGACCAGCGCGACACGCTAGTGTTCGGCCCGGCGCCAGGCGGCGCCCCCGCAGGCGTCGAGATGCTGCCCGACACGGCCGAGATCTGCGGCTGCAATGGCGTCTCCAAGGGCAAGATCCTGGCCGCGATCAAGGAGCAGGGCCTCACCACGCTCGATCAGGTGCGCGCGCGGACGAAGGCGAGCGCCTCCTGCGGCAGCTGCACATGCAGCGTCGAGCAGCTCCTTGCCCACGCCGCGGGCGACGCCTACACGGCGGCTCCGAAGGTGAAGCCAATGTGCAAGTGCACCGAGCACGGGCACGACGCGGTCCGAGCGGCCATCCGCGAGCAGGCGCTCAAGACCGCGCCCGCGGTGCGCGCGGCGCTCGGCTGGCGGAACGTGGACGGCTGCGCTTCCTGCCGCCCGGCACTCAACTACTACCTGCTCTGCGCCTGGCCCGGCGACTACCAGGACGACGCCCAGAGCCGCTTCGTCAACGAGCGCGTTCACGCCAACATCCAGAAGGACGGCACCTACTCCGTCGTCCCCCGCATGTGGGGCGGCGTGACCACCGCGGCCGAGCTGCGCGCCATCGCGGACGTGGTGGACCGCTACGCGATCCCGACCGTGAAGGTCACCGGCGGGCAGCGCATCGACCTCCTCGGGGTACGCAAGGAGCAACTCCCCTCCGTTTGGGCAGACTTGAACGAAGCTGGCCTGGTAAGCGGCCACGCCTACGGGAAGGCGCTGCGCACGGTGAAGACCTGCGTCGGCTCGGAATGGTGCCGGTTCGGCGTGCAGGACAGCACGAGCATGGGCATCGCGCTGGAGCGAATGGCGTGGGGGAGCTGGACGCCGCACAAGGTCAAGCTCGCCGTCTCCGGCTGCCCGCGGAACTGCGCCGAGGCCACGATCAAGGATTTCGGCGTGATCGCCGTGGACAGCGGCTGGGAGCTGCACGTCGCGGGCAATGGCGGCGTCAAGGTGCGGGTGACGGACCTGCTCTGCAAGGTCGTGACGGCGGACGAGGTGCTCGAATACTGCGCGGCGTTCCTGCAGATGTATCGCGAGGAGGCGCACTACCTGGAGCGCACGGCGCACTGGGTCGAGCGCGTCGGGCTAGAGGGCATCCGCGCGCGCGTCGTGGCGGACAGGGACGAGCGCCGGCGCCTGCGCGACCGCTTCCTGGAAAGCCAGCACCACGTCCAGCACGACCCCTGGGCCGAGCGTGCTGCCGGCGCGGAGGCGCACGAGTTCCGCACCCTCGCGGAGGTCGAGTAATGGACGGCGGCTTCTCGGCGCCCTGGCGCGACGTGGGGGCGCTCGACGACGTCCCGCGCCTCGGCGCGCGCCGGGTGGCGACGCCGCGGGGCGAGGTGGCCATATTCCGCACCGGAGCGGACCAGGTGTTCGCCCTCGACGACCGCTGCCCACACAAGGAGGGCAAGCTGAGCCAAGGCATCGTTCACGGCGAGAGCGTGACCTGCCCGCTCCACGGCTGGGTCATAGCGCTCGCGAGCGGCGAGGCGGAGGCGCCCGATGAGGGATGCGTCCGCCGCGTGCCCGTCCGGCTCGACGGGCGGCGCATCCTGCTGATGGTGGGCACATGACCTACTCGCCGAGGACGGCCTTGCGCAGGGCGGCATTGGCGCGGCCCTGCCAGCCCCGGCCGCCTGCCCGGGTTGCTGATCCGCTTGCGCTCGTCCCACCCGAACTCCAAGCCTCTATCGTGTGCACGATCCGCCTGGCGAACAAGCCATGACGGCCCCTGTCCGCACCACCTGCCCCTACTGCGGCGTCGGCTGCGGCGTGCTCGCGCGCGCGGACGGCCCAAGGGGGATTACGATCTCGGGCGACCCGGCACACCCCTCCAACAACGGCCGCCTCTGCTCCAAGGGCGCGGCGCTCGGGCAGACGCTGGGCGACGCCGGGCGCCTCCTCCGGCCGCGGCTCGGCGGCCAAGACGCGACGTGGGATGAGGCGCTCGACCTCGTCGCCAGCCGCTTCCAGGAGACCATCGCCAGGCACGGGCCGGACAGCGTGGCCTTCTACGTCTCCGGCCAGTTCCTCACCGAGGACTACTACGTCGCCAATAAGCTGATGAAGGGCTTCATCGGCAGCGGCGACATAGACACGAACTCCCGCCTGTGCATGGCGTCCGCCGTCGCCGGGCACGTCCGCGCCTTCGGAGAAGACGTGGTGCCGGGCACCTACGAGGATTGGGAGGCAGCCGACCTCGCCGTGCTCGTGGGGAGCAACACGGCCTGGTGCCATCCCGTGCTCCACCAGCGCCTCCAAGCGGCCCGTGCCGCGCGGGGCACGCAGGTCGTCGTGCTCGACCCGCGGCGCACTGCCACTGCCGAGATGGCCGACCTGCACCTGCCCATCGCGCCCGGCACGGACGTGATCCTGTTCCAGGGCCTGCTCGCCTATCTCGACGAGGCTGGCGTCCTCGACCGCGCCTGGGCCGAGCGGTACACCACCGGCCTCCTCGACGCGCTCGCCATCGCCCGGCGCGACGCACCTTCGCCCGAAGCCGTCGCCGAGGAGTGCGGCGTGGACCCGGAGGCGGTGGAAGCTTTCTACGACCTCTTCGCGCGCACGGAGCGCGTGCTCACCGCCTTTTCCCAGGGCGTCAACCAGTCCTCCGCCGGGACGGACAAGTGCAACGCCATCATCAACTGCCACCTTGCCACGGGCCGCATCGGCCGGCCCGGCACGGGGCCGTTCAGCATTACCGGCCAGCCCAACGCGATGGGCGGGCGCGAGGTCGGCGGCCTCGCCAACCAGCTTGCCGCCCACATGCGCTGGGATGACCCCGAGGAGGTGGACGCGCTGCGCCGCTTCTGGCAGGCACCGAACCTCGCGACGCGGCCCGGCCTCAAAGCCGTCGATCTCTTCGACGCGGTGCTGGACGGGCGCGTGAAAGCGGTCTGGATCGCCGCCACCAACCCGGCGGCGACCCTGCCCCGCGCCGACCGCGTGCGTGCAGCCCTCGCCGCCTGCCCCTTCGTCGTCGTGAGCGATTGCTGGGAGACAGACACCACGGCATACGCCCACGCCCTGCTCCCAGCCGCAGCGTGGGGCGAGAAGAGCGGCACCGTGACCAGCTCCGAGCGCCGCATCAGCCGCCAGCGCCCGTTCCGCGCGTCGCCGGGCGAGGCGAGGCCGGATTGGTGGATGTTTGCGCAGCTCGGACGCCGCATGGGCTGGCGGCACGCCTTCGCATGGGACGGCCCGGCCGCGATCTTCCGCGAGCACGCAGCCGTCTCGGGCCTGGCGAACGGGGGCCGACGCCTGTTCGACATCTCGGCGCTCGCCACCCTCGACGACGCTGGCTACGAGACCATGGAACCCGTGCGCTGGCCCTGCCCGGCCGGCGGCGCCGCGGAGGGCGGCCGACTGTTCGGCCATGGCGGCTTCCCGACGCCGGACGGCCGGGCACGGATCGTGCCCACACCCTACCGCGGCCGTCCAAACCGGGGCGCGATGCCGTTCCTCCTCAACACGGGCCGCATCCGCGACCAGTGGCACACCATGACCCGCACGGGCCAGGCGTCCGCACTCATGGCGCACACTCCGGAGCCGCTTCTCGCCATCAACCCGGCAGATGCCGCCCGGCTCGGTCTCGGTATGGGCAGTCTCGCGCGAGTTCGAGACGGCGGAAGGAACAATCGTGCTGCGCGCCGAGCTGACCCATGCGCAGCGCCGCGGCGAGATCTTCGCCCCGATGCACTGGACCGACCAATTCGCGCAGTCCGGCCCCGTGGCCCGCGCCGTCGGCGCTCGGCTCGATCCTTATTCGGGTCAGCCGGAGTTGAAGGCGACGCCAGCACGTGTCAGCGCCGTCGAGGCGTCATGGCACGGGCTGCTGCTCCGCCGCCGGGGCGGACGCCTCGCGGATGTCTGCCACTGGGTCCGCGTGCCCGTGAACGCCGGGCACGTGTATCGGCTCGCCGGGCTGCGCCCCCTGCCTCGCGGCGCCGACCTCACGCACCTTGCCGACCTGCTGCTGGAGACGCCGGGCGCCGAGATCCTGGAAGCCGCCGACCCGGCGCGCGGCGTCCTGCGCGTCGCCGCTCTCGTGGACGGGACGCTCGACGCCTGCCTGTTCACGGCGCGCGACGCCGCTTCACTGCCCACGGCCGAAGCACTGCTGCCCATGCTCGGCGAGCCTGTGCCCAACGCAGCGCGCTGCGCGCTTCTCGCCGGCCGGCTGCGCGCCGACACGCCGGACGAGGGACCGCAGGTCTGCACGTGCTTCGGCGTGGGCTTGAATGCGGTCCGCCACGCCGCCATCACTCATCGGCTGCGCACCGTCGCCGAGCTGGGCGGCGCCATACGCGCCGGAACGGGCTGCGGCTCGTGCGTCCCCGAGTTGGAGAGGATCCTCCGCGATGTCAGAGCGCCTGCCGGCTGAGCCCGGCTACTTCCCCGTCTTCCTGCGGCTCGACGGCGAGCGCGTCGTGCTCGTCGGCGGCGGCGAGGAGGCGGTCGCCAAGGCGCGGCTCTTGCTTGCTGCACGGCCCGAGCTGCACGTCTTCGCCGAGCACGCGGAGGACGACATGGCGGCGCTCGCGGCCGAGCGGGGCGTCGCGCTGCACCGGCGCGTGCCGCGGGCCGAGGACCTCGCGGGCGCGCGGTTCTGCGTCGTGGCGCTGGACGATCTCGCCGAGGCTCAGGCCGTTGTCGCCCTCGCGCGGGCGGCTGGCGTGCTCGTCAACGCGGTGGACAAGCCCGCGATCTCGGACTGCATCGTGCCCGCCATCGTGGATCGCGGCCCGGTCCAGGTCGCGATCGGCACTGGGGGCGCTGCGCCTGCGCTCGCACGCGACCTGCGCGGCCGGGTGGAAGCAGCCGTTCCGCCAGGCTACGCAGCGCTGGCGCGCCTCTGCCGGGCGTGGCGCGAGCGGGTCGCGGCGGCGCTGCCAGGCCGCGACGCGCGGCGCAGGTTCTGGGATGCCGTCATGGACGGACCGGAGGCGGAGGCCGCGCTCGCGGACGAAACGGATGAGGCGGAGCAGCTGATAGCGGCCCGGCTGCGCGGCCAGACGCCTGAGCGCGGCCGTGCGAGCTTGGTCGGCGCCGGGCCGGGCGACCCGGAGCTGCTCACGTTGCGCGCCGTCCGGGTGCTGAAGCGGGCCGACGTCGTGCTCTACGACGCGCTGGTCGATCCCGCCGTCCTCGACCTCGCCCGGCGCGACGCGCGGCGCGTCAACGTGGGTAAGCGTTGCGGCCGCCACGCCATGAGCCAGGCCGCGATCAACAAGCTCATCCTGGAGCATGCCCGCGCCGGGGCGCACGTCGTCCGGCTCAAGGGCGGCGACCCCTTCGTGTTCGGCCGTGGCGGCGAGGAGCTGGATGCGCTCCGGGCCGCCGGCGTCCCCGTGGAGGTGGTCCCCGGGGTCACCGCCGCCTGCGCCGCCGCCGCCCGCCTAGGCATCCCGCTCACCCACCGCGACGTGGCGCGCTCGCTGCACCTGGTCACGGGCCACGGCAGCGACGGCAACGTGCCGGGCCTCGACTGGCGCACGTTGGCGAGCGGCGAAGGCACCGTCGCCGCCTACATGGCAAGCCGCACGCTGCGCACGGTTGCTGGGCGGCTCAGGGAAGCGGGCCTGCCCGGCAGCACGCCGGCCGTCGCCGTCGAGAACGCGACACGGCCCGGCGAGCGCCGCCTGTTCGGCACGCTCGCGAATCTGCCCGACGCGCTGGAGGCGGCGGGAGTGACTGGGCCGACAGTCGTGCTCATCGGCCGCGTCGTGGAACTGCACGGCGAGGTGGCGCAGCGGGAGGCCGCTTGATCCCGGATCAAGCGCGCTTCGCCGAGTTCGTCGCGACCCTCGGGCGCGGGCCGGGGCGCTCGCGGGCGCTGACGCGGGAGGAGGCGCGAGAGGCGTTCGCGCTCGTGCTGCGAGGCGCGGTGGACCCGGTGCAGCTTGGTGCGTTCCTCATGCTCCTGCGCTACCGCGGCGAGGACGCGGACGAAGTCGCGGGCCTCGTCGAGGCGGCGCGGGAGGCGGCCGGGCTGCCGGCCCCGCTCGGGGCGGCGCTCGACTGGCCGAGCTACGGCGCCGGACGGACGCGCGGGGCGCCGTGGTTCCTGCTCGCGGCGCTGGCGCTCGCACAGGCGGGCGTGCCCGTCCTCATGCACGGGACCAACCGCTTCTCCGGCGGCGTCGGCGTGCCCGAAGCGCTGATGGCGCTGGGCATGGCGCCTGCGGGCAGCCTCGCCGATGCGGAGCGGCAGATCGCCGACACACGATTCGCCTATCTGCCGCTCGAACGGATCCTGCCCGCGCTTGACCGACTGCTGGAGCTGCGCGAACTGCTCGGGCTGCGGTCGCCCGTGAACACGGTAGTGCGCCTGCTTGACCCGGCCGGTGCTCCCACGGGCGTGGACGGGGTGTTCCACCCGCCGTACCTCGCCGTCCACATGGGCGTTGCCGAGCGGCTTGGGCGGACGCGGCTGCTCGTGCTCAAGGGTGGCGGCGGCGAGGCGGAGCGCAACCCGGTCAAGCCCGCGATCGGCCATCTCTGGGACGCGCGCACCGGGCGAGCGGAGGTCGTCTTCCCGGCCCTGTCCGCGGCACCGTCTGAGCGCGGGGACGCGGCGCTGCTCGCGGCGGTGTGGTGCGGCGAGAGCGAACCTGCGGGCGCGGTGGCAACGGTGCAGGCGACGCTCGGCCTGGCGCTGCTCGCGCTCGGCCGGGCTGCGACGGCGGAGGACGCGGACGCGTTGGCCGCGGCGCTGTGGGCTGCCCGCAGCGGCGCTAAACGCTTCGCCGCCTAGCCTGCCGCGCTTGCCAGGCGTAGCGCGGGTCGCCGTCGAGGAGGTGCAAGTGGTCGCCGAGTCGGTTGCGCTCCAGCCAGGATGCGGCCGCCTCTAGCTCGGCGAGATTCATGGTCGAGCGCCCCTTGCCGAGCACGCGCTTCAGCGCGGCGTTGTAGGCGTGATAGCCGCCGCGCGCCGCTTGCAACGCCTCCCCATCCTCGACCACCTGGGCCGCCACCATCTCGCCGACGCGCGTGCGCAGCCGTCGCTCGACGATGCTGGGCGGCTCCAGCATGTCGCCCTGCGCCTCGACCTCGGGCCGTGCCAGCGCCAGCTCCGGCCCGGGTGCCAGGCGCACGAGGCGCAGCGTGAGCGCATTACTCTCCAGCGGCACGATGCCGCGCTCCGCGCGCGCCTCGGCGAGCCGCTCCTCGAGCCACAGCGGCAGGGCATGCTGCTTGCGCGGATGCAGGCCCCGCGCGCGCGTGCCCTGCTCCTGTTCCATGCGCCAGCGGAACCTGGCGAAGAACGGGTCGTCGGGGTGGAACACGAGCGCGCGCTGGCCCTCGTAGGGCCCGGCGTTCGGGTCCACCCGCGTGGCACGCGCGACCATCTGCTCCAGCCAGGGACGCGAGCGGATGTGGGTGAGTGCTGCGACCACGGCGACCTCGGGCGCGTCCAGCCCCTCATAGGCCATCGCCACCGTGACCAGCGCGCTCGGCTCGGGGCGGAGCCGGTAGGCGGCCAGCATCTCGTGCGCGTCCCGCTCGTCCGAGGTGGCAAGGCGGACGGTATCCGCTTGCGCGCGCGGCACCCAGGCCCGGAGCCGGTCGAGGTAGCGCCGGGCCTGCACCTGGTCGGGGGCCACCACGAGCAGCTTGCCTAAGCCCCGCGGCCCTAGACCCGCCGCCCGGTGCTGCGCGCGCAGGCTGCGCGCTGCGTCGAAGGCGCGCCGCAGCAGCGCATCGGCAAACCCGGTCCGCAGCGCCGTGAACAGCGCCGGCCGCGTCGTCTCGGTGGGGTGGCTGCCCGCCAAGCGGTGCGGCCCGGCCTCGGCGCGGGTGCGGGTGCCGTCAGCACCGAGCACGGACGGCGCTAGCCAGCGCGCCTCGCCGTCGAGCGCGCCGAAGGTGACGGGCAGCACGGCGCGCTCGGCCAACGCTTGCGCGCGCGAGTAGCCCACCACCGCCCAGCCGGGAGCGGCGAGGTCCACCTCGGTCTGCCCCGCCCTCGCGCCCCTGCGATAGGGCAGCCACAGGATGCGGCGCCCGTCCGACCGCTCCAAGGTGCCGGAGAGCAGCAGCCGCACGCGGGCGCATTCGAGCAGGGGCAGGAGTGCTGCCGACCAGCCCTGCGCCGGGTCCGGGTCCCCATCGCGCCAGCGCGATGGGCGCCCGTCGTCGGCGTTGTCGCTCTTCGCGACGTCGTCGGGTGCCGGCAGGTGGTGCATCTCGTCCACGACGAGCAGCGTGCGATGTCTCCGGGCCTCGGCGAGGTGCAGGTCGGGGGCGGCGGCGACGCCCTGGTAGGTGGTCACGTAGCCGGCCAGGCCGCGGCACGGGTCGGGCGCGTTATCGGCCGCGCGAACGGCCAGGCTGTGCCCCAGCGCGTCCCGCCAGTACGGGTCGGCGAACGCCTCCTCGGCTTGCAGGCGCAAGCTGTCCCTCGGCACGACCCAGACCACCTGCTCGACGAGCCCTGCTCCGGTCAGGGCGTGAGCGGTCAGCACCGGCAATAGCGACTTGCCGCCGCCGGGTGTGACCGCGGCCAGGATGTCGCGCACGTCCGCGCCCGCCGCGATCGCCTGCGCGACGGCGAGGAGCTGGGCTTGGTGCGTGCGGAGCGGGCGTGACATGGCCTAGGCCGAACGCAGGACGACTCGACTGGATTCTTACAAGAACGGAACTATCCAGGAACGTCCGCGCCGAGCGCTCTGCGAGCGATCCGACCCATGCGGGCGAACACGGTCGGCATCTCCGCTTCCGCCTCCGCCGCCGGGCGCCGTTCGCCACCCGGCGGCAGAGTGGGCACGCACGCCGCATACACGTCGGCACGCAGCGTGAAATGCGTGAAGCCGTGCTCCGCCGTCCCTGCGAGGCGCCACGATGCTGCGCCCGGCGCGGCGGCCATCGCCTCCGCCTCTAGCCAAGGCTCGGAGCGCCACGCCGTCCCCGGCAGCGCGAGCGTGCCGCCGAGCAGGCCACGCGGCGGGCGGCGATGAAGCAGAGCGAAGCCGACCTCGTCCTCGACCCAGAAATGCGCCCCGTAGCGCACCGGGCGCTCGGCCTTCGGTGCCTTGCGCGGCAGCGTGTCCTGAAGGCCGCACCGCCGCGCCTCGCAGTCGTCCTGCCAGGGACAGAGTACGCAAGCGGGGGCGCGCGGCGTGCAGATGGTGGCGCCGAGGTCGAACAGCGCCTGGGCGAAGTCGCTGGGCTGAGCCCGCGCTGCCGCTTGCTCGCCCAAGCCCGCGGCGAGATACGCGATCCGCGGACGGGCGCCGGGCAAGGGGTCCTCGACCGCGAACAGCCGCGCCGTGACTCGCTCCACGTTCCCGTCCACGGGCACGACGGGCACCCCGAACGCGATGGCGGCGATGGCGGCGGCCGTGTAGGCGCCGACGCCGGGCAGGCGCCGGAGACCGTCCACGGTCCGCGAGAAGCCGCCTTCCGCCACGACCACGCGGGCGCAGGCGTGCAGGTTGCGAGCGCGCGCGTAGTAGCCGAGACCCGCCCATTCGGCCATCACGCCCTCGACCTGCGCCGCCGCGAGCGCCTCCACCGTTGGAAAGCGCTCCACGAACCTGCGGAAGCGCGGTAGGATGGCCGCCACCGTGGTCTGCTGCAGCATGATCTCGCTGAGCCAGACCTGGTATGGATCGGACGGCTCGCCCGGCTCCGCGCGCCAGGGCAGGCGCCGACGGTGACGAGCATACCAGGCGAGCAGCGCCGCGGCTGAGGGAAGTGGCATGGCGGGCGACGATAGAGGCATCCCACGCGGCCCACGACCCCTCGGCGTGCTCATCCCCGCGATCACGCGCCCGGCGTTCCGTAAGCGTGCCCCGGCTGCGGCGCAGGTGCTCGCCGACTGGGAAGCTGTCATCGGCCCAGCGCTCGCCGCCGTCACCGTCCCGCGCCGGCTGCATGGCGGCACCTTGACGCTGGCCTGCTCCGGTCCCGTCGCGATGGAGCTGCAGCACCTCTCGGAATGGGTGCTCGCGCGCGTCAATGCCTATCTCGGCAGCCGCACCGTGGAACGGCTGCGCATCATTCAGAGCGTGCTGCCCGCCCGCACTGACCCGGCACCTCCTGCGAAGACCCGCCCCGACCCCAAGCTGCCCGGCATCCCACCCGGCCCGCTGCGGGACGCGCTCGCCGCCCTCGGCCGCGCCATGCCCCCAAGGGCGTCGAAGCGGGACGCTTGACGAGGACGGCCAGGTTGCGGCGTGGTGCAGCGACGCAAGGAGATCCTCCCCCATGCCCCTGTCCCGCCGTCTCGTGCTCGCCTCGGCCGCTTCCCTACCGTTCGCTGTTGCCCGCAGTGTTCACGCCGAGGACAACGCCCCGGCCGCCACGCTCATCCCGCGCACGATGGGCAACCCGAACGCCAAGGTCCACGTCGAGGAATACTTCTCCCTGACCTGCACGCACTGCGCGGCGTTCCAGAAAGAGACCTTCCCTCAGGTGAAGAAGAACCTCATAGATACGGGCAAGGTGTTTTACGAATGGCACGACTTCCCGCTCGACCAGGTGGCGCTCACCGCCGCGGTCGTCGCCCGCGCGCTGCCGCCTGACCGCTACGAGCCGTTCATCAACGTGCTCCTCACGACGCAGGACAAGTGGGCGTTCGCGCGCGACGTGAACAGCACGGAGGAGCTGGCCAAGCTCGCGGCGCTGGCCGGGATGCCGCGCTCCACCTTCGACAAGGCGGTCAACGACGACGCCATGAAGAAGGCGATCATTGCCTCTCAGGACCAGGCCCAGAAGGATCACGACGTGAACAGCACGCCGACCTTCCTCATCAACGGCAAGCCGCTCGTCGGCGCCGTGGACTACGCGACGTTCCTGAAAGCGGTGAACGCCGCCCAAGGCTCGTGACCGGACGCTGATGCCGGCTCTCGCCCGTCTGCGCATCTCCGGCTTCAAGAGCTTCGCCGACGCGACAGTCGTCGAGATCCTGCCCGGTCTGACCGGCGTCGTCGGCCCCAACGGCTGCGGCAAGAGCAACGTCGTCGAGGCCCTTCGCTGGGCCATGGGCGAGGGCAACGCGCGCAGCCTGCGCGGCGGCGAGATGGACGACGTGATCTTCGCGGGCACCGCGCTTCGCCCGGCGCGCAACCTCGCCGAGGTCGCGATCACGCTGGAGGAGGCGGGCGGGCTCCTGCCCCCGCCCTTGCAGGGCGAGCACGAGCTGCAAGTCGTCCGCCGCATCGAGCGGGGCGGCGGCAGCCAATACCGCGTGAACGGCCGCGAGCTGCGGGCGCGCGACGTGCAGACGCTCTTCGCCGACCTCGCGAGCGGCGCGCGGGCGTCCGCCATGGTGACGCAGGGCCGGGTCGGCGCGCTCATCAGCGCCCGGCCGGAGGAGCGGCGGCAAGTGCTGGAGGACGCCGCCGGCGTCGCCGGGCTGCACAGCCGCCGGGCGGAGGCGGAGACGCGGCTGCGCGCCGCGGAGGCGAATCTGGCCCGCGCGACCGACGCGAGAGGCGCGCGCGAGCAGGAGTTGGCCGGGCTGCGGCGGCAGGCGCGCCAGGCAGCCCGCTATCGAACGCTCTCCGAGCAGGTACGGGACGCCGAGGCCGCGCTGCTCGCCCTGCAGCACGCGCGTGCCGTTGCCGCGCGGACGGACGCCGTGGACGCGCTCGCGCGCAACCGCGACGCCAGGGAAGCGGCATCTGCCGATCTCACGCGCGCCCGTGCCGAGGCAGAGGCCGTCGCCGCTACCTTCCCCGCCCTGCGCGAGGCCGAGGCTGCCGCCCGCACCGCGCTGGAGCGCGCCCGGCTGCTGCGCGAGGGCGCGAGCGCGGAGGCTGCGCGCGCCGAGGCCGCGCTCGCCGAAGCTGCCCGGCGCCGCGACCAGGCTGCCCGCGATCTCGCCCACGCCGAGGGGCAGCTCGGCGCCGCTTCCGACGCAGGGGGGCGCCTCGCAGCCGAGGCCGAGCGCCTCGCCGCCGCGACCAAGGAACATCCCGCCCTCGCCGAGGTCGCCCGCGCCGAGGCGGAACGGGCTGCCGAGCACGCCCGCGCCGCCGAGGCAGACGCGACGGCGGCGGGCGAGGCGGCCGCCGGGCTGCTTGCGAGCCATACCGCCGCATCCCAGACCCTTGCCGCCGCGGAGGCCCGCGCCCGGCGCGCTAGCACGGAGGGCGAACAACTCCGCGCCGAGCGCACCCGCGCCGCCACCGGTCGCATTGAGCCGGACCGTGTCGCGGCGGCTGAGGCCGCGCTGCGCGACGCCGAAGCCCGCCTGGCCGCCGCGCGCGACGCGGCCGAAGCAACTGAGCGGGTGCGGGTCGAAGCCGCCTCCGCCGCGGCCGAGGCCCAGCGCGCGCAATCCCGCGCCGACGCCGCTCTCGCCCAGATCGCGGCCGAGGCGCGCGCACTCGGCGAGGTGCTCGCCGTGCGCGACGGCGAGGGCTGGACGCCGATGGTGGATCAGGTCGAGGTCGCGCCCGGCCTGGAAGCTGCGCTTGCCGCCGCGCTCGGGGACGGTCTCGCCGCCAGCGCCGACCCTGCCGCCGCCCGGCACTGGCGCGCGCTCCCGGCCGTGTCAGCGTGCACGGGCACGCTGGCCGAGGCCGTGAAGGCACCGCCTGCCCTGAGCCGCGCGCTCACCGCAATCCGCCTCGTCGAGGCTGCGGAGGGCGAGGCGAGGCAAGTTGGGTTGGCGCCGGGTGAAGCCCTCGTCTCGGCCGAGGGTGGCCTGTGGCGCTGGGACGGCTACACCGTTAGACCCGGGGCGCCGACCGAGGCCGCCGTCCGCCTGCGCCAACGTAACCGCCTCGCTGCCCTGCGCGAGCGGCAGGCCGAGACCGAGCGCGAGGCCGGCGCGCTGCGGGCCGCCCGCAAGAGCGCCGACGCGGCCCTCGCCCAGACCGTGAGCGCGGAGCAGCAAGCCCGCGCCGCCCGGCACGCGGCCGACCCCGGACCAGAGCGCGCCCGCGCCGCGCTCTCCGCGCTTCGTACTCAGGCCGATCAGGTCGAGGCACGCCTCGCCGTGCTCGACGATGCCCTCGCCCGTCTCGCGCCGGAGGAGGCGGAGGCCGCGGACGCGCTCGCCGCCGCCCGCGACACCTTCGCGGCGCTCGCGGATCCCGGGGCGGCCCGCGTCGCCGCCGAGCAGGCCCGCGCATCCCTCGGTGCCGCCCGCGCCAGCGCCGCTGCCGCGGTCCGCGCGGCCGAGACCCTGGTCCGTGAAGGCCAGGCACGCGAGGCGCGGCTGCACGCCATCGCCCGGGAGCGCGACGACTGGCGGATGCGCGAGGCCGACGCTCGCAGCCGTGCTACCGACCTGCGCGCGCGGCTCGCCGAGGCCGAGGCCGCCCACGCCGCTGCCCTCGCACTGCCTGGAACCGTCGCCGTCCGCGCCGCCGAGACGGCCCACGCCGAGCAGGACGCCGCCGCCGCGCATCGCAACGCTGCTGGCCGGGCTGCCCAGGGTGCCTTCGTGGCAGAAGCGGCGGAGCGAACCGAGCGCGCCGCGGAAGCCGCCCACGCCGCGGCGCGCGAGGCGGAAGTCCGCGCCGAGGCCGCGAGCGACGCCGCCCGCGCGGCGCTCGCCGTCGTGCAGGAGCGCGTGGCCGAGCGCCGCGGGGTCCTCGGCGCCGGGCCGCTGCCGCCACCCCCGGAAGATCTTTCCCCGGAGGCCGAGAGCGCCGCCCGGCACCGCCTTGAGCGCGCGAGCCGCGAGCGCGACGGCATGGGGCCGGTCAATCTGCTCGCCGAGACCGAGGCCGCAGCACTTGAGCAGGCGCTTGCCCGAAGCGACGCGGAGTGCACCGAGATCGAGGCGGCCATCGCCAAGCTGCGCGCGGCCCTCGGCCACCTCAACCGCGAGGGAAGGGAGCGCCTGGCCGCCGTGTTCACCCAGGTGGACCGGCATTTCCAGGCGCTCTTCACCCGCATGTTCGGCGGCGGGCGGGCGCATCTCGCGCTAGTGGGATCGGACGACCCGCTGGAGGCGGGGCTGGAGATTTACGCGCAGCCGCCGGGCAAGAAGCTGGCCTCGCTCGGCCTGCTCTCGGGTGGCGAGCAGGCGCTGACGGCGCTGTGCCTGGTGTTCGCGACCTTCCGCTGCACGCCCTCACCGCTCTGCGTGCTGGACGAGGTGGACGCGCCGCTGGACGACGCGAACGTGGAGCGGTTCTGCACCTTGCTCGCCGACCTGGTGCAGGAGACCGGCACGCGGTTCCTCATCGTGACGCACCACGCGCTGACCATGGCGCGGATGGACCGGCTCTATGGTGTCACGATGCAGGAACGCGGCGTATCAGCCCTGCTAGGCGTCGACCTCGGCGCGGCACAGGCGTTCGCGGAGGCGAAGCGGGCGGCGGCGGAGTAGAGCATCGCCCTCGAC
Organism: uncultured Alphaproteobacteria bacterium; assembly: GCA_963848595.1. GTDB lineage: Bacteria > Pseudomonadota > Alphaproteobacteria > Acetobacterales > Acetobacteraceae > CAWKEH01. The sequence goes on along the minus strand of CAWKEH010000012.1, from coordinate 84,033 downwards.
CGTGTCTATTTCGGCACTAAGCTGGAAGGAACCCAGCGCTCCCGCCTTGACACCCCCCTCCCCCGCCAATAGCAAGCGCGTGCCTCAGACGCACGGCGTCGTGAGCCGGCGAGCGGGAGGAAACGTAGGGACCAGCGCGACGCGGCTTGGTTGAGGGGCGATTGAGGGTTGCTTGACACTCCTCCCTCTCCCCGCTAGCAGGCCCCGGCCTTCCTGCAAGGCAACTTGCCAGGAGCGGACATGAGCGAGGAACCGGGCGACCGCGAACCCTCCTTCGAGGAGCGTATGCGGGCCGCCCGCAGCAGGCAGGGTCTCGACAACCCGCCACGCGAGCCGGGAACGGGTCGCGACGACCCGAGCCAAGGGCCAAGCCCTTGGGGGATCGGCATGCGGGTGGGTGTGGAGCTGGTCTCCGCGCTCGTCGTGGCGGTGGTCATCGGCTGGGCGCTGGACCGGTGGCTCGGCACCCGGCCTGTCTTCCTGGCCGTGTTCGTGCTGCTGGGGGGCGCGGCGGGAGTTCTCAACGTCTGGCGCATGTTCGCGCCACGGCGCGGTCAGTGACGCGAAGGGGATGACAGGGTGGCGGCCGGATCAAGCAGCACCATCGACGCGCTGAGCCAGTTCCGGCTGGACACCGTGCTGGGCGGACTCGGCCACGCGCTAGACTTCACCCAGTCCAACTTGATGATGCTGGTCGGCCTCATCATCGTGGTCGGCCTGCTGTGGATCGGGATGCGGCCCAGGGCGCTGGTGCCAGGACGGACGCAGGCACTCGCCGAGCTCGCGTATACTGGCGTTATGTCGATGTGCATCGAGAGCATCGGCCATGAGGGGCGCCGATTCTTCCCCTTCATCTTCACGCTGTTCGCGTTCGTGCTGCTGGGCAACCTGCTCGGCGTGTTCCCGCTGTTCTTCACCTACACCAGCCACATCGCGATCACGCTTGCGCTGGCGCTGTTCGTCGTAGGGCTGACGACGGTGGTCGGGCTGCGCATCCACGGCCTGCACTTCTTCAGCTACTTCGTGCCGCAGGGCGTGCCGAAGCTGCTGCTGCCCTTGCTGGTGCCGATCGAGATCCTGTCCTACGTCTCGCGGATCATCTCGCTCTCTGTCCGCCTATTCGCCAACATGATGGCCGGACACGTGATGCTTGAGGTGTTCGGCGCGTTCGTGGTGCTGCTCGGCGGCGCCGGGCTGATCGGCTGGCTGCCGGCCGGGTTCTCGCTCGCGGTCAACGTCGCGCTGATCGGCTTCGAGCTGCTTGTTGCTACTCTCCAGGCCTACGTATTCGCCGTTCTGACGTGCATCTACCTGCACGACGCGGTCCACCTCCACTAGCAAGCTTCACCTGAGATGCCAGCGGGCGGCGGCTTGCGCCTGTTCGTGTTGGCCGCAACGAAAGGGATCTGAACGATGGATGTAGCAGCCGCCAGGGACGTTGGTGCCGGCCTCGCCGTGATCGCGCTCGCGGGCGTGGGCGTGGGCATCGGGAACATCTTCGCCGCCCTGGTCAACAGCGTGGCCCGCAACCCGACCGCCCGCGACAACGTGTTCGGCCTGGCGATCCTGGGCTTCGCGCTCACCGAGGCGGTGGCGCTGTATGCCCTCGTGATCGCCTTTATCATCCTGTTCGTCTGAGCGGAACGGCCGCCATGCCGCGCCCGGAGCCGGACGTGGGACGCCTGCGGGGCCGGGCATGCCGGATGGCCGTCGCTGCAGCGGCGGCCCTGGCGCCCGGCGCGGCCCTCGCGGAGGGAATGCCGCAGCTCGATTTCGCCAATCCCCTGACCACCTCGCAGGTGGTCTGGGGGATCGCGATCTTCGTCGTGCTCTACATCGTGCTGTCGCGCTGGTCGCTGCCCCAGGTCGGCGCGGTGCTCGAGGACCGCGCGGCGCGGATCGCGGCAGACCTCGATACGGCACGCACGGCCAAGGCGACCGCCGACTCAGCGGTAGCGGAAATGACCGCCGCCACCGCCCGCGCGCGCGGCGAGGCGCAGACCGAGATAGGCGCCGCGGTCGCGCGGGCCAAGCAGGAAGCGGCCGCGCAGACGGCGGAGCAGGATGCGCGGCTCGAGGCGCAGCTCAAGGAGGCGGAGAACCGCATCGCGGCCTCGCGCAACGCCGCCATGGGCGCCTTGCGCCAGGTCGCGACCGAGACCGCGGCGACGATCATCGGCCGGCTGACCGGCAGCGCGCCGGACGCCGCGCGCGTCGAGAGCGCGGTCAGCGCGGCCCTCGCCACCCGCGGCCAAGCCTGAGAGCCAGGAGTTCGGAGCCGCCATGCACGAGACCAGCTTCTGGGCCGAGCCACGGACCTGGGTCCTCATCGCCTTCATCATCTTCTTCATCCTGTTCGGCCGGCGGCTATGGACGGTCGTAGCGCGCATGTTGGACAACCGCGCGGTGCTGGTCCGCGAGGAACTCGAGGAAGCGGCGCGGCTCCGTCAGGAAGCCGAGGCGCTGCTGCGCGATGCGCAGCAGCGCCGCGAGGCGGCTCTGAGCGAGGCACGGGCGATGCTGGAGAACGCGAGCGCCGAGGCTGCGCAGGTAGCTGCGCAGGCGCGGGCAGATGCGGAGGCGGCGATGCGCCGGCGCGAGCGCATGGCGACCGAGCGCATCCAGGCCGCCGAGACCGCGGCCGTCGCCGACGTGCGCCGGGCGGCCGTCGAGGTCGCGACGCAGGCGGCCACGCAGGTGCTCAGCGACGGCCTCGGCGGCGGCAACGACGCGGCGTTGATCGACCGCGCCATCACCGGCCTGCCCTCTGCCTTGGCTGGTGCCCCGCGCCGCCGGGTCGTAGTGTCTTGATCTTGATCCGGCTGCGCTTCGGCTCGGCGAGGTAGGCGCCCGAGCCTACAGCGCGACCTGCCGCCCGATCTCCACGAACTTATCCGCCGGCAAGTCGAAGCGGTCCGGCGCCCGGACAGCATTGCGATACATGAAGCTGAACAGCATCCGGCGCCACCCCGGCAACCGCGGTTGCGTCTTGCTGCGCACTACCTCGTCGTGCGCGGAGAAGTAGATGGCGTCATCCAGGTCCAGCGGACACCCTTTCTCCTTGGCACAGGCCAGGGCGGTCGCGAGGTTCGGGATCTCGACGAAGCCGAAGCGCACGGTCACGTGCCAGAAATTGTCCGCGACATGCTCCGCGTCGGCCCAATTCGCCAAGGGAATCCGCGGCACTTCCGCGAAGTGCACGGCCAGGCTGACGACCGTCTCCTGCAGCGCCTTAAACTGCGCGACGTGCCGAACCATCACGGGTGGGACCACCGTTCCGCTCCGGCTGAGGAACACCGCCGTGCCAGGCACGCGCGGGATGTGTCCGCTCTTGAGCCGAGCCAGGAACGACTCAGAGCTTTCCTCGCCCTCGCGCACCTTGCGCTTCACCGCCAACATCCCGCGGTGCCACGTCGTCATCACGGCGAAGATGAACGCGCCGAGGATCAGCGGGACCCAACCCCCTTCCGGCAGCTTGAGCAGGTTGGCCGCGAAGAATGCGAGGTCAACCAGCAAGAATATCCCGCCCGCCAGGATCGCCGCGGGCGCCGGCCAGCGCCAGACCTCGCGCATGGCGGTGTAGAGCAGCGCCGTGGTCAGCCACATCGTGGTCGAGACCGCGGTGCCGTAGGCGGCGGCGAGGCGGTCGGAGCTGCCGAACCCGTAGGTCAGGGCAAGCGTGCAGATCATCATCGCCCAGTTCATGAAGGGCACGTAGATCTGGCCGTATTCCTCGTCCGAGGTCTGGCGGATGTTCAAGCCGGGGAACCAGCCGAGCTGCATGGCCTGGCGGGTCAGCGAGAACGCGCCGGTGATGATCGCCTGGCTCGCGATGATCGTCGCCGCGGTTGCCAACACGACGAGCGGGATGACGGCCCAGCCCGGCGCGAGCTTGAAGAACGGGTTGCCGTCGAGCGCCGGGTTCTCGATCAGCAGCGCGGTCTGCCCGGCGTAGCTGAGCAGCAGAGCCGGCAGAACGACGCAATACCAGGAGGAGCGGATCGGGTTGCGGCCGATATGGCCCATGTCGGCGTAGAGCGCCTCGCCGCCGGTGATGGCGAGGAACACGCCCCCGAGCACGACGAAGCTGTGCCAGCCATCGGTTGCGAGGAAGCGGAGGGCGTGCCATGGGTTGAGGGCGGCGACCACCTCGGGATGCCTCGCGACCCCGGACAGGCCCAGCACCGCGATCACGACGAACCAGGTCAGCATCACAGGCCCGAACACCCGGCCGATGCTGGCCGTGCCGCGAGTCTGGGCGGCGAACAACGCGAGCAGGATGACGAGCGCCGCCGGCATCACGTAAGGCTTGAACGCGGCCGTGGCGACGTTGATGCCTTCGAGCGCGCTCAGCACCGAGATGGCCGGCGTGATGATGCCGTCCCCGTAGATCAGGGCGGCGCCGAACAAGCCCATGGCGACCAGCGCGCCCGCGGCGCGCCCGGCACGGCCGGTGACGAGGGACATCAGCGCCAGGATGCCGCCCTCGCCGTGGTTGTCGGCGCGCATGACGAACACGCAGTATTTGACCGAGACCGTGATGATCAGCGCCCAGACGACGAGGGAGAGCAGGCCGAGCGCCGCTTCCGCCGAGGGATGGCCGCCAACCGCGCCCACGATAGTCTGGTATGTATAGAGCGGGCTCGTGCCAAGGTCGCCATAGACGATGCCGAGCGCCGCGAGAGCGGTTGCGCCCGTGGTGCGCCGCTCCGTCGGAGAGGTTGAGGCCGCCGCGGGCAGGGTAAGAGTGCTGTCCATCATCGAACCTCCGGTTTCCGGGGCGCGTCTACTTGCATAGCCCATCTTTGACGCGCCTCGCCCCGGAACGCCATGACCGTCGCCGTCGTGAGCGTCGCTATCCGCCCGCGCCCCGTCCCGCCCGCCGCTGCAAGGCCAACGCCAGCAGCGCCGCCGCCCCCACCAGAACCAGGATCACCGTCGCGAGCGCGTTCACCTCCGGCGTCAGGCCGAGCTTCAGCGCGGAGAACACCACCATCGGCAGCGTCGAGGCGCCCGGCCCGGAGACGAAGCTTGCGACCACGAGGTCGTCGAGCGACAAGGTGAACGCGAGCAGCCATCCCGCCACCAGCGCGGGCGCCAGCAAGGGGAGCGTGACCCGCAGGAAGGCCTGCCAGGGCGAGGCGCCGAGGTCCATGGCCGCCTCCTCCAGCTCGCTGCCCTGGTCGGTGAGGCGTGCCTCGATCACGATGGCGACGTAGCTGAGCGAGACCGAGACGTGGGCGAGCATGATCGTGACCGCGCCCCGCCGCGGCCAGCCCAGCCACTGCTCGACCTGGACGAAGAGTAGCAGGAGCGAGAGGCCGACCAGAATGTCCGGGAGCACGAGCCGGGCGGCGACGAGGGCGGAGAACAGGCCGCGCCCCCTGAACCGCCCGAAGCGGGCCAGGGCATAGCCCGCCCCAAGGCCGAGCGCCGTCGCTCCCGTCGCCGAGACGGCCGCGATGCGCAGCGACAGCGCGGCGGCGTCGAGGAGCGCCTGGTCGTGCCACAGCACGCCATACCAGCGCAGGCTGAACCCGGTGAGCAACGTGGTGAGGCGCGACGGGTTGAAGCTCGCGGCGACAAGGAGCGTGATCGGCGCGTAGAGGAAGAGGTATCCGAGGCCGAGCAGGGCCGCGACGAGGCGCCCCCGCCTTGCATAGCCGCGCCTCATCGCCGGGCGCGCAGGAACAGCATGGGGGCGAGCAGCGCCGCGAGCATCGCAGTCGCGAGGGCCGCGGCCAGCGGCCAGTCGCGGTCAGAGAAGAACTCGTTCCAGAGCGCGCGCCCGAGGGTCTGGGCGCCGGGTCCGCCGAGCAGCTCAGGGATCACGTATTCCCCCGTCGCCGGGATGAACACGAGCGCCAGCCCGGCGAGCACGCCCGGCATGGACAAGGGCAGCGTGACGGTCGCGAAGGTCACGAGCGGCGAGGCGCCGAGGTCCGCTGCGGCATCCTCCAGCAGCGGGTCGCGCCTGGAGAGGCGCGCGTAGAGCGGCAGGACCATGAACGGCAGGTAGGCATAGGTCATGCCGATCAGCATGGCAGCCGGCGTGTAGAGCAGGTGCGCCTGCGGCAGTCCTAGGAGGCCCAGCCCGGCATCGAGCCAGCCGCCCTCGCGCAGCAGCCCGATCCAAGCTGAGATGCGGAGCAGGAAGCCGGTCCAGAACGGCAGCATGACGAGCAGCAGCAGCGGTGAGCGCCACCGCTCCGGCGCGCGCACGATCGCGAGTGCCATAGGGTAGCCGAGCAGGAGGCAGAACACGGACGACACGCCCGCGACGTAGAGGCTCTGCAGCGCGGCATCGAGGTAGTAGGTGTCCTGGACGAGCGCCTGATAGTTCGCCGCGTCCGGTTGGGCGAGCAGCGGCGTATAGGGCGGCACGCCGAGGCGCGACGTGGACAGCGACAGTGCGGCCGAGAGCAGGATGGGCGCCGCGACGAGGGCGAGCAGCCAGGCCCAGACCGGCAGGAGGGTCGCGAGACGCCTCATTCCCGTCGCGACAAGCCTCGGTCCATCGCGGCACCATAGCCGGCCGAGGCGGCGGTGGAAGAGAGCCGTCGCGTGCAGGACGCGCGATCGGCTGGCCTTGGCAGCCAACCGTCGCGCCGCCCCGCCTCGCTAAGCGTGCCCGGGCAAGCTCACGTCACTGACCGTCCTGCCACGAAAGCGAGGATCAGGAAGATTACGAAGATCACGACGAAGATGAAGAACAGGATCTTCGCGATACCGGCCGAAGCGGCAGAGATGCCGGTGAAACCGAAGATGCCGGCGATGATGGAGATCACGAAGAAGATCAGCGCCCACTTGAGCATGCCATCGTCCTTGCAGTCTAAGAGACTCGCGAGATGGCGAGTGTCCAGGCCAGCGTGCACGAGAACATGGCGTCCTGGCAACAGAGCATTGCCGGCGTGACACCGTTGATGCTTCGCCGTTGCTCCTCGCCCTGCCGCACCAGCCTTGCCCGTCTCGCACGCGGGCTGCGCTGCCGCCGAGCCCCTAGTTGCCGCGACCCATCAGATATCGGTCATTGACCCATGCGCGGATCGTCGGCCGGGTTCACGTAGGTGACCGCGAAGGGCCCTTGGCCGTGGACCTGGATCACGGTCTCGCTCGTGGTCCAGGCGTAATGGTTCATGCCGGCCGGAGCCTCGGCGAAGCCCCCGGCGCGCAGCTCTTGGCCGCCGGCCTGGTCCAGCTTGTCTCCCATGCCGATGTGGAAATTGCCCGAGAGCACGGTGACATACTCACCGGTCGGATGGTGGTGCGCAGGAATCCTGTAGTTCGCGGGCAGCTTGAGGCGGACTACGTAGAGTCCGTCCCCGCCCGGATTCCCCGAAACCAGAGCAAACTGTGCGCCGTGGGGAATCCCCGGCGGCGCATCGCCCCACTTGAGATCACCCGCGTTTAACGGCCCTCCATCCGCCAGCGCGGAGGTCGCGCTCAGCGCGAAGGCAGCCAGGGTCAACCTGAACTTCGTCATGATCGTGCTCCTGTGTTGACAATAGCGAGACTTCGTATCGAAGTTTTAACATAGCCGCAAGCCGAAACGACATCCTTCAGCCCGGCAGCAGCACGCACGCCTCCGGCGCCCAGTGCACCGCGACGGGACTGCCCAGCGGCAGGAGGTCCCCATCCATCCCGCCCGTCAGCGCCGTGCTGACCAGCAACTCACCGCCGGCAGCGAGATGGACGCGGTGATCCGCCGAGCTGCCGCGATAAGTGGAGGAAGCGATGGTGCCATGGGCCTCGTTCCCGCCTGCACCGGACTCCGGAGGCACGAGGCGGAGCCGCTCGGGACGCAGCGCGACGTGGACGGGGCCAGGCGGGGCAGCCGTCGCGGCCCTGACAAGACCGACGCCGGCGATGTCGAGCAGCGCGGGCGGCCCGGGATCGCGCACGAGCGCAGGCAGGATGTTCTCCGCCCCCATGAACGCGGCGACGTAGCGGCTCGCCGGGCGCTCGTAGAGGTCGGCGGGCGTGCCAACCTGGGCGAGCCTTCCGTCCTGCAGCAGCCCGATCCGGGTCGCGACCGAGAGCGCCTCGTCCTGGTCGTGAGTGACGAGGATGAAGGTCGTCCCGGTCTCGCGCTGGACGCGGAGCAGCTCCTCGCGCGTCTGCTCGCGCAAGTTGCGGTCAAGCGCGGAGAGCGGCTCGTCGAGCAGCAGGAGGCCGGGCCGGGGTGCTAACGCGCGGGCGAGCGCCACGCGCTGCCGTTGGCCGCCAGAGAGCGCGTCGGGACGGCGGCTCTCGTAGCCTTCCAGCCGCACGAGGGCGAGCAGTTCGCGCACCCGGACGGTCGCCTCGCGCCGGGGCACGCCCTGGCGGCGCAGCCCGAACATGACGTTCCCAGTCACCGTGAGATGGGGGAACAGAGCGTAGGACTGGAACACCGTGTTCACGGACCGGCGGTGCGGCGGGTCGCGGGTCACGTCGCGCCCGTCGAGCAGGATGCGTCCGCGCGTGGGTGCGAGGAAGCCCGCGAGCGCCCGCAGCAAGGTGCTCTTGCCCGATCCGCTCGCGCCGAGCAGGGCGAACATCTCGCCGCTCGCGACGGTGAGGCTCAGGTCGTGCAGCGCGACGGTTGGACCGTAGCCGACTTCGATTCCCTCGACCTCGATCCGCGCCAATGCGCTACTGCCCGGCCTTGAACCTGGCCCACATACGCGTGCGCGCCCGCTCGGCTTCCTGGCTCGGGGCGTGGATGGTGAAGAACCGGGCCTGCGCCTCGGGCGGGGGATAGATGTTTGGATTCGCCAGGATGTCGGGCTGGATGAACGACCGGCTCGCCGGGACGGCGTTCGGGTAGCGCACCTTGTTGGTGATCGCCGCCATGATCTTGGGCTGCAGGAGGAAGTTGATGAACTTGTTCGCGTCTGCGGCGTGCGGCGCGTCCTTGGGAATTGCGAGCATGTCGAACCACAATTGGGCGAACTCGCGGGGCGCCGCGTAGGCGACTGGGGCCTTGTGCGCCTCCTGGGCGCGCACGCCTGCCTGGATCACGTCGCCCGAGTAGGCGAAGGCGAGACAGGTCTCGTTCGCCGCCAGCGCCTCGATCGCGGTGCTGGAGAAATTGCGGATGTAGGGGCGGATCGCCATAAGCGCCTTCTCGACATCCTTGAGGTCGGAGGGACTCGCGCTGTCCGGGCTGTGTCCAAGATAGCGCAGCACGGTCGGGATCACGTCGATGGCGCTATCCAGCATCGTGATGCCGCAAGGGGCGATGCGCTTCGCGTTCGCGGGGTCGAAAAGGAGCGTCCAGGAATTGAGGGGAGCATCGGGCAGCGACGCCTTGATCTGGCTCGGCACCTTACCCATGCCGATCGTGCCCCAGAGATAAATCGCGCCGTATGCGTTGCCCGGATCGCTCGAGGCAACCTGGTGGAGCAGGTTCACATCCTCGTTCTTGAGGTTGGGGACGGCGACCTTGTCGAGCGGCTGCAAGGCCCCGGCGCGGATCAGGCGCGAGAAGGTCGGCTCGCTGGTGGGCACCACCACGTCGTAGCCGGAATTGCCGGCAAGCAGCTTGCCTTCCAGTGTCTCCAGGCTGTCATAGGTGTCGTAGCGGACCTTGATGCCCGTCTCTCTCGTGAACTGCTCGATGACGGCCGGGTCTATGTAGTCGGTCCAGTTATAGACGTTGAGGACGTGCTCCTCGGCACGCGCCGGGCCGCCGAGGGCGAGGAACAGCGCAACGAAGACGCCGAAGAAGGCCCGCATCCGTGTTCTCCGCTGATCGGTGACGTCTACCCCGCTCGGCTGATTGGCGAAGCGGAGATCAGAAACCCCATGGGCCCCATGGGCCCCAGCCATACGGCCCGTAACCCCAGCCCATCGAGTTCAGCTGCGCGGCCTCGACCTGCGCGTTCACGATGTTCTGCTGGAATTTCAACTGCTGGTAATGCTGATAGTCTTCCGGCGTGCCGACATAGAGGCATCGGCAGACGACCGGGTCGGAATAGACCCAGACCTCATGCCCGTTCAGCTGCTCCTGCACGAGCCGGTTCGGCGGCAACGTCTGCAAGGAGCGGATCCGCTCCGGCGTGTCCGCCGTCTTCACGCGGAACCCGGCGGCCACGAGCATGTCGCTCTTCTGGCTGATGATCTCCTGCGCACAGCCGGAGAGGACCAGCACGGCGCCGGCCGCCAGAATCGCACGCAACGCATTCCGCATGGCTCGCTCCCGCTCGGTCCGACGTCACCAGACGACGCGAACGCGCGTCTAAGCTGAACGTTACCGGCGGCGGCCCGCCTTGTGAAGGCCGCCGCCCCAGGGCAGTCTCGGCGCATGTGCGGACGCTACGTGGTCGCCACACCGCCCGACGAGCTAGCCCGCCTGTTCGGGACGGTGAACCCGGTGCCCAATTTCGCGCCGACTTGGAACATGGCGCCGACCCGGCTCGCCCCCGTCGTGCGGCCGCACCCCGAGACGGGCGCCCGGCATCTCGACCTGCTGCGCTGGGGCCTGCTGCCGCACTGGGCGCGGGGCGACCCGAAGAGGTACGCCAGCCGATCAACGCGCGCGCCGAGACGGTCGCGACCTCCCCGATGTTCCGCGACGCCTTCGCCCGGCGCCGCTGTCTCGTTCCCATAGACGCCTTCTACGAGTGGCAGGTCACGCCAGGCGGCAAGCTGCCGCACGCCGTCGCGCGCGGCGACGGGCAAGTCATGGTGCTGGCCGGACTGTGGGATGGCTGGCGCAGCGAGGACGGCGAGGTAGTTCGTAGCTATGCAGTCGTGACGACGAACGCCGTGGACCAGCTCGGCCACCTGCACGAGCGGATGCCCGTCGTCCTGGAGCGGGAGGACTGGCCCGCCTGGCTCGGGGAGACGCCGGGTAATCCGGCGGCTTTGATGCGGCCGTCGCAGGCAGCGTTCCGGGTGTGGCCGGTGTCGTCCAGGGTGAACAGCGTGCGCAACGACGGGCCGGACCTGATCGCATCCTTAGATGGCGGCTAGAACAGCAGCCCCTTGCGCAACATCCCGTGGACGCCTTTCTCGCCGTTCACCGTCTGGGTGACGTGGAAGTCCACGGCCAGGGAACAGACCTGATACGCCTCGTCGCGTGAGAGGTTGGTGCGCTGGCAGATCAGGGCGATCATCTCCCGCACCGCCTGCTTCATCGCTTGGTCGAGGTCCTCGTTCAGTCCCATGGTGATGTGATGGGTCGGCGACTCGGCGCGCGGGAAGCCTAGGTTCGCGCCCTTGTGCAGGATCAGGCGGAACGTGCCCGTCAGCGCCGTCTCCAGCGCGTTGATGCAGACCTCGCCGTCGCCCTGGACGCCGTGGCCGTCGCCCGCCGAGAACAAGGCGCCCGGCACCCAGACCGGCAGGTAGAGCAAGGCCCCCTCGCCCAGCTCCTTGTTGTCCAGGTTGCCGCCGTGCTCGCGTGGCTCCTTGGTCGAGATGATGCCGTATTCGGACTTGGGCGCCGTACCCATGACGCCGAAGAACGGGGCGAGTGGAAGTTCCAAGCCCCACGGGAGGCGTCCCGTGCGCCGCTCGCGGTCCACGGCGATGTGCGAGAGAAAACGGTGCGGGAAATCCTCGGGCAGCGTGCCGGCGAGCGGGCGGTGGCCGCAGAAGCCCCAGTCGGCGCCGAGCTCGATGCGCTCGATCCTGACCTCCAGCATGTCGCCCGGCTCCGCGCCGCGCACCGCGACAGGCCCGGTCAGGATATGGACGCCTCCGCCGCGCGCCGCGTTCGCGGCGTGGATTTGGGGCAGCGCGGAATGGACGGTGAAGCCGAGTGCTGCGGGCGGCAGCATGTCCGGCCCGCCGGAGACGCACTCCAGCGTCACCGTATCGCCGCTGTCCACGGTGAGCACGGGCGGATAGTCGGCGCTGAAGGTGCCCCAGCGCGTCGTCTCGGGTGTAGGGGCGACGAGATGGTGGGCCATGCAGGACTCCGGAGCGGTGCGCCCCGATCCTCAGCCCTGGCCGTCCCGCGTCAAGCGGCACCCGCTAGGCGGGTGCCGTCGCGTCCGTCAGCCTGGAGGAACGGTCGTCGTCTCGCGCACGGGCTCGCGCAGCGGCGTGGACATCGCAGGCGGCGTAGCGGCAATCGTCGGCGTCGGGCGGTCAGCGGCGCTCGCTTCCATGCTCTCGTCGTCAGCCATGTTCTTCTTGAACGATTTGATGCCCTTGGCGAAATCGCCCATGAGATTGCTGACCTTGCCGCTGCCGAACAGCAACAGCACGACCAGCAGGACCACCATCCAGTGCCAGATGCTCAAGCTACCCATGCGTTCCTCCTCCGGGGACTAGGTCCCCTAGGTCCACGCCTCATGTGCGCTGTGTTGCCGCGGCTTGCAAGCACCTCAATGCACAGCGCACGACCGCACACCGGGAGTGTTGGCCACAGTGATCACGGTTACGTGAGCTACAGCATCGCGTTCCCGCCTGTTGAGGCTTTGTTCATCATTGAGCGTCATAGTGCCTGCGAGCCGGCAGATCAGGCTCGCTGAACCTCCGCAGACCGGCCGCGCCGAAGCGGAGATACGGCGGGCGGCGTCCCCCCTCCACGCCGCCCGCCGGTTTGCTCCGACGTCGCTCCAACGCCGCGTTCACGGAACGGTGGAACGCCTACTCGCGGCGGAGCGCGCTGACGAGCGCCTCGGCCTCGTCCGGATCGGCGCGAAGGGCACGAATGGCGACGCCGGGCGGGAAGCCTGCCCGGGCGAGCGAGGCGAGCTCGCGCCGCTCCCGCTCGGCCGAGGGTAGGCCATCCTCGGCGCGGAACGGTCCGAGGCGCCGCCGCCGGGCGTAGGCCAGGGCCTGAGCCAGTTCCTGCTCGGGCGGCGGCAGGGACGCGGCGGCGATGTCGGCCGGCACACCCTTCGCGCCCAGATGCGCTGCCATCGCCCGGCGCGAGCGCCCGGCGCGCGCCAGATTGCGAGCACGCGCCTCGGCGAAGGCCGCGTCGTCCACCGCGCCTGCACGGGCGAGGTCCCGCGCCACCTCGCGCGCCTGGGCGCGGGCTGCCGCGGCCTGCAATGCGACATCCTCGGCGCCCTCCGCCTCGGCGCGGCGCGCCCAGCGCTCGACGCGGCGGTCCAGGACGCGGATCAGCCCGGCCTCGGTCGCCGCGAAGCGGGCGAGGTGGAGGAGTGCTGCCTCACGCAAGGCGTGCGGGCCCGGCACCGCGCCGGCGGGCTTGGGCAGGCGGTTCGGCATGGCGGCACGTTGCCATGCCGTGCCGCGTGCCGGAACCCAGGCCGGGCGTGCTACGTTCCCCCTCACGAGCAGGTCATTCAGGACGAGGGAGTTGCCGTGTCCAGGTTCAGCCCGATCGGGACCATGATCGCCGTCGCCGCCTTCGCAGCACTTCCTGTGCTCGCCGACGAGGCAGCGCAGACGCCCGCGAACCCGCCCGCCTCATCCGCGCCGGCGCCGTCCGAGGCATCACCCCAGCCCTCTGCAACAGCGTCCGAGCCATCATCGTCGTCATCGCCACCCACGGGCGTGGTCGCGACGACGAACAACCCGAATCTCGCCGTCGCCACGATCCGGCTGGAGAGCGGTGTCCGGGCTGGCAAAATCATCGGCGAGCCCGTGCAGAACGAGCACAACGAGCGTGTCGGAACAGTGGACGACCTGATCCTCTCGCCGGAGAGCAAGGTCACGATGGCGATCCTGTCGGTCGGCGGGTTCCTGGGCATGGGCAGCAAGCTCGTGGCCATACCGTGGCCTCAGCTCAAGGCGGCAGGCGATCACCTGGTCCTGCCAGGTGCCACAAAGGCCAGCCTGAACGCCGCCCCCAACTTCCAATATTAGAGTTGCGCCGCGCCGAACGTGTCGCAACGCCGCATATCGCCGCTCTCCAGCCCCGTCTGGAACCAACGAACGCGCTGCGCGGCGCTGCCGTGGGTGAACGACTCCGGCACGACGTAGCCCCGAGCCCGCATCTGGATGCGGTCGTCGCCCAGCGCGCCGGCGGCGGTAATACCCTGCTCGATGTCGCCCCGTTGCAGGATGCCGCGGGCCGCGTTCGCGCGGTTCGCCCAGACGCCGGCAAAGCAGTCGGCTTGCAATTCCACACGCACGGAGACCTGGCGATCCATTTCCTGATCGCCCTGCGCGCGCAGCTCTGCCGCCTGCCGCGTGATGCCGAGCAGCGTCTGCACGTGGTGGCCGACCTCGTGCGCGATCACGTACGCCTCGGCGAAGTCGCCGCCGGCGCCGAGCCTTGCCTGCAACTGGCGCAGGAAGTCCAGGTCGAGGTAGAGCTTGCGGTCGCGTGGGCAATAGAACGGCCCGACGGCCGCCTGCGCGAAGCCGCAGGCGGACTGGGTCGCACCGGAGAACAGCACCAGAGTCTGGTTCCTGATAGACTTGGCCATTTGTCCGGAACACGGTGCGCCAGGTATCCTCCGTGCTCCCGAGCACCTGGGCGACGAAGCGCCGCTGCGGGTCATCCGCCGGCGGCGAGGCACGCTGACCGTCACCCGCCCACGGGTTGCTCGGGGCTCGCGTCAGCGCTTGCTGTTGCGGTGGGCTGCCGCCCTCGACGATGCTCAGGAGCGCGGCCGGATCAACCCCGAATAGAATGCCGAGCAGGACGACCACGATCGTCCCGATCCCGCCCAGCGCGACGCCGCCGCCTGGGATACGGGGACCACCGCGGCGGTCCTCGATATTGCCGCTCTCCCTCTGGTCTCCAAACCGCATCGCGATCTCCCGGCTTGTCTGCACTCCGGCCGCGCGGTGACAGTTCGCCTGCGAGCCGTTCTAACCAGCGCTCGCCTTTGTCGCCAGCTTAAACCGACCGTCATACTAGCGGGGCGGAGCTTTCTGCAGCGCAGCGAGCGTGCCCGGGCGGCGCGCCGCGTTGATGGGCTTATGCTCTGGCCTCGTCGCCTGGGCGAGCCAGTGCCTTGCCGAGAGCCGCATCGCCGCTAGCGGCAGCGCTCTCGCCGGCCTGCAGGTAAAGATCGGCAGCATCCTGCGGCGACCCGGAACGCTGCATCGCCTCGGCGGCAAGGGCCAGCGTGTCGGCCATGGCGCGGTAATCGAGCTGCATGCCGGTGGACATCCGCCGCCCTCTCCGCGTAAGTGGCCGCTTCGCGATAGCGCCCGCGCAGCAGAGTCCAGCCGGGCTGCCAGATCGTCGCGATCCGCCTCCCAGTCGGCAGAGACTCGCTTCAGCCGGCGGAACTCAGGCCAGCGCATCGCTTATCCCTGCCGCATCGCCTCGCGTATCTGCGATGAGTCCGCGAATGTAGCTTGCCCTGGCGACGGTTGCCGGATCAGCCGCTGTTGCCTGCGCACGGGCGGCCAGCGCTATCCGCTTCCGCGTCACGGCCAAGCCGGTGCAAGGCCGCCGATTGGACCAGGTCGAGCTCGGCGAACGCTGGGGAGCGCACGCGCGGCCAGGGCGTCGCGCGTCCGCAACGCCGTGCGCAGCGCCGCCGCCGCGTCATGGTCGGCGAGCTGCGCGACGGCGAGATTGTAACCGGCGTCGCCGATCGCCTGCACGTCATCGCGCCGCAGCGCCTGCCTATAGGCGTCCCAATACTGATCGACCGCCTGCTTCGGCCGGCCGAATTCGAGGGATTGCTCGCCCGAGGCCGTGGCCTGCGCCAAGGTCCTGTCCTCCGGCATGTCCGCCCCAGGATTGACGGCCGCCGCACCCCGTCATCATGAACAGCGCCGGCAAGAGCAGCGCGATCAGGCCAGGCGTCGGCGTCACGGCCGCACGTCCCGCGGCGGCAGCCGCGCCGTGCCGGGCCTCGGTGCTCCGCCCCCGCCGAGCAGCCACGATCCCCGCAGCTGCGTCAGCAGCTTCTCCAGCTCGGCCGTCGTCGCTTGCGCCTGGGTGAGCAGCGTCGGGAGATCGCTCGTGCTCTCCGCGGCGTTGCGCGTCAGGGCGGGCAGTTGCGGCGTCGCGCGTGCCAGGTCGCGCGTGGCCGACTGCACGTTCGCGAGCACGCCATGGGACTGCGCTCAGCAAGCCCGACACAGGTGCCAAGCATCGGACCGAGCTCGGCGATCTCGTCTTGAGCGTCGCCACCGTCTCCTCCGCCTGGCGGAGCAAAGTATCGTCGGTCAGCAGCCGCCCCGCCGTGCCCTGCCCTGCCTTGATCCCGCTGACGATGTCGTCCAGCGCCGCCATGGCGTGGAGGGCGTGGTCCAGCGTCGGCTGGAGATCCGCGGTGACCTTGTTGACCGTTGCGACGAGGGCATCGGTCGGATTGGGCTCGACGGTCGCGGTCAGCACGGCATAGCGCCAATCCATCTGCGCGCCGCTGCCGCGGCTGATATCGACGTAGGCGGCGCCGGCGACGCTGTATCGGCGGCGGATCGTGGCCGAGCTGTCGTGACGGATGAACGCCTCAGTCTGCCGCTGGATGGTGGCGAGCGCATACATCTCGCCGTCAGGATTCAGCATGATCTGCTTGATGGAGCCGCCATGAGTGCCGAGCACGTCAACGTCGTCGCCGACCGAGAGGCCGCCGAAGCCCGCCTGCGGCAGGACGATCCGCAGCTCCGCGTCCGGCAGCAGCCAGCGCCTGACCACGCCCGCCTCGAACATCGCGCCGAAGAACAGCGCCAATGCCAGGATCACCAGCAGGCCGACCCACTCGTCGGTGTGGCGCAGGCGCAGCAGCTGCGGGGGTTCTTCCGGGCGACGCCTCTGCAGCATCACACGCGCTATACCGGTTTCAGCCCATCGTCGAGGAGATGGAGGCGATGGGCCAAGGGGAAAGACTGCGCCTGCCAGAGCGGCAAGTCGCGCGTGAAGCAGACCGCCGCCGCGCCCCGGTCGAGCGCGCGCGACAAGAGCTCGAGCACCGGGGTAGTCAGCTCCACGTGATCGGCGCTGATCGCGCTCTCCAGCAGCAGGAGCTGCGGCTCGCCCAGGAACGCGCGCACGCAGCTCGCACGCATGAGGTCACCGTCCAAGAGCCGATCAGGCCGCACGAGCGGCAGGCCCGGCAGGCCAAGCTGCCGCGCCAGATCAGTCGCCGCCTGGGCTACAAGCGGCTCCGGCTCGCGCGTGTGGTGCAGCCGGGGCAGCATGATGTTGACGTGCGTGCCGAGCATATCGATCCAGCCGCCCCTCTGATGGATGCGGCCGATCCGCCCGCGCAGCGCGGCCGCCCGTTCGCGGTCGAGCGTGGTCCAATCATACCCCATGAAGCGCGCCTCGCCCGCGCGCAGCGCCGCCATGCCGCTGCAAAGGTCGGCAAGTGCCGCCGTGCGCGCCGGGTCGGGCGTCTCGATCAGCGCGCACTCGCCCGGCATCAGGGTCAGGTCGAGCGGGACGTTCGGCAGCGCGCTCGCCTCGAAGAAGGGCAGGGCGGACACGAGCTGCAGGACCGGCTCGGCCTGAGACACCGGCTACACAGTCAAGGTCAGGAGGACGCTGGTGATCATGATTACTAGCATCCCGTGCACGAAGCCTCGGGGCATCAAGCTCGACTGGGTGTCATCTTCCGCCGCTCCCAGGCCCGTCAGGCAGGAGCTGAGTCCGACCAGGAAGCCGATCACCAGCAGCTTGATCGGCACCACGGCGTAATCGCTCACCGTCATTGCGGCCACGACCCTGTCGAGGAACGTCCACAGCGAGTTCTCGCACGGTTCCGATGGCGCCGCTGACGATGAACCCGAACACGAGCGCCGTCGCCGCGAAGAGGATGCCCAGCGTGAAGCTGCTGAGCGCGAAGGCGAGGGTGCGGGGCAGCACGAGCAGCAGGAACGGATCGATGCCCTGGGCATACATGGCGCGCACTTGCCCGCCGGTCTGCAGCATGCCGAGCTCGGTGACGGTGAGCATGCCGCTGCGCCCGAGCAGGATGAAACCAACCAGGAGCGGCGTCAGCTCTCGCACGAGCACGGTGACCAGGAGGGATCCGGTCAGCTCCGCCTGTCCTGCGACACCGAGCCAGTAGAGCGCCTCGTAAACCATCGCGACGCCGACGAGCGAAGCGGTCACCACGGTCGTCGCGAGCCCGCCGCCGGTTGCCTGACGCATGGTGAGCTTGAACTCGTGGCGCACGGTCCGACGCCACGATACCGGCCGTATGGCCTCGCGCAGCACGCCCCACGAGGCCGCGGCGAGGATCAGCGAGAAGCCGATGCGTGCGCGGGTGAAATGGCCGACGGCCACGAGCGCTGGCGCGACGGATGAAACCACTCTCAACGGCGGCCGGCGAGGATGAAGGTGCGGGCGATGCCGACGCGCGGCAGGTAGAACACGCCGCGCGCCCGGAACAGGAAGCGCTGGCGAAGCTGCTCGTAGGCGCGCTCGCTGACCTGGATCGAGCCGATGTCCGCGGCGCTCTGCGCCATCAGCTCCGCCGTGCGCATCACGTCACCCCACAGGTTGAAGACGCGCGGCGCCTGCCCGAGCGCGCAGCCGAAGGCCGCGCCGAAATCGATGCCGATGCGAAAGACCGGCTCCAATCCCGACTGGGTCAGCAGTGAGAGACAGGCCTCGCGCGCGGCCAAGGCTGCGTCCGCGAGGCGCGCCGCCGCGAGCGTGTCGGGCGCGGCCGTGCATCCCACGGCGGCGACGAGATGATGGCCGGTCAGCTTCATGTAGGAGAGATCGTGCCGGGCCGCGATCGCCTGCATGGCCTTGGCGATCTCGTCCGCGAGCGCCGTGACGCCCGACCCGTCGTGCCGTGCCAGTGAGATCGCGTCGTCGAAGCGGACGCTCATCGCGGTGATCGCCGGGAAATACGTGGCGCTGAGGCTCGCGGGATCGATCTCGTCCCGCGCGAGCACCGGGCTGAACGCGTGCGCTCCGTCGGCGGCCGGCACCACCGGATCGTGCTGGGCCTCGGCTGGATCGAACGTGGCTTCGCTGCCCTGCTCGTGCCCAGCCATGCGCATTGCGGCGATGCTCGACACGGCTTGCGCGAAGCTGCGCCCCCGCTCCGGCGCCTCCGCGTCCTCGACCAGCACCGCACCCGATACGCCGGCAGGGCCGCACACCGGCAGCACCGACAGCGTGCGGCTCCCGAAGGGGCGCATCAGTAGGCGGTGCACCTCGGCGGTGCGGGCATCCGCCGCCGCGTCCACGCCATCGATCGCCTCGCCGCGGTCCAGCGACTCGAAGAAGCGGGGCAGCTCCGAGCGCGACAGCTCCAGCCCTTCGATGTGGCCGCCCTGCTGCTCGAACGAGTCCTCGCAGCGGAGGATCCGGGCATCGCCGGCGAGACGCCAGATGCTGGCGCGGCTGGCGGCGCTAATCTCGACCAGGCCCTCGGTCAAGCCCGGCGCCGGAAGCTGCGGATCGAACAGGCCGGGTTGGGCCGCCAAGACAGACAGACTGCGCCCCTCACGCACGCTGGCGTCGTGCTGCTGGCTCAGCTGCCGCGCCAGGCGGTCGGCACGACGGTTCTGGCGCACGAGCAGCAGCCCGAGAAGAACGGCGAGGCCGATCGTGATGAGCGACAGCAGGAGGTTCTTGCGGCTATTGCTCTCGGCAAGACCGGTGAAATCGGATTGCGGCGCCACGATCAGCAGCACCCAGTCCTGACTGGCGGCTGGCAGGCGCGACGTGATCGCGATGTATGGCGCATCGCCGACGGTGATCGTGCGGCTGCCGTAGCCTTCGACGCGGAAACGGTCATACGCGCCTGTGAGAGCGGGATCGTTCAGGGCCGCTACGGCCATAAGCGCTTTCCGCCCGTCGCTCGCGGCGGCGGGCCGCGCCAGGCTGGGCGCGGCGATCACCGTGCCGGCGCGATCGACGATGGCGGCGCGCCCGGTGCGGCCGATCTGCAGCGACGCCAGGAAGCCGGACAGCGCTTCGAGCGTGATGTCCACGCCGAACACCCGGTCCGCAGCGCCAGCCCCCGTGAACCGGATCGAAGCGGTGATGCCCGGCGCCTGGGTGGTGTAGAAGATATAGGGGGACGACCAGTAAACCCCGTCCGTCTTCAGGGCGCCCTGATACCAGACGCGCTGGCGCGGGTCGAAATCGTCTCCCGGAACGGTCGTGCGATCAACGACCCGGCCGGCTTCGTCGAGATGCACGGACACGACCTGGCGCGCGCCGGGCTGATTGATGATGAGCTTGGTGTCCGTGCCGCCCGCTAGGTTGCGCCGCACCATGACGAAGTCGCCGTCTCTGTTCGCGGCATAGAAGCCCTCGAGGTGCGGCACCTGGTCGAGCATGCTCGCGGCGAAGCCCTCGAGCGCCGCGCGGCCGTTCGGGATGGCGTTGCGCGCCACCATGTCGCGCGCGATCAGCACCGCCTGCGTCGCTGGGTCAAGATAGAGGCTCACCTCCCGCGCGATGCGCGCTCGCAACCCATCGAGGAGCGATCTGGACAGGATCAGAGCGCTGTTCCTGTTGGCTTCATAGCTGTAGAGCGAGATCCCGAGGATGGACAGGACAACGAGCATCACGCCCAGCAACGGTCCGCCGATACGCCGCAAGAGTTGCCGCCGCCGCCGCAGACGAGTGCCACTTACGTCAATGATCTCGTCGCTCGCCAACGATCCGCTTCCTCGGTCAGTCGCGACGGCCGGCTTGTTCCACTCCGGCGCGCAGTCTTCCTCTCAGGCAGCTAGAGCAGAATCCGGTCCGCGTCCCAGTGCGGGGTCAGCCGAGCTTGCCATCCCGCAAGCCGCTGCTACAAAGCCCGCCTGACGATTCAGGATCGCGCGTTGATCACGAAGACGTGAGACGCCGAGACGCGCACCGAGGCTGCGCCGGGCGCCGGTGCAGCGTGCAGACAAGGGCCGGTCAACGTGGCTCGCTCACGAGTTAGCGCCGATCAGGCAATCGAGGGTGATCGGGAACCGCCGGACGCGGACCCCGGTCGCGTGCCAGACGGCGTTGGCGACGGCGCCCGCCGTTCCGGTTATCCCGATCTCGCCCACGCCCTTGATCCCGAGGGCGTTGACGTGCGGGTCGTGCTCCTCGACGAGGATCGCTTCGAGCGAGGGCACGTCGGCGTTCACGGGCACATGATACTCGGCGAGGTTCGGGTTCATCGGGCGGCCGGAACGCGGGTCCATCACGGCGTGCTCGTGCAGGGCGAACGACACTCCCCAGATCATGCCGCCGTAGTATTGGCTGCGCACCAGGCGCGGATTGATGATCCTCCCGGCCGCGAAGGCGCCGACCAGCCTGGTCACGCGGACCTGCCCGAAATGGGGATCAACCTTGACCTCGGCGAACACCGCCCCGTGCGCGTGCATGGCGTAGGACGCCTGCGCCGCCGGATCGGTCGCGCTGCTGCCGCGCCCCTCGATCTCGGCCAGCCCGGCGCGGGCAAGAATGTCGGCGTAGCTCTCGCCTCGGCTCTCGTCGTCGCGACGGGACAGACGGCCCTCGCGCGCGATCACTCCGGCATTCCCGGCCCCGAACAGGGGCGAGCGCTCGTCGCCCATGGCGAGGTCCGCCAGCTTGGCGATGACGTCGGCACCGGCGCCGTGGATCGCCATGCCGGCCGTCGCGGTGTGGGCGGAGCCGCCCGCGATTCCCGCGTCCGGTAGATCGGACGTGCCGGCCCTGAACTCGACGTGGTCGGGGTCGAGGCCCAGGCTGTCAGCCGCGATCTGGGCGAACGCGGTCCAGGCGCCCTGGCCCATGTCGTGGGCGCCGGTCTCCATCACGCCGGTGCCGTCGGCGCGGAGCACCGCCCTGGCCTGCGCCTGGAACATTAGCGCTGGGAACGTCGCCGTGCCAACGCCCCAGCCGACGAGCAGCCCGGCGTCGTCGCGCATCTGCCGCGGCGCAAGGGGTCGCGACGCCCAGCCGAAGCGCTCGGCGCCCTGGGCGTAGCAGTCGCGCAGCGCCTTGGAGGAAAACGGCTTGCCGGAGATCGGCTCTACCTCGGCGTAGTTCTTGAGACGGAATGCCAGCGGATCCATCCCGCAGGTTTGCGCCATCTCGTCTATGGCGCTCTCGAGCGCGATGTTGCCGCTTGCCTCGCCGGGGGCGCGCATGAACAGCGGCGTCCCCGTGTCGAGCCGCACGGCCTCGTGCGACGTGGCGATCGCTGGGCTCGCGTAGAGCGTGTGCGAGGCGTCGGCGGCTGGCTCGAAGAAGTCGTCGAAGCTGCTCGACGCGGTCTTCGCGTGATGTGCGATCGCCGTCAGCGCGCCCTCGCCGTCGGTGCTCATGCGCAGCGTCTGGCGCGTCGGCGCCCGGTGGCCGACAGGGCCGAACATCTGCTCCCGGCGGAGCACCAGCTTGACTGGCCGCCCGACAAGGCGGGCCGCCATGATGCCCAGCACCTGCGGCCCGGACAGGCCCTTGGAGCCGAAGCCCCCGCCGATGAAGGGGCTGCGGATATGAATGTTTGCCGGTGGGATCCCGAACAGCTCGGCAATGCGGCCCTGGGACATGACGAGAGCCTGGGTCGGCATGTCAACCGACACGGTATCGCCATCCCAAGCCGCGACGACGCCGTGCGGCTCCATGGCATTGTGATACTGGGCCGGCGTCTCGTAGGTCGCTTCGATCCGAGTGGACGCCGCCGCGAGCCCCGCCTCGACGTCGCCGCGGCGCACCTCGGCCGGATTGCCGACGCCCACGGCCGGCGGGACGAAGCTCTCGCCGGAGTCGAGTCCGACCCGGGCAGGCTCGACCTCGTAGCGTGGCGCCAGCAGCGCGGCGCCCTCGGTCGCGGCTTCGAGCGTCTCGGCAATCACCACCGCGATAGGCTGGTTCGCGTAGCGCACCGCATCGCTCTGCAGGAGGTCGAGCCGGAACGCGAATGGATTCGTCTTCGCGTCCGGGTCCACCGCGAGCGGCGGCTTGTTCGCCTGCGTCATGACCTCGACGACGCCGGGGTGCGCCTTGGCAGCCTCGACATCCAGGCCGGCGACTTGGCCGCGGGCGACGCTGCTCACCGCGAGGACGGCGTAGAGCATCCCGGGCGGATGGTTGTCGGCCGCGTAGCGGGCGCCTCCCGTGACCTTGAGGATGCCGTCCCGTCGGGTGAGGGGCTGGCCGATGCTGGAGCCGTGCCGGACGTGTGCCGCGGCCTGGGTGAGGGTGATCTCAGACATGGAGGACAACTCCGGGAACGGGTGCAAACGGGGACGCCGGGAGCGCGGGCACGCGCGCGGGCGTTCCGGCCGCGGCAAGCGTGAGGGCACGCGCGACGATCCGGCGCGCGAGCTCGATCTTGAACGCGTTCTCGCCCGAGGGCGTCGCCTCCGCGAGCGCAGCCTCGGCCGCCCGGAGGAAGGCGGCCTTATCCGGACGCGCGCCGGCCAGGACCTCCTCCGCCGCGCGGGCGCGCCAGGGCTTCGGTGCGACGCCCCCCAGCGCGAGCCGCGCCTGAGCGATCCTGTCGTCCTCGACGTGCAGGGCGGCGGCAGCCGACACGACCGCGAACGCGTAGGAGGTGCGCTCGCGGACCTTCAGGTAACGCGCATGGGCCGCGAACTCCGTCGCCGCGTCAGGCAGGCGCACGGCGACGACCAGTTCGCCCGGCGCGAGCACGGTCTCGCGCTCCGGGGTGCTGCCGGGTAAGCAGTGGAAGTCTTCGAGTGGGACCACACGTCGCCCTGCCCCGCCCTCGATCTCCACCTTGGCGTCGAGTGCGACGAGCGGCACGCAAAAATCGGACGGGTGCGTGGCGATGCACGCCTCGCTCCACCCCAGGACGGCGTGCAGACGGTTCTCACCGCCGCGGGCATCGCAGCCCGAGCCGGGGACGCGTTTGTTGCAGGCGCTCGCGGCGTCGTAGAAATAGGCGCACCGCGTCCGCTGCAGGAGGTTGCCGCCGACCGTCGCGGCGTTGCGGAGCTGCGCCGAGGCGCCCGAGAGGAGCGCCTCGGCAACCGCCGGGAAGCGCTTGGCGAAGTCCGGGTCGTGGGCGAGGTCGGCGTTGCGCACGAGCGCCCCGATCCGCACGCTCCCATCGGACAGGTGCTCGATCCCGTCGAGCCCAGGGAGACGGTTGACGTCCACGAGGCGGGCGGGACGGACGACTCCGCCCTTCATCAGGTCAATGAGGTTCGTGCCGGCGGCCAGGTAGGCGGCGCCGGGCTCCGAGGCAGCCGCGACGGCTTCGCGTATCGTCGCGGGCCTGACATACTCGAAGGTGTTCATGCGGCTTGCTCCCGGCCGGCCTCGGCGAGGCGTTTCTGCGCATCCAGCACCGCTTCCGTGATCCCGGCGTAGGCGCCGCACCGGCAGAGGTTTCCGCTCATGCCCTCGCGCACGCGCTCGGGGTCGTCTCCCGCCTGACCTTCCTGGATCAGGCCGACCGCGCTCATGATCTGGCCCGGCGTGCAATAGCCGCACTGAAAACCGTCATGCGCGATGAACGCGGCCTGGACGGGATGCAGCTCGCGCCCGCGCGCCAGACCCTCGATCGTGAGGATGTCCGCGCCGTCGTGGCTGACCGCGAGCGCGAGGCACGAGTTCGTCCGCCGTCCGTCAATCAGGATCGTGCAGGCCCCGCACTGCCCGCGGTCACATCCCTTCTTGGTTCCGGGCAGGTCGAGGCGCTCGCGGAGGAGATCCAGGAGCGTGACCCGCGGGTCTTCCAGCGCGAGCACCCGCTCTACGCCGTTCACGGTGAGGGTGATTGACAGGCTCATGAAGCGCTCCGATCAGAGCTGTTGTAGAACGGACCGAGAGGCGGCGCGGGGGCGTGCCGCGACTGATTGAGGTTGTCTGCCGCCACGTCTCGCACGCGATCTAGGGGCTTCCACCACGTGGGGGGCGATGGCCGACGGAGGGCGGTGACCCACGCCGCCGCCTCGCTCGCTGCCGCTGGCGTGTTATATGGAGGCTACCTCCGCTTTGCAAGGGGAAACGAGACCGGATGGAGGAAGTGGGCGATCAGCCGGGCACGACCGCGAGGAAGCCGCGCGCGGATGCGCTTCGCAATCGCGAGCGCGTGCTCGAGGCGGCGAAGGCCGTCTTCAGCGCTGGCGGCCCAGAGGCGAGCCTCGAGGCCGTGGCGAAGCACGCAGGTGTCGGTATCGGAACCCTATACCGGCATTTTCCGACCCGCGAGGCTCTGTTCGAGGCCGTCTATCGCCGCGAGGTAGAGCATCTCGTCGAGCTGGCGGAGCAGCTGAAGGCGGAGATGGCGCCGGTCGAGGCGCTGCGCCGCTGGATGCGCGCGAACGTGGAGTTCGTCGCGACGAAAAGAGGCATGTCGGCGGCGCTCGCGCTCGCTGCACACGGTTCCTCCGACCTCGCCGCTTACACGTTCGACCGCCTTACCCGGGCCGTCGGGGACCTGCTGCGCCGAGCCATCGAGGCCGGCGAGATACGCGCCGATATCGGCCCCGAGGACCTCCTCCGCGCCCTCGTTGGCATGTGCTACACGCATAACAACCCCGGCTGGCAGGCAAACGTGCTGCGCTTGGTTGACGTCCTGATCGATGGGCTGTGCAGGCAGGCCGCCCAGGAGAGCACGAGCGGCTGCGGTTCAGGAACGGACGCATAGCACTCTGAACCTCTCGTTTCGGCCCTCGCATCGCCCGCACCGTCCAGCACGAGCAAGGCGCGCCCCTAAAGCTCGCGATCAGGCTTGACAAGCATACCGACCGTCCGGTATGTGTTGCGAATGAATTCGGCACAGACCATTTCGGGGCGGCGCGACGCGAAGGCCAAACTGCTCGAGGCCGCGCTGGGCATGATCCGCGCGAAGGGTTTCGCGGCCACCTTGGTCGATGACCTCTGCCGGGCGGCCGGCGTGACCAAGGGCGCCTTCTTTCACCATTTCCGCAGCAAGGACGATCTGGGCGCCGCTGCCGCGAACCACTGGTCGGAGATGACGGGCGCCCTGTTCGAGAGCGCGCCGTATCACGCTCACGAGGACCCATTGGCCCGCGTCCTGGGCTACGTGGATTTCCGCCTCGAACTGATCCGCGGCTCGCTGCCCGAGTTCACCTGCCTCGTCGGCACGATGGTGCAGGAGGCCTATGAGACGAGTGCTGCCATCCGCGCCGCCTGCGAGGCCAGCATCTGCGGCCATGCCGCGCAGCTGGAGCCCGACATCGCCGAGGCGATGCGGCGGTATCAGGTGAGTGGAGATTGGACCGCGCGCAGTCTCGCCCTGCACACCCAGGCGGTGCTGCAGGGTGCCTTCATCCTCGCGAAAGCGACCGGCGATCCCGGCGCCGCGCGCGACAGCATCGGCCATTTGCGCCGGTATATCGCGTTCCTGTTCCAGCAACCCCGCAAGGAGGAGACACCGTTATGACCGAGCCTGCCACCAACCATGCAACCCAAGGCATGCACAGCTTGTCGCCGCACCTCGTCTGCGCGAGCGCCGCGGACGCGATCGAGTTCTATCGCCGGGCCTTCGGCGCCGAGGAGCTGATCCGCCTGCCCGGCCCGGACGGCAAGCTGATGCACGCCTGCGTGCGCATCAACGGCTCCTCGGTGATGCTGGTGGACGAGAATCCGTCTTTTGGGCTGCGCGGGCCGAAGAGCCTGCACGGCACGCCGGTGACGATGCATCTGATCGTCACCGATGCCGACCAGGTCGTGGCCCAGGCGGCCGGCGCGGGGGCCACGGTCGTGATGCCGGTCGCCGACATGTTCTGGGGTGATCGCTACGGCATCGTGGAGGACCCCTTTGGCCATCGCTGGTCCGTCGCAACGCCGCAAAGGACCCTGACCGCAACGGAGATGCAGGAGGCCGCGCGCGCCGCCATGTGCGGCGCAACCGTCGCGGCATAGCGGCCGGGCCACCACGCCAGCTGCTTACCGTCTGCCCTGCCGGCGCGCGACATGACGCGGCTTCCACGTCGCGCGCCCAACGATCTCAGCCCGTCGCGCCAGGAGATGGCCATGCGTTTCATGATGCTGATGATTCCCAAAGGCTACGAGACCGCAGCGCCCGGCACGATGCCTGACCCTGCGCACGTCGCCGCGATGATGAAATTCACCGCGGACATGCAGGCTGCGGACATTCTTCTCTCGCTGGACGGGTTGCACCCGCCATCCATGGGCGCGCGCATCACGTTCCGAGGAGGCAAGCCGGAGGTGACCAGGGGACCGTTTCCGGACACCCGTGAGGTGCTGGGCGGATATTGGATGATCCGCGCAGACTCCCTTGATGAAGCGATCAACTGGGCAATGCGCTGCCCTGCCGCCGACAACGAAATGGTCGAGGTCCGCCGCGTGCAGGAGATGGAGGACTTCTCGCCCGAGGCCCAGAGAGCGGCTGCCGGCTGAGCATCCGCCGTTCGCAACTCTGTCAGAGGGAGTTTCTGATGGTCACGCATGAGGTTGTGTCGCGAGAAGACTGGACTGCCGCGCGCCGCGCCCTGCTCGCGGAAGAGAAGGCATGGACCCGCGAGCGGGATCGCCTCTCGGCGATGCGCCGCGCCCTGCCGTGGGTGAAGGTCGAGAAGAGCTACACCTTCGAATCAGCGGTGGGGCCGGTGACGCTGGCTGGCCTGTTCGATGGGCGAGGCCAGCTCGTCGTCTATCACTTCATGTTCGGGCCGGACTGGGACGAGGGCTGCACCGGCTGCTCGCTGCTGTGCGATCACGTCGATGGCGCACGCCAGCATTTCGAGCACAACGATGTCAGCTTCGTCGCCGTCTCGCGCGGGCCGCTCAGCCGGCTTGAGGCATATCGCAAGCGGATGGGCTGGACCTTCCGCTGGGTCTCCTCCGCAGGCAGCGACTTCAACTTCGATTACGCTGTCTCATTCCCGCCCGGCTCGCGCGAAGGTGGCGTCATCTATAACTTCGAAGGACGGCCGGACCCCGGAATCGACGAGTTGCCGGGCATCAGCGTATTCTTCAAGGACGGCGACGGCGCGATCTACCATACCTATTCCAGCTACGGCCGCGGCGGCGAGATCCACCTCGGCGTCTATAGCTGGCTCGACATCGCCCCCAAGGGCCGGAACGAGACCAAGAATGGCAGCCTGATGGACTGGGCGAAGCGGCACGACCGGTATCCGGAGCGCACGGAAGCCTCCTCATGCTGCGCGCAGCGATGAGTGCGCCAACGTTCTATCGGTCAGCCCGCCGGCTTCGATGCTTGGAACAGCGCAACATCTAGATCAAAGCTGCCGTCAGGACCGATGTCGAAGTGCCGCGCGACGCCCGCCGACGCGGCGCCCTGGAGCGCGCGGATGGCCTGGACCTGGATGGTTGGGGTGCACATCCGCTCGGTCCACGTCGCGAAGTCCAGGCGCACGCGGAACGGTGTCACGGTGCCGGCGATCAGGCCCGCGCGGCTGATCGCCGCCTCCCACTCCGTCCGCGCGTAATCGCGCACGTGCGACGGGTCGCGCAGCACCTCGACCGCCTGCAGGTGGGTGTCGAGCAACGGCGACCCGGGAGAGACGGCATCCACGAACCCAGCGACGCCGCCGGGCTTCAACGTCCGCGCCGCTTCGCGCAGCCCAGCGTCGAAATCGCGCCAGTGGTGAGCGCTGTAGCGGCTGAGCACGAGGTCGAAGCTCGCATCCTCGAACGGCAGCTCCTCTGCCACGCCTCGCTCGGTCCGCACGTTGCCCAGGCCCCGTTCAGCGGCGGCCCTGGCTACCGTGCCCAGCATCTCCGCCGAGAGATCGTAGGCGACGACCTCCCCAACATGGGACGCCACGGCGAAGCTGACGTGGCCGGCACCGCAGCCGAGGTCCAGTCACGCAGAGCCTGAGGCTGGCCGTGCGCAAGGGAGGCCAGCAACTCCAGGTCAGCGCCCCGCGCATGCACAGCACTCCCCAGGTAAGCCGCCGCCCGCGCCCCGAACTGGCCGTCCACCAGCGCCTCATGCGTCTTGCTCTCCATCATCGCTCGCTCCGCCGAAGATTGCGTGATCCGGCCCGATAGCTAACAGCCCCGCATTACCGGAGTAAGAGGGGCGGTTATCCTGGTATAAGCGGCACCTTGGTATATTTGGATCGAGCAAGGCCGGGACGTATCGGTCTCGTCGCCCGCCCTCGCCAGATTGGTAACGACGCTTAGCGAGTTAGCGCTGCGCAGTTCGCCCGCCCGGCGAGCAGGCAATCCTCCAGCCGGGCCTGGGTGCGCAGGTGATCGGCCAGGAACAGGCCGAGGACGACCAGGGCAAGCGCCATCGCGAGGCCCGCGAGGCTGGCAGTCAGCCGATCCTCGGCCTCCTGCCGGCTCTCGTGCTCCAGGCCGCGGTCGGGCGCGCGCCGCGCGGCATCGTCCCTGCCCCCGCCCTTGCCGTTGCTACGATAATCAGGGATGAACGCGCCCGATGGCAAGTGGTATCACGGCTTCGGCAAGCGCCCTCGGCGATGCCGAAGCCGCACCTCTCGGCGCAGGACGACGACCTCGCGCTGCTTGATCGCTCGGATCGGGCCGAACCGGCTCGCGACGGTGCAACGCGAGCCCTACGAGGCGCTGGTACGCGCGGTCGCGCACCAGCAGCTCCACGGCCGCGCGGCGGAGAGCATCCTCGGACGCCTGCTCGCGCTGCATCCGGGCGAGGCGTTCCCGTCGCCGTCGAGCCTGCTCGCACTCTCGGACGAGACGTTCCGGGCTTGCGGCTTCTCCCTGTCGAAAGCGGCGGCGATCCGCAGCATCTGCGACCACGCCGCGCGCGGCGTCGTGCCGTGCGCGGGCGATGCCGCCGGGCTGGAGGACGAAGCTCTGATCGAGCGCCTGGTCGGCCATCCGCGGCGTCGGGCGCTGGACGGTCGAGATGCTGCTCATCTTCACGCTGGGCCGGCCCGACGTTCTACCCGTGGACGATTTCGGCGTGCGCGAGGGCTGGCGTGTGATCAAGCGGCTCGACACGCAGCCGCGCCCGCGCGAGCTGGCACGCATCGGGGAGGCCTGGGGACCATGGCGCAGCACCGCGGCCTGGTATCTCTGGCGCGCTGCGGACGAGGCGAAGAGGGCGAAGCCGGCGTAGGTGGGCAAGCGGCCCAGTGTTGCACCCGCGCCTCTTCCAGGCCGAATCCCTGTTCAGGGCCTTGGCGGCGCGCGGCAACGCATTACTAAGTGCAGCCTGCCCACGCCGAAGGGACTCGTGCGCCGCCTCGTCCCGTTGTTGCTGCTTGCGCCGCTCGCTGCGCAGGCCCAGACCGCGCCGTCTCTGCTGGTCCTCGGTGCGGGCGCGACCGACGTTCTCGAAGATGGGAAGCGAACCGCGGCCGACCTGCGGCTGGAGTATCGCCCGGGCTGTCGCTGCTGCCCTTTGGCGAGCGCGTGTTCGCGTTGCGGCCCTGGGCCGGGGTCGAGGGCACGAGCCGCGGGTCGGTCTGGGGCGGCGGCGGCGTCCTGCTCGACATCCCGATCTGGCGATTCTCGCTCGTCCCGCAGGCGGGCATCGGCGCCTACGGCCAGGGGCGCGGCAAGGCGCTCGGCTCGCCGCTGGAGTTCCGCACCGGGGTCGAGCTGGCCTATCGGTTCGGCGACGGATCGCGCGTGGGCGCCCTGTTCACGCACATGTCCAACCTCGGCGTCACCCGGCACAACCCAGGGACGGAGGCGATCGTCGTCAATTATCAGGTCCCGCTAGGCTGGCTGACCAGGCGCTAGGAACGCCGCCGCGGTCGCCGCGAATGCCTCGGGCTGGTCGGCATGCATCCAATGCCCGGCCTCGCGCAGGATCACGAACCGTGCCGCGGGGAAAAGGGCGCGGATGAGCGGCCGGTCGGCGGCCCGGACGTACATACTGGAGCGTGCGCCAGAGAGGAAGAGGGCAGGCCCGCCATAGGACGAACCGGGCGGAGCGTCCCAGGCCTCGATGCCGGGCAGGGCGGCGGCGATCTCGGCGAGGCCGATGCGCCAGGCCGGCGCCTCACCTAGCACGAGGTTCTGCAGCAAGAAGGCGCGCAAAGCCCGGTCCGGCGCGGCCGGCGCGAGCAGCGCGTCGGCCTCGGCGCGCTTGAGTCCCGGGCGGAGCGGCAACGCCAGCATCGCCGCAGCGAGATCGCGGAAATGCGGCGGATAGGCGACCGGAGCGATGTCCGCCACGAGCAGGCGCGACACCTCGCCCGGCGCCTCGAGCGCGAGGTGCATCGCGACCTTGCCGCCCATGCTGTGACCGAGCAGCGCTGCCGGGAGCGCATCGCGGCTGGCCAGGGTTTCGCGCACGTCCGCGGCCATCTCGGCGTAGGCCATCGTGGACGCGTGCGGGCTGCTCCCGTGGTTGCGTAGGTCGAGGAGGAGGACGCGCCGGGTCGCCGCGAGGCGCTTGGCGACCGTGCGCAGGTTGGTCGCTGAGCCGAACAGCCCGTGCAGCACGCAGACTGGCGCGCCGTTCCCCATCTCCTCCGCGTGCAGGATCATGCCGCTCGCCTCTGCTTGCGCGCCGCGCTCGGAGCGGCCGCGACACCGCCCAGGATGAGCGCGCTGCCCAGCAGCAGGGCGGGCGTCAGCGCCTCGCCGAGCCAGGCCGAGGAGAGCAGCACCCCGACCGCCGGCGCTCCCAGGAACCCGGTGCTGGCCACGACCATGGGCAGCGTCCGCGTCGCTTGCATCACGCACCACGTCCCGCCCGGCCCGGCGACGAGGCCGATGAACAGCATCGCCGCCCACCCCTCCCCGTCCCAACGCCCGACCGGGCGGGTCAGCGCGAGCGGCAGCAGGGCGAGCGTCGCGAGGCCGAACGCCCAGGGCAGCATCTCCAGCATGCTCATCGTCGGCGGGCGACGGCGGAGCGCGATCATGGCGAGCGACCAGCTCAGCGCCGCCCCGAGCAGCAGCGCGTTGCCGAGCACCACGCCGGGCTGCGACCAAGCCATCGCCCCACGGCCCGACCAGGACGACTACGCCGAGCAGCCCGAGGCCGGCCGCGAGCCACTGCCGCGTGAGGAAACCCTCTCGCCCAGGAGCAACGAGAGCGGCACGATCCACACCCCCGTCGCGTTGCTCAGCACCGCCGCCCGCCCAGCCGGCACGAGGGCGAGGGCGAGATGGCCCAGCGCGAAGAACCCGGCCAGTTGCAGGAACCCGACCGCGAGCAGCGCCGGCATGTCGGCGCGCCCGGGCAGCCGCAGCCTCCCTGCCGCCGAGACCACGACCGCTGCGACCACGCCGGAGAACCCGGCCCGCCCGAGCGCGAACCAGGCCGGCCCGGCACCGTGCTCGACGGCCACCTTCGTGACTGGCCAAGCCGCGCCGAAGAGGACGATCGCGCCCACCAAAGGCCAGAGCCCGGCCCGCGGAAACTCACCCGGCAACGCGCAGCACGATCTTCCCGATATGCTGGCCGCTCTCCATTAGCCGGTGCGCGTCCGCGGCCCGGTCCAGCGGGAAGATCTCGTAGATCACCGGCCCGCGGCGCCCGGCACTCAGCACAGGCCAGACTTCATGGCGCAGCGCGTCCGCGATGGCCGCCTTCTGCGCCGCCGTGCGCGGGCGCATCGTGCTGCCGGTGACGTGGAGACGCCGGGTCATGATCGGCGTGAGGTCGAGCCCGGCGTCCAGCTTGGCGCCGCTCTGGAAGGCGATCAGCACGAGGCGGCCGTCCATCGCCAGGCAGCGGAGATTGCGCGAGAAATACGCGGCGCCGACCATGTCGAGCACGACATCGACGCCGTGCCCGTCCGTCCACTGGCGCACGCTCTCGACGAAATCCGCCTCGTGATAGTTCACGGCGCCGTCCGCGCCGAGGCGCAGGCAGGCCGCGACCTTCTCGGGCGACCCCGCCGTGGCATAGACGCGGGCGCCGCGCTCGTGGGCGAGCTGGATCGCCGTCGTGCCGATGCCGCTCGTGCCGCCGTGGACCAGGACAGCCTCGCCCGGGTGGAGACGGCCCAGCTCGAACAGGTTGGCCCAGACCGTGAAGTAGGTTTCCGGCAGCGCCGCGGCGCTCTCGGCGTCGTAGCCGTCCGGCCAAGGCAGGCACTGCCCGGCGGGCGCGATGCACCACTCCGCGTAGCCGCCGCCGTTGGTCAGGGCGCAGACCCTGTCCCCGACGTGCCAGCCCTTCGACGCCGTCGCCGAGCTGGACGATCTCGCCGGCGACCTCCAGGCCGAGCACCGGGCTGGCGCCCTGCGGCGGCGGGTAGGCCCGCGCCGCTGGAGGACGTCGGGCCGATTGACCCCGGCGGCGAGGACGCGGATCAGCACCTCGCCCGCACCGGGCTTCGGCACCGGGCCTTCGGCGACGTGGATAACCTCCGGCCCGCCCGCGCCGCTCACCGCGGCGTGGCGCATCGTCGCCGGGATCATCATCCTGCGATCAGTCGCACTCGCAGCCCGGCGTCGGCCCCGCCAGCCCACGCGTGACGTGATGGTCCACCCACTCCGCGACGAGCCGGCGGGCCTCGTTCAGGGACGCCTCGGGATGATGGATACGGTAGAGCGTCGTGCAGGCGCGAAACGCGTCCGGGTCGGGCGTGCCGATCTCGCATAGCTCGCGATAGGCCGTGACCACGGCGCGCTCGCAGCGCCGGGCGATCTGGCTCGTGTCGCGGCCCATGGGACGTTCCTCGTACGGCTGGCTCACTCTAAATTAGGGCTGTGCCCCCCGCCCGCGCAACCCCTACGCGGTCGCGACCAGATCGGCGAGCGCGCGGCCGACCTCCTCCGTGCCGGCTTGGCCACCCATATCGCGCGTGCGCGGGCCGCCGTCCCGCAGCAGGGTCTCGATGGCGCGCACCACGGCATCCGCCGCCTCCTTCTCGCCGAGGTGCTCCAGCATCATCGCGCCCGACCAGACCTGGCCGATAGGGTTGCACACGCCCTTGCCCGCGATATCGGGCGCCGAGCCGTGGACCGGCTCGAACATGCTGGGGTGCTTGCGCTCCGGGTTGATGTTGGCGCTCGGCGCGATCCCGATGGACCCGGCGACGGCAGGGCCGAGGTCAGAGAGGATGTCGCCGAACAAATTGCTGCCGACGACGACGCTGAACCAGTCCGGGTTGCGGACGAAGTGGGCGCAGAGGATGTCTATATGGAACTGCACCGTGCCCACGTCCGGGTAGCGCTTGGCCATCGCGGCGAAGCGCTCGTCCCAGTAGGGCATGGTGATGGTGATGCCGTTGCTCTTGGTGGCGGTGGTCACGTGCCGGCGCGGGCGGGTCTGCGCCAGGTCGAAGGCGTAGGCGATGATGCGGTCCACGCCGCGCCGGGTGAACATGCTGGTCTGCTCGACGATCTCGTGCGGCGTGCCCTCGAAGATGCGCCCGCCGAGGTTGCTGTATTCGCCTTCGGTGTTCTCGCGCACGACCACGAAATCTATGTCCGCGGGGCCGCGCCCGGCGAGCGGGCTGGCGACGCCGGGCATGAGACGGCAGGGGCGGACATTGGCGTATTGGTCGAACCCACGGCGTATGGGGATGAGCAGGCCCCAGAGTGAGACGTGATCGGGCACGCCGGGCCAGCCGACCGCGCCGAGGAAGATCGCGTCGTGCGCGCGGAGCTGGTCCAGCCCGTCCGCGGGCATCATGCGCCCGGTGCGCTGGTAGGTCTCGCAAGACCAGTCGTAGTTCTGAACGCGCAGCTCGAAGCCGAAGCGGGAGGCGGCGGCGTGGAGGACGCGCAGGCCCTCGGGCACGGTCTCCTTGCCGATACCGTCGCCTGGGATGGAGGCGATGTTGTAGGTGCGGGTCATTTGCTTTCCCTCTTTCGTCGTGACGCGCGCGGCAGATGCGCTGCCCGCCGCTTACCAGGGTCGCTCCTGATATCAATCGCCCTGAACGCTGACCGGCCCCGCGCAGCGACGGGCGCATTCACCATGCAACCCACTCAGTGCTTGACCCCGCGGGCGAGAAACCAGCTTATCCTCCCCGATGTCCTCCAGTCCCGCCCTCCCCTCCCGAGCCGGCAGACCGCGCCAGCCAGCGCGGCGAGGACGTGCAGTATTACCGAGGCATCCTCCACGAGCTGGTCGAGATCGGCGCCCGCCTCGCCCGCGCCATCGACCGCCAGCCCGCCCCAGCTCCCGCCGCAGCCCCCGCCGTAGCGCCCGAGCTCACCATCGCCTTCGAGCGCGTCGCGCGCACCATCCGCCGCACCATCGCCCTTGCCCACAAGCTCTCCGACCCCGCCCAGCCCCGCCGCGCGCGCCGCAGCAGACGCCCAGCAGCGTCGCGTGGCCACGCGCAAGCAGATCATCCGCGACATCGAGGACACCATCCACCGCGAGGCGCACGGCCGCAAAGCCGAAACGGAGGCGCTGCACGCCGAGCTCTACGAGCGGCTGGACACGCTCGACCTGGACGACGACATCGACACCATGCCGATCGCCGACATCATCGCCGCGATCCGCCGCGACCTGGGCATCAACCCGCACATCAACAGCCGCGGCATCAGCCCGTGGAAGCGGCGCCGGCCCGCCGACGTGCAGGCGCTTTGCGCCCGCGCCGCAGGGATCAGGCCCGCCCAGCCCAGCATGACGCAGCCCAGGCCCGTCCAACCCAGGCCCGGCGACCCGCGCCCCCCTGCGCTGCCCCCGCGCCCCCGGCCCGGCACCGGCCCGCCGGCACCCTGACCCGGCTCCCCGCCCACGACGGTTATCGGCCAGGACCACGAGCATCGGCAGGCGCAGCCATCCATTTCGTGCCGACGCCATCGAAGTCAGCGCGCCAATTAAGCGGGACGTCGCTGTGGACGCGCCCGGCGCCCCGGTCTAGGTAAGGCCCATGACATCGGGCTCGAACGACTGGGACCGAGACGCGGCGCTCACCACGGCGCGCATTCTCTTGGAGATCAAGGCCGTCAACTTCCGGCCCGAGGAGCCGTACACCTTCACGTCCGGCTGGAAGTCGCCCGTCTATATAGACTGCCGCCGCATCATCTACTTCCCGCGCGCGCGGGCGAAGATCTGCGCGCTCGGCGTCGAGAAGATTGGGCGGCACGTGGGCTACGAGACCATCGAGGCCGTCGCCGGCGGCGAGACCGCGGGCATTCCCTTCGCCGCCTGGATCGCCGACCGCATGATGGCGCCCATGGCCTACGTCCGCAAGAAACCCAAGGGCTTCGGCCGCAACGCGCTCATCGAGGGCGACGTGCCCGAGGGCCTGCGCACCCTGCTCGTCGAGGACCTCACCACGGACGGGCAGAGCAAGATCCAGTTCGCGCAGGCGTTGCGCGACGCCGGCGCCATCGTGAACCACGCCTTCGTCGTGTTCTTCTACGGCGTCTTTCCCGGCAGCTTCGAGACGCTCGCGCGCATGGACATTCAGCTCCACCATCTCTGCACCTGGTGGGACGTGCTGGAGGCCTGCAAGGACCGGCCCTACTTCGAGGAGGCCGCGCTCGCCGAGGTGCGGCGCTTCCTGGAGAACCCGGTCGCCTGGTCTGCCGCGCGCGGCGGCGTGGCGAGCGCGGCCGAAGCAGCGGAACGAAAGGCCTCGGCCGGCGCTTAGTTCCGACTCTGGCCCCGCGGCCCGCGCGGGCGTAGCATGGCGGCTTCCTCCTCAGAGGCTTGCCATGACCCTATCCGCCGCCCGCCCCAACTCCCTTGCCGCCCGCGACCAGGCCAGCGTCTTGCACCCTTACACAGACGCTGTTGCCCTGCAGGAGAACGGCTCGATCGTCATAACCCGCGGCGAGGGCGTGCGCGTCTGGGACGACCAGGGGCGCAGCTACATCGAGGCGGTCGCCGGGCTGTGGTGCGCCTCCCTGGGCTTCAGCAACGAGCGCCTCGCCCGCGCCGCCTACGAGCAGATGCAGAAGCTCGGCTTCTATCACGGCTTCACCGCGAAGTCGCACGAGCCGATGATCCAGCTCGCCGAGATGCTCCTGGAGCGCGCGCCCGTGCCGATGAGCCGGGCGTTCTTCGCGAACTCCGGCTCCGAGGCGAACGACACCGCCATCAAGATGATCTGGTATTTCAACAACGCCCTCGGCCGGCCGCGCAAGAAGAAGATCATCGGCCGCATCAAGGGCTACCACGGCATCACCGTGGCGAGCGCGAGCTTGACGGGCCTGGTCAACAACCACCGCAGCTTCGACGTGCCGCTGCCCGGCTTCGTCCACACCATGACGCCGCACCACTATCACGAGGCCCGGCCCGGCGAGAGCGAGGAGGCGTTCGCCACCCGCTGCGCCGACGAGCTGGAGCGACTGATCCTCGCCGAGGACCCGGATACCGTCGCCGCCATGTTCGCCGAGCCGGTGTTGGGCGCAGGCGGCGTTATCGTGCCGCCGCGGGGCTACTTCGAGGCGATCCAGCCGGTGCTGCGCAAGTATGACATCTTGCTCGTCGCGGATGAGGTGATCTGCGGCTTCGGGCGTACGGGCAATTACTGGGGCTGCCAGACCTTCGGCATCGAGCCGGACATCCTGACCTGCGCCAAGGCGCTCTCCGCCTCGTTCCTGCCGATCTCGGCCGTGCTGGTGAACGAGCGCGTCTATGAGGGGCTGGCGCAGGAGAGCCACGTCATCGGCACCTTCGGCCACGGCTTCACCTACTCCGGCCATCCGGTGCCGGCGGCGGTCGCGGTCGAGACGCTGCGGCTCTACGACGAGATTGACATCGTCGAGCACGTCCGCGCCGTGGGGCCGCACATGCAGGCGGCGCTGCGCGAGCGCTTCGCCGGGCACGAGCTGGTCGGCGAGGTGCGTGGCGTGGGGCTGATCGGGGCGATCGAGCTGGTCGCGGACAAGGAAGCCCGGCAGAACTTCGATCCGGCGCTGAAGATCGCCTTCCGCGCTGTCAAGCTCGGCGAGCAGCACGGCGTGATCAGCCGCGCGCTCCCGAGCGACACCCTCGCCTTCAGCCCGCCGCTGATCATCACGACGGCGGAGGTGGACGAGATGGTGGAGCACATGGGCGAGGCGCTCGACGAGCTGGCGGTGCAGATGCGGCGTGAGCGCATGGCGGTGGTTGCATAGGTCAGGCGAGTCTGCTGTTCAGCCACCACAGCGGCAGCGCCAGCACGGAGATCGCCGCGGCGGTGAGCAGCGCCGCGGCAGGCGTGCCGGCGAGGTCCGCTGCATGGCCGCACAGCGCCGGGAGCACGGCGCCGCCCACGTAGTAGAGCGAGTAGAACAAACCCATGGCCACCGCCCGGTGCTCGGGCCGGGCCGAGAGCGTGCCCCTGGCCACGATCACGCCGGGATGCAGCGACGCGAGTGTGCCGAACGCGACGCCCCACAGCAGCGGCGGGCCGACGAGTGCAATTCCTGCGACCGCCGCCGCGACCGCGAGGCTCCCAACGGCGAACACCCGGCTCTCGCCCCAGCGCCCAGCGAGCATCCCGCCCGCCAGCATCGCCGGGAAGTTCAGCCACGTCGCGACCGTCAGCACCAGCGCCGCCGTCCTCCGTCCCCTGCCCTCATAGGCGAGCAGCGACGGCACGTAGGCGAGAAACCCGACGAAGCCCGCGTTATACGTGGTCCAGACCAGCCCGGCGGCCAGCGCTCGTAGGCACTCCCGCCGGTTCGGGAACGACCAGCTTCGCGTCCCCGCGGCCGACTCATCCGCCACCAGGACGAAGAGGATGAGCGCCGCGGCCGCGATGCCGCCGCCGACCGCCATGACGCCCTGCCAGCCGATCCGTCCCACGAGCGACGCTTGCAGCAGCCCGCACAACCCGACGCCGAGCGGGAACGCGCCCACGATGAGGCTCATGGCCGCGACGAACGCGCGCCCCTCGAAGCGATCAGCGGCTATCTTGCCTAGCAGCACGGTGAGCATGACTGCCCCCGTGCCGGCGAGCACCCGCCCGGCGCCTAGCCCGCCGGCCGTCGTCGCGAACCCCGAGGCGACCGGCCCGATCACCATCAACAGCAGCCCGCTGGCGAGCAGCCCCCGCTCCCCAAACCGCCGCCCGAGCAGTCCACCCGGCAAGGCGACGAGGATGCCGGGCGCCATGTAGAGGCCGATCAGCGTGCCGAGCCGAGCGTAGTCCAGGCCGAATGCGCGCGTCAGCTCCGGGGCGAGGCTGGCAATGCTCTGGAATTGAAACCCGAACGCGGCGCGGGCGAGCACGAGCGCCGCAACCAATCCCCACCGCCCCAGCATCCCATCCCCCGCCGTCCCGGCCCTTCTAGGGCGATTGGGCAGCACCGGGAAGGTTCCGCCCGGCGCGATGCCTCCCTATCTTCACCGCATGACCCAGACCCCGGCTTTTCTAGACAGCGCGCGCCCGGATGTTCCGAATATCGTCGTGCCGCGCGGCGTCGTCCCGTTCCACCTGCCCGGCCGCCCCGTGCGCGGGCGCCTCGTCCGCCTCGGCCCGCTTGCCGACGCCCTGCTGACCCGGCACGACAACCACCCCGCCGTCACGGCACTGGCCGGCCAAGCGCTGGCGCTCGCGGCGGCGCTCGCAGGGGCGCTCAAGTTCCGCGGCAGCTTCAGCTTGCAGGCGAAGGGGTCCGGCCCGGTTCCCATGCTGCTCGCGGACTGCACCGAGGATGGCGCGCTGCGCGGTTACGCGCGGGCGAACGGCGAGCGTCTCGGCGCGCTCCTCGCCGAGGATGCGCAGCCGGCCGCAAGCAGCCTGCTCGGCGGCGGCTATCTCGCCTTTACGGTGGATCAGGGGCCCGACATGGAGCGGCACCAGGGCATCGTCGCCATCGAGGGGCGAACGCTGGCCGACATGGCGCTGCACTACTTCCGCACGAGCGAGCAGCTCGACTGCGCGCTGCGCCTCGCCTGCGCCAAGGGGCCGGAGGGCTGGCGGGCCGGGGCGCTCGTCCTGGAGCGCGTGGCCGGCGTGGGGGGCGTCGAGCCGGGCTTGGACCAGGAGGCGCAGGACGATTCATGGCGCGCGGCGACGGCGATCGCGGCCACGCTCACGGAGGATGAGCTGCTGGACGAGGAGATCGCGCCCGAGCGCCTGCTCCACCGCTTGTTCGCGACCGAGGGCGTGGCGGTCGGCCAGCCGCGCGCCCTCGCCTACGGCTGCCGCTGCTCGCGGGCGCGGCTTTCGGGCATCCTGGAGGGGTTCAGCGCCGACGACCTGGACCACATGGTAGTCGGCGACAGCATCGTGATGACGTGCGAGTTCTGTAACCTCGACTTCCGCTTCAGCCGCGATGAGGTGCAGGGGAATGGGGGTTAGCGTCTCGGGGCGCCGGCCGCGGCTGCGATGCGCGACCTGCTCGCCGACCGCGCTCGCGGCTGCCTGCTCGGCGTGGCCGTCGGCGACGCGCTCGGCGTGCCGCTGGAGTTCTCGCGGCGCGACACCCTGCCGCGCCTGACCGAGATGACCGGGGGCGGCCGGTTAGGGCTGCGGCCGGGCGAGTGGACCGACGACACCGCCTTGGCGCTGGCCCTGGGCGAGAGCTTGGTGGCGTGCGCAGGCTTCGATCCACGCGACGCGATGGACCGCTTCGTCGCTTGGTTGCGAGAGGGCGCCTACTCCTGCACCGGCGCTTGCTTCGACAATGGCGTGACGACGACGGCGGCGCTGGAGCGCTATCAGCGCACGGGCGACCCGTTCGCCGGGTCCACGGCGGGGGGCATGGCCACCAACGGCTCGCTGATGAGGCTAGCTCCCGTCCCATTGTTCGCCCTCGCTGACGCGGACGCGACGGCCGCGCTCGCACGCGAGCAGAGTTCGGCTGACGCACGGGGCACCTCAGGCCGTCGAGGCGTGCGCGTTCCTCGCGGGATTGCTGCGCGAAGCGATCCTGGGCGCGGACAAGGCAGCCGTGCTTGCGCCCCGCGAGTGGGATGGGCACGCGGCCGTGCGCGCCTTGGCGGGCGGTGGCTGGCGCGGGAAGGAACGCGCGGCGATCCACGCTTCCAGCCACGCAGTGGATACGCTCGAAGCTGCCCTTTGGGCGGTCGGGCGGACCGAGACCTTCGAGGATGCGCTGGTGCTAGCCGTGAACCTGGGCGAGGACAGCGACACGGTGGGCGCCGTCACCGGCCAACTCGCGGGCGCGCTCTACGGCGAGAGCGGCATCCCGGAGCGCTGGCTTCGGCCGCTTGCCTGGCGGGAGCGGATCGCGGCTCTGGCGTCCGCGCTTCTCGAACACGGAGCGGCTTCGTCGAAGGAGGACACTACCTCAGGTTGACGACGCGCGCGCCCTTCGCCACGCTGCAGTCTCGTCCCGCTTTACGAGAGAAGCTGCCGTGAAACGCCGCGCTGCCTGCTGCCTCGTCCTGGCGCTGCCCCTGCTCGCGGCGGCTTGCGCCTACGACGAAGCCCCGCCGCCCGCGCAGGACGTCTCGCCGCTGCGCTACGACTACCTCACACCGCTCGACCTGAACGTCGCCTCCATCGAGATCGGATCGAACTTCATCCCTGCCCCGGACGGCCCGACGGCGCAGTCGCCGGTCTCTCCCGTCGAGGTCCTGGAACAGATGGCGCGCGACCGGCTGCGCGCGGACGGTTCCTCAGGCAGGGCGGTGTTCGTGGTTGATGACGCCTCGATCGTGCCCGTGCCGGGCGGGCTGAGCGGCACGATGGCGGTCCATCTCGACGTGCTCACGAGCGATGGCACGCGCGGGGGCTACGCCGAGGCGCGCGTCTCGCAGCTCTATACCGGCCCGACTAGTGACATCCGAGCCGTGGACTACGACCTGATCAAGCAGATGATGGACCGGATGAACGTCGAGTTCGAGTTCCAGGTCAAGCGCACGCTGCGCGACTGGCTGCAGCAGGTGCAGACGGCGCCGCCGCCGGCCGCAGTGCAGCAGCAGGATCTCGGACCGCCGGGCGCGCTGCCGCCGGCGCAGCCCGCGCCATAAGCATGGGCACGAAGCTCGGCCGCGCCCTGCTGGATGCGCTGCGCGAGCACGGGGCGCGCGAGATCTTTGGCATCCCCGGCGACTTCGTGCTGCCGTTCTTCAAGGTCGTGGAGGAGAGCGGGGCGCTGCCGTTCTACACGCTGAGCCACGAGCCTGCCGTCGGCTTCGCGGCAGACGCGGCAGCGCGGTTCCGGGGCAGCCTCTCGGTCGCGGTCGCGACTTGGGGCGCGGGAGCGTTCAACCTCGTGAACGCGGTCGCGGGCGCCTACGCAGAGCGGGTGCCGGTCGTCGTGGTCTCGGGCGCGCCGGGCGTCGCCGAGCGCGCGTCCGGCTGGCGCCTGCACCACATGAGCCGCGCGCTCGACACGCAGGCCCGCATCTTCCAGGAGATCACCTGCGACCAGGCCGTGCTCGACGATCCGAGGCGCGCGCCGGGCCAGATCGCGCGCGTACTGCGCTCGGCGCGGGACTACTCGCTTCCCGTCTATATCGAGCTGCCGCGCGACCTGGTCGGCGCCGCGTGCGAGCCTGTGATCCCGCTCCCGCCGCGCCCGGCCGACCCGGAGGCGCTTGCGGAAGCCGCGGGCGAGGTGCTGCGCCGCCTGCGCGCCGCGGCGCGGCCGGTCATCCTCGTGGACGTGGAGATCCGGCGCTACGGCGTCGAGGACAAGGTCGCGCGCCTCGCCGCCGCGCTCGGCGTCCCGGTCGTGACCACGTTCATGGGGCGCGGCCTGCTCTCCGCATACGCCGGGCTGGTGCAGGGGACCTATCTCGGCGCCGCCGGGCAGCCCGCGATCACCCGGCTCGTCGAGGATTCGGACGGGCTGCTTCTGCTCGGCGTCATCCTGTCGGACACCAACTTCGCCGTGAGCCAGCGCCGGATCGACATGCGCCGCACCATGCTCGCGATCAACCGCGAGCTGCGCGTCGGCCATCACGTCTATCCCGACATCCCGATGGACCTGCTCGTCGATGCCCTCCTCGCGGCCGTGGGCGACGCGGCGCCCTGCCCTGCCCCGCCGCCATTCGCCCACCAATACCCGCGCGACCTCCCCGCCGACGGCGAGCCGCTCGCGCCGAGCGACATTGCGGCGGCGGTGAACGACCTCTTCGCCCGGCACGGCCCCATGCCCATCGCGGCCGACATGGGCGATTGCCTGTTCACCGCCATGGAGATCGAGAACACGGGCGGCCTTGTGGCGCCGGGCTACTACGCCGGTATGGGCTACGGCGTGCCGGCGGGCCTCGGCGCCTGCGTCGCGTCCGGAGGACGGCCGCTCGTGCTCGTGGGCGACGGCGCGTTCCAGATGACCGGGTTCGAGCTGGGCAACTGCCGCCGCTACGGCTGGGACCCGGTCGTGATCGTGTTCAACAACGCGAGCTGGGAGATGCTGCGCGTGTTCCAGCCGGAGAGCCGCTTCAACGACCTCGACGACTGGCGCTTCGCCGAACTGGCCGGGCCGCTCGGCGGCGACGGCGCCCGCGTGCATACGCGAGGCGAGTTGGTTACGGCATTGGCGAAGGCGGTTGCCACGCGCGGACAATTCCAGCTCGTCGAGGCGATGCTGCCGCGGGGCCGGACGAGCGACACGCTCGCCCGCTTCGTCGCAGGCTTCAAGGCGGCGCGGGAGCGGCCCGGCCCGGAGCCGAGCTGACGCGCCGCTCTCATTCCGGCTTGCCAGGGACGGCGCTCGCGATTAGGGACTCTTGCCGTCCTCGCCACGGATCTCGCTCATGCCTGAACGGTCCGCACAGCGTCGCCATTTCCTGCTCTACCTCATCAAGCCCTCGCACTACGACGACGAGGGCTACGTCATCCAGTGGATGCGCTCGGCCATCCCGTCCAACACGCTCGCCGCACTCAGCGGCCTCGCGATGGACTGCCGCGAGCGCTGCGTGCTCGGGGACGACGCGGACATCGAGATCATTCCGCTCGACGAGACCAACACCCGCATCCGCCCCCGCCGCATCGCCCGCGCCATCCAGGCCAATGCTGGGTTCGGCATGGTCGGGATCGTGGGTGTCCAGTCCAACCAGTTCCCCCGCGCCCTCGACATTGCGCGCCCCCTGCGCGAGGCGGGCGTGCAGGTGGCGATCGGCGGCTTCCACGTCTCCGGCTGCCTTGCCATGCTGCCCGAGATGCCGGCCGACCTGCGCGAGGCGCAGTCGCTCGGCATCGCGCTGTTCGCGGGCGAAGCGGAAGACGGCCGGCTCGACACTGTGCTGCACGACGCGGCGGCGGGAGCGCTCAAGCCGCTCTACAATCACATGGACGACCTGCCGGGCCTCGAGGGCGCGCCGCCGCCGATACTGCCGCGCACGCGCATCGAGCGGACGGGCGGGCGGCTGACCAGCTTCGACGCCGGGCGCGGCTGCCCGTTCCAGTGCTCGTTCTGCACCATCATCAACGTGCAGGGCCGCAAATCCCGCTACCGCTCGGCCGACGACGTCGAGGCGATCATCCGCGCCAACCTCGCCCAGGGCATCGACCACTTCTTCATCACCGACGACAACCTCGCGCGCAACCGCAACTGGGAGCCGATGTTCGACCGGCTCATCGCGATGCGCGAGGAGGAAGGCTTGTTCTTCCGCTTCGTCATCCAGGTCGATACGCTCTGCCATAAAATCCCGCGCTTCATCGAGAAGGCGGCGCGC
Source organism: uncultured Alphaproteobacteria bacterium (assembly GCA_963848595.1). Taxonomy (GTDB): domain Bacteria; phylum Pseudomonadota; class Alphaproteobacteria; order Acetobacterales; family Acetobacteraceae; genus CAWKEH01. The sequence goes on along the minus strand of CAWKEH010000012.1, from coordinate 39,892 downwards.
GCGGGCGTCACGCGCGTCTTCATCGGGCTCGAGAACATCAACCCCGACAGCCTCCTGTCCGCGAAGAAGAAGCAGAACCGCATCTCCGAGTATCGGCAGATGCTGCTGGACTGGAAGAAGCAGCGCTGCTTCACCTATGCCGGCTACATCCTGGGCTTCCCCGGCGACACGCCGGAGACGATCGTGCGCGACATCAAAATCATCCAGCGCGAGCTGCCGCTCGATCTCCTGGAGTTCTTCTGCCTGACGCCCCTGCCAGGCTCCGAGGACCACAAGCGGCTGCTGCTCTCAGGCGTCCCGATGGACCCCGACATGAACAAGTATGACCTCGAGCACGTCTGCACCACGCATCCCGTCATGTCCAAGGCGGAGTGGGAGCGGGCGTATCGGCTGGCCTGGGAGACCTACTACACGCCCGAGCACATGGAGACCGTGATGCGGCGCGCCGCCGCGACCGGGATCAGCCCGGGGAAGATGATGTTCCTGCTGATGTGGTTCGCGGGCTGCGTGACGGTGGAGAGGCTGCACCCGCTCGAGGGCGGCTATCTCCGCCGCAAGGTGCGCACCGACCGGCGGCCCGGCTTGCCCCTACGCCCGGCGCTCCTGTTCTATCCAGCCTACGGGTTCGAGCTGGCGGCGAAGCACGTGCGCATCGCGCGCATGGTCTGGCGCATGGCGCGGGTGCGCAAGAGCATCAAGCGCGACCCGCGCGCGCGGGACTACATGGACACGGCGCTGACGCCCGTGACGGACGACGAGGTGGACGCGCTCGAGATGTTCCAGGTGAGCGACGCGGCCCGCGCTGCGGCCGAGAAGACGCGGCGCGAGACAGCACGCAGGGCCGCCGCCACAGCCCACTAACGCTTGGAGAGGGAGCTTGCATGATCGAGGACGTGAGCCGGGTCGCCGTCATCGGCACCGGGACCATCGGGGCGAGCTGGGCGGCTTACTTCCTCGCGCAAGGCCTGGAGGTCGCGGCGAGCGACCCAGCGCCGGGCGCCGCTTCGTTCCTGCATCGCTTCGTCGAGAACGCCTGGCCCGCGCTGGAGCGGCTCGGCCTCGCGCCGGGTGCGGATACGGGGAAGCTCAGCTTCCACGCCGAGCCGGAGGGCGCCTGCGAGGGTGCCGGGTTCTGCCAGGAGAGCGGCCCCGAGCGCGAGGCGGTCAAGGCCGAGCTGCTCGCCCGGCTCGACGCGGCACTCCCGCCGGACGCGCTGATCGCGTCCAGCAGCTCGAACCTGCTCGTGACGAAGATGCAGGCGCTCTGCAAGCATCCTGAGCGCTGCGTGCTCGGTCACCCGTTCAACCCGCCCCACCTGATTCCGCTCGTCGAGGTCGTCGGCGGCGAGCAGACGGCACTGGAGGCGGTCGAGCGCGCGATGCGGTTCTACAAGGCCGTCGGCAAGCACCCGATCCGGCTCAACAAGGAGATGCCGGGTCACGTGAGCAACCGGTTGCAGGGGGCGCTCTGGCGCGAGGCGGCCTACCTCGTCGAGCAAGGCGTGGTCAGCGTCGAGGACGTGGACGCGGCGGTGTGCATGGGGCCGGGGCTGCGCTGGGCGCTGATGGGGCCGATCATGACCTACAACCTCGCCGGCGGCGAAGGCGGCCTACGCTACTTGCTCGACCACATCGGGGTGGCGCATATCTGGCCGGAGCTGGGCACGCCGGAGATGACGCGCGAGTTCGAGGACAAGCTGATCGCAGGCGTGCAGGCGGAGGCGGGCGAGCGTTCCATCCCTGAGCTCGCACGCGAGCGGGACCGCAAGCTGCTCGGCATCCTGGATGCCGTTCGGATCGAGGAGAGAGAGCATGGATGAACCTAGGCGTGCACAGGGCATTCTTCGGAGGCGCCACGATGAACGAGGCCTTGCCGTGACTCGCTCCTTCTTCCTGCGGCTGACTGCTGCCGCATCACTGCTGCTCGCGCTGCCGGCCGCAGCGGAACCGAGTCCGCAAGCCGCCGCGAGCTTCATCCAGCAGGCCGGCAGCGAGATGGCGGCTGACCTGAACGCGCCCGGCCCCGTCGAGAGCAAGGAGCCGCGGCTGCTCATGTTCATGAACCGCATCGTGGACGTGGACGAGGTGGCCCGCTTCTGCCTGGGCCGCTTCTGGCGCACGGCAACGCCCCAGCAGCAGCAGGAATACTTGCAGCTCTTCCGGCAGGCGCTGACCAACGCGGTCGTCCTCCGCCTCGGCGACTATCAAGGCGGCGGGGTGGGCCTTAAGGTCGTGCGCTCCGAGCCGGCGGCAGACGGCGTTCACGTCTCGACGAAGATCACCAAGCCCGGCAATGAGCCTTACAACGTGACCTGGGTTGTGGATGGCACGGACGGGCAGCCGCGCATCGTGGACGTCGTGGCCGAGGGCGTGAGCCTGCGGCAGACGCAGCGCAGCGACTACGCGAGCTTCCTGCAGCAGCACGGCGGCAACGTTGAGGCGCTGATCCACGCGCTGCAGGCGAAGGTGGAGCGGGGCGGCTAGCGCCGCTCGCCTGATGCAGCCAAGCGTGATCGTCGTCGGTGCCGGGCCCGTCGGATTGACGATGGCTGCCGAGCTTGCCCGCTACGGCATCTCCGTCCGCATCGTGGACAAGGCGGAGAACGCCACTGATAAGTCGAAGGCGCTCGTGCTCTGGAGCCGCACTCTCGAGCTGCTCGACCGCGCCGGCTGCGCCGACCAGTTCGTGGCGGCTGGGCTGAAGGTGGATGCCGCGAGCATCATCGCTGGGGGCAAGACCATCGGCCGCGTCGGCTTCGCGAGCGTCGCTAGCCCTTATCCTTACGCGCTGATGCTGCCGCAATCGGAGACCGAGCGGCTGCTGGAGGCGCATCTCGGCACCTTGGGCGTCAGCGTCGAGCGTCAGGTCGAGATGGTCGGCTTCACCGACACCAGATCCGGCGTCATGACCAGGCTTAGGCATCCGGATGGCCGAGAGGAGACCGTGGAGACGGGATGGCTGATCGGGTGTGACGGCGCCCACAGCACGGTCCGCCACACGCTCGGCCTGTCGTTCCTGGGCGAGACGCTGCGGAGCGACTGGTTCCTGGCGGATATCCACCTTGCTGGCGTGCGCGTGCCCACGTCGGAATTGGCGACGTACTGGCACGAGGACGGGGTGCTCGTGCTGTTCCCGATCTCGCCGGGCCGATACCGGGTCATCGCCGATCTGCATCATTCGGCGGGCGCCCACCTCGCAGACCCGACTCTCGGCGAGGTCCAGGCCGTCCTTGACCGGCGCGGACCTGGCAGCCTCGTCGCGTCCGACCCGATCTGGCTGTCGGCCTTCCGGATCAACGAGCGCATGGTGGGCGAGTATCGGTCGGGCCGCGTGTTCGTGGCCGGCGATGCGGCCCACATCCACAGCCCGGCGGGCGGACAGGGCATGAATACTGGCATGCAGGATGCCTTCAACCTGGCATGGAAACTGGCGCTCGTCTGCCGGGGAGATGGCGCGGCGGACCCGCTGCTCGATAGCTACAGCGCGGAGCGCAGCGCGGTCGGCGCCCAGGTGCTCGCCAACGCCGGACGCCTGACCGCGCTGGCCGTGATGCAGAACCGTGCGGCACAGGCCGTTCGCAACCTGGCCGGGAGTGTCCTGCTCGGCCTAGCTCCTGTGCGCCGGGCCATGGTGGACACGCTGGCGGAGGTGACGATCGGCTACCCGCGCAGCCCACTCAACGGCCCGCACGCTCATGGGCTGGGCGGCCCTGCACCGGGCGAGCGCGTGCCGCCAGTCGCTGGGCAGGTCCCCGTCGGGGCGGGCAATGCGCCACGCTTCGCCTTGTTCGCAGGACCGGACGACGCGGCCGACCGCCTGCTCCAGGACCACCGGAACCTGCTGGAATCGGCGATCCGGCCGCCACTAGGCAAGGATGGCATCTGGCTGGTCCGGCCAGACGGCTATGTCGCGCTGGCAGTCGAGCGCGGCCGCTGGGCCGAGGTCAGCGCTTATCTCGACCACGTCGCAGGCCGCACAGGCGTGCAAGCCCGCCCTAGCTAAGCCGCCGCCGCGTCCGCGACGACGAAGCCCGCCGAGACCGTCCCGTTCCACGCCTCGGCGCGCAAATGCCCAGCGAGGTGGAGTGGCGCGCCCGGCCGGGCGAGCGCCTCCGCAACCGACCCCTCGCCCGCCCGAAACAGCAACGCCTTGAGCCGCGGACCGCCGCCCTCGCCCTGCACCCAGGCGCGCAGCGTGTTGCCGTCGCGCCCGATGCGCTCGCTCTTGACCACGCGCGCGCGAGGCAGGACCAGAACCGGCTCCTCGTTGCCCGGTCCGAAGGGCTGCAGCCGGGCGAGTTGCCCGGCCAGCTCCGCCGTCGCACCCGGCACCGCGACGCTCGCCTCCACGGGCAGGTCCGCCGCCCGCGGCAGATCGCGCGCCGCGGCTAGCCGCTCGTCGAGGTGGGCATGGAACTCGGCCATGCGCTCCCCGCGCAGCGAGAACCCGGCCGCCATCGCGTGGCCGCCTCCCGTGAGCAGCAGCCCGGCCTGCCGCGCCGCGATCACGGCCGCGCCCAGGTCAAGGCCCGGCACGGAGCGGCCGGACCCCTTCACCACGCCGTCCACGAGCGCCCCGGCGAGCGCTGGGCGGTTCTGCCGCTCCCGCAGCCGCCCGGCGACGATGCCGACGACCCCCGGATGCCAATCGTCGCCGTGGACGAGCAGCGCCGCGTGTCCGGCCTCCGCCTGCGCCGCCGCCGCCGCATGCGCCTCGTCGAGGATGCCCTGCTCGACCGATTGCCGCTCCCGGTTCACCGCATCGAGCCTCGCCGCAAGCGCGCGCGCCTCGACGGGATCGCCGCAGAGGAGGAGCTGCAAACCCAGCCCGGCCTCGCTGATGCGCCCGCCCGCGTTGATGCGCGGCCCGAGCGCGAAGCCGCACGACATGGCGGTCGGCACATCGCGCACGCCCGCGGCCTCGAGCAGCGCCGCGATGCCGGGCCGGGCGCGCCGGGCCATCACGCGCAGGCCCTGCGTGACGAGGGCGCGGTTGAGGCCGACCAGCGGCATCACGTCGCAGACGGTCGCCAACGCGACGAGGTCGAGCAGCTCGCGCAGGTCCGGCTCCGGCCGCCTCTGGAAGTGCCCGGCCCGGCGTAGCGCGCGCACCAGCGCGACCGCGGTCAGGAACGCGATGGCCGCCGCGCAGACGTGGCTGAGGCCGCTCGCGCAGTCGAGCCGATTGGGGTTGACGGTGGCGAGGACGGGCGGCGGCGGACCCTCGGTCTTGTGGTGATCGAGCACGAGCACGTCGGCGACGCCGTCGAGCACGGATAGCGCCTCGGCCGCCGCCGTGCCGCAGTCGGCGCAGACCACGAACTCGCTCCCCTCTCGACGAGGCCGCGCAGCGCAGGCGCATTCGGTCCGTAGCCTTCGAGCAGCCGGTCCGGGATGTGGGTCACGACCCGGCAACCCAGCGCGCCGAGCACGAGCGCGAGCACGGCGGAGGCGCAGGCGCCGTCCACGTCGTAGTCGCCGAACACGCCCACGGTCTCGCCGGCCTGCACGGCGCGGGCGAGCCGGTCCGCCGCGGCGTCCATGTCACGCAGAGTCGAGGGATCCGGCAGCAGGGCGCGCAGCGTCGGCTCCAGGAAATGCGCCGCCGTGTCGCGGTCGGCGCCGCGCGCGGCGAGCAGCCGGCCGAGCATGTCCGGCAGGTTCAGCCGCTGGGCGATGTCCTGCGCGACCCGGTCCTCACCCTGCCGCCAGAACCACCGCCGGCCGCTCAGGCTCCGTTCTATGCCGAGCGCGGTCTTGGAGCCTAGAGGAACGCCTGCCACGTCTTCGTCGCGAAATTGTGGTGCGCTTCGATGTAGCGAACGGTGCCGCTCTTGCTGCGCATGACCATGGTGTGCGTTACCGCGCCCTCGCCGAAGCGGCGCACGCCGCGCAGCATGGCGCCGCCCGTGACGCCCGTCGCCGCGAACACCACGTCGCCGGCGGCCATTTCCGCGATGCCGTAGGTGCGGCGCGGGTCCTTGACGCCCATCTCGCGCGCCCGCGCCGCCTGGGCGTCGTCCTCGAAGACGAGACGCCCCTGCATCTGGCCGCCGATGCAGCGAAGCGCCGCCGCGGCCAGCACGCCCTCCGGAGCGCCGCCCGCGCCCATGTAGATATCGACGCCGCTCTCGGGCTGGGCCGTGGCGATCACGCCGGCCACGTCGCCGTCGCCGAGCAGCATGATGCGCGCGCCTGCCTCGCGGCATCTCGCGATCAGCTCCGCGTGCCGCTCGCGCTCTAGCGTGCAGACGACGAGGTCGCCGATATCGAGCCGCTTCGCACGGGCCAGGTTGCGCAAGTTCTCGGCCGGCGAGGCATCAAGGTCCACGACGCCGTCCGGCAGCCCGCCGCCGACCGCGATCTTCTCCATGTAGATGTCCGGGGCATGCAGGAAATTGCCCCTCTCCGCCAGCGCCACGACCGCGAGCGCGTTAGGCCCGCCCTTGGCGGTGATGGTCGTTCCCTCCAGCGGGTCCACGGCGATGTCCAGCTCCGGCCCGCCGCTGCCCACCTTCTCGCCGATGTAGAGCATCGGCGCCTCGTCCATCTCGCCCTCGCCGATCACCACGGTCCCCGAGATCGGCACCGTGTCGAACGCCCGGCGCATGGCCTCGACGGCCGCGCCGTCCGCCTCGTTCTTCTTTCCGCGCCCCATCCAGCGCGACGCCGCGAGCGCCGCGGCCTCGGTCACGCGGGCGAGGTCGAGCGCGAGGTTGCGGTCGTAGCCGATATCCGGTTGGGCGGGGCCGGTGTCCATGGGGCGGCGTTCCTCAAGCGGTCGCAGGGGCGCGAATCCTGGTTGCACCCTAGCACGCCTCCCAAGTGATCGGGACCCCACTGGACGCGCGATGATCCGCTCGACGCGGCGCTACGGCCACAGCGGAAGGAGGAACTATCCTGGAGTCGCCGATTGCTCCCCGGTGCGACTCGCCGAGGCTGCTAGTCTGCCAAGCCGCGAGAGGCGCTTGAGGCAGGCCGGGCAGGTGACCTCGCCGTTCGGCGGCTCGGCCCAGGTAGAACCCGCGCCCGGCTCGGCAGCACAGAGCGCCATGCGGCAATTCGGAGTGACAGCGTGATAGACTGGCCGCCACCCCTTGTTGGTGCGGCCCGATTTCCGGAGCGCGACGAAAGTGCGGCCGGAGACCAGGATTGGGTTCGCCGACATAGGTGCACGTTATGGCGGCCTTACCCTGGGGTCAACCCAGGTTCTCTGCCGTAGATTCAAGGCGCCCGTTGCCGGGCCATGCCGGATGCTGCATCCAGGACGTGATCTTGCGGCCGCTGGCGAACCGGACGAGACCGCGCCGATGAACTATCGCCACGCCTTCCATGCTGGCAACTTCGCCGACTGCGTGAAGCACGCGCTGCTCGTCTGGATCATGCGTGCCCTCGCCCGCAAGGCCACGCCGTTCCGCGTCCTCGACACGCACGCCGGGCGCGGGCGCTACGACCTCCTCGCGGAAGCGGAGCGCACGGGCGAATGGCGGGACGGGATCGCCCGAATCCTCGGCGACACGCCGCCGCCACTCGCCGACTACGCGGGACTGGTGGAACAGTTGGGCCTCTACCCAGGCTCGCCGCTCCTCGTGCGCGCCCTGCTGCGCGAGGGCGACCGGCTCGCGTGCTGCGAGCTGCACCCGGACGACGCGGCGGCGCTTCGGCACTTGTTCGCGCGGGACCGGCAGGTTGCGGTGCACCACAGAGACGGCTACGAGGCGATGCGCGCCTTTCTGCCGCCGCCGGAGCGGCGGGGGCTTGTGCTGCTCGACCCCCCATTCGAGCAGGACACCGACTGGGACCGGCTCCTGGACGCGCTGCGGGAAGGTATGCGGCGATTCGCAGGCGGCGTGTATGCGGCGTGGTATCCGATCAAGGGCCGGGCGGCGGCGCGGGCATTCCACGACCGGGTCCGCGACGCCGGGCTGCGCGACGTGGTCGCCGCGGAATTGTGGCTGCGCGAGCCGGTGGATGCCGCACGGCTGAACGGCTGCGGCCTCCTCGTGCGCAATCCGCCCTACGGCTTCGAGGCGGACTGGCCCGGCCTCCTCGGAGCACTTCTCGAACGGCTGGGCCAAGGTGAGGCGGGGCAAGGGACGCGGCTCGTGCGCATCGCGGATGAGTGAGGCCGTATCCGTCGTCGGCGCGGGGGCGTGGGGCATCGCGCTGGCCGTGCATCTCGCGCGGGCGGGGCAAGCGGTTCGGCTCTGGGCACGCGACCCGGCGCCGCTCCGCGCGGCGCGGGCGAGCCCTCATCTGCCCGGCGTCACCCTGCCGGAGACCGTCGAAGTCGTGGATGTTCCCCCGGAGGGGACCATCGTGCTCCTCGCCGTGCCGATGCAGCACCTGCGGATTGTCGCGTCCGGGCTGCCGCCGAGTGGAGCACTGGTCGCGTGCTGCAAGGGTGTGGAGTGGGGCACGGGATCGCTGCCCTTGGAGGTGTTGGCGCAGGTTCAGCCCGGGCGGCTCGCCGCGATCCTCACGGGTCCGACCTTCGCGCATGAAGTCGCGGCCGGGCTGCCCACGGCCGCGGTCGTGGCCGCCGAGGATGCCGGCTTGCGTGAGCAGGTGGCGACCCTTCTCGGCGGCCCGGCATTCCGGCTCTACGGCAACGCGGACCCGCTCGGCGCCCAGATCGGGGGTGCTGCGAAGAACGTGATCGCCATCGCGGCGGGCTGCGTGAGCGGGGCGGAACTCGGGGAGAATGCGCGGGCGGCGCTCGTCACGCGGGGCGTGGCGGAGCTGTCGCGACTGGTCGCGGCGCTTGGGGGACGCGCCGAGACGGCGGCGGGCCTCTCGGGGCTGGGTGACCTGGTACTCACCTGCACCGGGCGGGCAAGCCGCAACCTCCGGCTCGGCGAGGCGCTGGCACGCGGGCTGCCGCTCGCCGAGGCCCTGGCAAGTCTCGGCGGCGTCGCCGAGGGCGCGGCGACGGCATCCGCCCTGCTCGCCCGCGCGGCCAGAGGGGAAAGCCCGGTGGACCTACCGATCTGCGCGGCCGTCGCGGCACTCCTCGACGGGCAGCTCGGCGTCGGGGAGGCCGTCGCAGCACTTCTCGCTCGGCCGCGGCGTGACGAGTAGGGGTCTTCCGAGGTAGAATAGGCTTGCATGTTCCGAGGCATCCTCACCGTAGGCGGCTGGACGATGGCCAGCCGGCTCCTCGGCTTCGCGCGCGACGTGCTGATCGCGGCGTTCGCCGGCACCGGGCCGGTCGCTGACGCCTTCTTCGTGGCGCTCCGCCTGCCCAACCTGTTCCGCCGCCTGTTCGGCGAGGGCGCCTTCAATGCGGCGTTCGTGCCGGAGTTCAGCGGCGTCCTCGCGACCGAGGGGCTGCCGGCCGCCCGGCGCTTCGCCGACGAGACGCTCGGCGTCATGGTGTTCTGGCTCGGCCTGCTCACAGCGCTCGGCGAGATCTTCATGCCGGGCGTTATGGCGGTGCTGGCGCCGGGCTTCGCGCGCGAGCCGAGCACGGCGGCGTTGCTGGTCGCGCTCTCGCGCATCACCTTCCCCTACCTGTTCCTGATCTGCCTCTCGGCGCTGATCTCGGGCGTGCTGAACAGTCTCGACCGCTTCGCGGCAGCCGCGGCGGCGCCGGTCGTGTTCAACGTGACCTCGATCGCGGCCATGCTCCTGCTGCGCCCTTACGTGCCAACGATCGGGCATGCGCTGGCCTGGGGCGTCTCGGTCTCGGGCGTGCTGCAGCTCGGCCTGCTGCTCATTGCGGCGCGCCGGGCCGAGATGACCTTCCACGTGCCCCGGCCGCGGCTCACGCCCGCGATGCGCAAGCTGCTGCGGCGGATGGGACCGGGCCTGATCGGCGCGGGCGTCACGCAGCTCAACCTGACCGTGGACATGATCATCATCTCCTGGCTGCCGCCCGGCTCCGCGAGCCTGCTCAACTACGCGGACCGGGTGAACCAGCTTCCGCTGGGGGTGATCGGCACGGCGATGGGCACGGCGCTGCTGCCGCTGCTCTCGCGCCAGGCACGCTCTGGACAGAGCGCGGCGGCGCGGGAGACACTGAACCGGGCAGCCGAGCTGTGCTTCTCGCTGACGCTGCCTGCGGCGTTCGCGCTCCTGGCGGCAGGCGGGCCGATCATGCTCGTGCTCTTCGCGCGGGGCGCCTTCACCGCCGGCGACGCCCGGCTCGCCGCGCAGTCGCTCGCCGCCTACGCGGTGGGGCTGCCGGCATTCGTATTGGTAAAAGTGCTGGTGCCGATGTTCTTCGCGCACGGGGACACGCGCACGCCCATGTGGGTCGGGTTCGGCGCCATCACGGTGAACCTGATCCTCAACCTGCTCTTCATGGTACCCCTGCGGCACATGGGGCCGGCGCTCGCGACGAGCTGCTCCGCGACCCTCAACGCGGCCGCCCTCGCCGTGCTCCTGGCGCGGCGCGGCTGGTTCACGGCCGACGCGCAGCTGCGCCATCGCCTGCCGCGCATTGCCGCGGCGTCGCTGGCGATGGCGATCGTGCTCGTGGAGATGGACCATGTGATGTTCGCGCAGCTCGCCGCCGTGCCCGGCTGGCGGTGGGCCGGGTTGGCGCTGCTCGTCGGGACGGGGATCACGACCTATGTGGCCGTCGCCTACCTCCTCGGTGCGCTGCGGCCGCGGGAGATGATCGCGGGCTTCAAGCGAAGCGGTTGACCTGGGTGCCGCGTCCTCCGACAAGGCATCCCATGCAGCAGCGCATCTTCTCCGGCATCCAGCCCTCGGGCGTGCCGACCCTCGGCAACTATCTCGGCGCCATCCAGCATTGGGTCCGCCTGCAGGACGGGCCCGACGAATGCCTCTTCTGCGTGGTGGATCTGCACGCGATCACGGTCTGGCAGGACCCAGCACAACTCGCGGCGCAGACGCGGGAGATGGCGGCCTCGCTGATCGCGTGCGGCATCAGCCCGGCGCGCAGCATCCTGTTCCACCAGAGCGCGGTCGCGGCGCACGCCAGGCTCAGCTGGATCTTCCAGTGCGTGGCGCGGCTGGGCTGGCTCAACCGCATGACGCAGTTCAAGGACAAGGCGGGCAAGGACCGCGAGGCGGCGAGCGCCGGGCTCTATACTTACCCGGCGCTCATGGCGGCCGACATTCTGGCCTACAAGGCGACGCGCGTTCCCGTCGGCGACGACCAGCGCCAGCACCTGGAGTTCGCCAACGACGTGGCGCAGAAGTTCAACCACGACTACGGGGCGGAGTTCTTCCCCCAGATTGAGGCGCTGATCCTCGGGCCGGCGGCGCGCGTGATGAGCCTGCGCGACGGCACCAAGAAGATGAGCAAGAGCGACGCCTCGGACCAGAGCCGCATCAACCTCACGGACGACGCCGACGCCATCGCGCTCAAGATACGCCGGGCGCGGACCGACCCCGAGCCGCTGCCTGGCGAACCGGCTGGGCTAGAGGGGCGGGCGGAGGCACGCAACCTGGTCGGCATCTATGCGGCCCTCGCGGGCCAGGAGGTCGCGGACGTGCTGCACGAGCGCGGCGGTCAGGGCTTCAGCCAGTTTAAGGAAGCGCTCGCGGAGCTGCTCGTGAGCAAGCTCGGCCCGATCGCTGCGGAGACGAGGCGCCTGTTGGCCGAACCTGGCCACGTGGATGCCATACTGCGCGAGGGTGCCGGGAAAGCGCGCGTGCTCGCAGACCCCATCGTCGCTGAGGCGGAGCGGCTGGTCGGGCTTCTCAAGGCGTAGTGCCCGCCCTCGACGCCCTGCTGGACGCGCTCCGGGCCGAGCCGTCGCGCACCGGATCGGTCATCGTCACGGTATATGGCGACGTGGTGGCGCCCCGGGGCGGCGAGGCGGGTCTGGCCATGCTGCTCGCCTTGTTCCGGGCGATGGGCGTCGGCGACGGCGTTGTGCGCACGGCGTGCTCCCGGCTCGCGCGCGACGGGTGGCTCGCCCGGCGCCGCGTGGGGCGGCTCAGCTTTTACAGGCTCGGGCCGCGCGGGCTGGACGAGTTCGGGGCGGCGGACGCGCGGATCTACGGTTCGCTCGACCGGCCGTGGGACGGGAAGCTGCGCCTCGCCTTCCCGCAGGCGGGAGAGGACCGGTCGGCTCTCGACGCGGCCGGCTTCGCGCCTGCGGCCTCCGGCGTGCTCGCCTCGCCGAACCCGGCACCGGCCGGTGTGCTGACGTTGCTGGGCGACGGAGACGCCACCGCGATGCGCACCTTCGCAGCGCGTGTATGGCCTGTCGAGCGGCTGGGCGCTTCCTACGGCCGACTCCTAGGAAGGTTCGTGCCGCTTCAGGCGGAGGCTGAGGCCCTCGCGCCGCTCCGCGCCCTGGTGGCGCGCGTACTGCTCATCCATGAATATCGGCGCGTGGTGCTGCGCGATCCGGCACTGCCGGTGGACCTCCTCCCCGAGGGTTGGACTGGGTGGGAAGCGAGGCATCTCTGCGCCGGACTTTACCGGGCGCTGCTGCCGGCGTCCGAGGTCTGGCTCAGCAGCGACGAGGCCGGGCCGCTGCCGCCGCCCGGCCCTGCCCTGTTTGCCCGCTTCAGCGGCGGCGATACACCACCTTCGGCGACGGCTTCGTGATCAGCGCGATCAGGAAGCCCACACCTGCCGCGATCAACACCGCCGTGACCGGGCGCTGATCCACCTGCTCGGCGACGTAGTCGCCATACTCCTCGACCTGGTCGAGGAACGTGCTCGCGTAGTCGCCCGCGCCGTCGCTGACCTGATTCGCTGCGTCGCGCACGCTGTCCTTGGCACGGCCGTAAGCACGTTGCGCCTGGCCCGCCACGTCGTCTATCTTGCCCTGGGCCTGGCTCTTGGTGTCGCCCGTGAGATCCCCGACCGTATCCCGGATCTTGCCGCCGGCCTGGCGCGCGGCCCCTTTCAAGCGATTCTCATCCACCATGGCGTCCTCCAATCTATTGCAGATCGAGGGCATAACCGCGCCGTCAGGCGCAGGTTCCCGCACGCTCCGGCGGATGACGCGACGCAGTATGTTACAAAAACTCTTGCGCCTACCCTGGATTGTCACATATCCTTCGGCAAGGCGCTGGGAGGAAGCGATGTATACGCAGGCCCTGAACAGCAGCGATGCCGCCGGCCGGCCTTTCGAGGATGCTGCTAGCCTTGCCCGCTTCCAGGTGCGGGTGGACGCGGAAGAGAAGGTCGAGCCGAACGACTGGATGCCGGATTCTTACCGGCGCACGCTCGTGCGCCAGATCAGCCAGCACGCGCACAGCGAGATCGTGGGCCAGCTTCCGGAAGGCAACTGGCTCACGCGGGCGCCGTCGCTGCGGCGCAAGGCGGCGCTCCTCGCCAAGGTGCAGGACGAGTGCGGCCACGGCCTCTACCTCTACGCGGCGGCCGAGACGCTCGGCGTCGCGCGTGAGGAGCTGCAGGAGCAGCTCCTCACGGGCCGGGCGAAGTATAGCTCCATCTTCAACTATCCGACGCTTAGCTGGGCCGACATCGGCACGATTGGCTGGCTCGTGGATGGTGCTGCGATCATGAACCAGATCCCGCTCTGCCGCTGCTCCTACGGTCCCTACGCCCGCGCCATGGTACGCGTGTGCAAGGAGGAAAGCTTCCACCAGCGCCAAGGCTTCGAGATCATGCTGACGCTCTGCCGCGGCACGCCCGAGCAGAAGGCGATGGCGCAGGACGCACTCGACCGCTGGTGGTGGCCCGCGATGATGATGTTCGGCCCGCCAGACAGCGAGAGCCAGCACAGCGACCAGTCCATGCGCTGGAAGATCAAGCGGTTCAGCAACGACGAGCTGCGCCAGAAATTCGTGGACGCGACGGCGCCGCAGGCCGCGCATCTTGGCCTCACGATCCCCGACCCGATGCTCGCGCTCGACCCGGAGACGGGCCACTACCACTTCGGGGCGATTGACTGGGAGGAGTTCCGCCAGGTGCTCGCCGGGAACGGCCCCTGCAACGAGGAGCGCATCGAGGCCCGCAGGCGCGCGCACGACGAGGGCGCGTGGGTGCGCGAGGCTGGCCTAGCCTTCGCCGAGAAGCGCCGGGCGAGGCGCAAGGAGGCCGCGTGATGCGAACCGCGCAGCGCACTCCCCTTTGGGAAGTGTTCATCCGTAGCCGCAACGGCCTCGCGCACAAGCACGTCGGGTCCATCCACGCGGCCGACGCCGAGATGGCGCTGCAGGCCGCGCGCGACGTTTACACACGACGCGGCGAAGGCCTCTCGCTCTGGGTTGTGCCGTCGGCGGCCATCGTGGCGAGCGACCCGGCCGACAAGGGCATGATGTTCGAGCCGACCGCCGACAAGATCTACCGGCACCCGACCTTCTACGAGGTGCCGGACGATGTGGGCCATATGTGAGACATGAGCACGACGAGCATCGCGGTCCGCGAGACGCCGCTCGTGCTGTTCGCGCTGAGGCGCGCAGATGATTCGCTTGTGCTGGGGCACCGGCTCTCCGAGTGGTGCGGCCATGCCCCGGCGCTGGAGGAAGACGTGGCGCTCGCGAACCTCGGCCTCGACCTGCTCGGCCAGGCGCGGAGCCTCTACCAGGTCGCCGCCGAGGCGGAGGGCGCCGGGCGCACCGAGGACGATCTCGCCTATCTCCGCGATGACCGGCAGTATCGCAACCTGCTGCTCCTGGAGCAGTCGAACGGCGACTTCGCCCAGACCATCGCGCGGGGCTTCCTCTATGCGGCCTTCGTGGACCCGTGGTGGCGCGCGCTTGCGGGCAGCACCCATCCTGACCTCGCCGCCATCGCGGCGAAAGCGGAGAAGGAGAGCGCCTACCACCTTCGCCACACGGCGGAGTGGCTGATCCGGCTCGGGGATGGCACCGCCGAGAGCCACCAGCGGGCGCAGGCGGCGCTCGACCGGCTGTGGCCCTACGCCGGCGAGATGTTCGACCCGGAGGACGCGGAGCTGGTGGCACTTGGGATCGCGCCCGACCCGGCGGCGCTCCGCCCGGCGTGGGACCAGCAGGTGGACGAGGTGCTGGCGGAAGCGACGCTCGCGCGCCCGCAGCGGCCCCAGAACCAGCGCGGCGGGCGCACGGGGCGGCACACAGAGCACCTGTCGCGGATGCTCGCCGAGATGCAGGCGCTGCCCCGGACCTACCCAGGGGCGACCTGGTGAGCGCGCTCGCGGAACGCGCCTGGGCGGCGGCGGCGAAGGTCGTGGACCCGGAGGTGCCGGTGCTGACCATCGCCGACCTCGGCGTGCTCCGCGGCGTGGACGACACGGAAGATGGTGTCGAGGTGCGCATCACGCCCACGTATTCGGGCTGTGCGGCCATGAACGTGATCGCGCTGGAGGTGGAGCTGGCCCTCGCCCGCGCGGGCATCCCGGGACGGGTGCGGACTGTGCTCAGCCCGGCCTGGACGACGGATTGGATGACGGACGAGGGCCGCGAAAAGCTGCGCGCCTACGGCATCGCGCCTCCCGGTCCGGCGCTCAACGGATCAGGGAGGGGGCGGCGGGCGCTGTTCGGCGCGGACGAGGTGGCCTGCCCGCGCTGCGGCAGCCCGGACACGGAGCGCCTCGCTGAGTTCGGCTCGACGAGCTGCAAGGCGCTCTGGCGATGCCGGGCGTGCCGCGAGCCGTTCGACTACTTCAAGTGCCACTGACGACGGGCGCCGCGCCACCGCGTCCTGCGCTCAGTCGCGATAGGCGACACGCAGAGCGCCCCAATGTCGCCCGCGCACCCGGATTGGCACGTCCACCTCCTTCATCAGGACTGTTGTGCCGCCGCCCATGTCGCGCTCGTAGCTCTGGAGCAGATACTCGCGCGTCGAGCGCGCGGCCGCGAGCCCGGCGCGGTCGTTGAAGATGCGCCGGTTACGCGCGTGAACGGCGTTCCATGCCGGATCTCCCGGCCTCTGCGGCTGCGAGGCGGCCCGGTTGTGGGTTGGCAGGTAGCCGGAACGGTCCACGGTCACGCACGTCGCGATGCGCGGATCGAGCGCCAATACCGGCTCCTGGATGGGCGGCAGCAGCCGATCCGTCAGCTCCGTGAACTTGGCCATATGCTGCTGGGGATCGGTGCCTTGGATGGGGATGTGGTCAATGTCGAACAGGGCGGCGTCGCTAATCTCGCTTCTCGCCAGCGCCGCTTCGAAGGCGGCGGCAACGCGGGAAGCGGCTGTCTGGGCGGCGTCGCGGAATTGCAGATCGTCGGCGGTGGTCGCGACGAGGCGGGCGCGGATCGCCGCGCGGATCGCCTCCGTGCCATGTACGAAATGGAGGTGGAGGCGAGCCCCCCAGCAGGCCTTGATCGAAGCGGCGCCGACCGGGCCGATCCCTTCGATATCGAGGGTCACTTCCTGACCAGGCCGGAGCCCGTGATCCACGTCAGCGAGCTTGATCGAGGCGCCACTCTCGGAAAGGTTGAAGACGGTTGTCGCGCAGCGCCCGTCCAGGGTTGCGATCTGGGCCGGGATCGCCACCAGCATCCGCGGCTCCGTCCGGCGATCGCCGGGTGCGGTGGAGCGCAGGCTCGCCACCAGGCTCGCGCGCAGGCCGTCAAGCTGTGCGTTCGCAGCAGCCATGGCGCGCGCCGTCTCGCCTGCCGCGATCTTCAGCCCGGCGGCCTGGGTGGAAACCGCGCCGATGCTCTCAGCCACGGCTTTCACCCCCGTCGCCGTCTCGCCCACGCTGCGCACGATGCCGCTCAGGTTGGCGTCCTGCTCCTCGACGGCCGCCGCCACGCCAGCGTTGCTGGCCTCGATCTCGCGCACCGCGCCAGCCACCTCGCGCACCGCCGCGGCACTTCCCCGCGTGGCCGCCTGCATGCCTGCGATGCGCTGGGCAATGTCGGCGGTGGCTTGCTGCGTCTGGCGCGACAGCGCCTTGATCTCGGACGCGACCACCGCGAAGCCCTTGCCCGCCGTTCCTGCCCGCGCGGCTTCGATCGCCGCGTTGAGCGCGAGCAGGTTGGTGCGCGTGGCGATCTCCTCGATCAGGCGCACGACCTCGCCGATGTGCGAGGCCTCCAACTCCAGAGCGGCGATGCTCTGGGCTGCGCTGTCAGCCTTGCTCACGGCGGCCTGCGCCGCGGTCGCCGACCAGCTCGCCTGGACGGCGATCTCCCGCCCGGCCGCGCTGACCTCGCGGCTGGCCTCCACGATGCTGGCCACGCTGCGGCTTGCCTGCGCCGCAGCCGCCGCGACGTCCTGCGCGCCTCGCGCGATGGCCTCGACCTGCCGGGCCATCGCTTCGCTCCGCCTCGACGCATTGGCACTCTGGCATTCCACCTCGGCTACGGCGTGGTCGAGATCGGTCTCCAGCAGCTCGAAGGTCTCGCGCATGGCATCGTGGATCGAAGCCAGATCGGAGACCGGGACGGCCGCCGGGCTGGCGGCAGGGGCGGGAGGATCAGGCTGGTGGACGGCGGATGCTATGCTGCCGGCGGGGCTGCGGCGGCTGCGCTGTGGCAGGATGGCGGCGAAAGCGTCCAGCATGAGTCCTCGGCGCGGTGCGCGGCTGCAGGCGTGTTGCTGAAACAGGATCACGGAAATGGCTGAAGAATTTGTCACCGTCCGTCGCGGAAGCGCGCGGCACTCGCCATGTCTTGATGATCTCTTCGGCAGTGGCAGGATCGGTCCGGCATGAGCCGCTTCCACCCTTTGCAGGTTGCCGACATCCGGCGAGAGACGGCGGACACGATCTCCGTCGCGTTCGCCATCCCTGCCGAGCTTCGGGACGACTTCGCCTACGCGCCCGGCCAATACCTGACGCTCCGCACCGTGCGGGACGGCCAGGAGATGCGCCGGGCCTACTCGATCTGCTCGGGCCTCGACGAGGGCGAACTGCGCGTCGCAATCAAGCGCGTGGACGGCGGCCGGTTCTCGGAGTGGGCCCACCAGGCGCTCCGGCCCGGCGCCATGCTGGAGGTGATGCCGCCTGCCGGGCGCTTCACCGTCGCCCTCGACCCGGAGGCCGAGCGCACCTACGCCGGGTTCGCGGCCGGGTCGGGGATCACGCCGGTCGTCGCGATCCTGCGCACCGTGCTCGCGCGCGAGCCACGGTCGCGCTTCCTCCTCTTCTACGGCAGCCGCAGCACGGCGGACATCCTGTTCCGGGAGGCGCTGGAGGAGCTGAAGGACCGCTACCTCGGCCGGCTCAGCGTGTTCCACGTGCTCTCCCGCGAGCAGCAGGACGTCGCCATCCTGCACGGTCGCCTCGACGGCGAGAAGGCGGCGCTCGTCGCGCGCCACCTGCTGCCGCCCGACCTCGACGCCGCCTTCGTCTGCGGGCCGGAGCCGATGATCGGAGCGGTCACCGAAGCGTTGGAAGCGGCGGGCTTCCCGCGCGAGCGTATCCTGACCGAGCGGTTCACCCCGGCAGCCGGCGCCAGTCCTCGCCCTCTTGTCAACTCCCCGCTTTCCCAGCTGGAGGCCGCACCGCGCGCCGTGGCCACCATCGTCGCCGACGGGCGCCGGACCGAAGTGCCCGTCGCCGAGGGCGAGACGGTGCTGGACGCGGCGCTCCGCGCCGGGCTCGACCTGCCCTACTCGTGCCGAGGCGGCATGTGCAGCACGTGCCGGGCGAAGGTGGCCGAGGGAAGCGTGGCGATGGCCGTGAACTACGGGCTGGAGCCTTGGGAGACCGCGGCCGGATTCGCGCTAACCTGCCAGGCCGTGCCGCAGACACCCCGCGTCATCGTGGATTACGATCAGGTGTAGTGCGGCAACGCCCGGCACCATCTCCCCGTTAACCCTGACCAGGCGGAGGGTAGAGTGCGACGAAGGCAGTCGTCTTCCACGGGATCGGCGACATCCGGCTGGACACGGTGCCCGAACCCAAGCTCAAGGAACGGACGGACGCGATCGTTCGGCTCACCGCGAGCGCCATCTGCGGCACCGACCTGCATTTCGTGCGCGGCACCTTCCCCGGCGTCAAGGAAGGCATCATCCTGGGCCACGAGGGCGTGGCATCGTCGAGGAGGTCGGCCGCGGCGTGCGCAACCTTAAGCGCGGCGACCGCGTCAAGATCGCGCCCGACGCGAAGCCCCAGAGCACGCCAGATGGCGAGCAGTGGAAGCCCGGGACGCACCCTCGCTCGTCTCGAGATGGGCTGTGAAGACGCTGGCGAAGGCCTGCACGCTCGGCATCATCGGCGTCTATCCGCCGCAGGACCAATTCTTCCCGATTGGTGCGGCGATGAATAAGAATCTCAGCATTAACCTGAGGAGCTGCAACAACCGGACCTACATCCCGAAGCTGGTCGCTAAGGTCACCTCCGGCACGACGGACCCGACCACGGTGCTGAGCCAGCAAGCATCCGAGCGCAAGGACGGGTTCGGCACGGAGGGCATAGGCGAGGACGGCGACGGCTCTATGGGCATCGCCGGCAGCAGCGGCGGCGGCACGGGCAGCCTTGGCACTGGCGACAGCCAGCGCGGCGGCCGTGCCGTCGAGGGCGCGTTCGGCGCGGACGACGGTGCCAAGGGCCGCCGCACTCCCTCGAACAAGCAAGGAATCGCGAAGGGCGACGGCCCGCAGGACTGAATTCAACCGCGCTGAAAGCTGCTTGGTCTGGCCTGTAACCGTCGTGGCCGGGGAGCCGGATCAGGGTGCCGGCGGGCCGGTGCTGGTCAGGGTGCGCGGGGGCAGCGCAGGGATCGGGCGCGGGTCGCCGGGCCTGGATTGTGCTGGGCTGGGCGGGGTCGGTGAGCGTGCGGGCGAGGGCGATGGTGCGGCGGGTGGGCCGGTTGTGGGTCGGGCGGGTCAGCGTTCAGGGCGGTTGGCATAAGCGCGCCGGCTACTCGGCGACCGCTGCCCCGGCCGGCCGCCTGACGTCGTGCGCGCCGTAGCGCCACCCAGGCACGAGGCCCATGCCGTGCTCGCCGTCGCCGCCACTGCTGGCTGGCCGGGCAGCAGGAACGGCGGGCGCGATCTCGATGGAGTCCGCGGCGCCCAACGGCGTCTGCTCGACGAGCGTGTAGCCCATGTCTCGCACGATGCGTTCCGTGTCGGGCGAGAGGGCGAACGGCTCCTCATAGACCACGTCCGGCAGCCATTGGTGGTGGAAGCGCGGCGCGTCCACGGCGTCCGCGATGCCCATGCCGTAGTCCGCCACGTTGAGCAGCACCTGCAATACATTGGTGATGATGCGGGCGCCGCCGGGCGAGCCGAGGACGAGGTAGGGGTTGCCGTCGCGCAGCACGATCGTGGGCGCCATGCTGCTGAGCGGGCGCTTGCCGGGCTCGATGGCATTCTGCTCGCCCTGGACGAGGCCGAACATGTTGGGCGTGTTGGGTTTGGTCGTGAAGTCGTCCATCTCGTCGTTGAGCAGCACGCCGGTGCCCGGCGCTATCACGCCCGCGCCGAACAGGCCGTTGAGCGTGTAGGTGAGCGCGGCGGTGCCGCCGTCCTTGTCCACGGCTGAGATGTGCGTGGTTTCTGCACGCTCTTGGGGCGGCTCGTGGGGCGGGGTGCCGGGGGGAAGCTGGGCCGACGGCGTGGCCCGGTTCGGCGGGATCGCGGCGCGGATGGCGGCGGCGTAGGAAGGATCGAGCAGGTGCTGGATCGGATTCGGCACGAAGGCCGGGTCGCCGAGGTAGGTGTTGCGGTCGAGGTAGGCGTGGCGCAGCGCCTCCACGATCAGGTGGACGCCCGCCGCCGAGTGCCAGCCCAGGCTGCGCAGGTCGTAGCCCTCAAGGATGCCCAGCGTCTCGCACAGCGTGACGCCGCCTGAGCTGGGCGGCGGCGCCGAGAGGATCGTGAGACTCCGGTAGGTGCATTGGATCGGCGCGTCCTCGGCGACGCGATAGGCGGCGAGGTCGGCGGCCGTGAGCACGCCACCGTCCTCCTGCGAGGCGGTGCCGATCGCGTCGGCGACTTGCCCCTTGTAGAAGGCGTCGGGTCCCTGCTGGGCGAGGCTCTCCAAGGTGCGGGCGAGGTCCGGCTGCACCAGCAGGTCGCCGGGCTGGAACGGCGAGCCGTCCGGCCGCAGGAAGATGCGCGCGGCCTCCGGGTCGCGCCGCAGCACCGCGGTCCCCGCGTGCAGGATGACGGTGTCGCCGCGGGTGAGGACGAAGCCGTCGCGGGCCAGCGCGATCGCGGGCGCCATGACCTGGGCGCGGGAGAGCCGGCCCCAAAGCTCCCGTGCCCGATCCAGCCCCAGGGCGCTGCCCGGCACCGCCACCGCCTTCCAGCCGGCGAGGCTCGCGCCGGGGATAGGCTTGCCTTCGGCGCCCAGATACATGTCGCGCGTCGCCTTTGCCGGCGCGGTCTCGCGGAAGTCGAGGAAGACCGCGTGCCCGTCCGGGAGCCGCGCGACCAGGAAGCCCCCGCCCCCGAGATTGCCGCAGCAGGGGTTCACGACCGCTTCGGCGTAGGACGTCGCCACGGCCGCGTCCACGGCGTTGCCACCCTCGCGGAGGATCTGCGCGCCCGCCTCCGAGGCGAGACGCTGGGAGGAGACGACCATGCCGCTCGGCCCCGCCACCGGCGCCGGCGATGCCGCGTGCGCGGCGCCGCTGAGCAGCAGCAAGGTTAGTATGAGCCGCATGGTTCCCTCCGCTGCGCCGCCGCGCGATAGTCGGGCATCAAACCCGCCCAGGGAAGCCCCCGAGGGAACCTCATGACGCTGAACGCGAACGGCCGCACGGCCGACCATCCGATCAACGCCTTGTTCCTCGAACGCTGGTCGCCGCGCGCCTTCGACGGCCAGCCGGTGCCCGAAGCCCACCTGATGACCATGCTTGAGGCCGCGCGCTGGGCGCCCTCGTCCTCCAACGTGCAGCCCTGGCGCTTCCTCTACGCGATCAACGGCCGGCCGCACTGGGAGCGGTTCCTCGCCCTCCTCAACGAAGGCAACCGCGCCTGGTGCAAGAGCGCCGGCGCGCTGCTCGTGCTCGTCAGCGAGAGCATCCGGCACGTGCCGGACAAGGGCGAGGTACAATCCTACACCCACTCGCTCGATGCCGGCTGCGCGTGGGGCTTCCTCGCCCTGCAGGCGACCATGATGGGATACCAGGCGCACGGCATGGCGGGTTTCGACAAGGAACGCGCCGCCCGCGACCTCGGCGTGCCGGACAGCTACCGCGTCGAGGCGATGATCGCGATCGGGCGGCGCGCGGACCCAGCCACGCTGCCGGAGGCGCTCCGTGCCCGCGAGCAGCCGAACACCCGCCGGCCGCTCGCGGAGACGGTGAAGGAGGGCGGGTTCCGGGAAGGCTGAGGCCGTTGCGCCGGGCGCGGGCGATGGCCATCTCCCAAGGAGCTAGCGGGGGCAACGGAGGGCAATCATGGCGACCGAGACGGCAACCTTGGCGGGCGGGTGCTTCTGGTGCCTGGACGCGGTGTTCCGCAACCTGCGCGGTGTAGCGCGCTCCGAGTGCGGCTACGCGGGCGGCAGCGTCCCGAACCCCACCTATGCGCAGGTCTGCACCAAGCGGACCGGCCACGCCGAGGTCGTGCAGGTGGATTTCGACCCGGCGCAGCTCTCCTATGAGGACCTGCTCCGCATCTTCTTCACCATCCACGACCCGACGACGAAGGACCGCCAGGGCGCGGACGTGGGGTCGCAATACCGCAGCGCGATCTTCACGCAGTCGCCCGAGCAGGAAGCGGCGGTGCAGCGGGTGATCGCGGAGGTGCAGCCGCTCTGGCGCGCGCCGATCGTGACCGAGGTGGAACCGCTGCAGCGGTTCTGGCCCGCGGAGCCGGAGCATCAGGACTACTACGCGCGCAATCCCTGGGCGGGCTACTGCCAGATGGTGGTGGCGCCGAAGGTCGCGAAGTTCCGCAAGCAGTTCACCGACCGGCTGCGGACGCCGGCATCGGCCACGGCGTGATCTGCCGACGCTATTCGATGTGCAGTGGAACGAGTAGGCCCTGAGCAAGTTAGTGCTCAACAGCCTGCGAGGGCTGGATCGAGTTCCACTGCGCGAGGGGTCAATATGAAGGACGACAAGAATTTCCACGAGCTTGTCCGGGCTCGGGCCCATCTCTTGTGGGAACAGGAGGGCAGGCCGGAGGGGAAGGCGGAGGAGCATTGGCGCCGCGCCGCTTCCCTCGTCGAGAGCGAGCGGGATGCTGGGCC
Organism: uncultured Alphaproteobacteria bacterium; assembly: GCA_963848595.1. Classification (GTDB taxonomy): domain Bacteria; phylum Pseudomonadota; class Alphaproteobacteria; order Acetobacterales; family Acetobacteraceae; genus CAWKEH01. The sequence goes on along the minus strand of CAWKEH010000012.1, from coordinate 16,907 downwards.
GGCCCCAGCGAACGCCGCTCAGACGGAGGTCGCGGGCGAGGACACGGGCGCCCGACGGTTGCGCAAGACGCCCTCATCGCCGGGCAAGGCGGCGGCCGCGAGCAAGACAGCGACCGCCAGCACGGCAAGACGCGAGCAAGACAGGAAGCATCCAGCCGGCGAAGCCGGCCTTGGTTCCGACGGCTACGAAGAGCAAGCGCACGCCGAAACCGGCACCGTGAAGGCGCCGCGCGCGCAAGCTCGCACCCTTCCGGATCGTCACCCAGCCAGGCGCCGCGCCCGGCGGCGCCGCGCCTGACCTTGGGCGGCATGGCCTAACGGCCGGCGCACGGGCGTGGTAAGCCGCCAACCATGACGCCACCCCCTGCACCGCCAGCGACCACCAAGATCCCTCGGCAAATCGAGCAGCTGGGCCGCACCCGGACGGACGACTATGCCTGGATGAAGGATGAGAACTGGCAGGCCGTGCTGCGCGACCCGGCGGTCCTGCGCCCCGAAATCCGCGCGCACCTCACCGCCGAGAACGCCTACACCCAGGCCGTGCTCGCCGGCACCGAGGCGCTGCAAACGGAGATCATCGGCGAGATCAAGGGCCGCATGAAGCAGGACGACGCGTCCGTCCCGACGCCGGACGGGCCGTGGGACTACTACGTGCGCTACGAGACTGGCGCGCAGCACCCGGTGCACGCCCGCAGGCCGCGCGAGCAGGTGCAGGACGAGCAAGTCCTGGTGGATGCGGACGCGCTGGCCAAGGAGCACCCGTATTACGCGCTCGCCGCCGCCCGGCACAGCCCGGATCACCGCCTGTTCGCCTACGCCGAGGACACCCAGGGCTCCGAGGTCTATCGCGTTCGGGTCAAGGATCTCGCCACCGGCACCGTGCTGCCCCAGGCGATTGAGAGCTGCACCGGCAACTTCGCCTGGTCGCCCGACTCCGCTTGGCTGTTCTGGACCTATCGCGACGAGAACGGGCGTCCGACGCGGATCTATCGCCGCCGGGTGGGCGATGGGCCGGGCGGCGACGTGCTTGTTTATGAGGAGCCAGACCCCGGGTTCTTCCTCAGCATCGCGCCCAGCGACTCCCGGGCTTGGCTCGTGATCACCTGCGGCGACCAGGAGACGAGCGAGGCGTGGCTGATCCCCGCCTCCGACCCGGAAGCAGCGCCGCGCGTGGTCGAGAAGCGGCAGAAAGGCGTGCGCTACGATTTGGAGCACTGGGACGGGCGCTTTATCATCCGCACCAACACGGACGGCGCGATAGACTTCAAGCTCGTGAGCGCGCCTGAAGCCGCGCCGGGCCGGGCGAACTGGCAGGACTGGGTTCCGCACCAGCCGGGCCGCTTCATCATCCGCACCGCCGCCTACGCCGGGCATTTCACCCGGCTGGAGCGCATGGACGCCAACAACCGCATCGTAATCACGGGTCGGGACACCGGGCGTGAAGGCGTTGGGCGTGAAGGCGTTGGGCGCGAGGTCATCGGGGGCGAGCACGTCATCGCGGTGGACGAGGAAGCCTACGTGCTGCGCCTGCAAGGCGGCTACGAGTATGACACGGCCGTGCTGCGCTACACCTACGAGTTGCCGACCACGCCGCGCCAATGGTTCGACTTCGACATGCAGAGCCATAAGTCGGTGCTCCGCAAGACACAGGAGATTCCCCTCCGGCCACGACCCGGCCCGCTACGTCACGCGCCGCCTGCACGCGCGCGCCGCGGACGGGGCGGAGGTGCCGATCACCGTGCTCATGCGCTGCGACACGCCGACGGACGGGTCCGCCCCGCTCCTGCTCTATGGCTACGGCGCCTACGGGATCGCCATGGAGCCGGCCTTCTCCATCCGCCATCTCAGCCTTGTGGACCGCGGCTGGATCTGGGCGACGGCGCACGTGCGCGGCGGGTCGGAGAAGGGCTGGGGCTGGTTCCTTGACGGGCGCGGGGCGAAGAAGCCGAACACGTTCACTGACTTCATCGCCTCGGCCGAGCACCTGGTGAACAAGGGCTTCGGGCGGCGCGGCGGCATCGTGGCCATGGGCGGCTCGGCGGGCGGGCTGCTGGTCGGCGCGGTGCTGAACATGCGGCCTGACCTGTGGGCCGGGATCGTCGCGAACGTGCCGTTCGTCGATGTGCTGAACACGATGTCCGACACCAGCCTGCCGCTGACGCCGCCGGAGTGGCCTGAGTGGGGCAACCCGCTCAAGGAACCGGCCGCCTATGACACCGTCGCCGCCTACTCGCCCTACGACAACGTCGCCCCCCTCCCCTACCCGGCGATCCTCGCCACCGCCGGCCTGTCCGATCCGCGGGTGACCTACTGGGAACCGGCAAAATGGGTGGCACGACTGCGAGACGCGACAAGCGGCAACGATCCGGTGCTGCTGCGGACGAACATGGAGGCAGGTCACGGCGGTGCTGCCGGGCGGTTCGACGCGCTTAAAGAGACGGCATTGCATTACGCCTTCGCACTCTGGGTGCAGGCGCGTGGCCGCGTCTGAGCTTGCGGCGGCAGATGCTGCCGGCGCCCGGCGCTGCACCGTGCAGGCTTTCCGGCGCGGCTGCTCGGCACTACTTGTCCAAGGCACGGAGGCGTGCCCACATTTGTCGCGGGCCACAAACCCCGCAGCCCTATCAGCATTTGTCCCGCTAGCACTGTGAGCTTTCTTCCTGATGACCGCGATGATTGATCCTTCGCCCTCTCCCGTCTTCCCGCACGACGACGCCGTTCTCTGGCAGCATCGGGCCCTGTGCCGTCTCTCCTTGCCGCTGCGGACGCCGCGGAGCGCGGCCTGGTCGCGCGAGACCGAGGCGGCGAGCGTCGCCATGGGGACCGAGACGGCGGTGGCCGGTGAGGCACCGTCGCTGCCGTCCGGCCGCCTGCTGCGCCTGCTGCTCCTGCATATCCTCACCGCCGCTCTGCGCGCGGACACGGCTACCGCCGAGGTTGGGCCGGATATCGCCGCCGTCGCCGCCGCGCTTGGCCTGGACGGCGCGCCGCCGCTGCTGCGCGAGCTCCAGGACCAGCTCGACCGCCTACTCGCGGCACGATTGCGCGTGGCCGAAGGCCGCCAGGCGCCGCTCTCCGTGCTGGACGGCCGCGCGCAGCGCGGCGGGTCGGCGGCGTGGCGCCCGGTGCTGCGCCTGACCGAGCGCTTCTTCGTGAGCCTGCGCCAGAACGCGGTGCCGCTGGACCGCGCCGCCGTGACCGCGCTCGCCGCATCGGCTCCGGCCCTCGACGCCTACACGTGGCTCAAGGCCACGCTGCCCGGGGTGGAGGCGGACCAGGCCGTGCTGGTTAAGTGGGAGGATTTGCAGCAGCAGTTCGGGTCGGGCGCGACCGCCGCCGCCGAGCCGTTCAGGACCGCGTTCACCGCGAGCCTTGAGGCGGCGCGGGAGGTGTATCCGGCGGCACGCTTCACGGCTGGCTCGGACGGGGTCGAGCTGCGGCACGGTCCCGCGCTGGTCAGCGTCGCCGCCGTTCCCGAGCCGGCGGCTCCGGTCAGCACGGACGAGGCGCAGGACGCCGCCCCCGCCGACTCGCCGGAACTGCCGGAACCGCCGCTGGCGAGCTATGGGTCGTTGGAGGTCAGCGAGGCGCCAGCACCGCCGACGCCGCTTCCGGAACCGGACCGGGTCGAACCGCCCGCGCCGGCGGTCGAGCGGCGAATCTCGCCCGAGTGGGAGAGGAACGGCGGCCGGATCAGGCTCGCGCCGGTGCTGACCGGGCTCGCGCAATCGGTGTGGCTGCGGCGCGGCGGCGATGAGGGGAGTGCCACGATCGAGGTGACGCCGGGCGCAGACTACCACCCGGCCCGCCGCTCGCTGCTCATGCTGGAGCCGGTGATCCTGCAGGTCACGGGCCAGCTTCAGCCGCGCGAGCTGGAGGAGGTCGCGGCGTGGGCGTCGGCCAACGCCGACCTGATCCAGGATTACTGGGACGGCACGATCGCCTCTGTCTTCGACATCGCCGGCCGCGTCAGGCCCGTGCCCGCGACGCGCTGGTAGATCAGCTTGCGTGCATCGTCACCGGCGCACTGCAGCGCGGGCTGGCGTAAGTCCCGGTGACCTCGTCGCCCTTGATCTGCCCGGTGAAGGTTTGCACGAAGCCCTTCTTGTTCATGCCGGGCGTCTCGGCGCGCGTGCTGACCTGGCCGTCCGGCGTCGCGGTGCCGCGTAGGACCTGGGCGCCGTCGTCCCGCACGAAGACCGCCTCGCCGTGCCGCGCGTCGAGAAGGGCAGTGCCGGGACACGGGTCGCCGACGCGTCCCGACCAACGGCCGAACGGATGGGTGGGATGGACGCCGCAGGCGGCGAGGGCCAGGACGAGCAGCGAGCAGAGGACACGTCCCATCAACCCCGCACCGCCTTCTCCAGCTCCGCTTTGCTCATGCGCGAGCGGCCCTCGACGCCCTTACGCGTCGCTTCCTCGTAGAGCTGCGCCCGAGTAGCCCCGCCGCCGCGCCCCGCCGCGCGCTCCTTCGCTTTCGTCGCGGCGAGACGGCGGCGGTTCTTCTGCGGCGACTGCTGGTTGGACGCCCCTGCCTCGCTTAGCGCGATGGCGATGGCCTGCTTGGGATTGCGCACCTTACCGCCGCGGCCGCGCTCCAGCTCGCCTTCCTTGAATTCGTGCATCACGCGCTCGACCGTCTCGCGCTGCGCCGGGGTCTCCTTGGCCATGGTCTCCTCCTATCGCCTGCCGCCTCAACCGGCGCTGGCGGGCCGGGTTCCGCGTCCTGCTCGCGCAGGACTGGCTCGCTTCGGTGGGGTGCACGATAACGCCGCCGACCTTTGGCCCTACCAACCTGGACCGGTGCGGCGCCATACTACGCCTTCGGCTTCACGACCGGTGGGCGCCCCGATGCTGGAGAGGCGAACGATCAACGCACCCGACGCGCCTCAACCCGCGGGCGGATACGCGCAAGCAGTCGATGTCGCGGGCTTCTCGCGCGTCCTGCATGTCAGTGGCCAGATCCCAGTCGCCCAGGACGGCACCGTCCCACCCGGCTTCGGGGACCAGTGCCGCCTCGTGTGGGCCAACGTCGAGGCCCAGCTTCGCGCAGCTGAGATGACGCTGGACGACGTAGTCAAGGTCACGATCTATCTTGCCGACCGCCGCGATGCCGCCGAGAATGGGGACGTGCGCCGGACCGTGCTGGCCGGCAGGACGCCGGCGTTGACAGTGGTAATCGCAGACATCTACGACGACGCGTGGCTGCTGGAGATCGAGGTCATCGCCGTGGCCTAGTACTACAGCCGGAGTTTACGTGAGCGCGGTATAGAGCGCAGCCGTTTGTGCCAGTGAGCGCGGCGTGCGCGCTGCTGGTGTCGGCGGCGCCAGGCTGACCAACGCAGGGCAGCATCTGGTCTGGGCGGGTAAGTCCAGATCAGATGCCAGAGCAGGCGCCTGATCTCTGGCATTGTGAGCGGCAGCAGGTCGGCGGCGAGATGCACGGAGGCCACACCCCCCGGCAGCCGCCTGACGGACAGCGGCGAGATAGGCGAGGGCAAACATCGCCAGGGTCACATGGCGGTGCCAGCCGATCCAGGAGCGCACCTCGTAGTGGTCCAGCCCGACCTCGCCTTTGGCCTGCTCGAACAGGCTCTCGATGGCCCAGCGCGTGCCCGCCACCCGCACCAGCTCGGCGAGCGTGGTCCCCTCGGGCGCGTGCGTGAGATAGAACGTCAGCTCTGTCGGCGTAGCGATCGAGCGCCGGACTAGCAGCGCGCACTGGAAGCGAGGCGCACCTCCACGGTACGGCACGCAGGCCCAGTCGTAGAGCCGCGGGCCCTTGGCGCCGTCCCCTGTGCTGAGCCGCTGCCACGCCCGCTTGGGCAGCCCCTTGATCCAGGCCGTGACAGGCCGCAGCCCTAGTCGCTGCCCGGAAGTCACCGCCAGCACGTAGCCGCGCCGATGCCGCTCGGCCCAACGCCGGATCGTGTGGTCGGCGCCGTAGACGCTGTCGCCGATGACCCACGAGAAGGGCACGCCCGCGGCCCGCGCCCGCTCCAGCATCGCCAGGCCCAGCTTCGGCTTGGTCGTGAACACGACCGTCTCGGGCACGCGCGCCTCTCTGCGCTGGTCCGCGTCTTCGGTCCATTCCTTGGGAAGATAGAGCGCGCGGTCCAGCAGAGCATGGCCGTGGCGGCTGGCGTAGCCGAGAAAGACGCCGATCTGGCTGTTCTCGATCCGCCCGGCCGTGCCCGTGTATTGCCGCTGCACTCCGGCCGACTTCTTGCCCTTCTTGAGGAACCCGGTCTCGTCCAGCACGAGCACCGCGCCCTCGTTGCCCAGGTGCTCCGTCACATAGGCTTGCAAGTCATCCCTGACGGCATCAGCATCCCAGTGTGCCCGGCTGAGGAAGTCCTGCACGCCATCCGGCGTTGCATCGCCTGCTGCCTCGGCCAACTGCCAGCCGTTCTTGCGCTCCACAGGCGCCAGCAGCCCGCACAGGTAAGTCGCAGCCCGTCGCCGCGGCTCGGCACGCCCGAACCGCGGCGCGATCCGCTCCAGCACCCCGTCCAGACCGCCCGCCCAGCCTTGCACCTCCGCTTGCGTCGTCATGCCACGTCACCTCCGGACAGGCCTAACGCGCATCTCCGGCTGTAGTACTAGAGCACTTTCCCTCCGAGCGGGAGCGCTGGGGCGGATGTAGTGCTCGCTAAAACAATCGCCTAGCCTGCCCGGCGGGCAATAGTGTGGAGAACTCGGGCCGCTGCTGCGCCCCACGCGGACGGCTACGGCATGGCGTGGAGCAGCGCCGCGCAGGCCACCTCGCAGGCACGGCATGCCTCGGCGCAGGTCTTGCAGTGCGCGTGCATGGCGGCGTGCTTGTCGCACTCGGCGGCGCACGCCCGGCAGGTCTCGATGCAGGCGGTCAGCAGCGCCTCCATGGGCGCCTTGTGCGGCCGGGTCAGGCGCGAGACGACCGCGCCCGTCGCCGCGCACACGTCGGCGCAGTCGAGGTCGAGCCGGATGCACTCGCGCAGCATGTCCAGGCGCTCCTCCGACAGGCAGGCATCGGCGCAGCCGTTGCAGCTACTGGCGCAGTCGTGGCACATCTCGACGCAGCGGCGGACAAGGTCGAGGGTCGAAACCTGCTTGGGATGGCTGCGCAGCAGCGCGTCGAAATGGTGCATGGAGGGTCCTCCCTGGGAAGAGGCGCGGCCTCAACGGCGCAGCATGTGGCGCACGCCGCGCAAGGCTTCGGGCATGGCGAGCGCGGCGGATGCGACCGAGATCAGCGTCGCGGTCTGGCAGTAGGCGCACAGCGCCTTGTTGCCCTGCCACTCCTCGCGGGCGAGCCGGAGATTCGTGGCCACGTCGTAGGCTATCTTGGTCGCCGCCGCGACGGGCAGCCAGGGCGCCTCCCGCGCCCGGTCCTCGCTGCCCGCCGCGGCGAGGGCGGCCGTAGCCGCGTAGGTGCCGATCATGAGGAAGGCGTCCGGCACTTGCAGCCGCTTGTAGGCGTAGTCGGAAGCGTTCACCCTGTTGGAGTCGAAGGGACGCACGGGCGGGTCGGGCAGGCGGCGCAGGATACCCGTCTGATAGAGTCCGACGATCTGGCCGATGGCGACCCCTGCGAGGGAGAGGCCGATCAGCCAGCGGCGACGGTTCAGGTCCGGGCTTCGGTGCAGCCGCAGCTCGCGGCTGAGTTCGCTGGGACGGGTCATGCCAACCTCCGTTCGGCACGAGCAACGCTGCCTTCGGCCGCAGCGTTCCCCCGCTCGGAACCGGCTCGCCACGCGGCACGTTCACGATTCTTGGCACGATTCTAGGCACCGGGCGCCAGAAGGAGATCCCATGCGACCCCGCGCACGCACCCTCGCGCTTCGGCAGCAGCACCCGCTTTCCGCGCTGGGCTGGACCAGCCTGGCCGCCCTCGCGCTTGCTGTCTCGATCACCGCGGCCCATGGCCAGATCGCTAAAGTGCCCAGCAAGGGCGACAGCGGCCCGCAGACGGCCGTGCCCGCCCCGCTGCCGCCGGGCTCCGGGGCTGACACGCCGGGCGGCAGCGCCAAGAACGGCGTGATAACCCCGCCGCCCACCTCTACCGATCCCGGCATCAACAGGGGCGCGCCGCCGCGTGGCACGGAGCCGATGCCGGTGATCCGGCCGCCTGGCACCGCGGACGGCAACCAGCGGGTCGTGCCGAAGTAGGTGGCGCCCCATGGCCTAGGGGTAACGGCTGGCGTTCCGGCATCGCCGGGGCAGCCGGACAGCCTCCTGCACCTGCTCGCGCGCCCGGACCTGCAAATCCTCGCCAAGGATGTCTCGGTCCAGCTCGCGCCGCAGATGCCGCAAGACTTCACGGTGCTTGGGCCGGACCGGATCGTGCTTGGCGCGCGCGCCTGCGCGGGCGGCCCGCCTGCGCTGATCCTCCTGCGCCACGCGCTTGAGGTCGCAGCCCTTTTCCGGCTCTGTCCCGATCGCCCGACGCTCGCGGGTCTCGCGGCGGCGCGCACGGCCGCGCTGTTCGCGGCGCTTGGAGGATCGCTCCCGGCCGCGGCCGAGCCGCCCTCCGATGCCGAGGCGGCGGCGTTCTGGTCGCGTCTCGTCGCTCATCAGCCTGGCAGTCCCGTTTCCCTGCCGAACGGCACCGCCGCCGCCCTCCGGGCCGTCTGGCCCCTGCTCGGCCCCGCGGAGTGGCTGATGCAGTCCGGCGGCGACGTGCGGCTGCTCGTTGACCCGGCGACCGGGCTGAACGGCTACGGCTGCAGCCATCGGCCGCGCCCCTGGGCAGTGACGTTCGCGTCCTCCACCGCCTCGTCCAGCTCCGAGCGCGGCTACGCAGGGGCCGAGGCGGCGCGGCGGCGCATTGTCGGGGCGGCCCTGCGCGGCAGCGACGGCGTCGCGACGGAGCTGGAGGCGATCAGGCACGACTTGGCCGCCTACTACCGGCTGCCGCCGGGCAGCGCCGTGATCCTGGCCGCCTCGGGGACGGATTGCGAGCTGTTCGCCCTCGCGCTCGCGCAGATGCATCCGGCCGGGCAGCCGATCACCAATATCCTCGTCGCCCCGGAGGAGACTGGCACCGGCGTGCCGCTCGCGGCAACTGGCCGGCACTTCGCGATCGACACGGCGCGCGGTGAGGCTGTCACGAAGGAGGGCCTGATCGCCGGCTTCCGCGGCGATACCATTCTCGCCAGCGTGACCTTGCGCGACCCGGCGGGCTGCCTGCGCCCGAGCGGTGCCGTGGACGCCGAGTGCGCGTCCGCGGTGGACGGTGCCGTGCAGCAGGGGCGCCGTGCCGTGCTTCACCTGCTCGACGTGTCCAAGACCGGCCTGCTGGCGCCCAGCCTGGAAGCGATCCGCGCGATTGGGGCACGCCACCCCGGACAGCTCGATGTCGTGGTGGACGCCTGCCAGGCACGCGTGGGCGCCGGGCGCGTGCGCGGCTACGTCGAGCAGGGCTGGATGGTGCTGGTCACCGGGTCGAAGTTCTTCACCGGTCCGCCGTTCGCCGGCGCGGTGCTGGTGCCTCCGGCGATCCGCGGTCGCCTGGACCAGGCCGACCTGCCCGGCGGCCTGCGCGCCTATTCCGGACGCGCGGAGTGGCCGCCGGACGCGCGCGGCGCCGGGGTGCTCGCGCCGGGCGGCAATCTCGGGCTGGCCCTGCGCTGGCAGGCGGCCCTGGCCGAGATGCGCGGCTTCGCCGCTACTCCGGTTGCCGAGCGCGGGGCGATCCTGCGGACATTCGTCGAGCGGGTCGGCGCCGGCATCGTCGCCTCCCCGTGCCTGCGGCTGGTCGAGGTCCCGCCGCCCCGCCGGCCGCCGTTGGGCGAGGATTGGGACACGCTCGGCACGATCCTCAGCTTCGCCGTCTGCCATTCGGCAACCGGCGCCCCGATGGCGGTCGCCGAGGCACGGCAGCTCTACCGCTGGCTGAACGCGGACCTGGCCGCGTTCCTGCCGCCGGAGCTAACCTTGGATGAGCTTGGACTGGCGCGGCGGCGGTTCCATATCGGGCAGCCGGTTCCGCTGCGCAGCCCTGCCGGCGAGTTCGGCGCGCTGCGCATCTCCGCTGGCGCCCGCCTGGTCACGGGCGAGCCGTCGCACGCGCACCTCGGCCCGGCGCAGCGGCTGGAGCGCGAGATCGGCGATGCCCTCGCCGGGCTCGCCAAGATCGAGCTGATCCTAGGGTATCTCGACCGGCTCAGAGCAGCCGACCCGCCAGCGACGTTCCTCTGAGAGCGCGCTCGCCGCCGACGAGGCACCGCAGCAGTGCTATCTTGGCGTCGGCACATCGTCGCGGGCGAAGCTGGCGGAGGAGGGGGGACGCATGAGCGGGGACAAGCGGCCGGCGGTTTACGTTGCCGGGACGTGCGACACGAAGGCGGCCGAGTTGGGCTACGTCCGGCGGCTGGTGGCGGCGGAGGGCGTGCCCGCGCGGCTCGTGGACCTCTCGACGCACGCCGGCGGCGAGGGCGCCGACGTCGCCGCGGCGGAGGTGGCGAGCCACCATCCGGACGGGGCGCAGGCCGTGTTCACGGGCGACCGCGGCCGCTCCGTCGCGGCCATGGCGGTGGCGTTCGAGCGCTACCTCGCGACCCGCGACGACGTCGGCGGCGTGATCGGCCTCGGCGGCTCGGGCGGCACCGCGCTGGTCACGCCCGCCATGCGCGCCCTGCCCGTGGGCGTGCCGAAGCTGATGGTCTCCACCGTCGCCTCCGGCAACGTGGCGTCCTACGTCGGGCCGAGCGACATCGCGATGATGTATTCGGTCACGGACATGGCTGGGCTGAACCGCATCTCGCGCACCGTGCTCGCCAACGCGGCGCGCGCGATCGCCGGGATGGCGCGCCGCGGAAGCGACGACACCGGGGACGCGGACGGCAAGCCCGCCCTCGGCATGACCATGTTCGGCGTCACCACGCCCTGCGTGAACGCGCTCGTCGCGGCGCTGGAGGCCGATTACGACTGCCTCGTGTTCCACGCCACCGGCACCGGCGGCCAATCCATGGAGAAGCTCGCGGAGTCCGGCCTGCTCTCGGGCGTCGTGGACGCTACCACGACGGAGGTTTGCGACCTGCTGATGGGCGGCGCCTTCCCCTGCACGGAAGACCGCTTCGGCGCCTTCGCCCGTAGTCGCCTCCCTTATGTCGGCTCCTGCGGCGCGCTCGACATGGTCAACTTCGGGGCGATGGACACGGTGCCGGAGCGGTATCGCGGGCGCACCCTCTACGTCCACAATCCGCAGGTCACCTTGATGCGCACCACGGCCGAGGAGTGCGCGCGCATAGGGCACTGGATCGGGGAGAAGCTGAACGCCTGCGAGGGGCCGGTCCGCTTCCTGATCCCCGGAGGCGGCGTCTCGGCGCTGGACGCGCCCGGCATGGCGTTCCACGACCCGGAGGCGGACCGGGCGCTGTTCGACGCCCTCAACCAGACCGTGCGCCGGACCGAGCGGCGGCGCCTGCTCCGCCTGCCCCACCACCTCAACGATCCCGCCTTCGCCGCCGCCCTGGTCGCGGCCCTGCGGGACGCGATCGCAACCGTGGAGGCCTGAGATGGCACATATCCCGCGCGCGGCGCTGCTCGCCCGGTTCCAGGACATGGTGCGCCGGCGCGAGCCGATCGTCGGCGGCGGCGCCGGCACTGGCCTCTCCGCCAAGTGCGAGGAGGCGGGCGGCGTGGACCTCATCGTGATCTACAACTCCGGCCGCTACCGCATGGCCGGCCGCGGCTCGCTCGCCGGCATGATGGCGTATGGCAACGCCAACGACATCGTGCTGGAGATGGCGCGCGAGGTGCTGCCCGTCGTGCGCAGGACGCCCGTGCTGGCCGGGGTGAACGGCACCGACCCGTTCTGCCTCTTCGACGCCTACCTCGACCAGATCGCCGCCCTCGGCTTCTCCGGCGTGCAGAACTTCCCGACGGTCGGCCTCTTCGACGGCACGTTCCGCGCCAACCTGGAGGAGACCGGGATGGGCTACGCTCTGGAGGTCGAGATGATCCGCCTCGCCCGGCAGAAGGACCTGCTGACCACGCCCTACGTCTTCAACCCGGACGAGGCGGTGGCGATGGCCGAGGCGGGTGCCGACATCCTCGTGGCGCACATGGGCCTGACCACCGGAGGCGCCATCGGTGCCGGGACGGCGCTCTCGCTCGACGACTGCGCCGGGCGGATCAACGCTATCGCGGACGCCGCGCGCCGGGTGCGCCCGGAGATCACCCTGCTCTGCCACGGTGGCCCGATCGCCATGCCCGAGGATGCGCAGCACATCCTCTCGCGCTGCCCCGACTGTCACGGTTTCTACGGCGCGTCGAGCATGGAGCGGCTGCCCGTCGAGACGGCGCTGACCGAGCAGGCGCGGCGATTTAAGGCGTTGCGGAGGGATGGCTGACGCCCGGGTAGTGGGTCGGTTTGAATTTCGGGGTTGGGTGGAATTCTGCCAGTCCGCTTGCGGCAGCGCGTGCAAACGATCCGGACAATCGTGAGCGATGATCTCGTCTCCCCAGACTCGCCCCTACCGTCTCCCCGCCGATCCCAGGGCCATTCAGTTCTGCCGTAGCGGGCTTGGCGTGAGCGGGGCGGGGTAACGTGACAGCTGTATGGAGGCGGCCTTCCCGCTTTGTGAGGTCGCCCTGTGCCATTCGCCTTCCTGCTCGCCGCACTCGCCGAAGTGCCCGACCCGCGCCGTGCCCAAGGCCAGCGCTACAGCATGCGGCACCTGCTGCTGTTCTCGGTCCTCGCCACGCTTGCGGGCGCGACCTCCTACCAGAAGATCGTCGCCTTCATCGCCCTGCAGCGGGAGCACCTGAACGCCGCCTTCGGTGCCGGCTTCCGGCGCGCCCCGGCCCTGAACACGCTGCGCCACCTGTTCCTGGCGCTCGGCCGTGACGATCTCGAAGCCGCGTTCCGCCACCATGCCCGCGGCTTGAACGCACGCCCCGCCCCAGAAGCGCTGCGCACGGTCGCGCTCGATGGCAAGACGCTGCGCGGCAGTTTCGACCACCTGACCGACCGCCAGGCGGTCCACGTGCTCAGCGCCTTCGCCAGCGACGCCGCCCTGGTCCTGGCCCATCAGGAACTGGCCGGTGCGCCGGACGAGGTCGCAGCCGTGCCAAAGCTGATGGCCGAGTTGGGCCTCACGGGCGTGCTGTTCACCGCCGACGCGCTGCATTGTCACAAGGACGGGTTTGCCCAAGCGGCGGCAACCGGCAACGCCCTGCTGGTCCGCGTCAAGGACAACCAGCCGACCCTGCACGCGACCCTGGCTGGGCTGTGCGCCGAGCAACACCCCATCGACAGCCATGAAACCGTGGATCGCGGCCGCCATGGACGCCAGGAGCATCGCCGTGTCGAGGTGTTCGACACCACTGGCCAGCTGGACGCGCCCTGGCAGTCCCTGGTCAGCTGCGTCGCCCGGGTCTCGCGCCTGACCTACGTCAAAGATACCCGCACCGGCCTGTGGGCCACGCGCGAGGAGGTCGGATACTACCCCTGCCAGACCCGCCACCGCGCCAAGGTCCTGGGCGGCGCCATCCGCGCGCACTGGGGCATCGAGAACCGCGCCCATTACGTCCGGGACGTGACCCTGGGCGAGGACGCCAGTCGCATCCGCACCAGGCCCGGCGTCATGGCCCGCATCCGTTCGGTCGCGCTCAACATCATGCGCGCTAACGGCATCCAGAATATCAGCCTGGCGCTCTACGCCAACGCTGTTAGCTTCGATCACCTGCTGGCTCTCGGCACGGCCTAATCAGAACTGAATGGCCCTGCCGCCGATCCAGGCATACCCGCAGACGGAATGCATTGTTCTGAGGAGGCTATGGCCTCGATGTCTTTGTGCGAGAACTTGTCCAGAGGGTTGGAACGCACGCTGGCGAACACCCTGATCGCGGGCGAAGTCGTCCTCGTCAAACTGGAGGGGGCGTCCGGCCAAGAGGCTCTCGTCTGTACGGACCGACGCGTTGTGATCATCAAGCGATGGCTTGGTTCCGACGTGTTCCAGTTCCCGTATGCCAGCATATCGAGCGCAGAGGTCAAGATGGGCATGCTGCTGGGATACTTCGAGCTTACCGCAGGCGGCGTGCCAATGAACACGGCGCCGAAGACTGACCCCAGCAAGCTGCCGAATTGCATCGGCCTAGGTCGATACACGGCAACTCAATTCCGACGAGCTGCGAGCTTCATCATGAACAAGGTCGTTGAAGCACAGCGCTCAGTCGTCTCCGCACCAGCACTCAACGTACGGGACGACCACGACATCCTGGGCAAGGTCGAAAGGCTCGCTGCGCTACACCGGGGCGGGACGCTGTCAGACGAAGAGTTCACGGCTGCCAAGCGGAGACTGCTTTCGCCGCCATCGTGAATAGGATTACAGAACCTCTCGGCAACGGCCGAACGCCGGACAGGCGGGGTCCCCCGTCACAAACCGTCTCCCTCTGCCTTCAGACATCCTATCCACGGTCCCGATCACTGTCGCCTGCCCTCCTCATACTTGAGAGTTTTCTTCGTGCCAGCCTTCCTCACCCGATGTCCGGTTGCGGGAGCCTGTTCGTCATCGTGGAATAGCCACCTCGGGTCGGGAGCGGAAGTTCAAACTGAGACACTACCCATCCCCGCTCCTGCTTGACCGGGGCGTAGGCGGTCCATAGCGTCGCCGGCAACGAATGGGGACGGATATGCGGGGCGCGGAGTTGGCCGGCGTGCTGCAGATGCAGGGCGTGACGAAGCGGTTCGGCGGCGTCGAGGCGCTCCGCGGCGTGGATTTCTCGGTGCGCGGCGGCGAGGTCCACGCGCTGCTGGGCGAGAACGGCGCCGGAAAGTCAACGCTGATGAACATCCTCTCGGGGGTGTTCCCGCCCGACCGCGGCGACGTGCGCCTCGACGGCGTGCCGGTGCACTTCGCCAGCCCCCGCGAGGCACAGGCGGCCGGCGTGGCGACCGTGTTCCAGGAGCTCGATCTTGTCCCGGAACTGGATATCACCGCCAATTTGTTCCTGGGCCGCGAGCGGACGCGGTTGGGGGTGGGCATCGACGATGCCGCCATGCGGCGCGAGACGGTCGAGCGGCTGCATGGCGTTGGCCTGGATCTCGACCCGCGCACCCGCATCCGCGCGCTCGGCATCGGCCAGCGCCAGATGATCGCCATCGCCAAGGCGCTCGGTCAGCAAGCCCGCGTGCTGGTGCTGGACGAGCCCACGGCGGCGCTGAGTGCCGCGGAGGCGCAGCTGCTGTTCGCGCTCGTGCGCGCGCTGCGCGAGCGGGGCGTGGCGATCGTCTATATCTCGCACCGGCTCGAAGAGGTGCCGATGGTGGCCGACCGCGTGACGGTACTGCGCGACGGCCGGGTGGTGGGCGAGGTCCGGCCTGACGCGCCGCAAGCCGAGCTGATGCGCCTGCTGCTGGGCCGCCCGCTGGATGAGCTGTTCCCGCCGCGCGCGATCGAACCTGGCCCGATCCTTCTGCGCCTGCACGACGCTGCCTACCGCCCGGCACAGGCGCGCGCTGGCTGGCAGGCGCCGGAGGCGATCAGCCTTGAGGTGCGCGCCGGAGAGATCGTGGGGCTGGCCGGCATCATGGGCGCGGGCCGCACCGAGTTGCTTTCGGCGCTCTACGGCGCGGCCCCGCCGGGGCGCTGGCGGGGCACGGTCGAGGTGGCCGGCCGTCCAGCCCGTCTCGGCTCGATCGCGGCGGCGCGGCGCGCGGGCTTCGCAATGGTGACCGACGACCGGCGCGGCGCCGGGCTGATGCTGCGCCAGACCGTCCGGCGCAACGTCGTCCTTTCAGTGCTGGCGCGCATCTCGCCGTTCGGCTTCATGTCGCGCGCCGCCGAGACCGATGCTCTGGCGCGCTCGATCCGGCAGTTCGACATCCGCCCGGCGCGCGGCGACATCGCCGCCGGCAATTTGTCGGGCGGCAACCAGCAGAAGGTGGTGTTCGCGAAGGAGCTGCTGCGCGCGCCGCGCCTGCTGCTGCTCGATGAGCCGACGCGCGGCGTGGACGTCGGCGCGAAGGGCGAGATCTACGCACGGCTGCGAGCGCTGGCGGCCTCCGGCCTGGGCGTGCTGGTGGCCTCCAGCGAGCTGCCCGAGTTGGTCGGGCTGTGCGACCGCATCGTGGTGCTGCGGCACGGGCGCAGCGTCGCCACCTTCCTGGCCGGCGCCGACGAAGCGGCCGTGCTCGCCGCCGCGACGGAGTCCGAGGCGCTGGCCGCATGAGTTCGCTGCCGCAAGCGCGCCGCCGCGACCTGCTCTCGGTCGCGGTGCGCTTCCAGAGCGTGATCGGCCTCGTGCTGGTCGTGGCCGGCGGGATCGCGGCCTCGCCGGTGCGGCACGGACACCTGCTGTTCCTCGCCCCCGACAACGTCGCCAACATCGTGCGGGCCATCTCCGAGACCGGGATCATCGCGCTCGGCATGACCTTCGTCATCATCACCGCCGGCATTGATCTGTCGGTCGGCGCGATGCTGGGGCTGTCGAGCGTGCTGACGGCCACGCTGCTGACGACGCCGGGCTGGGGCATCCTGACCACGCTGCTAGCCGTGCTGGCCGCCGGCGTCGCGTTCGGCGCGGCGCAGGGCGCGATCAGCACGCGCTTCCGGCTCGAGCCCTTCATCGTCACCTTGGCCGGCTTGCAGGTGGCGCGCGGGCTGGCGCTGGTAGTGTCGCACAACAAGTATATCAACATAGGCTACGGCAGCGGGCCGGGCCTGGCGCCGCCGGCGTTCGCGGTGCTGGGCGACCGGCTGTTCGGCAATACGGTGCCGGTGGCGACGCTGGTGTTCCTGGCGCTGGCGATCGTGGCGACCTTGGTGCTGAACCTGACCCGGTTCGGCCGCTACGTATTCGCGGTGGGCGGCAACGAGCGCGCGGCGCGGTTGTCCGGCGTGCCGGTCGCCCGCGTGAAGGTGCTGGTCTATGCCGTCACCGGGCTGTGCGCCGCCGCTGCCGGCATCGTGCACGCC
>CAWKEH010000011.1:0-342548 GCA_963848595.1 uncultured Alphaproteobacteria bacterium | reverse complement strand
GTTCGCGGGCTACTACGTCGCCCAGGCCAAGGGCTTCTACAAGGACGCCGGGCTGGACGTGACGATCAAGCCCGGCGGCCCGGACATCAACCCGTCCCAGGTCATCGCGGGCGGCGGCGCCAACGTGATCGTTGACTGGATGCCCTCGGCCCTCGCGGCGCGGGAGAAGGGCGTCCCGCTGGTCAACGTCGCCCAGGTCTTCGACAAGAGCGGCCTGGAGCTGACCTGCCGCAAGGACAGCGGCGTCAAGACGCCCGCGGACTTCAAGGGCAAGACGCTCGGCGTCTGGTTCGCGGGCAACGAGTATCCGTTCCTCGCCTGGATGAGCAAGCTCGGCTACTCGACGAATGGCGGCCCGAACGGCGTGACCGTGCTGAAGCAGGGCTTCAACGTGGACCCGCTCTTGCAGAAGCAGGCGGCCTGCATCTCCACGATGACCTACAACGAGTATTGGCAGCTCATCGAGGCTGGGATGAAGGCCGACCAGCTCCGCGTCTTCAAGTATGAGGACGAGGGCGTCGCGACCTTGGAGGACGGGCTCTACGCGACCGAGGCCGAGCTGCGCGACCCCAAGATGGTGGACCGCCTGTCCCGCTTCGTGAAGGCGAGCATGAAGGGATGGCAGTATGCCGCGGCACACCAGCCCGAGGCAGTTCGCATCGTGCTCGACAACGACACGGCCGGCGCGCAGACCGAGGAGCACCAGACGCGCATGATGAGCGAGATCGCCAAGCTCCTCCCCGCGAATGCGGATCGCCTCGGCTATTTGGAACCAGCCGCCTACGACCGCACCGTGGCCGTGCTGATGTCTGGCAAGAGCGACCCTGTGATCACGCGCAAGCCGGAGGGCGCCTGGACGCACGAGGTCTGGGACAAGGCATCCAAGTAGCGGTCAAGCTCAGCCGTGAAGCCAGCAGCGCACGGGATGTGCATGGCCTGGCCGCCCGATGTCGAAGGGCGGCGGGCTGATCTGCCGGCACTTCTCCATGGCGAACGGGCAGCGCGGATGGAAGCTGCACCCGGCGGGCGGCGCCTCCGGGCTAGGCGGCTCCCCCTTCACCACCGGACCGCGCGCGCCGCTCTCCTTCGCCCCCGCCTTCGACAGGGTCCAGCACGGCGGAGAGCAGCATCTGGGCGTAGGGATGGCCCGGCCCGGCGAAGAAATCATCCGCCTCTGCCATCTCGACGATCTCGCCGAGATACATGACCGCGACCCGGTCGCTCACGTAGCGCACCACGGCCAGGTCGTGCGAGATGAAGACGTAGCTCAGCGAGAAGCGCCGTCGGATATCAAGCAGCAGGTTGAGGATTTGCGCCTGGATCGAGACGTCGAGCGCGGATACCGGCTCGTCGGCAACGATCAAGGCCGGCTCGAGCGCGAGCGCCCGCGCGATCGAGATACGCTGCCGCTGGCCCCCGGAGAACTCGTGCGGAAATCGCAGCACCGCATCACCCGGCAGGCCGACCAGGTCGCACAGCTCCGCCACGCGCCGTGCGCGCTCCGCCCTGTCCCCGACGCCGTGGATCGCCAGCGGCTCCTCCAGCAGCCGGCCGACGCGCATTCTCGGATCGAGGGAGGTCTGCGGGTCCTGGAACACCATCTGCATGTGCCGGCGTTTACGCCGCAGTGTGCCGGGGCTCAGCTGCCCGAGCGCCTCGCCCTCTACGAAGACCTCGCCCGAGCTCGGCGGCATCAGGTGAAGGATCAGCCGGGCCAGCGTTGACTTGCCGCAGCCGCTCTCGCCGACTACGCCCAGGGTCTCCCCCCTCTCCTGGCGGAAGCTGACCTCGCGCACCGCCTGCAGCATGCCGCCCCCCTTGAGCACGAAATGCTTGCTGACGTTCTCGACCCGCAGAATTTCAGTCACGGCAGCGGATGCCAGCACGCAACGTCATGGCCGCCCACAGGTGCGAGCGGCGGCATCTCCGCAGCACAAGGCCCGATGCTCCGGGGACAGCGGGTGACGAACGGACAGCCCGCCGGGCGCGCGTGCGGCGGCGGCACCGTCCCTGGAATTGCGGCCAGCGTCTCGCGCGGCCCGGTCAGGCGCGGCCGGGCGGCCAGCAGCGCGCCCGTGTAGGGGTGGCGCGGCCGGCGGAACAGCTCGGCCGCGGGCGCCGTCTCCACGATCCGACCGGCATACATCACCGCCACGCGGTCGGCGTAGCCGGAGATCACGCCGAGGTCGTGCGTGATCAGCAGCACCGCCATCCCGGCCTCACGCCGGAGCTTGGCGATCAGCTCCAGGATCTGGAGCTGCACCGTGACGTCGAGCGCGGTGGTCGGCTCGTCGGCAATGAGCAGCTTCGGCCCGCAAGCCAGCGCCATGGCGATCATCACGCGCTGCCGCAGGCCGCCCGACAGCTCGTGCGGATACTGAGCCAGTCGGCGCTCCGGCGCGCCGATCCCCACCAGCCCGAGCACCTCGATGAGCCGCGCCCGAAGTGCGGCGCCGCGCAGGCGGGTATGCAGGCGCAGCGCCTCGCCGAGCTGCCAGCCGACGCTGAACGTGGGATTCAGGCTTGTCATCGGCTCCTGGAAGATCATGCCGATCTGGCTGCCGCGCACGTCCTGCATCCGGCGCCGGGCGAGACGGGCGAGGTCGAGATACGTGAGATCAGGGTTGGCGAACCAGATCGCGCCCGCGGCGATGCGGCTCGGCGGCTCCGGCATCAGCCGCAGGATGGACATGGCGGTGACGCTCTTGCCGCAGCCGGATTCGCCGACCAGGCCCAGCACCTCGCCCGGCGCCACGCGGAAGGAGATGTCCTCCACCAGCCTGACCGGGCCGCGCCCGGTCTCCACCTCTACGCACAGCCCCTCGACGGAGAGCAGGGCAGCATCTGCCGCCGGGCGAAGCTCCAGGGCCGGGCTAGTCGAAGACAATGCGCGGCAGGTAGAGCGAAACGAGCCAGTTCGGCGCGTCCACGATCTCGCTGATGCGAAGGTCGGCGCAGACGCTGCACAGCATGTATGCTTCGACCGCGCTCATCCCGTGCCGCGCCGTGAGCAGCTCGATCATGCCCGAGACCGCCGCCCGCGCCCCCTCCATCAGGTCCGGCCCGATCCCAGTCGCCACCTCGTAGCCCTTGGCGTCGAAGTGGCGCGTCACCGGCCCCGGCAGGGTCACGCGCGGGAAGCGCAGCCCGGCCCCTTTCACCACGTCGAAGCGCAGCGTCACCTGCATGGGACTCTCGATCGCGGTGCCGCACACCTCGCCGTCGCCCTGTGCCGCATGTGTGTCGCCGACCGAGAACAGGGCGCCGGCTACCTCGATGGGCAAGTAAAGCTCCGCTCCCGCCGCGATATCCCGCAGGTCCATGTTGCCCCCGACCCGGCGCGGCGGGACGACGCTGTGCTGCCCGGCCTCCCCCGGCGCCACGCCTATCGTGCCCGCGAACGGCTTGAGCGGCACGCGGGCGAAGCGGCCGAACGCTGCGGGCGCCATCGCTGCCGCGTCATAGGACCAGAGGTGCAGCGCCGGCTCTGGGAACTGGTCCGCGAGCAGCCCGAAGCCGGGGATGTTCGCCGTCCATCCCCAGCCGGACGGCACGAATCCCTCGACGATCACCTTGAGCGCGTCACCCGGCTCCGCCCCGTCCACGTGCACAGGGCCGGTCACCGGGTTCACCAGGCCGAAGTCGAGCCGCTTGAGGTCGTCCAGCGTCGCCGCCGGGCCGAGCTGGCCGCCGGAGGAATCCACCGTCTCGAACGTGACCGTATCGCCCGGCGCGATCCGGATCGCCGGGGCAAGGGCGTTGTTCCAGCCGTGGTGGTGGCGCCGCGCGTGCAGCGTGTGCGCGTTACTTGCCATCGGTCGCCCACACGTAGGCGTAGTTGATGGGCGTGTAGATCGGGTCGATGAAAAGGTCTTTCGGCCCGGCGATGCGCCCACTCTTCAGCACGTAAAGCTTCTCGTTGTACACAGGCACCCACGGCGCATCGTCCATGACTTGCGCGTAGATCTTCGCCCAGGCCGCGTCGCGCTCCTGCGCCTTCGCGGGATCGGCCATGGAATCCGCCGCGACCGCCTGCTCGTCGAGGTCCTTGCGGCAATACCAGGCCCAGTTCCAGCCGCCCTGCGTCGCGCTGCCGCAGGAGAGGATGGGCGTGTAGAAGTCGGCGGGATCGGGGAAGTCGTCGCTCCACGCCATGCCGCCCGACCACACGAGCGGCCCCTGGTCGGGGCTGCCGGCCGCGGCGATCACGTTCTCCTGCGCCAAGGTCGAGAGGTCGGCCTTGATCCCGACCGCGGCGAGGTCCTGCTGGATCGCCTGGGCGATCCGCGGATTGGGATCGGTATTGTTGGCCAGCAGCGTCGTGGAGAACCCATCCGCGTAGCCGGCCTCCTTCAGCAGCGCCTTGGCCTTCGCCGGGTCGTAGTCGTAGCCCTTGTAGTTGGGGTCGTAGCCCGGCATCCCCGGCGGCAGCACTTGCGTCGCGGGCACGGCGCGGCCGTTGATCAGTCGAACGATCCGGGCCTTGTTGATCGCGTGATTCACTGCCTGCCGCACGCGCTTGTCGTCGAACGGCTTATGGTTGGTCTTCATGGTGATATACGTCGTCGCCAGGCGCGGGCCGACGATGATGTTGTCCTTGTATTGCGGGTCCTTCATCACCTCGACGAACTTCGCGGGCGGGATGCCGTCGCCGAGGGCGTCGAGGTCGCCGTGCTGCAGCCGGAGCAGCGCCGTCAGCGGCTCTTGCCCGACCTCGACAATCAACTGGTCGAGGTGCGGGATGCCGGGCTCGAAGTAGCCCTGGTGGCGCACGAGGGTCACGCGCTGGCCGAGCTGCCAGTCCTTGAACTGGAACGCGCCCGTGCCCACCGGGTGCTTGCCGAAATCCGGCTTCTCGACCTCCTCCTTCGGCACGGCGAAGGCGAAGTTGAGCGCGAGCACCTGCAGGAACGGTGCGCTAGGGTGGGAGAGCTTGATCTCTACCGTGCCGGGATCGGGCGCGCGCACGCCGGCGAGGTGGTCCGCCTTGCCGTGGGTGAAATCGTCGAAGCCCGCGATGGCGCCGAAGAAGCTCTGCCCCGGACTCGCCGTCTTCGGGTTCACCGTGCGGGTCAGGGAATAGACGATATCGTCGGCGGTGAGCGCGCGGCCGTTGTGGAACTTGACGCCGGGCCGCAGCTTGAAATTGTAGGTGAGGCCGTCCTCGGACACGGCGTAGCTCTGTGCGAGCATCGGCCGCAGCTTGGTCGTCCCCGGCTCGTAGTCCATCAGCCCGTTGAACATCGACTTGATCAACGCCCAGTTCTGCCAGTCGTAGCCGATGGCCGGGTCGAGCGTGGCGATGTCGTCCTTGAACGCGATGCTCATGGAGCCGCCGTTCTTCGGCTCGCCCGTTTGGGCGAAGGCCGGCAGGGACGGAAGTGCTGCGGCGATGGCGGCGCCGTGCAGCAGGCTGCGTCGTGTCAGGGTCATGCGGGTCCTCCCCAAGGCTCAACCAGGTCAGCGCAGCCGTATGCGCGGGTCAACAAGCGGCGCGATCAGATCCACCAGAAGGTTTGCAAGAACGATGCCGGCCGCAGCCAGGAGTGTCACCGCCATGATGATCGGGATGTCTATCTGCTGGATAGCCTGCCACGTGAGCTGCCCGATCCCCGGCCAGCCATAGACCGATTCCACGACCACCGCGCCCGACATGAACGTGCCGATGTCGAGGCCGATCATCGCGAGGATGGGAAGGATCGCGTTGCGCATCGCGTGAATCAGGACGACGCGCCGCTCCGACGCGCCCTTGGCGCGGGCGGTGCGGACGTAGTCCTGGCTCAGCACCTCCATCATGCTGGAGCGCATCATGCGGCTATACCACCCGGCGCCGAGGATGCCGAGCGTGAGCGCCGGGAGCACGAGGTGACGAAAGCCGCCGTAGCCGCCGATCGGGAACCAGCCGAGCTGGGCGGCGAAGACGTAGAGCAGCACGATGGCGATGACGAATTGCGGGATCGAGACGCCGAGGAAGGCGAACACCATCACGCCGCGGTCCACCAGGCGCCCTTGCCGAACGGCGGCGAGGATGCCGATGGGCAGGCCGATCACGCAGCTCCGAGACGATCGCCCCGAGCAGCAGCCATAGCGTCGCCGGCAGGCGGCTCAGCAGCAGCGTCGTCACGTCCGTGCGCTGCAGGTAGGAGCGGCCGAGATCGCCGCGGGCGAGACGCCAGACGTAGGCGCCGAACTGCAGCGCGAGCGGCCGGTCAAGGCCCATCTGGTGGCGAACCATCTCCACCGCCTCGTGCGTGGCGCTGCGCCCTGCGATCTCGCGCGCTGGATCGGCCGGCACGAGGAAGAGCAGCAGGAAGGTGACCGCCGCGACCCCGAGCAGGATCGCCGCGGATTGCAGCACGCGGCCGCCCAGGTAGCGCAGCATCAGCGCCGCTCGCGGGCGCGGGGGTCGAGCGCGTCGCGCAGCGCGTCCCCGACCAGGTTGCAGGAGAGTGCCAACAGGATGATCGCCGCTCCCGGGAAGAAGACGAGCCAGGGCGCCGAGGTGAAGTAGGTCTGGTTCTCGTAGATGATGTTGCCCCAGGACGGCGTGGGCGGACGTACGCCTACGCCCAGGAAAGAGAGCGTTGCCTCCAGCAGCACCGTCGTCGCGATCCCGAGCGTGGACCAGACCAGCACGGTCGGCAGCAGGTGCGGCAGGATATGGTGCCAGAGGATGCGCAGCGGCCTCGCCCCCAGGCCACGCGCTGCGGTGACGAACTCGCGCTCGCCGAGGACCGTTGTCTCCGTGTAGATGACCCGCGCGATCTGCACCCAGTTCACCATGGCGATCACCATGGCGACGATCCACAACGACGGCCGGAATATGGCAGCGAGCGCGATGGCGAGAAGCAGGGCAGGGAAGGCCATCATCAGGTCCGTGAACCGCATGATGACGGCGCCGAGGGCGCCGCGCCCGTAGCCGGCCAGCACGCCGAGCGCGGTGCCCGTGACGACCGCGACGCCGTTTGCCGCCAGCCCGATGATGAGCGAGGTCCGTGCCCCGTAGATCAGGCGGGAGAGCAGGTCGCGGCCGAGAAGGTCGGTGCCGAGGAGGAACCGGGCGGTCGGCGCGAGCGGGCCGCCATCGTCGCCGATCCCGTCGGCGAACTGCTGGTCAGGGGAGAACGGCGCGAGCTCGGGCGCGAAGATCGCGGCGAGGACGATCAGCGCCAGCACGACGGCGCCGGCTATGCCGAACGCGTGGCGGAACCTATCCATCCGATCGGCTGCCCCGGCCGGAGGACGTCGCCTGCCCGCTCAGGTCAGGAAGATCGCCATCCCGATCAGCACGATCACGATCCCGATCACCGCGAACAGGATGAAGCGCGTGAAGCGCCCCCAGAAGACCTCACGGTCGGCGATGAACGCCTCGGGGGTGCTCGGGCCGCTAGCGTGCGGGGTCAGGGATTGTGCTGCCATGGGGTCGCCTCGGTGTGCCGCGTTCGCCGCCTTCTACGGCCCGCCCGCGCGCCCCGGCAAGGGGTTGAGGAGCGCCGCCGCCGGATCGGCCGTGCCGCCGCCCTCGATGAGCAATCGCAGCGCGAGCGGGTAGAGCCGATGCTCCTGCGCGAGCACGCGGGCGGCGAGGGCATTCGCTGTGTCGCCGGGCAGCACGGGCACGGCGGCCTGCGCGAGGATCGGTCCCGAATCCACCTTGGCCGTGACCAGGTGCACCGTGCAGCCGTGCAGCTTGACGCCGGCCGCGAGCGCGCGCCGGTGCGTGTCGAGGCCGGGAAAGGCGGGGAGCAGGCTTGGATGGATGTTGAGCATCCGTCCCTCCCAGGCGCCGACGAATGGCGGCGTGAGCAGCCGCATGTAGCCCGCAAGACAGACCACCTCCACCCTGTGCGCGTGCAGGCAGGTCTCGACAGCGGCCTCGTGCGCCGCGCGGTCGCCGCGGAACGGACGATGATCCACGCACGCCGTCGCGATCCCCGCCGCGGCGGCGCGGGCAAGGCCGGGCGCGTCCGGGCGGTTGGAGAGCACGAGCGCGACCTCCGCGGGATAGCCCGGCGCCGCGGCCGCCCGCACCAGCGCCTCCATGTTGCTGCCTTGGCCGCTGATGAGAATCGCGACTCGCTTAGCGACCTTCGTCACGCGAGCCAGGCCGGCGGCGTTGCGATCTGGACGTCCGGCGGCGCCGACGGCGCGTCTGCGGCCTCGACCTGCCCGATCTCCCAGGCCGTCTCGCCGTGCTCGGCGAGAAGCGCCAGCGCCGCCGGCGCGTCCGCCACGACCAGCGCCATGCCGATCCCGCAGTTGAACACCCGCAGCATCTCCGCGGGCGCGACCCTGCCCAGCCTCGCGAGCCAGCGGAACACCGGCGGCAGCGGCCAGCGCCGCGCGTCCAGCACCGCGCGCGTGCCGTCCGGCAGCACCCGCGGCAGATTGCCCGGCAATCCGCCGCCCGTGATGTGCGCTGCCGCCCGCAGCAGCCCGGCGCGGTGCAGCGCGAGCAGGGAACGCACGTAGAGGCGGGTCGGGGTCAGCAGCGCTTCGCCAAGCGTCGCGCCGGGCGCGAACGGCGCCGCCGTGTCCCAGCCCAGCCCCGCGCCCTGCACCAGCTGGCGGACGAGCGAGTAACCGTTGCTGTGGATTCCCGAGCTGGCAAGGCCAAGCACCGTGTCGCCCGGCGCAACGCCCTGCGGCAGCAGCGCGCCGCGCTCGGCCGCGCCCACCGCGAACCCCGCGAGATCGTAGTCGCCCGGCGCGTAGAGGCCCGGCATTTCCGCCGTCTCGCCGCCGACCAGCGCGCAGCCCGCTATGCTGCAGCCGCGCGCGATGCCGCCCACCACCGCCGCCGCCTGCTCCACGCTGAGCGCGCCAGTAGCAAAGTAGTCGAGGAAGAATAGCGGCTCCGCGCCCTGCACGACGAGGTCGTTCACGCACATGGCGACGAGATCGACGCCTACGGTGCCGTGGCGGCCAGTCTCGATCGCGAGCTTGAGCTTGGTGCCGACGCCGTCCGTGGTGCTGACGAGGATCGGGTCCCGGAAGCCGGCGGCCCGGAGGTCGAAGAGCGCGCCGAAGCCGCCGACCCCGCCCATTGCGCCGGGCCGGGCCGTGCTGCGCGCGAGCGGCTTGATGCGCTCGACGAGAGCGTCGCCCGCCGCGATATCAACGCCCGCGTCGCGGTAGGTGGCGCCGTCCCCCGTACGGTCCGCAGGCATGGTATCCTCGTAGGCGTTGGACTTAGGCACTAATGCGCTAGAATATAACGATGCAGCCAGGATCTCGAACGCGCGGAACAGACCACAGGGCGCCGGATGCCGCAACGGTGGCGGCGGACCATGGCTGACGGCGGCTCACCGCAGTCGCGGGTCGATGGGCATGCCATTCTCAACCTTCCGAACGCGATCACCTTCAGCCGGCTTTGCGCCGTGCCCCTCGCGGTCTGGCTCGTGCTGCGCCACGATCTCCGCTTCGCCTTCGGCCTGTTCGTCGCCGCCGGCCTCTCGGACGCTGTGGACGGCTGGCTTGCCCGGCGGCAAGGCAGCACGGCGCTCGGCGCCCTGCTCGACGCTGTCGCTGACAAGCTCTTGCTCGTCAGCATGTATGTCACGCTCGCCGCCATCGCCGTGCTGCCGGACTGGCTCGCGATCCTGGTGGTGTTCCGCGACCTCGTCATCGTCGGCGGGGTGCTGGTGTTCTGGCTGCTCGGCCATGCGATCTCAACGCGGCCCTTGATGATCTCGAAGCTCAACACGACGGCGCAGATCGTGCTCGTCGCCCTCGCGCTGCTGGTCACGGGATTCGGGATAAGGGCACCCGCGCTGCTGACAGCGCTCGTGTGGCTCGTGGCGTTCACCACGCTCTGCTCGGGCGCCGCTTACGTCTGGGTCGGGGCGCGGGGGCGATGAGCGTGCCGCCGCCCGGCCTCGTCCGCACCTTGCCGCCCCAGCCGCCGCGGCAATCGCCGCCCCGGCAGCCGCCGCCGCCGCGCGAGGCGACCCGGACGCAGCGAGCAGCGCTGGTCCTCGGCCTGCTCGCCGCGTTGGCGGCGATGCTGTGGCTGTTCTCGTCCATCCTGTTGCCCTTCGTCGCCGCGGCCGGCATCGCCTACTTCCTCGACCCCCCCACGACGCGCCTCACCCGGAGCGGAGTGCCGCGCGGCCTCGCGGCGCTGCTCACGGTGGTGGCCCTAGTCGCGGCCTGCCTCATCGTGGCGCTGCTGCTCTACCCGCTGCTGATCTCGCAGCTCGGCATCCTGATCGCGCGCGTGCCGGCCTATGTCGGCGCGCTGCGCGGCTGGGCAGGCCAGGTCATCGCGCACCTGCAGGACCGGCTCGGCACGGAATACGTGAACACCAACCTGCGCGACCTCGTGGCAGGGCAAGCCGGGGCCATGCTGGGCTTCCTCGCCTCGGCGCTCACGCGCATCGTGGGCGGCGGCTTCGCCCTGTTCAACGTGCTCTCCCTCGTCGTCATCACCCCGATCGTCGCCTTCTACCTGCTGCGCGACTGGCCGCGGGCGGTGGCGCGGCTCGACGGCTGGCTGCCGCGGCGCTACGCGGGCGTGCTGCGCGCGCAGGCGCGGGAGGTAGACCGCATTCTCTCCGCCTGGCTGCGCGGCCAGGCGCTGTGCTGCCTCCTGCTCGCGGCCTTCTACGCCGTGACCCTGGAGCTTGCCGGGCTGGACCTGGGCTTGATCGTCGGCATCTCCTCGGGGCTGCTCTCCTTCATCCCCTACGTCGGCACGATCACGGGCGGGATCACGAGCATCGGCCTCGCCTTCGCGCAGTTCCCGGACTGGCGCGGGGTCGCCATCGTCGCGGGGGTGTTCGTGATGGGGCAGATCCTGGAAGGCTACGTGATCTATCCCCGCTTCCTGGGCGACCGGGTCGAGCTGCACGCGGTCTGGGTTATCTTCGCTTTGTTCGCGGGCGGCGCCGTGTTCGGGTTCCTCGGCGTGCTCCTCGCGGTGCCGATCGCGGCGACGCTCGGCGTCCTCGCCCGCTTCTGGCTCCGCCGCTATCTCGCGAGCCGCCTCTATCTCGACCCGCCAGCCTCCCCTTGAGCGGGCGCCAGCTCGGACTGCCGTTTCGCCACGAGGCGAGCTACCTCGAGGCGGACTTCGTGACGGCTCCCTCCAACATCGAGGCGAAAGCCTGGTTCGGCCAGCCCTGGCCAGACAGAAGACTCGTGCTCTGGGGCGGGGAGGGGACCGGCAAGACGCACCTGCTGCACGGCTGGGCAGGCCGGGTCGGGGCGGCGGTGCTTTACGGGCCCGAGCTGCACCAGTGGCACGCAGAGGCGCGGGCGCGCGTCGCCCCTTGGGCGCTCGCATTGGACGATGCTGACCTCGTCGCGGACGAGGCGGTGCTGCTTCACCTGCTCAACGCCGCGGCCGAGCAGGAGCGGCCGGTGCTGCTCGCCGGGCGCGAGCCGCCGACACGGTGGGGCGTGGCGCTTCCGGACCTCGCGAGCCGGCTGCGTGCCACCGCCGCGGTCGAGCTCGGCCCGGCGGACGATTACCTGCTTCGGATCCTGCTCGCCCGCCTCCTCAGCGAGCGACAGGTGATCGTCCCGCGGCTCGTGCAGGATTGGCTAGTCCTTCGACCTCCCGCGGACCGCTTCGGCAGTGCGCGAGGCGGTGGCGCGGCTTGATCGCCTCACACTCGCCCGCGGCCGCCCGGTGACGCGCGGGCTGGCGGCGGAGGTTGCGGCTTCACTCGCGGGAGATGACAGAGTCGCAACGGAGGCCGTTCCGGCCTCGCCCTCCGGACCGCTTCTGCTCTAAGCTCGCCGCATGGACCAGGTTCTGCCCCCGATCCGCATGAGCCCCGAGCGGTTCATCAACCGCGAGCTGAGCTGGCTCGACTTCAACGACCGCGTCCTGGAGGAGGCCGAGAACCCGCGCCACCCCTTGCTGGAGCGGCTGCGCTTCGTCGCGATCAGCGCGAGCAACCTCGACGAGTTCTACTCCGTGCGCGTGGCCGGGCTGATCGGCCAGGCCAAGGCCGGCGTCACCCAGCGCTCGCCCGACGGGCTGACGGCGGGCCAGCAGCTCGCCGCCATTGAGGCGCGCGCCGCGGCGCTGATCGCCCGGCAGCAGGAGGTCTGGCGCAGCCTGCGCGGCCTGCTCGCCGCGGCCGGAGTCGTGCTCAGCGACGTGGCCCATCTCGGCGGCGAGGACCGCGCCTGGCTCGAGAACTGGTTCATGGAGCGGGTGTTCCCCGTGCTGACGCCGCTGGCCATAGACCCGGCACACCCGTTCCCGTTCATCCCGAACATGGGCCTCGTCCTCGCCCTCAAGCTGGAACGGCTGGACGCGGCGGGCGACAGGATGGACGCGCTCGTGCCCCTGCCGTCCGGCATCGAGCGCTTCATCCGCCTCCCGCCTGGCCCAGAGGGCGGCCACGACCGCACCATACGCTTCGTGCTCCTGGAGGACCTGGTCTCGCAGTCCCTCGACCGGCTCTTCCCGCACTGCCGGGTGCTCGGCCGGGGCATGTTCCGCCTGATCCGCGACACCGACGTGGAGTTCGAGGAAGAGGCGGAGGACCTGGTCCGTTCCTACGAGACCGCGCTCAAGCGCCGCCGGCGCGGCGTCGTCATCCACCTCAGCGTGGACGCGGCGATGTCGGCGGACCTGCGCGCGCTGGTCATGGACGAGCTTGAGGTGGACCGCAAGGACGTGCCGGGTGAGGAGGTCATCGTCGAGCACGGCATCCTGGGCGCGCAGGATCTCCGCCAGATGATTGTGGACGACCGGCCCGACCTGGTGTTCCCGCCCTACACGCCGCGCTTCCCCGAGCGTATCCGCGACTTCGGCGGCGACTGCTTCGCCGCCATCCGCGCCAAGGACATCATCGTCCACCACCCGTTCGAGAGCTTCGACGTCGTCGTCCAGTTCCTGCGCCAGGCTGCAGCCGACCCCAACGTCGTCGCCGTGAAGCAGACGCTCTACCGGACGAGCAAGGACAGCCCCATCGTCAAGGCGCTGATCGAGGCGGCCGAGGCCGGCAAGAGCGTGACCGCGATGGTCGAGCTGCGCGCCCGCTTCGACGAGGAGGCCAATATCCGCCTCGCGCGCTCGATGGAAGCGGCCGGCGTGCAGGTCGTCTACGGCTTCCTGGGCCTGAAGACGCACGCGAAGCTCAGCCTGGTCGTACGTCGGGAAGGTAGCGCCATGCGCTCCTACGCGCATTTCGGCACGGGCAACTACCACCCGATCACGGCCCGGATCTACACGGACCTGAGCTTCTTCACTTCCGATCCCGACCTCACGCGCGACGCGGCCCGGATGTTCAACTACATGACCGGCTACGCCCGACCCGAGGGCATGAACGGCCTCGCCTTCAGCCCGCTCACGATCCGGCCCGTGCTGGAGCAGCTGATCGGGGAGGAGATCGAGAGCGCGCACGACGGCAAGCCCGGCGCGATCTGGCTCAAGATGAACAGCCTCGTGGACGAGGAGCTGATCGACCACCTGTATGCGGCGTCGCAAGCGGGCGTGAAGATCATGTGCGTCATACGCGGCATCTGCTGCCTGCGGCCCGGCGTCGCAGGCTTGTCCGAGAACATCCGCGTCAAGAGCATCGTCGGCCGCTTCCTGGAGCACAGCCGCATCTTCTGCTTCGGCAACGGTCACCGCCTGCCGAGCCGGCACGCGAAGGTGTTCATCAGCAGCGCTGACTTTATGGCTCGTAACATGGACTGGCGCGTCGAGGCCATGGTGCCGATCCACAACCGCACGGTCCACGCCCAGGTCCTGGACCAGATCATGGCCGTGAACCTGCGCGACTCGCTGCAGAGCTGGGAGCTGAACGCGGACGGATCGTGGCATCGCGTAGAACCCGGCCTGCGCCCCGTCTCGGCGCATGATTACTTCATGACCAACCCCTCGCTCTCGGGGCGCGGCTCCGCGTTGCACGGCTCGACGACGCGGCCGCCGCCCCACGCCCAGCGCCGGCCGGACCGCGTCCTGCAAGACTAAGAGGCCGCTCGATGGTTTGTGCTTCGTCCGCGCCCGCGCCGCGGTGTGCCGTGGTTGACCTCGGGTCGAACTCGGTCCGCCTCGTCGTGTTCGAGGGCCTCCAGCGGAACCCGCTGGCGATCTTCAACGAGAAGGCGACGCTCCGCCTCGGACGAGGCCTGACCGACACCGGGCGGCTGAACGAGCAGGGTGTCGCGCAGGCGCTGCCCGTGCTCGCGCGCTACCATGCCGTCGTGCGCGGGATGGGCGCCGACCCGTTCGAGGTGCTGGCGACATCCGCCGTGCGGGACGCAGCGAACGGACCGGAGTTCATCGTCGCGGTGAAGGAGGTGATGCCTGGGACGCCGATCCGGGTGCTCTCCGGCGAGGAGGAGGCTGAGCTCTCGGCGCGGGGCGTGCTGTGCGGCATCCCTGACGCGGACGGCATTCTCGCCGACATCGGTGGCGGCAGCCTGGAGCTGCTGCCGCTCGACCGCGGGCAGTTGGGGCCAGCGGCGACGCTGCGCCTCGGCGCGATCCGCCTGGCCGACCGCTCCGGGGGCGAGATGGCGAAGGCGCGGAGCATCGCGGAGGCGGACCTCGCGGGCGTGCCGTGGCTCGCGGAGGGGCGGGGCCGGTCGCTCTACCTCGTCGGCGGCGCCTGGCGCGCCCTGGCGCGGTTGCACATGACGCAGACGGCGTATCCACTCGCGATCGTGCATCAATACGCGCTCGACGCGGCGTCCGCGCTCGGATTGGCGGCGCAGGTGGCCGGGACGCCACGCCGGGCGCTGGATCGCCTGCCTGGCGTGCCGCGGAAGCGGGCCGAGGACCTGCCATATGCGGCCACCGTGCTGCGCCGCTTGCTCCGCGCGACGGACGCCTCGCGCGTGGTGTTCAGCGCGGACGGCATCCGCGAGGGCTGGTTCATGCAGCGCGTCCCTGAGGCCGTGCGGGGGGAAGACCCAGTCCTGGCGGTAGCGCGGGACCTCGCGCGCCAGCTCGGCCGCGACCCGGCATTGCCGCCCCGCCTCGCGGCGTGGACAGCGCCGCTCTTCGTGGGTGAGACGGCGAGCGAGGCGCGGCTGCGCGAGGCCGCGTGCTGGGTGAGCGACACCGGCAGCCATGACCACCCGGAGTATCGCGCCGAGCAGAGCTTCCTCCGTGTCCTGCGCCTTCCCAGCGTGGCGCTCGACCACCCCTCGCGCGCCTTCCTCGCGCTCGCACTGGCGTTGCGCTACGAGGCGGAGCCAGGTGCGCCGTATCTCGCGTCCGCCCGGCTCCTCCTGGACGCCGTGACGATGCAGCGCGCCGAGCGGCTCGGGGCGGCGCTCCGCCTCGCCTACACGCTCTCGGCAGGAACGCCGGATCTGCTCGCCGCTACGGCGTTAAGCGTGAGCCTCACCCACCTCACGCTGTGGCTGGCGCCCGGCGCGGGCGTATTCGCGGGTGAGGGCGTGACGCGCCGGCTGGAGCGGCTGGCGCACGCGTGCGGCTTGATCGCAGGGATGGAGGGCACCGAGAGCCGTGAGGCGGCGTCCCTGACCCAGGCGAGCTGATGTCGTGGCCGCGGCTTGGCTCACGCGATTTTTAATGAGCAACGAGGGAGTTTGGCAGCATCTTTGTGGAGTGACACTCTGCCCGACTCCTGAGACGCTCGAACTCTTTCGTGGCCCTTGCCGGTCCGCGCGTCTGGGCGGAGCGCATGGCCGCGCTGCGTGCGCTCGGCGCGCATACGCGCGGCGGCCGTGCCTTGCTCACCCGGCACTGCATCGAGCTTGCCATCGAGCGCCGCCGCCGCCGCCCGGCAGAGGCGCCGACTGCGGCCGAGAGCCGCATCACGGCGCTCGCGGCGGAAGCCGTCCAGCTCGCCGACGAGCTGCCGCCTGCCGGGCGGCAGCGGCTGCGCGCGGCCGTGCTCGCATCCTTCGCAACCCAGGATAGCCTGGTCCCACTGTTCCACGTCCTCCAGACCGCCGCCATGCAGCGCTCGCGCGGGTTCGAGGTCGAGTATGCCGGCCTCGCCGAGGGTACGCCGTTCGACCTGCTCCTGTCTCGCGGCGGCGTGGAAGCCGAGGTCGCGTGCAGTGTCATCTCCGCGGAGGAGGGGCGTGGGGTTCACCGCGGCGCTTGGCTCGACCTCGTAGACCGCATGGACCCGGAGCTGCAGACGTGGCTCGCCGCCCATCCGGGCCGCTACTTGCTGAAGGTAACGTTGCCGCAGGGACTTCGCGGCGACACCGACCCGGCGCGCGGCGCGCTAGCGGCGCTGCACGGCCGCATCACGGGGCTGCTCATGGCGGCACGCCGGGCGGATCACGACGAGGCGGCGGTGCTGCGGCTCGACCCGCTGCTGCTTGCCGGCGCGCAGGCGGACGAGCTCGGGCTGATGCAGGGCCTCCGCCGCGAGTTCGGGCCGGAGGCGCACTTGGCCGTCGTCGCGGCGGGCGGCGGCGTGTTCGCCCTCGCCGCCCGGGCTGGCCGCGAGGACGGGATCGCCGCAGCGGTGCGCCGTCGCCTCGACGCCATTGCACCCGTGCGCCTCACCGGCACGCGGCCCGGCATCCTCGCGATCTTCGTCGAGGAGGTCGAGCGTCGCGAGTGGCGGCAACTGCGCGAGCGGCTGGAGCTGGAGGGCGAGGCGCGGCAGTTCCTCACTCACCCTGTCGCCCGTCGCCGCGTCGTCGCCGTGACCTGTGCGTCGCGTCACGAGTTGTTG
This sequence comes from uncultured Alphaproteobacteria bacterium, assembly GCA_963848595.1. Classification (GTDB taxonomy): domain Bacteria; phylum Pseudomonadota; class Alphaproteobacteria; order Acetobacterales; family Acetobacteraceae; genus CAWKEH01. The sequence goes on along the minus strand of CAWKEH010000011.1, from coordinate 325,911 downwards.
GGCGCCCCAGAGCCTGACGCTGCGCCGGGCGGAGAGCTGCGCTTCCGCAACCCGGCCCACCCGGCGGCCAAGGTCGCGGCCCTAGCGCCAGCCATCCTCTCCTCCGTTTGATTTAACGCGAGGATCAACCATTCTCGTGCTATCACGTTGCAATACGAGATCAGAGCCAATCACCGAAGCCGGAAGGCCACGCAAGGAACGCCCGATGTCGGACGCCGAGTATGCCCGCAAGCTCGACGAGGTTGATCGCCTTCTCAACGATCCGGACGTGCCGATGGAGCCAGGCCGCATCTGGGCGCTGCTCGCTGAGATCGCGGTCCGGGAGCAGGCAAAATTGCCGGAGACCGCCTAGCAGCGCCGCCGCGCGCTGATCAAGAATTCGCGATTGCCCTCTGGCCCGGTAATAGGACTCTCTGCCAGGCCAAGCACCTCCCAGCCGTCGAGCGCCGCCCACCACGCCTTCACCCGCGTGCAGACCGCGCGGTGAACCGCCGGGTCACGCACGACACCGCCCTTCCCGACGCTGCCCGGCCCGGCCTCGAACTGCGGCTTGATGAGCGCCACCGCCCACGCCCCGGAGGCGCACAGGGCAAGCGGCGCAGGCAGCACCGTCGCGAGGCCGATGAAGCTCGCGTCGCACACGAGCGCCTCGACCGGCTCGCCGATCATCTCCGCCGTGAGATAGCGGGCGTTCACGCGCTCATGGACGACGACGCGCGGGTCCTGCCGCAGTGACCAGGCGAGCTGCCCATGCCCCACATCTACGGCATGGACCCGTCGAGCGCCCTCGTGCAGCAGGACGTCGGTGAACCCTCCCGTGGAGGCGCCCACGTCCAGGCAGACGCGATCCTGCGGCGACAGGCCGAAGGCGGCGAGGGCGAAGGCGAGCTTGACGCCGCCGCGCGATACCCAGGGATGGTCCTGCCCGCGCACCTCGATCGGCGCCTCGGGCGGAAGCGCGTCGCCGGCCTTGGCCACCCGGCGCTCGCCGCTGAACACTTTGCCGGCGAGGATCAAGGCCTGGGCCCGCGCGCGGCTTTCGGCGAGGCCGCGCTCGACGAGGAGCTGATCCGCGCGCTTGCGGGGCATCGTCGTCCCTCCTTGGCGCCGGGCGGCAATGGCCCGCGAGGCGCCGCTGCAGCAGGCGAGGTTCCTGACCTTCTTTGGCTGTGCAGGATAGCGTATCCTCCTCGCCATGGCTGACGCGATCCGATTGCTCCTCGACATGGGCCCGTGCAAAGGGCGCAATGCGGCTGCGCTGTTTCGTGAATGCGATGAGGATTCCGCCGCCGGGCTGCGCGCCGGCAACGGCCGCCGGGCCGCCTACGGCGCGGCGGCGATTTCGCGCCAGCGACGCTTGACCTGTCCTGATCACGGCCGTTTGCTGTCCCGCCTCGCTCGGGCCGCGAATCCTGCAGGCTGAAACCGTTGTAATGGCCGGGCTTGCGCTGCGGCAAGCATACGGTCCTTCCCCGCGATGCCGTGTCGGGTCAGCCGATGTCAGGAGATTTTACACTCGCAATGTCCAACCCCGGAGAGGCCGACGACACGCCGATCACCTCCGTTCGGCAACTGGCCGAGTATCTCGCGTCCGGCTGCAAGCCGCGCGCGGCCTGGCGCATTGGCACCGAGCACGAGAAATTCGGCTTCCGCACGGATGACCTGAGCCCGCCCGCCTACGAGCCGGACGGCATACGCGCCGTGCTTGCCAGCATCGGCGACGGCGACTGGGATCCGATCCCCGACGAAGGCAACCCGATCGGCCTCGCAGGGAAGGGCAGGAACAAAGGCGCCTCCGTGTCGCTGGAGCCAGGCGGTCAGCTTGAGCTCTCCGGCGCACCGCTGAAAGACCTGCAGGCGACCGAGGCGGAGATGCAGGCGCATTTCGCGGCGGTACGCCGGGCCGCGAAGCCGCTCGGCCTGGGCTTCGCCCCGCTCGGCTTTCACCCGCTTGCGACCCGCAGCGACATGCCGTGGATGCCGAAGAGCCGCTACGCGATCATGCGGCGCTACATGCCGCTCGTCGGGAGCATGGGTCTCGACATGATGCTGCGCACCTGCACCGTGCAGGTCAACCTCGACTACGGCTCCGAGGCGGACATGGCGCGCAAGTTGCGTGTTTCGCTCGCGCTGCAGCCGCTCGCGACCGCGCTGTTCGCGAACTCGCCCTTTCGCGACGGCCGTCCGAGCGGCTTCCTCTCGACCCGTGCCCACGTGTGGACCGACGTGGACAACCAGCGCTCCGGGATGCCGAGCCTGATGTTTGAAGACTCGTTCGGCTTCGAGCGCTACGCCGCATGGGCGCTCGACGTGCCGATGTATTTCGTGCGACGCGACGGACGCTACGTGGACCTGGCCGGCCGCTCGTTCCGCGACCTGCTGGCGGGACGCTTGGGCAGGCCGCTCGGGAACGGCGAGATCGGGCCGGCGACGCTCGGCGACTTCGCCGATCACCTCACGACGATCTTCACCGACGTTCGCCTCAAGCGCTTCCTGGAGATGCGCGGAGCGGATGCTGGCTCGCCGGCCATGATGCTGGCGCTCGGCGCATTCTGGGCTGGCCTGCTCTACGATGGTGCGGCGCTGGCGGCCGCGGACGCGCTCGTGCGCCGGCATCCCTGGGCCGACTATGCGGAATTGCGCGCCGCTGTCCCGTCGCTGGGACTGGATACGCCATTCGCGGCCGGCACGCTGCGCGATCTCGCCCGCGAGGCCGTCACGATCACCCAGGACGGATTGCGCGCCCGCTGCCGTTCCGGCTTCCCGGACGAGTTGGGCTATCTCGACCCGCTCGCTGCCATTGCCGCAGGCGCGCCGACGCAGGCCGAGGAGGCGCTCGCCTTATTTCATGGGCCCTGGAAGGGCGATGCCGGACAGGCGTTGCGCATCAGCGCAATATAGTGACAATCGCGGCGAAAAGGCGACATTCGCCTTGAACCGTGGCGTGACTTCCGCATGAATGGAGCATGATGACTGGGCAGGCTGCCCATGGCGAGTAGCCAGAGTCCCGCGCCGACGGACGAGTCCCTGGCTGTCCGGCTCAGGCTCATCGGACAGATGGAGGCGCTGACGTCCGAGAACCGGAGCGTGCTGCCGCCTGGCCGGAAGACGCGCGCCTTGCTGGCGATCGTGGCTCTCTCGGCGCCGCGTCCGGTCCAGCGCTCGCGCCTCGCGGAGCTGCTCTGGAGCCGCCGTCTGGAGGAACAGGCGCGGGCGAGCCTACGCCAGGAGATCCATCGCCTGCTCGACGTGCTGGCGACCAAGGGCGCGGATATCATCGTCGTCTCACGCGACCACCTCATGCTGCGCCCGGGAGCGGTCTGGATCGACGTTGAGGAGGTGCTAAAAGCCACTCCGGAGAACCCGGCGCCCCTCGACCTGCTCGACGGCGAGCTGCTCGAGGACCTCGACGGCGTCGATCCGGCCTTCGACGCTTGGCTGCAGGGCGAGCGCGAGCGGCTGCGCAGCCGCGCACGGACCGTTGCCGAGGCGCTGCTGCGCGAGGCGATCGACGCCGGACCGGAGGAGACGATCGCGGTCGCTCAGCGCCTGCTCAGCATCGATCGCGCGCACGAGGGCGCCTGGCGTGCAGTGATGCGCGCCTATGCCGAGCGCGGCGAGCGAGGGATGGCGATTTAGGCTTACGAGCGGTGCCGAGCGGTCCTGTCCGACCTCATGGATGCGGCGCCCTCGCCCGAGACGCAACAGCTGCTCGCCGAGATTCGCACCGGACAGGTCGTGGTGCCTCACTCTCGCGGCATCACGGTCGAGCGCCCCGCGGAACCGCGGTCACCGACGGCGCGCGAGGGAGCGCGTATCGGCGTCTTGCCGTTCCAGGCGGTCAGCGGCGAGGAGGAAGAGGCACGTCTCGTCGTCAGCCTTACGGCGGAGATTACCTCGGCTCTTGCCCGATTCCGCTCCTTGTTCCTCGTCTCCACCGAGATGATCGCGCAGGTCGCAGCGGGTGGCGACGGGAGTGCGCTCCGCAGTTACCTCGGCGTTGACTACGTGCTGAGCGGCTCCGTGCAGCGGGCCGGGGATCGGCTGCGGGTCAGCGCGCAGCTCCGGGACCTGCGCGACGGCAGCCAGGTCGTCTGGGGACGGCACTTCGACCGGCAGGGCAGCGACTCGCTCGCCCTGCAGGATGAGGCGGCGGCCGCCATCGCTGCCCAGGTCGAGCCTCAGATCCTGATGGAGGAGAGCCGCCGCGCCCTGGCCATCCCTGTCGAGGACTCCAGCATCTACGAGCTGGTGATGCGTGCGGTGCCGGCGATCTCGCGGCTGCAGCGGGAGGAGTTCCTGCAAACCGGCGATCTGCTGCGGCGGGCCGCAGAGCAGGAGCCGACCTCCGCTGCGGCACATGCGTGGTTGGCGGCGTGGCAGGTGCTTCACGTCGGTCAGGGCTGGGCTGGCAATCGCTTAGCAGCGCTGCAGGAGGCGGCCCGGCACGCCGAGCGCGCGATCACGCTTGATCCGCAGGATGCGCGCGGCTTCGCCTTCGCCGGGCAGGTCCGCGCCTACCTGCAGCGGCGCCCGCGCGAGGCGTTGGCACTCTACGGACGGGCGCTCGCCCTCAATCCTTACCTCGCGCCGGCCTACGCGCTTTCTTCCCTGGCGCACCTCTACGTGGGCGAGCTGGCCGAGGCCGACCGCCTCGGCGCTCGATACAAGCAGCTTTCCCCGCACGACCCATACGCTTTCATCTACGACGAGACGTTCTCGGTGGCCGCGCTCCTTCGCCGGGATTTCGAGGTCGCCGCCGCGGCGGGGCGGGCGCTGAGCGAGATGAATCCCCGCTTTGCCTGCGCATGCTACGCTTATCTCGCCGCGCTCGGGCATCTGCGCGAGGACAGGGAGGCGAGCGTCGTCAGGCGGCGCCTGCTCACGATCCAGCCCGGCTTCACGGTGCAGAGTTTCCTGACGTTCGCGCCATTCCAGCGACCGCAGGATCTCGACGTGTTCGCGGCCGGTCTGCGCCGAGCTGGCGTCTCCGAAGGAGAACTCGCCAGCGCCTGATCCGGGACCAGCGCGTTACGAAGACGCGAGTTGCGAAACCCGCACGGGCGCCGTGCCGCGGCGCGGCTGAGCTGTCAGTGGGTCGAGTCGAAGCCCAGGAAGCCAGCGCGCGGGTTCGGATTGCCGCCGTCTCCAGCGAACAGCCTCGGCGCCTGCGCAGCCGTCGAGTTCCGCTGGACGCGAGAGGAATACCCGGCGGACCGCACCATGACGGACTGCTCTGCGTCCGGCTGATGCATCTGCCGCCGTGACCGCTGATGCGCCATGCGGGGCTTTGCCTCCGCCGCGGCCACCGCGGCGCGAGGAGCGGGCGTGGGGGCGTCGGTGTTGCGTAGGGAGAGCAGCACGAACGTTATCTCGTTCCGCCCGAGGTCAATCGCCAGGTCGAGCGGGCTGAGCCCTAGCACGTTGCGGCCGTTAAGGTCCGCGCCGCGGCCGAGCGCGTCCTTGGCGGCGGCGAGGTCGCCGCGGTTGATCGCGTCGAACAGCGCCTCCGTGGGTGGCATGTCGAGCGCAGCCTTGGTCGCCGGAGCAACGGCCGTCGCTTCGGCTCGCGATCCTGGCAACGCCGGAGGCGGCTGCTCCTTGGGTGGTTGCTGCGCTACGCCCGTCACGGGCTTAGCTCCGGTGAAAGTCCCCTGCGCATAGGCGGGCACGGCGCACAGAGCACACACAGCACCGAGCACGCCGATCCGGACGGAGGCAGTATTCATCCCGGCTTCATAGCGCAAGCCCTGCCTCACCATGACATGCAGGAATTGCAGATCAGCATTGCACTTTTGAGCACCTGCGCCGCAGAGTGAGAAGCCCGAGCGCGCCTGCGCCAACGAGGGCGAGCGTGCCGGGCTCCGGCACGTCAGACGTGGGCAGCGTGCTCACCGTGCCGAACACGGCGTCGTTGCCGCAGTCGCCCGTGCCCCAGAGCAGGTCGAAGCCGCCGGCGAACGCTGCGGCAGCGCTGTCGGTGAGCGTGAGCGTCACGTCCACTTCATACGCGCCGGGTCCGCCCGACTGTGTGACCGTGGCAGCTTGCAGGAGTTGGCCTCCAGTCACGACGGTTGGGATCGGGGCGGCGGTCGAAGCGTTGGCCCCCGAAGGTACGAACGCGCCGCCGATGACGTAGCCCGAGCGCCCGTTCCAGACCTGGAGCGAGGTCTTGTAAGTCGGGTCGGCATAGAGCCCCGCGGTCGCCAGCCCGCCGTTCGCGGCCTGATCGCCGAGGACGACGGCGTAGTTGAACGCTCCGGCCGGGATTCCGGTGGAGGGCGTGCGCAGGAACAGGTCGGCGTAGCGCGTCGTGTATCCCAACTGCTCATAGCCGCTGAACTGCGTGTTGAGCTTGAGGTCCACCGCGACGCTGCCTGCGCTGGCAGGAGCATAGCTCAGGCTGATGCTGGACGTGTTGAAGCCGCTGCCGATGGAGTCGCCTCGGCTCGACCCCCCGAAATAGCCGGTTGGGGCGCCGCTGCTCGTGGAGTAGGCGATATCGTCGGTCGTGTCGGTGATCGTGATGGGCGCGGCGATGGCCGGAGCACCGGCGAGCACCGCGAGGGTGGCGATCAGGAGAGAGCGCATGGAGCGATGTCCTCGAACAGAGTGGCTTGTCTCTCTTCTTAGACTATCGCGCTTAGGTTGTAAATGCTTATGTCAACACACTCTTTAAGAGTGCACCGCCACGCCGCTACCGCCGATAATTGAATATAAGGAAGCCAGCGTTGAGGTAGATCACGTAGCCGATCCAGGCTGCGTAGGGCACGAGCAGGCTAGCGGCCGTCGTCCGGCGGACGCGACGGAAGGCGACGATCGTGAGCAAGACGAGGACGAGCAGGGACACGGCGATCACGAGGCCCAGCATCGGGTTTCGCAGTCCGAAGAAGGCCGGCGTCCAAAGCGCGTTCAGCAGCAATTGCCAGCCCCAGAGGCGCAGCGCAATGAAGGTCCGGTAGGGTGCCAAATCCTGCTGACGCCAGACTAGCCAGGCAGAGAGGCCCATGAGGACGTAGAGCACGGTCCAGACCGGGCCGAATACCCAGTCGGGCGGCGTGCCGGGCGGGTGGGCTAGGGCGCGATACCAGCCAGTCATGGACGACGCCGTGAACCCGGCGTCGCTGATCCCGACGAGCAGGCAGAGACCGATGAACCCGACGAGAGCGAGAAGGCCGCTCCGTGCGTCTCGGCGGCGAGGAGGTTCTACGTTCTGGAAGACACAGCCCCCCTCTTCGGCATGGATAGCCGCTTACTTAGGCGTCCTGGCGCCCCCTGCAAAGCTACCCTTGCCCCTCGCGTCGCCAGGCGAGAAGGATCGCAGCGAGCAAGAGCGGCAACGCCGCCCAGGCCGGCAGCAGCGGCGTCGCGTCAACGCCGGTAACGACGTAGTCGTCCCGGCGCGGCAGGCCGATCCACCCGTTACCTGCGGTCGCGCGCCCGGCCGTCGTGCGGCGCAGCTCGGGGATGCCCTGGCCGAGGAAGTGCACGCTGCCCCCTGACGCGTGCGCGGGTGCTGCGACTCGCTGTGCCGTGGCACGCAGGTCGGCATACTCCTCCGCGTCGCCGAGGGTCGCCGCCGCGAACGCGGTGTGGACGCCGTCGCTCACGCGCCACACGCCCGGCTGCGGCGCGGCCATGGACGTGCGGCTGAGTCCGGGGCTGACGGGCCGCAGCGCGAGCCGCGACGCGGTTCCGTCCGGTGCCGTCACGGTCACGTCGCCGGACGGTGCATCGGCGAGGGACCGCCGCTCGACGATGAGCTGTCCGGCCTCGACGTGCGCGCGGAGGGCTTCTTCCTCCAGGGCCGGCTCCTTCATCAGCCAGTGCGCGATCCGGCGCAGCAGCTCGGCCTGCGGGCCGCCGCCGTCATGACCGCGCGACCAGAGCCAGATCTGGTCCGACAGCAGCATCGCGACCCGGCCCTCGCCCACGTGGTCGAGCAGCAGCAGCGGCGCCCCGTCCGGCGTGTCCAGCAGCACCTGCCCGCTCGGGTCGCCGGAGGCGACGTAGCGATACCACTCCCCCCACGCAGGCGGCTGGCCGGAGCGCCACCCAGGCAAGTCCTCGGTGACGGGATGGCGCTGCCCCATCGCCGTGACTTGCGGGCGGAACGGGCCGTCCACGACGCCCGCCGGCTGCGCAGGCAGCGCGCTCGCGAGCGGTGTGGCGGCCAAGGTCGTGGCCGCGGCGAACTCCGGTCCCGCTTCGAGCAGCAGCCCGCCGCCATCCTTCACGTAGTCCGCGATGTTGCGCAGGTAGGTCGGCGGCAGCAGGCCGCGGTTCTGGAAGCGGTCGAGGATGACGAGGTCGAAGTCGTGCAGCTTGACCTGGAACAGCTCGTGCGTCGGGAAGGCGATCAAGGCCAGCTCGTCGAGCGGCGTGTTGTCGTTCTTCTCGGGCGGGCGAAGGATGGTGAAGTGGACGAGGTCCACGGCCGGGTCCGACTTGAGCAGCCGCCGCCAGGCGCGCTCGCCGGGGTTAGGCTCGCCGGAGACGAGCAGCACCCGCAGCCGGTCGCGCACGCCGTTGATCTCGACGACCGCGCGGTTGTTCATATCCGAGATTTCGCCCGGCAACGTCGCCGCGTGCAGCTCCAGCAGCGTCGGCCCAGGGCGCGTGATGGGGATCTCGACGTCCTCGTCCTTGCCGACCGGCACCGTGACCGTGCGCGGCGGCTCGCCGTCGCGCCGCACGGTCACCGCCGCGGCGGCACCGGAATGCTCGGCGCCGAGGTCCTCCACGCGGTAGCGTATCGTGGCGCTGCGCCCGACGACGCCGAACGCGGGCGCCTCGACCACGCGCAAGCGCCGGTCCACCTCCTCGCCCTTCGCTGCCACGAGCGCGTGCAGCGGGGCGATCAGCGGCTGGGTCGGCGTGTCGGTCGCCTGGCCGTCCGTGATCGCGACGATGCCGGCGAGCCGGCCTTGCGGGACGCCCGCCGCCGCGCGCGAGATCGCGGCGAAGAGCGGCGTGCCGTTGCCGGGCGGCACGGTGACGGTGCGCATCTCCAGCCCCGGTAGGTGCGCCGCCTGGGCGAGCAGCGCGTCGCGGGCCTGGTCGCGCAGCTTGGCCCGGTCGCCGAGCGCCATGGAGCCGCTGTCATCGAGCACGAGCAGCCCGACGTCCGGCATCACATCGCGCGCCTCGCGCACGAGGCGGGGACCGCCGAGCCAGGCGATCAGCAGCGCGAACGCCAGCGCCCGCCAGGCCACGCCCCGCGCCCGGCGCAGCGCCGCCAGCGCCAGCGCCAGCAAGCAGACCGCCCCGACCGCCGCCACGATCCACCAGGGCAGCAGTGGCGTCCAGCGGACCGCGGCGATGGCTTGTTCCGCCCGCATCTACTGCCCCAACCGCTCCAGGATCGCTGGCACGTGCACCTGGTCTCCCTTGTAGTTGCCCGTTAGCGCATACATGACGAGGTTGACGCCGAAACGATAGGCCAGCGTCCGCTGCCGGTCGCCGCCAGGGATCGTGGCGTAAGGGTGATCGCCGGAGGCGTCCACGGCCCAGGCCGCGGCCCAGTCATTGCCGCCGATCACGATCGGGCTGACGGAGTTGTTGCCGAGATCGTCGTCGCGCGCGACCCAGACGGTGCCGCCGTCGAAACGGCCAGGGAAGTCGCGCAGCAGGTAGAACGCGTGGGCGAGTACATTCTCGTCCGTGAGCGCCGCGAGCGGCGGCACGGCGAGACCGCCCGTCCCTGCCACCTGGCGAAGCGTCGCCTCCGTCCCCGGTGCGAATCCCTCGCCCGATCCCGAGCCGCGCGTGTCCACGAGGATAATCCCACCGTGCGCCATGAAGTCGTTCAGCGCGGTGATGGCCGGGGCAGGAAGCGTGGCGCCCGCGATCACGGGCCAGTAGAGTAGGGGATAGACGCTCAGATCGTCCTGCCCAGGCACGACCCCGGCTGGCGACCCGAGCGCTGCCGCGGTGCGCTCGTTCACGTAGTCCGACAAGCCCGTCAGACCCATGCGCGAGACCTGGTCCACGGCGCCGTCGCCCGTGACGAGGTAAGCGAGCCGGGTGGTGAGCGCGGGCGAGTCCGCGCCATGCGCAGGTGGCCCCGCCACGAGCAGCAGCATCGCCGCCGCGGCACCGGCCCGCAGCAGCCCGCGCAGGCGCAGTGAGACGAGCAGGTCGAACGCGAGCAGGGCGAGTGCTGCCGCGATCAGCGGGCCGGCAAGCGGCTTCTCCCGCTCTCCCGCTGCGAGCGATTGCACGGTCGCGCCGCTGGGCATCGCGAGCGGCGCGAGGGCGGGAAGCGCGGCGCCGAGGTTGAGCGCCTGCTGGCTGGTGGCCGGGCCGTAGAAGCCGGGCGGGTGCCGCGGGCCGGGCACGGTCGCGCCGAACCGGTCAGCCGCCAGCCCCGTCGCGGCCGGCGGTACGGGGCCTAGCTCGCCGAACCCGTCGAGGGCCTGGGCGGGCGCGAGCACGGTGCTGCCGGGCGGCGTCTCGACCCCGGCGGACAGGGCGACGAGCCGCTTCAGCATGGCCGGGAACAAGCCCGAGAGCGGCAGATCCGACCAGTCCGCGTTTGCCGTGACGTGGAACAGCACGATCCGCCCGGCGCCGCGCGCCTCGGCCGTGACCAGCGGCGTGCCGTCCGCGAGCGTCGCCCAGGTGCGGCCGGCGCTCTGCGCCGAAGGCTCCGCGAGCACTTGGCGCGACACCTTCACCTCCGCCGGCACGTGCAGCCCAGCGAAGGGCGAGTTCGCTGGGAACGGCGCGAGGTGCGCCGGCTGCGACCAGCTCAAGGCGCCGCCGAGCCGCCGGTCTCCCGCGAGGAGCGGCACCGGAAGGAGCGGGTCGTGCCAGCTGGGATCGCTTGTCGCCGCGGCGAGCCGCGGGCCGGCGAAGCGCAGCAGCAGCCCCCCGTGCTCGACCCAGCGCGCGAGCGCCGCCGCGTCCTCGTCCCCGACCGGCTGATCGGCGAGCACGATCACGGCGAGAGGCTGCGCGAGAAGCGCCTTGAGGCTACCCTCCCGGATGTCGGCGTCGGCGCCGAGCGCACGTTTGATGTAGTAGAGCTGGCCCAGCAGCGGCTGATCGTCGCCTCGCTCCGCCGTGACGAGACCGACCGGCCGGCGCCGCGCCCCCTCGTCGAGGAGCGCCACCGCACCCGCGGACGGCACGCCGGCCAGCACCAGGCGCGCGAGCTGGTTGCGCAGTTCCGCGGGAAGGGTGATGGCTGCGTCCGCGGCATCGACGCCCGGCGCGACGGTGCCCGTGGCGCGCGCGAGGGTGCGGCCGTCCGCGGTCTGGGCCAGCACAGCGAAGGCTTGCGGCGCGGGCTGCGGGAATACCGAGACGCGGGCGACGAGGCGGTCGGCAAGCGCCTGCGGCGGACGCATCAGCCAGGTCTTCACGGTGTCCGGCCGCAGCATCTCGACCGGCCCGAGCTGGGCGAGGCCGGCATCCAACGTCGCGTCGGCGGGCGCTCCAACGCCGTCCGCGACCCAGACGGACGCGGTGGCGCCCGACGCGCGCGCGGCCTCGGCCGCCTCGCCGCGGCTGGGTGGCCAAGGCTTCGGCCGCAGGGCCGCGACGAGCGGACGCAGCTCCGGCGCAGGCATCGCTGCCGTCGCCCGCGGCGGCCCATCGATCTCGGTCCGTGCCGTCGTGAGCAGCGAGACGCGCCGCCCCGCGCGCTCGGCCCGGTCAAGCACCGCGCCGGCCGCTCGCTCGCGTGCTGCCCAATCGGGCGCCGCCGCCCAGCCGTCGTCCATCACCAGCAGCAGCGTCCCGCCGCCCGGCAGCGCTCCCGCCGCGTCCAGCACCGGCCCGGCCAAGCCCACGATCAGCAGCGCCGCCGCGATCATGCGCAGGATGAGCACCCAGAGCGGCGTGCGCGCCGAGGTCACCTCACGCGCCTGCAAGCCTGTGAGGAGCCGGATCGCCGGGAAGGCCTGCATCCGCGGCGCCGGCGGCGTCACGCGCAGCAACCACCACAGCAGCGGCAGCGCGGCAAGGGCGAGGAGGAGGGCGGGTGCTGCGAAGACCACGTGAGAGCTACGCCCGCGACAGTGCGGCGTGCAAGCCGAGAAGTGCGGGCTCGGGCGGATGATCCTGTACGATGCACGGCGAAGCTCCACCCTGCCGCGGCGCACAGCCCCGCAAGACCCTGCTGCTGCGCCGCGAGCGCTGCCGCGTAGGCGTCCTTTACGCCCTCGACGTTCGCGATGAGGTGATCCGCCTCGCCTTCCAGCCCTTTGAAGCGCACCCGCCCGGCGTAAGGAAGTGCTGCTTCCGCCGGGTCGAGCACCTGGAGCACGTGCCCGCCGACGCCCGCGCTGGCCATGCCGGCGATCCGTTCCTTGATCTTGTCGAGCGGCGCCAGGAAGTCGCCGATCAGCACGGCGCGTGCGTGACGCGGCAGCGGCACGGATTGCGGCAACCCGTCGTCGTCTGCTCCAGGCTCTGGCCGCGACGCCTCTGGGCGCAACGCCGTGGCGAGCAGTTCTGCGACGGCGTCCAGCGCGGCCCGGCCGGCGCGCGAGCGCGGCGCCGCGTCCAGCAGCGCGATCCGCTCGCCGCCGCGCAGCAGCAGCGCCGCGAGTGCCAGCAGGAGCAGCTCCGCCCGCTCGGCCTTGGTCGGCAGCGACGCACTTGACCGCCATCTCATGCTCGCTGACCCGTCACGCCAGAGCAGCACCGTCTGCGCCGCTTCCCACTCGGTCTCGCGCACGAACGGCCGGGATGCCTTCGCCGACGCGCGCGGGTCAGCGCGCCGCGGACTCTCGCCCGGCAGCAGGGGCCGATACTCCCAGAACGCGTCGCCCTGCCCGACACGGCGGCGTCCGTGTACGCCGCTCGCCACCGTCGCCGCGACTTGCTTCGCCGCGACGAGCAGCGGCGGCAGGCTCGCCCCGAGCGCTTCCGCCCGGCGTGCCGCGGCTGCCGCGCCGCTCACCCCACACGCTCGGCAAGCGAGGACACCAGCGCTTCTAGGACGACGCCCTCGGCGCGCGCCGCGAAGTTGAGCGCCATGCGGTGGCGCAGCACCGGGTGGGCGAGTGCTGCCACGTCGTCCAGGCTCGGCGCGAGCCTCCCGTCGATCAGCGCCCGCGCCCGGCACGCGAGCATCAGCGCCTGCGATGCCCGCGGCCCAGGTCCCCAGGCGACGTGCCGGGCGACCTGATCGGTCGCCGCCGTCTCCGGCCGCGCGCCGCGCACGAGGGCGAGGATCGCCTCCATAACCTGCTCGCCCACGGGGATGCGTCGGATCAGGCGCTGAGCCGTCATCAACTCGTCCGCCGTGAGCACGGGCGCGGCGCGCGCCTGGCTCGCGCCTGTCGTCGCGAGCAGCATGGCGCGCTCGGCCGCGAGGTCGGGATAGCCCACGTCAACCTGCAGCAGGAAGCGGTCGAGCTGCGCCTCGGGCAGCGGGTAGGTGCCCTCCTGCTCGATCGGGTTCTGCGTCGCGAGCACGTGGAACGGCCGCGGCAAGGGGTATTCGACGCCGCCGACCGCGACCTTGCCCTCCTGCATGGCCTGCAAGAGTGCGCTCTGCGTGCGCGGGCTGGCGCGGTTAATCTCGTCGGCCATGAGGAGCTGGCAGAACACCGGGCCTGGCACGAAGCGGAAGCTGCGGTGCCCGTTGTCATCCTCGTCGAGGATCTCGCTGCCCGTGATGTCGGCGGGCATCAGGTCCGGCGTGAACTGCACCCGCTTGGGCGCCAGGCCCAGCACCGTGCCGAGCGTCTCCACGAGCAGGGTTTTGCCGAGGCCCGGCGCGCCGACCAACAGCACGTGGCCGCCGGAGAGAAGCGTCACGAGCACCTGCTCGACTACGGTCTCCTGCCCGAAGATGACGCGCCCCACCTCCGCGCGCGCCGCGCCCGCGCGAGTGGCCAGCGCTTCCGCGTCGTGCAGCAGCCGCGAGGGGTCCTCCTGCTTCCACGGATCCTGCCATGGCTGGGCGGTCGCCATCTGGCTTTGGGTGTTGCCTGTGGGCTGGGTCATTCACGTCTCCGTATCGTCGGGGGGTTTCACCCGCCCCGGTGCGCTTCCTATATCGCGGCTCGACGGTAGATGGGTAACGCCTTGGAGACGCAAAGGTGAACGAAGGCTTGGGAGTTCGCGGCCTGGTCGCGCGCGGGGCGGTGGACGCCGGCGGCGTCCCGATGCCGCCCGTCCGGCAGCGTCCGCCACGGGTTGAGTGCGGCAACCTGCCGTTCCTCATCCGCCGGGACGGGACATGGCTCTACCGGGGCAGCCCGATCGGACGCAAAGAGCTGGTGTGTTTGTTCAGCAGCGTGCTCAAGCGCGAGGAGGACGGAAGCTACTGGCTGGAAACGCCGGCCGAGCGCGGCCGCATCGAGGTCGAGGACACGCCGTGGCTCGCCGTCGAGCTGTGCTGGAAAGGCACGGGCCAGGACCAGGCCCTCTCCTTCCGCACGAACATCGATCAGTGCGTCACCGCCGGGCCGGAGCACCCGATCCGCGTGCGCCATAACATGCTCACCTGCGAGCCGACGCCCTACGTCCGCGTTCGCGGCGGCGACGGCAACCTGGCGCTGGAGGCGCGCATCGCCCGTGCCGTCTATTACGAGCTGGTGGCGCTGGCCGTGCCGGGCATGGTGTGCGGGCGGCGGATGCTCGGTGTCTGGTCGCAGCGCCGCTTCTTTCCGCTCGGCGAGATGCCCTCTGCCGAGCATGACGCGGATTAGGGCCGGAGGTGAACCCAGCCCTGCTGCGTGAGCGCCTGAGCGGCAGCCTGCCACCCGCTCCTGCCGAGATCGTCGCCGCGCCCGCGGCCTCGGACGACGCGATGGACTTGGTGACCGGGCCGCTCATGCCCGCCGCCGTCCTGGTCGGTATCGTGCAGGGGCCAACGCCCGGCGTCCTGCTCACGAAGCGGACGGCGCACCTCGTGCGGCACGCGAGCCAGGTCGCGTTCCCCGGCGGCCGGATCGACCCCGGCGATCCCTCGCCCGAGGCCGCGGCCCTGCGCGAGGCCCAGGAAGAAGTCGGGCTCGACCCGGCGCAGGCCGAGCTGCTCGGCCGCTTGCCCGATTACGTGACCGGCACCGGCTTCCGCGTGACACCCGTGCTCGCCTTGCTGCCGCCGGGCCTAGACCTTCGCCCGGCGCCGGACGAGGTCGAGGCCGTGTTCCAGCTTCCCCTCGCCGTGGTGCTCGATCCGGATGCACCGCAGCGCCGCCGGGCGGAGTTCCGCGGCCGGATGCGCGATTTCTGGGTATGGCCGCATCCCGAGCACTACGTCTGGGGCGCCACGGCCGCGATCCTGGTTCACCTCGCCTACCGGCTGCGCGGCGGCACTGAGGCCGCGGCGGCCTGATGCTCGTCACCGAGGGCCTGCTGCGCTTCCTGGAGGAAGCCACGGTCCTGATCCCGGTCGGGCTCTACTTTCTCTGGCGCTACACGCTCGGCCGCGGCGAGGCGCCGTCGCGCCGGGCGGTTGCGCTGATCGCGGCGGGCATCGCGGTGCTAGGGCTGATGCTGTTCTGGCTCGGCACGCACGACCAGGGGCGGCCGGGGGCGCCATATGTGCCGGCGCAGCTGCGGGATGGGCAGGTGATTCCCGGGCGGAGCGGGTAGCGGCGCCCCGAGTTTTTTTGCGGCAGGGCGGTCTTGGCCGACTACTCGGCCTATATGCCCTCGGCCTTCATGCCCCAGATCTTCACCGCCGTTCCGGTCATCGCCGACGGCCAGACGATCGGCGTCTTCGTCGCCCAGATCGACGTCAGCGCGCTCAACGTGCTGCTCACCGATGCCGGCCGCTGGCAAGAGACCGGCCAGGGCAAGACCGGCGAGGTGCTGATGGTCGGCGAGGACCGTTTGCTGCGCAGCCAATCGCGCTTCCTGGCGACTGATCCGAACACGTTCCTCGCACAAGCGCAGGCGAACGGGCTTCCGGAGTCGGTCGCCGACCAGATCCGCACGCTCGGGACGGCGATCCTGTATATGCCGGATCGCAACAGCGCGGTGGAGGGAGCCTTTCACAACAAGTCTGGGATCGCCCGCTTCCTCGACTACCGCGGCGTCGAGGTGGTGTCCGCCTACGGTCCGCTGGAAATCGCCGGCGTGGGTGCAGAGCGCCGCCCAAGCCGTGGAGCGGCTCGGCACGGACTGGGCGTCGGCGATCTCGCTGCGCTTCGGCCTGGCCTCAGGCGAGACCGACGTGTTGCTGCTGGGCCGCGGCAACACGCTCTACGATATCTGGGGACGAACCCTCAGCATCGCCCGGCTCATCGCGGTGCAGGCGGAGCCCGGAACCGTTCGGGTCAGCGAGAGCACCTACGCGCTGCTCACGGACATTGACGGCTTCGAGCCGGCCCCTGCGATCGTCTCGCCTGCCCTCGGCACGGTGCAGAGCTGGACGCGCCCGGCGATACCGCGAACGCCGGCCGGCGCTGAGACCGGGCAACAGTCCCGGGCGGCGGAGTAGCGGCATGGCGGCATTCCTTCCTTGGCCTGCGCTCTCGGGCGAGATCGCCTGGGAACTCGGGCTCGTGCTGGGCTACCCGATTCTGGCGATTACCCTGCTCGAGGCGTCGCGCGCGTTCGCGACGCGCAACGCGCTCGTCGCCGACATCCTGCGCCAGCTCGCCTTCCTCGTGCTGCCAACGGGCGCGATCTGGTTGATCCTGCGCGTGCTGGCCGGGTTGCCGGCCGAGGATTGGGCGGTGCGAACCGCGGAGACTGCGTTCGCGCTCGCGAGCCTCTACTTGGTGCTCCGGATCGCCCAGGCCGTGCTGATGGGCCTGCTCGGCGAGCAGATGAGCGCCCCGAAGCTGCTGCTCGACATCCTCCGGATCGGCCTGTCGCTGGTTTGGGGCGCAATCGTCGTGTCCAGGATCTGGAACGTTGACCTCGCGAGCCTGTTCGCCGCCGTGGGCGTCGGGTCCATCGTGCTCGGTTTTGCTCTGCAGGAGTTCCTGGGCAACCTGCTCTCCGGCCTCGGGCTGCTCTCGGCGCACAAGTTCGGCCTCGGCGACTGGATCGTCGTGGACGGCAAGGCTGCCCGGGTGGTGGAGATGGACTGGCGCACGGTGACCCTCGCCACGAGCGACGACAGCCGAATCATCGTCGCGAACAGCACCTTGGCGAAAGGCAACCTCGTCATCGCCGCCCGCGCGAATGACCGCGCTACCGTGACGGTCCCGCTGGTGTTCGGCGCCGACATCCCACCGGAGCAGGTCCGCGAGGCCGTGCTGGAGGCTGGACGCACGCTTCCAGACCTAGCCAGTCTCGGCGATGTCAAATGCCGCGTGACCGCGATCGCGGACGGGTCCGTGAGCTACGCCGTGGTCCTTCCCGTCGCGAACCCGGGGGTTCTCTCCGGTCCGCGCGATGAGTTCCTCACCCGCTTCTGGTATGTCGTCCAGCGCCGTGGCCTCCGGATGCAAGTCGAGCCTGCCGACAACGGCGCGATCTCACTCGACGCGCAAGCGCGCCTCCAGATGCTCACGTCGGCGGGCGCTTTCCACGCGGATGCCGATGCCCTGGCGCGCCTTGCCCAGGCTAGCGCCTTCCGCCGCTATCATCGCAGCGAGCTCCTGCTCGACGTGGGCGCTCCCATGCCGAACGCCTTCCTGGTCCTGGCGGGCGTGCTCGGCGTGTCGGTGTCGAACGGCGGCGGCGAGATACGGCTCGAATCCGTCGGTCCGAGGCAGCTCTTCGTCGTGCGCGAGGCACTGGCGGGCGGACTTAGCCCGGTGCGCGTGCTGGCCGACCACGACGCTGACGTGCTCGCGATCCCGGTCGCCGCCCTGCTCGACGTCATGGGCAGCAACCGGTTGATCGCGCGCGACGTGAACGCGCTGGCCGAGGCGCGACGGCTCGCCATTAGGCCGCTGAGCCGCGGTCCGCGCGCCGTCGCGTGACGGGCTCTCCCACGGCCGAGGCACCAGCCTGGGCATCCTGGCGCTTCCTGGGACGTTGAGGCATGGACCTGCGGGGATCTCAGGAGAGCGACGCGCCATGGGCAGTTTCAAAGCAATCGTGATCGAGAAGGGCGAGGGCGGGCAGAGCGTCACCCTCAAGCCGTTCGACGACTCCGGATTGATGGACGGGGACGTCACCGTGCGCGTGACCCACTCGACGCTCAACTACAAGGACGGCCTCGCGCTCACGGGCAAGGCGCCCGTGGTGCGCCGCTTCCCGATGATCCCCGGCATAGACTTCGCCGGCACCGTCGAGTCCTCGAGCGATCCCGAGTTCAAGCCCGGCGATTCCGTCGTGCTCAACGGCTGGGGCCTGGGCGAGACCCATCTCGGCGGCTACGGCGAGCGGGCGCGTGTGAAGGGCGGCTGGCTCGTCCCGCTGCCCCAGGGCCTCACCCCCGCCCAAGCCATGGCGGTCGGCACCGCGGGCTACACGGCGATGCTGGCACTTCTCGCCCTTGAGAAGCACGGCCTAACCCCCAGCCGCGGACCGGCCGTCGTCACGGGCGCCGCAGGCGGCGTCGGCTCGGTCGCGATCGCGCTTCTCGCGAAGGCGGGCTGGCACGTCATCGCCTCGACCGGGCGGACAGGCGAGGCCGATTATCTCAAGAGCCTCGGCGCCGCGGAGATCATTGACCGCCAGGAGCTGTCCGGCCCCGCGAAGCCGCTCGGCAAGGAACGCTGGGCGGCGGGCATCGACTCCGTCGGCTCGAACACGCTCGCGAACCTCCTGTCCATGACGAAGTATGGCGGCGCCGTCGCTGCCTGCGGATTGGCGCAAGGCATGGACCTACCGACGTCGGTGGCGCCGTTCATCCTGCGCAGCGTGTCCTTGCTCGGGATCGAGTCGGTGATGGCGCCCAGAGCGCTCCGCCTCGAAGCCTGGGGCCGCCTCGCCCGCGACCTCGATCTCGGCAAGCTCGCGGCGATGACGCACACCATCCGCCTCGACGAGGTGATCCCGGTCGGGGCCGAGATCCTCGCCGGCCGCGTGCGCGGACGCGTCGTCGTCGAGATCGGGTGAACTCACGGGAGGACCGCATGGACGAAGCCTCAGCAACCCGGCGCGACCTGCTCACGGCACCGCTCCTGGCCGCCCTACCCCTGGCGCTGGCCGGCAGCGCCGCCGCCAGCCCCTTGAACCCCGAGCAGACGATCATCCGGATGCCGGACCAGCTCGTCTGGGTCCCGAACAAGGGCTATCCAGCGCGCAGCGTGGAGATGTGCCTGCTGACCGGGGATCTCAACGCGCCGGGCCTCTACTACACGCTGATCCGCTGGTGGCCGGGCTACATGAGCGCGCCCCACACCTACACGACCGACCGCTTCTGCGTCGTCGTGTCCGGGACCTGGTGGTGCAACAGCGGCGGCGATTTCGACCCAGCCTCCTGCGTTCCCGTGCCGGCCGGCAGCTTCGTGCGGCGCGTGGCGGGCACGCCGCACTACGACGGCGTGATCCGGGCGCATAACGAGCCCGCCGTCATCGCGATCTGCGGCATGGGACCGGTGAACTACAAGCTGGTCGATCCCTCGAAGCCGGGGTGGCGCCGGGCCTGATAGGCTCGCCATCATTCGACGTGTAATCAATCTACTTATGAGATTGGTTTTATAAAAACAAAAATCTGGAACGATTGGTCCTATGGGCGCATCTCTCCGTCATGCACGAGACGAGAGAACTTGCCATGGCCACCATCGCCCGAACCACCTCGCTCAGGCGTCCCGCCCGGCGTGCGTCGTCGCGGCCGGCCGGCTTTATCGCTCGCGCCTATGACGCGTTCGGCCGCTTCCTGCCGGGAATGCTGCTCTGCGCGGCCGTCGCCGCGGCAGCCAGCGTGGTTGAAGCCGTCGAGACGCGGCTGCTCGGTCGTACCTGGCTGGAGCCGCTTGTGCTCGCGATCCTGGTCGGCACGGCAGTGCGCACGGCCTGGACGCCGGGCCGTCGTTGGTTCCCCGGCATCGAGCTCAGCGCCAAGACGCTGCTGGAGGTCGCGGTGGTTCTGCTCGGCGCCTCGGTCAGCGCGCGCACGGTGCTGGCAGCAGGCCCTGGCTTGCTGCTCGGCATCGCCGCCGTGGTCGCCGCCGCAATAGCGGCGAGCTACGGCCTCGGCCGTCTGCTCGGCCTGCGGCACCGCATGACCGTGCTGGTCGCTTGCGGCAACTCCATCTGCGGCAACTCGGCCATCGCTGCCGTGGCGCCCGTGATCGGCGCCGATGGCGAGGACGTCGCCGCGTCCATCGCCTTCACCGCCGTGCTCGGCGTCGTGGTCGTGCTCGGCCTACCCCTGCTCGTGCCTCTGCTGCGTCTGTCGGGGCTGCAGTATGGCGTGCTTGCCGGGCTGACCGTCTATGCCGTGCCGCAGGTGCTAGCGGCGACCGCCCCCGTCGGCATGCTGGCCGTGCACGTAGGCACGGTGGTGAAGCTCGTGCGCGTGCTCATGCTCGGCCCCGTAGTGCTGCTCCTCTCGCTCCTGACCCGACGCCTGCGCGACGCGTCGGGCGAGGCGGCGCCACGGCTCACGGCAGGCGACCGCCAAGCGCCGGGTCGGCTCGGGCTGCGCACGCTCGTGCCTTGGTTCATCCTGGGCTTCCTCGCGCTGATGGCGCTGCGCTCCGCCGCGCTGCTGCCTCACGCGCTGCTCGCCCCGGCCGCCTCGATGGCCAACTGGCTCACCGTCCTCGCGATGGCAGCTCTCGGCCTCGGCACGGACATGCAAGTGGTGGCGCGCGCCGGTGGGCGCGTGACAGTCGCCGTGACCGGGTCGCTGCTTGTGCTATGCGCCATCAGCCTCGGTCTGATCCGGCTGCTCGGGATCGCGTGAATGGGAAGGAGCCGCCGAGCCTCTGCATCGTTATCGCGAGGGGAGACGAGCCATGTTCGATCTGCTTCGCGCCAAGCCGGACCTGATCGTCCATTCGAAGCAGCCGCTCAACGCCGAGCCACCACTGGACCGGCTGCGCGCGTCCTACATCACGCCGCAGCGGGACTTCTACGTGCGGACGCACGGCAGCATCCCGAGCGTGGACGGCGCCCGGCATCGGCTGCGCGTCAGCGGCCGGGTCGCGGCGCCGCTCGACCTCTCGATGGACGACCTGCGCGACCGCTTCCCACGCCGGACGGTCACGGCGGTGATGCAGTGCGCGGGCAACCGGCGCGCGGAGATGCAGCAGGTGCGCCCCGTCTCGGGCGACCCCTGGGCGGCTGGCGCCATCGGCAACGCCGAATGGACCGGAGCGGCGCTCGCCGACGTGCTGCGCGCGGCCGGCGCCGAGGCGGAAGCCTCGCTCCACGTCGCGTTCTCCTCCCTCGACGACTGCGAGGTGGAAGGCGAGCGCTTCCGCTACGAGGCATCCATCCCGATGACCAAGGCGATGTCGCCGGAGGTGCTGCTGGCCTTTGAGATGAACGGCGAGGCGCTAGCGCCCGAGCACGGCGCGCCGCTGCGCGCCGTTGTGCCGGGCTACGCTGGCGTGCGCAGCCCGAAATGGCTGGCGGGCATTACAGTGCAGGATCGGCCGTCGGACGGCCATGTGCAGGCGCGGGACTACAAGCTGTTCCCGCCGGACGTGACGAAGGAGACCGCGGACTGGGACAAGGGCGTCACGATCAACGACATGCCGCTGGACTCCGCGATCTGTGAGCCGGCGCCACATGCCGAGCTGACGCCCGGTAAGACGACGCTGCGCGGCTACGCTATGGCCACGGCCCGGTCGGTCGCGCGCGTGGACGTCTCCAGCGACGGCGGCCGGACATGGCACCAAGCGGACTTGCAGCACGACCCGGACGCACCCTGGAGCTGGACGTTCTGGCAGGCAACGCTCGATCTGCCCCAGGGCGAGCACGAGCTGGCTGTGCGCGCGTGGGACAGCGCGGGGCAGACGCAGCCGGCGCTCCCGGACGATACGTGGAACTTCAAGGGTTATCTCGGTGCCTCGTGGCACCGCATCCCGGTCAAGGTGGGCTGACGCGCTTCAGGGCAATCACGTCGAGCAGGGCATCTCCGGCACGGCTCCGGTAGCGCTCGCGGTGGCGCAGAACGTGGAAGGCCCGTTCCGGCAGAGTGAATCCGACCCGGTGCAGCAGCCCGGCCTCGACGCTCGGGGCCGCCACGGAGGCGGAAATTGCCGTCGCACCCATGCCGGCCTCCACGGCCGCGCGCACGGCCTCGTTCGACGGCAGTTCCAGGGCGACGTTCAACGCGGCCAGCGTTAGGCCGATCCCTCCAGCGCAGTCTCGAACGCCGAGCGGGTGCCGGAACCCGGCTCGCGCAGCACCCACTCGCTCGCCGTCAGGTCATGCGGGGCGATGCTGCCGGTCCTGGCCCACGGGTGCTCCGGGCCGACCACGAGGACGAGCTGGTCGTGCGCCACGGTCGCGCTGGACAGCTCGGGATCGTTCACGGCGCCCTCGACGAAGCCGAGTTCCGCCTCGCCCTCATGCACGGCCGCCGCGACCTGGGCGGTGTTGCCGACCGAGAGCCGGACCTCGATCCCTGGATGTGCGCGCCGGAACGCGACCAGGTGGCGGGGCAGCCAATAACTGGCGATGGTCTGGCTGGCCTGCACGGAGAGGGTTCCGCGCTTCAAGCCGCCGATCTCAGCGAGCGCGAGCTCCGCGGCCTCGGCCCGCGCCAAGACCGCCTTCGCCTCGGCCAGGAACAACCGTCCCGCCTCGGTCAGCTCGATGCCGCGCCCGACCCTGTTGAACAGCTTGGTCGCGAAGCGCGCCTCGAGCGCCGCAATGGCGCTGCTCGCCGCGGATTGTGCTAGGTTCAGCGCCTGCGCCCCCCGCGTCACGTGCTGGCGCTCGGCCACGGCCACGAAAATGCGGAGCTGGTCCAGGGTCATGGCGGCCCGCCGACCCGGCGCGCATCCCGGCTCAGTTCGCGATCAGTCGTCCCGGTGGACGCGCTCCATGCGCTCGTGGCGCTCCTGCGCCTCGACGCTGAGCGTCGCGATCGGGCGCGCCTCCAGCCGCTTGAGGCCGATCGGCTCGCCAGTCTCCTCGCAGAAGCCGTAGGAGCCGTTCTCCATGCGCAGCAGCGCCTGGTCTATCTTGCTGATCAGCTTCCGTGCCCGATCGCGCGTGCGCAACTCCAGCGCGCGGTCGGTCTCGACGCTGGCGCGGTCGGTTATGTCGGCCTCCCGGATCCCGCCCTCGGAAAGGCTGGCCAGCGTCCCGTCCGCCTCGCGCAGCAGCTCGGCACGCCAGCGGAGCAGCTTCTGGCGGAAATACTCCGCCTGCAATGGGCTCATGAAGTCCTCGCCGTCGGAGGGACGGTAGTCAGGGGGCAGGGTGAGCATCATGGGCGCTGGTCCTCTCCGCTCTGCACCGTTGCGAGGCCGAGCCGGTGATCCCCGGCCTCTCGGTTCCGGGGGCTTATACTGCCGTGAGACAACGGCGCAAGCCTGAGTAGCAAAGTGTCAAACGGCTGACATGGTTCGGCTTTCCGGTGTCACCTCGTTGCCGCAACCCCAAATTGGGCGAGCTCGACCCGGACGCGGAGGGCAATGGCGCGGACGACAGTGGCGATCTCGGGGTCCGCGGCGACGGCCGAGTCTCCCGCGAGAGCGCCGAGGGCGCGGAGGTTTTCCGGGTCGAGCCGGCCGCCGAGCAGGGCGCGCTGCAGGCGGATGAGCTCGTCGAGCATGAGCTTGCCGCGCTTGCGGGCGTCGCGGTCGCGCGCGGCGGCGCCCTCGGCTTCCTGGACGGCGAGAAGGCCGAGCAGCGCGGCGGGCGCCGCCGCAGCGGCAGGGGAGCGGACGGCGGAAGGCCGCTCCGCGACGCGGAAGCCAGGTGCTGACCCAAAGGCCGCCGCTTGCGGCCGCGCCGCAGCGAGCGCGAGCCCGTCCGCCGGTGCCTGAATGTCCTGCAACGCCACGCCCTGCATCACCTGCCCGGTCCTTTCCGCCGAGGTCGCGCCGCAACTAGGCAAGGATTGCCGGGCTGGCGGTGCTGAACTCCCGCCTTAGCTGGCTCCTGAACCTGGCACGCGGCTTGCGCCATGGCGGGAGAGTGCCTGACAGACCTTAACGATCCGGAAAGGTCAGACCGTGACGACGCTGCGCCTGCGCCCGCTGTTCTGCCTGCTGCTCTGCCTTGCGCCCCTTTGGGCCGCACCCGCTGTCGGGCAGGTGCGGATCAAGGACATCGCGGACGTGGAAGGTGTTCGGGACAACCAGCTCGTGGGCTACGGCCTCGTCGTCGGCCTGAACGGCACCGGGGATAGCTTGAACAACGCGGTGTTCACCCGCGAGTTGCTGATCGGCATGCTGGAGCGGCTCGGGGTGAACACGCGCGACCAGGCGGCAAAGCTGCAGACCAAGAACGTCGCCGCCGTGATGGTCACCGCCGAGCTGCCGGCCTTCGCGCGGAGCGGCAGCCGCATTGACGTGACCGTCTCGGCGCTCGGCGACGCGAAGGATCTGACGGGCGGCACGCTCCTGGTGACGCCACTGCTCGGCGCGGACGGCGAGGTCTATGGCGTCGCCCAGGGCGCGCTCACGACGGGCGCGATCTCGGCTCGAGGCCAGGCGGCGACGGTCACGCGCAACATACCGACGGCCGGGCGCATCGCCAACGGCGCCACGGTGGAGCGCGAGGTGCCGTTCAGCTTCGCGAGCCTGCGCACGCTGAGCCTCGGTCTGCGCAACCCGGACCTGACCACCGCCGAGCGGGTCGCGACGGCCGTGAACCGCGTGCTCGGGGACGGCGCCGCGCGTGTGATGGACCCGCGGACGGTGCGGCTCGACCTCGCCGGGCGCGACCCGGTGGGCGCGCTCGCGCGCATCGAGGACCTCTCCGTGCAGCCGGACACCGCGGCCATCGTGGTCATAGACGAGGCGAGCGGAACGGTTGTCATGGGCGCGAACGTGCGCGTGAGCACCGTCGCGATCGCCCAGGGCAACCTGACGGTGCGCGTGAGCGAGACGCCGGAGGTCAGCCAGCCAGCGCCGTTCTCGAACGGCCAGACGACCGTCGTGCCGCGCAGCAAGGTCCAGGTGGACACGGGCAGCGACCGCAGGCTCGGCATCGTGCCCGGCAACGTGACGCTCCGCGACCTGGTCGCGAGCCTGAACGCGCTCGGCGTCGGCCCGCGCGACCTCATCAGCATCCTGCAGACGATCAAGGCGGCGGGCGCCCTGCAGGCCGACCTCGTGGTGCGCTGATGGCGACCTTGCTGCCCGCGACGCTGAGCACCACGCTGCCGCCCGACCAGGTGGCGAAACTCGCCAAGACGGCGCAGGACTTCGAAGCTACGATCCTCGGCGAGTTGCTGCAGCCGATCTTCGACACTGTGGATACCGCTCACGGCCCGTTCGGCGGCGGCGACGGGGAGGCGCAATGGAAGCCGATGTTCGTGAGCGAACTGGCCAAGGGAATCGCCGCCAACGGAGGCCTCGGGATCGCCCGGGACGCGCTCAGCCAGATGATCCGCATGCAGGAACAGCAGGACGCACGATGATGACAGACACGACCGCTCCACGCGCGGTAACCGCGAACACTCCGACCGCCTCGCTGATCGCCGCCGCGGTGCGGCTCGCCGACGTGCTGCAGACCGAGAATGCGGCGCTCGCGGCGCTGAACATGCCCGCTGCGGTGCGCTTGCTCCCGGAAAAGCTCGCCGCCGCGGACGCCTTCGTCGCTGCCCAAGCGGGCGCGGGTGCGAAGGGACGTCAGGCGGCGCGGCACCGCATCGAGCTGGAGGCTGTCGCGCGCCGGCTGCAGGACCTCGCGGTGGAGAACCGGCGGCCGCTGGAGCGAGCGATGCTCGTGCAGACGCGGGTGATCGCAACGGTCGCGAAGGCAGCGCGAGCGACGGCGGAGCGGGCGGCGCCGGGCTACGGTGCCTCCCACATCGCGCGCAGCGCGCCGCGGCTGGCCGCGTGCGCCGTAGCGACCCAGGCGTGACGATGGCGGCGGCGCATGTTAGTGCCCGCCGATGCGTCTCGCCTTCTTGGTCCCGCCGGGCAGCGGTCCCGGCACGCGCTACGCTCGCTGCCTCGGCGCGGCCTTGCAAGCGGCCGGGCACGAGGCCGAGGTCAGCGCTGGCGACGCAGGACCTGATGCGGTCCCCGTCCTCGACGGTGCGCTCCTGCCGCGGCCCGTCCCGCCCGGCGCGGTCGCGCTGCTGCACCGTGTCCCGAGCGGTGAGTGGCAGCCAGCCGCCTTCCGCGCGCTGATCGCGACTAGCCCAGCCATCCTGCAGCGCCTGGACGAGGGAGGTGCGCGCGCCTCCCTCGTCGTGCCCGGCGTCGGCGACCTGCCGCGTTCGATTGGCTCCGGCGGACCCGGCTGCGCCATCCTCGCTGTCGGCACGATGACCGCGCGCAAAGGCTATGCCACGCTGCTGCGCGCCCTCGGTCGGCTCGCCGACCTTGACTGGACCTTGAGCATCGCAGGCAGCACGGCGCAGGCGCCGGAGCACGCGCCCTCGGTCGCGGCACTCGCCGACGAGCTGGGCCTCTCGCGGCGCGTGCACCTCGTGCTCGACCCGGACGATGCGGCGCTCGAAGCGCTGTGGCGCGGTGCCGACCTGTTCGCGTTGGCGAGCGAGTGGGAGGGATACGCCGTCGCTCTCGCCGAGGCGCTGCGACGAGGCGTCCCCGCCGCTGTCAGCGACGCCGCAGCCGCGACTCTGCCCCCGCTCGCCGGGTCGTCCTGGGGTGCGGCCTGCGCTGCCGGCGACGTCGAGGGATTGAGCAAGGCGATGCGCCGGCTGATCTACGACCGTGCTTTGCGCGCCGCCCTCGCGGACGGTGCCTGGCAGGCTGGGCAGGCGCTGCCCACCTGGGATACGCAGGCGCGGCGTTTCGTCGCGGCGATCGAGGAGGCCTCGTGATGCCACTCCTGGGCTGCATTGCGGACGATTTCACGGGTGCGACAGACCTAGCGTCCACGCTCGTCCGGCAGGGGATGCGCACGGTCCAGCTTATCGGTACGCCGGACGGGCCGGCACCCGACGCCGACGCGCTCGTCGTCGCGCTCAAGATACGCACCGCTCCCGCGGCGGACGCCGTGCGCGAGGCGCTCGCAGCACTCGCCTGGCTGCGCGAGGCGGGCTGCCGCCAGTTCTTCTGGAAATACTGCTCGACCTTCGACAGCACGGACGAGGGCAATATCGGCCCGGTGGCGGACGCCCTCGTGGACGCGCTCGGCTGCGGCTTCGCGCTCGCCTGCCCGGCGTTCCCCGCGAACGGGCGCACGGTCTATCAGGGCCACCTGTTCGTGGGTGAGAGGCTGCTCAGCGAGAGCGGCATGGAGAACCACCCGCTCACGCCGATGCGGGACGCGAACCTCGTGCGCGTGCTCTCGCGGCAGACGACGGGGGCGGTCGGATTGGTGCCGTTCGCGACCGTGGACCAGGGCGCGGTGGCGATCCGCCGGGCGATGACCGCGCTGAAGGAGGGCGGGCGGCGATACGCTGTCGTGGATGCGCTCACCGAGGCGCATCTCGTCGCCATCGGCGAGGCTGCGGCGGCGCACGCGCTGATCACGGGCGGCTCGGGCGTCGCGATGGGCCTGCCGGAGAATTTCCGCCGTGCGGGGCTACTGGCCCCGGATTTGGAGGCTGGACGACTGCCCGAAGTAGCGGGCACCGCCGCGGTGCTCGCCGGGTCCTGCTCGCGAGCGACTCTGCTGCAGATCGGCACAGCCCGGGAGCGCGTACCGACCCTGGAGCTGGACCCGCTCGCGACGCCGGACGGCGCCGCGCTCGCCGGGCAGGCGCTGGCGTGGGCCGATGGCAAGCTCGGTCGGGATCCGGTCGTGATCGCCGCGTCCGCGCCGCCGGACCGCGTCGCCGCGCTGCAGGCGCGGCTCGGACGCGAGGGGGCGGGCGCGCTGGTCGAGGAGGCGCTCGCGCGGATCGCGGAGGCGCTGGTGCAGCAGGGCGTGCGGCGCCTCGTGGTCGCGGGCGGGGAGACGAGCGGGGCGGTCGTGTCCCGGCTCGGCGTACGCTCGCTGCGCATCGGCGAGGAGATCGCGCCCGGCGTGCCGTGGACCTACGCGGAAGGCGGTCCGGCGCCGCTGCTGCTCGCGCTCAAGAGCGGCAATTTCGGCGGTCCTGGCTTCTTCCTCGACGCCTTCGAGCACGCGCAAGCATGATCGAGGCTGAGATGCGCGCGTTGCTGGTCCAGCTCGCGGCGAGCCTGTTCGCGCGCGGCTACTCGGTGGGCACCGCCGGCAATATCAGCGCGCGCGTCGAGGGCGGCTACCTGATGACGCCGACGAACTCGTCCCTCGGCCGGCTCGATGCCATCCGGCTCTCGAAGCTCGATGAGGCGTTCCAGCACGTCGGCGGCGACAAGCCGAGCAAGGAAGTGTTCATGCACCGGGCGATGTATGCGGCGCGTCCCGAGGCGGGCGCGGTCGTCCACCTGCACTCGACGATGGCGACCGCGATCGCCTGCCTCGCCGCCGAGGGCGACCAGGCGCCGATCCCGCCGTTGACGCCCTACTTCGTCATGCGCGTCGGGCGAACGATGCCGCTCGTGCCGTATTTCCGGCCCGGCGACCCGGCGATGGAGCCGGCGATCCGCGCGGCGGCGCGGGACGCGCGCGCCGTCCTGCTCGCGAACCACGGCCCGGTCGTGAGCGCCGCGACCTTGCTGGACGCCGTGTATGCCGCCGAGGAAATCGAAGAAGCGGCGCGGCTCGCGCTGCTTCTGCGCGGCGCGAGCCCGCGCCTGCTGACGCCGGCGCAGGTGGACGAGCTGTTGCAAGCTTTCGAATAGGCGCCTGCGTAGGTCAGCGCCGAGGCCGGGCGACCGCGGGCCGTGCTGGCTTCACAGGCGTGTTTCTCGTCCGTTGGGGCGACGAGACCTGGCTGGCGACGTAGGCCACCGCCTGCTCAATCTGCCGCTCGAAGGAGTCGTTCCACGGTGATGCCGGCGCGCCGAGCAGAAGGCGCAGGAACGCTGGCCCCTTCACCATCTCGAGGAAGGTTGCGGCGATGACCTCGGCTTGAACCTGCCCGATGTCTGCGTCACGCACCAGCAGATCCGCGGTGTAGGTGGTGGCCGCCGTGACCCCGGCAGCGTGGAAGCGCTGTGCAAGGGCCGGGAAGCGCTCGGCTTCCGCGACTACGATGCGGAACAGCGCGAGGTTGGCGGGCTCCGTGACGACCTGCACGAAGCCACGTCCGACCTCGCGCAGGTCGCGAGCTTCCAGCATCGGCGCCGCGAACACGCCGCCGCACATCTCGCCGAGCAGCCCCTCGAACAGCGACTCCTTGGAGCCGAAGTGGCGATAGACGGTCTGCTTGCCGACGCCGGCTGCACGCGCGACCTCGTCCATGCTGCTGCCGCCGAAGCCGTCGCGCAGGAACACGGTGCGGGCGCCGTCGAGGATGGCGGCGCGCTTGCGCTCTTGCAGGGGCGAGAGGGTGTCTGTCGAGGCCTGGTCCATGGACAGCGATATAGGGCGTCGGGGACACCTTGACGAGACCGCCCAGTCTCATTAGCTTGCATGCTGCAAGACGAGACTGTCTCGTCCTGTTTACGGAGGTAAACTATGTCCCTTGTTGAAGCCGAGCGGCTCGGCCATCTCTACGCCGAGTTGGTCAACGCCCGTGCGATCGGCCGCTTCGGCGAGCTGATCGCACCGCATTACGTCAACCACAATCCTTACGTGGAGCAGGGACTTGCGGGCGCGCAGGGGTTCTTCACCCATTTCCTGGGCGCCGTGCCCGACCTGCACGTCACGGCCGAGGCCGTGTTCGCCGCCGCCGACGGGCGTCACGCGATTGGCCGATACACCTACAAGGGCACCCATCTCGGTCAATTCTTGGGCCGTCCGCCAAGTGGCAAGCCGTTCACGATGCGCAGCATCGATATCTGGCGCATCGAGGACGGCCGCTTCGTCGAGCACTGGGACGAGTTGAACACGCTCGACGTCTTCGTGCAGATCGGCGCCGCGCACCTCGCCACATGAGTGTGCGTCGCGCTGGCGACACAAGTGGCCGGCCCAAGTCAGGGCATTCCGCTGCGAGAGAACGGGGCGGGCCGAGGCCCGCCCCGGCGAGGCTACTGAAGGGTATCGGTGGTTGGAGCCGTCGTCTCCGGCGTGGGCGGCGGCGGCGCCTTCTTCCGGCCGCCGCGGCCACGGCCAGTGGCCGAGCTGGTGGAGGCCAGCTCCTTGGCGGCGGCGCTGCGCGCGGCGGGCGACTTTCGCGGTCCGCATTGTCTTAGCGTCGGCGCTCTTCTGAGCCTTGCTCACCGTCGCCTTGCTGGTCCCGGCGCGGGTCTTGCCCTCGCTCGCAGCCTTGGCCGCGGCGGGCTTAGCCGCACTCTTCGCCCGTTTCGGCGCGGCAGCCTTGCCGCCCTCCTTGACCGGCGTCGCCGCGCGCGCGCCGCGCTTGGTCGTCGCCGCGGCCTTGGCGCCGGCCGCCTTGGCAGCGGGCTTCGCGGCGGCCTTGGTCTTGGACGCCGGCTTGGCCGCGCCGCTCTTGCTGGCGGCCGCCTTAGCGACCGGCGCCTTCTTCGCGGCGGCGGTCTTCGTGCCCTTCGCCTCAACGGGCTTCGCGGCCGTCTTCCGCGCAGCCGGCTTCTTCGCGGTGGCTGCTGCCTTCGTCGGCGCGCGGACGGCAAGCGCCTGCGCGCGCGGTGGGGATGCAGTGTCGTTGCTGGTGTCGTCAGTCATGGGGAGTAGACTCCTGTTCGCGGTTGAATAGGCGCGGGAGAGCGAACGGCGCCGCGTGCGATGGTCGTTGCCCAGCCTGGTCGCGCAGCGCTCATGGCGCTTAGCGCTAAAACCGGCATCGTGCGGCCCATATGACCGTCCTTCCCTGGCGCACGCCCGCGAATCGTGCGCGCGCGTGCTCTTCCGCCTATCTGCGCACGCGGCGAGCATGTCAATAAAAAGTGCTCATTACTTGCGAGTCGGCGGCCACGCTCGCCAGCGTGTGATGCACGCGCGCCCGAACGCCGCTTGAAGATCAGCGTTCTGCGAGCGGCACGAAGCGCAAGTCCTCGGGGCCGGTATAGTTGGCGGAGGGCCGGATGATCTTGCCGTCCTCGCGCTGCTCGATCACGTGCGCGCCCCAGCCCGATGTGCGCGCGATGACGAAGACCGGCGTGAACATCGCCGTCGGGATTCGCATGGCGGAGTAGGAGACGGCGCTGAACCAGTCGAGGTTGGCGAACATACGCTTGGTGTCCGCCATCACGGCCTCGATTCGATCAGCGATCAGGAACGGCATGGTGTTGCCGCCCTGCTCGCACAGGCGGCGCGCGACCTCCTTGATGACGACGTTGCGCGGATCGCTCACGGTATAGACCGGGTGGCCGAAGCCGATGACCACCTCCTTGTTCGCCACGCGCTGGCGGATGTCGCGCTCGGCGTCGTCGGGTGTCCCGTATCGGCTCTGGATCTCCAGCGCCGCCTCGTTGGCGCCGCCGTGCTTGGGGCCGCGGAGTGCTCCGA
The DNA here is from genome assembly GCA_963848595.1 of uncultured Alphaproteobacteria bacterium. Lineage (GTDB taxonomy): Bacteria > Pseudomonadota > Alphaproteobacteria > Acetobacterales > Acetobacteraceae > CAWKEH01. The sequence continues at coordinate 294,576 of CAWKEH010000011.1, read as the reverse complement.
TGGCGGCAGTGATCGCCGAGTAGATGTCGCTGCCCGTGCCCGCGACGACGCGCGCGGCGAAGGTGGAGGCGTTGAACTCGTGCTCGGCGTAGAGGATGAGCGAGGTATGCATGGCGCGCACCCAGCTCTCGTCCGCCGGGCGGCCGTGCAGGAGGTGGAGGAAGTGGCCGCCGATGCTGTCGTCGTCGGTCTCGACCGCGATGCGCCGACCGTTGTGCGAGAAGTGCCACCAGTAGAGCAGGATCGAGCCGAAGCACGCCATGAGGCGGTCGGTGATGTCACGCGCGCCGGCTGCTGCGTGGTCGCCCGATTCGGGCAGCGTGGCGCCGAGCGCGCTGCATCCGGTGCGCATCACGTCCATCGGGTGCGTGCTGGCGGGCAGCGCCTCGAGCACCTGGCGGACGGCGCCCGGCAGGCCGCGCAGGCTCTTCAGCTTGGCCTTGTAGGCGGTCAGCTCTGCTCGGTTCGGGAGCTTGCCGTGAACGAGCAGGAAGGCGATCTCCTCGAACTCGCTGGCCTCGGCCACGTCGAGGATGTCGTAGCCGCGGTAGTGCAGGTCGTTGCCGGTGCGGCCGACCGTGCACAGCGCGGTGTTGCCGGCCGCAACGCCCGAGAGGGCGACGGACTTCTTCGATCTCGGCGCCCCTTCGGGCGACGGCTTCGGTGCCGCGGACGCTTCGTTCATTGTTTCCTCCCCAAAGCAAACGTCGCGAGGTTTGCGTGCAATTCCGACTCTAGAAGATGCCGGGCTTGCCGACAGCGAGCTTGCCCTCGGGCAGCTTGATCGTGAGACCCGGCAGCTCGGCCGAGCTGAGCTGGGGCAGGCGCTGGACGACGCCGAGGAAGCGCTCGGCCTCGGCCTGGTCGAGGATGCCCTCGGTGAGCGTGTGGAACTTGCGCACGTAGTCGGCACGCTGCCAGGGGGTTGCGCCGAGCGTGTGCGCATTGGCGATGGCCAGCTCGTCGGCGATCACGCTCCCGTCCTTCATGCGCATCTCAATCCGGCCGCCGAAAGCGAGCCTGTCCGGGTCGCGCGAGTGGTAGCGCTCCGTCCATTTCGGGTCCTCGACGGTGCGTATCTTCTTCCACAGCCGCACCGTGTCCGCCCTACGGGCGCGCTCGGGGAGATAGGAGCGGACATGGTGCCACGCGCCGTCCTGCAGTGCGACTGCGACGATATACATGATCGAGTGGTCGAGCGTCTCGCGCGACGCCTCGGGGTCGAACTTCTGCGGGTCGTTCGAGCCGGTGCCGATGACGGTGTGCGTGTGGTGCGAGGTCTCGATGACGACCTCGTCCACGTCGTCCCAGTCCTTGACCTGCTTGCCCATGCGGAAGGCGAGGTCGATGAGCGCCTGGCTCTGGTATTCGGCGCTGTGCTCCTTGGTGTAGGTGTCGAGGATCGCGCGCTTCGCCTCGCCCGGCGCCGGCAGCGGCACCCGGTAGTGCGCGTCGCGTCCGCCGAGCATCCAGGCGATCACCGAGTCCTCGCCCTCGTAGATCGGGCTGGGAGCGCCCTCGCCGCGCATGGCGCGGTCCACGGCCTCGACTGCGAGCTTGCCCGCGTGCGCGGGGGCGAACGCCTTCCACGAGCTGATCTCGCCCTTGCGGCTCTGGCGCGTGGCCGTGGTCACGTGCAGCGCCTGCTGCACGGCCTGGTAGATCACCTCCGTCGAGAGACCGAGCAAGGTTCCAATGCCGGCCGCGGCCGAGGGGCCGAGATGGGCGACGTGATCGATCTTGTGCTCGTGCAGGCAGATCGCGCGCACGAGGTCCACCTGGATCTCGTAGCCCGTGGCGAGGCCGCGGACCAGCACATGCCCGTCTATGCCCCGCTCTGGCCCGCATTGCTGGGCGACGGCGAGGATGGGGGGGATATTGTCGCCGGGGTGCGAGTATTCGGCGGCGAGGAAGGTGTCGTGGTAGTCCAGCTCGCGCACCGCCGTGCCGTTCGCCCAAGCCGCCCACTCGGCGTGGACGCGCACCTCCGGGCCGCAGCCGAACACCGTGGCCCCACCTGGGCGCGCGTGCGCAAGCGCCTCGGCGCGGGCGGTCGTGACCGGGCGGCGATTAATGGCGGCGATAGCGACGGCGGCGTTGTCTATGACGCGGTTCGTGATCATCTCGGCCACGACCGGCTCGACCTCGACGGGATCGCTCGCGACGGCCGCGATCTTCCATGCGAGCTGCGCCTCACGCGGCAGCCGGTCCTTCTCGGGGTGGACCCGGACGTCGTGCATCTCCATGCCGCGCAATCTCCCTGCCGTGCCTTCGTTGGTGCTGGGTCATAAGGTCGGGCCTGCTCTCCGGCAAGAAGGCTGCCCTATAGGCCCGACCTTGCCCAGGTGGACCCGGCGCGGCGCACCGCTCGGGTTGATCGCGGAACCGCACGGCTTAGCTACAGTGTTGATCGCACGCCATCGCGGGGCAAGCTATCCTGGCCAGTCCCGAACACCAGCACGGAAGGTGCCAGCCTTGCTCGACAACACCCCGCCCGTCCGCTGGCAGCCGGACCGCTCTCCGGAGATGCCTCCCTGGCCCGTGCCGCCGCTGCTGACGGCAATCGGCCGCGGCATCCTCGGCCGCTGCCCGGCGTGCGGGCAGACCCATGCCTTCCGCGGCTACCTCAAGGTCGTGCCCGTGTGCGTCGCCTGCGGAGCACCACTCGGCGCCGTGCGCGCGGACGATGCGCCGCCTTACTTCACGATCTTCATCACCGGGCACATCGTCATCTCGCTGCTGTTCTGGGTGGACCGCACCTACGCGCCGCCGATCTGGGTGCTGTCGGCGATCTTCCTGCCGCTTACGGTGGTGACGTGCCTCGTGCTCCTCCGCCCGGTGAAGGGCGCGACGCTCGGCTTGATGCTCAAGCTCGGCCTGATGAAGCCGGACGAAGAGTGACAGCAGGGCCGTCTCGGGCCGGCGGCCGCCCGGCGCTCCGCCGCGTCGTGCTCGACGGCGAGGCGCTGACCCGGCTCTCCCCCCTGCTCGAAGCCGACCGCGCCCAGGCTGTCGCCGACCTGGAGTCGGACAACCACTTCGAGCCGCGCGGCGTGACACAGCCGTTCGTGCTGCGCCTCTCGATCCAGGAGGGCCGCCTCGTCTTCGACGTGCGCGACGAGTCAGACCAGCCGCTGACCGCCGTCGTGCTGGCGCTGGGGCCGTTCCGGGGATTGGTCAAAGACTACCAGATGCTCGTGGACAGCTACGCGCTGGCCGTCGAGGAGGGACGGGAGGCACGCATCCAAGCGATCGACATGGGCCGGCGCGGCCTGCACAACGAAGGCGCCGGGCTGCTCATGGAACGGCTCAACGGCAAGGCGGCCATGGACCACGACACGGCCCGGCGCTTGTTCACGCTCGTCTGCGTGCTGCACCAGCGGGCGTAGCGGTTCAAGGGAAGGGGCCGCGCCGGCATACGCCCTGCCCCTTGGAGAAGAAATGCTTGGGTTTCCAGCTTCGCGACGGCTCCGGTGTGGGTGGCGGAGGCGACACGCTGCATAACAGCAACACCAGCCCGACAAGCGGTGCATTGGGTTAGGGGTTGAGGTGTCGAGCCGGGCAGCAACCGATATGCCGGCTTGAGGGAGCTACCGTTATCAAGGCTTGATCAAGACTCGAGAACTAACAACAAAGTTCTTGATTCGTTCTCCTTAGCTAGTTATCGTCGCTCGGCTGGCCAGAGGGAGGAGATCGTGCCCAATCATTCGTTCGCGCCGACACCTAGCAGTCGTCCAAGGCTCAACCGCGCCGAAGAGACGCCATGTCGCGTTCGGCTCCCGCGGTTGGGCGCAGGTAATGTGAAACTCCGCGATCTCCTTCTCGCGCGTTGCGTCGCCGATGGCCAATCTCTGTCCGATCTTGAGAAGGCCGCGTATGGATATGATCGCTCCATGCGTAGTTATAGCTGGTTCGAGAGCATAGTCATGCTCTTATCGACATTGCTTATCACGTCGGTTGTCTTTTTAGTTACGACCGGTGCGACATATCTTCTTGGCTGGGATGGCTCGAGCTTGCCCCATACCATTACTCTCATTGGACTCGGCAGCATCAGCACCACCATGGTCTGCGTCTGTCTCTTTCTCGTTTGCTTGGAGGTCAACGAGGCGCGGCTCCGCAACGAGCGCCGGCACAAGCAGCGTCTGACGACCTGCGATACCCTTCCGCCCCCACTTTGGCGGCTTTTCCTTCCGTTTACCTATCTCGCTGTCGCTGTTATCCCGGCCTTTATAGCTTTCAGGCTTCGCGGCGTATTCGGAAGCTTGCCGCTCCCAGAGCATCCGGCCTTCGCATCCGCGGCCGGGCAAACCGAATTTGCGATCGCGTTGAGTTTGGCGATGGGCCTCATGGTGCTGATCCTGATGTGGGTGGCCTCGCCGATTAGTGACATGCTCTATTCCCGCTTCAGGCCTGAGTATGCCCTCGCACGGAAGCTCTCGTCAGTTCGAATCATGATGAGTGATTGGAGCACGCAAGAAGACGGTCATTACCAACAGAAACATGTCGTACGCCGTCTGACAATCGCGGCTGATATATTGGACGACTATTGCTGGCACAAATACCGCTATCTTCGATTGGAGGCTCCGAAAAAGGTTCAGAACGCTACTCAGGTGATGCGTGACTTCGGACGGCTCTGGGATAATGTCGATAAACGTGCCGATCTTACCGCTGAAATCGAGCGAGCGATAATTATAGCAGCGCGAGCGAAGTTGGACGAGCTCTTTGTCAGCGTTAGGCCGCTGCGGACGAGGTCGAGCGGACCGCCCGCCTCAAGGCCAGACCCTCGCCAACGCACATCGCGTCGCTTGAGGAAGATAGCGTCCTTCGCTCGCGTCTCATTGCTCCTTGCCGTGCTGGCGGCGGTGCTACCTAAAAGCACACCTCCCAACTGGTTGTTCGACCTTACGCATTGGCTTCCGAAGTTGCTCCTTGGTTTTGGCAAGTAGGGGCAACTCCGAAGCCTTCATCGTCTGCGAACTGGCCGACCTTCGACAACGATTGGATTTGCCGACAAAGGGCGGGGCCGCACCAGCGTGCAGGCCCCGCCCAACCCTCAGTGGACCATCCGCACCATCTTCTCCCGACCCCAGATGCGCCCTTCCTGCTTCGCCGCTTCGACGAACTGCCCGGCGGCCGAGCCCCCGTCGAGCGCCACGATCCCCTTATCCGCGCCCTCGGCAACCCCGGCCATCTTGAGCAGCCCGGCAGCCGCCTTCGTGTAGCCGATCACCTTGAGGTGGGCGAAGGCGTCGGCCACGAAGCTCTTCGCCGCCGCCTCCCTCATCAGCATCTCCGCACCCTTGTCCGAAACGACGACCGCCACAGCGTCGAACAGCACCGAGGGACCGCCCGCGAGCTGCATGTCGGCCTCGATCGGCTTGCCGTCGCCGCCTATGGCCCCCCCGACCTTCGGCGCGATGACCTTGAAGTCGCCCCCCGCCTTCTCCACCGCGTCCTGCAGCGCCTTCACCGCGCCCGCGTCCGTGCCGTCCGCGACCAGGCACCCGACCATGCGGCCTTCGAGCGTCTTCTTGGCCATCTTGTGGATGCTGAGCGCCGGCGACGGCTTGAGGTCGGTCCGGACCGGCTTCGCCGTGGGCGCGGGCTGCACCGGGTCTTGCCAGCCGAGGCCGTTGGCGACGCGCTTGCAGAGCTGCTCGTCAACGTTGGCGAGCTGCGCCAGCACCCGGCCGCGCACCGTCTTCACCTTGCACTTGCTCAGCTCGAAGGTGTAGGCCGCGACGATGTGGTCCTTCTCCGGGTCGGTCTGGCTCATCCAGAACTGCCGCGCCTGGCTGTAGTGATCGCCGAAGCTCTCGGCGCGGACGCGCAGCTTGTCGCCTTCGACCCGCTCGGGGAAGCTCTTGTAGCCCGTCTTCTTGTCCTCGCGGGCGTCGCGCTCGCCGCCGAGCGAGTTCGGCTCGTAGTTCACCCGGCCCGTCTTGGGGACCAGCACCTGCATGTGCCCGTCGCGCTGGAAGTTGTGCACGGGGCAGCGCGGCCGATTGATCGGGATCTCGACGAAGTTGGGGCCGCCCAGCCGCGAGAGCTGGGTATCGAGATAAGAGAAATTTCGCCCCTGTAGCAGCGGGTCGTTCGTGAAGTCGATGCCCGGCACCACGTGCGACGTGCAGAACGCCACCTGCTCAGTCTCGGCGAAGAAGTTGTCCACGTTGCGGTCGAGAACCATCCGCCCGATCACGCGCAGCGGGACCGCTTCCTCGGGAATGATCTTGGTCGAGTCCAGCACGTCGAAGTCGAACTTGGTGGCGAACTCCTCGTCGAAAAGCTGGACGCAGAGATCCCACTCCGGGAACTTGCCTTCCGCGATGGAGTTCCAGAGATCGCGCCGGTGATAGTCCGGGTCCGCGCCGTTGAGCTTGAGCGCCTCGTCCCAGATCACGGACTGCATCCCGAGCTTCGGCCGCCAGTGGAACTTCACGTACGTGCTCTTGCCGGCCTCGTTGATGAGCCGGAAGGTGTGGACGCCGAAGCCCTCCATCATGCGGAAGCTGCGCGGGATCGTCCGGTCCGACATCTGCCACAGCGTCATGTGGATGCTTTCGGGCATGAGCCCGATAAAGTCCCAGAACGTGTCGTGCGCGCTCTGCGCCTGCGGGAAGTCGCGGTCCGGCTCCTGCTTCACGGCGTGGACGAGGTCTGGGAACTTGATCGCATCCTGGATGAAGAACACCGGGATGTTGTTGCCCACCAGGTCCCAGTTGCCCTGGTTCGTGTAGAACTTGACCGCGAAGCCGCGCACGTCGCGCGCCATATCGGCAGAGCCCTTGTTGCCGGCCACTGTCGAGAAGCGGACGAATACCGGCACGCGCTCGCCGGCGCGCTGGAAGATGTCGGCCTTGGACACGTCGACGAGGCTGTCCGTTAGCTCGAAGTAGCCGTGCGCCGCGTAGCCGCGCGCATGGACGACGCGCTCGGGGATGCGCTCATGGTCGAAGTGCTGGATTTTCTCGAGAAGGACGAAATCCTCCAGCAGCGTCGGCCCGCGCGGGCCCGCTTTCAGCGAGTTCTGGTCGTCCGAGATAGGGACACCCTGGTTCGTCGTCAGGGTTTCTCTGCCGCTTGCGAGCTGGTGCAGCTCGCCCGCGGTGCCGGTCTCGGTATCGTATCCGGTCGGGGGAGAGGTCTTGTCCATGGAACGTCCTCGCTCAGAGAAGGCTTGGGGCCTGTGATGTGGCTTCTCGTGGCAAGCCATCAGTCATAACGAACGCGCGAGACGCGTCCGGTTGCGCTCTGGTCGCCGATGCGTGAACCATGTTAGTATCTACGGACGAAACCCTCGATGCCCCAGCCCGCCACCCTCCAGCAGCTCGCCGACTACATGGTCAACGGCTACTGGCACGATGCCGGCGAGCTGCCGCACAACTGGGGCGTAGGTGCGACCGTCACCTACGCCTTCTATGGCGGTTTCAGCACCGACCCGGCCACCAGCCAAGCGCAGGAGCAGGCGTTCACCGACGCACTGCAGCTCTGGCACGAGGTCGCCAACATCAGCTTCACCCAGGTAGCCACGGGCAGCCAGATCCAGGTCGCGCTGGCCCAGTCCGGCCAGGCCGCGACCAGCGTCCGCTACAGCTACTATCCAGGCGACAGCACGGCCACGCTCGTCTCCGCCTCGATCACCATCGATCCCTCGGTGTTCGGCCAGCCCTACCAGGTCGGCGGCTACGGATTCCTAACCGCGCTGCACGAGCTGGGCCACGCGCTCGGCCTCGGCCATCCCGGCCCCTACAACGACGATGGGCCAGGCAGCATCACCTATGCCAACAGTGCCGAGTTCGCGAACGACACCCGGCAGAACAGCGTGATGTCCTACTTCGACCCGACCGACGCTCCTGGCCCGCCCGCAGATTACGTCCTGGACGGCACCGCCTACTACGACCAGTCGCCCATGATGGCGGATATCGTGGCGATGCAGGACATGTACGGCGTCAACACCACCACCCGCACCGGCAACACCACCTACGGCTTCCACGCCAGCGCCGACATCACGAGCGACCCCGCGGCGAACGCCGTGTTCGACTTCCAGCTCAACCCGGTGCCCGTCTGCGTCATCTACGACTGCGGCGGCACCAACACGCTCGACGTCTCCGGCTTCGCGACGGCGGACACGGTCAACCTCAACCCGGGCACCTACAGCAGCGTCGCCGGGCTGTCGGGCAATCTCGGCATCGCGCCCGGCACCCACGTGGACGACGTGATCGGCGGCTCCGGCAACGACATCTTCATCGCGAACATGGACAACGACGTGATCGAGGGCGGCGACGGCGGCAACACGGTCGTCTTCGCCGGCGACCGAGCCGCCTACACGATCACCGCCGGCGCCGGCGGGACCCTCGTCGTCACCGATTCCAACGCGGCGCAGAACGGTACAGGACCGGCTCACCAACATCGGCACCCTGCAGTTCGCGGACGGCTCCGTCGAGAGCAGCGACATAGCCTGCTTCGCCATGGGGACGCTGATTCGCACCGCGCGCGGCCTCGTTCCAGTGGAGGCGCTACGGCCGGGCGACCGCGTGACGACGCTCGCCGACCCCGCGGTGCCCTGGCGCTCCGTGCGCTGGATCGGCTGGCGACGCCTGCGCGCGGGCGCGCTGCCCGACCCGGAGGCGGCCCGGCCCGTGCTGGTCCGCGCCGGCGCCTTCGGTCCTGACCGCCCGGCGCGCAACCTCCGCGTCTCGCCCGAGCACGCCCTCCTCTGGGACGGTGCGCTGATCCCGGCGCGCCTTCTCGTCAACGGACGCACGATCCTGCACGACCGCGCGTGCGATCGGGTCGCCTACTACCACGTCGAGCTGGACGCGCACGATGTGCTGCTCGCGGAGGGGCTGCCGGCCGAGAGCTGGCTGGATACCGGCAATCGCGGCATGTTCGCGAACGCGCCGACTTGCGTCGCCCGCCTCGAACCTGGCACCGAGCAGCGACGCCGCGAAACCTGGTGCTGTCCTCTCGTCACTGGCGGTCCGCATCTCGCCGCAGCCCGTGCGGCGCTCGGTGCCGAGCATGAGGCGCCCCACCTCGCCGTGGCAGGGCGCCGGGTCGCACCCGCGCACGAGCGGGATGCGCTGGTATTCGACCTGCCGCCCGGCGGAGGCTGGAGCTGGCTGCGCTCGGCGTCCGCTGTGCCGGCCGAGGTGCTGCCGGGCAGCCAGGACGGGCGCCGGCTGGGACTCGCGGTCCTCGCGGTCGAGGCCGAAGCGGAGGCGGGTTGGCGCTCGGTTGCGCTGGACGGCCCGGCGCTCGGCAAGGGCTGGCACCGGCCGGAGCCGGGCCATCGCTGGACGGGCGGCGATGCGGCCCTATGGCTCGGCGGCGCCCGGCGCCTGCGCCTCCGCCTGGCCGCACCGTTGGACTGGCACGCCGAAGGCCCCAGGCTCGCGGGGTAGCGCCGTCTGCCCTAGCACCCAGCCCTCCCATTGCTGAATCCAGGGATCATCGGGTGCCGCATCCGTCCGCCGTCCCTCGACGACGGCGAGCGTGCCGAGCACGCCGAGTACGCAGTCGAGCCGATCCTCGCCCGCCGCGTCTTTGCCGAATCCCGCGTCCACGAGCGGATCGAGCGACGCGTCCGGTTCCGCTCGGAGAGCTCCCATCGCGGCGCGCAAGGAAGGCACGAGGCGGACGCGGTCATCGTGGCGCCGCTTGCTGCCCAGGAGCCGGAGGCCGAGATGGCGGATCGCCTCCGCCGGGTAGCATTCGGCGATGGCGACCGTGCCGGGCTTGAGCAGGGCACGGAACGGGCCGTCGAAGGGCCAGAGCAGGGTCGGAGGTGCATCGCGCAGCGCCGGGATGAGCACGGTGCGCCAGGCATGGATCGCGGCCTTGCCGGTCTGGTTGGCGCCGAGCGTCCAGAACAGGGGGGCGCCCGCCGGGCGCTCGGCGGTGGCGCGGTCGCAGGCGCGGGAGAGGGCGGCGGCGCTGTGCAGGCCAAGTGCCGCGGCGTGCGGCGCACGCGTCATGCCGGCGACGGGGCGGGCGGGATAGAAGGGACGGCCTGGCGTCACGTCGTCGAGCGTGGCTCCGACTTGGAAGAACCAGGGCCGCTCCCCGAGGCCGCGGAGGAAAGACGGGAAGTCGCGCGCGCCCCAGTCATGCAGGGCCGCGTAGGCGCGAGGCAGGCCGATCGGGCAGTCCAGGCCGAGCGCCACGGGGGCGCCACCCGCCTCGTCCCGTAGCCGCGCGAGCAGGTCTCCCGAGTCGCCGACCGGCTCGACGCGCACACGCCATCCGGTGCTCGTCGAGCGCGCCACGGCGAGCCAGCGCTTGCGTGCGTCAGTGCTCCAGTCCGCGTGCGCGACGAGCGGCGTCACAAAGGCTTGTGCGCGCGGTCGATCAGCCGGGAGAGGAAGCCGGGCTTGCGTTCCTTGGCAGGCTTCGGGGGCGCTGCGGCGCGCGCTGCCGCGGCTTTCTCACGCTCCTTGTCCGCCAGCCAGCGGTCGAGCGTCATCCCGGCCTTGGCCGCGCGGCGCTCTTCATAGGCACGCTGGGCTGGGGTCATCTCCTTCGGCGCTTTCGGCATGGTGGGGCCTCCTCGCCCCCAGCTTAAACCCTCCGCCTTAAACCCTACGCCTGCCCGCGCAGCAAGCGCCGCTCCAGCGCGCCCAGGGCGGTATTGATCGCTATGCCGGCGAAGGCGAGCAGGGTGAGCGCCGCGAACATGCGCGGCACCTGCAAGCGGTAGCCCGCCTCCAGGATGCGGTAGGCCAGCCCCGACGCGAATCCCCCCGACCCGGCCACAAACTCCGCCACCACTGCCCCCACGAGCGCCAGCCCGCCCGAGACCCGCAGCCCGGCCAGGAAATATGGCAGCGCCGCCGGCAGCCGCAGCAGCCACACGGTCTGCCACCGCCCGGCGCCTTGCAGGCGGAACAAGTCCACCAAATCCGGCGGCGCTGCGTCCAGCCCGGCGCTCGTGCCCGAGAATACGGGGAAGAACGCCACCACCGTCGCGCACACCACCAGCGATAAGAATGGGTCTCCCACCCACACGATGACCAGCGGCGCGATCGCCACGACCGGCGTCACTTGCAGCACCACTGCCCAGGGCAGCACCGCCGCCCGCGCCAGCCGGCTCGCCGCCATCAGCACCGCGAGCAGCCCCGCCCGAGCCCGCAGCTCGCCGCCAGCGCCGCCGCCGTCACTGCGAGCGTCGAGGCGAGCGAGGCGAGCAGCCCGCCGGGGTCCGCGAGGAAGGCCCGCACGACCGCAACCGGACCCGGCAACAAGTAAGGCGGCACACCCGCGAGCCGCACCCCAGCCTCCCAGAGCGCGAGCGCGAGCAGGCCGAACAGGAGCGGCGCGAACCGAATCAAGCCCGCGCTCAAGTCACGTGCGCCGCGCGCAGCCGGGCCGTGATCTCCGTGACCAGCCCGGCATACGCCGGGTCGAGTCGCCGGTCGCCCTCCGCCGGCAGCGGCGAGGCGATCTCGGCGAGGATGCGGCCCGGCCGCGGCGTCATCAGCACGATTCGGCCGGCGAGGTAGGCGGCCTCGTGGATCGAATGCGTCACGAACAGCGCCGCCGCGCTAGCTTGGGTGAACAGGCCGCGCAGCTCGTCCTGCAACGCTTCGCGCGTGAAGGCGTCGAGCGCCGCGAACGGCTCGTCGAGCAGCATCAGCGCCGGCTGCGAGACGAGCGCGCGGGCGAGGGAGACGCGCATCTTCATGCCGCCCGAGAGCTGCGCCGGGCGGGCCGCCTCGAAGCTGCCCAGCCCCACGCGAGCGAGCGCCGCCCGCGCCTCGGCGTGGCCCGGCCGCCCCCGCAGGCGCAGCGGCAGCCGCACGTTGTCGAGCGCGCTCGCCCAAGGCATCAAGGTCGCGTCCTGAAACACATAGGCGATCCGGCCCGGCGCCGGCCTCTGCCCGCCATCCCATCGCACCTCCCCCGAATTCGGCTGGTCAAGCCCTGCGACGAGGCGGAGCAGCGTGCTCTTGCCGCACCCCGAGGGGCCGAGCAGCGCCACGAATTCCCCGGCCTCGACGCGCAGCGAAAAATCCTCCAACGCCACCGTGCCGTTCGGGAACCGGCGCCCGGTCCGGTCGAGGGTGAGCACGCCGGCTAGTGGGTGCCCCCTACTGAACGCCCCTGTCCACGAAGCGCAGCGTGTAGGCGTGCTTCCAGTCGAGATCCGCCGGATAAAGCCCCGCCGCCTCCATCGCCTTGGCGAAGCTCTCCCAGCGCGCGTCAGTCATGGCGCCGATCCCTAGGGTGAGCGCGTCGCCCGACTCGACGATGCCGCGGTCGATCAGCGCCTGCCGCGCGTAGGTCAGGAGTGCGGCCGGCATGTCCGGGTTCTCCTTCCTGATGAGCGCGAACGCAGGAGACGGGTCGCCGTGCAGGTAGCTCCTCCAGCCCTCGATGCTCGCCGTGATGAACCGCTGCACCACGTCCGCGTGCTGCGCGATCATGTCGTCGCGAGTCGAGACGAGGCTGCCGTAGCCGTTGAAGCCCGCGTCGGAGAGCATCAGCACGACTGGCTTCTGCCCGGTCGCCTGCTCGATGGAGAACGGCTCGCTCGTCGCGTAGCCCTGCTGGACCGCGTGCGGGTCGGCGAGGAAGGGCGCCTCGTTGAACGTGTAGGGCCGGATTTGCGCGTCCGTGTAGCCGAATCGGGCCTTGAGGAAGTTCCACCACCCGACGCGCGTGTCCGACCCGATCAGGATCGGCTTGCCGCGCAGCGCCTCGAACGAGTCGTTGCCCTGGCCGACGTGGGCAATGAGCACCGCCGGGTCCTTCTGGAAGAACGCGGCGATCGCGGTGATCGGCACCTTCTGCTGGACGGCATTGAGCGCCAGGAAGCTGTTGCCGGTGATGACCAGGTCGAGCCGCCCCGCGAGCAGAAGCTGCGCCTGGTTGACCTGCGGCCCGCCGGGCACGATCGTCACGTCCAGCCCGGCTTTCTTGTAGAGGCCCGTGGCGAGCGCCTGGTAGTAGCCGCCGTATTCCGCCTCTGGCTTCCAATCCAGCCCGAAGCGGACTCGGTCCTGCGCGAGCGCTTTTGGCCCGGCCGACAGCCCGGCGAGCAGGATGAGCAGCAAGGCGGCGGCGCGAAGCATGGCGGCTCCTTCACGGGTGCGTGTGCGGCGCCCCTCTAGCACAGCCGCGTTGACCCGTCCGCGCTAAACTGCCGCCCATGGTTGCGGAGCCGCGCCTCAAGGCAGGGATCTGGGTCGCGGCGGCGCTCCGACTCGCCGATTCGGATGGACGGCCCGGCGCGGTGCTGCGTCGCGGCGACGCGGACGGGGGCGGCATCCTGGTCGTGCTACGTGGGCGGGAAGGCCTGAGCGTGCTGACGCAGGTGCGGACGGGCGATGGCGAGGCCGCTTGGATGCGCGGCACCGGCGCGGCGCCTGTCGAGCAGGCCGCGGCTGATTCCTATGTCGAGCGCCAGGTCCGGCGGGACCCGGATCTCTGGGTTGTGGAGTTCGACTCGCCCGATCTGCTGCCGCCGTTCGCGGGCCGAATTGTTTGATGCTGCATCCGCTCACGGGACGGTGTGGTATTTCCGCCCGTAAGACTGTGATGTCCTTGCCACAAAGGCCAGGAAACTGCTGCGGACGCCTCCCATAACGGACGAACGATGATACTGTGCACCTACCGAGAGGCGAGGGGGTCGAATCCCACAGCCACCAGGCCCCCGGCTGCGTGCAGAGCGCAGAGAGATCAACGAGGAGAGAACGAGATGAAACTCCGCAATGCGCTACTGGCCGCGACCCTCCTGGCCGCCCCGGTAGCAGCCAAGGCTGAAGCAGTGAACGGCCTGTATATCGGCGCCGGCCTCGGCGCCAACTTCCTGCAGAACTCGAACGCGCAGGGCATCAGCTTTCCGCAGGCCAACAACCTTGTCGTCAGCCCCGGCGTGTTCGGCTTCAACAAGGTCGGCTTCGACACCGGCTTCATCGGGCTCGCCAGCGTCGGCTACGGACTCGGCAATGGGCTACGTTTCGAGCTCGAGGGCGACTACCGGCAGAACGGGATCGGCGCCGTCGGCATCAGCCAAGGCAACATCTTCAACCGGACGTTCACTGCCGTCCCCGGCAGTACCGCGCGCGGTAATGAGGACAAGTACGGCGCGTTCATCAACGCATTCTATGACTTCGACCCTAATGTCCTCGGCCTAGCCTTCATCCCGTTCCCGATCACACCGTATGTGGGCGTCGGTGTTGGCTACCAGAACGTGAAACTCCAGAATGCCTCTTTCTCCGGGTTTGCCGGCGCGAATCAGTTCTTGTTCCGGAGCACCAACAGCCAAGATGCCTTCGCTTATCAGGGCATCGTTGGTGCGGCCTTCCCGCTTGGCATGGTGGCCCCAGGCCTGTCGCTGACGGCTGAGTATCGGTTCATGGGCCTTGCTGGAGATCGGACCTACAAGACTCAGTTCTTCGCGCCTCGCGTCTCCACCCGCGCCGACATCAAGCTGAGCGACAACTACAACCACTCGATCCTGCTCGGCGTCCGCTACAACTTCGTGACCCCGCCGCCCCCCCGCCGGTGCAGCCCGCGCCCGCGCCGGTGGCGCAGCCGACGCGCACCTACCTCGTGTTCTTCGACTGGGACCGGGCGGACCTGACGGAGCGCGCGCGCCAGATCATCGCCGAGGCCGCGCAAGCCTCGCAGCGGGTGCAGGTGACGCGCATCGAGGTGAACGGCTACACCGACCTCTCGGGCACGGTGCGCTACAACCAGGGCCTCTCGGTGCGCCGGGCGAACGCGGTCGCGGCCGAGCTGATGCGCGACGGCGTGCCGCAGAACGAGATCGTGGCGCGCGGCTTCGGCGAGAGCAATCCCTTGGTGCCCACCGCCCAGGGCGTGCGCGAGCCGCAGAACCGCCGCGTCGAGATCATCCTGCGCTGACGCGCGGCTTCGGCCTTGCGACGGATCGGGCCGGTCTCCTTCGGAGGCCGGCCCTTTTCGTCCCCGGCCACGCCAACCTACACTGTTGCTTGACTGGTCCGAGGAGGCCCTCCGATGCTCCGCCACGCCCTGCTCGCCGCTTCCGCGCTCGCGGCGCTGGCCTGCTTGCCTGAGGCAGCATCTGCCCAGCCCGTGACCGGCCTCTACGTCGGCGCCGGTGCCGGCGGGAACATTTTGCAGACGAACCCGATCACGAACAGGCCCGGCCAGGAGGTGCATTTCGACGTGGGTGAGGCAGGCGTCGCCAGCGTCGGCTGGGGCTTCGGCAACGGGTTCCGTGTCGAGCTGGAAGGCGACATCCGCCACAACGGCATCCGCGAGCTGACGATCCCGCGATTCCCCACCACGGCCTCGGGCGACCGCTATACCTACGGCGCCATGGTCAATGGTCTCTTCGACCTCGATATCCGATCGCCCTACGTTTACCCCTACCTGGGCGTCGGCCTGGGCTACACCTGGAACCAATTCGATCAGTTCAGGGCGGTTGCCCCCAGCGGCTACGTGTATAGCCTGAACGACACGCGGGGCAGCTTCTCCTACCAGGGCATCGTCGGCGCGAGCTTCCCGGTATCGCCCGTCGTTGGTTTGTCCCTAACCCTGGAATACCGTTTCCTCGGGACGGTCGGTAACCGCGACTATGCAAGCACCGATTTTGTGCCGGGCGTACTCGCGACACCGGGTAGGGGGGCTACGGGAGTGGCGATCCCGAGCCGCACCCAAATCGCTGATGCCTACAACCACTCCGTGCTTCTCGGCCTCCGCTATGCCTTCTACGTGCCTCGTCCCCCCCCGCCGCCCGCGCCCGCGCCGGCCCCTGCACCGGTCGCCCAGCCCACGCGCACGTATATGGTCTTCTTCGACTGGGACCGGGCGGACCTGACGGAGCGCGCGCGCCAGATCATCGCCGAGGCCGCGCAAGCCTCGCAGCGGGTGCAGGTGACGCGCATCGAGGTGAACGGCTACACCGACCTCTCGGGCACGGTGCGCTACAACCAGGGCCTCTCGGTGCGCCGGGCGAACGCGGTCGCGGCCGAGCTGATGCGCGACGGCGTGCCGCAGAACGAGATCGTGGCGCGCGGCTTCGGCGAGAGCAATCCCTTGGTGCCCACCGCCCAGGGCGTGCGCGAGCCGCAGAACCGCCGCGTCGAGATCATCCTGCGCTGACGGGCAAGTGCTGCGGGGCAGCCTCGCGGCTGCCCCGAGCCGGACGTTATACCAGCGGTAGTGACCGCTGACTTACGAGGGATTCCCAGGTCGCCGTTGTCGTGATTCGCTCCTTGCCGGTGTGCATGGCGGAGGGTGCGATGAGTGCAGCGGTGATGATTACGCGCGATGATCTGGACGCAGCCGGGCTGCGGCGCGCAGCGGCGAGAACGCGTGACGCGGACGCGGCCCGGCGCATGCTGGCCTTGGCGCTCGTGCTGGACGGGCGCACGCGGGGCGAGGCGGCGGCGCTGTGCGGGATGGACCGGCAGACGCTGCGCGACTGGGCGCACCGCTACAACGCCGAGGGCCTGGCCGGGCTGTCCGACCGGCCCCAGCTCGGGCCGAAACCGCGCCTTGGTCCCGAGCAGGAGGCAGAGGTTGCCGAGCTGGTGCGTGCGGGGCCGAGCCTGGCCGAGCACGGCGTCATACGCTGGCGCCGCCGTGACCTGGCGGCGGTGATCGAGCGCCGCTTCGGGGTGGTGCTGGCCGAGCGCAGCGTAGGCGCGATGCTCAAGCGCCTCGGCTTCCGGCGCCTGTCCACGCGCCCACGCCACCCCGGCCACGACGCGCCGGCACAGGCGTCTTTCAGGCCGACTTCGCCGCCCTCGTGACCGCCGCCCTGCCCGCTGCCGTGCGCGAGGCGGGCGCTTCGGTCGAGGTCTGGTTCCAGGATGAAGCCCGCGTCGGCCAGCAGGGCACGTTGACGCGCGTATGGGCCGAGCGCGGCAGCCGCCCGCCCGCGCCGCGCGATCGGCGCTACGAGTGGGCCTACCTGTTCGGCGCGGTGTGTCCCGAGCGCGGCGTGGGCGCCGGGCTCGTGCTGCCCTACGCCAACGCGGACGCGATGAGCCTGCACCTGACCGAGATCGGCAAACAGGTCCTGTCCGGCACCCACGCCGTCGTGGTCCTGGACGGGGCCGGGTGGCACAAGCTCGGGGGCAAGCTGCGCGGGCCGGACAACCTGACCCTGCTGCCCTTGCCGCCGTATGCGCCTGAACTCAACCCGGCGGAGCTGATCTGGCAGTTCCTGCGCCAGAACCAGCTCTCCAACCGCGTCTTCGACAGCTACGACGCCATCGTGGACGCGTGCTGCTCAGCCTGGAACGCGCTCATGGCCGCCCCAGAGCGCATCGCCTCTATCGCGACCCGCCCGTGGGCGACGGTCACAGCCTGATGCCGTTGGTATTAGAGCAGATCGCGCCTGACCGTGTTCGGTCAGGCGCGTGAAGATGCTCGGAAAACAAAGATCTAGAGCGCGCTGACCGGATACGGTCAGCCTGAAAGCGCTCTAGTGGTGCTTGGAGTGAACCGTGTGCCGCGAGGAGACGCGACGGACGGTGGCGTGCTCGGGGGTGGCGCACTCCTCGGCGCTGACTGGCTGCGTTAGTTCCTGGCCTGCGGCATACTCGGAAAGCTCGGCGTCGCTGCGCAGCGCCATCACCTCGTCGAACATGGGCATATGCTGCTGGCAGAACAGGGTGCCCTGCTTCGTCCCGGCCTGCGACTGGCCGTTGGCGAGCTCGGTGTTGTAAACATCCTGCTGCTTGCTCCTGCGGCCATAGGCGCGCGAGAAGTAGGTCCCGAGCTGCTTCTCATCCGCGTTCAGCGCGGTCTTGTAGCGGTTGATGAACGCGTTGTAGTGGTCGTGCGCGTCGCAATCGAGGGCGACGACCATGAGCTCGCTCTTCAGCCCCTCAACGTCGAGCGCCGCGCGCTCGGTGGGGCGCACGCACGACGAGGTGGCGGCGAGCGCGGCGGCTTGTCCGAGCAGGACGCCGCCGATAGTGAGGCTGATCAGGGGCAGACGCATCAAGCTACTCCAGGGCAAGGTCTATCGCCCGGGCCGATACGGCTTCGAGCGGCGAGCGAGGTAAAGCCTCTATCGCCGCGATTTGCAACCACGAAGAGCGTGAGCGACGTTGCTCATATCGCGAAGCGGGCAGCCCACCCTAATCGATCCAGAATACCCTGGCGACTTCCTCCGAGACCCGCTTCGGGCCGATGTCGCGCCGTGAGTGCTCGTCCAGGCAGCGCAGCTCGTTCCGCTCCGCCGCGCGGCGCCGGCATTCCGCCAGCCAGTGCCAGAGGCGGACCGGCGGCTCGGCGCAGCGCCGGACAAGCGCTCCAACCGATGCGCCATGCGAGGTCGGCCGCGCCGTAACCGTCGAGATCCAGGAGTGCGTCATCGTAGCCTCTCCCCGTGAGCGAGGGTAGCTTCGCTCCCGCCGCTTCCAGACGCTGTGACTGTGGTCACACGCGCTGCAATGGCGAGGGCAGGCGAGGCTATCCCCCGCGCCCCCGGCTCAGCGCCGCCTGCACGACGACCGCGAGAAGCAGGAACGCGCCGCTGACGAGTCCCTGGTAGTAGGCGCTGAGCGTGCCGATCTGGTTGATGACGTTGTCGATAAGGCCGAGCAGTCCGGCGCCGGACAACGCCCCTGCCATCGTGCCGACGCCGCCCGTGAGCAGCACGCCGCCGATGACCGCGGCCGCGATGGATTGCAGCTCGTAACCAGTGCCCGCCGCTGACAACCCCGAGTCGAGATGTGCCGCCAGCAGCGCTCCAGTCAGCCCGGCCAGCGCGCCGCTCCCGACATAGGCGAGGATTGTCACACGCTCGACGCGCACGCCCATCATGCGCGCCGCCTCCTCGTTGCCGCCGATAGCGAACACCGCCGTCCCGAACGCCGTGCGGTTCAGCAGCAGCGCCGCTAGGACGTAGGCGGCGACCAGGATCCACACCAGGTTGCCGATGCCGAGCAGGCTGCCGTTCGCGATGGTCGCGAAGAACCCTGGGTCCGCGATCACCAGGCTCTCCCCCGCCGTGGCCACGGCGAGCGCCCGGATCGCGAGCAGGGCCGCGAGTGTCACGATGAACGGCGCCATCCGCGCCCGCGCGATCAGCGTTCCATCCACCAGGCCGATGAGGGAGCCGGCAAGCAGGGGCGCGATCAGCGCCGGCACCCAGCCGTAGGGCGCGCAGTAGGCGGCGATCACGGTGCCCAGCCCCACGATCGAGCCGACCGCGAGGTCGAAGCCGCCGAGGATAATGACGAAGGACTGGCCGATGGTGACGAGGCCGACGAAGCTCGCCGCCGTCACGATGTCGAGCACGTTTGCCCAGCGCAGGAAGTCGGGGAAGACCGCGCCCGCGGCGATCACGGCGAGCGCCAGCACCAGCACCGCCCCGCGGGACTGCACCACGTCGAGCAGCCGCCGGCGCCGCTCGGCGCGGTCGAGGGTCGCCGTCGAGCTGACCGTGACCTCGCTCATCCGCCCCCCTTCACCCACCAGTGCGCTGCAAATAGAGCGCCGCCACGATGAAGACCGCCTTGAGCATCTGAGCGTAGGTCGAGTTGATGTCGTTCATGATGAAGCTGGCGTCGAGGACGCGCAGCAGGAGCACGCCGAACACGCTGCCGAGGATGGTGATCCGCCCCCCTGAGAGCGGCGTGCCGCCGATCACGACGGCGGCGATAGCGTCCAGCTCCAGCCCGACGCCAATGTAGTTCGGGTCGGCGGCCCCCAGCCGGGCGGACGCGAGCACGCCCGCAGCACCCGCGAGCGCGCCTCCCAGCGCATAGACTAGCAACAGGGTGCGGCGCACAGGGACGCCGGCGAGGAAGGCGG
This sequence comes from uncultured Alphaproteobacteria bacterium, assembly GCA_963848595.1. Classification (GTDB taxonomy): domain Bacteria; phylum Pseudomonadota; class Alphaproteobacteria; order Acetobacterales; family Acetobacteraceae; genus CAWKEH01. The sequence continues at coordinate 274,806 of CAWKEH010000011.1, read as the reverse complement.
CGGTCCGGCTCGCGCCCACGAACACGGCGTAGCGCCCGAAAATCGTCCCGCGCACGAGTCCCGCGACCAGCAAGGCCACGACGGCGGCCCCGATGGCGACCAGCGGTATGCCGCCGACCGCGTATCGTCCCATTACTTCGAACGCGCCGCTGCCGGGCAGATCAAGACGCGAGCCGCCGAGCATGGCCTGTGCCAGGCCGCGCGCCGCGACGAGCAGGGCCAAGCTGGAGATCAGCGGGTTGATCCCGAGCGCCGCGACGAGGCCGCCGTTGACGCACCCCGCGGCCAGGCCCACGGCGATCCCCGCCAGGATCGCAACGCCCTGGCCGCTGCCGAGGCTCAGGCCGATCGCGGCCGAGGCGAGTCCCATGACCGAGCCGACCGAGAGGTCAATGCCGCGGGTCCCGATCGCGAGGCTCTGCCCGAGCGCGATCAGGACGATCGGCGCTGCCTCGAACAAGAGGCTGCGGAGCGCGAGCGGGTTGCGGAAGCCCGGCGTGAACAAAAGGTCGAACACGACCAGCGCCGCGAACGCGACATAGACGCTGCGCGCGCGCAGCCAGGCGAGGGCCGGCCCGGCGCGGCGGCGTCCTGCCGGCCCCGGAACCGACTCGCGGGCGAGAGAGGCCATGCCTGGCTAGCCCATCGAAGGCATAGAGGGGGCGTGGGCCGCGAGCAGGTCGAGCACCTGATCCGGGCTTGCCGACCCGCCCTCGACCTCGCCGGCCACGCTGCCCTCGCTCAGCACGACCAGCCGGTCGGACAAGGCGAGCAGCTCGTCCATCTCCGAGGACGTGACCAGCACGCCCAAGCCGTCCGCAGCGAGGGCCTGGATCGCGCGGTGCACCTCCGCCTTGGCGCCCACGTCTATGCCGCGGGTCGGGTCGTCGAGCATGAGCGCGCGCGGCCGGGTGCACAGGCAGCGGGCGAGCAGCACCTTCTGCTGGTTGCCGCCCGAGAGGCCGGTGATCGCCTGCCCCGGCCCGGCGGTCTTGATGCCGAGCTGGGCGATGAAGCGGCGCACCAGCTCGTCCTCCCGACGGCGCGAGACGATGCCGAAGCGCGAGATCAGCGGCAGCACCGCCGCGGTCATGTTCTCCCGCACCGAGAGCCGCGGGAAGATGCCCTCGGCGCGGCGGTCCTCGGAGAGGAAGCCGAGGCCGTGGCGGATCGAGCGCGCCGGGCTCGGATCGCGCATCGCCCGGCCCGCGACCTCGACCGCGCCGCGGTCCGGCCGTTCCGCGCCGAACGCCGCCTTGAGCGTCTCGGTCCGCCCCGACCCGAGCAGCCCGGCGAGGCCCACGATCTCGCGCTGCCGTACGTCGAGCGCCACCCCGCGCACGCGGCTTCGCCACCACAGCCCCCTCATGCGCAGCACAGATGCCTCGCCCGTGTCCTGCGTTACCAGGCGCCGCGCGGCCTCGGCACCGTGGCCACGTCCCTCCCGGCCCAGCTCCTGGCCCAGCATCGCCGCAACCAGCTCGCCGCGCGGCAGCTCGGCCGCGCTCCCGGTGCGCACGACCCGGCCGTCCCGCAGCACGGTGAGCCGATCGCATAGCCGGTAGCACTCGGAGAGCCTGTGGCTGACGAACAGGATCGCCACACCGTCGGCGCGCAGCCGCTCGACCACGCCGAACAGGGTCTCGACCTCGGCCGCGCTGAGGGCGGAAGTTGGCTCGTCCATGATGACGACCCGGGCGCCGAGCGACGCCGCGCGCGCGATGGACACCATCTGCTGCACGCCGAGGCCGAGCGAGCGCAGGCGACCGACCGGGTCGAGATCGAGGCCGTAGCGGGCGAGGATGGCGCGCGCGTCAGCCCTCATACGCTGCCGGTCGAACGAGTCCCGCGCGCTTCGGCTCGCGGCCGAGGAACATGTTTTCGGCAACGCTGCGCTCGGGGATGAGGTTGATTTCCTGATAGACGGCGCTGACCCCGAGCCGCTGGGAGTCGCGCGGCCCGGCGAAGCGGACCGCCTCGCCGCCCAGCCTGATCTCCCCCGCATCGGGCTGGTAGAGACCGGTCAGGATCTTGATGAGAGTGCTCTTGCCCGCCCCGTTCTCGCCCGCCAGCCCATGCACCTCGCCCGCGCGCAGCGCGAAGGACACGTCGTCGAGTGCGCGGGTCGCCCCGAAGAGCTTCGTGACGCCGCGCACCTCCAGGACGGGCGGGCGCCCGTCCGCCGCCGTATCCATGGCTGCTCCTAGAGCATGATGCGATCAGGTGCGATCACCTGATCGCATGGACATGCTCGTGAAAACAACGATCTAGAGCGAGATGCGTGAGCCATGGGCTAACGCATCCCGCTCTAGTAGGGCGCGCCGCTCTGCAGCGCCTGGGCAGCGTTCGTCTTGGTGTAGAGCGCATCGTCCATGATGATGATCTGCGGCACCGCCTTCCCGTCGAACCACTGCTCCAGCGCCTGGAACGCCTGCGGCCCGAAGCGCGGATTGGTCTCCACGACGGCGGCCATGGTGCCGTCAGCCACATCCTGGACGGCGGCCTTCGTGCCGTCAATCGAGACGATCGTGACGTCCTTGCCGGGCGTCTTGCCGGCCTGCTTGATCGCCTGGATCGCGCCGAGCGCCATCACGTCGGCCTGCGCGTAGAGCGCGTTGATGTTGGGATGGGCGAGCAGGAGCTGCTCCATCACGCGCTGCGCATCGGTCGCGGACCAGTTGCCCGTCTGCGCGGCGACGAGGTGCATCCCGGGATGCTTCTTCAGCTCCTGGGCAAAGCCGTCCGTGCGCTGGGTCTCCACGGAGTTGCCGTAGGCGCCCTGGATCTCGGCGATCTCGGCCTTGCCGCCCGTCGCGTCCGCGAGCGCCTTCGCGGCGCGCACGCCCTGGACTTGGAAGTCCGACCCCATGAAGGTGATGAAGTCCTTACACGGCGTGCCCGCGGTCTGGCGGTCGATGGTCACGACCGGGATGTTCTTCGAGGCGGCCTGGGCGAGGGCGGGCTGCAGCCCCGTCGCGTTGATCGGGGCCACGATGATCGCCTGCGCGCCTTGCGCGATCATGCTCTCGATGTCGGCGACCTGCTTGGCCTGGTTGTCGTTGGCATTGGTGTAGAGCAGGCGCTTGACGCCCATCGTCTTGGCGGCGTCGCGCACCGAGTTCGTCTCGCCGGCGCGGAACGGGTTCTGCTCGTTCTCGGACTGGGAGAAGCCGACCACCATGTCGGATAGCTTGGCATGGCTGGGGTTCGGGTTGGTGCAGGTCGCGGAGGAGGTCTTCTGGATGCGCTGCGCCGCGCCGTTCTGTCCCGCCGTGGCCTGCGCCCAGGCGGTGCCCGCACTGGCGAGCACGAGGGCGGTAAGCGCGGTCGTGATCCGGGTCGCGAGCCTGCCTAATGCCATGACCCTTCTCCCCTTTGTTGCTTCGCGCCGAGCCTAGTCCGGGCCCAGCGCCGCGGGCAATGCCCGCAACTTATCTTTTCACAGCATCGCAGAATATTTTTCACCCGCTTCCGCGAGGCTCGGACGACGGTCGTGGCGGGATGCGGTGCGGGATCGAGCCGCCGCGCCAGCCGCTGAAACAGTGATCGCTCGGCCACACCTGGCCGCGCCGCAATCCTGCCACCGGAACCCTGCACGCTGGCCTGCGCTGATCCTGAGACGCAGCACAACTATGGAGGTTCGATCGTGCGCTTCTTTCTTATTCCCGCGGCAGCCCTGGCGCTTCTGGCGGCTCCCGCGGCCCAGGCTGGCTGTCTCACAGGTGCGGCCGTCGGCGGCGTCGTCGGCCACATGGCCGGGCATCATGGTGCCGTCGGCGCCGGGGCCGGATGCGTGGCCGGCCATGAGCACAGCAAGCACGCGGCTGCGCGCCGCGCCTCTGACCAACAGTCGAACGGCGGGGCGCAGCAGCCGGCCGGCAACTCCAACGGCAACACGCAGCAGTAGGGCATCAGGAAGGCCGGAGCGCTAGCTCCGGCCGGACTGCCTCACGCCCTCCTATGCGACGACGCATAGCAGGAGGGCAGGATTGACCTATGGCAACTCAGTCTCGCATGGCGCATCTGTCGGCAGCGGCACCAACCACGACGCCGCTTTTGTGAAAGAGTTCTGCCATGAAGACTATCCTGCTCTCCGCCGCCGCCTCGCTGATGCTGGTAGGTGCCGCCGCTGCCATGGGCGCGGGCAACCCGCCTCCGGGCAACGATGCCGGCGTGCCGTCGCGCTTCGTCGCCACCATCCCCACCGTTGACACCGGCTCGCAGGCCTATCCCTCGACCCTGGGCTCGGGCGCGGGCGGTGGCGTGATCGTCTACGCCCCGCACTTCAACCCGGCGCTCCTGCACCACCCCGACACGGGCGGCCAGCAGATGCCAGTGGGCCTGCGCTAAGCAGCACAGGCGTAAGCAGCCCGGGCCTAAGCAGCCCAGGCGCCAAGCGGCGCCGACCCGCCCATCATGACGCGCAAGGGGCGGCTCCCACCAGGGAGCCGCCCCTTTGCTGTAGAGCGTCAGGCCGCGCCGGCCTCGATGCGCAGGGCGTCGAGCGGCACGAGCGCGCCCTCGCGCTCGATGTGCCAGAATACCCAGCCGTTGCAGCTCGGCGCGTTCTGCACGACGGCGCCGACCTGGTGGATGCTGCCGCGTGCCGGGCCGCAGACGAGCGTGCCGTCGGCCGCCACCGTAGCGCGGACCCGGCGCTGGCGGTCGAAGAGCGCCGTGCCAGCCGGAACGAGCCCGCGCTCGACCAGGTTGCCGAAGGGCACGCGCGGCACATCGCGCTTGGTCGGCGTCACCGCCACCCCGTCGTCGTGCAGCGGGCGCTCGCGGCGGATGCGGCCGATGGCGGCCTCGGCGTAGGCCGGATGCCGCTCGATGCCGACGAAGCGGCGGTGCAGGCGCTTGGCCATGGCCGCAGTGGTGCCGGTGCCGAGGAAGGGGTCGAGCACGACGTCGCCGGGCAGCGTGCTGGCGAGCAGGACGCGGTGGAGCAGCGCCTCCGGCTTCTGGGTGGGATGGAGCTTCAGGCCGTGCTGGTTGCGCAGGCGCTCCGGCCCGGTGCACAGGGGCAGGAACCAGTCGCTGCGCATCTGCACGTCGTCGTTGAGCGCCTTCATGGCCTGGTAGTTGAAGCGGTAGCGGCTGTCGCGGCCGCGGGCGGCCCAGATCACGGTCTCGTGCGCGTTGGTGAAGCGCCGGCCGCGAAAATTGGGCATGGGGTTCGCCTTGCGCCAGACCACGTCGTTGAGGATCCAGAAGCCCAGGTCCTGAAGGGCGGCGCCGATGCGGAAGATGTTGTGGTAGGCGCCGATGACCCAGATCGTGCCGTCCTTGCGCAGCACCCGGCGGCACTCGGCGAGCCAGGCGCGGGTGAACGCGTCGTAGGCGGCGAAGTCCTGGAAGCGGTCCCAGTCGTCGTCCACGCCATCCACGAGGCTGTCGTCGGGCCGGCGCAGCTCGCCCCGGAGCTGCAGATTATAGGGCGGATCGGCGAACACGCAGTCCACGCTTGACGCGGGCAGCATGGGCATGACGGCGAGGCAGTCGCCGAGCAGCACCTGATCGAGCGGGAGATCGCGGGCAACGTCCAAGATCGGCGGAACCTTCGTAGCGAGGCAGGGACAGTGCCGGGCCGTTTCGCGTCGCGTCAACCGCGTCGGTCTGCTCCTACACGATCAAAGCGGCTCTGTCTCGCTCCGCCGGTGCAGCTATCCCGTGCTGAGGTGCGCCTCAGACATGTCGCACGGCGACAGGAGCATGTATCGATAACTCGTTGATCAAACGTCACACAATTGCAATAGAAGAGCGATGTTCATCCCGTCGAATCCCTGCTTAGAACTCAGCCAGCACGGGATGATACTCGGTCTCGCGACAAGCATGGGGGTACGACAATGAAGCGTTCGCTTCTGAAGGCTTGCACGGCGTGGGTTGCCGCAGTCTCCTTGCTTCATCCGGTTATGCTCAGTCCCGCCAGGGCGCAAACGATGTCTCCTGATGTTGTCGGATCGAGGGCGCAGTCGCTCACGACGGCGCAGAAGATCGCTCTGCTCCGTCAGCACGTGAAATACGTCTTCGTGATCTTTCACGAGAACGAGTTATTCGACCACTACTTCGGCACGTTCCCCGGAGCCAACGGCCTGTTCCGTGCGCCAGCGGGTGCCGTGCCCGCCAACCACACGCCGAGCTTCGTGCAGACATATCTCGATACATCCCTCAACAAGACGACGATCTCGCCGTTTCTGATGCCGCAAGCGGTGACGACCTCGTCCGGCACCATCCAGCCCATCTACCCCGCCGACGAGATCTCGATTGATCACAGCCACCAAGGAATGGCCAACAGCCTCGACGTTGATCCGACGACTGGCGTCGCGGCGAATGATCGCTATGCGATGGACCAAGAGAGTCTCACGACCGACGGTTCAGGCAACCTGGTGACGAGCGCAGGCGCGGCCCCAACCAAGATCTCGCTCGCAGCCAAGCAGAAAGCCGAGACCGACATCGGGCACATCGACTGCGACACCATCCCGTTCATGTGGTCGTGGGCGAAGAATTTCGTGCTGTTCGACAACTTCCGCCAGACGATCGTAGGTCCGTCCACGCCCAACGCGATCGCTATCATCGCTGGCCAGTCGGGCCAGACGCAGTGGGCGCTGCATAATGACCAGGGAGCGTCGGTCACGTATGCCAACCCTGCCTTCCCGAATCCTCTCGGAGCCAGCTACGGCTCCAAGATCATGCCGAGCACGAGCAACGCATTCGTGCCCATCGTGAGCGATCCCGGCCCGTTCCCAGGGTCCAACCTGGATACGAGTCCGGTGAAGCCGCCTTACAACTTCGACGAGGACCCGACTAACCCGACCCTGAACCTGACGTTCGCGAGCCAGCCGCTCTCGTTCATGGGGTCCAATATCGCCAGCATCATCAAGTCCGATCCGAACCCGCGCGCGGACCTGCTCGACGTTCAGCACGACATCTTCGCCATAGCCACGGGCAACCCGGCAGTGAACTGGGGCTGGTATCAGCAGGGCTTCAACGGCAACGATGTGTCGGACCCGTATGAGCCGCAGGGCACTGGCACGCCGAACCCCACGAACGACCCGGGCCTCTACACAGGCTACGTTCTGCATCACAACGGCCCGCAGTATTTCGGTTATCTCGGGGACAATCCGCAGGTTCTGAGCAACAACCTGCACGGCGCTGCTGACTTCTTCTCGGCCGTCGAGAACCGTAAGCTGCCCGCCAGCGGCGGCGTATTCTATCTGCGTGGCGGCTACGACAACAATGACGGCCTCGTGCCCGTCAATCCGACGCCGGCGATCCAGCACGCCTTCATCGGCAACGACGACCATCCGGCCTACTCCGACCAGCAGATCTCGGAAGCGTTCGCGGCGCGGGCGATCAGCGACATCGCTAACAGCCCCTACTGGGCCGAGAGCGCCATCATCATTACCTATGACGAGACGGACGGTTTCTACGACCACGTCTCGCCGGAGCGCCGCAGCACCTTCGCCGACGGATCCATCCTCTCGGCCGGGCCGCGTATCCCGACGATCGTCATCTCGCCCTGGGCCGCGTCGGGGACGATCGCGCACCACTACAGCGAGCACAGCTCGATCATCAAGTTCATCAACGAGCTATACGGGCTGATCCCGCTCGCGTCGCTGCCGGACGAAGCGTATGCCCGGGAGCGGGGCGCTGCGACACTCGGCCAGCCCAATCTCGGCCCGTCGGATGATCCGAGCAACGACGTCGGCGACATGCTGGAGGCGTTCGACTATACGCGCCTGAGCGACAATACCCCGCTGTCGGGGTCGCTCGCGGCGTTCACGCCGTCCGAGATCAGCACGCTGCCGCATCTCGCGACACCCAACTACTCGCCGAACGGCTACACGAACGGCGCCTGCAAGGCGATCGGCGTCCTTCCGACCGACTTTCCGACGCTCGCCGACTACCAGGCGGGCAGGCCGGTCGATCCCTATCCGGCCGACGTCAACCCCCGGCCGACCCAGTCGCCGGGTACCCCGACCTCAGGCACCTGGACGCCCTGATCCGGCTTAGGGACGCCCGTGCGCCTGCTCCGCCTTCTCGCCGCCGCCCTGCTTGCCTGGCCGCTCGCCCCGCGCGCCCAGACCCCACGCGTCCAAACCCCTGGTGCCGCGACATCTGACCCTCATACTCTTGATGGTGTTCGCGCCGCCGGGCGCCTGGAGTGCGGTGTCGTGCAGGGCGTGGACGACTGGAACGGCCAGGACCTACACGGCGACCTGTCCGCGCTCGGGGGTGAGATCTGCCGCGCCGTGGCGACGGCGATCCTTGGCAACCCGAAGGCGGCGGCGATCCACCCCTTCCCCGGCGAGCCGGAGGCGCTCGCGGCACTCAAGGCCGGCGCGATCCAGCTCGCCGTCGGCGTCTCGCCGACGACCTCGGCGGCGATCCGGCTCGGCGTGGCCTTCGGCCGGCCCGTCTTCTACGATTCGCAGCGGATTATGGTAGCCAAGCAGAGCGGCATCCATGACCTCGCCGGGCTGCGCGACCAGCTCGTCTGCGCGATGGACCTGACGCCGCCCGAGCAGACGCTCCGCGACGAGCTTACCGCACGCGGCATCCCGTTCGCGCTCATGACTCATTCCGAGCAGGGCGAGATGGACGCCGCGATCGCGGTGCGCCGATGCGCGGCCGGCACGGGCATGGAGACGCGGCTTGCCCAGTCCCGCGCGAACTTCCACGCCCGCGCCAGCGACTTCGTGTTCCTGCCCGACCGTTGGGCGCTCAGCCCCGTGGCCACCGCCACCCGCTACGGCGACCAAGCCTTCGGCCTCGCCGTGGACGACACGGTGGACGCGCTGATCGAGGCCGAGGCGCTCGGCATCACCCGGGCCAACGTAGCCGAGGCCGCCCGGCGCGAGGACCTGCGCGCGGACCAGCTCCTCGGCCACGACTTCGCCACCGCCCAGGCGCTGGGCCTCGCGCACGACTGGGCCGCCCAGGTGATCGGGGCCGTAGGCAATTACGGCGAGGTCTTCGACCATACGGTCGAGCGCCCCTACCATCTCGAACGCGGCCTGAACGCGCTCTGGACGCAGGGCGGCCTGATGGCGTCGGGGCCGATGCGGTGATGGGCAAATTTCACGACTCTGTCTCCGTTCACGCCCCGTGAAACATGCTTCAACGGCGTGAACATACCTTCGAAGGGGGATCTCTATGTCGTTCCGTCTCGGTCTCGTCGCTGCCGTCGCGGCGAGCCTGGCTTCCGCCGCGCCCGCCTTGGCCGCATTCGATGTCACCTTCGTCGGCCTGGACGGCGCCGCGACCCCGCTGACGGTCGCCTCGGGCGACAACGCGCTCACCTTCAGCTCGACGGCCGGTGCAGGCACCTTCACGGTGGCGAACAGCGGGCTGTTCACGGGCTTCGGCCTCGGCCTCGGCGACTACAAGTCGTTCTCGGGCGACCCGCTGACGATCAGCCTGGCGAAGGCGGTCACCGGCCTATCCGTCACCTTCGGGATCGAGGACCTGTTCGGCACGTCCGGGAACGACGCTCTGACCTTCACGACGAACACCGGCTTCACGACCACGCTCCCGGCCGCGCTGAACGGCGCGTCGGTCTCGGAGCCGGAGGGCACGGGCGCGTTCAATGCGCCGGCTTTCACGAGTTTGACGATCATGAGCGCCAACCCGTTCGCGATCGGAGCCGTAGCGAGCGCCCCAGCCAGCGTCCCTGAACCGATGTCGCTCGGATTGGTCGCTATCGGCCTTGCCGGCTTGGCTGGCCTACGCCGCCGCGCCTAACCCGACCTCGCGCTATCGCTCAGCGGAGTTGTACAGCTATGGCGCTCGCCTAGTGCGATACCGCGCGCACCGGGCCGAACCCGGCCCGGTGATGCCGCGTCGGCCCGAGCCGGCGTAGCGCCGCCAGGTGCGCCGCCGTGCCGTAGCCCGCGTTGCTCGCCCAGCCGTAGCCGGGATGGCGCGAATTGAGCCGCGCCATGAGCCGATCCCGCGCGACCTTCGCCGCGATGCTGGCCGCGGCGATGGACAGGCTCAACCCGTCGCCGCCGACCACGCAGTGCACGGGGCAGGGCAGGGCAGGCAGCTGAGTCCCGTCCACCAGCGCGAGATGCGGCGGTGCCGGCAGCCGCGCCACCGCCCGGCGCATGGCGAGCAGCGTCGCACCCAGCACGTTGAGCCGGGCGATCTCGGCGACGGACGCCGCGGCGACGGCGATCTCGGCCGCCCCGCTCGCGCGCATCGCCGTCAGCGCGCGCTCGCGCGCCGCCGCTGAGAGCCGCTTGCTGTCGTCGAGCAGCGGCGCCAGCGAATCAGGCACGCCACGGGGGAACACCACGGCCGCCGCGACCACGGGGCCGGCGAGAGGGCCGCGGCCTACCTCGTCCACACCCGCGACCCGGCCGCCATGCGCCGCCTCACGGGCGAAGTCCGGTCTAAAACGTCCAATCAGAGTCGTCACGCGGCGGAGCGTAGAGGCTCTACCGCTACCTGCGCTACAGCAGGGTAGCGCCCTAGATTGACTTTCCGCAGCTGGCGGGAAGCGAACATCCCCTGACGCGTGAGCGTCTCCCGCCGAGCCCGACGGGGTCACTCCAGGTCGAGATGCTCCTTTCGGCGGATGAAGGGCGAGTAGACCGGTGCTCCTGGCACGATACGGCCCTCTGGGCCCCAATCGGCCTTGCAGTTGAACGGGATAGCCGCTCGCAAATCAACTTGCCGCAAAGCGGCACGGAACTCATCCACGACCGCTCTCAGCCGCGCCCCCACCGCTTCCGGGTCCGAGTAGCGAAGACCAGCCTCGACACCATACGCGACGAAGGGGGCCAGCACTGTGTAGCCGACATAGGCCAGCGAGAAGTTCACCGGCCAGAGCATCAGGTCGATGTCGCCGCTACGGCCGTCATGCGCGTATGTCTCTCGGCTGGTACCGACGGTGACCGAGAGCATGGCGCGCCTGCCCAGGAAGCGCCCGTCCTCGAACCGCTTGGAACTCGTGTAAACCTCCCCATAGGCGAGGACCCGGTCGAGCCAGCCCTTCAGCATCGCGGGCGGTAGATGCCACCACATCGGGTATTGCAGGATCAGCAGGTCGGCCCGGTCCATGAACGCAAGCTCGTCCGTAACCACCCTCGGCAGGCTGCCAGTGCCGGACGCGTGCCGCTGCTCGGCCTGCGGATCGAAGCGGTCAGGCGCGGCGCGGTCGCTGAAGTGCTCGAGGCGCTCGCAGGGATCGAAGCCCCTAGCGTATAGATCGGAGACAGAGACCGTCCAGCCTTCGGCCTCAAGCGCCGCCGCTCCGGAGCGGACAAGATGGGCGTTGAAGGATTGCGGCTCCGGGTGCGCCAGGACGAAATGAGCGTGCATGAGGACCTACTGAGACAACACTCAGAGGAGGCTAAGCTGGGCCTCGGCCGCATGGAACCCGGGAGCGCGGGGTGGGGCGAATTGCGCGGTGCCGAGCGGGGCTCGCTCCTCGAAGCCGAGGCGGCGCGCAGCCAGGGCGAACCGCTTGGCGAGCGCGTCGGCATAGACGCCAGCGCCCGCCATGCGGGCGCCGAAACGCGGGTCGTTCAGCGCGCCGCCCCGTGTCTCGCGCACCAGAGCGAGGACGTGGCGCGCCCGGTCGGGGAAGTGCTCGTTCAGCCAGGCCGTCATCAGGTCGCGCAACTCGTTCGGCAGGCGGAGCAGCACGTAGCCGGCGTGTCTCGCGCCCGCGGTGTGGGCCGCCTGCAGGATGCGCTCCAGCTCGGCGTCGTTCAGCCCCGGAATCATGGGGGCAGCTAGCACGCCCGCCGGGATGCCGGACTGGGCGAGAGCACGGATCGCCTCCAGCCGGCGCGCGGGTGCCGCGGCGCGCGGCTCCATCCGCCGGGCGAGGGCGCCGTCAAGCGTGGTCACGGAGAGCCAGACGCGCATGAGGCCGCGGTCCGCCATGCGCCGCAGGATGTCGAGATCGCGCAGCACGCCCGCGCCCTTGGTCACGATGCTCGCCGGATGCCCGAACCGGTCTAGCACCTCCAGCACCTGCCGGGTGAGGCGTAGCGTGCGCTCGACGGGCTGGTAGGGGTCGGTGTTGGCGCCGAGCTGGATCGGGCGGGGCACGTAGCCGGGGCGGCTCAGCTCGCGCTCGAGCTGCTGGGCGACATCCGGCTTGAAGTGGATCTGCGCCTCGAAATCGAGACCTGGCGAGAGGCCAAGATAGGCGTGGGTCGGGCGCGCGTAGCAATAGACACAGCCGTGCTCGCAGCCCTTGTAGGGGTTCACGGAGCGGTCGAACGGCAGGTCCGGGCTGGTGTTGTAAGTGAGCGCGATGCGGCTGCGGTCGGGGGTGAGCGTGGTCCGCAGCGGCGGCAGGTCGGTGAACAGGGAGCCGAGCGCCGCCCAGCCGTCGTCGAACGGCTCGGCCTTCCGCGACTCGAAGCGCGGCGCAGGATTGAGGGTGGCACCCCGACCCTGCAAACGGCCGCGCCAGCCGATGAAGTTGCCAACGCTCATCCCGTCCGGCATGGTCGTGTTCCCTTCTCGTTCCGGTGCGACCATGGCGAATCTGGTTAATGACGTCAAGAACGAAAACCGAACGCCGCTTAACGTTGTCATCCCCGCGCTGGACGCGGCGGCGCATCTGGGGCGCACGCTCGCGGCGGTGGACGGGTATGAGGTGGTCGTGGTGGACGGGGGCAGCCGCGACTCGACCGCCTCCGTTGCTCGGGCACGCGAGGCGCAAGTGCTCGCGGCGCCGCGGGGTCGGGGCGGCCAGCTCGCGGCCGGAGTCACGGCGGCGAAGAGCGAATGGCTGCTGCTATTGCACGCGGACACGGTGCTGGCGCCGGGCTGGGACGCGGCGGCGCGTGTACATATGGCGAACAAGCCTGCGTGCGCCGCTTATTTCCGATTCGCGCTCGACAGCGCCGATTTGCGTGCCCGCCGGCTGGAGCGCTGGGTAGCATGGCGATGCCGGGCTCTGGCGCTGCCTTACGGCGACCAGGGCTTGCTGATATCGCGCGCGCTGCTCGATTCGGTTGGCGGGATCCGGCCTCTGCCGCTCATGGAGGATCTAGACCTAGTGCGGCGGATCGGGCGGGCACGGCTCGCTTCCCTACCCGTAGACGCGGTGACGAGCGCCGCGCGCTGGGAGCGGGACGGTTGGCGGCGGCGCAGCTTGCGCAACCTGGGCTGCCTCGCGCTCTGGCTCGCGGGCGTACCGCCCCGGGCGCTCGCGAGGCTATACGGGTGACGCGGCCTGCCTGGAAGCTGACCCATTGCCCTGATGTCGGCCAGGAGCCAGACGGCGCTCCATCATCTCGAGCCGATCCTGACCGAAGTAGGTCTCTCCATCTGCCACGAGCCACGGCACCCCGAAACACGACAATGCGATCGCGTCGGCGTTCGCGGCATCGAGCATGTCGCGTGATCCGGGGTCTTCAGCCGCTGCCAACAGCCTGTCCGGATCGAGTCCATCGGGCGTGGCCGCGACGAGATCATCCCGCGCAGAGATGCCGCTTCCTTCGCCCCAGAGCCGCCGCCAGAGGTTAAGCGTCAGCATGCCACCGAGGCCCGGTTCCCTCGCATTGAGGCCATGGACCGCGAGCCGCGCCAACGTCGCGTCCGGGGGAAAGACCGTGGGCATCGTGAACGCGACGTCTAGGTCAGCCGCCACGCGCCGCGCGTCGGTCAGGATGTGGCCCCGCTTGACCTTCTGGATCGCACGATAAGCGTCGAGGATACCCTGGCCCGCCCAGACTTTTCCAAGTTCAATAGGTCGCCAACGCACGGTCCTCCCAACCTTTGCCGCAAGGGTTGGAAGCCGTTGCGCTGCAATGTAGCTGTAGGGCGAGGCGAATTCGTAGTAGAAGTCGATCATGCCGGGCATGCCTGGACCTCCAAAGTGGTCGCGAAGGGAGGTGGTGTGACCCGTGTTGGGTTTACAGGCATCTGTCAGCGCTTGGTACTCTGCATCGGACGCACGGGAAAATCCTGGATGGCCGCGCCAAATTCGGCCATGACGATGAAGGCCGAAGACGCGGAGCAGCACCGTTGGGCGGCCGCATGAACTGCGTTTGCGTCGTCTTCGCCCGTGCGCCGCGGCTCGGCGCGGTCAAGCGCCGTCTCGCCCGCGACATCGGCGACCGCGCGGCGCTGCGCTTCCATGCGAGCACGGCGACGGCGCTGCTGCGTGGGTTGGCGCGCGACCGGCGCTTCGCAACACTGCTCGCGCTGACGCCCGACGGGGCACGGTGGCGCGTCCCGGTGCCGACCGTGGGGCAGGGGAGGGGCGACCTCGGCGTCCGGATGCACCGCGCCTGCGCCCGCGTGCCGCACGGACAGATCGTCATTGTGGGCAGCGACATCCCCGGCGTTGGTGCCGAAGACGTGGCGGCGGCGTTCCGGGCACTCGGTGCGGCCGACGCGGTGTTCGGCCCGGCGCTCGACGGCGGCTACTGGCTTGTCGGAATGGGGCCGCGACGCCCGGCACGGCCATTCACCGGCGTGCGGTGGTCGAGCGAGCACGCGCTCGCTGACACGCTCGCCAACTTCCGCGGGCGCCGGGTCGCGTTCCTGTGCACGATGCGCGACGTGGACACGGCGGACGACCTGTGGGCGGTGAGGCACCCCACCGTGGAACCCTGATCAGGCCCCGACCGAAGCTCGCGCCTCCCGCTTCTGCTCCGCGAGCCTGATTACCCGCTCCGCGACCCGATCCGGGATGCCGAGAGCCGCGAGGCGGTCGGCGAGAGCGGCCGTGTCCACGCCGTCGCGCAAGGCGTCCGCGATCTCGGCCATGGCTTCGGCCAGGTCGCCCGCGTCCACGTCCAGGCTGACCGGAGCGTCTTTCGCCGGCGTGCCGCGCACGAAGGGCTTCAGCCGCAGCTTGGCCCGGTGGTCCGGGACGCCGGCGCGGTCGGCCATGTCAATGCCCTGATAGTAGCGCTTCTGCCACATGGCGGTGGGCGGGCGCGGCTGCCCGTCCGCCATCTCCGCCTGGAATGCGTTGCGCGAGCGGCTCCAGGCCTGGAACTGCTCCATCAGCTCCGGCTCGCTCTCGAGAGGGACAAACTTCGGCTCCATCCGCTCCAGCGCGCTCCGCTGCACGGGGAAAACGAAGCACATTGGCTCTTGGGCCGCGAAGCGCACCCAGTGGTTCCGGCGCGTGAAGCGCCAGTTCATCGTGAAGGTGTAGGGCGACCAGTCGGTCTCGATCACGCCCGAGAGCGGGTAGAGACCCTCCTTCGGCCGGTTGGGCGAGCCGCCCACCCACAGATTCCAGCCCGGCGGCGTGCGGAACAGCCCTGGGATGTGGAAGCTGACCACTCCCTGGCCGAACAGCGACACGGGCGCGGTCTCCTTCGGGGTCCCCGGCGGCAGACGGATGATCACGTCGCGCGTGTCCCGCCCGCCGGTCCAGTAGGCCGCGAAGGCGCACGGGCTGAGGATTTCCCAGCCGTGGGCGTTCGCGATGTTGAGCGGCAGGCAGCGATAAGCGAAGGACGACGGCGTCGCATCCATCCAGGGCCTGGTCGCCTCGGCGGGGCGGATCAGCGGCGCCCACGCCGGATGCAGATAGCAGATGAAATCCATCCGGACCCTCGCGCGGGATGCGCCAGCCGACTGGCCGCGCAACGGGAAAGCAGCGCACACCAGTCACGACCGTGCATTGACAGTCAAGGTCCCGAGCGGGCTAGCGGTGCTCCCTCAGGTGCTCCTGCAGCCGCGGCATGAGCTCGACCAGGTTGCAGGGCCGATGGCGATTGTCGAGCTGCCAGACCAGGATATCGTCCCAGGCATCCTTCACCGCCCCCGTGCTGCCCGGCAGCGCGAACAGGTAAGTCCCGCCCGCCACACCCCCCAGCGCGCGGGACTGCATCGTGCTCGTCCCGATCTTCTGGAACGAGATCATGCGGAACAGCTCGCCGAAGCCCTCGATCCGCTTCTCCAGGACGCGGTCGAATGCCTCCGGCGTCACGTCGCGCCCGGTGATGCCCGTGCCGCCCGTGGTGATCACCACATCCACGGCCGGATCGGTGATCCAGGCGCGCAGGCGGGCCTCGATCCGGTCCGGCTCGTCGTGCTCAATAGCACGGTCGGCGACGCGGTGCCCGGCGGCCGTGATGCGCTCGGCAAGCGCATTCCCCGAGGTGTCGTCCGCTTCCGTGCGCGTGTCCGAGACGGTGAGCACGGCAATGCTCACGGACAGGAACGGGCGGCTCTCGTCAATGCGTGCCATTCGAACTTACCACGGCTGACTTTAGTGCAGGCGCGCGGCCGTCAGCGAAGGCGCGGGCGCATCCGCACTGAAGCGCGGCCAGCGCCCGGCGGCAAGCTCGTCGAGGCTCGGGCTCGGCAGGCCCATCCGCGCCGCGTAGAGCCAGGTGTAGGCGAGGGCGCGCGGCACGTAGGCGCTCGTCTCGTCGTTGGGGATGCTCTCGATGAAGAGCAGCGGGTCGCCGCCGTTGTCCACGGCGGTGGACCAGCGCGCGAGGTTGGCCGGCCCCATGTTGTAGGCGGCGAGCAGGCGGATCAGGCTGCCCTGCACGCAGTCGAGCCCGGCGAGATGGGTCAGGTATTGCTGTCCCAGCTCCAGGTTCAGGGCGGGGTCGTGCAGCTGCCGGGCGAGGGACGCGAGGTTCGCGGTGCCGCCCGTGATCCAGACCGCCGTCTCGGGCATGATCTGCATCAGTCCGCGCGCCCCGGCCGGAGAGACAGCCTGCGCGTCGAAGTTGGATTCGAGCCGGGCCAAGGCGTAGATCAGGGGCGGGCTGACGCGGAAGCCTCCGGCCGGCTGCAAGCGGGGAAGTGCGACGGGCGCCGCGAACCCTTCCGCGCCGGGCAGCAGCGGGGCCAGCTCGTCCGTGAGATGGCTGAGACCCGCGGCACGGGCGACGAGCACGATCGCGCGGGATAGGCCGGGCCGGTCGCGCGCCGAATCCCAGAGATGGCGCAGCTCGGCCGCGGCACGCTCGTCCTGGCCGATCTGCAGCAGGGCAAAGGCGCGTTCCCCACCGTGCAATGCCCCGACCGCAGCCACGTCCGCCTCGCCCAGCACCTCGCGCGCGAGCGGGGTCGGCGCGGGGGCTTCCCCGAGGACGCGCCGGGCCAGTTGGCCGTAGAAAAACTCTGGCTGCTCGGCGGCGCGCTGCATCCAGAGCGCGTAGCCGCCGCGGTCGCCCAGGCGAAGGTGGGTCCGCGCCGCCCAGAACGCGGCGCGCGAGCGCTGGACAGGTGTGGCGACCTCGGCGCGGGCGGCGACCTCGAAGAGCGTTCGTGCTCGCTCCCAGCGCCCGAGCCGCCAGGCGGCAAGGCCGCCGACCGAGGCAGGCAGCGCGACGCGGCCGCGAGCGTCCCGGCTCGCGACGTCAGCGAGGCGAAGCGCCGCCGCGTCCTTGCCGTCAAGGAACTCGGCGCGGGCGACCTCGCCGCGAAGCGCCGCACCGTAGAGCGCGCCGAGCCCCCGTGTATGCGCGATCAGCCGCAACGCCTGGTCGTAGCGGCCAGCGCGCGCGAACTCATGAACCGTGCGGTCAAGCGCCGGGTTGCGGGCGAACGGCGGCGCCGAGGCCTCCAGCGGCTGCGGCGTGCGCGTGGCGGGCGCAGGCGGCGGCGTCCTGCCGGGCGGCAGGCGCGTCAGGAGAGCGGCGTGAATAGCGGCAGCGTCCGGCAGGTCGCCGTAGCGGGCGAGCCAAGCGCTCAGCTCCTTCGCCGTCGGCTGCGCATTAGCCCCGAGATAGCGGTCGGCGAGCACGTGGCCGAGCAACAGCGGGGAGGTGACCTCGGCCGTCTCGGCTATAGCCGCGGCAAAGTCGCCCTCCATCTGCAGCGAGAAGACGCGGCGGAGGCGGGCGGCATCGCCCGGCGCAAGCGGCTGCGGCAACCTCGTGCCGTGCACAGAGAGGCGCGGCGCGAAGAGCGCCACATCCTCGGTGGAATCGTGCCCATGCGCCGCCGGGGCCACTGCTCCGGCGAGCATCGCGGCCCCAGCGATGAATGCACGGGCGGCGGGTAGGCGGGAGAAGGCAGCGCCGATCCCTCGCATGGCGCGCGAATTGGTTGCGAAATTCTAAACACCCAACGCACGGACGCGCGAGCGAGGTTCATCGTTTCGTGATCTGAGACGCGTCCAACGACCTGCGCAGACGCAGCAATTCGCCCCAAGCTGCTTCTTTCGCGGCGGGCTGTGCAAGAATCTGCTCTGCCGGCGGGAGGACGAGCGCGGGCACCGGCGCGTCCAGCCCAGGGATCGCGGCGGCGTGCCAACGCCCCCGCCCGCGACGCACGCCCCCCTCAATGCCGCCGACCCATTTGCAGGCAAGATTGCCCATCACGACGAGGGCGCGTGGGCGCAGAAGGGCAAGCTGGCGCTGCACGAAAGGCAGGCACGCCGCGATCTCAGCGTCCGCGGGAGCGCGTCCGCCGGGTGGACGCCAGGGAACGAGGGTAAGGAGCCGCACGTCCTCGCGCTGAAGCCCGATGGTGCCGAGCATCGCGTCGAGCATCCGGCCGCCCGGCCCGGCGAACGCCCGGCCCGAGCGGTCGCTCTCAGCGTCGGGCGCCTCGCCGACGACGGCGACCCCCGCCATACAGGCGCCATCACCGAACACGAGCGCGCTGGCCGTGGCGCGGAGTGAGGAACCATCGAAGCCCTCCAGCGCGGCACGCAGCGCGTCGAGCGTCACAGCGCCTTCCGCGAGAAGCTGGGCGCGCGCCGGGGCGGCCGACGCCGGGATGGTGGGAACGGGCGCGCTAGGAGGCAGCACGGTCCGCTCGCGAGCGGCCGGCCGCAGCCGGTCCCACGGCAGCTCACCCAGTGCCTCGTCCGCGCCCCACTCCGCCTGCAGGCGCAAGAGGGCTATCGCATCGGCGCCGGCGGTCATGGCCGCGAGATAAGGCTTCGCCTGGCCGTGGTGCAACGGGCCGGGCGCATACTACGTATGGCGCAGGAGGAGGATTTATGGCCGAGCGCGAGAGCATGGAGTTTGACGTGGTCGTGGTAGGCGCCGGGCCGGCCGGTCTTTCCGCCGCCATTCGGCTCAAGCAGCTGGCGCCCGAGGCGAGCGTATGCGTCGTCGAGAAGGGCAGCGAGGTGGGCGCACACATCCTCTCCGGCGCTGTGATCGAGACGCGGGGCCTCACCGAGCTGATCCATGACTGGAAGGTGAAGGGAGCGCCGCTCAACACACCGGTAAGCGAGGACCGCTTCCTGTTCCTGACCGAGAAGCGCGCCCTGCGCCTGCCGACGCCGCCGCAGATGCACAACTGGGGCAACTACATCGTGTCCCTCGGCGACGTGGTGCGCTGGCTCGGGCAGCAGGCCGAGGAGGCCGGCGTCGAGATCTATCCAGGCTTCGCCGCGGCCGAGCTGCTGGAGGAGGATGGGCGCATCGTCGGCATCGCCACCGGCGACATGGGCATCACGAAGGAAGGCGAGCACGGCCCCAACTACCAGCCCGGCATGGAGCTGCGGGCCGCCTACACGCTCTTCGCCGAGGGTTGCCGCGGCAACCTGACGAAGCAGCTCATCGAGCGCTACAAGCTCCGCGACGGCAAGCATCCGCAGACCTACGCAATCGGCGTCAAGGAGCTGTGGGAAGTGCCCGCCGCCCAGCACCGGCCCGGCCTCGTGGAGCACTCCATCGGCTGGCCGCTGTCCGCCGGCACCTACGGCGGCTCGTGGCTCTACCATTTCGGCGAGAACCTGGTCTCCTACGGCTTCGTGATAGGGCTCGACTACGCGAATCCCTGGCTGTCCCCGTTCGACGAGATGCAGCGCTTCAAGACGCATCCCGAGATGCGCCGCCACTTCGACGGCGGGCGCCGGATCAGCTACGGCGCGCGGGCGTTGTCTGAGGGCGGCTTGCAGTCCATCCCGAAGCTGACCTTCCCCGGCGGCGCGCTCATCGGCGATGCGGCGGGCTTCCTCAACACGCCCAAGATCAAGGGCACGCACTGCGCCATGAAGAGCGGGATGCTCGCGGCCGAGGCGGTCGCCGAAGCGCTCGCGAGCGGCAGGCCCGCCGAGCCTGCCACCTACGAGGCGCGCTTCGAGGCGAGCTGGCTCTACAAGGAGTTATACGACGCCCGCAACATCCGCCCGGCGTTCAGTTACTTCGGCCTGTACGGCGCCATCGCCTACTCCGCGCTCGACACCTACGTGCTGCGCGGCCGTGCGCCCTGGACCCTGCGCCACAGGCATCCGGATTACGACACGCTGCGGCCGGCGGACAAGATGCCGCGCATCGACTACCCGAAGCCCGATGGCAAGCTCACCTTCGACCGGCTCTCATCGGTGTTCATCAGCAACACGAACCACGAGGAGAACCAGGTGCCGCACCTGAAGCTGCGCGATCCCGCGCGCTGGGAGCCGGTCAACTGGGACCGCTACGCCTCGCCCGAGAGCCGCTACTGCCCGGCCGGCGTCTACGAGGCCATCGAGACGGAAGGCGGCCATCACCGCCTGCAAATTAACGCGCAGAACTGCGTTCACTGCAAGACGTGCGACATCAAGGACCCGACCCAGAACATCGTTTGGGTACCGCCCGAGGGCGGCGGCGGCCCGAACTATCCTGGCGGGATGTAGCTCTTCAACCGCAGCCCTGGTAGTGTTCGCCCATGCAGCACGGCCGTATGGCGCTCCTCGCGCTCTCCTTCCTCTCCGCCTGTGCGGCCACGACCGCGACCGGGGGTAATGCGCCCGGCGCCGCCGGATCGGAATCCGCTGCCGAGGCCGCTGCAGGCAAGGATTATGCCGACTACCTCGTCGGCCGCTACGCCGTCTCGCGCGGGGATATGGCGACCGCCTCCGACCGGCTTCGTGCCGCCGCGACCCGTGACCCTGCAGACCACGCCCTTGCGTCGCAGGCGTTCGTCACGAGCCTGCTCGCCGGGGACACGGACCTGAACGGGCTCGCGGGGCGCGTCGCCGAAAATCCGCTCGCCCAGCTCTACCTTGCCGACGAGCTGGCGCGCGCTGGGCGGTGGGACGCGGCCGAGCGACGCTACGCGGCCCTGCCTGATCGCGGGCTGACACGGGCGCTGCGCCCCTTGCTCATCGCCTGGGCGCTGCAAGGGGCGGGGCGGACCGACGCCGCGCTCGACGCGCTGCGGCCGTTCGCGGCGGCCCAGGATTTGCGCAGCATTTATCTGCTGAACATGGCTTTGATTGCTGATCAGGCCGGGCGTGCAGGGGACGCGGCGGAGCTCTATCAAGCGGCGAGGCAGGCTTACGGGACGCTGAACCTGCGCCTCGGGACCATCCTGGCCAGCGCGGAGGCGCGCCGCGGTCTGCTCGACCGGGCCAAGCAGACCGTCGCGGCGCTCGCGGCGTCGAACACGGACCTCGCGATCGCGCAGCCGGCGCTTGACGCCGCCGTGGCCCAGCCCGCCGTGCCGCGGCCCGTGGACGGGATTGCTGAGGCCTACCTGGCCTTCGCCGCGGCGCTGCGCGAGAACGGGGCGGGCGAGCTGGCCGAGGCGCTGCTCCGCCTCGCCCTGCTGGATCGGCCGGACTTCACCGCCGCGCGCCTCCTGCTCTCCGAGATCCAGGACGCCGAGAAGCGTCCCGCCGCTGCCCTCGCGACGCTGCGCGCCGTCCCCGCGACAGACCCGCTCCATCTCGTCGTGACGCTGCGCGAAGCCGTGCTGCTCGACGCGATGAACGATCATGCCGAGGCGGCAGCGCTCGCCGGCACGCTCGCGCGCGAAGACCCGACCCGGCCGGAGCCGCTGGCGGCGGCGGCCGAGGCGCTGCGCATGGAAGGCCGTTACGCCGATGCGGCGAACGCCTACAGCCAGGCCATCGCGCGGGCGGCGGCGCTCGGCGCAGTGCCCTGGACGCTGTATTTCGAGCGCGGCATCTGCCTCCAGGAAGCCGGCGACTGGCCCGGCGCGCAGGCCGACCTCGAGCGCGCCGTCCAGCTCGCCCCGGACCAGCCGATCGTGCTCAACTACCTGGCCTACTCCTGGGCGGAGCATCACGAGCATCTCGACCGCGCGCGCGAGATGCTGGAGCGGGCGGTCGCGATCAACCCCAACGACGGCTCGATCGTGGACAGCCTCGGCTGGGTCATGCTGCGCCAGGGAAACGTTGCCGGCGCCGTCAGCCAGCTGGAGCGCGCGGTCGAGCTGGAGCCGGAGGACCCGGTCATCAACGGCCACCTCGGCGACGCTTACATGGCGGCGGGGCGCAAGCGCGAGGCGGCGTTCCAGTGGCGCCGGGCGCTCACGCTGAAGCCCAAGCAGGCGGACAAGGCGCGGATCGAGGCCAAGCTCAACGATCTCGCGCCGGGAACGCTGGGTGCCGCACCTATCGGAGCCGCGCACGGCCATCCCTGATCTGTCCCGCCTGATCCGTTCCAAGCGCGACCCGTGACGCTCTCGGAGCTAGCGCCGGCCAAGGTCAACCTCTACCTGCGCGTAACAGGCCGCCGGGCGGACGGGTATCACCTGCTTGACAGCCTCGCGGTGTTCGGACCGGCCGCGGACGTGCTCTCCGCGGACGCGGACGAGACGTTGACGCTGGACGTGCAGGGACCTTTCGCGCCGGCGCTGGCGGGCGAGACGGACAACCTGATCCTGCGCGCCTTGCACTTGCTCGCAGAGGCAGCCTGCGTTGCGCCCCAGGCGCGGCTCGTGCTGGACAAGCGCCTGCCCGTCGCGAGCGGCATCGGCGGCGGCTCGGCGGACGCGGCGGCGGCGCTGCGCCTGCTCGCGCGTCTCTGGGGCGTGTCCGTGCCCGCGAACCTCGCGGCGCGGCTCGGGGCGGACGTGCCAGTCTGCCTCGCTTCTCGCCCGGCGCGCATGGAAGGCATCGGCGAGCGCCTCGGCACGGCGCCGGACCTGCCCGCGTTCGGGCTGCTGCTCGTCAACCCCGGCGTGGCGGTCAGCACACCAGCGGTGTTCCGCGCCCGCACGGGCGGTTTCTCGGAGCCAGCCGCGCTGCCGCCGGCCTGGACCAGCGCCGAGGCTATGGCGGTGGATCTGCACCCGCTCGGCAATGACCTGGAGCCCGCGGCCATCTCGCTCTGCCCGGCCATCGCCGACGTGCTCGCCTGGCTGCGCGCCCGGCGAGGCTGCCTGCTGGCCCGCATGAGCGGCTCCGGCGCGACCTGCTTCGCCCTGTTCGCGGACGAAGCGGCCGCCGAAGCGCACGCAAGGGACGCGCCGCCGGGGTGGTGGGCGCACGGCGGCGCGGTGAACAAGGGCTTTACGCGGCAGCCTGCGCCGGCTTAATGCTCGTGGCGGATGGGGCGTGGCCAAGCGGTAAGGCAGCGGATTTTGGTTCCGCCATTCGGAGGTTCGAATCCTCCCGCCCCAACCAGCCCGCGTCCGGGTAATCACTCAGGGGCCGCAACGCGTCGCGCCCCCCGGCACTCATGACCGGATCGCCTCGATCAGGAGGCGTTGCGCCGGGTCCAGCCGCGTCGCCAGCGCCTCGGGCACGCCGGCCCGCCGCAGCATCGGCGCGGCCGGGTGGAACGCGACCAGGGCGCGGCCGTCTGCATCCTCGCGCACCAGAACCCGCAGCGGCAGGTCGAGCGCCGTGAGCGGCGCCGCCAGCATGAGCGGGGTGCCGCCCTTGGGATGGCCGTAGATCAGCACCACGGTCGGGGGCATCGTCATTCCCACGTCGCGGGCGCCCGCCGCGTGGTCGATCTGCGTGAACAAGGTCATCCCCGCGCGCTCGATCGCCGCTAGCAAGCGCTCCAGCGTCGGCGCGAAGGCCACGGCACTGACGTGCTCGATGATCTCCTGAGCTTCTGCATCGGTCATGGTCGTTCTCCTGTCCTGGGGAGACGTTTAGCCAAGCCTCAGCTCCAATGCCCAGTCCGTTCAAGGGCGGGCGAGAACGCCGGCTCGTCCCATCGGAGCGACACGGCGCGACGCCGGCGGCGTATGTGCACAATGTCCACGCGCCACAGCCGCTCCGCGCCGCCGAAGCGCTCGGCGGCGGTGTAGCCGTTCCAGAGAACATTCGCTCTCCCCTCGAGGTGCAACAGATCGCCGCTGGCGAAATCGACGAACAGCAGCCCGGCGCGCGGGTCGCGCACGAAGTTGCCGAACGTATTGAAGTAGTTGTTGCCGCGGAAATCGGGGATGAGCAAAGCGTCGCCGCTGATGCGCACGAAGCCCGGCCGGCCGCCGCGATGCGAGATATCGAGGGGTGGTCCCTCGGAGTCCCGTGCCCCTGACGTGGAGGCCACGAAGAACGTGTCGGCGCCTCCGATCAGCAGGCGCGCTTCCGGATCGAGCCTGTCCAGCACCTCGGGTGGAGAAGCGACGCCGGGTGTGTCTCGCCGGGCGTCGCTGAGGGGCCTGGCCTGGATGTATTGCGGGCAGTTGCCGAAGCTCTGCGCCACGGCCACGTCGAACCCATCGGCCCAGACGGCGCGGACTGTGCCGTTGGCCCGGTTGCGCCGCCTCGTGGCGAGGTCGATCCCGAGCAGGCCGATAGCCGCGCCGGCGCTCAGGTGCGCCGCCGTGGGATCAGCGGGGTCGGGCCGCAGGGCGATGTGCAGGCTCGCCGGGTCCGGGCTGGACACGAAGCCCGGCGAGCCCGCCAGCATCGTCGCCACCGGCCAGCCCCGCGCGTCGGCTACGGCCACGAGCAGGTAAGACAGCCCGGCGAAGAACGCGCGGTGCTGGTCGGACATGCGCTCGCGTATGCCTGCCCCTTGCGCGTGCACGCCGGCGAGACGCTGGGCCTCGCGCTCGCCGCCGTGGAAGGGCGTGCCAGGCGGCGCAATGGTGACGTTGGCCATGGAAGCTCCTGTCGTTTGCCGGCAGACCTAATCATTGCGCGGCGAAGGGAGTATGCCCTTCGCACGGAAGTCAGATTTCCGCTCCCTGGAAGAATGCCGTGGACCGACTGGACGAGCTCGCGACCTTCCTCGCCATCCTGGACACGGGCAGCCTGACGGCGGCCGGGCGCCGGTTACGGCGTTCGCCCCCGGCGGTCACGCGGAGCCTGGCGGGTCTGGAGCAGCGGCTCGGCCTTCGTCTTCTGGAGCGGACCACCCGGCGCTTGAAGCCCACGGACGCCGGGCGGCGCCTCGCCGAGCAGGCGCGTGGGCTGCTGGCCGGTTACGATGCCCTGGTGGCCGAGGCCGCCGGCGCCGCCGCCGCGCCGAGCGGCCTGCTTCGCGTCACCGCGCCCGTGGTGTTCGGGCGCAAGCACGTAGCACCCATCGTGGGCGGATTCCTCGGCCTGTTCCCAGCCGTGCGGGTCGAGTTGGTCCTGTCCGACCGCAATCTCGACCTGGTCGAGGAGTCGCTGGACGTCGCCATCCGCATCGGCCGCCTGGCAAACTCAGCCTTGATGGTCCGGCAGGTCGGCGCCGTCCGCCGCGTCCTGGTGGCCAGTCCCGCCTATCTCGCCGCTCGCGGCACCCCGCGGCGTGTCGAGGACCTTGCGGCCCACGACACCATCCTCGTCGCGAGCCGACCCGCGCCGCCGGAGTGGCGGTTCCGGGGAGGAGGCGGCCGGCGTGAGCGGGTGGCGCGTCTCGCCCCGCGCCTGATCGCGAACGACATCGAGGTGGCGCTGACGGTGGCTCGGGTGGGCGGCGGCATCGCGTCGGCGCTGTCCTACCAAGTCGCCGAGGACGTGGCGTCAGGATCGCTGGTGCGCCTCTTGGCCGCGCATAAGCCGCCGCCGCTGCCGGTCCAGCTCGTCATGCCGAATACCCGCTACAGGGCTCCCCGCGTCCGGGCTTTCCTCGACTACGCCGCCTCGGCACTCGGCGCGGTGCCCGCGCTCCACGAGGAGGACGGCCGATGAATCGTGTCACGCCCGCCGCGTCACGCCTATCATCGGCACCCCTGTTAGGATCGCCTCCACGGCCTCCTGCACGTCGAACGCCTCTGACGGCGTCGCGAGAGAGTGCGGCTCGCCGCGCGTCATGGCAGCGACGGCGGCGAGCTGGCGGGCGAGCACCAGGGGGCGCATGCGATCCTGCGGCATGGCGTCCGGATCAAGCACCCAGGTGCCGTCAGGGCGCGCGCGCTCGGCCAGCGACCAGTCGCGCAGCCGGACCGCGCCGACGCCGTTGACGGTGAGGCAGAGCGCTTCGTCCCGATCCGTGCCGCCGACCTCGCCCTGAACGCGGCCGGGCAGGCCGCCCGCGTCGAGGCGCGCGCCTACCCGGGTCTCAGTGCCCCCGTCTGCCGGGTATTCGGCCGCGCTCGAGACTATGTTTAGTGGCCCGAACGTGCGCCGGGCGAGGAACAGCCAATGCGAGAGGACCTCCCGCGTGAAGCCGCCTTCGGCGCGGTCCGCGAGCCAGCCCGCGGCGGCGCGCTGCCACGGGCGCGGCCACTCGCGGAAGCGGGCCTCGATCTGGAAGCCGCGCGGGGCACCGACCGCGCCCTTCTTGATCCACTGCTGCACGGCAAGCGCTGCTGGGCTGGAGGCGAAAGGGAAGTTGACTGCCGTGCGCGCGCCTGTGGCTTCCGCGACGAAGCGCCGCGCGTCCGCCACGTCCACGGCGAGCGGCTTCTCCAGGAACACCGCCTTCCCCGCCGCCAATGCCGCGCGCGCGTAGCCTAGGTGCGAGGCGGGTGGGGTCGCGACATAGACGCAATCCGCCGCGCCGATCACGGCCTCGGCGCTGGCGGCACTCGGCGCGCCGAGCCGGTCCAGCACCGCCGCATCGCGGTCCCACACCGCCGCGACCTGCACGCCCCCGGCCGCCGTTTGGCCCTCGGCGGCGCGCAGCATACGCTCGCCCATGATGCCCGCGCCGATGATGCCCAAGCGGATCGCCATGCTCGTTCTCCAATCGCGTGCCCAACCTGCCCCGAGCGGGCAAGTTCCGCTATAGGGGCGGCTCCGTTCAGAGGTGATGCCCCAGTGGTGATGCTCATGCGACCATCCGGCCGTGCCCCGGACCAGCTCCGCCCCGTCGAGATCGTGCCCGGCTTCGCCCGGCACGCGGAGGGGAGCTGCCTGATCCGCATCGGCGGCACCGAGGTTCTCTGCGCGGCAAGCGTCGAGGGCCGCGTGCCGCCCTTCCTGCGCGGCAAAGGCCTCGGCTGGGTTACCGCTGAATACGGCATGTTGCCGCGCGCGACTCATACCCGCGGCGACCGCGAGGCCGCGCGGGGCCGCCAGGGCGGGCGCACGCACGAGATCCAGCGGCTGATCGGCCGCAGCCTCCGCGCCGTCGTGGATCGCGTCGCGCTCGGCGAGATGCAGGTCACGCTCGACTGCGACGTGCTGAACGCCGACGGCGGAACGCGCTGCGCCGCCATCACCGGCGCTTGGGTGGCGCTTGCGCTGGCCTGCCGCAAGCTCGTGGACGGGCGCGCGCTCGCCCGCTCGCCGCTGACGGGCCAGGTCGCGGCGGTGAGCTGCGGCCTCGTCGGCGGCGAGGCGGTGCTCGACCTCGACTACGCCGAGGACAGCGGCGCGGAGGCCGACGCCAACTTCGTGATGAGCGCGCCAGAGGACCGTGCCGAGAACCGTGCCGAGGGAGGTGCCGGCGGGCTGGTGGAGGTTCAGGCCACGGCCGAGAAGACGCCGTTCAGCGAGGCGCAGTTCACCCAGCTCATGGTGCTGGCGCGGACAGGCGTGGATCAGCTCTTCGCTGCCCAGCGGGCTGCGGTCGGATGATCGCCGGGCAGCCAGCCAGGCGGCTCAGGCGCGGCGAGCGCCTCGTCGTCGCGACCCACAACGCGGGCAAGCTGCGCGAGATCGCGGCCCTTCTCCTCCCCTGCGAGGTCGAGACCGTATCGGCAGGCGCGCTCGGCCTGCCCGAGCCGGAGGAGACCGCGACGACCTTCGCCGACAACGCGAGGCTCAAGGCTCGTGTCGCCGCGCGTGCCGCGAACCTGCCGGCGCTCGCGGATGACAGCGGCTTCTCGGCGGCGGCGCTCGGCGGTGCGCCGGGCGTAGTCTCGGCGCGATGGGCAGGGCCGGACAAGGATTTCGCCGCTGCGATGCGGCGCGTCTGGGACGAGATGGCGGGATGCGAGGATCGGCGGGCTTGGTTCACCTGTGCGCTGTGCCTGGCATGGCCGGACGGGGAGCAAGCGACGTTCGTGGGGCGGGTGGAAGGTTCGGTTACATGGCCGCCACGGGGAAGCCATGGTTTCGGCTACGATCCGCTCTTCGTTCCGCTCGGGGAGGCAGAGACCTACGGAGAGATGGACCCCACCCGCAAGGAGGCTATGAGTTCACCGGGCACGGGCGATGGCGCAACTCGAGCTGGCGTGTTTGCCTTACGGAATTGAGGAGGACGAGAAATGAGATTTTCCGCCTGGTTCGCGGCCTGGGGCGCGCTCGCGCTCCTGGGGTATGCTGAGCAGGCCGCCGCGCAGTTTAGCGCAGCGCCGCCGCCGCCGGTGGCGGGCTACGGCGTGCCAGTCCCGCCGCCGCCCAGCTATGCGCCGCCACCCAACTACGCGCAGCCACCCAACTACGCGCCGCCGCCTCCAGGCTACGGCGAGGGGTTCTATCGACACAGGCTCGGAGGCCGCTGCGACGCCTTCCTGCCGACCGCCGTGGGGCCGCGGCGCCTGATCTGCCCCCTCGACCGCCCGCGCCCGCGCGGCGAGCCCTGCCGCTGCCCGCCGCCAGCCAATTACGGCCGTGGTCCTTGGTTACAGGGCAGCGTCATACACTGAGCTACGGGCGCTGACGGACGCATCCGGCTCTCCGGTGACGTCCGGGGAGGCGTCGATTTGTCTGCCTCGCCATCGAGCTAAGGCTTGATTGCCCCTGCTTCTGGCGCCGGGCGTGCGAAGACCTCGCGCAGCTTGGCCGCGAGGGTTGCAATCGTGAACGGCTTGGTCACGAGGTCCACGTCCGGGTCGAGCCGGCCGTTGTGGACGATGGCGTTGCGCGTGTAGCCCGTGGTGAACAGCACGCGCAGGCCGGGAAGCCGGCGGCGCGCTTCCTCGGCGAGGTGGCGGCCGTCCATGCCGGGCAGCACTATGTCGGTGAGCAGCAGGACGATGCCCGGATTGGAATCAAGCAGCCGCAGGGCCGTCGGGGCGTCGGCGGCGTCCAGCACGGTGTAGCCGAGATCGCGGAGCGCCTCGATGCCGAATAGGCGCACACCGTCCTGGTCCTCGACGAACAGCACGAGACCGCCGGGCTGACCCTCCGCCGGCGGTTGCGGCACGGGCGGTGGGAGCCGCCCGGCATCGGCGCGATAGCGAGGCAGGTAGAGCTTGACCGTCGTGCCTTGGCCCGCGCCGGCGCCGGGCCGGGTCTCGCTGTAGATGGCGATGTGGCCCCCGCTCTGCTTGACGAAGCCGTGGACCTGGGAGAGGCCGAGCCCGGTCCCCTTGCCGACCGGCTTCGTGGTGAAGAACGGCTCGAAGACGCGCTCCGTCACGCCGGGCGCCATGCCGGGGCCGGTATCGCTCACGGCGACCATCACGTATTGGCCGGGCACGACCTCAGGATGCAGGGCGGCGTAGGCGTCGTCGAGGTAGGCATTGGCCGTCTCGACCGTGAGACGGCGCACGCCCGGCACGTCCTCCATGGCGTCGCGCGCATTGACGGCGAGGTTGAGCAGCGCGTTCTCCATTTGGTTGGGGTCCACGTTCGCCTGCCACAAGCCGCCAGCGAGCACCGTCTCGACCTCGACCTGCTCGCCGAGCGTGCGATGCAGCAGCTCGCCCATGCCTTGGACGAGCTTGTTCACGTCGAGCGCCTTGGGCGCCAGCGGCTGCTGGCGGGAGAAGGCGAGGAGACGCTGGGTCAGCGTCGCGGCGCGGGAGGCGCCTTCGAGCGCGTTGTCCACGTGGCGAAGCTGGCGCGCGTCGCCGAGGCGGCGGCGGAGCAGGTCCAGGCTGCCGATGACGATGGTGAGCAGGTTGTTGAAGTCGTGGGCGATGCCGCCCGTGAGCTGGCCCACCGCCTCCATCTTCTGCGACTGGCGGAGTTTCTCCTCGGCTTGGGCGCGGTGCTCGGCCTCGACGCGGAGCCGGGCTAGCGCCACCTCCAGCTGGCCCGTGCGCTCCTGCACCTCCTGCTCCAGCCGCTCGGCGAAGCGTGCCCGCTCCTGGACCGCGCGCTCGGCTTCGTCCACGTCCAACGTTGCCACGACAGCGCCGGTCACCTGCCCGGCCTCGTCGCGGATCGGTGCCCCCACGAACTGCATCCAGACCAGCGTGCCGTCGCCGCGGCGGTAGCGCGCCTTGAGGGCGGGCCGCACCTTGCCCGCGAGCGCGCGGGCGAGCGGGTATTCGCGGCCCTCCACTTGCCGCCCATCCGGGTGGTAGCTGACCCACTCGACATACTCGTCGGGGTTCGCGCTCATCAGCACGGGATGGCCGAGGATGCGCTCGACCTGCGGGTTGCCGAAGACGATGCGGCCGCTCGGCGCCTCCGCGAACACGAGGCCGACCGGAACCGCCTCGACGATGGCGGCGAGCCGTGCCCGCTCGGCCGCGAGCGCCGCCCCGCGGTCCTGCAGCGTGCGCCCGGATCGGGCCAGGACGGCGGCGATGCGGTCGGCCTCGCGCAGACCGAGCGGGCCGAGGTCGGGCAGGGCCTCGCCGCGGCCGAGCCGGGCTGCCTGCAGGGCGACTTGGCGCAAAGGCACCCCGATGCGCCGGGTGATGGCCCAGGCGAGCACGCCCGAGACGAGGATCACCGCGGCGCCGCCCGCTCCGAGCGCCAGCAGTATCGCGCGCAGCGGCCCTTCGACCCGACTGAGAGGGACGCCGACGGCGACGCGCCAGTTGGCGAGGCGCAGCCGGTCATAGGCGGCGAGCACGGCCGCACCGTTCAGCGTGGTGCCGGTCCAGGTCCCGTCAGCGTCGGTCGCGTGCGCCCGCAGATCGGCCGTGGCGAGGTGGCCGACATAGCGCTCCTGCTCGCTGCTGCGGGCGACGACGATATCTCGCGAGTCCACGACGGAGATCACCCAACCCTTGGGCGACGCCTGCTCGCGCAGCAGGGCGGCCAGGCGCTCGGGCTGGAGCGCCAGTGCGAGGACGTAGCGTGCAACCCTGCCGCCCGGCCCGTCCCGCAGCACGGGCACGTTGACGGTGACGATCGGTGCCCGCGTCGTGGCGCCGACGAACAGGTCGGAGACGACGGTGCGGCCCGTCCGGAACGCCTGCCGGGCGGGGTCGAAGTCGCCAGCCCGCGGCGGCGGCTCGCCGGGAGGCAGGCGCGTGTTGATCGCCTCCTGCCCAGACGGCAGGAATAGCACGACCTGCTCGCCCAGCGCAGCCGCGGCGCTGCGCGCCTGAGCGTCGAAGGCGGTGAGATCCCCGGTCGCGAGCGAGGGGCTTGCCGCCAGCGCCTGCAGCGCGGCGGTCATCCCGGCCAGTTCGCGGTCGAGCGCGTCCGCTGTGCGCTCGGCGGCGGCGAGGGTCGCGGCCGTGATCCGCGCCCGCTCGCTCCGCGCGATCTGGGCGAGGAGTACGCCTCCGAACACGAGACTCGGCAGGATAGTGGCGGCAAGCAGCAGCAGGAGGTAGGCGCGGACGGGCCACGCCCGAGCGGCGGGCGCCAGGGCGGAGGAAGCCGAGGACATGGGGCGCGACTTAGCGCGATTCCGGTCCGACGGGAAACGCGCGGCCCCTCCGGTGCTGCTCCGGTGTCCGTTTCGGAGCTACACTTAAACAGATCTACTCCGCGAGGTCGCCTGCCTAGGCGGAACCTCACTGATGCAAGCCGAGCCGGACGGCATGGCTCACCTTCAGCGGCCTCGCTCCATAGGGTGCGCTCAAGTGCGTCCAGCAGCTTTCAGGATCAGATCGGTGATCTCCTGCGGATGCGAGATCAGCGACAAGTGGCTTGCCTTCACTTCGATGGTCGTCGCTCTCATGCGTTTGGCCATGAAGCGTTCGAGATTGGGATTGATCGTCCGATCTTCCGTCGAAACCGCATAGAAGCTCGGCTTCGACCGCCAGGCGGCGTGTTTGATCCTGCCAGTGAGAAGAGCCTTGTGAAACGGCTGCTGGACCGCATAGAGCGTCCTCGCCCGAGCCTCAGGCAGATCGCCAGCGAAATCACGCAGGAAGGCGGCCTCGGTGAGTCTTCCCTCGTCGCCGTCGAAGACAATGCCCGCCGAGGCGGGTGGCGTCGGGAACATCTTGGCCAGGGCCGTGTAATCCTCTCCCGCATCTGGGGCCCGGGCCGCGACATAGACGAGAGCCGAGACCTTCGAGTTGATGCCGGCCTCTGTCACGATCATACCGGAAAATGAATGTCCCGCCAGAACGGTCGGCCCGTCTTGCCGCGCCAGTACGCGTTGGGTCTCCGCGACTGCATCGTCCAGTGTTGTCAGAGGGTTCTGCACGGACGTCACGTTCAATCCCACTGCCTGCAAGCGTGCGATCACCTCTGGACCAACATGACCCGTCCGCAAACAGCCCGTGGACCAGAACGATGTTTCGCGCCCCAGGACCGTTCCCAGGACCGTTCTGGGTACGCCCGAGGCGCGGCGTCAGCGCACCCGTAGCCCCGGCCGCAAGCGTTGCACCGAATGTACGGCGGCTCATCATGGCGATATCTCCCATGGGACGGATCGACTGGTCTCACGTTACCGCACCGACGGCTCGGCTGAGAGGCCATCCGCGTCAGGTGTCTCCCCAGTCGAGCCCGGTCGCAAGCGCGGGATTCCCGTCCGGGCGATATTGGTAGTCGCGCGTCCACGGCCGCGCGGCCATCCCGCCGGCGCCCGGCCTGGTGGCAAGCACCTGGGCGACGGTCAGCATCCCTCGATCGAAGGCGTAGGCCATCCCGGCCATATACATGCGCCAGATGCGGTATCGCTGCTCGCCCGCGATCCGCACGGCCTCCTCCCTGTTCGCCTCCAGGCGACGCACCCAGCGCAGCAGCGTCTGCGGGTAGTGCGGCCGCAGATCCTCCATGTCCGTGACCTCCAGCCCGCTGCCGGCGATCTCGTAGAGCACCTTCGAGATGTGCGGCAGCTCGCCCCCTGGGAACACGTAGCGGTCTATGAACTCGCCGCCGGGCGGCCCTTCGGCGTGGCCGTCCCGGTCGGTCACGCAGATGCCGTGGTTGAGCGCGACGCCCCCTGGCGCGAGGAGGCGCGCGATCGCAGCGAAGTAGAGCGGCAGGTTGGCGATGCCCACGTGCTCATACATGCCGACTGAGACGATCTTGTCGAAGCTGCCTTCGCCCGGCACGTCGCGGTAGTCCTGCAAGCAGAACTCGACGCGGTCCGCGAGGCCCTCCTCGGCGCACCGCGCCTGCGCGTATTCGTGCTGCTCGCGGCTGAGCGTCACGCCGACGCCGGATACGCCGTAGTGCCGCGCCGCCCACCGCAGCAGCCCGCCCCAGCCGCAGCCGATGTCGAGCACCCGGTCGCCGGGCTTGAGGCGCAGCTTGCGGCAGATGTGGTCGAGCTTCTGCTCCTGCGCCGTCGCGATATCCTCGGAGCCGGTCCGGAAGTAGGCGCACGAGTAGATCATGTGGGGGTCGAGCCAGAGCGCGTAGAACGCGTTCGACACGTCGTAGTGATAGCCGATCGCCGCAGCGTCGCTCTTGCGGCTATGTTTGCCGGCTCCCAGCCGCATCACCGGGCGCACCAGAGGGCCGAGCTTGGCCGCCCGTTGCACGAGCGGCGAGCGCCCGATCCGCTCGGCGATCTCGACTCCGACCTCCAAGATGTCCTTGAGACGGCCCTCCACGGTGAGATCGCCCT
Organism: uncultured Alphaproteobacteria bacterium; assembly: GCA_963848595.1. Lineage (GTDB taxonomy): Bacteria > Pseudomonadota > Alphaproteobacteria > Acetobacterales > Acetobacteraceae > CAWKEH01. The sequence goes on along the minus strand of CAWKEH010000011.1, from coordinate 241,213 downwards.
CGACGTAAGCCTCTCCCAGCCGCCCCATGTTCCCCGTCAGCAGCGACCGCATCACCCGGCGCGAGCGGATCGCGATGGTGATCTTCGGCGCGGGGGCAAAGTCGAAGCACTCGCCATCCCAGAACGCGAGGCGCAGCGGCAAGGGCGCATCGCTGGCGACGCGATCGCGCAGGTGCTGCAGGAACTCGGCGCCGAAGCGATGTCACGACTGGTCCTGTCCCGCCATGCTGCGTCTCCCGGCCATTGCCCTTGGAACAACGGAGCAGCTGGCGCTGGGTTCGGCGCCGCCGGGCGTGGACCAGGGGAAGCCCGGCCGGACTCAGCGCGCCCGGCGGCGCCCGACGAGCAGGCCGACGCCGAAGCCGAGCAGCGCGCACCCGATATTTGCCCAGACCGCCCGGGGAACGCCGAACGGCGCGGCCGGGATCATATCGAGCACGCTGATCGCAGCAGGTTGCGCAGGTCCCGGCGGCGGCCGAGTCCCGCCGGACGCGGTTGCGGCGGCATCGGCCGCCGCGGCGGCGGGCTCAGGCGGGGCGACCTCGCTGGTGAAGCGGTTGAAGAACTGGTCCGCCATCTGCTTGCTGCTCGCGTCGATCAGCCGCGCGCCGAGTTGGGCGATCTTGCCCCCGACCTGCGCCTGCACGGCGTAGCTCAGCAGCGTATACGGCCCATCCTCGGCCAGGCGCACCGTCGCCCCGCCTTTTGCGAACCCGGCCACGCCCCCCTGGCCCTCGCCCTGGATGCGGTAGCTGCTCGGCTCGTCGAGGTCGAGCAGGTTGACCTTGCCGTTGAAGCGCGCGGCGATGGGGCCGATCTTGACGGCAGCAGTGGCCGTGTATTCGTTCTCCGCGGTGCGCTCGAGCTTCTCGCAGCCGGGGATGCACGTCTTCAGGACCTGCGGGTCGTTCAGCGAGTTCCACACCTTCTGGCGCGGCGCAGGGATGCGCCGCTCGCCTGTCATGTCCATCGCGCAGCCTCCACCGTGTTGCCCGACCCTAGGAGCCCGGGCACCGCCGTGCAACGCCCGGCCCTGCGCTCCCGCTTGCGGCGCGGCGGCGGCGCAGATAAGCCCGGTCCTATGCTGGCGATTCCCGAGACCATCCCGCGCGCGGCGCTCGTCACCGGCGGCGGGCAGCGGCTGGGGGCCGCGATCGCGCTGGCGCTGGCGGACGAGGGCTTCGACGTCGCGGTTCATGCCCGCTCAAGCCGCGCCGAGGCGGAGCAGGTCGCGGCGGCGGTGCGCGGGCGCGGCCAGGCAGCCTGCGTGCTGCAAGCCGACCTGGACGACGAGGCCGCGACCACGGCACTGCTCCCCCAGGCTGAGGCGGCGCTCGGTCCCGTCGGCGTGCTCATCAACAACGCGAGCCGGTTCGAGCGCGACGAGTGGGACACCGCGACGCGCGCGAGCTGGGACGCGCACGTGCAGGCCAACCTGCGCGCACCCTTCGTGCTTGCGCAGCACTTCGCGCGCGCTCTCCCGGACGGGGCCGAGGGCGTCGTGCTCAACATGCTGGACCAGCGCGTGTGGTCGCTAACGCCGCACTTCGTCTCCTACACGCTCTCCAAGGCCGGGCTCTGGGTCTTGACGCAGCAGCTCGCACTGGCGCTGGCGCCGCGCGTGCGCGTCGTCGCGATCGGCCCGGGTCCCGCGTTGCCAAGCCCCCGGCAAACGCCGGAGCAGTTCGCCCGGCAATCCGCCGCCACCCCGCTTCGCCACGGCACCACCCCCGAGGAGATCGCGACGGCGGTCATCGCCCTGCTGCGCCTGCCCAGCGTCACCGGCCAGATGCTCGCCCTCGACGGCGGCCAGCACCTGAATTGGTCACCGGCGCGCGAGTCGGCCCTTGACGAATAGCTGCGAGTTGTCCACGGCTCATAGGATTCGCTAGAACTCCATAGCATTGCAGCCATGTTTTGATTCCATGACAGCGCAACGCTCGCGCTTTCGTGTTATATCAGCGACTTAGCAGACATGCCCGAATTTTGGGCAAACCCTCGCCCAAGCTGGAATCAGGCTGTGGCGATGTCGCTGTCCCGCAGACCTCCACAGAGTTGTCCACAGGAACGGTGGATAGTGCCCGTCCCGTCCGCCGGCCCACCTTGCACGGATCGGGTCGCCGATCCTAGGTAGGCGGAATGGATAGCGAACAGGCAGGAGAGGAAACCGAGACGCAGGCGCGCGACGTTCCAAAGGGCGTCGCCGTGATCGAGCAGGTGGTCGCGACCTTGCCGCTCACGCCGGGCGTCTATCGCATGTTGGACGCGAAGGGCGACGCGCTCTACGTCGGCAAGGCGAAGAGCCTCAAGAAGCGCGTCTATAGCTACACGCAGATCGCGCGGCTGCCGGAGCGGCTGCGGCGGATGGTCTCGGAAACGGCGGCGATGGAGATCGTCACCACCCACACCGAGGCCGAGGCGCTGTTGCTGGAGGCGAACCTCATCAAGCGCCTGCGCCCGCGCTTCAACATCGTCCTGCGCGACGACAAGAGCTATCCCTGGCTCCTGCTCACCGAGGACCACGCTTACCCGCAGATCGCCAAGCACCGCGGCGCGCGGGCCCGGCGCGGCAGCTACTACGGCCCGTTCGCCTCGGCGTGGGCGGTGAACCAGACGGTCACGGCCATGCAGCGCGTGTTCCTTCTGCGCTCGTGCCAGGACACGGTCTTCGCGAGCCGCACGCGCCCCTGCCTGCTCCACCAGATCCGGCGCTGCTCGGCGCCGTGCGTGGGGCGCATCTCCGAGGAGGAGTACGGCCGCCTCGTCGCCCAGGCGAAGGCGTTCCTCGGCGGCAAGGCGGGGCGCGTGCAGCAGGAGCTGGCGCGCGAGATGGAGGGCGCCTCCGAGAACCTGGAGTTCGAGCGCGCCGCGGCAATCCGCGACCGCATCCGCGGCCTGACCCACGTCCAGGGCACGGGCGTGGTCAACCCAGAGAGCATCGCCGACGCGGACGTGGTCGCCGCCTGGCAAGCGGGCGGGCAGACCTGCGTGCAGGTGTTCTTCGTCCGCGGCGGCCGCAACAACGGCAACCGCGCCTTCTACCCGGCGCACGCGCGCGACGAGGAGGCGGGCGACGTGCTGGCCGCCTTCCTCGCCCAGTTCTACGACGACAAGCCGCCGCCCCAGCTCGTGCTGCTCAGCCACGAGATTCCCGAGCAGGCGCTCGTCGCGGAGGCGCTGTCGCTGAAGGCCCAATCCTTCAAGGGGGGGCGGCGGGTCGAAGTCACCATGCCCCGGCGCGGTGAGAAGCGCGCCGTGGTGCTCCACGCCGAGACGAACGCGCGCGAGGCGCTGGAGCGCAAGATGGCCGAGAGCGCGGGCCAGGCGAAGCTCCTGGAGGGCGTGGCGCAGGCGTTCGGCCTGCCCGGCACGCCCGAGCGGATCGAGTGCTATGACAACAGCCACATCATGGGCGCGCATCCCTACGGGGTGATGGTGGTGGCGGGGCCGGAGGGGTTCGAGAAGGCGCACTACCGCAAGTATTCCATCCGCGGTCCGGTGACGCCGGGCGACGACTTCGCGATGATGCGCGAGGTGCTGCATCGCCGCTTCGGCCGGGCGCTTGCGGAGGGCGAGACGGCGGTGCTGCCGGACCTGGTACTGATCGACGGCGGCGCCGGGCAGCTCTCGGCGGCGAAGGCGGTGATGCACGATCTCGGAATGCACCAGGTCCCCTTGGTCGCCATCGCGAAGGGTCCGGACCGGGACGCCGGGCGCGAGTGGTTCCACATGGAGGGCCGCCCGGCGTTCCAGCTGCCGCCGCGCGACCCGGTGCTCTACTACTTGCAGCGCGTGCGCGACGAGGCCCACCGCTTCGCGATCACGACCCACCGCGCCGGGCGGTCGCGGGCGATCCGGACGAGCGAGCTGGACGAGATCCCCGGGGTGGGTGCTGCGCGCAAGCGGGCGCTGCTCAACCATTTCGGCTCGGCGCGGGGGGTGAAGGGCGCGGGGATGGCGGATTTGGAAGCGGCGCCGGGCATCAACCGCGAGACGGCGCGGCGGGTGTATGCGTATTTCCATCCGGGGGCGGCGTTGGAGCCAGCATAATATCGACGACATGGGGGGATGACCGATGTCGATCCTACAGCCGTCATGCCCGTCCCCGGACTTGATCCGGGAATCAGCGTGGGCATGACGACCGAGGGGACGCCTGAGAGGTTGGCGAGTGAGGCTGAAAGGGCCGCTGGCGCTGACGCTCGGACGCTCCCACACCGTCGTCATGCCCGGACTTGATCCACGGCTGTCCGGTGGATTTCGCTGGCTCACAGGAGCACGCCTTGAGCGCTGCGTTGGGTTGGCGATCGCATGGGTTGGTTGAGCATTGGTCGCAATTGGTGCAGCGGCGTGCGATGCAGGACGTTAGCCTGAATGAGGCGGGCGAACTGGGTCAGGCTGTCGATGGCATGCTGGGCCAGGTGAGCGAGCCGGATCAGCACGAACGCGATCAGGGCCACGGCGATCTGGATGCGGACGGCATTCTCACTGGTGCCGAAGAAGTGCCGCAGTTTCAGGGTTTGCTTGATCCACCTGAAGAACAGCTCGACGTCCCAGCGCCGTTTGTAGAGGGCCGCGATCTCGCTGGCCGGTGCGTCCAGATCGTTGCTTACCACCCGCAGCACGGTGCCGGGCTTGACGGCGACGTCGAGCAGCCGCACCGCTTGGCGCAGCGGGTTGGTGCGGCTCCTGGCCAGGCGCTCGGGCAGAAAGCCGATCCGGTCGGACAGCACGTGGTCCACCGCGTCCGGCACGGGCAGGGTCTGGATGGCCTCGAACGGGGTGTTTGCCTTCAGCCGCGTGACGAGGCGGCAACCAGCCTCGTCCAGCCGAGACCACCAGGCGTAATCGTAGTAGCCGAGATCGAACACGTAGGTGGCGCCAGGCTCGATCGGCATGGCGCGAGCCGCCGTGATGTCGTTGGTAGCGGCTGGCGTGACCGCGAGATAAAGCGGGCAGTTGGCGTCCGGATCGAACATAACGTGCGCCTTGGCGCCGCTGAAGCGCGCAGAGAACCGTGCCCAGCCTGCGCTGAGGCTGCTGAGCGGCACGGTGGTGGAGTTGATCAAGCGCACACAGTCGCCGAGGCTGCGGGCATAGTGGCCTGTGACCCGCGGGATCAGCAGGGCGAGCAGGCCGGTGAACACGGCGTAGGGCCGTCCCGCCAGCGCGTCCGCAAGCGTGGAGCGCCGGGGCACGCACGCCAGGCCCGAGTGGTAACGGCGCGCGTCCTGGCTGTGCAGGATGGCTGGGATGTCGCGCAGGCTGCGCGCTTGCGAGAGCTGGGCGAACAGCATCACTCGCAGCAGCAGGTCGGTGTGCAGCTTGGTGACGCCTTTGTCGGCGCGATGCTCGGTGACCAGGCGGTTGAAGGCCGCCCAGGGAATGCAGTTGGCCACCTGACGAAACACAGTATTCTGGTGCGGCACGGCGATGGTCCTACTCATGTTCGATTCGTCGGGAAACGATCCGAGCCGAGTAGAGTCAACGCCGTGCACCGTGTCAGCCGAAATCGACCGGACAGCCGTGGACTTGATCCGGGCATCCACGTCGTGCTCGCACCGCCGTAAGCCGTGGATGGCCGGAACAAGTCTGGCCATAACGGCTCTATGGTCAACAAGAGCCCCCGCCCCTTAGGCGCGAGCTTCGGCGAGGGACCCGCGGGGCCACCGACGCTATCGCCGGCTCGAACTCTGCATTCGACGCTACTCGGACGTTCAGGCAGTGTGAGCGGATGTCGGATGTTGGCCGAAAGCGGCCTGACCGCTTCCGAGCGGCTAACCGACAGAAGCGGACGTTAACGTGCGACTGGTTTTGCTACTCTTGCCCGCACGTCCACGCCCCATGCTCCACCGTCGGGTACTATTCCAAATTCATAGTGGATCAGCGTTTGCGTCATTTTCCACTGCACGAGTCAACTGGTACGACGGAATGGTCGGGCTGATCGGGTTGCTACGCTTCATGATCTTCCAACCCGCAAAAAGCAGCAACGCCACGACCGGGATTGCAGCAATGGTGAAGGTTCCGTCTGGGTAATCGAAGCCCATGAGCACCAGCACACCGAGCAGAAAGGCGAGCGTGAGCCAAGACGTGAACGGTGCGAACGGCATGCGGAAGGCCACGCGCGGAATGCTGCCGCGGTCGATCGCCTGCCGCAGCCGCATCTGGCAGAGCACGATGAAGCCCCAGGTCGAGATGATCCCGAGGGAGGCGACGTTGAGCACGATCTCGAACACCTGGCTCGGCACAAAGTAGTTCAGGACCACGCCGAACAGGTACACAACCAGCGTCACGACGATACCGCCATAGGGCACCTTGGCGGCGTTCATGCGCCCCACGTAGGCCGGCGCGGAGCCGCCCATCGAAAGCGACCGAAGCACGCGGCCGGTGGAGTAGAGGCCGGAATTGAGGCTGGAGAGCGCGGCCGTCAGCACCACGATGTTCATCGCCGTACCGATGCCCGGTACCCCGAGCGCGCCGAAAAAGGTCACAAACGGGCTGGTGCCGGCCCGGTAGGCCGTCCATGGCAGCAGGGTGACGAGCAAGACCACAGAACCGACATAGAACAGTGCAATCCGCCACATCACGCTGTTGATGGCGCGCGGCAGCACCTTCTCAGGATTCTCGGCCTCCCCCGCCGCGGTGCCGATCAATTCGATGCCGGCGTAGGCGAACACGACGCCCTGAATGATGATGACCGCGGGAAGAAGCCCGTGCGGGAACAGGCCGCCGTTTTCCGAGATGAGGTGCAGCCCCGGCGCGTGCCCCCCGACGCCCCAACCGCTGACAAGCAGCACGGCGCCGATGATCAGGAACAGCACAAGCGCTCCAACCTTAACGATGGAGAACCAAAACTCCATCTCGCCGAACCACTTCACCGCGACCATGTTGGCCGCGCCAACGATCCCGAGCGCCACGAGAGCAAACAACCATTGCGGCACGTCTGCGAAGGAGCCCCAATACTTCATGTACAAGGCGACGGCGGTGATATCGACGATGCCCGTCATTGCCCAGTTCAGGTAGTACATCCAGCCAGCAATGAAGGAGCCGCGCTCACCATAGAACTCACGTGCATATGAGACGAAACTGCCCGACGTGGGGCGGTACATCACCAATTCGCCCAACGCGCGCAGAATGAGGAATGAGAACAGCCCACAGAACAGATACACTGCGGCCAGAGCAGGGCCAGCAAGCTGCAGCCGCGCACCGGCGCCGAGGAACAGCCCCGTTCCGATCGCTCCGCCGATGGCTATCATCTGCACTTGTCTCGGCTTCAGGCTCTTCTCGTAGCCTTCTTCCTGACTGTGCGGGGCCGTAACGGATCCATCGATGGGTCCCGAAAGCGTTTCCTGGGCGGCAGACATCTTGTCATCCTTCCGTAAATGCCGAAACGCTGTTCGTAAGCACAACGATCCAAACAGGCCGACTCCGTGCAAACTCCGTGCAAATATCATGCCGGGCTTTCTCACAAAGTCCTGCTCGCATTTGTAACTATTTGCAGGGCCTATTCTGCACACCTATCACGCTGAACATCGCCGGTTTCGGCAGGAGGCTCAGCGAATAACGGGCAATTGGGTAGATGAGAAAGCAGATCCCACATATTGTGGTCAGGATGCGAGCGCGGCGGCCTCGGCCCACATCATATGGTAGCTGCTTTCTTATCTACCCAATTGCCGAATAATGCGTGAAATTGAGCTGCCTTCTGGCCCGCCACGTTTCAACAGCTGGTTGGAGTTGAGTGCGCGGATGTGTCCAAATGCGTGGCGCTGACCGCGAGACTGCTGCGATGTTGAGCTATCCCAGCCCGGAAGCCCTTGTGACAGCCCCATCGGTCACTGCCATCCACCCGTTGGTGAATGCGCCTTTGAGCGATTCCCCTGGCAGCGTCCAGCTCGGAAAATGTGAGCGCCGGACCCACTCCGTGGCCCGTGGGTAGGAGTATTTCGCCTGCAGCAGTCCCTCAGCGCGCGATAACCGAAGGGACCCGGCGACTTTGGGCGCAAAGCAGACGCCTTTTCAACGTGACCTTCAAGTCGGCTCTCTATCCAAAGCGACTACCCGCTTATACCGGAGACGCCGCCCGATGTGGCGGGTGTCGAAACTTCCTTGAAACCGTGGGCGAAGGTGGCCAGCGATCACGGGACCTACGCGCCTCAGATCCGCGACGACTCTGACGCGGAGCACGACCCCAAGCCGCATTACCGCGTCCGAGCCACGCCCGGCGCATCGCGCGCCCCGTAACCCATTCAGCGCTTGACCCCGCTGGCCGAGAAACCGTTTAAGCTCCCCGATGTCCTCCACCCCCGCCCTCTCCGACCCGGCCGACCGCGCCAACTCTACCCAGATGAGCCAGCGCGACGAGGACGCGCAATACTACCGCCAGGTCCTGCACAAGTTCATCGCCATGGGCACCGACCTCGCCGAGGCCGTCCACCGCCAAGCCCTGGCAGAACCTGCCGCCGCCCAACCTGCTGCCGCCCACAGCCAGCCCGAGGACCAGCCCGCCTCACCCACCCCCACCCCGAAGCAAGCGACCACCTTCGACCGCCTCGCCCGCACCGTCCGCCGCACCATCGCCCTCGCCCGCAAGCTCTCCGAGCCTGCCCGCGAGGCGCCCGGCCCGAAGCTCGGCCCAAAGGAGTGCCCAAAGGCGCGCCGCCCGGACTGCGCCGAGACCGACGCTCCCAATGCCGAGCCGTGGGCCGAGCCGTGCGAGCGCCCCGAGGGAGCCGATTGCGACGCCGACGAGGACCTTGACGACGACCTTGACGAGCAGTCACTCGCCGACCTCATCGCGAGCCTGCGCCACGACAGCGGTCTCGCCACCCTGACCGACGCCGAGCTCCGGCAGCACCGCACGCGTCCAAGCGAGAGGTGCGACCGCTGCGCCCATCGCGAAGCGATCCCCCGGAGGGAGCACCCGCGGAGCGGGTACAAGGCCGCAGGGCTGACGAGGCCGCCGCCCAGGATCACGCAACCAACCCCCGACACCCCGGGCCCCGGCACCGGCCCTCCAGCACCTTGACCCAGGTTGGCCCTGACCCGGCTCCCCGGCCAAGACCAACCTGATACGGCGCGTGGCGCTCAAGACCCAGTGCCGCTGGTATGAATCCGCTTCCGTGGAAGAGCGCGGCACCCCGTTCAATACCGCCCCTGCGCCGGATCGCCTCGCTGCGGCGCCCGGCCCCGCCGGCCGCCGCGTCAGCGCCCCTCCGGCCCTGCCTGCATCCGCGCGAGATCGTGCTGCGCCATCTCGGCCGTCGCGGTACCGGGCGAGAGCGCGGTGACGGCGTCCCAATCCGCTTCCGCACCGCCCTTGTCGCCGCGGCGCTGGCGCAGGATGCCGCGCTCCAGATGCGCCTCCGGGCTGTTCGCATCCAGCACGAAGGCGCGCTCGATGTCCTCCTCGGCCTTGCGAAGCCGCCCGAGATGGCGCCAAGCCGCGGCGCGGAAGACCAGCGCGTCCACCCGGCGCGGATCGGATCGCAGCGCGCGCGTCAGATCCTCGGCCGCATCCTGGAAGCGATTGAGGCCGCCGGATGCGGCGGCGCGGGTGATGAGCAGGTCCGGGTCGTCGGGCAGGAGCACCAGCGCGAGCGTCTCCGCGGCGAAGGCGCGATCAGGTTGGCGCGCCAGCATCCAGGCCTGGCCCGCCTGGCCATACACGCTCGCCCGCGCCGCCGCCGGGCCATGGCTGATGCCGGCTAGGTGCTCAAGCCGTTCGGCCCCGCCCTGCGGATCGCCGAGCTTGATGTCGGCCAGCGCGTGGCAGTGCTCGGCGCCGTCGCCGCCGCCGGTTGCAGACCAAGCATCGGCGAACACGGCAGCACCCTGCGGATCGCTGTCCACCATGGCGAGGCAGTGGTCGTAATCCTCGCCCGAGGCGATGCGCGCTGGCGGCGGCGGCACGGGCAGCGATCCGCTCGCCACCGCCGGCGCACCGAACGCCCGCCCGCCGAGCAGAACCGCGGCAGCGCAGGTCAGAAACACAAATCGCCTGTCCATCGCGCGCGTTAACTAGCGCGCCCGGCATTTGGGCGGCAAATGGGAGTGGCGAGATGGCGGGACAGCTTTTGATCTTCGGGCTGGGCTACAGCGGGGCGGCCATCGCCCGTGCCGCCGTCGCGACGGGCTGGGACGTGACGGCAACCAGCCGCGAGCCATCCCGCATCACGCCACCGCCCGGCACCCGCCTCGTCGCTTTCGATGCGGCCGGTGACGTGCTGGCCGCAGCGACACACCTCGTCGCGACCGCCGCGCCGGGCGACAAAGGCGATCCCGTGCTCGCCGGCTACGGTGACGCGATCCGCGCCGCGCCGGCGCGCTGGGCGGGCTATCTCTCGACCACCGGCGTCTATGGCGACCGCCGCGGCGGATGGGTGGACGAGACGACGCCGCCCGCGCCCGGCAGCGACCGCTCCCGCCGCCGCCTCGCTGCCGAGGAAGCGTGGCGCGCGGCGTGCAATGCGGGTGGAGGAGTCGGGCGCTCGACCTGTTCCGCCTCGCCGGCATCTACGGCCCGGGCCGCTCCGCGCTCGGCGACGTCCGCGCCGGCGCCGCCCGGCGCATCGCCCGGCCCGGCCACCTCTTCGGCCGCATCCACCGCGACGATATCGCCGCCGCCGTGCTCGCCGCCATGGGCCAAGACCGGCCGCCCGGCGTCCGCGTGCTCAATCTCAGCGACGATGAGCCGGCCGCGAACGCGGACGTGGTCGCCGAGGCCGCGCGCCTGCTCGGCGCACCACCCCCGCCCCTCGTGCCCTACGCCGAGGCCGAGCGCACGATGAGCCCCATGGCGCGGAGCTTCTGGGCCGAGGACCGCCGCGTGCGCAGCGCGATGACGCAGCAGACGCTAGGGCTGCGCTGGCGCTATCCCACCTACCGCGAGGGTCTCGCCGCCACACTCGCCGAGGAGGTCGAGCAGGGCGGCGCGCAGCAAGGCTAGGTCCGCCGGGCGTGAGAGCCGGTGGTCCCCATCCTTGACCAGCGTGATCCGCACGTCGCGTGACGCGAGCCTCGCCGCGAGCGTCAAGGACAGCTCCCACGGCACGTCCGGGTCCTGCTGCCCATGGAGCAGGCGGACAGGGCAGTCGACCGGAACCTCTCCCTCAAGCACGAGGTGCTCGCGCCCGTCCTCGATGAGCGCGCGCGTGATCGGCAGCTTGTCGCCGTACTCGCTCGGCACGCGCAGGACGCCGTCGCGCAGCAGCGTCTCGCGCTCGTGCGGCATCATGGACGCCCACATCAGCCGCTCGGTGAAATCGGGAGCGGGCGCGATGCCGAGCAGGCCGGCGACGCGCGCCGGGCGGGCGCGCGCGACCAGGAGCGCGATCCAGCCGCCCATGCTGGACCCGGCGAGCACGACCGGCCCGGCCGTGAGCCGGTCGAGGAGGAGGAGTGCATCCTCGGCCCAGCGCCCGACGGTCCCGTCCTCAAACCGGCCGCCACTCGCGCCGTGACCGGAGTAGTCGAAGCGCAGGCACGCATACCCATGGTCGGCGCAGAGGGCTGCCACCAGCTGCGCCTTCGTCCCCTGCATGTCGCTGCGCAACCCTGGCAGGAAGACGACCGTCGGCGTCCGGCCCGGCAGCCGCGCCCAGGCGAGACCGGTGCCGTCTCCCCGGTCAAGCTTGCCGCGCTCCTCCGTCATCATGCGACGGGCTCGTCCAGGCGCGGCGTCGGTGCTTCGGCACTCGTCCCGCTCGGCAGGTGGCGCTCCACGAGGTAGAGCGGCCGGCGCTTCACCTCGTTGAAGATGCGCCCCAGGTATTCGCCCATAACGCCGAGGGTCACGAGCTGGACGCCGCCGATGAAGAGCACGACCGCGAGCAGGCTGGGATAGCCGGGGACGGGATTGCCGAACAGCAGCGTGCGGACCACGATCTCGGCGATGTAGATCGCCGCCGCCAGCCCGACGGCGAGGCCGAGATAGGTCGCAACCTTGAGCGGCACGATGGTGAAGCTGGTGATGCCTTCAAGCGCGAAATTCCACAGCTTCCAGTAATCCCACTTCGTTTTCCCGGCGAACCGCGGCGCGCGGTCGTAGAGCACGGCCTTGCTCGGGAAGCCGACCCAGGCGAACAGCCCCTTCATGAAGCGGTGCTGCTCGCGGAGCTCCGCGAGCGCGTTCACGACGCGGCGGCTGACCAGTCGGAAATCTCCCGTATCCCGCGGGATGTCCACGCGCCCGACCTGGCCCATGAGGCGGTAAAACATCTTGGCGGTGGTGCGCTTGAGGAACGTTTCGCCCTCACGGCGGCGCCGCTGGGCATAGACGGTGTCATATCCCTCCCGCCAGCCGGCGACCAGTTCGGGAATCAGCTCGGGCGGGTCCTGCAGGTCGGCATCGAGGATGATGATGGCCGCACCCGTGGCGTGGTCGAGGCCTGCCGTGGTCGCGATCTCCTTCCCGAAGTTGCGGGAGAGGTTGACGATTGCGACCCGCGGGTCGGCGGCATGCAGGCGTTCCATGGTGGCGAGGGTCGCGTCGCGGCTGCCGTCGTTGACGAGGACCAGTTCCCAAGGCTCGCCGAGCGCGTCCATCGTCCGCCTGACCCGCGCGTAAAGCTCGCCCAGGCCCTCGGCCTCGTTGTAGGCCGGCACTACGACCGAGAGGAGGGGTATCGTTGGCATCGAGGCTTCCTTCGCGCGGCGGGGCTGTGCTTACGGTTGGGAGGATCAGCCCGCATCACGCGCGCCTGCGCCAGGTCAGCGTGGACCCGACAGCGTAGTTCCAGACGAGGCTCATCGCGGCACCGGCGAGGCCGGCCACCCACCAGACCTCGTGCTCGGCGCTCAGCAGGAGCGAGGCGATGCCGAGGTTCGCGACCGCGCCGACGCTGCACACGAGCGCGAACACCACGAGGCCGCGCACGAACCGGGCGCCGTGCAGCTGCTGGTCGCGGAAGGTGAAGGCGTTGTTGATGGCGAAGTTCCCGGCGATGGCGCACGCGGTGGCGAGCGCCTGCGCCGCCGAAAAGTCGAGGTCGCCGAACGTCAGGGCCAGGCGCAGCACGATCAAGTGGGCGAGAAGCCCGACCGCGCCGACCAAGGCGAACAGGATGAAGCGAACCGGCACCAAGTGCCCCACCAGCTTGTCTGCCAGCAGCAGGGCGAAGTCGAGCAGCACTCCGGCGTCGAGCTTGCTGGCTCCCGCGACCCGCGGACGGAAGCGGTAGGGCAGCTCGCGCACGCGCGGCGGCTCGGGAAGCGATGCCATCAGATCGAGCAGAATTTCAATCCAACAGCCGACAGCTGCCGGGCAGCCCGGTCGAACACTGCGCGAGGCAGCATGAAGAAGCCGCTCATCGGGTCGGCGATTTCGGCGCGCAGCACGGTGCGGCTGAGACGGGTTGCAAGGTCAGACATGTTGACCCGCCGATGGCTCCACTGGCCGAGGTCGCCGCCAGCGACGTATCGGCTGCCCACGACGATGTCCACCGGCTCGGTCCGCAGCACCGCCAGCATCGCGGGCAGCAGCGTCTCGTCATGCTGCAGGTCGCCGTCCATGGCGGCCACGTAACGGGCCAGGCTGCACTGCGCGCCCTCAATGAACGCCGAGGCTAGACCGTGGCGGCCTATGCGATGCAGGAGCCGGACCCGGCTGTCCCGGCATCCGATGGCGGCGACGGCGTCGCGCGTCCCGTCGGAAAAGTCGTCGTCAACGAACACGACCTCCCAGGCGATGCCGCGCAGCGCGGCGCGCAGCCTGTCCACGAGCACGGGGACGTTCTCGCGCTCGTTCAGAACAGGGACAACGACGCAGAGGTCTGGCGCTGTGCTGGTCTCGGTCGAGCCGGACGAGGAGAGCAACACTGACGTGGACATGGTGCGCGTGTCGCCATCCATCGCGTATACGGTCCAGCACGAGCTGCACGTCCGATTGGTTGCGGTAAGCCGGTTCCAGAGCAGCTTGCACGCGATTTTACAGCACGTCGCTCCCACTCGCTAGGACGTAACTGCATTGCGCCGGCGCGTTAGTCGCATTGTTGGTGCCAGACACGCCTCGCGCTATGAGCCCCCGTGCCTAAGTCTGCCGTCCATAGGATTCTACAAATTCTCCCCGCCCTGGATACGGGCGGCGTCGAGCAGGGCACCGTCGAGATCGCCCAGGCGCTCGCGCGGGAGGGTTTCGGCGCGCTCGTCGCGAGCGCTGGCGGCCGGCTTGTGCCTGCGTTGGAGGCGGTTGGAGGGCGCCACATCATGCTGTCGCTCGCCGCCAGAGACCCGGTGAGCGTCCTGCGCAACGCGGGCAGGCTCGCTCGCCTCGCACGCGCCGAAGGAGTTCAGCGTGCTCCACGCCCGCTCCCGCGCGCCTGCCTGGTCCACCCTCCTCGCTGCCCGGCGCACGGGGCTGCCTTTCGTCACCACGTATCACGGCGTCTATGGCGAGGGCGTGCCGGGCAAGCGGCTCTACAACAGCATCATGGCCCGCGGCGACCGCGTGATCGCGGCGAGCCGCTATGTCGCCGGGCTCATCGCCGCGCGCCACGGCACCGACCCGGCGCGCATCCGCCTGATCCCCCGCGGCGTGGACCCTGCGCGGTTCGACCCGGACGCGAGGCGCGGCGCCCAGGTCGCCCAGCTCGCGAGCGCCTGGCGCCTGCCGGACGGCGCGCCCGTCGTGATGCTCCCGGCGCGGTTGACGCGCTGGAAGGGTGGCCTCGTGCTGATCGAGGCGCTAGCCCGCCTCGCCCGGCCGGACGCGGTGGCCGTGCTCGTCGGAGCGGATCAAGGGCGGACGGCCTTCGCCGCCGAGCTGGAGCAGCGGGCGCGGGCGCTGGGCGTCGCCGATCGAGTGCGGCTCGCCGGGCATTGCTCGGACATGCCGGCCGCCTTGATGCTCGCGGACGTGGTGGTGAGCGCGAGCACCGAGCCGGAGGCATTCGGGCGGGCGGTGATCGAGGCGCAGGCGATGGCGCGCCCCGTGATCGCCACGAACCACGGCGGTGCGGCCGAGACGGTGGCGGACGGCGAGACGGGCTACCTCGTGCCGCCGGGCGACGCGGTGGCGCTGGCGGCGGCGCTGAACCGCGTGCTGGGACTGCCGCTGGAGGACCGTCGAGCCCTCGGCGCTCGGGCGCGGGCCGCCGTCATGGCGCGCTGCACGGTCGCCGCCATGCAGGACGCGACGCTCGACGTGTATCGCGAGCTGCTGTGAGATGCCCGTCATAGGCACCGCAGCAGCAACCGAGTGAGCCTCTCGGCGATCGCCTCGTCCGCCAGCCCGCACCCTGGAACCTGCCCGTCCACGAGCAGCGACGCCAGCCCATGGACGAGCGACCAGCAGGCGAGTGTCAGATCGTCCCGCCCGCTCTCTTCGACCAAGCTGGCGACGCGCCGCGCGAGGACTGCATACGCCGCGCCCGCCGCCGCATACAGGTCGGGGTATCCCGCCGGACGGGCGGCACCGAACATCAGCCGGAACCGAGCCGGGTCCTCGCACGCGAACCGGACGTAGGCGGCGCCCTGCGCGGCCAGCGCGTCGGCGGGGTCGGGCGCGGCATCGGCCTCGGCCAAGCGCGCCGCGAAGAGGGCGAAGCCGTGGGCCGCCACCGCCGCGAGCAGCGCCTCCTTGTCGGCGAAGTGCCGATACGGAGCCATCGCCGACACGCCGGCCCGGCGCGCCGCCGCGCGCAGGCTCAGCGCCTCCGCCCCGCCCTCGCGCAGCAGGTCCAGTGCCGCCTCGACCAGGGCCTCGCGCAAGTTCCCGTGATGATAGCGCGATCGCGTCTTTGATGTTGACACTGCATACACCTGCGCTATGTTTACGGCGTAAACAACGCAGGGTGCTCCGTCATGGACACGAATGCAACCCGTAGCTCGGTGGACCTCTCGGCTTGGCCCGATCTGGTCGTCGTCTATCTCGGCTTCCGCGTCACTCGCCTGCGTGGCGTGGCCACGCTGCTCGGCCTCGGCAAAGGCATCAGCGCCGTCGTGCGCGACAAGCCGGACGGGCTGCTTGCGCACGAGGGACTCTGGTTCGGTCTGACCCACATCGGCATGCGCCAGTATTGGCGCGACCTGGAGAGCCTCGAGCACTTCACCCGCAGCGAGCCGCACCGGACCTGGTGGCGCGACTTCCTGAAGGACAACGGCGGCGCCGGCTTCTGGCACGAGACCTACCGCATGAAGGGAGGCATGGAGGCGATCTATCTCTCCATGCCGGCCCCGATCGGCTTCGGCCTGTTCGCGAAGGAGCGCCGTCCTCAGGGCCCGTTCATGACCGCCCGCCAGCGCCTCGCCCCCGCCGCGGCGGAGGCCGTGACGCTCGACGGGTAGCGTGAGCTGCCGCCGACTTTTCAGTCCGGGTCGATCTCGACGAGCACGGCCCCGCCCTTCACCGTCTCGCCCGGCCCGCATAGGACCCGGGCCACGGTCCCGGCCACGGGTGCGGGCAGGCGCAGAACCACCTTCATGGCCTCCATCACCACGGCGGTCTGACCGTTCGCGACGCGCTGCCCCACCTTGACCTCCACCGCGCTGATCAGGCCGGGCATGGCGGCCGTTACAAATGGTCCGCCAGGAGCGGCGCCGGGCGCGGCCGAGGCGTGCTCGATCTCGGGCACGACTCGCACGTCGAAGACCTGACCTTCCGCGGACAGCAAGATGCGGCCGTTCTGTATCGCCACCGCGAAGTTGTGCGAGATGCCGCCTGCGCTGGCCGTGACGCTGTCCCGGTCCCGCCAAGCGGTCACGTGCCGGGTCTCACCCTCCGAGGTCACCTCGAACCGCGACGGCGTGCCAGCGACCTCGACCCGGCGCGACCCAGCGTCGTCCTCGACCGTCAGGAATAAGCGGGCGGGCCGGCCGGCGGGAGTTGTCAGGCGGAACCCGCCGAGCGTGGCCCAGGGACCCGGCGCTGTGGCTGGTTGCTCGCTCATCCAGACCGCGACCGCGGCGTTGCGCGCCAGCGCCGCCATGGCCGTTGCCGGGCGCCAGCCGTCCGGGAAGGCCTCGTCCAGGAACCGTGTCGTCAGCTCGCCGGCCCGGAAGCGCGGATGTCCCACGGTGTCGCGCAGGAACGCCTGGTTCGTGGTCACGCCCAGCACCACTAGCCGCTCCAGCGCGGTGCAGAGCCGGGCGAGTGCCTCGTCCCGGTCCGCGCCGGACGCGACGATCTTGGCCAGCTGGCTATCGTAATGCGGCGTGACGGCCGTCCCAGCGCGCACGCCGGTGTCCACGCGCACGCCGTCGCCGCCCGGCGCGTCGAAGCGCAGGAGGGTTCCAGTGCCGGGCCGGTAGCCCGCGGCCGGGTCCTCCGCGTTCAGCCGCGCCTCGATGGCGGCGCCTCGCGACGTGATCTGGTCCTGCTGCAGGGGCAGCGTCTCGCCGCGGGCGATGCGGATCTGCCACTCGACCAGGTCGAGCCCCGTCACCTCCTCGGTGACGGTGTGCTCTACTTGCAGGCGCGTGTTCATCTCCAGGAACCACGGCTGGTCGCCGCCGTCCTCCAAGATGAATTCCGCCGTGCCGAGGCTGTCGTAGCCGATGGCGCGGCCGAGCCGCAGCGCCGCCGCGTGCAGGGCGCCGCGCACGCGCACCGGGCAGGCGCGGCGCCGGCGCTTCCTCGATCAGCTTCTGATAGTTGCGCTGGATCGAGCACTCGCGCTCGAACAGGTGGACGAGGTTGCCGTGGCGGTCGCCGGCCAACTGCACCTCCAGGTGCCGGGGTCGCTGGATCAGCTTCTCGATCAGCAGCACCGGGCTGCCGAAGGCCGCCCGCGCCTCGGCCCGCGCCGCGGCTAACGCTTCGGCTAACTCATGCGCCGCATCCACCCGGCGCATCCCGCGACCGCCGCCGCCGGCGCTGGCCTTGACCAGCACGGGATAGCCGATCGCCGCCGCCTCGGCCGCCAGGCGCGCGTCGGATTCGTCGTCCCCGTCGTAGCCCGGCACGCAGGCGACTCCGGCCGCGCGCGCGATGCGCTTGGCCTCGATCTTCGAGCCCATGCGCTCGATGCAGGGTGCGGATGGGCCGATCCAGGTCAGGCCGTGCTCGGCGCAGAGCAGCGGCAGCACGGTGCGCTCCGACAGGAAGCCGTAGCCTGGATGGATCGCGTCCGCCCCGCTTTGCCGGGCGGCGGCGAGGATGGCGGCCGGGTCGAGATAGCTGCGCGCCGCTTCGGCCGGGCCGATGCGCACGGCCGCGTCGGCGGCGCGTGTGCAGTGCGCCCGCGTCCGCGTCGGAATAGACGGCGACGCTGGCATGCCCATGCGGCGGCAGGTGCGGATGATGCGGCAGGCGATCTCGCCGCGATTGGCGATCAGGACCTTGCGCACCGCTATATTCTATACACGGGGGCGCGCCCGGTCGCGCGCGGCTCGCTGGCGGCGAGCGCCAGGCACAGGCCCATCACGTCGCGGGTCTGCTCCGGCTCGATCATGCCGTCATCCCAGAGCCGGGCGGAGGCGTAGTAGGGGTCGCTCTGCTCGGTGAACTGGGCGCGGGTCCGGCGTTCCAGTTCGGCGAGTTCGGAGGGCTCGGCCTCGCCGCGCTTGGCGCTGGAGCGGCGCAGTTCCAGCAGCACGTTGGTGGCGACGTCCGGGCTCATGGTGGCGATGCGGGCGTTGGGCCAGGCGAACAGGAAGCGCGGGTCGAAGCCGCGGCCGCACATGCCGTAATTGCCGGCGCCGTAGGTGCCGCCGATGAGCACGGTGAAGCGCGGGACGCGGGCGCAGGAGACGGCGTAGACGAGCTTCGCGCTGTGCTTGGCGATGCCGCCGCGCTCGGCCTCGGTCCCGACCATGAAGCCGGTGATGTTCTGCAGGAACAGCAGCGGGATGTTCCGCTGGTCGCACAGCTCGATGAAGTGGGCGCCCTTCAGCGCGCTTTCGGAGAACAGCGGGCCGTTATTGGCGAGGATGCCGACAGGATAGCCGTGCCAGTACGCCGTGCCGCACACGAGCGAAGCGCCCCAGTCGGGCTTGAACGCGGCGAACTCGCTGCCGTCCACCAGCCGCGCCAGCACCTCGCGCACGTCGTAGGGCGCCTTGGGATCGCCCTCGATGATGCCGCCGATCTCGGCCGGATCGAACAGCGAGGGGCGGGGAGGGCGGGTCGCCGCGAAGCAGGGGCGAAGCTGGTTCAGCCCGGCGACGATCTGGCGCAGCCGGGCCAGCGCCGCAACCTCGTCCTCGGCCAGGTAGTCGGACACGCCGGAGATCCGGGTGTGCATCTCAGCGCCGCCTAAGGTCTCGCCGTCCACGTCCTCGTTGATGGCCGCCTTCACGATGCTGGGGCCGCCGAGGTGGATGCGGGCCTGGCCGCGGACCATGACGACTTCGTCCGAGAGCGCGGGGATGTAGGCGCCGCCGGCGGTGCAGCCGCCGAACACGGCGCTGAGCTGCGGGATGCCGTCGGCGGACATGCGGCACTGCTCGTAGAACGTGCTGCCGAAATGGCCGCGGTCGGGGAACACGCGGTCCTGCTCGGGCAGGTAGGCGCCGCCGCAATCGACCAGGTAGAGGCAGGGCAGCCGGTTCTCCGCGCGATCTCCTGGGCGCGCAGGTGCTTCTTCACCGTCTCATGGAAGAAGCTGCCGCCCTTCACCGTGGCGTCGTTGGCGATCACCATGCAGGGCGTGCCGTGCACGGCGCCGATGCCGGTGACGATGCCGGCGGCCGGCACCTCGCCGCCGTAGAGGCCCCAGGCCGCCAGCGGCGACAGTTCCAGGAAGGGAGTCAGCGGGTCCACCAGGCGGTCGATGCGGTCGCGCACCAGCAGCTTGCCGCGCCCGTGGTGGCGGCGCAATTGCGCCTCCCCACCGCCGGCGACGCTGCGCGCCATGGCCGCCCGAAGCTGGACCAGGAGGCCGTCGTAGTGGGCGGCGTTGCGGCGGAAGCCCTCATCGCGCGGCGAGACGCGGCTGTCGAGCACCGTCACGCCGCGCCGACCGCGTCCAGCACCGCGTCGAGCGCCGAGGCATCCTCCAGTCCCGTCGTGTCGCCGCTTATGGCGCCGGTCTCGGCCGCCTCGCGCAGCAGGCGGCGCATCACCTTGCCGGCGCGCGTCTTCGGCAGCGCCGTGGTGATCACGACCCGGTCGAGCCGCGCGATGCCGCCGATGGCGCGCTCGACGGCGCTGGCGACGCCCTTGCGCACCGCGTCCGCGTCGGCGCCGGGCCGAAGGGTGACGAAGGCGACCGGCACCGTGCCGCGCAGCGTGTCCTGCACGCCGACCACGGCCGCTTCGGCCACGCCCGGCTCGGCGGCGGCCGCGCTCTCGATCTCCATCGTGCTGATGCGATGGGCCGCGACGTTGATCACGTCGTCCGACCGGCCGAGCACCCAGATCTGGCCGTCCCGGTCCATCACGGCGGCGTCCGACGTGTGATAGCGGCCAGGGAAGCGTTTGAAGTACGTGGCGAGATAGCGCCGCGGATCGTCCCAGATTGTGCGGGCCAGGGTGGGGAAGGGATGGGTCAGCACCAGGTTGCCGCGCACGCCAGGTGGGCAGGGCTGGCCGTCGTCGTCCACCACGGCGCAGGTGTGGCCCGGCACCGGCGTGCCGCAGGACCCTGCCTTGAGCGCGTCCACGCCGAAGACGGGGTAGGTCCAGGTCGAACCCGTCTCCGTCTGGCCGTAGGCGTTCACCACGGGAACGTCCAAGGTGCGGCAGGTCCAGTCGAACGTCTCCGGGTCCAGCGGCTCGCCCTGGGTCGTGATCAGGCGGAGTTGCGGCACGGGGTGCTTTGCCACCTCCGCGTCGCCCACGGCGCGCAACATGCGCAGCCCGGTGGGTGCCAACAGGATCTTGGTGACACCATGCCGGGCGGCGACTTGCAGCAGGCGGGTGCGGTCCGGGTGGTCGAGCGCGCCCTCGTAGCAGAGGAGCGTCGCGCCGTGCGCCAGGCCGCCGATCACCGCCTGGATGGGGAAGGTCAGCCATCCCACATCGGCCGCGCACCAATACACATCGTCGGGCTGCGGCCCGGCCTGCCACTGCACGTTGGCCCACGTGCCGACCAGGAAGCCCGCCGTGCTGTGCACGATGCCCTTGGGCTTCGCCTCCGTCCCGCTCGTGAAGATCAGGAACGCAGGCTCGTTCGCCTCGAGCGGCTCGCAAGGGCAGTCGGCCGGGTGCTGCAACAGAGCGTCATATGCGGTCTCGCCGTCCTGCAGCACCGAGGCAGACCCGGTGCGGTCCACGACGACCACGTGCTGCACACCTGGCACCCCGGCACGCGCCCGGCGCATGGCGTCGAGCAAGGGCACGCGCCGGCCGCGGCGAAACGCGGCGTCCGCCGTGAACGCCACCTTGGCGCGCGACGCTTCCAGCCGCAGCGCGACCGCGTCGGACGAGAAGCCGGAGAACAGCACGGTGTAGATCGCGCCGATGCGGTTGCAGGCGTGGATGGCCACGAACGCCTCGGGCAGGTTGGGCAGGTGGATGGCCACCACGTCGCCCTTGCCCACGCCGAGAGCGCGCAGTCCGTTCGCGCAGCGGGCGACGGCGTCCCGCAGCTCGCGGTAGGTCATGCGCCGGACATCGCCCGGCTCGCCCTCCCACACGACCGCGTCGCGGTCGGCGGTGCGCGGGTCCTCCGCCCAGCGGTCCACGCAGTTGTCGGCCACGTTCAAGAGCCCGCCGCTGTAGTAGCGCAGATCGCCGAACCCGCCCTCGCGCAGCGTGTCCCAGGGCCGCATCCAGCGCATCCGCTGCCCGGCCCAGGCCCAGTAGGCGTCGGGGCCGCCGGCCTCCGCATTGCGTGCCTCGCGCAGCAGGGCGGCTTGGGCCGGCACGCGCCAAACCTCGGGAAGGTCGCGCAGCGGTTCCGCCGTCAGCGCCTCGACTGCGTCCATGGTTTCCTCCCCGGCGTAGCCCCGCCAGGCTGTTCTCGATTTGACGCAATCGAGCTTAGCTACCTAAACCTACGGCGGACAAGCTCGGAGGGATCGCTATGGCACCCGACACTGCCGCCCACAGCCTGCACAGACTCGGCCGGGTTCGTGGAAGATCCCTACCTGCGCGAGGAGCACGTGCTGTTCCGCGCGCAGGTCCGGCGCTTCGTGGAGACCGAGATCAAGCCGCGCGCCGAGGCATGGGAGGAGCAGGGGTTCGTCCCGCGCGACGTGCTGCGCCGCATGGGCGAGCTGGGCTTCCTCGGCGTTCGCTACCCGGAGAGGTTCGGCGGCAGCGAGATGGATACCGTCGCGAGCGTCGTGCTGGCGGAGGAGCTGGGCCGCTCCACGTTCAGCGGTTTCGCCATCACCGCCCTCGTGCACACCGACATGGCCTCGCCGCACCTAGCCAACGCCGGTACGCCCGAGCAGCAGGCGCGCTGGATGCCGGACGTGGTCGCCGGGCGGACGATCTGCGCCGTCGCCGTCACCGAGCCGGACGCCGGGTCGGACGTGGCGGCGATGCGCACGACCGCGCGCCGGGACGGCGATGCTTACGTGCTGAACGGCACCAAGATGTATATCACGAACGGCGTCCATGCCGACTTGGTCTTCGTCGCCGCCAAGACGGACCCGGCGGCCAAGGGCAGCCGCGGCATCTCGATCTTCGCGGTGGCGAAGGGAACGCCGGGCTTCACGGTCGGCCGCGCGCTGAAGAAGCAGGGCCTGCTGTCGTCCGACACCGCGGAACTCGTCTTTCAGGACTGCCGGGTGCCGGCCGGGAGCCTTCTGGGCGAGGAGAACCGCGGCTTCTACGCGATCATGCGCAACTTCCAGAACGAGCGCGTGGTGATCGGCGCGCAAGCGATCGGCGAAGCGCAGGCGGCGCTCGCACTGACGCTCGACTGGGTCCGGCAGCGGAAGGCCTTCGGCGCCACGCTCTGGGACAAGCAGGCGATACGGCAGCGGCTCGCCATGCTGTCCGCGAAGGTCGAGGCAGCGCGCCGGCTCGTGTATCATGCCGCCTGGCTCGACGCGCAGGGGCGCGACTGCGTGCGCGAGGTGTCCATGGTCAAGGCGCTGTGCGGCGAGCTGGTCAACGAGGTGATGTATTCCTGCCAGCAGTTCCACGGTGGCATGGGCTACCTGCGGGAGAGCGCGATCGAGCGCATGGTGCGCGACTCCCGTCTCCACTCGATCGGCGGCGGCGCCACCGAGGTGATGCTGGAGGAGGTTGCGAAGCGGCTGCCGGCCTGACCGCGAGAGTTCCGGTCAGCGCACGCCGCCGGGCCACAGCACGACGCGGAGCGTCTGCAGGATGATCAGCAGGTCGAACAGCACGCTGAAGTTCTTTACGTAGTAGAGGTCGTAGCTCAGCTTCGAGCGGGCGTCGTTGGTCGAGGCGCCGTAGGGATAGTTGATCTGCGCCCAGCCAGTGAGGCCGGCTTTGACGACGTGGCGCTCATGGTAGAGGGGAATCTGCTCGGCGAGCATCCGGACGAACGCCGGGCGCTCCGGGCGTGGGCCGACGAGGGACATGTCGCCTCGGAGCACGTTGAAGAGCTGCGGCATCTCGTCAATGCGCGTGCGGCGCAGGAAAGCGCCGACGCGCGTAATTCGGGCATCCTGGCTCGCCGCCCAGACCGCCCCTTGCGCCTCGGCGTCTAAACGCATCGTGCGCAGCTTGCTGATTCGGAAGCTGCGCCCGTTCCGGGTCACGCGCTCTTGGCCGTAGAAGACTGGCCCGCCGTCGTCCAGCTTGATCGCGATCATCGCAGCGAGCAGGAACGGGGCGAAGGCCAGCAGCAGCACGGAGCTGACGGCGAGGTCGAGGCTGCGCTTCAGGACGCGGTCGATGATGCCGAAGTAGAACCCGTCGGAATATAGGAGCCAGCCAAGCTCCATGCGCTTGATGTCAACGCGGCGGATCTCCTTCTCGACGAAGCTGAGATACTGCTTCACCGGGAACCCGGCGACCTTGCATTGCAGCAGGCTCTCAAGCCCCATGCCGCGCCGCTCATCCGGAGCGACGACGATCTGGTCCGCGCCGAACGAGCGCGCCGCGCCCAGCACGCCGTGCGCCGAAGCTGGGACGATCCGCCCGGCGGACCCGTCCGCGAGTCTTGCGTCAACCTCGCCCAGCGCGGGCTCGTGCACGAAAGCGATCTCGTAGTTGAGGGTGGGGCCTTCCTTGCGCAGCATCCACGCCAGATCCCATGCCCGCTTGCCAGCGCCGACGACCAGGAGGCGGCGGCGGAACACGCCGTGGTGCCGCAGGGCGGCGAACACCGCACGGGCCGCAATGCCGCTCGCGAGGAAGCAGAGGACCGCCGCGACGAACAAACGCACCCCGTCGTGCATCGGGCCGAGCACCCGGCAGGACAGCATCGCGGCCAAGGCCGTGATGATTGCCCCCAAGCCGGCTACCAGCGGAATACGGCCCAAGGACTTGCGCGCTTCGACGATGACGTCGCGCCGGTAAAGGCCAAGGGCGTAGAGGAGCGCGAGGTTGGCTGCCGGGTAGAGCAGCACTGCGACCCACGCCGCGGCGCCCTCGGGCGGGACAACGCCCGCGAGGATGAGCGCGAACGCCCATGAGCAGGAACATCGCTTGCGTCGAGGTCAGTGCAGCGAGCTTCTTGCCTAGCATGGGGCGCAGCGAACCCTGAGAAGGCGCGCCATCCGAGGAGCGCGCTGCGCCAAGCTGTAAGGGAAAATGGTTAGCGGAATGCAAACTGGGGTGCAGCCGGTGCTCAGCTCGGCTTGAGGATCTCTAGCCGCGAGTGGCTGACGAAATCCTTGAGGTCCTGCCCGGCGCGGCGGAACAACTCGCGCTCGAGGACGAAGTGCCGGGTCGGCGTGGTCTTCTCGCAATGCTCCTTGAGGAACACGCCGCCGACCGGCTCCTCGTCGGCCGCGGGCTTGCCTTCGGTGCAGGTCCAGCCTTGGTCGCCGTAGCGGGCCTTGACCTGTTCGCCGAACAGGAACGCCTTCTTGCGCAGATAGAGCCGGGCGGTGGGGTCGGTCTCAATCACGATGCCGTCCACCCGGCCCCCGCCTCCCTGGTTGTCGTCGCCGATCAGCAGCCTGAGCAGCACGGGGTGGCCGCCGACCTTGGTGCCCTCATAGACGCTGTTCACCTTCGAGAGCGGGTTCGCGCTCTCGTCGTAGCGGAAGCCCACCGCGCGTAGGCCGGACGGCTCCGCCGGGCACTTCCGGTAGTCCTCCCAGCCTTGGAGCATGCGATCCGGCGCGTTCTTGGGCATATCGGCACAGGTGAGGTCAACATAGCCGGATTTCGGCAGGTCAGCCACGCTCATGCCGAGGTGGAACTCGCGCAGATCGTTCTGATCGCCGGATGCAGGCGCGCCAACGGCCGCCGGGAGGACCGCGAACGCTGCGAGGGCGAGGGCGGCGGCCGAGATGGGGTGCATGGTCAGTCTCCCTGCTTGCCGGTCGCCGGCTGGTCGGTCGCCGGCTGGCCGGGCTGGGCTGTCTTGTAGATGTTGCAGACCCGCGACCCCTCGCCGAAGAAGGCGGTGCACTCGGCATAGGTCGGCTCGCCTTTGCCCTTGACGTCGGCGACCACGTAGTCCGCCACGGCGGCGATCTCACCGGGGCGCAGGAAGGTACCAGGCGCCTCGACAGGCACGTCCTTCCCGAGATCCTGGCGGCCCATGCCATAGCACGGGTGCTGGTCGCCGTCGTAGGCGCCGCGCTGGAAGTAGGGCATGCCGGTGCCGGGCCGGCCGCAGGCCACGGTCTCGATGATCTGCTCCTTGTCGAGCTTCGTCGCGCGCAGCGATAGCGCATCGCCGCCGTAGCCGCCACCGCCGCCACCGTGCCACTTGTGGCAGCCGACGCAGTTCGCCCGCTTGAAGACCCGCTGGCCTTCCGCCACTGACCCCTGCTCGTGCGCTGCGGGCGACGCGTCCTGCGCGCGGGCGGCGTTGAAGCTGGAAACGCCTTGGTAAGCCGCGCTCAGGCCGAGAGCGCAGAGGAGAAGTGCGACGATCCGTGCGCGCATGGCAGATCAACTCCGGAAGGGACAGGTCCCGCCCCCAATCGAGGCGGGACCTGCCGGACAGGCTAGTGGGTCAGAGCGCGAACACGTAGAGCATCGAGCCCGGCTGCATCGACTTCAGCTCCGGCGTGGAGTCGATGAACCACTTGTCCCAGGCGCCGCCGACACCGGCCAGGATGGCGATGTATTGCTTGCCATCCACGGTGAAGGTGACCGGCGGTGCGTTGACGCCGGAGCCGGTGTGGAACGACCACAGCTTGTCCAGCGACTTCGCATCCAGCGCGAACACCTCGCCGTCCGGCGAGCCGGCGAACACCAGGTCCGGTGTCGCGAGCAGCCCGCCCAGCATCGGGTAGCGCGTCTCGGCCTTGCCCACTTCCTTGCCCGTGGTCACGTCGATCGCGGTCACGCTGCCGGTGATGCGCTCGTGCTGGCTCGGGCCGCCGCCGGTGTAGAACTCGCGCGGCTTGAACGAGTCCGGCTTGGTGTCCGCGACCTTGATGTGGTTGCAGCTCTCGATCACCGGGATATACCAGCGCTGCAGCGTCGGATTGTAGGCGGTCGGCGGCCAGTTCTTGCCGCCCATGTTGCCGGGGCAGATGTCGGTCTCCATGTTCTCCCGCGACGGCGTCACCGAGGCGTTGTAGTGCTGCACCGGCTTGTTCGGGTCATACTCGACCGGCTTGCCCGTCTCCGAGTTCAGCCCGGCGGTCCAGGTGCTCTTCTTGACGAAGGGCAGGCCCCAGACGAACTCGCCGTTGGTGCGGTTCAGCGCGTAGGCCATGCCGTTGCGGTCGGCCTCCAGGTCAAGCTTCATCGGCTTGCCGTTCACCGACGCATCGACCAGCACGTTCTCGGAGACGCTGTCGTAGTCATACGGGTCGTTCGGCGTGTGCTGGTAATACCACTTCATCTTGCCAGTGGTGGCGTCGAGCGCCAGCGTGCTGTCGGTGTAGAGGTTGTCGCCGGGGCGAAACTCGTTGTCCCAGTCCGGGCCGGGGTTGCCGACGCCCCAGTAGAGCGTGTTGGTCTGCGGGTCGTAGCTGCCGGTGACCCAGGTCGAGCCGCCGCCGTTGGCCGCGGTGCCCTTGTTCTTCCAGGTGTTGGCGCCGGGCTCGCCGGCGGCGGGGATGGTGTAGGTGCGCCAGACTTCCTTGTGCGTATCGAGGTCGGTGGCCGCGATCCAGCCGCGGATGCCGTATTCGGCGCCGGCGACGCCGGTGATGGCCATGTTGTTGACGACGAGCGGGGCGCCGGTCACGACCTCGCCCTTGTCCGGGTCAGCCACCTGGCGCTGCCAGGCGATCTCGCCGGTGTCCTTGTTGGTGGCGATGAGGCGGCCGTCCAGCGTGTGCGAGATGACCATGTTGCCCGAGAGGGCGACGCCGCGGTTGTCCACGCCGCAGCAGGCGACGGCGCCGGCCCAGTCGTGGTCGGTCTTGGGGTTCATCTTCCAGACCAGCTTGCCCTGGCCGCCGTGGGCATCGATCTTATAGACGCTGCCCCAGCCGTCAGTGACATACATGAAGCCGTCCTCGACCAGCGGCGTGCCCTCGAGGCCGCCATGGGTCCAGATGCCGCCGCCCTCGACGCCGCCGAGCGTCATGGTCCAGGCGACCTTGAGGTCCTTCACGTTGCCGGTGTTGATCTGGTTGAGCGCGGAGTAGCGCTGCGCCGAGTAGCCGCCGTGGTGCAGGATCCAGTTGCCCGATTCCTTGCTGGCATTGAGCAGGCGGTCCTGGGTGACATCGGCTGATCGTGCCGGCGACGCTGCCAGCCCGGCCAGCGCCGTGCAGGCCAGCGCGAGCGTGCGGATGGACGCAAGCTTGAACATCTTCAACCTCCCAATTTATGGAATCGACGCCTCATTCTCTGCGGCTGAGATCGTCGAACGGATAGGACGACTGAACGGACTGGCGCTAGGCGAAAGAGTGCTGTTTCACCCGTTTAAGTGTCATTTAACACTCCCTTACCGTCGGCGTTACACGAAGCCCGCTCCGGGCGAACGCCGGCCAGGGGCGGCCGGCCGTTGGCACTCTGCATTCCGAGTAGAGACCTTGCAAGCGGGTTCATGGCCGCGGACCAGCCCGAGGGCGCGCATCCGGGCGCGCGACGGCGATCAGTTCCAGAGGCGTGATAGGAGCCACACGCGCGGTGCTAGGGCGTAGTTGAGCTGCACGAGCACGATAAAGGCGATGCTCCAGTAGGTGTTGACGACGCAGAGCAGGGCGCCGAAGGCGCAGAGCACCTGGACGGTCAGGATCTCGCGCTCGATCCACCGACTCCTGTCACCCTCGGCGTCGTCTCGGACGAGGCCCGCCGCGAGCGCGTAGCGCCGGCTCGCGAAGAGGGCGAGGCCGAGTAGCAGGATGTTCCCCCAGTAGGCGAGGAGAGCGACGCGGTAAGCGATGAACTCCGCCATCAGCCCTGTCGAGAACGGCATGAGCGTCACATCGAGCAGGAAGACGAGGTGAATCCACGACAGGTTCCGGTCGCCGCGCGCGAGGAGGTTGAGCTGCGTCTGCTGGCCGAGCCAGAAGAGGCCGAGGGTGAGGAAGCTCATGAAATAAACGAGCAGCCGCGGCGCGAGCGCCACCAGCGCGCGCCAGAGATCGCCCTCGCCATGGATTGCCTCGGTCGCCGGCGCTTTCAGGTCGAGCACGAGCAGCGTCATCGCCACCGCGAACACGCCGTCGCTGAGGGCCGCGAGGCGCTCCAGGCTCTGGCCGGAAATTAGGCTGTATCGTGTACCCATACTGCTCGGGGGTATAGCACGGACTGGAGGGGACTCGACCTTCGCTGCCGCGGCCAACGCCAGGATCGCATTCCTGCCCGGAACACCGGGGTGCCACTCGGGCATCGATCGTGTCCGTGCCGGCGATCATCGCGGAAGCACCGCTCGCCGCACTCAGAGCGGCCGCCGCACCTCCAGCACCTCCGGCTCCTCGGGCAGCCTGCGCAGCGTGAAGCCGAGCCGCCGCGCGAAGGCCAGCATCGGCAAGTTCTCGGCGAGGACCTGGCCCACGATCTCGGTCATGCCCTGCTCGCGTCCCCAGGCGAACAGCTTCTCCATGAGCCGGCGCGCGAGCCCCTTGCCCGTCATCGCTTCCTCGACCAAGACGGCGAACTCGCCATGGTCGGCGTAAGGCTCGCGCACGAGCCGGGCTACGGCGACGGTCTCGCCCGTCTCTCGCCCTTGGGCCTCGCGCACGGCGACGAACGCCATCTCGCGCTCGAAATCCACCTGCGTCAGGCGGGCGACCTGCTCCGGCGAGAGGTCGCGCAGCGTGCTGAAGAAGCGGTAGCGAACCTCCTGCGACGTGAGGCGGGCGAACAGCGCCGCGTGCGCCTCGGCGTCCTCGGGCCGGATCGGACGGACCAGCAGCGTCTCGCCGCCAACCTCCCAGCGTTCGGCCAGTTCCGCCGGGTAGGGTGCGATGGCGAAGCGCGCCGTCTCGCCCGGCGCGCGCAGCCCGATCCAGGCGTCGCCCGCGAGCACGCCGTCCGCGTCCGCGAAGAGAGGGTTGATCTCGACGGCCTCGATCTCCGGGAAATCTACGAGAAGCTGACTGACCCTGACCAGCGCGCCGGCAACTGCGGCGTGGTCGGCCGCCGCCTCGCTGTGATGGGCGGCGAGCAGCCGGTCCGCGCCCGCGCGGCGCACCAGCGCGTCCGCGAGCGCGAGATTAAGCGGCGGCAGGTCCCAGGCGAGGTCGCCCAGCAGCTCGCCGGCGATCCCGCCCAGGCCGAAGGCGAGGGCGGGACCGACCAACGGATCGTCCGCCGCGCTGATCCTGAGCTCGCGCGACCGGCCTGCCTGACGCTGGACAAGGTAGCCTTCCTCGACTCCAGCGCCTTCGCGAGCCTGGTCGAGCTTGGCGGCGGCGCGGCGGACAGCCCCTTCATCGGCGAGGTCGAGCGCCACGCGGCCAGGGCCGGCCGCGGCGGGCCGGGTGCTGCGCCGCAGCTTGAGCACGGCGGGGAAGCCGAGCAGCGCCGCGGCCGTCGCGGCATCCTCCGGCGCCATGGCCGGGCGGCTCGGCACCGTGGGCAGGCCGTAGGCGGCGAGCACGGCGAGTGCCTCTTCCTGCAGCAGCCCTACCCTCCCAGCACGCCGCGCCCTGGCAAGCACGCGCGCGACCTCGTCCCGCTCGGGTGCCAGATCGAGCACCGCCCGGCCCGGCAGCTCACGTGCCGCCGCCCGCGCCCGGCGCTGCATAACCACGTGCAGGAAGCCGCCCACGGCCTGCTCCGGCGAGGCGAACACGGGGAGGCCCAGCTCGGCCAGCCGCCGCCGGTGCGCCGCCGCGGTCGTCTCGCCCAGCACGGCGGTGAGCAGCGGCGCCCGCATGGTCTTCGCGGCGGCGGCCAGCGCCTCCACGGCAGCAGCGTCTCCTTCCCCCGTCGGCGCGAGCACGGCGACGACGCCGCCCACCTCCGGCGCTCCGGACAGCATGGACGCCGCTTCAGCGACGCGCGTCGGCCGATCCATCCCCGTGTAGGCAAGCGCCTCGCCCGCGCGCTCGCTGCCTTCCGGCTCGCCGAGGAAGGCTCGAAGGGCAATGCGCACCTCTGGCGTGAGCTGCGCCAATGGCAGCCCGAGACGGACCGCCGCGTCGGCGGCGAGCAAGCCGGGGCCGACCGCGTTCGTCGCAATGGCAAGTGCCTCGCTTCGGGCCGGGCGCGCGCGGGCGAGCGTCTCGGCGGCGGCAAGCAGGTCGGCGAACCGGGCGACCCGAACGACTCCCGCCCGGCGGAGCGCCGCCTCGAGCACGCCGTCCGCGCGGCCCGACGGGTCTCCGAGCCGCCCGCCCGCCCGAAGCGCCACCACAGGGCGAAGCCGCGCCACCGCCCGCGCGGCGGAGAGGAAGGCGCGCCGGTCCCGAACCTCGTGAATGTCGAGCAGGATCGCACCCGTTTCTGAATCGCGCGCGAGCCAGTCCAGGACGAAGGCGAAGCCCGCCTCGGCATTGCCGCCGATGCCCGCGATCACGCTGAACCCCACGCCGTTCGGCTCCGCCCAATCCAGCACCGCCCGGCACAGCGCGCTCGACTGCGACACCAGCGCGAGCCGCCCAGGGCGTGGTGTCACGTGTCCCGTCGTCGCGTTCAGCCCGACGGTGGGAGCAGCGACCCCGAAGCTCCCCGGTCCCAGCGCGCGCACACCCGCCTCCCGCGCCGCGTCGGCAACGCCTTCGCAGGCCGCGAGCACGCATGCCGCGAAGCAGCCGCTCGCGGCGAGCGCGCGGAACCGCGCCGCGAGGTCGGCGCCGTCGCAGACGAGCGCGAGGTCGGGCGGACTACCCGAGGCGGCCGGGTCGTCGTCGAGGTGGATCGCTCCTCGGAAGCCGCCCGCCCGAACATTCGCGAGCACGCGTTCCCCAAGCGCCGTGCGCGCGCCCAGGACCGCCAGCGAGCGCGGGCGGAAGAGGCGGTCCGGGTCGAACCGGCCGCGAGGGAGCAGGGACATCGCCCCTGGTATGGGCCCTACAGGCGGGTCTTGAAGAGGGCGTTGAACTCGCCGATCACGCCGCGGCGGAAGGCGAGCACGCACACCACGAAGACGATGCCCTCGATCACCGTGACCCAGGCGCCGAAGGGCGCCAGATACTGCTCCATGGTGGTGACGATGGTCGCACCCAGGCCGGGGCCGAAGATGGTTCCCATGCCGCCGAGCAAGGTCATCAGGATCACCTCGCCGGACATGCTGTAGTGAACGTCCGTCAGCGTGGCGATGCCGAACACGATCGCCTTGGTGCCGCCTGCGATCCCGGCGATGAAGGTGCTCAGCACGAACGCGATCAGCTTGTAGTCGTCCGTGCGATAGCCGAGCGAGACCGCGCGCGGCTCGTTCTCGCGGATCGCCTTGAGCACCTGGCCGAAGGGTGAGTGGACGACCCGGTGGATCAGCCAGAAGAAGACCAGGAAGATCGCCGCGACGAGCCAATACATGTGCATGTCTGGATCAAGACGGACCAGCCCGAACAAGTTGCCCCGCGGCACCTGCTGGATGCCGTCCTCGCCGCCGGTGAACGGGGCTTCGAGGCAGAAGAAGTAGTTCATCTGGGCGAGCGCCAGCGTGATCATAGCGAAGTAGAGGCCCTGGCGGCGGATCGCGAGCCAGCCGAACACTACGCCGAGACCCCCGCCGGCCAGTCCGCCGAGCAGGATCGACGCCAAGGGCGTCAAATGCCACGCCTTCGCGGTCCAGGCCGTGACGTAGCTGCCCATGCCGAAGAAGGCGGCGTGGCCGAAGCTCAGCAAACCGACGAAGCCGAGCAGCAGGTTCAAGGCGCTCGCGAACAGGGCGAAGCAGAGCACCTTCATCACGAACACGGGGTAGAAGAGGAACGGCGCTGCGGCGATCACGACCACCAGCCCGAGCAGGGCCAGGCCTTGCGAGCCGCGGAAGCCGAGCACGCTGAACCCGCGTTCCAGTCGCGTGCGCCCGACGCGGGGTGCTGCCGTGCCGGTCAACGGAGCGCTCATCGCCTCACACCCTCCCGAACAGCCCGGTCGGCCGGGCCAGCAGAACGATGACCATCACGACGAAGATAACGGTTGCGGACGCTTGCGGGTAGAAAACCTTGGTGAGACCCTCGACGACGCCGAGCCCGAAGCCGGTCACGACGCTGCCGAGAATGCTGCCCATCCCGCCGATCACCACGACCGCGAACACGGTGATGATGAAGTTCGACCCCATGCCGGGGTTGACCGAGTAGATGGGCGCCGCGAGCACGCCCGCGAAGGCCGCGAGCGCGACGCCGCCTGCGAAAGTGAATGACACCAGGCGCGGCACGTTGACCCCGAAGGCTTGGACCAGCGGCGCGTTCTCGGTCGCGGCCCGCAGCCGCGCCCCGAGCGGCGTCTTCTCGATCAGCAGCCACGTGCCGAGGCAGACGACCAAGGCGGCGACGACGACCCAGCCGCGATAGATAGGCATGAACATGAAGCCCAGGTTCACCGCGCCCGAGAGCTGGGACGGGATCGAATACGGCAGGCCGGAGCTGCCGAAAGCGTTGCGGAACAAGCCCTCGATGATCAGCGCCATGCCGAACGTCAGCAGCAGGCCGTAGATATTGTCGAGGCCGTAGAGGCGGCGAATGATGGTGCGCTCGATCAGCAATCCGAACAAGCCGACGACGAGCGGCGCTACGATCAGCGCCGGCCAGTAGCCGATGCTGAGCCAGGCCGGCACTTGCAGCGACGGATCGATCATCTCGAGCCAGGTGTTCGGCGTGAGCATCATCCAGGCCGCGAAGGCGCCCATCATGAACAGCGCGCCGTGCGCGAAGTTGACGATGTTCAGCATCCCGAAGATCACCGCCAGCCCGAGCGAGAGCAGGGCGTAGAACGCACCGTTTATCAGCCCGAGCAGCAGTTGCCCGAACAGCAGCGGCGCCGGGTAGCCGAACACCGTGAACATGGCGGTCTAGCTCCTCACGAGGGGGCAGCCCTCGTCCTTGAGCGGCTTCCATGCCTTATCGGGCGGCGTGGTCGCGAGCAGCTTGTAGTAGTCCCACTCGCCCTTGCTCTCGCTCGGCTTCTTCACCTCGAACAGGAACACCGGGAGCAGGACCAGCCCGTCCTCGCGGATGTGCGCCGGGCCGAAGGCGTCGTCATCCGTGGGCATGGCCTTCATGCGAGCGATCGTGGCTGCGCCGTCCGCCTGCGCGGTCGCCGCTCCCATGGCCTTGACCGTCTTGAGATAATGCAGCGCGCCGGCATAGGCGCCCGCGTTCGTCATGTTCGGCATCTTGCCCGGCATTCGCGCCTGGAAACGCTTGGCGAAGGCGCGGGTCCGGTCGTTGAGGTCCCAGTAGAAGCTCTCGGTCAGCACCAATCCCTGCGCCGCCTGCAGGCCGAGGCCGTGCACGTCCTGGATGAACAGGAGGAGTGCGGCGAGGCGCATGGACTGGGTCAGCCCGAACTCGCCGGCCTGCTTGATGCAGTTGACGGTGTCAGCACCCGCGTTGGCGAAGCCGAGCACCTTGGCCCCGGACGACTGCGCCGAGACGAGGAACGAGCTGAAGTCGGTCGTGCCTGGGAACGGGTAGGCCGCGCTGCCCAGAACCTTGCCGCCGTTCTGCGTCACGAACGCGGCGGTGTCGCGCTGGAGCTGCTGGCCGAACACGTAATCGGCGGTGACGAAGAACCAGGTGTTGCCGCCCGAGCGCACGGTGGCACCCCCGGTGCTCTGGGCAAGCATCCACGTATCATAGCTCCAGTGGATGGTGTTGGGCGAGCACTGCTTGCCCGTCAGCTCCGTCGTGCCGGCGCCGGTGTTGACGTAGGCCTTGTTCTTCTCGCGCACGACGGTGTTGACGGCGAGCGCCACCGAGCTGGTCGGCACGTCGAGCACGAGGTCCACGCCGCCCTGGTCGAGCCATTGGCGGACGATGCCCACCGCCACGTCCGGCTTGTTCTGGTGATCGGCGAAGATTACCTCGATCGGAACGCCGAGATCGCCTCCCGCCGCCTGGAAGTCCGCGACGGCCTGGCGCACGCAGTTGACGCTGAACATGCCGCCGGTGTCGCGGTAGGGGCCGCTCTGGTCGTTAAGCACCCCGAGGCGGACCGGGCGCGCCTGCGCCCATCCCACCCGCGGCAGGAACGGCGCCGCCGCCGTTGCGGCAAGCAGGGTGCGGCGCGTGGTTCCCATGACTTCTCTCCTCAGCTCTTCACCAGCGGGCAGCCGCTCTCGCTCACGGGTCGGAACGCCTGGTCCGCAGGCGTGGTCGAGACCAGTTTGTAGTAGTCCCACGGCCCCTTGCTCTCGCCCGGCTTCTTGACCTGCCAGAGATAGCTCGGGTGGATGCATTGGCCGTTCTCGAGGACGGTGCTCTTGCCGAACACGTCATCGTCTATGGGCATTTTCTTGAGGTAGGCGACCGTCGCCGCCCCGCTCTTCTTGCTCTCCGCAACGCCCATCGCCGCCGCGCAGCGCAGATAGGCGAGTGCCGAGCTATAGACGCCGCCCTGGACCATCCCTGCGCGCACGCTGGGCGCTAGCGGCTCCAGGCGCTTGGAGAAGGCGCGGGTGCGGTCGTTGTAGTCCCAGTAGAACGGGCTGGTGAGCAGGAGGCCGCCCGCGGTGGCCAGGCCCATAGCGTGCACATCGCTGATGAAGCACAGCAGGGCCGCGATCTTCATCTGCTCGGTGAGGCCGAACTCGTGCGCGGCCTTGATGCTGTTCACCGTGTCGTTGCCCGCGTTGGCGAGGCCGAGCACCTTCGCGCCCGATGACTGCGCTTGCAGCAGGAATGAGGAGAAGTCGGTCGTCCCTGGGAAGGGGTAGCGCACGCCGCCTAGGACCTTGCCTCCCTCAGCCTCGACGAAGTGTGTCGTGTCGCGCTGGAGTGCGGTGCCGAAGGCGTAGTCGGCGGTGAGGAAGAACCAGCTGCTGCCGCCCGCCTTCGTCAGCGCGCCGCCGGTGCTCTTGGCCAGTTCGTAAGTGTCGTAGGCCCAGTGGATCGTGTTGGCGTTGCACGCCTTCCCGGTGAGATCGCTGGTCGCAGCACCCGAGTTGAGGGCGACGCCGTCCTTCTCCTTGGCGACCGACGAGGCGGCGAGGCCGCACGCCGAGTTGGTCATGTCCAGGATGACGTCCACGCCCTGGTCATACCACTGCCGGGCAATGGAGGCGGCGAGGTCGGGCTTGTTCTGGTGGTCGGCCTGAAGCACCTCAGTCTTGATGTTCTTGCCTTCCTTCGCGAAGTCCATGGTCGCGAGCTTGGCGCAGGACACCGCGACCGGGCCTGAGG
The DNA here is from genome assembly GCA_963848595.1 of uncultured Alphaproteobacteria bacterium. Lineage (GTDB taxonomy): Bacteria > Pseudomonadota > Alphaproteobacteria > Acetobacterales > Acetobacteraceae > CAWKEH01. Next base: position 205,585 of record CAWKEH010000011.1, on the reverse strand, counting down.
CATCCTTATACGTGCCGCTCATGTCCGCCATCACGCCGAGGCGGACGACGTCGTCCTTGCCGCGCTGGGCGCGCGCCGCCCGGAGCGGCAGGGCTGCGGCAGTAGCGCCGACGGCGGCGGTCCCGATGAGGTCCCGACGGGTGATCTGCATACGCTAGTCCTCCCTGCTCGGCCTAAACGCCGAGATACTCATGAAGCTTGCCCATGTTCGCATCGAGCGCAGCGTTGGTGAACATGTCCACCACGCGGCCGTGCTCCACGACGTAGTGCCGGTCCGCAACCGTCTGCGCGAAGCGGAAGTTCTGCTCGACGAGGAGCACGGTGAAGCCGCGCGCCTTGATCTCGCGGATCGTGCGGCCGATCTGCTGCACGATCACCGGGGCGAGGCCCTCGGTCGGCTCGTCGAGCAGCAGGAAGCGTGCCCCGGTGCGCAGGATCCGCCCGATCGCGAGCATCTGCTGCTCGCCGCCCGAGAGCTTCGTGCCCTGGCTCCCCGCCCGCTCCTGGAGATTGGGGAACAAGGCGTAGATCAGTCGGCACGTCCAGCCCCCCAGGTGCGATCGCCGGCGGCAGCATCAGGTTCTCATGGACGGTGAGGCTTGCGAAGATGCCGCGCTCCTCCGGGCAGAGCGCGATCCCGGACCGCGCGACGGCGTCGGGGCGCATCCGCGCCGTCTCCGCGCCCTTGTAGCGGATGCTGCCCTCGCGCCGGGGAACCAGGCCCATGATGCTCTTCATGGTCGTGGTCTTGCCCGCGCCGTTCCGTCCGAGCAAGGTGACCACCTCGCCCTCGGCTACGTCGAACTCCATGCCGTGCAGGACATGGCTCTCGCCATACCAGGCATTCAGGTCCCGGATTTGAAGCATCGGCTTGGGAGCCGTCTCGACAGAAGGTGCGTCAGGAGGTGCGTCAGGCATGGGCCGGCGTCTCCGAGCCGAGATAGGCGGCGACCACCTGCGGGTCGCGGCTGACCGCGGCGTAGTCGCCCTCGGCGAGAACCTGGCCGCGCGCCAGCACGGTAATGCGGTCACACAGGCCCTCGACGACGCTCAGATTGTGCTCGACCATAAGGATCGTCCGCCCCTGACGCACGCGGCGGATCAGGGCCACGATGCGGTCCACGTCCTCGTGCGTCATGCCCGCGGTCGGCTCATCGAGCAGCATCATGCGCGGGTCGAGCGCCAGCGTCGTCGCGATCTCCAGCGCGCGCTTGCGCCCATACGGCAGCAGCACCGCGTGCTCCTCCTCGTAGCCCTCCAGCCCCACGTCGGCGAGCAGCGCGCGGGCGCGGTCGTCATACGCGTGGAGCAGCGTCTCGCCGCGCCAGAAATCGTAGGAACCGCCGCGGGCGCGCTGCAGCGCGAGGCGCACGTTCTCCAACGCCGAAAGGTTGGGGAACACGGCCGAGATCTGGAACGAGCGCACCAGCCCGAGCCGGGCGACCTGGGCCGGCTTCGTGCGCGTGATGTCGCGGCCCTCGAAGTGGATCGCGCCGCGCGTGGGCTGCAGGAATTTGGTGAGCAAGTTGAACGTCGTGGTCTTGCCCGCGCCGTTCGGGCCGATGAGCGCGTGGATGGAGCCGGTCTCGACACGCAGGTTCACGCCGCTCACGGCCACGAGACCGCCGAACTCGCGTGTCAGACCCGTCGTTTCCAGGATGGACGTGCTCACCCCTGGACTTCCTCCATCGCGTTGGCCTCCGCTTCCCACATCGCGTCCCATGCCGCAAGATTGGTCGGCAAAGGGGTGCCCAGGAGAACAGCTCCAAGGGAGGAGAGAATGGCCGGCCTCTACTTCGAGGACTTGACGCCGGGCCGGGTCGTGGATGCGGAGTGGACGCGCACGGTGACGGAGGCGGACAACGTGCTGTTCTGCGGCATGACCATGAACGTCGCGCGCCTGCACCTCGACGCCGACTACATGGCGGGCACCGAGTTCGGCCGGCCGATCGTCAACTCGCTGTTCACGCTGGGCCTGATGATCGGCATGAGCGTCCACAACACCACGCTCGGCACCACGGTGGCGAACCTGGGCATGACGGACGTGCGCTTCCCGGCTCCGGTCTTCCCCGGCGACACGCTGCGCACGACGACCACGGTCGTCTCCGCCCGCGAGAGCCGGTCGCGCCCGGACGCCGGGATCGTGACGTTCCGGCACGAGGCCCGCAACCAGCAGGGCGTGCTGGTGTGCTCCTGCGAGCGGGCGGCGCTGATGCTGAAGCGGATGGTGCAGACATGAAGCTGCGCAGCCTGCTGTTCGCGCCGGGCAATTCGCCGCGCAAGGCGGAGAAGGCGCTGGCTGGCGACGCGGACGGCGTGATCCTCGACCTGGAGGACTCCGTCGCGCCGGATGGCAAGGAGGCGGCGCGCGAGGCGGTCGCTGCCCTGCTCGGGCAGGTCTTGCACCCCAACCTCGTCGTGCGCGTGAATCCTCCATCCACGCCCTGGTATCTCGACGACCTCGCGGCAGTCGTGCCCGGCAAACCCGGCGCCGTGATGCTGCCCAAGTGCTCGGGGCCGGGCGACCTTGCCGCGCTCGATCACCACTTGGAGGCGCTGGAGGCGTCGTCGCGGTTGCCGCGCGGCGGGATCGGCGTGCTCGCCCTCGTGACCGAGACGGCAGCGAGCCTGCACGGCATGGACTATCGCGGCGCGACCCCCCGGCTGCGCGCGCTCGTCGTTCGGCGCGGAGGACCTCTCGGCCGACCTCGGTATCCCGCCGCGCGACGCGTCAGGCGCCTACTCCGCCCCAGTCGCTGCCGCGCGCGCCGCGACGCTCCTGAGCGCCGCGGCGGCGGGCATCCCTGCCCTCGACACGCCCTGGCCAGACCCGCGCGACCCGGACGGCCTCGCCCGCGAGGCTGCCGCCGCGGCGCAGGACGGGTTCGCGGGCAAGCTCTGCATCCACCCGGCGCAGATCGCTCCCGTCAACGCCGCCTTCACGCCGAGCGAGGAGCAGGTCGCCTGGGCGCGGCGAGTGCGCGACGGCTTCGCCGCCCGGCCCGGCGCCGGCGTGTTTGCGCTCGATGGCAAGATGGTGGACAAGCCCCATCTGAAGCTCGCCGAGCGCATTCTCTCCCTCACTTGACCGTGGGCCGGGACACGACGGCCCGTATCACAACCATGGCAGATGCATCGTGCCCATGACCCCACCCTCCGCCGAAGATCTCATGCTCCGCGTCCAGGCCGGCGACCGCGCCGCCTTCGACCAGCTCGCCGCCCGGCACCTGCTGCGGCTGCGCCGTGCCTGCCTGCGCATCCTGGGCGACCCGGCGCTCGCCGAGGACGCCGCGCAGGACGCGCTGCTGCGTGCCTGGACGCGTGCCGGGCAATATCGCCCTGAGAGCGGCAGCGTGAGCACTTGGCTGCACCGCATCGCCGTCAACGGCGCGATTGACCGCAGCCGCAGCGCCCGGCCGCTCGCGGAGCTTCCCGATTTCATCGCCGAAACTGGCCGATCCGCGCCGGGCGCGGAGGCGCAGCTCGCCCGCGCCGAGCGGCTCGGCATGCTGCGCGAGGCCATCGCAGAGCTTCCGCCGCGGCAGCGCGACGCCTTGCTGCTCACCTACGGCGAGGGCTGGTCCGGCCAGCGCGCCGCCGCCGCGCTCAGCACGAGCACGCGCGCGCTGGAAGGCCTGCTGCGCCGGGCACGGCTGATGCTGCGCGATTACCTTGAGACGCGGGACGCATGACGCCGCGCACCCTCGATTGGCTGATCCGCCTGCATGGCCCGGCGCTCGCCGCCTGGCCGGAGCGGGAGCGCCTCGCCGCGCTCGCTCTCCTGCGCCGCTCGGCCCAGGCCCGGAGCGTGCTGGCGGAGGCGCTCGCGGACGACGATGCCAGCGTCGAGGGCGAGGATGCGGCGGCTCTCGCGCGGATGCGGGAAGGCTTGGACGACGCGATCGCGGCGCACATGATGCCCGCGCGGCTCGCCTTGGGCGCGCGCTGGGGCGCGCTCGCTGCGTGCGCGGTGCTCGGAATCTGGCTCGGCGCCGGGCAGGCCTCCGCGGGTCAGCCGGCTCGCGGCGAGCGCGACCTGTTGCAAGCCATCGCAAGCCTGTCGCCTGCGTCCGACCTCGGTGCGCTGCAGCCGTGAGCGCGACGCAAGCGAGAGCGTTCCTGGTCGGCGCGCGCGCTCGCAGCCTGCGCAGCATGCTGCTGTGGGCGTCGCTCGCAGCCAACCTTTTCTTCGCCGGGCTTATAGGCTCGCACCTGCTGCTGCACCGGCCACCGTCGTCGCCGCGGCCTGGACGGGTTCGTCAGCCGCCTTACTGCCAGCCTGTCACCGCCCGACGCCGCGCGGTTCCGCGGCGTGCTCGATCGCGAGCGCCCCTGGTATGGGCAGGCGCACGCTGCCGTGGACCGGGCGCGTGGCCGCCTTGCCGACTCCATCGCGCGCGAGCCCTACGACGAGACTGAGGTTCGCCAGAAGTTGCAGGATTGGCGTGCGCGCTGGAGCGAGAGCTCGGACCGCTTCGGCGACAGTTTGCTCGTCGCGTTGCGCACCCTCTCGCCCGAAGGCCGCGCACAACTCGCTGCCGCGCTGCGCCGCCCGCCACACCGCTAGGCGGGATCGCGGGTTCGGCCCGGGCACCTGACAGGTCACGGAGCCTGCCGAGTGAAGCTTTGAGGGTCCTGCAAGGTCAACGCCGCCTGAACGAGCGCCAAGTGGCTGAACGCCTGCGGGAAGTTGCCGACGAGGCGCTTGGCTCTCGTGTCATACTCCTCCGAGAGCAGCCCCAGATCGTTCGCGAGGCCGCAGAGGCGGTCGAACAAGGCTTGCGCGTCCTTCTCCCGCCCCTGCACGGCGAGCGCTGAGACCAGCCAGAAGCTGCACGCGAGGAAGGCGCCCTCTCCTGGGGGCAGCCCATCCTTCGCTGTCTTGCCCTCAGTGTCGGCGGCATCGTCGGTGCGGTAGCGCAGCACGAAGCCATCCTGCATAAGCTCCCGCTCGATGGCGTCGATGGTGCCGCGCACGCGCGGGTCGCCATGCGGCAGGAAGCCGCTGAACGGCATCAGCAGCAGCGACGCATCGAGCGCGGGTTTTCCATAGACTTGGGTGAAGGTGTTGCGCTTCTCGTCGAAGCCCTTCGCAAGTATCTGGGCCTTGATGCGCTTGCGCACGTCGCGCCAATGATCCAGCGGCCCGTCCAGCTTGTAGGTCTCGGCGTCGCAGATGGCACGGTCGAAGGCGACCCACGCCATGACCTTGCTGAAAGTGAAATGCTGCCGGCCGCCGCGAGTCTCCCAGAGCCCGTCATCCGGCTCCTCCCAAATCTGCTCCAGGTGGTCCAGCAGCTCGCGCTGCAGCGACCAGGCATTCGTGCGGTCAGCAGGTTCGCCTCGCGCGCGCGGTGCAACGCGTCCATGACCTCGCCATAGACATCGAGCTGCAGCTGGTTCGAGGCCGCGTTGCCGATGCGCACCGGCCTTGCGCCCTCGTAGCCCGGCAGCCACGGCACCTCCCACTCGTCGAGCCGGCGCTCGCCGCCGAGGCCATACATGATCTGCACCTGGTCCGGGCTTCCCGCGACGCTGCGGTGCAGCCAGTCGGCCCAGCCGCTCGCCTCCTCCTGATAGCCCGCCGCCATGAGGGTATCGAGCGTCAGCGTCGCGTCGCGCAGCCAGCAGAAGCGATAGTCCCAGTTGCGCACGCCGCCGAGCTGCTCCGGCAGGCTCGTGGTCGCGGCCGCCACGATGCCGCCCGTGGCCTCGTAGCTGAGCGCCTTCAGGACGATCACGCTGCGCTTGAGCAGGTCGGCATGCGGGCCCGTGAGCTGGCATCGGTCGGCCCAATAATGCCAGTAGCGCTCGGTCGCGCGCAGGGCCTGGTCGGGAGCGAGGGCAGGCGCCGGCGGCTCGTGGCTCGGGCCGTGGCGGAGCACGAACCAGGATTCGCTTGCCCGCCTCGACATCGAACTCGGCCACCGTCATCTTGTCCTCGCCGTGCAGCAGCTCGGAGGCGCGCAGCACGGCGCGCTCCGGCCCGGCGGTGAGCGAGATGCCGCCGTGCTCGCCCTCCAGCTGGCGCACCCAGGGCACGCTCAGACCGAAGTCGAAGCGCATCTTGAGTTCCATGCGCATCGGCACCCGCCCGCGCAGCCCTTCGGACGAGCCGGACCAGGGAACTGTGCCGCCGGCCCGGCACCATGAAGTCCGTGACCTGCACCGCCCCGCCGTCACGCTCGAAGACGGTGTCGAGCACGAGCGAGTCGCCCCGGTAGGAGCGCTTCGCAGGCGGACCATCCTCCGCGGGCGCGAGCAGCCAGCGGCCGTGCTCGGGCGTGCCGAGCAGGGCCGCGAAGCACGCCGCACCGTCGAAGCGCGGCCAGCACAGCCAGTCCACGCTCCCGTCCCGCCCGACCAGCGCCGCCGTCGTGCAATCGCCCAGCAGGGCGTAGTCCTCGATCGGGAGTGGCATCCCTAGCCCGCCCGCCCGCTGACGTAGCCGCCGGACTTGCTCCGGCAGGAGCAGGCCGTGCCGACCGGCTCGACGTAGCGCAGCGGGCAGATAACGGTGGGGGTGACGCAACGGGCGATGGCGGACGGCCCCTCATCGCCCGTGGGTGCGGTGCCATAGCCGGCGGGCGGCGCCCCGTAAGCGGCCGGCGGCGGACCGTATGCAGGGGGCGGCGGATAGTAGTAGGCCGGCGGCGGATAGTAGCGCGATAGTAATACGGTGCATAATGGTTGATAATACGGCGGATAATACGGAAAGCCGAACCCGAAAGCCGGAAAGCCTAAGCCGACGCCGACGAACACGCGGGCGTCCGCAGGTCTCGGCGTGACAACGGGGAGCGCCGCCGCTATCGCCAGCAGGCTGCCCAACAGGATGCGACGCTTGATCATGGCGCCTCTCTTTACACCCTCCGTGTTGTCTGCACATGGGCCAGGAAGGCTCCGTCCGGCATCTGCCCGACGCCATCCATCACCGTCAACTCCCAATCCAGCCTGACGGGTTGCCGCCGCCTCGCCAATTCCGGCAGCCTGCACAGCAGGCCAGGCGGGAAGGGCGGCGCCGAGCATCCGCCGGTCGGCGACGCAGCCTTGAAAATCTTGACTTTCAGGGATCGTTTCCCGATATCTGGCCTGTCTGCCGCACGCTAGAGCGCGTTTCGCCCGGTGGCGGCTTTCTACCCCAGGATTTCCCTGTTGACCGAGCCGATGACCGCCCAGGCGGACCAAAACACCTACGACACCACCGATGACGTCGCCGCCGCGCTCCCCGATGCGGCCGACGCGGCCAACTCGGGCGCCGCCCTGCCCGACATCCCCGCCCCCGAGCCGGACGCGCCAGGCTTCGATCAACTCGGCCTCTCGCCCGAGATCCTGCGCGCCGTGGACGAGATGGGCTACAAGATCCCGACGCCGATCCAAGCGCAGGCGATCCCGGTCGTGCTGATGGGCCGGGACGTGCTGGGCTGCGCCCAGACCGGCACGGGCAAGACGGCGGGCTTCACGCTCCCGATGATGGACATCCTGTCCGGCTCCCGCGCCCGCGCCCGCATGCCGCGGAGCCTCATCCTGGAGCCGACGCGGGAACTCGCGCTGCAAGTCGCGGAGAACTTCCTCCTCTACGGCAAGCATCAGAAGCTCAATCATGCTCTCCTCATCGGCGGCGAGTCGCTCGAGCGACCAGCGCGAGGCCCTGATGCGCGGCGTGGACGTGCTGATCGCCACGCCTGGGCGCCTCATGGACCTGTTCGAGCGCGGTGGCCTGCTGCTCACCGACGTGCGCCTCCTCGTCATCGACGAGGCGGACCGCATGTTCGACATGGGCTTCATCCCGGACGTCGAGAAGATCGTCTCGCTCCTGCCCCGCACCCGGCAGACCCTGCTCTTCTGCGCCACCATGGCGCCCGAGATCCGGCGCCTCGCCGACGCCTTCCTGCAGAATCCGCGCGAGATCACGGTGAGCCGCCCGGCCTCGGTCGCGACCACCATCGTCGCCGGGCTGGCGCTCGTCGCCGAGACCGACAAGCGCGAGGCGCTGCGCCGGCTGATCCGCGACGAGGACGTGCAAAACGCACTCATCTTCTGCAACCGCAAGCGCGACGTGGACATCCTCTACAAGTCGCTCAAGCGCCACGAGTTCTCCGTCGGCGCGCTGCACGGGGACATGAGCCAGCCGGAGCGGTTCGCGACGCTCTCCCGATTCCGGACGGGCGACCTGCGGCTGCTCGTGTGCAGCGACGTGGCGGCGCGCGGCCTCGACATCGGCGGCCTGAGCCACGTCTTCAACTTCGACGTGCCGATCCACGCCGAGGACTACGTGCACCGCATCGGCCGCACTGGGCGCGCCGGGCTGGTGGGCCATGCCTACACGCTCGCGACGCCCGGAGGACCGCCTCTTCGTCGAGGCGATCGAGAGAGCTGATCGGCGCGCCGATACCCGCGCGTGGAGGTGTCCGGCCTCGACCAGGTGGACGTGGGCGGACGGCGACAAGCCCCGGCGTGGGCGAGGCCGGAGCAGGCCGGCCGCGAAGCCGAGCCAAGGCAGTCGAGGCGAAGGCCGAGCCGAAGGGCTGACCCAGAAGGCGTACCCCGAAAGCGTCCGAGGAGAAGCGCGAGGGCGCGTGCGCGCGAAGCCGCCGCGCGACGAGGCTCGTCACGAGGAGCCGCGCGCGGCTGAGCACGGGCGCCGCGAGCGGCCGGTCCGCGAGGATCAGCCGCCTGCCCGCCGTCGCAGGACCGACGACCAGCGCACGCCCCGGCGTGCAACGAACGCGGACGAGCGCGCCTCCCGGCGTGACGACCTCGGGACGCCCGTGCTCGGCTTCGGCGACGAAGCGCCTGCCTTCATGATGCTCCGCCGCCCGGCACGCAAGGCGGCCGTGCCTGTGGCCGAGGAGGTTCCGGCATGAACGTCGTTCAGCCCGTCCAGCAGCCCGAGGCCGTCGCCGAAGGATCGCGCGCCCACAAGCTTGGCCCCTTCCGCTGGGACGACCCGCTCCTCTTCGACGACCAGCTCAGCGAGGACGAGCGCGCGATCCGCGACGCGGCGCACGAATACTGCCAGGACAAGCTGATGCCGCGCGTGCTGGAGGCGAACCGGCACGAGCGCTTCGACCGCGCCCATCATGAACGAGATGGGCGAGATGGGTTTCCTCGGCGCCACGCTCGACAGCCATGGCTGCGCCGGCGTCTCCTACGTCGCCTACGGCCTGATCGCCCGCGAGGTCGAGCGCGTGGACAGCGGCTACCGCTCCGCCTTCTCCGTGCAGTCCTCCCTCGTCATGTTCCCGATCTGGGCGTTCGGCTCGAACGCGATCCGGGACAAATACCTGCCCAAGCTGCGCACCGGCGAGTGGGTCGGCTGCTTCGGCCTGACCGAGCCGGATGCAGGCTCCGACCCTGGCTCGATGCGCACGCGCGCGAAGTCCGTGGACGGCGGCTACGTGCTCAACGGCACCAAGACCTGGATCACCAACTCGCCCATCGCCGACGTGTTCGTGGTCTGGGCCAAGGACGATCAGGGCGACATCCGCGGCTTCGTTCTGGAGAAGGGATGGAAAGGCCTCTCCGCCCCTAAGATCGAGGGCAAGTTCAGCCTTCGCGCCTCCATCACCGGCCAGATCGCCATGCAGGACGTGTTCGTTCCCGCAGGCAACATGCTGCCCCACGTCAAGGGCCTGCGCGGCCCGTTCTCCTGCCTCAACAACGCGCGCTACGGGATCGCTTGGGGCGCGCTCGGTGCAGCCGAGTTCTGCTGGCACGCCGCCCGCTCCTACACGCTGGAGCGGAAGATGTTCGGCAAGCCGCTCGCGGCGACGCAGCTCATCCAGAAGAAGCTCGCCGACATGCAGACCGAGATCACGCTCGGCCTGCAAGGTGTGCTTCGCCTCGGGCGCCTGATGGACGAGCACCAGGCGGCGCCCGAGATGATCTCGCTGATGAAGCGCAACAACTGCGGCAAGGCGCTCGACATCGCCCGCGCGAGCCGCGACATGCACGGCGGCAACGGCATCTCGGACGAGTATGGCGTCATCCGCCACGTGATGAACCTCGAGGCCGTGAACACCTATGAGGGCACGCACGACGTCCACGCCCTCATCCTCGGACGCGCGCAGACCGGGCTCAACGCCTTCGGCGGCTGAGACCGTCCCAGAGAACGTTAGTCGTCGAGCGCGTCGGCCTCGACGGTGACGGCGTCGCCCGCCTCGCGGACGGGCGCCCCGCCTACATGCCGTTCACCCTGCCGGGCGAGCGCGTTCGCGCGACGACGCTGACCCGGCGCGGCGAGGGTTGGGCCTGCGCGGCGGAAATCCTCGAACGCCAGCCCCGACCGGGTCGAACCGCCCTGCCCGCATTTCGGCGCGTGCGGCGGGTGCAGTCTCCAGCACTGGGCCGACGCGCCCTACGCCGCCTGGAAGCGCGGTCTCGCCCGCCCTCGGCGACCCGGCCCCTCTCGCCCGCACGCCGCCCGGCGCCCGCCGCCGCATCGACCTCGCCCTCCGCCGCGAGGGCGGTCGCGTTCTCGTCGGCCTGCACCGGCGCGGCAGCCACGTGGTCGTAGACATGCACGCCTGCCCGATCCTCGATTCGCGCCTGCTCGCGCTCGCGGCACCGCTCCGCGCGATGCTGCCCGGCCTCGCCGCGCTGCGGAGAGAGGGCAGCGCCGTGCTCAACCTGCTCGACTACCGGACCCGACCTGCTGCTCCGCATGGATGCCGATCTCACCGCCGCCGACCGCATCCGCCTCGCCGCCTTCGCCCAGCAGGAAGGCGTGCCGCGGATCGCCTGGGCACGGGGCGATGGGCCGCCGGAGACGGCCGCGCAGCTCGCCCCAGTGCGCTTACGGCTCGGCCCAGGCGAGGTCGCGCCGCCGCCCGGCGCCTTCCTGCAAGCGAGCCCGCAAGGCGAGGCCGCGATCCGGGACGCCGTGATCGCGGCGCTGCCGGCGCAGCTGCCGCCTCGCGCGCCTATCATCGAGCTCTATGCCGGCTGCGGCACGCTGACCTTCGCGCTGGCCGAGCGTGCCCGGGTCCTCGCCTATGAAAGCGACGCCGCGTCGGTGGCCGCTCTGCGCCGGGCAGGGCACCCGAAGGTGGACGCAAGCCAGCGCGACCTCGCCAGGCAGCCGCTGCAGGCGGCGGCGCTGCGCGGCGCCGCCGCGGTCGTGCTCGACCCGCCTTGGGCGGGTGCCGGGCCGCAGGCGCAGCCGCTCGCTGGGTCGGCCGTGCCCGTGGTGATCTACGTGAGCTGCAACCCGGCGGCGCTCGCGCGCGATGCGCGGCCCCTGCTCGCGGCGGGATACCGCGTCGAGCGGGTCACGCCCGTGGATCAGTTCCTCTGGAGCGCGCGCGTCGAGGCGGTCGCCGTGTTCAGGACCCGCTGAACCAATTGTAGCCCTGATCCTCCCAGTAGCCGCCGGGGTAGTCGTTCGTGACGAACAGGGCGGTGATCCATTTCGGGTTCTTGAAGCCGAGCTTGGTCGGGATTCGCAGCCGAAGGGGGAAGCCGAATTCCGATGGCAGCGGCTTGCCGCGGAAGTCGAGCGCGAGGATCGTCTGCGGAGCCAGCGCGCTCCCCATGTCTATGCTGGAATAGTAGCGGTCGGCGCATTTGAAGCCGATGAAGCGCGCGCTCGTGTCGGCGCCGACGCGGTGCAGGAAGGTGCGGAACGGCACGCCGCTCCACTGGCCGATGACGCTCCAGCCCTCGACGCAGATGAGCCGGGTGATCTGGCTCTCCTGCGGCAGGGTGCGCAAGCGCTCCAGCGTCCAGGGCGTCTTGTCCTTGACCAGCCCGGAGACCTGCAGCTTCCAGTCGGCGCCATCCACCTCCGGCGCGAGGTCCTCGGGCTGGTAGCCGTTGTAGCGGAACGGGATGGTGAGATCGCTGGCCGAGTAGGTGGGCGCGAGCTGGTTCGGGTCGAACAGCCACGCCTGGACCTCGTCGTTCCAGCGCGACATGGCCCGCAGCGCGCTGTCCACCGGGCCGTTGCCCGCCAGGTTGCAGCCCGTCAGCAAGGACAGCGTGCCGGCCGAGAGGCCGCCGCGAAGCAGCAGGCGGCGCTCCAGCATCTGGAGTTGAGGCTTGCGCTCATCCCTCATGGCTCGACCTCGGCATGGGAAGCGGTGACGCGGGCGCGGCCAGTGATCATGGCGGGCAGGGTGCGCGGCACGATCACCACCAACGCGATATGCACGGCGACGAAGAGCACGATCCCGGCCATGGCGAAGAAGTGGACCCGGCGCGCCACCGGGTAGCCGCCGAGCGCCCACGCGAGCGGATGGAGCTGCACCGGCTTCCACAGCGCGAGGCCGGACCAGACCGCGACGACGCCCAGGACGAGCACCCCGACATAGAGCAGGCGCTGCACGGCGTTGTAGGTGCCGAGCTCGTGCTTCAGGCGGAAGGTGAGCGCCTCCTTCAGGTCACGCCACACCAGGGCGGGCGTGAGCGGCAGGAAGGAGCGCATGAAATGCCGGCCGAACAAGCCGTAGGCGAAGTAGATCAGCGCGTTGGCGAGGAGCAGCCACATCATGGCGAGGTGCCAGGCGATGCCGCCGGCGAGCCAGCCGCCGAGCGTGGCCCAGGGCGGGAAAATGAACGAGAACAGCGGCGAGGCGTCGTAGATCTGCCAGCCGCTCATCACCATGCACGTGATCGCGAAGGCGTTCACCCAATGGGTGATGCGCACGACGAGCGGGTGGATGATGGTGAACCGGACCGGCTCTGGCCTGGTCTCTTGCGCGGACGCAAGCCACGCGGCCCTCCTGCGGCGAGAGAGACCCCGTCACGACGAGCGGGATCTCGCGGCGTCTCACGTCTCACATCGGCGGCGTGACGCCGTTTAGGCCGACGAGCACGAAGGTGGCGGTCATGGTACCATCGCGCCCCTTCGGCGCGAGGACCATTGCATGCGCGCCGGGCTTGACGATGCTGGCGTCGGCGGGCGCCACGGCGACGATGGGCGTGTCTTCCGGCACCGTGATCTCCTTGTCGCCGCCTTTATACTTGACTTGCATCGTGCGGCCGCTCGTGCCTTGGAGCGCGCCGACGGCGCCGTTGGTCATCGTGCTGTTGGCCCCGAGATCCCAGGGATAGTGGCCGTCGCCGACGCCCCTCATGCTCGGCGCGAACACGTGAACCTCCATGCGCCCGGAGCGTGCCGTTCGGCTGCGGCGCGGCGGTGACGCCGACGTAGCTGTCGGGCTGGATATCGCCGATCTGGGCCTGGGTCACGCTCGCGAACTTGGTATCGGGCGTGAGCTTGAACTCGACCTTCTGGCCGCTGCGGGTCTCGAGCGTCAGCGCATCGGCGCTCACGCTCTCGATCGTGCCGCGGGTACGGGCGGGCGGCGGGGCGGCGAAGCTCGCGGCGCCGCTGAGCAGGGCGAACCCGATCGCCGAGGCTGCAAGGATATGCTTTCTCATGGTCGGTCGCTCCTCCGTGCTCGCAGAGCGGCCCCCTCGTTGTGCGGCCCCCGGGAAGGCCCCGCCATGGTAGGCAGAGCCTCGCCCAGACTACAAGGAAGACTACATCGGCGGCATGGTGCCGTTCTCGCCCACGGCCACGAAGCCGGCCGTCAACGTGCCATCGGCGCCCTTCTCCGCGAACGCGACCGCGTGCGCACCGGGCTTCGCGATGCTCGCATCGGCCGGCGTCAGGGTGACGATCGGCACGTCCTGCGGCACGGTGACCTGCTTCTCGCCACCCTTATACTTCACCACCATCGTGCGGCCGTTGGCGCCCTCCAGCGCGCCGACGGCGCCGTTGGTCATGGAGCTGTTGTTGCCGAGATCCCAGGGATAATGGCCATCGCCGACGCCGCGCATCTTTGGGTCGAACACCGTGACTTCGAGCGCCTTCAGCGTGCCGTTCGGCTGCGGCGCGGCGGCGGTGCCGATGTAGCTGTCGGGCTTGATGTCGCTGAATTGCGCCTGGGTCACGCTGGCGAACTTGGTCTCGGGCGTGAGCTTGATCTCGACGCTCTGGCCGCTGCGGGTCTTCATCGTGAGCATGTTGGCGTTCACGCTCTCGATGGTGCCGCGGGTGCGGGGCGGCAATGCGGCAAGGGCCGCGCTGCCTGCAAGGGACACCCCGATGACCAGAGCCGTGAGGACATGCTTTCTCATAGTCGCTCCTTATCGTTGTTGCAGCCGTGTTGCGGCGTCCCGCCTCTCGCGGCTCCGTGCGTGCCGGAAGCCAACCCGTCCGGAACGGATGCCCTTTGCCCCGATGCTCAGGCGGGTCGTGCCGGCATCGGATAGTATGTCGCTCTTTCCCGCGCAATCCATTTGCGCGGCGGCCGGTGCTCGCGACGTCGTCTTCACGCTGGCCTTGGTGCCCGAAATCAAGGCGTGCAGCTTGGGGAGGATCGAGGCCGAACTGGAGGGCGTCCGATGAAGCATCTCGGCTGGGTGGCCGGCTTGCTGGCGCTCGGCGCCTCCCTTCCGGCCGGCGCGCAGACCTCGAACAGCGGCGTCGGAATCGGCCCGAGCCAGCAACTCTCGCAGCCCCCCGTTCCGTCGCAGCCGGCGCCGCTGAAGGACGTTGCCCCCTCGGTCGAGCACTTGCTGGGTGATCTGGGCGGCGTGCGCACCGATCTCGAGAACCAGGGTATCTACCTGCTGCTCGACGCCACGACGGAATTCGCCGGCAACGTCAGTGGCGGCGTGAAGCAGGGCGCGACCTTCGCCAACCAGATCGGCTTCGAGGCCGACATCGATTGGCAGCGCCTGGCCGGCATCATGGGCCTGTCCACCCATGTCATCATCGTCAACCGCTCCGGCAACAACGACAGCAGCTGTTCGGCGACAATCTCCTGCCCGTCCAGGAGATCTACGGCGCCGGGGGCAACGTGGTCTCCCACCTGGTGTCCGCCTATGCCCAGGAAACCTTGTTCGACCGTCGGCTCGACATCGCCGTGGGCCGCATGAACGTCGAGAATGATTTCGCCAGCTCGCCGCTCTACTGCAATTACATGAACAACGCGCTGTGCGGCGACCCCAAGGCGCTGCCGGGCGGCGACATCGGGCATAGCGCGTATCCGGACGCGGTGTGGGCCGCTCGCGTGCGCGTCCGCCCGACGCCGACGACTTATGTCCAGACGGGCGTGTATGAGGTCAACCAAGGCCTCTACAGCGATGCGAACTTCCGCAGCGGCTTCAAGTTCGACACCTCGCAGGACAGCGGGGTGTATGTGCCGGTCGAAGTTGCCTATGAGCCGCTGCTGGGCAGCGCCAAATTGCCAGGCCACTACAAGATCGGTTTCGGCTATGATTCCTCGTCCACCTACAAGGATTTCGCCAGCGCGCTGAACGCCACGTCCAACACGAACTCTGGCGCCCCAGTCTCGCGGCGTACGGGCAACACGCAGACCTGGGTCCTGGTCGATCAGATGCTGCTGCGGCAAGGGCCGGGCGACACCGACGGCATCATCGCGCTCGGCGGATTCGTCCACAACGACCCGGACAACTCCCCCTATGCCGAGCAGTATTTCGCCGGCCTGCTGGATCGCGGCTTCTGGCACGCGCGGCCGCAGGATACCATCGGGCTGCTGTTCAGCTACAACACGGTCAGCGGCGTGCTGGGCAAGGCGCAAACGCTAGAGGCGGAATTCGGCCTCCCGTTCAGCAACGCCGCCACCGGAGCCGCAGACGCACGAGATGGTCCTGGAGGCGAATTACGACGTCCACGTCATCCGCGGCGTGAACTTCCAGCCCGAGTTCCAATACGTGTTCCGCCCGAATGCGCAATCCAACATCCCCGACGCGGCGGTGTTCGGGTTCAAGGGGCATATTGAGTTCTGATGGCCGTAGCCTGTGTGATTGCCACGGCAGCATCCCGCGATCTGTTCTAGGATTTCGGCAACGAAGGCGGGAGGGCGAGCGCGATGT
This sequence comes from uncultured Alphaproteobacteria bacterium, assembly GCA_963848595.1. Lineage (GTDB taxonomy): Bacteria > Pseudomonadota > Alphaproteobacteria > Acetobacterales > Acetobacteraceae > CAWKEH01. The sequence continues at coordinate 189,736 of CAWKEH010000011.1, read as the reverse complement.
CCGGCGAAACCAGGGCGACACCGAGGTTGAGATCCATACAGCGCACCGCGCTCGCCATGCTGGTGGTGGGCGGCGTTGTCAATTACATCGACCGCGCCACGCTCGCCGTGGCCAACCCGCTCATACGCCACGACCTCGGGCTGTCGGTCGCCGACATGGGCTTCCTGCTCTCAGCGTTCCTGTGGTCCTACGCCTTCTCGCAGTTGCCGACCGGCGCTATGGTGGACAAGCTCGGCCCGCGGCTGCTGCTCACCTTGGGCCTGTCGCTGTGGTCGCTCGCCCAGCTGCTCGGCGGCTTGGTGCAGAGCTTCGGCCAGTTCTTCGGCGCCCGTGTGCTGCTCGGCATCGGCGAGGCGCCTCAGTTCCCGACCGCCGCGCGGGTTGTGCGCGACTGGTTCAACCCGCGCGACCGCGGGCTCGCCACCGGCATCTTCAACTGCGCCTCCACTCTCGGCACCGCGATCGCCGTGCCGCTGCTGACCTTCCTCATGCTGGCTTTCGGGTGGCGCTGGATGTTCGCGATCATGGGCGTTTCCGGCCTGGTGGTTGCCGCCGTCTGGTTCACCCTCTACCGCAACCCGTCCGGCGTGGCCTTGAGCGCGGACGAGAACGCCTACCGTACCCAGGGCGACCCGCCCGGCCAGCGCACCGAGGTCAGCTTCCGCGAGTGGAAGCTGCTGTTCCGCTTCCGCACCACGTGGGGGATGATCCTCGGCTACTTCGGCTGCATCTACCTGACCTGGATCTACAGCGCCTGGCTGCCGGGCTATCTCGAGATGGAGCGGCACATGAGCGTCAAATACACGGGCATCGCCGCCGCCATCCCGTTCGCCTGGGGCGTAGTGGGCGGCGTGCTGGGTGGATATCTCGCGGACGTTCTCGTGCGCTGGGGCCTGTCGCCGGTCAACAGCCGCAAGTATCCCGCCGCCGCGGCCCTGCTCGGCACGGCCGTCTGCACGCTGGCGGCGGCCTACGTCACGAGCAACACCCTCGCCATCGCGTTCATCTCGGCTTCGCTGTTCCTCGTCTATGTCACGAGCACCTGCGCCTGGGCGCTCACCTCCGTGGCCGCGCCCACGAACTGCACGGCGTCCATTGGCGCGATGCAGAACTTCGGCGGCTATCTCGGCGGCGCCCTGGCGCCGACGGTGACCGGGTTGATCGTGCAGAGGACCGGGTCTTTCGTGTTGGCCCTCGTCGTGGGGGCGGCAATCGGCACCGCCTCAGCGGCGGCCTACCTGTTCATCGTCCGCGATCCGATCACCGCGGCCGGCATGGATGCCGTCTCGCCGGGAACGCTCGCGCCTGCGCACCGGGGTGGGAGCTGACCGGCGCAGCTCGGATGCTGCTGGCAGCATCCGTTCGGATTCGTTTGGAAAGGGCCTGAGCGTCGGCGCCGGGCGCACCGGCAGCAGGGTGCCCCTCTACGGCGGGGCCTGCAGGGTAATCCCGTATCGGGCGTAGATCGCCTTGATCGTCCCGTCGCCACCAAGCCTGTCGAGCGCATCGTCGATCGCCTGGCGCAACTTGTCGTCCGGCCGGCGCATGCCGACCGCGACATTCCACTGCAGCGCCTGCTCCTTCTCGCCCGCTGGAAATACGGCCACCGGCTGCGCAGCGTGATTCTTCTGGAACCATCCGGCAGCGATCGGCGTCGCCGCGGCGGCATTGATCTCGCCGTCAGCCAGGGCCTGGAGCATGTCGTCCTCGAAGCCGAACATCGAGATCGGCACGTCGCGCTCTCCAAGCGTCATCGCGGCGATCGAGCCCACCATCACCCCCACCTTCGTGCGGCCGTTCAGTGCGCCGAAGCCGGTGATTGGGCTGCCCTGGCGCACGACGAGGGCGACGCCGGAGCGATAATAGGGCTTGGAGATCTTGAGGCCCGTCTCCGATTGCGCCTCCTGGTCGGCGATCGTGTCGAGCAAGATGTCGCAGTTGGCGCGGAAGACCTGCACGGGTGCCACGATCCAGTCCATCGCGAGCGCGACGCCGAGCTGCGCCGCGAGCGCCCGGCCAAGATCGACCTGGAAGCCGGCGGGGTCGCCGGATTTGCTCGCGTAGGGAAGTGAGTTCGGATGGGCGCAGAGCACGATCGTGCCGCTAGCGCGGATCGCGTCGAGCGACCGGGCCTGCGCCGCTCCCGTCCAGAGCGCGGCAGCAAGACCGAGCATCATCCCCAGCCGACCTCGGGAGGAGCGTGTTGCGCGGCTCACGGCTGGCTCGGCTTTAGGTTGTGGATGTAGACGACGATCGCGTCGATGTCCGCGTCCGACAGCGCGGTCCCGAAGGCGGGCATCGCACCCTCCTTGCCGTGCTTGATGCGGTAGCGGATGAAGTCGTCCGAACGCTTCGTGTCCATGAGCTGCGGCCCCTTGCCGGCGGAGCGCCCGCCATCGCTGTGACACCAGCCACAGGTCGTCGCGAAGAGCTGGTTGACATCGAGCTTGGACGGACCGGTGTCCTGGGCCTTCTGCGCCCGCGCCGGCGCAGCGAGCGCCAGCAGCGCGCAGAGCACGTAGGGGAGCGCCATCTCCCAAAGTGTCTGAGATGCGTTCTTCAAGATCGGGAACCGCCGCAGGTATGGGAAGGAAAGGGCGCGGAGGGCGAGGCAAGCCCGCCCTCCGCAACAGGATCACCGCCGCTACTTGAGCGAATACACAACCAGCACGCCCTCGTCGCGCGGCATGCTCTTGTAAGGCTCGCCGAAGGTCGGCGCGTAATCGTCGCTTGCCATGCCGCCGAAGCCGGCGACGACCGCGATATACTGTTTCCCGTTCGCGCTGTAGCTGATGATGCCGCCCTGGTGGCCGAGGCCGTCGCTGTGGTTCCACAGCTCGGAGCCGGTGTTCGCGTCATAGGCGTGAACCGTTCCGCGTGAGTCCGGCACGAACACCAGGCCGCCACCGGTGGACATGACGCTGGCCAGCGGCGGCTCGGGGAAGCGCACCTCCCACTTCTTCGCGCCGGTTATCGGGTCGCGCGCGTCGAGGTGGCCGTAGATCTCGCCGCTGGGTGGAGGCGCGATCTTGAAGTTGGCGCCGATGTTGAGCTGCGTCACCGGCTCCGTCACCGGGGTGGTCTTCACCACGTCGAGCGTCATGCACCACTCTTGGCCGAGCTTGTAGTAGAGGCCGGTCTTCGGGTCATAGGAGCCTGAGTTCCAGCTCACGCCACCCGAGATGTGCGGGCAGAGCGGCTCGGATACCTTCCCGGCCGAGAAGTCGCGCCGGCCGATCAGCTTGCCACTCTTGTCGATGGTCTTCACGAAATTGCTGTTCTGGACGAGGTTCCAGACGTTCTGCACGTTCGCGCTGCGGTCGTAAACGAAGATGTAGCCGCTCTTGTTCGGATGGATGACATACTGCTTGCCGTCGCGGTCGAGCATCAGGAACTCGCCCACGGCGCTGTCGAAATCCCACGTGTCGTGCGGCAATTCCTGATGGTAAAACTTGAGCTGGCCGCTGTCCGCGTCCAGCCCGATCACGGAGGTGGTGTAGAGGTTATCGCCGGGCCGGGCGCCGCTTTCCTGGTAGTCGCCGCCGGACCAGTCGTAGAGCGGCGCCGGGTTCGCCGTGCCCCACCAGATCGTGTTGGTTGCGGCGTCATATGTGCCGGGCATCCAGCCGCCACCGCCGCCGGTGCGCCAGGCGTCGTTGCCCCAGGTCTTCTTGGCCTCGTCCGTGCCGCCGGCGGTGAGGAACTCCCACTTCTTTGCGCCGGTCGCGGCGTCCACGCCGAAGATCGGCCCGCGGCCCGGCCACTCGCCGCCTTGACTGCCGATCACGACCGTACCCTTGGCATAGAGCGGCGCGCCGGTGAAACCCACCGTGAGCTTCTGGCTGTCCACCAGCTTGGTGTCCCAAACCGGCTTTCCGGTCTTCATGTCGAGCGCGATGAGCCGCCCGTCCACCGTGCCGACGAATACCTTGCCCTCTCCGATCGCAGCGCCGCGATTGTACGGCGAGTGCGTCTGGCGTGCGACCAGCGCCTCGTCCAACTCGGGCGTGTACGACCACAGCACCTTGCCGGTGGCGCCATCCAAGGCGAACACCCGGCTGTAGGAGCCGGTGTAGTAGAGGACTCCGTTCACCGCGAGTGGCATCGATTGCAGCCCGCGCGTCGATTTGCCGGGAACATGCATCCATGCGACCTGCAGGTCCTTCACGTTGCTCGCGTTCACCTGGTCTAGCGGGCTGTAATGCCACGAGCGGTAGGTACCGTGATACGTCAGCCAGTCGCCGGGCGTGCCCGCCTCGATGCGGGCTGTGTCCACCGGCTGGGCGAAGCATTGTGCGGTTGCGGTGGCACCCGCGGCCAAGACGAAGGAGGCGGCGATCGCCTTCATTTTCCGCATGATCTGTTTTCCCTCCGGATTGTCATTGTCGTCCGCAACTAGCCGGAACGCTTCGGTCTCCCACCCGATCTGCGGGACATCACGCAGGCCATACAAGGCTCGCGCTTTATAAACAAGTGATTTCAAAACGGGTAGCGTCTCAATGGGGCCGGCCGCGATCCGCTGCGAACGGCCGACCCAAGCACCGTTTATTCGCGGAACCAGCGTTCTCGCGGTTTTGGCTGATTTGGCTCTCGCACGAGGCGCGTTCGTTTCCGGCAGCGGCGAGGCTGCGGGGGTTGGCGGGCGGCGGCGGGGCCGCGAAACAGGACAGCTGCGGGCAAGCGGCCGTGAAGATCCAAGGACCCGTACCGGGAAACGTGGGTCCGCAATCACTGCTGCTGGCCGAGCTTTCAGCCGATAGGTCGGGCCCTGCCGCGCCGGGGTAAGCGGGTCGGTCCTTCGTGAGCCGGGCGTCAGGGCGGTGCGCACCACTGTGCCGCCCTGATCCAGCCGGCACATCGCGGCTGACTGACGAAGCTAACGGCGACAACCTCACGAAAGACTACGGCGCGTCGTGCTTACCGGTCGCGAGATCGACGCCACTGCCGTTGGCCATGGTCCTACCTGACCTCTCGATGACCATGAATACCGGCTGGCCTTCCTTGGTCTTCGCGTGGACGGCAAACGATTCCGGTACGACCTGCACCTCCGTGAAGCCAGCTTGCTCGAGGTCCTTCTGGACCTTCATTCGGGTTAGCATCTGACCACCACCATTCGCCTGATTGCCCGCAGCGGCGGGCGTGTCAGGTGCCTGCTTCTGCTGGGCGGCAGCCGGAACGGCAAGGCCCAGCGCAAGGTAGCAGGCAACCAGCGAAGCTTTATGCATATCCGACGCTCCTCTTTGCGGTTTCCAGGTGCGCACAGGGATAATTCGCGATGGCTGTGCAAGGTTCCGGCGTAATCTCGATCGTGTCCTGGCCCGTGTCGCAGCGAATTCTGCGCCTTGGATCACCGGGCGGCCCGTTCACGTCACAGTTTGACTTGGCCGGCAATCGAGTGCTGGAAAGGGATGCCGCTCGGCGGGCTTGACGGAAAGGCATGGCGGAAGCCGATCGCATGGATCATACCTTGACGTCGCAACTCCCCTGGCAATCAAACCGTCCGGAGCGCCCGTGACGGACGGCCCGCTCCGCGGCATCCGGCGGCGCACGCTCCTCCAGGCCGGCGCGGGGCTGGCGGCGACGAGCACTGCCGCCCGCGCCGCCGCGGACGCCCCGCCGGATGTTCCCCCCTGGATGCACGAGCAAGGCGCGCCGTTGCTCACTCCCCCTTACGGCGTGCCGTCGCGGTTCGAGGCAGGTGTCGTGCGGCGCGTGACGCGGATGCCGTCCATACCCTCCGTCGGGAGCAGCCTGACGCCGTTGCAGGACCTCCACGGCATCATCACGCCGGGCGGCCTCCACTATGAGCGGCACCACGGCGGCGTCCCGACGATTGACCCGGCGCAGCACCGCCTCCTGGTGCACGGCTTAGTCGAGCGGCCGCTCCTGTTCACGGTCGATGACCTGATGCGCTTCCCCGCGGTCACGCGCACGCACTTCCTGGAGTGCTCCGGCAACTCGCCGCTGTGGAAGCGCGTGCCGCCCGAGTGGACCGTGCAGAACACCCACGGGCTGCTGAGCTGCTCCGAGTGGACCGGGGTGCGCGTGGCGGACGTGCTGGACCAGGTGGGCGTCAAGCCCGGCGCCGCCTGGGTGCTGGCCGAAGGCGCGGACGCCGCGGCCATGACGCGCTCGATCCCGATCGAGACCTTGTTCGACGATGCCCTGATCGCCTACGCCCAGAACGGCGAGCGGCTGCGGCCCGAGCAAGGCTACCCCGTGCGGCTGCTCCTGCCGGGCTTCGAGGGGAATACCAACGTCAAGTGGCTGCGCCGGCTCAAAATCGGCGACCAGCCCTGGGAGACCCGCGAGGAGACCTCGAAATACACGGACTTGCTGCCGGGCGGGAAGGCGCGGCAGTTCGCCTTCGTGATGGAGGTGAAGTCGGTGATCACCGCGCCATCGGGCGGGCAGACGCTGGGCGGGCCTGGGTTTCGCGAGGTGCGCGGCCTGGCGTGGTCCGGGCGCGGCCGAGTCACGCGCGTCGAGGTCTCCTTGGACGGCGGGGCGAACTGGCAGGACGCGGCGCTCCAGGAGCCGATCCTCCCGAAATGCCTGACGCGCTTCCGCCTGCCCTGGCGCTGGGACGGCGCGGCGGCGTTCCTGTGCAGCCGCGCGACGGACGAGACCGGGGCGGTGCAGCCGACGCGCGACGCGCTGCTCGCCGCGCGCGGCACGAACGAGCACTACCACTACAATGCGATCCACGGCTGGCGCCTGGGCGCCGATGGGAGGCTCACCAATGCGGCATAGCGCGTGCGCCCTCGCCGCCGCGGCGCTGGCCTGCCTGGCAGGCACCGCGGTTCCCGCCGAGCAATACGGGCTGGGACAGACGCCGACGCCGGAGCAGGTTGCGGGCTGGAACATCGACATCCTGCCGGACGGCACCGGCCTGCCGCCGGGACACGGCAGCGTTGGGGAGGGCGGGCGCATATTCCGGGAGAAGTGCGCCGGTTGCCACGGGGACCGCGGCGAGGCGGGCGATGGCCTGCCCGTGGACCGCCTCGCCGGCGGCCAGGGAACGCTCGCCAGGGATCACCCGGTCAAGACGGTCGGGAGCTATTGGCCGTATGCGACGACGCTGTTCGACTACATACGCCGGGCGATGCCGCTGAATGCACCGCAGACGCTAAGCAGCGACGAGGTCTACGCCGTCGCGGCCTACGTGCTGCACCTGAACGGCCTGCTGCTGGCAGACGCCACCCTGGACCGGCAGAGCCTTACTGCGGTCCAGATGCCGAACCGGGGCGGCTTCGTCCGCACGCCGAACGAGCCGGGGCGGTAGACCCCTTACGGCAGCCGCGCGAGGTAGTGGGCGATAGCCGCGATGTCGGCGTCGCTCAAGCCCGAGGCGGCCTCGGTCATGGCGGCGACGCCCGTGCTGGGGCGCGCTCCGGAGCGGTAGTCGGCGAGCGCCTTGGCGATATACTCCTCGTGCTGATGGGCCAGCCGCGCGGCGGCCCGCTGGCCGCCGAACGTGTCCGTGTGGCAGGACGCGCAGCCGTGCTGCTCCACGAGCGTCTTGCCGGTATCGCTCAGCGCCGGCTTGTCATCCGTCGCCGGCGCCCCTTCCGGGGGCTTCAGCGAGGCGAAGAACGCGCCCAGGTCGCGAACGTCCTGATCGCTGAGGCTTGCCGCCATCGGGCTCATCAGCTCGTTCTGGCGTCGGCCGCTGCGGAAGAAGACGAGCTGCCACTGGAGGAATTGATTAGGCTGGCCCGCGAGGGAGGGCACGCCGGGCGTCTGCGATATGCCGTCCGCGCCGTGGCACGCCTGGCACATTTCCGCCTTCTGCTGCCCGGCCGGGGCGACATCCGCGGCAAAGGCCGGCAGCGCCCCGAGGAAGAGCGCCGCCGCGAGGTGGGCGTGGATGCTTCTCATGCCATCGTCCGTTCGTCTCAGAGCGTGCCGCCCACTCCGCCACAGGACGGAGTGGGCGGCGAGGCTGCTACTTCTGGTAGGAGATGCGATAGATCGCACCGGCCCAGTCATCGGCCACCAGCAGCGATCCATCCTTCGCCAGGATTATGTCGGTAGGACGGCCGTCATAGTCCTGAGCGCCCGTGATCCAGCCGGACGCGAACACTTCCTGCCGGGCGTTCTTCCCGTCCGGATCAACGATCACCCGCTCGATCCGGCCTCCCTGATACTTGTGGCGGTTCCAGGACCCATGCTCGGCGATGAAGATGTTGTCCTTATACTCCGCCGGGAACTGATCGCCGGTATAGAACTTCATCCCGAGCGGGGCGACGTGCGCGCCGAGGTTGAGCACGGGCGGCGTGAACTCCGAGCAGGAGTGCCCAAGCGCGAACTTCGGGTCCGGTATGTCGCCCTGATGGCAGTAGGGATAGCCGAAATGCTCCCCGAGCCGGGTGATGTGGTTGAGCTTGTCGCTCGGGGTGTCGTCGCTCATCCAGTCGCGCGCGTTCTCGGTGAACCAGTAATCGCCGGAGCGCGGGTCGATGTCGCCGCCGACGCTGTTGCGCACGCCGAGCGCCACGATCTCCGCCAGTCCGGTCTTCGGATCAACGTGGCGGATCTGCGAGACGCTGGTCGGCGGAATGCCGATATTGAAGGGCGGCCCGAACGGGATGTACATCCACCCGTTCTTGTCGGTCACAAGGTATTTCCAGCCGTGCGCCGCATAGGACGGCATGTCGCCGTAGGCGACAACGGGCGCCGGCATGTGGTCGAGGTTGGCCTCGGCGTTGTCGTAGCGCAGGAGCTTGTCGATCGCTACGACGTAGAGCGCGCCGTCCCGGAACGCGACGCCGGTCGGCATCTTCAGGCCCTTGAGGATCGTCTTGACGGTGCGCTGCCCTTCCTCGTCGGTCACGGCATAGACGTTCGTGGCGTTGAACGACCCCACGAACAGCGTCCCTTTGTCGCCCCAGGCCATCTGGCGTGCCTCAGGGATGCCGCTGGCATACACCTCGATCTTGAAGCCCGGCGGCAGCTTGATGTTCTTGAGGTTCGCTTCGAGCTCCGACAGTGACGCCGGCGTCGCCGGGCCGACCGGTGGCGCCAGGCCCTTCTGGGCCTGCGTCTCGTCGCCGAGGAACCAGTCTGGCGGCGGGTGGTTCCAGAACTCGGGCGTGTCTGACTTGTAGCTCTTGAGGTCGGCCGCTGCCGCCGAGCCGACGCACAAGGATGCCGCGAGCATCCACGGCACGACGGCGCCGGCCCTGAGCGATAATGATGTCCTGGTCACGATCTTCCCCCTTTGCGGCGCCCCTCGTGGTCGCTCGCCGGGGGCACTTAATCACGGCTTCGGGATAGATGGCTAGATCGTACTGCTCACGGCGACATAACGCGCGGCGGCGCGGGCGGCCGCTCAGCGATACCCGAGCGCGTGAGGCAGCCACAGCGTGATCGGCGGGACGAACGCGATCACCAGGAGGCAGAGAAGCAGCAAGGCGAGATACCCCAGCATCGGCCGCACCGTCGCCTCGACCGGCACGTCCCCGATCAGGCATGCGCCGTAGAGCCCGAGGCCGAGCGGCGGCGCGAACAGGCCGATGCCCATGGCGATTACCAGCACGACGCCGTAATGAAGCGGTCCGATGCCGAGCCGGGTCGCGACTGGCATCAGCAGCGGGCCGAAGATGATGAGCGCGGCCGCACCCTCCAGCACCGATCCCATGACGACCAGGATCAAGATCGAGAGCAGCAGGAACAGCCAGCTCCCGCCCGCGCCCGACAGCGAGACCATGATCTCGGCCAATGCCTGCGGAATCTGCTGCAGCGTCAGAAGGAAAGCCACGGCCTGGGCCGCGGCAACGATGAACAGCACCAATCCCGACCGCGTTGCCGCCTGCACGAAGGTGCGGGCGGCGGCGCGGGGCCGGAGCTCACGGAACGCGATGCCGCCGACGACCAGCGCATAGAGTGCCGCGAAGGCAGAGATTTCGGTCGCCGTGGCGAAGCCGGACCGGAATCCACCGAAGATGATGACCAGCAGGCCGAGCGTGGCAGCAAGGCCGCCCCACAGCTTCGCCATCGGCGTGCGCGGCACCGCGTCCCAGTCCGCGCGGCTCGGACGTGAGCCGAACGCGATGGCGGCCAGAATGAGCGCGAGTGCCATCAGCCCGGCTGGCAGCAATCCCGCCATGAACAGGCCACCGATCGAGAGGTTGGCGACGAAGCCCAGGATGATGAGGTTGATGCAGGGCGGGATGGTCTCGGCCATCACCGCAGAGGCGGCCAGAAGCGCGACGGCGCTGCCCGGGTTCTGACGAGAGCGCCGGGCCGCCGGGATCAGCACCGAGCCGACCGCCGCCACGTCGGCCATCTTGGAGCCGGAGATGCCGGAGAACACCACCATGCTGAGCACCATGACGACGTTCAGCCCGCCCTTGACGCGCCCGACCAGCCGCTCCAGCAGCTCGATGATGCGGACGGACATGCCGTTCGCCTCCATGAGGTAGCCGACCAGGATGAAGAACGGGATCGCCAGCAGGACGAAGTTGTCGATTCCGCGGGCCATCTGCTGGGCGAAGATCACGCCCGGCAGCGAGCCATCGACCCACAGGTAGATCAGCGCCGAGAGCGCCAGCACGAACCCTATCGGCAGTCCCGCCGCCAGGCACGCGACGAAGCCGGCGAGCATGAGCCCACCTGCGCCCGGCGCGGTATCGGGCGAGATCTCGGACCAGGCGAGCAGGACGCAAGCGGTGGCGCCGATGATCGCCGCGGCTATTGCGACGTCTGCCAGCCGCAGCCGGAGCAGCCGCCCGAGGCTGAAAACCGCCATGCACGCACCCGCGGCGCCCATTGGATAGAAGCTCCACTCGAGCGGCAGGCCGGACCCGGTAGTCTGCCCAGTCGTCATCGCGCCGAGCTGCACCGCGTAGAGCGCGACCGCGCCGGCCGTGACAGTCACGACCAGCGATCCGGCCGCGTCCACGACCCGGCGCGGCGCAGGCGCCAGCCGGTCCACCAGGAAGGTGATGCCGAGAGTCTCCTCCCTGGCGAGGGCGCCCGCCGCCCCGAAGAAGCTCAGAGCCACCATCAGGCCGCGCGCGACGTCGTCTGACCACTCGATCGGCGCGTCGAGAGCGTAGCGGCAGACCACGGAAACCGAGACGACGGCCAGGTCCGCGGCCAGCAGCAGGGCGGCCAGGGCGTCCACGACCGCGCGCAGCGGCATCACGACGAAGCGATCCAGCGCCCGCCCGACCCGCGCGCCCGTGACCGCGGACGGCGCTGCCCTCCCCGGCGCACTCATCTCAGGCAGGCGTGCCGCGGATGATCTCGATGATCGGCTTGGCGTCGAGCATCCGTCGAATGAACGCGTCGGTCTGGGGCAGCACGCGCTTGCGGAACGCCTCCCGGTCGCAGTCGAGCACGCTCACCCCGTCCTGCTTCAATACGCCCAGCGCTTCCTGCTGCACGGCGAGGCCGTGCGCGCGTGTGGCCAGCGACGCCTGGCGCGCCGCGTCGGTGAAGCCGTCCCGCAGCTTGGCAGGCATCCGCCGGAACGTGAGGTCGCTGAAGTATGTGACGAGCGGTGAGAAGATGTGCTCGGTGAGCGCGTAGCTCTTCGCGGTCTCGTAGAACTTGCTGGCCAGGATCGTCGGCGGATCGTGCTCCAGCCCGTCCAGGACGCCCGCTTGCAGCGCGGTGTAGATCTCGCCGAAGGCGAGCGGCGTCGCCGCGGCACCCATCAGCCGCAGGCACTCGGTGATGACCGGGTTGGGCAGCGTGCGGATCTTCAGGCCGGCGAGATCGTCTGGCGTGCGCACCGGCTTCTTCGCGAGAACGCTGCGGGCGCCGAAATTGTAGGCCCAGCCGATCACGTGGATGCTGGCGCCCTTGAGCAGCGCGTCCTCGATCGGTTTGGCGGCGCCTGCATCGAGCGCCTTCGTCTGCTGCGGGAAGCTCTGGAACAGGTAGCCCAGGTCGAGCAGCCCGACGAGCGGCACCAGGTTCGCGGAGATCGAGGAACCGGACACCATCAGGTCCACGACGCCCAGCTTCACGGAGTTGATAACGTCGATCTCCTGGCCGAGTTGGTTGTCCGGGAAGAACTGGATGGTGATCTGCTCCGCCAGCCCGTTCGCCTGCAGCGCCTTCTGCAGATTGTCGGAGTAAACGCGTCCGTTCGCGTATTTGGGATCGTTCGGCAGGGAGCTGGACAGGCGCATCCGCATGGCTGCGGCGCGAGCCTTGCCAATGATGGCGGGTGCCAGCCCGGCGCCCGCCACGACGGAACCGGCGCTGCGCAGCAGCTTCCGGCGGGGAAGGTGGTGGCTGAGCAACACGCTCTCACTCCCTGCCCGGGCAGGCGCCGGGCTTTCTGTTTTGTTCCGGTGAGCCTAGGCTCGGGTGGATCGTCGTTCAACCAGTTGGGCGTGCGAACCGACTCTAAGGCACGACCGGCACGCCGCGCGTGTTCACGTAGAGGGCGTAGATGGACTGGCTGGCCGCCATGAACAGCCGGTTGCGCTTGCGCCCGCCGAAGCAGACGTTGGCGCAGCGTTCTGGAAGCTGGATGCGGCCGATCGGCTCGCCCTCCGGCGAGAACACGATGACGCCGTCAAGATCGGGGCTGCCCATGCCCCAGCCGCACCAGAGATTGCCGTCCTCGTCGCAACGGAACCCGTCCGGCGTGCCTGGCCCGGCGTCGATGAGCACGCGCCGGTTCGCCAGGCACGCGCCGTCCTCCATTAAGTCATAGGCGAGGATCCGGCGCGGCGTGGCGCGGCTCTCGACCACGTAGAGGCGTCGCTCGTCCGGCGAGAACGCGAGGCCGTTCGGCCCGGCGATCTCCCCATCCAGCACCGTTGCCAGGCCAGATGCCGGGTCAAGCCGGTAGAGGTTGGCCGGCAGCTCCTGCGGGGCACGCTCGCCCTCGTAGTCGCCGAGAAGGCCGAAGGGCGGGTCGGTGAACCAGATCGTGCCGTCCGACTTCACCACGACGTCGTTGGGCGAGTTGAGGCGCTTGCCCTCGAACCGGTCCATGAGAACGGTGATGCTGCCGTCGTGCTCCGTGCGGGTGACGCGCCGGCCGCCGTGCTCGCAGGTGACGAGGCGGCCCTGGCGGTCGCGCGTGTTGCCGTTGGCGAGCGCGGACGGCTTGCGGAAGTGGCTGACCGCTCCCGTCTCCTCCTCCCACTTCAGGATGCGGTCGTTCGGGAGGTCGCTGCATAGCAGGTAACGCCCGTCGCCGAACCAGACCGGTCCCTCGGCCCAGCGAAGCCCCGTCGCGAGGCGCTCCACGGCCGCGAGCGGCAGGCGGTAGCGCCCGAAGCTCGGGTGAAGCGTCTGGACGGCGGGGTCGGGGTAGGATTCGGCGGGCTGCCACATGCTGGTTCGCCTCTTCGTCAGCATCTGCGCGGAAGCATACCGCGCTGCCGCCACACGCGGGTTCCCCGCGGGCCTGAAACGCTCTAGCACCATGGCCATGTCCACAGCCACCGCTCCGCTGCTTCGCCGCCCGCTCGTGCTGGCGTCTGTCATGGCCGCCATGTTCATGATTGCGATCGAGGCGACCATCGTCTCGACCGCCATGCCGCAGATCGCGGGCCAGCTCGGCGATCTGCACCTCTATGCCTGGGTGTTCTCGTCCTTCCTGCTGACCCAGACCGCCACGACCGTGGTGTTCGGCAAGCTTGCGGACCTCTACGGCCGAAAACCGGTGCTGCTCGTGGGCATCGCCGTGTTCCTCGTGGGGTCGGTCTTGTGCGGGCTTGCCTGGTCCATGCCGTCCCTCATCGTGTTCCGGCTCATCCAAGGCATCGGCGCGGGCGCTATCCAGCCTGTTGCCCTCACCGTCGTGGGCGACCTCTACTCGGTGGAGGAGCGCGGCAAGATCCAGGGCTACCTCGCGAGCGTCTGGGGCGTGTCGTCCGTGCTCGGTCCACTCGCCGGGGAACTCGATCATCCAGCACCTCAGCTGGGCTTGGATCTTCTGGATCAACGTGCCGGTCGGCTTCGCCGCCGCGACAGGCTTCACCGCGTTCCTGCACGAGCGCGTGGCGCACACGGCGCGCACGGTGGACGCGGCCGGCGCGGCCTTGTTCACGGTGGCGATTGCCGCCCTCATGGTCGCGCTCACCGAGGTCGGCATGTCCGGCGGCACGGTCGCGGTCGCGGCGGCCTGCGTCTTCGCTGTGAGCACGATCCTGTTCGTAATCCAGGAGCGGCTCGCGCGAGACCCGATGATGGCCTTCCGCCTCTGGGCGCGCCGTCCCATCGCGACCGCCAACGCCGCCACGCTGCTGAGCGGCATGACCATCATTGGGCTCACCGCCTTCCTGCCGATGTATGTCCAGGGCGTGCTCAACCGGTCCGCGCTGGTCGCGGGCTTCGCGCTGACCATGATGGTGCTGGGCTGGCCGGTCGGCTCCACAGTCGCGGCCAAGAACTTCTCCCGCTTCGGCCTGCGGGCGACCCTGCTGTTCGGTGCGGCTCTCCTGCCGGCGGGCGCGCTGGCCTTCGTGCTTCTGGGCTCGGGCACGTCGCCGGTGGTGGCGGGCGTGGGCTCGATCATCATGGGGTTGGGCATGGGCTTCCTCAGCACCTCGGCCATCGTGATCATCCAGGACAGCGTCGGCTGGGCCGAGCGGGGTGCGGCCACCGCCTCCAATATCTTCTCGCGCAACCTCGGTAGCACGCTCGGCGCGACGGTGCTCGGCGCCGTCCTGAACATCAGCCTGGCGCACGGCGGCGCGGGGACCGCGGCCGTGAACTTCGACGAGATCCGCCACTTGCTCGACCACCCAGGGGCGGCGATCGGCGACGCGGCCGTCCGGGTGGCGCTCGGCCAGTCGCTCCACCTCACCTTCTGGGCCGTGTTCCTGATTGCCGCACTGACGCTGCTGCTTGCCACCCTCGTGCCGCCGGTCGCGATCCAGCCAGGGCCGAGCGAGATGATGGCGGAATGAGGCGAGAAATCCGCCGGGGCGGGCTGAAGCCTGTTGCCATACCGGCCCGAACTGTTTATCGTAGCCGCAACGAACTCGGAAATCCGGGCGGGGACGTTTCAACGGAACGTTCAAAAAAAGGGGGCGGGAATGTCGACGGTGCCGGAAGTCAGCCGCGACGACTGGATGGGCTCCGTCATGGATGGGGCGTTCACCCTGGCGATCTTCGCCGGGTTCGCGGCCGGGCCCGCCGGGCTAGTGCTGGCGGGCGGTGCGACCATCCTACAGCAGGTGCTGCACTCGTTGTCCTCGGACAAGCAGCACATCTCGGAAAGCGAGATCGTCGATTCGGTCCTGCGCGACGAGCTAACGGAACTCGAGATCCAGTCGGCGCTAGCGAGCTTTCAGACGACCTATCAGTGGTTCGAGAACTACTATCTCAGCAAATGGTCTGATGACGACAGCAAGAGCACGCCGGAGGAGATCGCGGAATTCAGGACAAACTTGTCGGCGGCGCTCGGGCCCAACTCGATGTTTCTGACATTCCTGAACCTGCTCCAGGCAAAGCGCTACGAGGCACCCGGCTTCACCCCGTTCATGATCGGGGCGGCCCTGCACGTCGTCTTGCTCAAGATCGATCTGATCCTGAAGAGCACTGACAGGCGAGTGGTGGACACGCCGGCGCTGCAACCGCTGATCGAGTTCCTCGGATCGCACGCGGATCATGCGCAATCGGCCATGAAAACGATCGATGACCTGATCGCGCAGCGTGTGAAGCAGATCGGCAACCCGGCCCGCAAGAACGACAAGTGGGAGTTCGTCGATACCGGGAACACAGCACGCAACCGGAACGGGGAAAAATACACGTTCGACAACGAGTTGGACGCGAAG
This sequence comes from uncultured Alphaproteobacteria bacterium, assembly GCA_963848595.1. GTDB lineage: Bacteria > Pseudomonadota > Alphaproteobacteria > Acetobacterales > Acetobacteraceae > CAWKEH01. Next base: position 173,978 of record CAWKEH010000011.1, on the reverse strand, counting down.
ACAATGCACGACGTCATCGTAACCAAAATCACCACCCAGCAGCAAAGGGAGTATTACGGCGGCCGCCGGGACAAGGCAGCTGCCTCTGTCAAGCAGTGGCAAGAGGCCCAGAAGAAATACAAGGACCTTCAGCCGGCATAACCCCGCAGCGCATAACCCCGCAGCGATCGCAGGAACGAGACAGGAGGCGTCCGTGTCCGAGGGTGAAGTAAAAAATACGATCGAGGAGGAATTTGGAAACGAGACCGACGACGATTTCCAGGAAGATCAGGATCGCATCGCCGACGAGCTTTACAAGGATCTCAACCGAGAGCTCGTGGACCAGCTGAAGGAGATGAATAGCCGGCTCGCCGACCTCGAGAGGACCGTTAACCTAACGATCGATCAGCGGATGGTCTTCGACGACGTGGAGACCCGCTACAACGAGATCAAAGAGCGCTTCCGCACGCGGGATGCCAAATATGAACGTCAGAAGGAGAAAACCAAGAAGCAGAAGGATAAGCTTGCGGAACAGAACCGCAGCAACCGTAGCAAGATGCGGACCCGCGTCATTCTGGTTCTGATCGGGGTCTCGGTGTTGGGTGGAGTTATATTTTACCTGATCAAGATGGACCAGGACAAACAGCCGGTCCCGAGCGACGACTTCACGCAGGCGGACGCCGACGAAGCCAAGACGCTGCTGGAGCAATGGCGCAGCAAGAGCGATGCAGAGTTCTGGGCGTCGGTCGCCGACTACGTCGCCAAGCAGAAACCCTCGATGCAGAGCCAGATGACCATGATGGCCTACGTCAAGAACTGGGCGACGGCGGCCGAGGTTGACTGGGGGGACACCGAGAAGGGCGACGACATCGAGACGCTGATCGGAGCCGCCGGCAGCGGCTACGACAAGATCTATTCCACCGTGGTCACCTTGAAGCACAAAGACAAAGCGTTCGAGCGCGCCGTCGCCGCGGACCTCTGCGAGAACGCGGTGGCCAACCTCTTGGCCGAGTCTGACGACAGCGGAGGCGGTTCATGAGCACGACTGCGGCGATCGACCTCTGGCGTGGCCATCTCGTTTTCGTGCTGCTCGGGACCGCGCCGGGTACGGACCCAGAAGCGTACCTGCACGCCTACATGAGCGGCCAAGCCCACCGGGCGCCGGTCGATGCGCACCAGGTGACTAGCACCGAGGGCGGTGCCATCACCGCGCGCGAGCTTTTGGCTGACGGTTTCGCCAAGCTACCACTACTCGACCTGTCGTCCGCGCCGGCCGGCGTCGATCCGCGACGCCTGGCCTATCTCAGGGCGGTGGCGCCGAGCGTGCTGGAGCGCCTAACGGCATGGCTTCCATTGTTGCCTGGGGAGCAGGTCATCTCTGCACGCATGGCCGCGTTCGGCGCCGACTGGCACAGCATTCCGGCCGGAACGATGTGCTGCGTGCGCGAGAGCAATCAGGCAACCATGGCGTTCTGCCTGCTCGGCCATCGGCTCGACATGACAAGCGCCGAGGTGCTGGCTGCTGCGGCGCCGAGCATGGTTTCGACACGCCCCGTGTCACGGGTTGCGACGGCAGCCACCCTCAGGATCGACGATTCGACCGCAACCGTCATCGACGCCGCCTTGACACTCGCGCAATTCGCCGGTTTCGCACTCGGCCCTGCGGGCCTGATCCTGTCAGGCGGGGCCGCCGTGATGCAGATGATCTTCGGCAAGATGATGTCGAGCCAGCAGCAGCCGCTGTCCGCCGTCGTCGCCAAGGCCGTCACCGACGTGATGGTCGCGCTCAACCTGGAAGACGCTGACGCGACTATCGGCACTGACTACGACTGGCTCAGCGCGCACTACAAGGCTGCCTGGACAGGCGATGCGCCACCGAGCGATAGCGACTTCAAGCGTTTCCGGAACGAGCTTGAGGACAAGCTGGACAGCGACACCGGCATCCGCAAGGTCGTCAAGCTGCTCGCCGAGCCGAGCTACGAACAGCGCGGTTTCGCCCTGTATATGCTCGGCAACTCGCTGGTGCTGCTGATGCTCAAGATCGCCCTGATCATTGAGAGCAGCGACAAGCGGGTGACCGACAGCTACCAATACAACTCGCTGATGGCACAGCTCCAGGCAAGCATCGATCACGCCGATGCGACGACGCCGAAGATCGATAAGATAATTTCGGACCGTCTCGGCCAAATCAACCAGCCGAGCCAGCAGTCCCATACGATGTGCGGCAACATGGGCTCCTGTGCCAGCGAGTATTACTGGGAGTGGGATGACGGAGGCGACCGGCACATGTATCCCGACACTTTCTCCGGGACGTGCGGCGGCGACAGGGTGGAGCACAGGGACGACGCGCAACGCGACCGCGACGCCCACTACAATTCGGTGCACGCGGAGCTCGACCGGACCTACTACGGCGGCGACCCGGCCAAGGTCAGGCAATCCGTCGATCAATGGCGAGCGATGAAAGCCGAGTTCGCCAAATACGCGCCGCATTGAGCCTGTTCAGGCGTCAGAAGGGGAGAGTTTCAAATGTCCGAGTTGATCGAACTGCACGACATCGAAGAACGCGAAGACGACTCGAGGGTCGAAGATGATATCGAACAAGTTGCGGAACAACGACGCAATAGAATGTCGGAAGACGCAAAGAGACTAAACGATAGCTTAAACAAGAAGCTTGCGGAAATCGAGAAAAACGCTAATCGCGTCATCGACGATGAAATCGTGATTGATGACGAAGACGGCGGCTTGCGGCGATCCTCGGATCAGAACACAGAGCTACGCAGAAATAAGCAACTCGCCGAGGCGATGGACAGGCTCGCCGATGAGATGAGCAAGATCACCGGCGAGTCGCGAAAGCCCCGACTCTGGGTTCGCTTTAAGTTCCTTAGCTGGGTTTTCGGACTTGCTATCGCCACCGCAGGCGTCGCCGTTGCTATATTCGCGGTCGCGAACCCCAGCAGCCCCGGTAGTCAAGGCAGCACCGACTCCCTTTCCGATGAGGACAAGAATAAGATCTCCGACCTGATCCAGACCTGGAAATCGGAATCCGACAGCCAGTTTTGGAACTCGATGGCGGATTACGTCGATACTTGGAAGCCGTCGCTGCAGGCGCAGCTTCTATTCATGACGTATACGCAGCAATTCTCTGATAAGGCAAAGTGGCCTGACGGGACGTCCGACCAGATCAATGCGCGCAAGGACCAGCTCGAAGCGGCGTTCACGACGAGCACTGTCCCGCTCGACCAGCGGACGACGAGTGCCCTCTATCGTGTCGTGCCTTCGCTTGCACCGCTGGCCCTAGCATCACCTCAACCGCCTTTCGCGATCCCGCGCTACCTTGCTGCCGACCTTTGCAGCCTGGCGCTGGCCGACATAATCGCCAACTTGCGGCTGCACAGATCCTGATTACCCGTCCCGGCGCTGCGCAGGGCCGAGCTTGGGGTTGCCTGCGCGAGGACGACGGAACTGGAAGGGCTGGCGGGAACATCAGGAAGCCGGTGTAGGCGCCCGCCATCAGCCAGGCGAAATCCAAGCGGTGCCGCTTCGCGATCTCGCGCGCGAGCGGGTGTCGCGTCGGGAATGGACCGCATCCCCTCGCGTCCCTGGCCGGCAGCATGAGGGATCACCCCCCAGCGCGTCCTTCGCCGATCTGAACGTCGTTCCGGTGGAGAGATTTGCGGCGGCTTCGTGCTCTTAGCGGCATCTATGGCACCGCTCTCCCGTTGCCTACGCACCCACGCGATACGGAGACGTCTCATGATGATCCCGACCTCGCTGCATGGAGTGATCGACTACGCGGTGGCCGCCCTGTTCGGCGGCCTGTCCGCGTCCCGCTCGCTGCCCTCACCGGTGCGAGGCGTCCTCGGGGCGACCGGCGCCTATCACGCAAGCTACGCCCTGATGACGGACTACGAGGCGGGCCTGCGTCCCAGCCTGACCATGCGCCAGCACCTGACGCTCGACGCGATCGGCGCGGCGGCGCTCTGCGGCGCCGGTCTGCTGATGCGCCGCCAACCCGTCGCCGCGCGTGCGCTCCTTCTGGGCGCGGGCCTTTCGGAGCTGGCGGTAATCGCGTTCAGCAGCGCCACGCCGGCCAGCGGTCCGGGACAGGGATCCGGCCTCGTGGGTCGGGTGCTGGGCCCCGATGCTTCGGCGCACGACCGGGTGGGCTATCCCCCGCTCGACACGCCCAAGCTGGTGGCCGAGGACGTTTTCATCGTTGACAGCCTGCTGCCCGGCGCCATCGGGAGGGTGCTGGCCGCGCGCATGACCGTGGTTCGAACTCCGCGGCGGCGACTTGCTGCTGCACTCGCCCACCCGGTTCAGCGGCGGCCTGAAGCGCGAGCTCGACAAGCTCGGCCGCATCCGCCACCTGGTCGCACCCTCGTTCGCGCACTGGACCTTCCTCAATGCCTGGCAAGAGGCCTGCCCGGACGCGACGACCTGGGCCGCGCCCGGCTTGCGCGAGCGCGCCCAGGTGCGCAAGAGCGGCGTGCGCCTGGACCATGATCTGGGGGACACGGCTCCCAGCGAATGGGGCGGCGGGATTGAGCTGGAGATCGTGCCGGGCGGCCTGGGGTTCCGCGAAGCTGCGCTCTTCCACCAACCCACGCGCACCTTGATGCTCACCGATCTCGTTCTGAACCTGGAGGCGCCGAAAGTGCCGGCGGTGCTGCGCCCACTAGCCCGCCAGTTCGGCATGGTGGCGCCGGACGGGATGCCACCCCCTTATCTGCGAGCCTTGATCAAGCTGCGGCGAGAGGCAGCCGCGCGGGCCGCGTCGCGGCTGCTCGACCTGCGCCCCGAGCGCGTCATCTTCGCGCACGGGCGCTGGTTCGAGGAGGACGGGACGGCCGCCCTACGGCGGTCGCTGCGGTGGCTGGTGGGCTGATCCGCCGCGCTCCGCTACTTGCCCCAGCGCAACACCAGGGGGTCGAGGCGCCGGGCGGTCTCGATCAGGCCCGCGCGGGTCGCGGGATGGAGTGGCAGGATCGGGTGACGGACCGCCTCCGACGCGATCACGCCGCCCTCCTTCATGAGGACCTTGCACGCCAGCAGGCCACATTGGCGGTTCTCGTAGTTGATCAGGGGCAGCCACCGTTCGTAGGAAGCCACGGCCTCGTCGCGCCGCCCGGCCTGGAACGGGTCGATGATCTGGCGGATGCCGTCCGGGTAGCCGCCGCCCGTCATCGCTCCCGTGGCGCCGGCGTCGAGATCCGCCATCAGCGTGATCGCTTCCTCGCCGTCCCACGGGCCTTCCACCGCCGCTCCGCCCAGCTCGATCAGCGCGCGCAGCTTCACCGCGGCCTGGGGAACCTCGATCTTGAAGTAAGCCACGCGCTCCACCTCCCGCGCCAGGCGGGCGAGGAAGGCCGCGGACAGCGCCGTGCCGCTCACCGGCGCGTCCTGGATCATGATCGGGATCTCGATGGCGTCCGACACCCGGCGGAAGAAGTCATAGATCCCCAGCTCCGGCACGCGGATGGTCGCCCCGTGATAGGGGGGCATGGCCATGACCATTGCGGCGCCCGCCGCCTGCGCGCGTCGGCTCCGCTCGGCGCAGACCTGGGAGCTGAAATGCGTCGTGGTGACGATCACGGGCACGCGCCCGGCGACGTGATCCAGGACCGCGCCCATGACGCGATCGCGCTCCTCATCGGCCAGCACGAACTGCTCGGAGAAGTTCGCCAGGATGCAGAGTCCCTGAGAGCCGGCGTCGATCATGAAGTCGAGCGCGCGGCGCTGTCCGTGGAGGTCCAGCTCGCCCGCGTCGTCGAACACGGTTGGCACGACGGGGAACACGCCCTTGAACGGCGCTCGTGGGGAACCAGCCATCCTACCTCTCCGCTCCGTTGAGACGTGCGCGCCCGTTGAATGGATCAGAGGCGTGGGCGCAGCAAGCCCGCGCGACCCGATCACCGGACGTTGCTCGCCACCGTGGCGACAGAGCCGTGGGGACCGGGGTAGGATGCTGCGCCGGCCAGGCCGGCGGGGGAGGAAGCCATGGCAAGCGCGAAAGGGCCTGACGCCGCCGGGTCGAGTGAGCGCGGTCGCGCGCGGTCGCTGGCCGAGCAGGCGATGCATGCGCAGGCGTCAGGTCGGGACGCCGAGGCCGACCGCTTGTTCGCGCAGGCGCAGCAGATTGACCCGGACGCCGTGGCCGCGGTGCTCGCGGAGCACGATGCAGCGCTCGCCCCGGATGCCAGGGACCGGCCGACCGCGGACCACGACGCGGAGCGCCTCGCCCGGCCCGCAGGCGATGCCGCGTCATATCCCGGGAGCACCGGCCCGAGCGGCGGTCGCCAAGAACAGCCCTGAGAGGACCTCTCATGTTCCGGCATTACAAACCTCCGGTTGACGGCTACGCGGGGACGTGGGTGGGACGCGCCTGGCTTCCCGGCTCGAACCCGGGGCCCGCCGTCGTCGCCGTGCGTCCGGAAGGCGTGTTCGACCTGACCCGCCGTGTCGCCACCACCAGCGCGCTGTTCGATCTTCCCGACCCGGCCGGCGTGCTGCGCGAGACGCCGGGCGAGCGGATCGGCAGCGTCGAGGAGATCCTGCGGAACAGCGATGCGGGCCAGCAGGACGCAGCGAGGCCGTGGTTCCTCGCGCCCATTGACTTGCAGGCGATCAAGGCGGCCGGCGTCACCTTCGCCGCTAGCCTCCTCGAGCGGATCGTCGAGGAGCACGCCAAAGGCGACCCCGTGGCGGCCGAAGGGGCACGCGCGGCCCTGGTCGCCGAGATTGGCGTGGACCTGTCCAAGGTGAGGCCCGGATCGCGCGAAGCCGAGGATTTGAGACGGGCTTTGGTCCGGCGCGGCCTGTGGTCGCAGTACCTGGAAGTGGGCATCGGGCCGGACGCCGAGGTCTTCACCAAGGCGCAGCCCCTGTCCGCCGTGGGCTACGGCGCGGATATCGGCGTGCACCCCAAGTCCGCCTGGAGCAACCCGGAGCCGGAGGTGGTGCTCGCCGTCGCCAGCAGCGGCCGGATCGTGGGTGCGACGCTCGGCAACGACGTGAACCTGCGCGACTTCGAGGGCCGCAGCGCGTTGCTGCTGTCCAAGGCCAAGGACAACAACGCCTCGACCGCCATCGGCCCGTTCGTGCGCCTGTTCGACGAGACCTTCTCGCTCGACGATGTGCGCCAGGCCGAGGTTGCGCTGCACGTGGAGGGAGCGGACGGGTTCGTGCTCGACGGGTTGAGCGCCATGGGCGAGATCAGCCGCGATCCGGAGGACCTTGTGAGGCAGACCATCGGCGCCACGCACCAGTATCCCGACGGGTTCGTCCTGTTCCTCGGCACCATGTTCGCGCCGACCAAGGAGCGGGAAGGGGGCGGCGGCGGGTTCACGCACAAGACCGGTGACGTCGTCGCGATCGGGTCGGCGCAGCTCGGCACGCTGGTCAACCACGTCCGCCCGAGCGACCAGGCGCCACCGTGGCGCTTCGGCGTGCGCGCTCTGATCGCGAATCTCGCCGCCCGCGGCCTTCTCCAAGCCGCGAGCAGCGTGGCAGCATAAGCGTCCAGCGCGGCCGGGCCTCCCGGAGTCCAGATGAGGAGTTCATCCATGCAGCTCACCGGCGACATGCTCATCGGCGCCGACGCCGTGCACGGCGCGGGCGAGGCCTTCCGCGGCCTCGACCCGGCGCGCAGCGAGGCGCTCGACCCGCCTTACGGCAGCGCCGGCCCGGCCGAGGTCGAGCGCGCCTGCGCTCTCGCCTGCGCGGCGTTCGACGCCTACCGCGAGACGAGTTTCGAGGACCGTGCCCGCTTCCTGGAGGCGGTCGCGACGGGCATCCTCGACATCGGCGACGGGCTGATCGAGCGCGCGATGGCGGAGAGCGGCCTGCCGCGCGCCCGCCTCGAGGGCGAGCGTGCCCGGACCGTTGGCCAGCTCCGCCTATTCGCAGGCGTGGTGCGCGAGGGCAGCTGGCTCGACGCGCGCGCGGACCCGGCCCAGCCCGACCGAACGCCCTTGCCGCGCCCCGACCTGCGGCTGCGCAACGTGCCGCTCGGGCCGGTCTCCGTGTTCGGCGCCAGCAACTTCCCGCTCGCCTTCTCCGTGGCGGGCGGCGACACGGCCTCGGCGCTTGCCGCGGGCTGCCCCGTCGTGGTCAAGGCGCACCCGGCGCATCCAGGCACGTCTGAGCTCGTCGGCCGGGCCGTGCGGGACGCCGTTGCCACGTGCGGCTTGCACGAGGGCGTGTTCTCGCTGCTGTTCGGGACGGGCAACTGGCTGGGCGAGGCTTTGGTGCAGGACGCGCGGATCAAGGCCGTGGGCTTCACCGGGTCGCGCGGCGGCGGCCTGGCGCTGACGCGCATCGCCAATCAGCGGCCGGAGCCGATCCCGGTCTTCGCCGAGATGAGCAGCATCAATCCGGTGATCCTGCTTCCCGGCGCTCTGGCGCGGCGGGCGGCAGAGATCGGCCGCGGCTTCGTGGCCTCGCTCACGATGGGGGCCGGGCAATTCTGCACCAACCCCGGCCTGGTGCTCGCCCTGCAGGACACGCCGGGCCTGGACGGCTTCGTGCAGGCAGCCCGCGAAGCGCTCGGCGTAGCACCTGCCGCGACCATGCTGACGCCCGGCATCTTCCAGGCTTACCGAGGCGGCGTGGAGCGGCTCGCAGCCCGGCCGGGAATTCGAAGCGCTGGCCCGCGGCCAGGTCGGCAGCGGCGCGAACCACGGCCAGTCCGCGCTCTTCGCGACCGATGCCGAGGGGTTCCTAGCTGACGAGAGCTTGCGAGAGGAGATCTTCGGCGCCTCCTCGCTGCTGGTCCGCTGCCGGGACCTAGAGGCAATGCGCGACCTGCTGGAGCGGCAAGAGGGCCAGCTCACGGTGACGCTGCAGATGGAGGACACGGACCTGGACGACGCCCGCGCGCTGCTGCCCACGCTGGAGCGCAAGGCCGGGCGCGTGCTGGTGAACGGCTGGCCCACGGGGGTTGAGGTCGCGCACGCCATGGTCCACGGCGGTCCGTTCCCGGCGACCTCGGACGGGCGCAGCACGTCGGTGGGATCGCTCGCGATCCGGCGTTTCCTGCGGCCGGTCTGCTACCAGAACCTGCCCGACGCGCTCCTGCCCCCGGCCTTGCGCGACGGCAACCCGCTCGGCGTCCCGCTCCGGGTGGATGGCAAGCCCGCCGGGAACACGCCTTGATCTATGGGGCTCGGCTTGCTACCGAGACGATCGCGCTACCAGAGCGTAACTAACGCGATACCGTACCAGAAAGACAGAGTGAGGAGCAGGGCAGCGGTGATTCCGCGAGCAGGTCCAAGGTCATCATGCAGGCGGGCCAGAACCGCCGGTTCACCAGTGGCTGTGGCCTTGGGCGCGATGAAAACGGGATACCGGCTCTCCGGCTGTCCCGACGAGCGGCGAACAGCGCAGTTAACCAACGCCACGGTGATCGGCCTCGGCTTCGTGCCCACCTCGCAGAAATCAACCATCCTGGCGTCCTCATGCGCGGATTTTTCCGCGTCAGGACGGGAAGGCCCGAGACCGGGAGAAAGTTTCACGAGAACATAAAGAACGTGTTAACGAATGCGGGAGTTGTCCGAGACAGCGACAATGGGACGGCGGCGCTGACCTTGATGGCGATGCCGGGTTGCACCGCACAGCCTCGCACACCATCCCTTGCACGAGAGTCCGAAACGGGACTCGTCCGTTGGGGCATTCACGACGATGGACTTGGGCATCAAGGGGCGGCGCGCGCTCGTCTGCGCGGCGAGCAAAGGGTTGGGTTACGCCTGCGCCGAGGCCCTCGCGCGCGAGGGCGTTCGCGTCACGATCACGGCGCGAACGGAAGGCGCGCTGGCCGCGGCGGCGGACCGGCTGCGGGCGGAGACCGGGGCGGAGGTCGCGTATGCGGCGGGCGACATCACGACCGAGGCGGGCCGTGCCGCGGCGCTGGCGGTGTGCCCGGAGCCGGACATCCTGGTGAACAACGCCGGCGGGCCGCCGCCGGGCGATTTCCGGGAGTGGGGACGGGAGGAGTGGATACGGGCGCTCGACGCCAACATGCTGACGCCCATCGCGCTGATCCGGGCGACGGTGGACGGGATGTGCGAGCGGGGGTTCGGGCGAATCGTGAACATCACGTCGGCCTCGGTGAAGTCGCCGATCCCGACGCTGGGGCTGAGCAACGGGGCGCGCGCCGGGCTGACCGGGTTCGTGGCGGGGCTGGCGCGGCAGGTGGCGCGGCGAGGGGTGACGATCAACAACCTGCTGCCCGGCCCGTTCCTGACGGACCGGCTGCGCGGCACGAGCGAGGCCGCGGCGCGCAAGGCCGGGCGCACGGTGGAGGAGGAGATCGCGGAGCGGGGCAAGCAGAACCCGACGGAGCGGGTGGGCGATCCGCGGGAGTTCGGAGCGGCATGCGCGTTCCTCTGTGGGGCGCAGGCGGGGTATATTGTGGGGCAGAATTTGTTGTTGGATGGAGGGGCGTTTAACGCGTCGTTGGGGTAAAATGAAATTCCGTGATGAACTCGGATTCGATGGGCAACGGTGTGGACGGGATAGCCCCAGAGCATAGGATAAACCTCAGGATGCTCGATAACTCGCGCGGCGACACGGCTTGCCGTCAGTGTTACGCTGGCCAACGGAGGGCCAGTGGGCGCGGTTCAACTTCCCGATGAAATTCAGCGCTTGATCGAGCGGCAGGTCGCAGCGGGCCGGGCTCCGAGTGCCATCGCGTTTCTGGAGGAGGCCGTGCTCCGCCTTGTCGAGGACGCCACCTCTGAGGATGAGGAGACTCTTAAGGCCGCCGAGGCAGGCATCGCCGATATGGAGGCGGGCCGCTACGTGACAGTCGCAATGCCGGAGGACAGTCAACCTCTCCACGAGCGCATGATGACGCGCCTGCGCGAGAGCTTGGCCGCCAACAAGTAGATGGCCTATCGCCTCACGCAGGCGGCAGAGGATCCGCTCGATGCGATCCTTCTCGACAGCGCGCGACGATACGGGATCGAGGCCGCCAGCCGTTACAACTCGTTGATCCTCACCGTGATGGCGGTGATTGGGGACAACCCGCAGCAACTCGAGTCCAGCGACGTTCCCCAAGTGCCCGGCATCCGCGCCTATCCGGCGCGACTGAGCCGAATGAAGGTCGAACCCGCACGCCGCGTTCGGGCGCCGCGACACCTCATCATTTACCGGCTGGCGGCTGACGGCATGGTTGACGTTCTCGGCCTCGTCCACGACCGGATGGTGCTGTCCCGCGCAGCGCGCAAGGCCATCACGGATGCCAGCGAAGCCCGATCCGGCGCTGCTGGCATCAGAGAGGCGCGGCGGTCAGGCCCGATCCGGCGTAAGCGCCTCCCGCAGCTCCCCGATCTCCGCCAGTTTCGCATGGAACAGAGACCAGTCGTCCTCCGCCGCGATCGGCGCCCACAGCGCCTCCACGTCCTCGATCAGCAGCGTCGCCGGCGCCGGGCGTTGCCAATACGGGTGATCAAGACGCGCGCCCGGCGCGGGGGTATATGCGTCGAGGAGCCGCCGCACGGGCGCGAACTCGGGCGCCCGGTAGCGCTCTCCCTCCGGCCCCGCCTCGGCCCGCGCCGCTGCCGCCGGCCCGCCGTGCCAGTCGAAGAAGGCGCGCTCGAACGGCGCCCCGCTCTCCCGCAGCCACGTCCACCACGCCTGCACGAGCGCCGCATCCGCCTGCGCTCCCTCCTCTGGGCCGCGCGAGGTGAGGCCGAGACGGGCGAGCAACGCCGACCTATGCTTCACGTGAAACTCGGCTGCGAACACGTCGAGGGCATTCTCCAGCACCTGGCGGTCGCCCAGCGGCAGCAAGCACTCGGCGAGGCGGATCAGGTTCCATTGCAGGGCGCTCGGCTGCTGCCCGTAGGCGTAGAGGCCGGTCTGGTCGAAGTAGGCCGCCGTGAAGTCCGAGTCGCAGGTGGGCAGGAAACGCCAGGGGCCGTAATCGAAGCTCTCTCCCGTGACGTTGATGTTGTCCGAGTTGAGCACGCCGTGGACGAACCCGGCCGCCATCCACTCGGCCCCCAGCGCTGCGACCCGGCGGCACACATGGGTGAGGAACGCAGCCGCCCGGTCCGCGACCGTCTCGCGCCACAGCTCGGGCATGTAGGTCTCGATCGTGTAGTCGAGCAACCGCCCGATCGCCTCCGTCTCGCCGAGGTAGGCGAGGCGCTGGAACGTGCCGATGCGGATGTGGCTGTGGCTGAGGCGGACGAGCACGGACGAGCGCGTGGGTGACGGCTCGTCGCCCCGGTGCAGGGCCTCCCCCGTCTCGACCAGGCTCAGGCTCTTGCTCGTATAGACCTGCAAGGTCTCCAGCATCTCGGTGGCCAGGACCTCGCGCACGCCGCCCTTAAGCGTGAGCCGCCCGTCGCCGCCCCGCGACCACGGCGTGCGGCCGCTCCCTTTCGTGCCGAGGTCGAGCAGGCGGCCGTCCTTCAGGTCGTGGACCTGGGCGAACAGGAAGCCGCGACCGTCGCCGAGGTCGGGGTTGTAAACGCGGAACTGGTGGCCGTGGTAGCGCAGCGCGAGCGGCTGGGCCAGGCTTCCGGGCAGCGGCTCGAAGGCGGCGAAGTGGCGCAGCCATTCCTCGTCGGTAAGCGCGTCCAGCCCGATCCGCGCCGCCCAGCGCTGGTCACGATGGCGTAGGATGTGCTGCGGGAAGCGCGCCGGCTCGACCGGATCGTAGAAGAGGGGACCGAGGCGGGCGTGCGACGCGCTGGGCCGGAACGGCGAGGCGGGCGGCATGGCCCTAGCGCGCACCTTCCCCTGTGTCGTCGTCCCAACTGTAGCGGAAGTCGCAGTGGCTCGCGCCCTGCATGATGGTCTGCGTGCGCCGGAGCTTGAGCCGCTTGTCATAGCCTTCGCAGAACGTGCCGTCCCGCTGGCAGGAGAGCAGCGGCCCGATCTCGCTAAGGCCCATCGCCTTATACAGCTCGGCATAGCGGCAGCGTGTCACATCGAAGGCGAAGCTGGTGGAGGTGCGCTCGCGCACGACCATCTCAAGCGCCCCGCCCTGCGTCCAGAGCGCCTGCAATCCCTCGAAGCCGTCGAGGCTCGTGCCGCCCGGCGCCTCAGCGGCGAACCGGCTCGCCTGCTCGGTGCTCGACCGGCGCACCGCCTCGGCGACGGCCGCCCGCGCCGCCGCCTCCCCGTGGAATTCGCGCAGCACGGCATAAACGTGGCCCAGCATCTCCGCCTCGATCCGCCGTTTGTCCAGCATAGACAGCCCGGCCGGGTGCGCTTCGCCCATCGCATATTCCTCGCTCTCTCACGCCCTCATCTGGCACGGACCACGCAGCCCGGCCAGGATTTCCCTTCGTTGCGCTGGGCTGGGCCGCGCCCCATCTCTGGCGCATGAAGCCTGCCTCCGCCGCGCCGCCGCCCCGCGGCATGTTCGCCACCATCCGTTCCCTTCTTCCTTACCTCTGGCCCCGCGACGATCCGGGCGCGCGCGTGCGCGTCGTGTGCGCGTTCGCGCTGCTGATCGCGGCCAAGGTCGCGACCGTCTATATCCCGCTGGTCTATGGGCACGCCGTGGACGCGCTCGCGCCCAAGCACAACCCGGTCGCCGTCCCGTTCGCCCTCATCATCGCCTACGGCCTGCTCCGCGTCAGCTCGGCCGGCTTCGCGGAGATGCGCGACGCGGTGTTCGCCAAGGTGCAGCAGCGCACGGTGCGCAAAGTAGGGCTGCGTACGTTCAAGCACCTGCACCAGCTCTCGCTGCGCTTCCACCTCGACCGGCAGACCGGCGGCCTCGCGCGCACGCTGGAGCGCGGCACGAACGGCATTGAGAGCGTGCTCCGGCTCGCGGTGTTCAACATCCTGCCGACCCTGTTCGAGGTCGGCCTTGTCACGATCATCCTGTGGCGGCTGTTTGACTGGCGCTTCGCCCTGATGACGTTAGGCGCCGTCGCCGCCTACATGGGCTTCACGCTCACCTTCACGAACTGGCGGGTGCGGTTCCGCCGGACGATGAACGAGACCGACACGGAAGCGCAGTCCAAGGCGGTGGAACTCGCTGCTCAACTACGAGACGGTCAAGTATTTCAACAACGAGGCGCACGAGGCAGGGCGCTTCGACGAGGCGCTGGCCCGCTACGAGCGCGCCGCGGTGAAGAGCCAAGTCACGCTCAACATGCTCAACCTGGGGCAGGCGGCAATCACCGCGGCCGGGCTGGCCGCCATCATGCTCCTGGCGGCGAACGGCGTGGTGCACGGGCGGATGACCGCCGGGCAGTTCGTCGTCGTCAACACCTACCTGATGCAGCTCTACCAGCCGCTCAACTTCCTCGGCTTCGTGTATCGCGAGATCAAGCAAGGGTTCGTGGATATGGAGGGCATGTTCCGCCTGATGTCCCTCCACGAGGAAGTCGCGGACCGGCCCGGCGCGCGCGTGCTCCCGTCCGGCCCTGCCCAAGGGGAAGCCCAGGGGGAAGGCAGCGTAGTGTTCCGCGACGTGCGGTTCGGCTACCGGCCCGACCGGGAGGTCCTGCACGGCGTGAGCTTCGCGGTAGGCGCCGGGCGGAAGCTCGCGATCGTGGGGCCGACGGGCGCCGGCAAGAGCACCATCAGCCGGCTCCTGTTCCGCTTCTACGATGTCTGGGAAGGCGAGGTCGAGGTGGATGGGATGGACGTGCGCGACCTTACCCAGGACTCCCTGCGGGCGGCCATCGGCGTCGTGCCGCAGGACACGGTGCTGTTCAATGACACCATCCGCTACAACATCGCCTACGGCCGGCCGAGCGCGTCACAAGCAGAGGTCGAGGACGCGGCGCGCCACGCCCAGGTCCACAGCTTCGTGATGAGCCTGCCGGACGGCTACGATACCCGCGTCGGCGAGCGCGGCCTCAAGCTGTCGGGCGGCGAGAAGCAGCGCGTCGCCATCGCGCGCACGATCCTCAAGAACCCGCGCATCCTGATCCTCGATGAGGCGACGAGCGCCTTGGACACGCGGACCGAGCGGGAGATCGGGACCGCGCTCCGCGCCGTCTCGCAGGATCGGACGACGCTCGTGATCGCGCATCGCCTGTCCACGGTGGTGGATGCGGACGAGATCATGGTGCTCGACGACGGTCGCGTGGTCGAGCAGGGCACGCACGCTGGGCTGCTGGCGCGAGGTGGCCTCTACGCCCGCATGTGGGCCTTGCAGGCCGAGGAGATGGCCATAGAGGAGGCGGTAGGGCCGGCAACCCGCGGCGGCGGGCTGGCAGCGGCGGAAGCGAGCGCCATCTAGAGGCTAGGAGGACAACGCATGGCACAGCAGCCCGGCACCAGCGCTGCCCAGCCGATGCCCCCCGGCGATCTGAGCCAAGCGGGCGCCGTGGTGGACAAGGCGATCGAGTACATGCTCGGGCAGGGTCTGGATGGATTGGCCGTCGCATCCGCGCTGCTCGGCGGCTCGCTCGGGCTGATGGCGCGCACGATGGGCGACGACGCGATCCTCAAGGTGCTCGGCCGCGCGACGGCGAGCGTGCGGTCTGGCGAGCTGCGCGCGGAGTATGGGCCGCACGGCACGGGACCGAACGGCGGCGCCTAGTCCCGGTAAAGCCAAGGTTGGACGCGCCGCCCTTTGGCCGCCTGAGGCTAGGCCCGGCGGTGGCGCAGCAGCAACCCGAGGCCGAGCAGGCCAGCTCCGAGCAGGGCCAGCGACGCCGGCTCCGGAACCGCCGCGGCGTCTCCAGCCAGCGAGAACGCGAGGTTGAACGTGCCTGCGCCGACGATGTCGGTGCCGATGCGCAGCCAGTCCGGGTCAAGCTCCGCGTTCCGAGCCCAGGCCTGCAGGTCCGGGGTGAACGGGGTGCCGGTCGCGTCGATCGGCCGCGAGGCGGAGAGCCAGAGGAAGTGCTCGTTGGGGTTGCTCAACTCGACTTGGGGCACGAAGAAGTAGTGGTCGGCGGGAAGATCGAAGGGCGTGGTGAGGGTGAGATCGAACCGCACCTCCTGCCCGGTCGTCGGTCCCTCGCCGCCGGTCTTCTGGTTCGGCATCGGGTGGATGCCGGTATCCACCGAGTTGTTCGCCGTGAAGCTGCTGCTGAGCAGGGTCGTGCTGAAGCTCAGCTCGCCCGCGCTGCTGCTGTCGCGGCTGGTGAACTCCACGTCCGAGGGCGAGTTGACGCGGGTCGGAACCTGCGAGGTCGAGAATGTCGGCGGGCCGGAGGTGCGTCCCACATCCAAGTCATTCGGGAACACCCGGTAGATCTCGGCGACGACGTTGCTGACGCTGCTCAGCGGCACGCCCTGGGGCAACAGGCCGGTGAAGCTGGCCGAGGTGATCTGGGTCGGCGCGGACAGGATGAAGTCGTCGCCTGATTCGGTTTCCTGGTTGACGCCCGACGACGGGCCGGGCCGAGAGGCAGAGGCGATCTGGTTGGTGACGCTCCCAGTGCTGAAGGTGAACGGCGTGGCCGCTGCGAGGGTCGGCCACAGGGCCAGAAGGCTGACCGCCGTCGCGGTTAGCGCGGCCGAGGCTGGCGACCTTGTGCGGACGCTAGAAACGGCGGATTGCGAGGGTGGGCGCATTTTGGTCCTCCTCGGTGAACGAGTATTCCCGTCGAGGCAGGCGCCGTTGGAGCAGGCGCAAGCTATATCAAAGCTTCCGATCCCGGAGGCGCGAGCATCATGGTGGTGCAGCCATGCTCCGCTGCTTCAGCGGGCGAGCGTGGCTTCTATCAGGGATCACAGGATCCATCTGATACAACGTTGGGCTTGTGAACGAGATTCTGTGCTCGAGTCAAATGAATTTTTTCGAAACGTCTCCGCGGGCTACCGCCTCGTCCTCGACAGGCATGGTTGGGCGTCGGAGTGGCGCGCCTTGACGCGGCCCAGGCCGCGCGCCATAAGCCGCTCCTCGGCACCGCCGCCTGGCGCGCCCGCCTTTATGCATTGAGGTTCTAGGAATGTCCCGCCGCTGCCAGCTCACGGGCAAGGGCGTGCTGACCGGCAACAACGTCAGCCACGCCAACAATAAGACCCGCCGCCGTTTCCTGCCCAACCTGCAGGACACGCGGCTGCTGTCCGACGCGCTCGGCACGCAAGTGCAGCTGCGCGTCTCGATGCAGGCGCTGCGGTCCGTGGAGCACAATGGCGGGCTCGACGCTTTCCTGCTCAGCACGCCGGATCGCAAGCTCCCGGACGAGGCAAAGGTGCTCAAGCGCCGGATCGAGCGGGCGCGCGACAAGCGCGCAGCGGCCGCGTCGGCGAGCTAGGGTTTTTCCCTAGGACAAGGTGTGCTCGCGGCGCGGCTGGCCGCTCAGGGCCTGCTCGTGCCGAGCGCTTCCGTGCGGCGGAGCTGCGCCTTGGCATTCGTGGCCGCGCGGCCTTGGGGATGGCTCGCGACAGGCACCCTCGCCCCTGTCCCGGGCCACTCTAGCATGAGGTGCCCCATGCCGTTGCGCGTGCCGACGCGCCAGCCGCGTCCCACGGCCCATTGCACTAGTTCACGTTCCTCGCGCGAACGCCATCCAGACGCCATGCCGCCCTCTCCAACTGCGTCCCGACAGCTAGAACCAGCATGAACGCCGCGGGTTCGATGCCAACTTTGTGGGCGGCTCACCCCGAGCCAGCTTCGCTAGCCCGGCAACGGCAACTGCTCGACGGGCAGCAACGAGGGGTCGTGCGTGCAGACGACGCGCACCTCGTTGCTGTGGCAGCGCGCCAGGTCCTGCAGCGCGTGCAGCGAGCGGCGGCGGCGAACCTGGCTCTCCTGCATCAACCATTGGTAGAAGCGGGCGAGCGTCGGTATGCCGGGCAGGCCAGGATGCAGCTCGCGGTGGCTGAAGATCGCGTCGCCCGCGTGCAGCAGCCAAGGCGTTCCTCGGCCTTCTCCGTTGGTCTGGGCGGTGCGAATTGCAACGCCGCAATGGCCTCGCGTGTGACCCGGCAACGACACCAGCAGGACCTCCCCCGGCACGCCGTCGAGCCGGGCCGCGGGCAGGCCGAGCCAGGAATTGGGAAAGGCGGCGTAGGTGCGCCAGTGTCGGATAGGCGCCCACTGCGCGCGGCGGTAACGGTTCTGGGCGACCGGGCCGAGCGGATGCTGGGAGTGACGCGCCTCGGTGGCTGAGAGGTGGACGATGGCGTTCGGGAAGTCCGGCAACCCGGCAGCGTGGTCGAAGTCGAGGTGCGTCATCACGATGTGGCGAACGCGCGCGGGGTCGTGCCCGAGTTCGCGGATGCGCGCGGCGGCACTCTGCATCGGGTCGAGGTCGAGGCGGTCCACGGCCTTGAAGAGGGGACTGTGCCGGGTGCGGTCGGCGGCTGGGTCCGTCGAGACGACCCCGGTGTCCACGAGGGTGAGATCCCCGCCTTCGCCGCCATCGCCTTCGAGGAGGAGGCAGTGGCAGGCGAGCACCGAGGCGCCCAAGCCCGGCGTCTGCCCGTCCCAGAGGGCGCCGCCGTAGGGCTGCATAGCCCCGCAATTAAGGTGGTGAACGCGCATAGGACGGGCAACGTGCCTCGCCCGCTTCGGTTGCTGCACCGGCCCGGCTCCGCTATGGGCGCCTGCAAACCGATGAATTCAAGGAGCGAATAGCATGCCCGACGTGTCCGTGACCCCGGACTACAAGGTCCGCGACATCAGCCTCGCCGAGTGGGGCCGCAAGGAGATCAGCCTGGCGGAGGACGAGATGCCGGGGCTGATGGCGGTCCGTGCGGAGTATGGGGCGTCGAAGCCGCTCGCGGGAGCGCGGATCGCCGGTTGCCTGCACATGACGATCCAGACGGCGGTGCTGATCGAGACCTTGATCGCGCTGGGTGCGACGGTGCGCTGGTCGTCGTGCAACATCTTCTCCACGCAGGACCATGCGGCGGCGGCGGTCGCGGCCGCGGGCGTGCCGGTGTTCGCCTGGAAGGGTGAGATCGAAGAAGAGTTCTGGTGGTGCATCGAGCAGACGGTGCGCGGTCCAAGTGTAGGCGACTTTGACGGGTGGACGCCGAACATGATCCTCGACGACGGCGGGGATCTCACGAAGCTGATGCACGACAAGTATCCGGGGATGTTCGCGCATATAAAGGGCATCTCTGAGGAGACGACGACGGGGGTGCTGCGGCTGCGCGAGATGGCGCGGGATGGGACGCTGCGGGCGCCGGCGATCAACGTCAACGACTCGGTGACGAAGAGCAAGTTCGACAATTTGTATGGCTGCCGCGAGAGCCTCGTGGACGCAATCCGGCGAGGAACGGACGTGATGCTCGCGGGCAAGGTCGCGGTAGTGGCGGGGTTCGGGGACGTCGGCAAGGGATCGGCGGCGAGCCTGCGCAATGGCGGATGCCGGGTGCTGGTGACAGAGATCGACCCAATCTGCGCGCTGCAGGCGGCGATGGAGGGCTACGAGGTCATCACCATGGAGGCGGCGGCGCCGCGGGGGGACATCTTCGTGACGGCCACGGGCAACGTGGACGTCATCACGATGGACCACATGCGGGCGATGAAGAACCGCGCGATCGTCGCCAACATCGGGCACTTTGACAGCGAGATCCAGATCGAGGCGCTGCGGAACCTGCGCTGGGAGAACGTGAAGCCGCAGGTGGACGAGGTCGTGTTCCCGGATGGCAAGCGGCTGATCGTGCTCTCTGAGGGGCGGCTCGTGAACCTGGGCAACGCGATGGGGCATCCAAGCTTCGTGATGTCGGCGTCGTTCACGAACCAGGTGCTGGCGCAGATCGAGCTGTGGACGGCGCCGGCGGGGAAGTATGAGCGCAAGCTCTACGTGCTGCCGAAGGCGCTCGACGAGAAGGTGGCGGCGCTGCACCTGGCGAAGGTTGGGGCGGAACTCACAAAGCTCACGCCCAAGCAGGCCCAGTATATCGGGGTGCCGGCGTCGGGGCCGTTCAAGACGGAGGAGTATCGGTACCTGGGGCAGGGGCAGCCCCCACGGACGTCTGCGCCGAGTGGCCGTGCGCCGCCGGCGCCCCGTTCCTCGCCGGGCAACCACTTGCCTGCTACGCTGGCGTTGATCGAAGCCACGCCCGCAAGCGCGCCGCGAGCTGGGCGGATTGCCAGTTCTCCGGCCCTTCCTTGGTCATCACGCAGCGCCGGTCGCGCCCGGCGAAGACCAGCGTCCGCGGTATCGCGAACGAGCCGCCGACGATGTCGAAGACGGCCGCGCGCGTCTCCCAGGAGGTGTCAGCGGCGATGGTGTAGGCAGGCAGCCGGACGCCGGTGCGACGCAGGAACGCTGTATCGGCGTCCCAGTGCTTGGGATGGCTGACCAGGATGGGCGCCACCTCGGCGGGGCTGAAGCGTGCGGCCCAGTCCTGCAGCGACGGCAACTCGCCGAGGCAGACGGCGCACCAGCTCGCCCAGACGTGCACGACCACGACAGGAGCGTTGATCTGGCTCAGCGTGATCGCCTGGCCATTGATGCCGACAAGCTCAACGCTCTTCCAGGCCTCCTGCCGGCTGCCGTCCTCTACGAGAGATGAGGCTGCCGCTGCATTCGCCCGCAGGAGAACGGCGGTGACTCCAGCAGCTACAATGAACGAACGACGGGACTGAGTTCCAGAATCCATGGCGATGACCTTCGGGAGAGACTAGTCTCATTCTCAGGTCACTTCACTAATAAGCCGTAGCGCGACAACAAGCCTGAGCTATCGAGGACGCGGGGCCAACTCGTCGGTTGCGCTTATACGCCCGGCGTCATTGAGTGACATATGCCCAGTCTCGTGACGCGATTGAGGTGATGCGCTCGGGTTGAGAGAGCAGCCAGTTCCAAGCGTCGCAGCAGGCGTCCACGATCGCGGTGTAGCTGTCGTAGACGCGGTTGCTCAACTTGTTGCTCCGCAGCTAGGCCCAGATGTTTTCGACCGGGTTCAGCTCGGGGCTATAGGGGGGCAAGTGGAGCAGGGTGATGTTGTTCGGGACGCGCAACTCGCCACCGAGCTTGTGCCACCCGGCGCCGTCGATGTTGAGGATGGCATGGGCATCCGGCGCGACATGTCGGCTGATTTCGGCCAGGTGCAGGTTCATCATCGCGGCATTCGCGTAGGGCAGCACCAACCCTGCTCCTGTGCCTCGGGCCGGACACACGGCGCCGAACAGATAGGCCCAGGCGTAACGTTGATCGCGCGGCGCAGACGGGCGTGAGCCGCGTTCCGCCCAGACCCGGGTGAGCGTCCCCTGTTGGCCGATCCGGGCCTCGTCCTGCCACCAGAGTTCGAGCGGCTTGCCACGCGCGTGCTCGGGCAGGGCAGCGTCTATGAGGGCGGCGTAGTCGGCCTGAAAGACGCCTGCGCCGCGACGTCCTGGCCCGGATGGCGGGGCCGCGCGACCAAGCGGCGGAACCCGAGCCGCCGCAACACATCGCTCATGCTGCGTTCGGCCAGCACCACGCCGAAGCGCGCCTCGATCGCCTGCGCCAGATCGGCCCGGCGCCAGCGCACCACCCCGTGCGTGGTCAGGTCCGGCCCGCGCCGGACCCATGCGGCGACCGCGGCCTCTTGCTCGGGCGAGAGGAACGGCTTGGGACCGACCTTTCCCGCTTTGTCCGACAGCCCGGCCAGGCCCTGCTCGTTATAGCGATGCACCCAATCACGCAGCGTCTGCCGGTCCATGCCGCTAGCCCGGGCGGCATCGGTGCGAGCCGCGCCTTCCAGCACCAGCGCCAGAGCCAGCATACGCCGAGACGCCGCCGCATCCCGCGTGCGTCCCGCCTGCCGCCGCAAGCCAGCCGCGTCCAAATCGAGCCGAGTAATCTGAACCGCCGCTCCCATCGTGCCCTCCGCGAATCGCTCTCCAGAGCGAATCACGCCCAGACCGATCAGGAAATCCCCCCAGAGTCAGCCATCAACACCGGGCGTATTAAACCCCCATTGCGTCCGCTCGCATCCGAGCGGAACGCGAAATGGTGGATTGTTCTTCGCTCACAGTTCTGTTATTGGTAGATACGATAGGTAGCCACGATGCGCGGTGCGCTGGCTGGGTGCCTTGCTCTCCCGAGACTCCGTGCGAAGGACACGCGCTGCATGGTCGTGAATTGCCGGGAAGCGTTGAACGCTGGCGCGCATCGCGTCTTGCGAGGCCTGCGCCATCACCGGCCGCGAGGGATCCACGCGCGCGGAGCCGCGCCGAGGGCCGCATCTGGCCCAGCAGCGCCGCCGGCTTGCAGCGATACTGACGCGCCGTTCCTCGCCGCTCGACAGCCGAAGCCGCCGGCAAAGGGCGCGCCCGGCACGCTCGCGAAGACCGCCGGCGTGGCCGCGGCGACCGCGGCGGCTGGCACCGGGGCGGGATTGGGCTACCGGTCGTTCGCTGGCACGCCGTTCCTAGGTGCACCGGGCATCGGGTCGCATGGCGTCTCGCCTGATCTGGCTCAAGCCCTGGCGCCGCAGCCGGCGTCCAGCATCGTCCCGAGCTTCGTGACGCCGCCGGGAATGAGCGACACGCCGCTCCTCCCGATGTCCGGCGACACCCCGCCTGTGACAACGCCAGGCCCAGCAACAGCCGTCCTGGAGCCAGCCAGTGCGCTGATCCTCGGAGCGGCCCTGCTCGCCTGCGTCCTGATCGGCGGCCGAGGGCGAGACAGGGCGGGCGGGTTGGCTACTGGACGATCACCGTGAACGCCACCGTGCGAACCCGGCCGCCGGCCATGAACTGCAGCCAGAGCCGGTAGGTGCCGGGCTGAGGGGGCTCGATGTGTAGCGCGAGGTCGGGCGGCACGGGTCCAGCCAGTGGCGGAGCATCGCCCATGCCGGGCATCTTGGCCATGCCGCCCATGCCTGAACCCGGCCGGCTCGGCGCCTGGGCGTGGACGTGGATGTAAGAGAGCGTGCTCACCGAAATGAGGACGGCGTGGGCGGCAACGCCGAGGAAGGGCGTCACGTCCGACGCAGGCTGGCCGTCGTGCAGGATGTGCAGCCGCAGCGTCGCCTCCTGGCCAGCCACGAGGGTGAACGAGTCGAGTCGCACGGCATAGGCGCCGTCCGCGGCGTCGAGGCTAGATGGCGGCAGCGGTGCCGCCGCCGCGGGTGCCGACGCGCCCTGTGCCGTGCCGACGCGCAGGTCGAAGCGGAACACCTGCCGGCCGAGGCCGGAAGGCGTTGCATCGGCATAGACGTGATAGAATCCGGAATGCGGAAAGCGGGCATAGGTCTCGACGCGGCCGCGCTTGTCCACCCCCTCGCCGTGGACGTGGACGAAGTCGCGCAGGTCATAGCTTACGGCGATCAGGTGCATGATCTTGCCGAGTTCGGGGTCATACCGTCCGATAGGCTTCTTCGTGCCGATCGCGGTCATGGTCACGTCCAGCGTCATGGGCACACTGGAATCCCCGGATTTGGTGAAGCTGCGGTCCGGGGTCGCGGTCAGGGTCGCGGTCGCCTTCGCCGACGCTCCGGCAAGCGCGAACACGCCCTGGACTGTCTGGGGCACGGGCCTAGCCGCGGCGGCGAATGACAGCAGCACGGGAGCGGCGAGCGCCGCGCGGCGGATGGCGCGCATTACGACGCCTCTTCCTCAGCCGCCGTCTGAGCGACCTGGACGGCGCCGCCGTTCAGCACGGCACCTGCGTAGTGGCCGATGGCGACGGCACCGAGGCAGAGCAGCACCGAGGCCGCGATGTTGATCAGCGCCCGGCCTGGCGCCCCCATCCGCAGCAGGTCGAGCGTCTGCAGGCTGAACGAGGAGAAGGTTGTGAAGCCGCCGCAGACGCCTACCATGAAGAACAACCGTGCCGTCTCGGGCACCGGGTGGCGGCCGTGGGCGAGGGTCAGCGTGCCGAAGAAGCCGATGGCGAAGGAGCCGGCGATGTTGATCAGGATAGTGCCCCAGGGCAGGCTCCTGCTGATGGGGATCGCCCAGAGCGCGATCCAGTAGCGGGCGACGCTGCCGAGCGCGCCCCCGAGGGCGATCCAGAGAGTAGTGGCCATTCGGCGTCTCCGAGGAGGAGACGTCACGCTAGGTCAGCGCGCGGTGCTTAGGAAGCTGCCGGGGGAAGGAGAATGCCAGGTTGGGGCGGCTGGCGAGCGGAGCCATTTCGCCGCTGCCGCCCCGGCTTTCGCATCGGCGTCACGTGGTGACGGGCGCGGCACCGATCTGGAAGTGGACCGTCCCGTTCGAGTATAGCGCGGCCGTGGCGTTCGGGACCTGGCTACCGTCATAGACCAGGCCATTGACGTAGAGGTTGCGGTCGGTGCTGGGCGAGCCGCCGTAGGCGTCGTTGAGGAAGGTGACGGCGAGGTCGTGCGGGCCAACGCCGAAGTTGCCGGTGTAAGTGAAATCCTGGGCCTGGCCGGCGGCATGTGAGGCAGTCACCGTCTGCGCGGGGCCGAGCTGGTGGCCGTCGAGGCTGGCGACGAACTGCGCGTTCCCCCTCCAGGCATCCTCCGACATCTGCAACACCAGCGTGTCGCTCGGAGTAGGCGTCGGTGTGGGTGCTGGCGTCGGCGCTGGTGTCGGGGTCGGCGCGGGCGTGGGCGTCGGGGTTGGTGCTGGGGTGGGTGCTGGGGTGGGTGCGGGCGTGCCGCCGGAGACGCTGAATTGGTCGGTGCTGGTGGTGTCGATCGCCACAGAGCCGTTGGCGAGGCTGGGCGAGCTGTTGCCGTCGAGCGTGAGGCTGTTCACGTAGAGGTTGCGGTCCAGGCTGGGCGAGCCGCCGTAGGCGTCGTTGAGGAAGCTGACCGCGACGGTGTGCTGGCCGGCGCCGAAGTAGCCCTGGAAGGTGAACGCCTCGCTGGCGCCGGCGGCGTGCGCGGCGGTGACGGTGAGCGGTGTGGCGGTGAGCAGGGTGCCGTCGATGGCGATGTTGGCCTGGGCGTCGCCCTGGTAGGCGTCCTCGGCGAGGTCCACGGTCAGCGTGTCGGCGCCTGCGCCGAAGGTGCCGCCCTGGGTCACCACCGGCGTCGGCGTGGGTGCCGGCGCTGGTGTCGGGGTCGGCGCGGGCGTGGGGGTTGGCGTCGGTGCCGGAGTGGGCGAAGGCGTGGGTGTCGGAGTAGGCGCGGGTGTGGGAGAGGGGGTCGGCGTAGGCGTGTTGGTGAAAGTGGGCGTCAGCGTCATCACAGGCGAGTTGGTGTCAATCGCCGGCCGGGTGCTGGTGTAGCTTACCGTCGAGGCGGGGACGCCCCCAAGCTCACTGGCATCAAGACCGTACAGGAGGTTCCCGGAGCCGCTGACGCTGGCATTGCCGGCGTTCCACAATAACAGGGGAGTGTGAGCGGTCAGATCGTTGATGATCGTGTTGTTCGAGAGGGCGAGGCTGGTGCCGCTGTGCGGACTGCCTGAGAGGGTGTTGCTGCCGCCCTCCTCGCCGTAGGCGATGATCGTGGGGTTCTGGCCGTTCGGCCCTTGCTCGACCGTGTTGCTGGTGATCGAGGCGTTGCCGCCGTTCGGAAGGTCGATCGAGTAGGACGAGGTGCTGTTGTTGTCGGCGATCGTGTTGCCGGTGATCGTGTTGTTCTCAGCACGCGACTTGACCTCGTGTCCGGTGTTCGCGTCGTGGACGTAGCTGTTCGTCAGCGTGAACTGCTGGACGTCGCCGATGTAGATGTTGTGGGTGTTGCCGGCCGTGGTGCCGTTGTAGCCGAACTCGGACTGGTTGATGGTGATGCTGCCATTCGGGTCCGCGGCGCCCAGCAGGCCGTCCTGGTTGCCGGTGAAGACGCTGTCCTCGACATCGAGGGTGCCTCCCTCGTAGCGCACGCCCGCACCGTTGCCATCCGCGACCGTCACACCCGAGAAGGAGAGGTTCTTGAGGGTGGTGTTGCCGCCCTCGTCGATGATGGCCTTGCCGTTCGGGGGCTGCTCAGTGGCGACGAAACTCGCCTGGCCGCCGACGCCCTCGATGGTGAGGCCGTTCACGTAGCCGGGGAAGTCGTTGGTGTATGTGCCGGCCTGGATCTCGATAGTGTCGCCGGGCTGGGCAGCCGCGACCGCGGCGGTGAGGGTCGCGAACTGCTGGCCGCTGCCTACGGTGAGTATTGCCATCGGGTGAGTCCTGCGCTGTTGCGGGGGAGGCCTGCCCAGCGACGACGGAGGGCAGCGTAGGCGATCACGGCCATGTGATCGAAAGGGTTCCCATGATGTCAAGTGAAAATACATATGATATATACAAGGAGCGCAGTTCCAGGCCGTAGCAAGCTCGGGCGTAAGACCAAGGTCCTAATTCCACGTGCTTTCAGGACGTGACAGCGGCGGTCGCGGCGACTACCCTGGCGGAGGGAGCGTTAACCCGAGGCGTGATGACTGTTTTTCCTGGACGCGCATGATCGACGTAGCCTGCATTCTCTCCAGTTTGGTGACCGCGCTCTGGGTGCTCGTGCGCGCGGCGATGCTCGACCCGCTGCGCCCATGGGTCGAACCGCTGCCCCCGAAGCCCGGCCGTGCCCGGACGACGGATTGGCGTTCGGCGCCGTGAGCGCGACCGGCTGTCTGTCTCCTCTCCCGATCCAATCGGCTTACCCCGTCCCGCAACGCGGGATGCCGCGGGGGAGTCGCTCT
The DNA here is from genome assembly GCA_963848595.1 of uncultured Alphaproteobacteria bacterium. GTDB lineage: Bacteria > Pseudomonadota > Alphaproteobacteria > Acetobacterales > Acetobacteraceae > CAWKEH01. The sequence continues at coordinate 147,586 of CAWKEH010000011.1, read as the reverse complement.
AGGTGATCTGATGCGCGACCTGGCGATCACGCTCGTTTTCCTCGCCTATCTCTCGGTAGGCGCGCTGGTGCCTTTCGTGGCCGCGCTCGGCTACGTGTGGGTGGACACATTCTCTCCGCAGGCGGTGAGCTACGGACTGCTCTCGGGCGTGCCGGTCTCGCTGATGGCCGCGTTGGCCACGCTAGGCTCCTACATGCTGCTCGACCGTCGCGTGCCGCCGCGTCCTGGGCTGCATTTCGTGCTGGTGCTGTCGATGGTTGTCTGGGTGACGCTCTCGACGTTCCTATGGGCGGCGCTGCCCGACTACGCCTTCGCGAAGTGGAACTGGGCGACGAAGACCGTAGCCTTTTCGGCCTTCATGCCATTCTTCTTCCGCTCACGCGTGCAGATCGAGGCTTTCGTGCTCACGTGGATATTCGCGGCCGTCATCTACATCGTGCCAGTCGGGCTGAAGACGATGTATGGCGGCGGCGGCTACGACGTGGATCTCGGTGTCGTCGCAGGGAATTCGCTGCTATCGGAGGGAAGCACGCTCTCGACCGTGTGCGCTACGTTCGTGCCGCTGCTGATCTGGGCGCGGCGCTACGCGCAGTTGGTGCCGGAGCGGCTACGCACGCCGGGCTTCCTGGGCTACGCCGTGGTATCGGGAGCGGCGGCAATCGGTACGTTCGCGCGCACCGCTCTCATCGCGTTCGCGGTGGTGGCGATCGGGCTGATGCTGCGGTCGCGGCACAAGATGCTGACCCTGGTGCTGCTCGGCTTCGCTGTGCTGGGCGGGGCGCTCATCACAGGGGAGCGCTGGGACGCTCGGATGCGGACCACGCAGACCTACAGCAGCGACTTGTCGGCGCTTACCCGGCTCGAGGTATGGAAATGGACGCTGCACTACGTCGAGAACAATCCGCTGGGCGGAGGCTTCGAAGCTTACCGCTTGGACAGGATCGAGACCCCCGACGGCCAGGGCGGGACGTTCGTGCAGGTTGGGCGAGCGTACCACAACTCGTTCATCGAAGTGCTGGGTGAGCAGGGTTGGGTAGGTCTGTTCATCTTCCTGGCGCTGTGTGCGCGTAGCCTGATCTCCCTGCAGCGACTCCGGCGAAAGGTGCGGGGCATCGAGACGTTTGCCTGGGCGCGCGACTTGGCGGGCGCGGTGCAGATCGCGTTACTCGCGATGATGGCGGGCAGCTGCTTCATCGGAGTCGCGTTCCAGCCCATCTACTGGTATCTGTTCGCGCTGACCGAGTGCGTGCGCCAGCACGTGCGCCGGGCGGCTCTGGGCGGCGTACCGGCTCCTACCGCGGCCATGGTTTCCTACGCCGCGTACCCGGCCGCCCCGCAGCCAGGCAGCGCGGCGTTGGGGACGGCCAGCACTTTCTCGCCGGCGCCGCTGGCCTAAGCATCATTCGGCAGAGCGTGACACGCTCTGCCGAGACGATGATGCGTTCTACTAAGACTTCTCAAGTAGGTTTGCGTGGCGTAAGCCGCGCAAGCCTGCTTAGCGCGAGCCAGGAGGACGCTGCAGGTCGGCTGCGCCTTCCAGGTCCCGCACTGGGCCGGATGCTATAAACACTTCGTTATGGGTTTCCGGTCATGGTCGATCACCATGATCGCCCCTCGCCGCGGCTGGATGGGCCGCCTGCTGCAGGATTCGACGCTTTACCTGATCGGCAACCTTGCTGGGCGGGCACTCGGCTTCCTCGCCATCCCGTTCTACGCGCGGTTTCTCTCACCGGCGGAATACGGCACCATCGAGTTGGTAGAGCTAGGCACGACGACGGTGGCGATCGCCTTCGGGCTGCAGGGCATCGGCGCGGCGCTCTCCCGCATCTATCACGACCAGGCCGGCTCGCAGGCTGATGAGCGGTCCGTGGTCTCCACGGGCCTGATCGGTACGGCCACGCTGAGCGCGGCCGTGACCGGGCTGTTCCTCCTGCTCGCCGCACCTCTAGGCCGCGCCGTGCTGCACTCGGGAGCGTGGACCGGGCTGCTGCAGGCGGCGTTCGTAGGTATGTTCCTGGGCAACCTGGTCGAAGTCGCGCTGATTTAGGCAATAACATACTTGACTCAGCGTCTAATGTGAGTAGGCTGCTATGCGCGCTATAGAGTTTGGCTATCCGAGGGCTGCCTTCTTTGACGACCGGGTAACCTCAGCGAGTTTGGATTTTGTGCGCGCCCCTGTGTTGGCCCATTCCAGCCGGGGAAGTCCATTCGTGCGCTGGGTGCCGGTCGGAATGCCAAGGATACCGTCAGGAACGCTCGACTGCGTCTGCTACCTGTATGAAACCGAGGAGGACGCGCGCCTTGGGAAGAAGTTCGGAGGAACGGGCTTTTTGGTCAGTGTTCCATCCCGTCACCCAGGTCGCTGTTTCTTTTACGCAGTGACAAACAGGCACGTCGCTTGTCAAGGCGCTTCTATCGTGCGCGTGAGCACGCATGATGGCATTTCAGATATCTTCTCCTATGATCCAGAGCAGTGGCAGTTTGACTCAAGATACGACATAGCCGTTGTTCCGCTGCAATTGCGTCGTGAATTCCACAAATACAAGCTCATTGATGTAAGTTCGTTTCTCACGAAAGAGGATATCAGCATACAAGACATTGGACCAGGCGAAGATGTGTTCATGGTAGGAAGATTTGTTGACCACGATGGTGGTGTGACGACTTTACCAGCGGTTCGCTTTGGAAATATAAGCGTTATGCCTGCTCCTGTAATACAGGAGAATATTGGCATTACTGATGCATTTTGCATCGATTTGCATTCACGAAGTGGATATTCAGGCTCTCCTGTTTTTGTTTATAGAACGCCAGGATTTGATCTTGAAGATAAAGGTCTTCGTCCCGAGCAACCGATGTTGCTGAAAGCGGGAACGTTGCTGTTCCTGCTTCTCGGCATTCATTTTGCCCAATTCAAAGAGGAATGGCAGATAGACGCCCCAGTCCAGGCGTCGGAGACAATATCCCGCGTTCCATTAGTCAAAGATAGGAACGGGATTTACGTAAAAGGGTTTAGCGGTATGTCTTGCGTTCTTCCAGCTTGGTGCATTCTGGAGGTGCTGAATATGCCCCGTCTGAAGCAGTGGCGCGAAGAGGCCGATGACCGCGAGGCAGAGCGCCGAAGGGTCGAAGGCTTACCTCCTGAGCCAGAAGTGACAGCTTGAGACTAATTTTTGCGTTCCGCCTCCTCTTGCTGACTTCGCTTAGCCTCGGCTTGAGTGACCTCCTCCCTGGACACAGACAGTAAGCGCTTTGTCAAAGCTCTGAACCTGTCCATGGGAGCGCGACCGGCAACTTCCGGCTCTGGCACACTTTCGTTTCCCCCGGTCCTGCCGGTTCGCCTTTCAGGCAGGGGTGACCGCGCCATCGCCGATCAACTCCTTGTAGGTGACCCGTCTGCCGGACACAGTGCTGAGCACTTTGCGGAACCGGCCGGAGCTATGCGGGAATTTGGGTGACGGGGTGATCAGGCGGCGGTCTGCTTTGGCGCCTTGGTGACCTCGACGCCGTCGCGGAATATGATGCCCTGGACGACCTTGGGCAACTGGTTCTCGCCTTTCAGCCTGCGCCAGGTCTTGGCTGCAGCCGTGACCAGCTTGAACACCATCAGCCGGGCGGTGTCCTGCGACAGCGCGCCCTTGGTCCGCACCGTGCGGTGGCGGACGGTGGCGAATACGCTCTCGATCGGGTTCGATGTGCGCAGGTGGTCCCAGTGCTCGGCCGGGAAGTCGTAGAAGGTGAGCAGCGCGTCGCGGTCCTTGACCAAGCAAGCAACCGCTTTCTCGTACTTGGCCGCATACTTCTCGGCGAAGGTGGTGACCGCCGCCTCGGCCGTCGCACGGTCCGGCGCCATCCAGATCTCGCGCAGGTCGGCCTTGGCGGCGGGCTGGACGGACTTGGGCAGCTTGTCCATGACGTTGACGGTCTTGTGCACGGTGCAGCGCTGGTGCCGGGTCGTCGGTGACACCTCCTCCAGCGCCTTCCAGAAGCCGAGTGCGCCATCGCCGGTGGCCAGCTCGGGTGCGATGGCCAAGCCGCGGGCCTTGAGGTCGACCAGCAGCTCCCGCCAGCTCTGTGCGCTTTCCCGCATGCCAACCTGGAAACCCAGCAGCTCCTTCTTGCCTTCCGGAGTAGCCCCGATCAGCACCAGCATGCACTCGGCCTGCGGCTCCATCCGGGCCTGCAGGTAGACGCCGTCGGCCCAGACATACACGTGGTGCCTGGCCGACAGGTCGCGTTGCTGCCAACGCACGTAATCAGCTTCCCACTCGCCCCGCAGCCGCGCGATCACCGACGGCGACAGGTTCGGGGCGTCCTTGCCCAGCAACGCCGCGAGCGCCTCCTGGAAGTCGCCCATCGAGATGCCGCGCAGGTAGAGCATCGGCAGCAGCGCATCCAGGCTGCGCGTCCGCCGTGCCCAGCGCGGCAGGATTGCCGAGTGAAGCGGATGCGGTCTGTGTCAGCCTCGCCCGCGCCGCGGTCGCGTAGCCTGACCCGCTGCACCGTGACCGGGCCGATGCCGGTCTGCACCTCGCGTTCCGGTCCATGGCCGTGCCGAACCAGACGGTCACGCCCGTCCGGAAGCTGCACACCCTTCATCGCCGCGAGGAATGCGTCAGCTTCTGCTTCGATCGCCTGCGCCAGCAGCCGACGGGCGCCGCTCCGCAGAACGGCCGTCAGTGGGTCGTCAATCGTGTCGGGCTGACGGAGAGAGACAACGGTGCTACTGCTTGTCATGGCGTATCGGCTCCTTCGGGAGTTCAGGCAGGCCTTCACCCGCCTCGATACGCCGCCTTTCTCAACCCGTCGTCACCCAGGTTCGGCCATAGCTCAACCGGCCGCCATCATTGTCTTTACGCTCATTATAGCGGAAGGTCTGCTCTACAACGTAGGCGTTCAAGTGGAACGGCTCGACGCTCACGTAGGTGCCCTTGAGGGCGCGCTTGAAGAGGCTCCAGAAGTTCTCCATCCCATTGGTGTGGACCTTGCCGCGGACGTATTCAATGGAGTGGTCCACGACTTCGTGGACGTAATGGGCCGCGAGGCCGCTATAGCCCTTGTGTGTGTCAGTGAAGAGTTCCGCTCCCGGCTCGACGGCGGCTTTCACGATCGGATGCAGCGTGGCAGCCGTGCTGTCCGGGACGTGACGCGCCACTACACGGCTTGCTTCCGTCTCGCCACCCCGACGCAGGACGCCCATCACGACCGCTTTATCTTTGCCACCCGTGCCGGTGATGGCGGTCTTGCGCCGAGCCTTGTGCATGTTCTTGGCAAGGCCACCGATGAATGTCTCGTCTGCTTCATGGGCGCCGCCCGATTTCAGGAAGGAACCCGTCTCCATGGCGAGACGAATGCGATGCAGCATGAACCACGCCGTCTTTTGCGTCACACCGATGGCGCGATGGATTTCGTAGGAGCTGACGCCGTTCTTGCAGTTGGCAATCATCCAGATTGCGCAGAACCACTTATTGAGGCCGAGCGGACTATCCTCGAAAATCGTGCCGATCTTGGCCGAGAACTGGCGCTTGGGATGCTTCTCTTTGCACTCCCACATGCGGCGGGTCGCGATGAAGCGAACGTCATTCCGACCGCAGGTTGGGCAGCATACGCCTGTAGGCCAGCGAAGCTCGACGATCGTCTTGAGTGTTACATCCGGGTCGGCGAAGTGCCGGATAGCTTCAGTGAGGGTGCGGGGTTCGTTGCTCATGGCGGAAACCATACCGCCGTCCAATCACTGAGTCAAGTATATTAATGCCCTGATTTACGAGCGTATCCAGGAGCGCGCACGGTTCTTCCTGGCCTACTCGCTCGCGACACTGGCGCTAAATCTCGCACTCAACGTTCTCTTCATCGGCATGCTGCATCTCGGCGTTTGGGGCTTCGTGAGCAGCAAGCTGTGCATCACGGGCGTGAGCTGCACCTATTTGCTGTCGCGCGTGATGCGCGAGGTGGGCTGGCGGTGGCGGAGCGCGCTGGTGCCGCAGTTCGTGCGATTCGGAGCGCCGCTGATCGTGTCCAGCCTCGCCTTCTTCGCGATCCACTTCTCGGACCGCTTCTTTCTTACGGGCGCGGTGTCGCTGGCCGATCTCGGGCGCTACGCACTGGCCTATCGCTTCGCTATGCTGCTCAGCGTTGTAGTGGGTGACAGTTTCCACAAGAGCTGGGGCGTAAGCTGCTACCGCCATGCGGGCGAGGCTGGATGGGAGGCGCAGTTCGCGCGGGTGGCCAGATTCCTGACCTTCGCGACGGTGCTGATAGGGCTCGGGATCGCGGTGGGGGCGCCCGCGGCACTGCGCGTCATGGTGCCGGCAAACTACGAGCCGCCGCTGCTGATCTTGCCGGTCCTGGTGCTGGGCTACGTGTTCCGGGAGATCGGCGACTTCTTCAACTATGTGCTCCTCGTCAAGCGGCGCTCGGTCCGGGTCGGGCAAGTGGCGGCGGGGTGCGCGGTGCTCAACGCCGTGCTGAACGTTGTCCTCATACCTGGATACGGCATCACCGGGGCCGCAATGGCGACGCTGCTGACCTGGGTCGGGTATGCCTCGGTCTGTTGGAGGGTCGCCCGGCGTGAGGCCGCGCTGCCGATCCAGCCGGGTGCCTACGCGCGAATCCTGCTGCTGGGCGCGGGCGTGTTCGCCGCCTCGCGCGTGCTGCAGGTACCGTCGATACCTCTCCAAGTCCTGCTCGACATGGGCTGGATCGTGCTGTTCGCCGCGCTCTGCCTCCCGCTATACTTCACACGGGCCGAGCGCGGCCTGATCCGCGAGGGCGCTGCCCATATCGGTGGCCGCGTCCTGACCACGTCGGGAGCGCTGATGGGTTCCCCGTTCCCTGCGCAGGGCCAGCGTCGTCACGAGCGCCTGCCGCGCGCTCAAGCCTGGCAGCGTGAGGACGAAGCCGCGCGCACGCGGCAGCCCGCTCTCGCGCGGATCCAGCGGGTCAGTCCGGATACCGCTCCTCCGTCCGCCGCAGCGTGATGTCATAGTGAGGGCGGGCTGCTGCACGCCTGGCGCGAGAACTTATCTTGACGCGGGAGCCTTGAGGCAGCACCCATGATCCAGCTCTCATGACGCAACCTGGTATTCCGCAACTCAACGCACTGACCGGCCTTCGCGGCGTCGCCGCCTGGCTCGTCGTCACCTATCATTTCAGGGAAGCGCTGGCGCCCTTCGTACCCGCGGCGGTGCTTGCCGTTGCGGCGCACGGGGCGCTCGCCGTGGACCTGTTCTTCGTGATGAGTGGCTTCATCATTGCGCTCAACTACAGCAAGGAGTTCCAGGCCGAGGGGATGCACGCCTACGGGCGCTTCCTGCTGCTGCGCCTCGCCCGCATCTACCCGCTCCACCTCTTCATGCTGGGCTTGTTCGTGCTCTACATCGGCGCGGCCAGCCTTGCCCACCACGCTGACGAGTTCGAGCGGGTGGATTACCTTGTCGCGAGCGTCTTCCTGGTACAGGCCTGGTCGCCTTGGACCTGGTTGGGCTGGAACGTTCCGGCGTGGTCCATCAGCACGGAGATGTTCGCCTACCTGATCTTCCCGGTGATGGCCTGGATCGTGATGCGCCGGGCGCGCGGGCGGGCTGCCGCAACGGCCTGGCTCGGCGGCGCGCTGGGAGTGCTCATGGTGGTGGCGCCCCTGTTCGGTGGCCTGAGCGGGGAACTCTCCCAGTTCGCCCTGATCCGCTGTGTGCTGGAGTTCTTCGCCGGAGTGCTGGTGCATCGGCTTTGGGAACTGGCGCGGCGCACGCCGAGCGGCGCCAACGCGATGGTCCTGCTCGGCGCGCTGCTGATCGGCGCCTTCGCGCTCGGCGCGCCCGACTCCCTCGTGATGCCGGGCGCGTTCTGCTGCCTCGTCTATGGCTTCGCGGTGCCCGGCACCCTGCCGGAGCGGCTGCTTTCCCGACGGCCGCTTGTGCTGCTCGGCACGCTCTCCTACGCGACGTATCTCTCGCACTTTCTGATCAAGTATGTGGTCAGGCTGCTCTTTGAGCGGCCCGGCATCCCGTATGGGGTGGTGTTCCCGGCCTATGTTCTCACCGTCCTGGTCGTCTCGTGGCCGCTCTATGAACTGGTGGAAGTGCCGGGACGACGCGCGCTGCGTCGCGTGGCGGACCGCCTGACCGCCGCCTCGCGAATACAGGCGGCGCGGCGGTGAGACCTCACGCGGCGGAGCGGACCGGGCGGGAGCGGCGCAGGCGGAAGAACGAAGCGCGGTCGTGCTCCTCCGCCAGCCAGCGCGCGCGCACCCGCAGCAGGTCCTTGCGAGCGACGATGCCGACTAGCACGCCGTCCTCCGGACGCACTACCGGCACCCGTCCCGCGCCCTCGTGCACCATGCGATCCACGAGGGCGGATAGCCGCTCGTCGGGCGTCGCGGTCACGAGTGGGCGACCACCGAGTACCTGGGCGAGTGTAGCAGACGCGCTTTCCACATCGTTCTTGCCGCCGTGGGAGAGGCGCAGGGCGTCGGCACGGGATGCCATAGCGATCGGCCGGCCGGCCGCGTCCACCACCGGGTAGGCCTTGTGGCGCTGCGCCTGCGCGAAGAACGCGACCAATTCGGCGCAGGTAGCGGTCTCGGGTAGCGTATCCACCCGATCCACCATAACGTCCGCGACGCGCGTCAGCTCGTAGGGATCCACCTCATACTCGCGCGTGATGTGGTGGCCGTGTCGGGCGATTTTCTCGGTCAGGATCGAGCGGCGGAGCAGCAGCACCGTGAGCGCGTAGGCCGTCCCGCTCGCCGCGAGCAGCGGCAGGAGCAGGCCGGTGGCACCTGTCAGCTCCATCGCGAACATGGTCGAGGTCGAGCGGGGCGCGCATGGTGCCGCCCATCATCGCCGCCATGCCGATCAGCGCCCAGTCGCCGGGCGCTACGCCGGGCAGCACGTGGCTGCACACCGCGCCGAGCGCGCCGCCCATGATCAGCAGGGGCGCCAGCACGCCGCCCGAGGTGCCGGAGCCGAGCGCCACCGCCCAAATCACCGCCTTGACGGCGAGCAGGCGCAGCGTGGCGCCGTCGCTCAGCCCGTGGGCGAGCAGCAGCCGGATGTTATCGTAGCCGACGCCGAGCGCGCGCGGCTCGATCAGCCCGCCGATCCCGACGACGATGCCGCCGAGGGCGGGCCAGACCGCCCAGTGGATCGGCAGCTTGCCGAAGGCGTCCTCGGCCGCGTAGACCATGGCCGTGAGCAGGCCCGAGGCGAGGCCGGAGAACAGGCCGAGCAGGCAGCAGGCGAGCAGCAGGATCGGTGTCGGCGCGAGCGCCGCGGCGTGGGGGAAGATCGGGCCTGCCGGCAGCAGGTAGTCGCGCTCCACCGCGGCCGTCACGCAGGCGGTGAGGACCGGGATGAAGCTGCGCGGCTTCCACTCAAACAGCAGCAGCTCCACGGCGAGCAACACGGCGGCGACGGGCGTGGCGAACACCGCCGTCATGCCGGCCGCGGCTCCCGCGACGAGCAGCGTCTTGCGCTCGGACGCGCTCATGTCGAAGAACTGGGCAAGGAGCGAGCCGAGGGCGCCGCCGGTCATGATGATCGGCCCCTCGGCGCCGAACGGGCCGCCGGTGCCGATCGAGATGGCCGAGGAGAGCGGCTTCAGCAGGGCCACCTTCGGCTCGATGCGGCTCTGGCCGATGAGGATCGCCTCCATCGCCTCGGGGATGCCGTGGCCGCGGATCTTCTCCGAGCCGAACCACGCCATCAGCCCGATCACGACGCCGCCAGCGACCGGGATCAGGACGGAGAGCCAGCCCAGGTGCGCGATGCCCAGCTCGTAAGGCGTGAAGGAGAACCGCCCAGCGTAGGCGACATTGGTGCAGAGCGTGATGAGGCCCAGCAAGACCCAGGCAACGACGACCCCGAGGCTGCCGATGATCACCGCCATGGCGGCGAGCAGGACAACGCGCGGGCTGGTCGAGAAATCGCCGGGAATGCGGGCCGGAGAAGGAAGCGCCATGGCCAGGGAGAGTCCGTTCGGAGAGTGCTGCGGGCTTATAAGTCGCACTGTGGCACGAAGGCCAGAGCCGGCCGGGTCAAGGATGGCGGAGCGCTGCTACAGACCATCAACCATTTGTGCCTGCTCGCCGCGGCGCGCCATGCCGGTCGATTCCTGATACCGCACAGTTTCCGGTATGCAGGAAGGGCAGGCGATGGCCGACAAGAGCGCCGAAGACGACGGCAGCGCAGGCAAGGGCGGTGGTGCCGGAACGCGCGACGAGGCACATCCCTCGGCCCGTAGCCAGCGCGGACTCGACTGGCTGAACTTCTTCGTCGCCGACGTGCAGACGAGCTTCGGCCCGTTCGTCGCCCTCTACCTCACGGCGGAGGGCTGGTCGCAAGGCCGCATCGGGCTGGCGCTCACGGTTGGCACCCTCGTCGCCATCGCGAGCCAGGCGCCTGGCGGCGCCCTGGTCGATGAGGTGCGCTCGAAGCGGCTGCTGCTCGCCGCCTCGCTCGTCCTGATCGCCGTCGGCGCGCTGATCTTTGCCTTCTTCCCGAGCTTCCTGTTCGTGATGGTGGCGGAAGTCGTGCACGGCAGCACCGGCGGCGTGACCAAGCCCGCGCTCGCTGCGGTCGGCCTCGGCCTCGTCGGCCACCGCGCCCTGAGCCGGCGCCTCGGGCGCAACCACCGCTACGACTCCTTCGGCAACGCTCTAACGGCGGGCCTCATGGGGCTGCTCGGCCACTTCGTGTCGAAGCGAGCCACCTTCCTGGCCGCCGCCGCGCTCTGCGCTCCCGCGCTCTTCGCGCTCAGCCGCATCAACGGCAACGAGATCGACTACGCGCGGGCGCGCCAGGCCGCGCCGGGGCGCGACAAGAAGCCCAAGAAGGCGCGCCTGCGCGACCTCCTCAAGAACCACCGACTCCTGATCTTCGCGGGCTGCCTGGCGCTGTTCCAGTTCGCCAATGCCTCGGTCATGCCGCTGACCAGCGAGCGCCTCGCGTCGAAGGACCAGCATGAGTCCGAGCTCATCACCGCGGCGCTGGTGATCGTGCCGCAGGTGGTGACGGCGCTGATCGCCGCCTGGATCGCCCGGCGTGCCGACGACTGGGGACGCAAGCCGCTGCTGCTCCTCGGCTTCGCCGCGCTGCCCGCCCGCGCCGTTCTGTTCACCTTCGCGCCCAACCCTTGGTATCTGCTGCCGATCCAGTCGCTAGGCGGCCTGACGGCGGCGGTGATTGGCATCCTGACCCCGCTCGTCATTGCCGACGTCACCCGCGGCACCGGCCGCTATAACATCGCCCAGGGTGCGGTCGGGATCGCGTCCGGCATCGGCGCCTCCCTCAGCACTACGGCCAGCGGATACCTCGTCCAGATGCTCGGCTACACGGTTGGCCTCTACGGCCTGGCGGCCGTGGGCCTCGCCGGCGTGGGTCTGGTGTGGTGGCAAATGCCGGAGACCCGCCACGAGGCGCTGCCGGAGACAGCCGGCCAGGACAGCGCTGGCGGCCCCTGGATCCGCCCGCTCCACGGCTCACAGTGATGGCGGAGCGGCGCCCCGGTCAAGCCTGGCGGCGCAGCAGGAACAGAGCCTGCTCCCCGAACAGGTTGGCGAGCGCGATGTGGCGGCGCCATGGTGCCCGGCGCCCGGCTTCGTCGGCGGCGAGCCAGCGCTCGATCTCGTAGCCTTCCCGTGCACACAGCGCGAAGAAGTCGCGCACTGTGCAGGGATGGATGTTGGGCGTCTCGAACCACGGGCGATCCCAGGCCGCCGTCATCGGCATCCGTCCGGTACGCAGGAGCTGCCAGCGCACCTGCCAGTGGCCGAAGTTGGGGAAGCTCACGAGCGCGCGCCGGCCGATGCGCAGCATCTGGCGCAGCACCTCGCGCGGGCGCTCGACGGCCTGAAGCGTCCGCGACAGTACGACGTAGTCGAAGGCGCCGTCCGGGTAGTCGGCAAGGTCAGTGTCGGCGTCGCCTTGCAGCACGGCGAGGCCACGCGCCACGGAGCGCGTCACCTCGCCCATATCCAGCTCGATCCCCCGCGCGTCGCAGCCGCGCGTGCGCGCCAGGTATTCGAGCAAGGTGCCGTCGCCGCTGCCGATATCGAGCACGGAGCTGCCGGGTGCTACGAGATCGGCGATCAGCCGCTGGTCGAGGCGCATGTTCTTGGCGACGTAGCGGATCGGCTCGTGCTTCACGCGACACCCGCCCGCTCGGCCGCGCCCGCGAGGAAGCCGCCGAGCGCCTCGTGAAAGTCCGGCTCGTCGAGCAGGAAGGCGTCGTGGCCCTTGTCGGTCGCGATCTCGACGAAGCTGCTGTTGGCGCCGGCGCGGTTCAGCGCGCGCACGATGGCGCGGCTCTGCGCGGTCGGGTAGAGCCAATCGGAGCTGAACGAGACGACGAGGAACCGCGTCCGCGATCTCTGGAACGCCCGCGCCAGGTCGCCGCCGTGCTGGGCCGCGAGGTCGAACAGGTCTATGGCGCGGGTGATGGTGAGATAGGAGTTGGCGTCGAAGCGGCGGACGAAGGTGCTGCCCTGGTAGTTGAGGTAGCTCTCCACCTCGAACTGGTCGCCGAACAGGGAGGTGGCGCCCTCGCGCAGCCGCCGGCCAAACTTGCGGGCGAGCGCCTCCTCGGAGACGTAGGTGATGTGCGCCGCCATGCGCGCGACCGCGAGGCCGCGGGCGGGGATGACCCCGTACGCCTCGTAGTGCCCGCCGTGCCAGTCCGGATCGGCGAGCACGGCCTGGCGGCCGACCTCGTGGAAGGCGATGTTCTGGGCGGAGTGCAGCGGCGCGGACGCGATCACCGCCGCCGCCCCCACGCGCTCGGGGTAGGTCGCCGCCCATTCGAGCGCCTGCATCCCGCCCATGCTGCCGCCGATGACGGCGAGGAGCCGCTCGATGCCCAGGTGCTCCATGAGTCGCGCCTGGGCGCGGACCATGTCGCGGATGGTGACGGAGGGAAAGATCGGCCCCCAAGCCTCCCCGTCCGGCCCGGCGGAGCGGGGTCCGGTCGATCCCATGCAGCCGCCAAGCACGTTGGCGCAAACCACGAAGTAGCGGTCCGTGTCCACCGGGAGGCCGGAGCCGACGACGGCCTCCCACCAGCCGGGCCGGCCGGTCAGGGGATGGGTGCCCGCGGCGTATTGGTCGCCGGTGAGGGCGTGGCAGACGAGTACGGCGTTGCGGCAGGAGGGGTCGAGACGGCCGTAGGTCTCGTAGGCGATCACGAGCTCCGGGAGGCGCTGGCCGGAGTCGAGCAGGAGGCCGTCCGCGAAGCGGGCGGTGCGGTGCTCGATCTCGGGGAAGGGGACGGCTGTGTCCATGGCGGAGGGGTCTAGGGCCGCGGCCCTGGCAGGGCAACGGCTCGGACGGCGTTCCACCCCCCGCGCACGGCTTGGTGAGGTTCGCCGTCAGGATGCCGCGGCGGCCAGTATGCCACCGGAACCCCGGTCAGCGTAGCCGTTCGGGTGATCGAGGCGCCACGCGTAGGCAGTGCGCACGATCTCGTCCAGGGCAGACAGCCGCGGCGCCCAGCCCAGCTCGGCGCGGATCAGATCGGAACTCGCGACCAGCACGGCCGGGTCGCCCGCCCGGCGCGCGCCCATGACGTGCGGCACCGCCCGGCCTGAGACCTGCTCCACCGCGCGCACCACCTCCAGTACCGAGTAGCCCGTCCCGTTGCCGAGATTGTAGGTTGCACTCCCTTGCTCCAACCGCTCCAGCGCCAGCAGGTGCGCGTCGGCTAGGTCGGTGACGTGAACGTAGTCGCGCACCGCCGTGCCGTCCGCCGTGGGGTAATCCGAGCCGAACACGGTGAGCGCCGGGCGGCGGCCGAGGGCAGCATCTATGGCGAGCGGAATCAGGTGGGTCTCCGGATCGTGATCCTCGCCCAGGTGCCCCTCCGGGTCGCAGCCCGCGGCGTTGAAGTAGCGCAAGGACGCGTAGCGCAACCCATGCGCCCGCTCCGCCCAGGAAAGCGCCCGTTCCAGCATCCACTTGCTCTCACCGTAGGGCGAGCTGGGCCGAATGGGGGCACTCTCCGGGATCGGTACCTGGTCGGGCTCGCCGAACAGGTTCGCCGTGCTGGACAGCACGAAACGGCGAACGCCGTGACGCACGCAGGCGTCGATGAGCGCGATGCCCTGGCCGGCATTGGCCAGGAGGTAGCGGCACGGGTCGGCCACGCTCTCGCCCACGAGCGAGAGCGCGGCGAAGTGCAGCACCGCGTGCCACGGCCCGCTCGCCAGCACTCGATCGACAGTGGCGCGGTCCGCGAGGCTCGCCGGTATAAGCTCGGCGCCCGGCGCCACGGCAGCGCGATGACCCTGGCTTAAATCGTCCAGCACGACGATTTGGTCGCCACGCAGCGCGAGCGCGCGCGCTGCGTGACTGCCTACGAAGCCGGCACCGCCCGTGACCAGGACGCGTCGGCTGGACGGCACGGGCTTCAGCTCAAGCACGGCGCAAGATTGCTCAACCGGAGTTCTCCTTTAAGCAGGGGATTCTGCAACAATCAGCGGCGGTGTCGCGCCCGTCAAGCGGTCGCCGCCTGCGGCATGGGAGATGTTTCCCCGACGCGCCGCGACTGCCGTAGATTGGCAGTTAGGCAAGCGCATCAGCGCCTCGCCGACCCGTATCCTCGTGCCCTCCTGGACGTTCCGGCACAGCTCGAAGCCCTCCGGCGCGAGCACCACGATCGTCGAGCCATGCTGGAACCAGCCCAATTCCTCGCCCTTCCGAAACGCGGCGTCGCACAGAGATTGTGCGCCGCCCGCCGCAGCGAAGATCGAGGCCAGGGTTGAGAAAGCGGAAGCGAAGACCCGCAACGAGGATGGCCGCGACCGGCACCAAGGTCACCACGTGGCCGCTCGCAGCCAGCCTTGTGCGGACCACGGCGCGCTCGTTCCTGCAGAACAGCGCCTCGATGCGCTTCAGCGCGATCGGGATTCACGTTCCAGGTGTCGCCCGAGATGTACGTCACGGACTCGACCCGGCAGTCGTGCGGCGCGTGGAAGCGGTGATACATGCCCGCGGTCAGCCGCAGCGTGACGTATGCGCCCCCCGCGATGCGTGCCCGCCGCATCGCGATCGGACAGGAGATCGACCAGGCTGTAGGGCGAACCCTTGATCTGGAAGACCGTGGTGCCGTCGATCTTCCCGTTCGCGCCGATGATCGCGTCGCAGGGACTAGCGAGGATCGCGGGATCGGCGATGACCGGGCGGGCGCCGTGCCTGCAGCTCCCGGGTGAAGCACGCGTGCAGGCTGCGGAATTGCGTCATTTTGCGCGTCGCTCAGGTCAAGGTCCGAGAACAGGCGCCAGACGCGAACGAGACGCATCCCGTATGAGCGGCTGCTCGATCCTGCTGAGCCAACCGATGAACCTCGTCGCGAGGCGCCGAGGGATGCGATTGGTGAGGAGGAAATTCACGTCCTCGTGCTGGATGATCCGGGCAAGAGTCGGCGCCAAAGCCGAGATCCTCATCGTGGGCCGACCTCGGCAGGATACCTGGACATGGATGCTCATTTCTTAACACCGGCCCACCGCGTCGTAGGCGCGTTGGCGGTCTCGCTCTCCGCTGGTCCGAGATCGCCTGGACCTCTCGCGGGCCAAGCACCGCTCGCTCGCCGGCCACGCGCACATGGCGCGCCGGGTTGCGTCGCTTATCCCGTTCTACGACTACGACGAGAGCGTGCTTCTTCGGATCGGACGGCGCGCCGGATGACGCCGTTGCCCGCCGCCGGGCCGGCTTCGAGCGGCTGTCGCAGCTCTATCGCCAGCGTTTCGCCGAGACGCGGCGCTTGACCGAGAGGGTCAGCGACGGCGTCTCGGACCTGCAATTCACCGACCCGTATCGCGTCCCGTTCCAATACAGCCGTATCGTCCGCGAGCGGCTCGCGGCCGGCTCCTTCCTGCGCTCCTCGTCCGGCGTGACCGTGACGGACCTCGACGGGAACACGTTCTTCGACCTGGCCGGCTCCTACGGCGTGAACCTGTTCGGCTACGATTTCTACAAGGAATGCCTGGAGCGCGGGCAGGAGCGCGTCCGGGACCTCGGGCCCGTGCTCGGCGCCTACCATCCCGTCCTCGCCGAGGTCGCCGAGCAGCTGCGGGACGATCTCCGGACTCGACGAGGTCTCGTTCCACATGTCCGGCACGGAGGCCGTCATGCAGGCGGTCCGCCTCGCGCGCTTCCACTCGCGGCGCTCCCGTATCGTGCGCTTCTGCGGCGCCTATCACGGCTGGTGGGGCGAGGTGCAGCCGGGCATCGGCAATCCCCGGCCGGCCCGCGAGACCTACACGCTCGCCGAGATGTCCGAGCGCACCCTGCGCGTCCTGCGCCGTCGCCGCGATATCGCTTGCGTTCTCGTGAACCCGCTGCAGGCTTTGCACCCGAACAGCGGGCGCGCCTTCCGATTCCTCGCTCGTTGATAGCAGCCGATCCGCGCACTTCGACCGCGATGCCTACACGCATTGGCTGCAGCAGTTGCGCACGGTTTGCACCGAGCGCGGCATCGCCCTGATCTTCGACGAGGTGTTCGTTGGTTTCCGGCTGGCTCCCGGCGGCGCGCAGGAATACTTCGGCGTGCAGGCAGACATGGTCACCTACGGCAAGACGCTCGGCGGCGGCATGCCGGTGGGCGTGCTCTGCGGCCGGAGCGATCTGATGCGGCGCTACCGCGACGGATCGTCCCGCCGACATCTGCTTCGCCCGCGGCACCTTCAACGCGCATCCCTACGTGATCGGCGCCATGCACGAGTTCCTCGCCCAGCTCCGGACGCCGGAGATCCAGAGCCTGTATCGCGGTCTCGACGCCTGCTGGAGCGGCCGGGCCGAGCGGCTCAATCGGCGGCTCGCGGAGGCCGGCCTCCCCGTCCGCGTCGCCTACCTGTCGTCCATTTGGACGGTGCTCTACACGCGGCCGTCGCGCTACAACTGGATGCTGCAATACTACCTGCGCGCCGAGGGCCTCGCGCTCTCCTGGGTGGGCACAGGGCGGCTCATCTTCAGCCTCGACTACACGGAATCCGACTTCGAGGCCGTAGCGGACCGCTTCGTGGCTGCCGCGGGAGCGATGGCGGCGGACGGCTGGTGGTGCGGCGTAGAGACCACGAACAAGGCGATCAAGCGCCGCATCGTGCGTGAGATGATCGCGGCCTGGCTGCGTGGGCAAGGCGTGCGTGCCCGCTCCGCCCTCGGCCCCGGCTAGCATCGGCTAAGAGGCCGCTGGGCTAGCGGCCGGATGGTCTCCGGCCATGCCGGTGTCAGCGCCATCACCCACGACGCTCGGTTGCGGCGCCTGCGCGGCGAGACCGTGGCGCCCGGCCCGACCCTGAACCAGGCGGAGCGGCGCCTTGTGGTAGAGCTTGATATCGTGGAACGGGTCCGTGAGGATCTTGGTCGCCCAGACGAGCCCGGTCTGCAGATCCCTGACGACGAAGAGCTGCACGGTCCGGAAGAGGAGGCCGCCGATCCCGAGCGCGAGCCAGATCCCGCCGATCTGGTGGATCAGGGCGCCGGAGCTCTGATGCGGCTCGCACAGGCCGAACAGCGATGGCTCGAGATAGAGCGGGAGCGGCGATAGCGCCCACAGCGCCAGCAGGACGATCTTGCGGCGAAGATTGTAGCCGACCTTGATCTCCTCCTTATGCTCGTGGGTGGCCTCGTTCACCTCGTCGTAGCCCTTCGGCTCGAAGAAGAGATGGCCCACCTGGCGGCTCGTCATCGCGATCAGCCAACCCACGAGCGCGGCGCCTGCCGGGTTCTTGAACGCAAGCGCGTAGGCGACCAGGAAGCTGACCGCGCTCAGGAAATGCAACGATTGATTGACCCGGCTGTGATGGTAGTAGCGATGATCGTCCCATCGCTGCATGCGAAGCTCATCTAGGAAATGCCGCATGCCATCCGTCTCCTCTGGTCGTTGTGGGCTGATGTCACGGAGCAGCCGTCTAGCTCGGTGCAAGCTTCGCCAGCCGGACAAGAGAGAAATGTCCGAGCGGCGGCAGCGCGCGGCGCTCGACCACCTCGACACCCGGCGCGTTCTCCGCCCAGCGGGCGTAGCGCTCCCACGGAAACTCCGTCCGCCACCCGAGCCGGTTCACGACAGGCGTGAGCTGCTTCTCCATCACGCCGCGCAACCCAGATCCGGCCCCGATCCTAGTCGTCAGCACGATCTCGCCACCGGGCCGGACGACGCGGGCGAACTCGTCGAGCGCCGCTTCAGGGTTGGGCACGGCGGTGACGACATACTGCGCCACCACGACGTCGAACGAGCCGTCGGGGAAGTCGAGGTGCTCCGCGTCCATGTTGGCTAGGTCCTCGACGTTGCGCAGTCCAAGCTCGGCGACCCGCGCGCGTGCCCTCTCCAGCATCGGCTCGGAGATATCGATCCCGAATACGCGCGTCGATGCCCGGTAGCTCGGTAGCGATATGCCTGTCCCGACCCCGACCTCTCAGGATTCGCCCGCCGATGCGCTCAGCGGCAGCGACCGCGAGGCTGCGGCCACGCGCGAAGACCGGCCCGAAGACGAAGTCATAAATGGGCGCCCAGCGCCCGTAGGCCCTGGCGATGCTGTCGGTATCGAGATCGCTCCCCATCACACAGCCAGCATCAGCGAGGTTCGAATAGGCAAGCCGCAGGGCGAATCGTCACGACCATAGATGCCGCATAGCGCGAAGGACGTGCGGCGGCATCGTCTCGGCGCAATGTTTCACCCAACCTTCACCGGAGCATCACGCCGCGGCAGCGATCGTCCGGATCATGCGGCCGTGCGGGACTCTCGTCGCGAACTTCCATCGCCGGCCACGGCCGGGGCCACTGACCCCGGCCGCCGAGGAGGACGGCCGGGGGTAGGGCGTCTCCGAGTTCAGTGCCACGCGGCGACGTGGCCGTTCCCAGGCGGCCCAGTCTTGACCTGGCCGGACGACATCTGGCTGGCCTGCGCTGGGTCACGGCACGCCGTTGCAGTTCTCCGGCGTGGCGCCCGTGCCAGTGGAAAGGATATGGCGCAGGTTCATGCCGTTGAGCACTGCTCCGGCCATCCCGTCGCGCAACGCCTCCTCCTGGAAGGAGAAGGGCGCGTTCTCAAGGTTGAGTGCTACCGCGGTGGCCAGCATCTCGACGTGGCCGATCCCCTCGGTCGCCGTGTTGAGCAGCATGTCCCGATACTTCGCCGGGCCGCGAGAGCCCCAGGCCTGGAACATATACTGCATCATCACGCGGATCTCGCCCTCGTCGCCGCCGATCGCCTGCTCCGGCCCACGTCCCTCCCGACCGGTTCAGTGGGCGCGCGCGAAGTCCACCGTTTCAGCTTGACAGAGGCGCGTCGGCGCGACCTCGGCTGCCTCCCGCAGCCGCTCCGGCTGCAGCAACACTGCAACGCCTCCGCGCAGCTCAACGACGCCGTCGCGGCGCAGTTGCTGCAGCGTGCGGTTGACGTGCACCACGCTGAGGCCGAGAAGGTCGGCGACGGTGTCTTGGCGCAACGGCCATTGAAAGGTGTTTTCCGCCGCGAGCCCGACCGCCGCGAGCCGTTCCCATACTTCCAGCAGCAGGTGCGCCGTCCGCTCGTAAGCTGTCTGCTGGCCGAGCCGCGTGATCTGGTCCAGCAGCAGCGCCTCACCCTGCTGCTCCAGCGCCGCGCACGCGGCCGCCAGGGAGGAGCCAGCGTGGGACGGCTCCCCGAGAAGGGCGGCAAGGCCGGCGGCGCTCGTCGTCTCTGTGCGCGTGAGCGCCACCGTCGCGGCTGCCGCGGGCTGGTGTGGGCGTAGGCAAGACCCGATCAGATCGCCCGGGAGTACCAGGTGGAAGATCTGTCGGCGTCCGTCCGGAAGCGTTCGCAAGCGGCAGGCCCAGCCTTGAATCAGGAAGCGTGGCCGCATCCCAACAGCGCCGGCGGCGGCGAGCTCGGTCTCTGCCGGGTTTGCCCGCTGTGCGAGCGGCAGGGCAAGCACGCGCCTCTCGTCCAGCGTTGACAGCGGCGCGAGGGAGCCGAGACGGCGCAATACCAGATCATTGGCACTCAGGTTCGGCGTGCCAAGACGCCATCGCGTCTCGCTCACTTTGTTTCCTCCCTCGTCCCGACGGGGAGTCATGACGCATTGTGTGCGGTTTAGGAAGGATGTATCTGCTAAACAGTTCCGTGTGCAGCGTCGCGTGTCAACGTTTCGCCAGTGCGCAGCGTGATCGCCCTATGAGATTCGCGGCCGGAGCCGCCGGTCGCAGAGCCTAGAAGGTGGGCCGCCGGCTCACGCCCGTCACGATTTCGGCACCGACAGCAGCAGCTTCTCCGGGTTGCCGAGCGATTGCCAAAGCGCGCAGTGATGTGCCGCCGCAAAATCGGTCTCCGGACCGATCGGTAGCCGCAGTGAGAGCACGAGTTGCCGGCTAGTCCCATACAGGGGCCAGGGTGTCGGCAACTCGTCCACGCTCCGTGGCGCCGCGCCGACTGGGGCGTTGTTCGGGTTGCCGCTTCCAGCGAGGCGCGTCCAGTAGCCGATCATCGCGTCTGAGAGCCGGTAATCCTGCCCATCGAGCGATTGCTCCGACTGGGCATGGCCGAACACGTAGGCGAGCTCCGTCGTGTGGCTGTCGCCGAGGTCAATGCCCGGCGCTGCGGGCAGCGGAAAGTTCTGCACCGGGCTCGGCTGGGCGAACTCGTAGCCCCAGACCGGCACCTGCGGCGCGAGCAACCCGCGCACCCTGTCGCTCGGGCAGGCGAAGAAGCTGTCGGTCTCGACCGCGGCGAGGGCGTCCGCCGGCGTGCTGTAGGCGGAGAGCGGATAGGCAAACTCGATCTGCGGCGCGGCGCCGGGATAGTTCGCCGCGATCACGGCGGCGTAGTCAGCCGCCGTCAGCGCGCGGCCGGCGGTGCGGGAGGCGACGGCGAGAAAGTAGGTACCCTCGTTCGCGTTGGTGCCGATGATCATGGGCACACGATTGAAATGACCGGCCGCGAAGGCAGCGCTCGGCTGCTGCGGCACCGTGTCGCCGTCTATGGGCGGGCCGGCAGCGAAGCCGGAGTTGACGATCGTCGCCACGGGCAGTCCGCGCAGGCAGGCGGCCACGTCCGGCACGCGGCCGCAGCCCAGGGTGGCGATGATCGGCGCCTCCGTGGACTCGGCCGCGGCCAAGGGCCGGCTGGTGCCGTCGTTGGCACTCTCAACGATGGCGCGCTGGAAGAGGCCGGCGGCGCCGGGCGAGACGAGCTGGTAGAGGACGGAGATGCCGCCGGCGGAACTCGCCGAACAAGGTCACGTTCGCCGGGTCGCCGCCGAACCGGGCGATGTTGCGCTTGACCCAGGCGAGCGCAGCCTGCTGGTCCTGCAGGCCGTAATTGCCGGAGACGTGCTGCGGGTTCTCGGCGTCGAGCGCGGGGGCGGCAAGGTAGCCGAGGATGCTGAGGCGATAGTTGATGGTGACGACGACTACGTCGCCGCGCTCGGCGATATCGGTGCCGCCGTAGTCAGGCCCGGTGCCGGGCACCGCGCCGCCGCTGCCTGCGTTGAAGCTGCCGCCGTGGATGAAAATCATGACCGGCCTGTGGCCGCCGTGGATCGGCGTCCAGACGTTCAGGGTGAGACAGTCCTCGTTCAGGCTGGGCGAGCCAAGGCGCGCGGTCTGCGGGCAGGGGCTGCCGTAAGCGGTCGCCTTCAGCGGGGTCGTCCAGGGAGCGTGCGGCTGCGGAGCGCGGAAGCGCAGCTCGCCGACAGGGGGCGCCGCGTAGGGGATACCGAGGAACGTGGCGACGCTGTCGCCCGTGGAGCCGACCACCACGCCGTTGTCCGTGCTGACGGACACCGATCCTCCCGTAGCAGGGCTGTCCGCGGCGTGCGCCCAACCGCCGAGGGCGAGAGCGCCGACGAGCGCGAGAGCGAGCGTCTGTGGCACAGTTCGGGGATGGCTGACCGCCTGCTTCGCTCGAGTGGGCACGTCCTGTAGCCTCCCAAATCTTGCCTGGGGCCCAGCATAGGCCAGGAAGGCGGTCACGCCAGACCCGCGGCCGGTCCGCCCTCGACCGGATACACGGCTTGAAAGTTGAGACCTGGCTGAAGTAGGGCGTGTCCCCGCCCCTCAGTCGGCCGCCTCCGCGCCCTCTGCGAACTGAGCGCGCAGGCGCTGGTAGGTGGCGAGCGCCTGGCCGACCACCTGGTCCATGTTGTAGTAACGATAAGTCGCGAGCCGGCCGACGAAGGTGACGCCGGGCATCGCGTCCGCGAGCGCCTGGTAGCGGGCGTAGAGCCGGGCGTTCTCGGGCCGCGGGATCGGGTAGTAGGGGTCGCCCTCCGCGGACGGATACTCGTAGCAGAGGCTCGTCCGCGGGTGGATCTGGCCCGTGAGATACTTGAACTCGGTCACGCGCGTGTAGGGCACAAACTCGCTGGGGTAGTTGACCACGGCGACGGGCTGTGCCCAGGCCCCATCGCGCGTCTCGTGGCGGAAGTGCAGGCTGCGGTAGGGCAGCTTGCCGAAGCGATGGCCGAAATACTCATCCACCGGGCCGGTGAACACGACGTGTCCGAAATACCGGCCGCGCACGACCTCCGCGTAATCGGTCTCCAGCGCCACCTCGATATTCGGATGGTGCAGCATCCGCTGGAACATGGGCGCATACCCGTGGCGGGGCATCTGCTGGAAGCGGTCCTGGAAGTAGCGGTCGTCGTCGTCCGTCCGCGTCGGCACGCGGGCCGTCACGGATTTGTCGAGCTGGGACGGGTCGAGGCCCCATTGCTTGCGAGTGTAGCCCTGGAAGAACGTCTCGTAGAGCTCCCGCCCGACGCGAGAGAGCACCACGTCGGCTGAGGTTCGCACCTCGGCGACGCTCTCCGCGCGGGCGGCGAGGAATGCGTCCACTTCGTGCTCGGCGAGGGTCACGCCGAAGAAGCGGTTCACCGTCGTGCGGTTGATGGGCATGGGCAGGAGCTGGCCGCGCGCCTCGGCCAAGACCCGGTGCTCGTAGCGACGCCACGCCGTGAAGCGTGAGAGATAGTCAATGATGGCCTGGCTGTTGGTGTGGAAGATGTGCGGTCCGTAAGGATGGATGAGCACGCCGGCCGCATCCCTGGTGTCGTAGGCATTGCCGCCGATGTGGGGCCGGCGGTCCACGACCAGGACCCGCTTGCCCCAGTCCGCGGCCAGGCGCTCGGCCATCACCGCGCCCGCGAAGCCCCCGCCGACGACGAGAACGTCGTGATCTGCATGGCGCGCCACCTGCGGCGCTGGGAGTGGCCGCTGCGCCGCGTCCACGAGCGTTTCCATGCGCGCCCAAATCCTGTCCCAGCCCATTGTGGCGAGCCGCCGGTCGGCCTCGCCCTGCCAGTCCTGCGGTGTGAGTGCCAGCGCCTGATCGCAGGCGGCAGCGAACGCCCGCGCCCCGCCAGCATCGGTGTCCGTGACGAGGACGCCGCACGCCGGGCCGTAGGCGCGGGCAACATCCGTGATCCTGGTGGAGACGACCGGGCGGCCGGCGGCGAGGAACTCGGGCGTCTTGGTCGGGCTGATGAAGCGCGTCGCGTCGTTCCGCGCGAACGGCATGAGCGCCGCGTCCCAGCCCGCGACGTACGCGGGAAGCTCCGCGTAGCGCTTTGGGCCGAGCCAGTGCAGGTTGGACCGGACTGGCAGGCTCTCGGGCGTGATCTTCGCCACCGGGCCGACGAGCACGATCTGCCAGTTGGGCCGCAAGTCGCAAAGCTGGGCCAGCAGGCCCAGGTCCAGCCGTTCGTCCAGGACGCCGTAGTAGCCGAGCCGGGGATGGGGGATGCCCGCCTGATCCTCTGGCTCCTGCAGAGCCTCCCGCAGCTCGGCATCGCCAGAGCCGCGGCGGGCCGGCCGGAAATGCGCTGCGTCCACGCCGCTCGGAAAACAGTGGACGCTGGAGTGAAGGCCTCGTTTTGCCTCGTGCAGGCTCGCGCCGCCCGTGAACACCAGATCGGCCCTACGCAGCAAGTCCGCTTCCAGCGCCGGCAGCCGCGTATCGGCGCCCGCGAACAAGCTCAGCTCGTCCATGCAGTCATAGACGAGGCAGGCCCCTGTCAGGTGACCCGAGAACAGCAGCGCGTGCGGCGTGTCATACCAGAGCACCGGGTCCGCGACGCCCTCGCCCGCGAGGAAGCGGTCAAGCAGGCTGCGCTGAGCGGCGATGCCGCCGTCCTCCCATGCCGGGTCGGGCAGACGCGGCTGGACGATCCGGACGCCCGCCTCGTCCCGGACGGCGAGATGCGGCTCGTCGCTCTCAGCCCAGGCCGGCTCCTCCCAGTAGAACACGCGTCGGCCGCGGGCGGCGCGCGCGAGCAGGTGCTGCGGCCGCTGGAACACGAGATCCCAGCGCAGGTGCGAGAAGCACACCAGATCGTTCCTCAGCCCGGCACTCACCACCCTGACCCTCTCTCTTTCGTGTGAACCTTAATGGAAAGTTGTCCTGCCGTCCCGTAACGAGCGCGTCAGCTTTGTCCCGTCCCGCGATGCGAGTCCACGTATTGCCCATGCCGCTTGGAGGAGTCCTGCTTCTATGCGAGCCTCTCGCAGAGTGGAACAGGTTCACGCATTCATAATCTATGCTTGTTGTCGAAGCGCGAGTGACGAGCGCGAAACTCGCTGCGGGTGGTTTTGCGCGCTGACCTCGGCGACGGAGGTCATCCGCGCCGGATATTGACGGATTCGCGGCTACCCTTTCACGAATGTCAGCAGGTCTTGGTTGAGCGGCGAGATCGTCGGCCAGCGTGTCGTAGTCGTAGGCCACCCAAAGCTGGCCAGACCGGCCGAAGCCGCGCCGGTCGTAGGTAATCACGCGCAGCCCCTGCATGCCGAGCGGCACGGACTGGTATTCCCACATATCGGCGTTCAGCGGCCAGCCATGGATGAGCACGACCGCCGGCCCCGATCCCCAGTCGTTGTAACGCACCGGCGTGTCGTCGCGTGCCTGAACGTAAGGCATGGTGCGAACCTCGTCGGAGGGAATGCACCGGCAACGGGTGAGCCGGGGCCGGGTTGCGCTCGCTGTCAACGCTTCATTCACCTTGACCGGCGATGCTGCGCCTGACCGTCGGAGGACCATTAGGGTGGACAACTCTTCTATGCAATCCGCGGATCGGATCCCGCATCTGCGGCTGGGTCTCGCGCCCCCGCTCATCCACGGGACGGCGGCGCTGACGAAGCGGGCCTTCAGCGGCGAGGATCTCGATAGTCTCCTCGCCTTCGTCCAGCGGCCGGCGGCGAGCGTGGACGAAAGCGCCGCGCGCCTACTCGATGCGTCCTACGTTCTGCAGCTCGGCTTCCGGCGCGAGCAGGGACTGCAAATCCAGGCCAAGGCGCTGCGGCAGTGCCGGGTGTTCCGCGTCGCGCGCGGGCACGCGGCAGCCGAGCTGCCGTTGCGCCTGCTCGCGCTCGTCGCGCCCGGCGACCTCATGGTCAACACGCCGCTCGACTTCATCACTGGCGAGGTGAACATCGAGCTGCACTCTGCTCTACGTCGTGCCGGGCCTGCCGCTTCCCGCCGCGGTGCCGGACCACGATGCCGCGTTCTTCGCGGTCAGCGAGTCCGATCCTGGGACGTTGGGCCGCCTGCGCCCGCTCTACGCCGCTTGGCCCCGCCCCGTCCTGAACGATCCGGCGCAGATTGCCCGGCTCTCGCGCGACGAGCTGTCCCGCGGCCTCGCCGGGTTAGAGTCCATCTGCAGCCCACCGACGATCCGGGCCGGGCACGCCGAGGTCGAGACGTGGGCGAGCCAGGCCGCGCCTCGCGCGGAGTGGGGCGGTTTCCCCGTTCTGGTCCGTCCATTCGGCTCCCACGCTGGGGCGAACCTTGCCAAGGCCAATACGCCGGACGACCTTGCAGCCTATCTCGCGCAGTCCACCGCGGAGAGCTTCTACGCAACCCGCTTCGTGGACTACCGCGGCGTGGACGGGCTCTACCGCAAGTATCGCGTCGCGTGCATCGGTGGCACGCCATACCTGTGCCATATGGCCGCGTCGAAGCACTGGATGGTCCACTACCTCAATGCCGGGATGGCCAAGTGCGCCGCGAAGCGCGTGGACGAGGCCCTAGCGATGGCGGAGTTCGACGTAGGGTTCGCCCGCCGCCATCGCGCCGGGTTCGAAGCGCTCGACCGTTGGATGGGCCTCGACTACTACCAGCTCGACTGCGGCGAGACGCGGGACGGACGGCTGCTCGTCTTCGAGGCCGACGTCGCTGCCATCGTCCACGCCATGGATCCGCCCGACCTCTATCCCTACAAGCCGCCGCAGATGCACCGGGTGTTCGCGGCGTTCGAAGCGATGCTGCGCCGCCGGGCTGAGGAGGCGCCAGGCCTCAAGCGGCACGGAGCCCACGCGGCAGCTTAGCGCGGATCGCCGCCGCGGCTTGCTTACCCCTCGCCCACGCGGGTGCCCAGATTGATATTGCTTGCACATCGGCAATCGAGTGCCGTGATGGGGCAACCGCCGTGGACGATCTCCGTCGCTTCGACCTCAACCTGCTCGTCGCCTTCGACGCCCTCATGGCCGAGCGCAGCGTCACTGGCGCCGCCCGGCGTATGGGCATCGGCCAGCCCGCCATGAGCAACGCGCTCGCGCGCTTGCGCGACATGTTCGGTGATCCGCTGCTCACACGGACGCCGTCGGGCATGCAGCCGACTGGACGCGCGCTCGAGCTGGTTGAGCCGGTAGCGCGTATCCTGGCGGAGCTGCGCGCTGAGGTGTTCTCCGGCCGCAGCTTCCAACCGGAGAGAGAGACGCGCATCTTCCGCCTCGGGGCATCCGATCAGGTCGAGGTAGCGCTCATGCAGGAGGTGCTGCGGGCGGTGCGCGTGGCTGCGCCGGGCGTGCACCTGGTCACGCGCTCGGTCGAGATGCGGCTCGGCGCCGAGTTGCTCGCCACAGGCGCGATTGACCTAGCGGTCGGCTATTTCCCCGAGGTGGACGGCGACCTCGAAGTCGCCACGCTCTACCAGGAGAGCTTCGTTTGCTTGTTTGATGCTGAGGCGTGCGGGATCGCGCCGCCCCTTTCGCTCGATGCTTATACGGAGCTACCACACATCTTGGTCTCTCTGCGCGGCGAACCCTCCGGTCACCTCGATGACCTCTTGCGTGCGGCGGGGCGGAGCCGGTCGGTGATCTACACGACGCCACACTTCCTGGCCGTGCCATTCCTGCTGCGCGGCTTCCGCGCCGTCGCCGCCTTGCCGCGGCGCCTAGCCGAGAACTGCGCCGAGGCGGCCGACCTCGCGACGTGCCCGGTGCCGCTGCCCTCGGACGGCTACGCCATCAGCATGGCCTGGCACCGGCGAACGGCGTCCGACCCGGCGCAGTGCTGGCTGCGCGGCATCGTCGCCGAGGTCGGGCGCAGCCGGGCGTGACGGAAGGGTATCGAGCCTCTGAATGCTGACCATCACCGCTATCTATTTGACTGATATATAGCGCGGCTCAAGATTGCTCCCATCAATCCAGGGAGGTTATGATGCTTGAGACGACGCGCCGCACCCTCATCGCCGCCGGCCCGCTCGGCCTCGGCCTGGCCGCCTTCCTCCCGCCGACCCGCCCGGCGCGGGGACAGAGCACGGCGCAGATGGACGGGTTCACGGTCATGGCCAGCGACCCACGCTTTCACACCTGGGTGAGCCTGATCCAGGCCTCGGGCCTAGCCTCGTCGGCGCGCGGAGCCACCCCTTACACCGTCTTCGCGCCCACCGAGGCCGCGTTCAGCCGCTATCCTACGCTGCGCCAGGAGCTACTGCCAAACAGCAACAACTCGTTCCCCGACACCAGCAACCTGATTCGTCTCGTGCGCGCGCACGTGATGTATGGCATGCATCCAATGGGCGAGTTCCAGGGCCGTCGCGTGACGGTGCGCAGCGTCGCCGGCACGCCCATCACCGTAGACGGCACCGCTTCCGGACCGGTCACGGTGAGCTGGAGCACGCCGAACCGGGGCGAGGCGACTGCGCATCTCACCCAGGCGCCCCTCCAAGCCAGCAACGCCGCCATCTATCCCCTGGACGACGTTATCCTGGGCAGCTAAGCGAGGGCGACGAGCCATGCGTGTCGGCATCATCGGCGCGGGCAATGTAGGAACCGGCATCGGCAAGCGCCTCGCAGCGGCCGGGCACGCGGTCGTTGTTAGCTTCTCCAAGTCGCAGGAGGGTCTGGACCGGGCCGTTTCGGCGATCGGCAGCAGCGCGAGGGCTGCGTCGGTCGCGGACGCGGCAGCGCACGGCGAGGTGGTCGTGCTCGCGACGCCGTGGGGTGCGACGCGCGAGGTGCTGGGCCAAGCAGGGGACGCGCTCGCCGGCAAAGTGCTCTGGGACTGCACCAACCCGCTGCTGCCCGACATGAGCGGCCTGGCGCTGGGCACCACGACCTCAGGCGGCGAGCAAGTCGCGGCCTGGGCGCCTGGCGCGCGCGTGGTCAAGGCAATACCGCCCTTCGCCCAGGTTCTGCACTCATCCGCCACGGAGATCGACGGCTGCCTCTCCAGCGTGTTCGTCTGCAGCGACGACGCGGCCGCGCGCGAGCTGGTCGCAGGCCTCGTCGCAGAGATCGGCGCCGAACCGGTGGACGCAGGGCCGCTTCAGCTCGCCCGCTACACCGAGCCGCTCGGAATGCTGCTGGTGCAGCTCGCCTACGCGCAGGGCATGGGTCCCCGAATCGGCGCCAAGCTGCTGCACAACGGGGCGTTGGCGTCCGGGCCTACGACTGGATCTCAGCGCTGAGCAGGAACCTCGCACTCGCAACGGGAGAACGCTCGTCATGAACTCTACCACGCCGAACGACCCAGTTGCGCTCGAACGCAACCGGCGCTTCGTCATCGATCATTTCGATGATTTCGTGAACAACAGGGATCTCGGCGCGATCGACCGCAACATGGCGCCGGGCTTCCTCGACCATGACGGGCCCGGCGGGAAGCCAACGGACCGTGCCGGCGACCGGGCCATGATGGCGGCCATGCACAAGCTCTTCCCCGACCTTCATGTCGAGGTGGAGGACGCGCTCGCCGAGGGCGACAAGGTCGTGGTCCGGAATCTCTGGATCGGCACCAACGCCCAGACCGGCCAGCGGATGGAGTTCCACGGCTTCGTCCTGTGGCGGATCGCGGACGGGAAGATCGTCGAGCGCTGGGCGACGGTGACGCCGCTGCACGAGCTCGCGGCCGAGACGCTTGAGTGGTAGCCGTGAGCGGCCCGACGGCAGGAGAGGCATCATGGCAGGGACGATGACGGCAGGGACGATGAAGGCCGTGCGGTTCCACCGTTACGGCGGCCCCGAGGTGCTCGTGATCGAGCAGGTGGCGAAGCCCGAACCCGGTCCGGGCCAAGTCCTGGTGCGCGTGCACGCGGCGTCGGTGAACCCGATCGACTGGAAGCTGCGCGAGGGCGCGCTGCAGGCGCTCATGCCTGTCCGCTTCCCGGCCATCGCGGGGCAGGACCTCGCGGGCGTGGTCGAGGCGGTCGGCGATGGCATCAACGACCTGCGCGCAGGGGACGCCGTGTTCGCCATGACGGCAATGGACGCGCTGGGCGCCTACGCGGAATATGCGGTGCTCGACCGCTCGACCGTCGCTCTCAAGCCCAACACGCTGGACTTCGTCCAGGCGGCGGCGGTGCCCATGGGCGCGCTCACGGCGTGGCAGGGCGTTGTCGAGGCGGGCGGCCTCAAGCCGGGCGACCGCCTCTTCGTCCACGCGGCTGCTGGCAACGTCGGCGGCATGGCTGTTCAGATCGCGCACGCCCTCGGCGCCCATGTCACCGCTGCGGCATCGGCCGAGTCCAGATCGCTCGTCGAAGGTTACGGCGCGGAGCGGTTCGTCGACTATAAGGCAGGGCGGTTCGAGGACGCCGCGCGCGACATGGACATCGTCTTCGACACGCTCGGGGGCGAGATGCAGGCGCGGTCCTGGGGACTGCTAAAGCCGGGCGGCATCTTGGTCTCGACGCTGGGCATCACCGACCCGGCGCAGGCGGAGGCGCGTGGCCTCCGTGCCATGGGCGTCAGCTGCCAGCCGAACGGGGAGCAGCTGCGCCGGGTGGCCGAGATGGTCGAGGCGGGCAGGATTCGGCCCAACGTGGGCACGATCCTCAGCCTCGACGACGCGGCCAAGGCGCAGGAGCTGAACCGGACCGGCGGCGCGAAGGGGAAGGTCGTCCTGACCGTCGCTTGAACGCGGCGCCCGACTCTCAAGGGACTGGTGCGCGCGCCGCCGCCGGCCGGTGCAGCAGCCGCAGCATGATGAGCATGGCGGGAAGTGCTGCGAAGATCGTGAGCCCGTAGAACGCTTCCCATCCCAGCGCTTGGGCGAGCCAGCCCGACGTGCTGCCCAGCGTGCGCAGCGCCAGGGCGGCGAGCGAGGACAGGAGCGCATACTGCGTCGCCGTGAAGCGGCTGTCGCAGAGGCTGCTCAGGAAGGCGAGGAACGCCGCGTCCGCCATGCCCTCCGCGACGTTCTCCAGCACCACCTTGGCGATCAGGATGCGGCCGTCGCCGCCTGACGCGGCGAGCGCGAAGTAGAGGCCCTGGCTCGCCATCTGCACGAACCCGGTCGCGACCAGCGCACGGCCGATGCCGATGCGCGCGACTAGCCGCCCGCCGAGTGCGATGCCACCGAGGCTCGCGGCAAGGCTCGGGATGAAGTTCGCTTGTAGGACTTGCTCGCGGTTGAACCCCATCGCTCGGTAGAACGGCACCGCCATGGTCCCGGCCAGCGCCTCGCCGAGCTTGAACAGCATGACGAAGGCGAGCACCCAGGCGGCGCCGCGGCGCCCGATGAACTCGCGGAACGGGTCAACGACGGCCGCACGGAGACGCTCCGCGAACCCTTCTGCCGCCGTCCGCAGCTTGGCGGCCGGCTCCTCGGCCAGCGCCGTCGCCCCCGCGCCGCCGATCAGCACGAGCGCCGCCATGACGAGCAGCGCACCGTGCCAGCCCACCCAGCCGACGAGCTTGAGCGCCCCCGCGCCAGAGACGAGCAGCGCGGCGCGATAGCCCCACACGTAATACGCGAGCGCCACCCCCTGTCTCTGGGCTGGAAACGTCTCGATGCGCCACGCGTCCACCACGATGTCCTGGCTCGCCGAGAGGAACGCGACCGCCGCCGCGGCCAGCACGAGCGTCGCGGGCGCCGCCGGACTGCTTAGCGCGAGAGCGGCGCAGGCGAGCGCGAGCAAGGGCTGGATCAGCATGAGCCAGCCTCGGCGCAACCCGAGCCGCGCGAAGCCGGGCGGCACCCATTGGTCGAGGAGCGGCGCCCAGAGGAATTTCAAGCTGTAAGGCAGGCCGATGCTCGCGGTGTAGCCGATGACCACGAGGGAAACGCCTGCCTCGGTCATCCACTGGCGCAGCGTGAATCCCGAGAGCGGCAGCGGCAGGCCGCACGCGAAGCCGTATGCGCCCATGAGCCAGAGCGCGTGGCGATGCGAGGGCATCGAAGGAGCCGTGGGCTGCCCGGCGCTCCCGTTCGGGGCAGCAGCGCCGGGCAGCATCGTCGAGCCTTGTGGGAGACTTACTGATTAGTGCTGGGCGGGGTCGTGTCGGGCGCTGTCGTGCTCGGCGCGGTCGTATCAGGCGCCGTCGTGCCGGTCCCGCTCGCGCCGCCCGTTGTGCCGTTGCTCGACGGCGTCGTCGAGCTGGGGTGGTGGGTGGTCCGGTGATGATGGACAACGCGCTTACGGTGGGTCGCGCGCCGCGCGTGATGCGTGGACGTGGCCGCTGGCGACGTCATCGGGGTCGCGGGCGTGGTCTGCGCCGCGGCCGGGTTGCTGCTGGGCTCGGGAACAGTCTGCGTGTTCGGCGGAGCGCCCGCCGTGTTCGCGTCGGGAGCCGCCGCCGCGGTGGGCGTGGGGGTCTGGTCAGCGCAGGCGGCGAGCAGTGCAACCGCGGCGATGGCGGGGGAGAGGCGGAGAAGGCGGATCGGCATCAGCGGCTCCTAGGGTTAAGGGGGTACGATGCCGGCGCGGACAGCGCTGGCTGCGGTGATGCTGCTTTGCCGCAGATACCGAGACAACCCTGATCAGAGAACGTTACGGCAGAACGTCGATTTGTGCGTCTTCCCTGCTACGCTCGCTCGCCGCGCCGGACGGAGATGCGTCAGCCAGGGACGCTCGCGGGCGCGCTCACGCGCACGTAGTCGCCGTCGCTCGTGCGGCAGGCAAGTGCTACGTCGCTGACCGGCGCATGACCTTGCAGCTGCATGTCGCTTCGCAGGCGGCGGCAGAAGCGTCCGTCCTGCACGAAGGTGTCGCTGGTCGGGGTGAACGCGCCGCGGCTTCCCGTCGGGCTGGTCCAGTAGGCGACCTGCCCGACCGGCGCGCTCGCGGCCTGCTGGAGCGCGAATTGTGCTCGCGCGCAGTCGTTCTGATCGAGTTGATGGCCGACGACGAACCCCGAGAGCAGGCCCGCCGCGAGGCCGACGCCGGCACCGATCGCGGCTCCGCGACTTCTTCCGGCGGCAGCGCCGATCGCAGCGCCCCCGGCGGCCCCGCCAAGACCGCCGATCGCAGCGCCGGACAGGGCGCGCGGGCCGAGCGCGCTGCACGCCGTCGCCGCCGCTTGCTGCGGCGTGGCATACTGGGGAGCGCACCCCGAGGAGGCGCAGAGCAGGCTGGCCGTTGCCAGCGCCAGGGTGAGCTTCGTCGCGGTCATGCGGGCCTCTCGGATTGCCGCTACTCCGGTATGGGAGCGGCGGTCAGGTTGAACATGGCATGCGTGCCTTCCACGCCGAGCTGCCCCTTGAGGCCTGAGGCCTCGGAGCCGGCGAGGCGGACGGTCTCGCTCGGGCTGTTGGTCGCGAGGCTCCCGATCGTGGTCGCGTCCAGCCGGCAGCGTTCCTCGTTCCGGCTCGCGCAGCGGAAGCTGCCCGAGAGCGCCGCACTGCTGAGCCGCGAGATCCCGAGCCAGCTATCCACGAGGTCGCCTTCCGCGTCGGTCAGCAGCGCGAGGCGCCCGTCGAGCTCCTGGCCGTCGAAGTCGAGCGTGACGACGTAGCTGTAGGCCCTCACCGGCAGCGTGTTCGGGACGTTGATGTCGGCGCCGAAACCCCCGACCGTCGCCGCCATCGCGTGCAGCGCCGCTCCCCAGAACGCCCGGGCGCTCTCCAGGAAGCCAGGGTCTCCCGCCACGTCCGCGCCGACGCCGAACGCGTAGAACACGCTGCGGCGCAAGTATGAGCCGAGCCGCTGGCCGTAATCCGGCGGGGTGGAGGGGAGTGCCTTGAAGACGGAGCCGAGATCGCTGTTCTCGGCGAGGTCGGAGTAGAGGATAGCGCGGACGGTGACCCGGCTGTTGGCGAAGCGGCCGTCGTCGGAGGCGAGCGCGCGCAGGATCTGCTTCGAGGGCGCGCTCGCCGCGGCGACGGCGGCGACGGACGCCGGGCGCTTCGCAGCGGCGTAGATCTGGGTCAGCGCGCTGCCCATGCCCTGCAGGAAGTATTGCTGCTGGTCGCCGAGCCTTGCGAGCGGGTTCTGCGAGAAGAAGTAGGTCTGCTGCGCGAGCCTGGCCCGCTCCGCGTCCGAGTAGCCTGGCCAGCAGCCCGACCAGAGTTCGCTGCTCTGGCCGCTGGCCGGCGACAGCCTGACGACGGTGACGCGCTCGCCCGGCGCGAGCGTCGCGCGCAGCTTGTCGGCGAGCTTGAGCGCCCACTCGGTGCGGCCGTCCACCATCATCATGTCGTCCACGTAAACGACCGTCTGACGCGGGCTAGGCTGGTCGCAGTAGCTCGGATCGAGCCCGGCCCTGCCGAAGAGCTGCGCGTGCGCGGCCCAAAGTGGGATGACGAGCTGGAAGAGGATCAGGGCCAGGCCGGCGGCGAGCGCTCGCATCGTCCGGCTCAGCCCGGCCCGGCGCCGGCCGCGCGCAGCAGCTCGGCATCCACGAGGAGGTCGGCGGCTTTGTAGTCGTAGGGCGTCAGCGGCACGGTCTTGTCGCCGATGCGCCGGACGAAGCCGACCTCCCGCCGCCGCGCGACGGCGACCTGGGCGAGAACATCGCGGTAGCGCTCGGCGTGGCCGTGAACGGCGCTGGCGATGGCCTCGGCGACGCCCTCCTCCCGCTTGTTGACTTGGTCGAGCATCGCGCGCTCGGCGGCGACCTCCGCGGACCGCGCCGCCGCGGCGCGCTGCATCCCGCTCAGATCCCGCTCGAGGCTGCCCTCGCTTGTCTTGATCTGCTCGTCCACACCGCGCCGCGCCCGGAAGAAGGCGCGGCTTGCCCTCCGGTGCTGGCGGGTCGCGTCCATGAAGTCGGGGTCGGGATCGTGGCTGAAGTACGCGAGGAACACGCCGACGATCCAGGCGCCGAGGTTGGCGAGCAGGCTGATCAGCACGTCGCGCAGCGGGCTCGCTTCCACCATCACCTGGCTGCCCAGGATGTTCTCGCCCGGCTGTGCTGCGAGCGCGCGCACGGCCGCCGCGTAGCGCGACCCGCCGGCGGCGGCGAGCACGATCAGCAGCCCCAGCGTCGCGAGGCCGAGCAGCCGATAGCCGGAGACCCGGCTCATCCGGGTCTGGTGCTGACCGAAGCGGTAAGACCACTGCTTAAGCAGCTCGCCATGGCCGTGGGCCGAGAACGCGAGCACCAGGCCGAGGACCACGGTGGCGCCCGCCGCAATGGCCGGCACGCCGACGAACAGGAAGAACGTGTCGTAGTTGATGAGCCATTCCGCTGCGCCGATGCACAGCATCGCGAGCCAATAGGCCGGGCTGTAGGCGCGCATAGTCGCGTCGCGCTGGCCGTGGGCGAGGCGCTCCCGGCGGAAAACGATCTCGGCTTCCTGCCAGCGCTCGCGGATGGTCCGGTTCCGGCGCTGGGCCTCCCAGATCTGTTCCGCCTGCTGGACCTCGGCGTCCCGGCGCTTCCGCCGCGCGCCGATCTCCGCGTCGAGGCGCTCGACCGCCTGGATGTCCGCCATCTTTGGGGCGATTGCCGCGTCGAACGGTCCGCGCGCCTCGCGCCACCGGGCGAGCAAGGCCCGGCCCGGCTGCACGACGTGCCGCCGCGTGCCGGCGGTCAGCCCGCGCTCGTCCACGGCGATCTCCCCGAACGAGGCTTCCTCGTCGGCGATCTCTTGCAGGCGCTGCGCGGGAATGTAGAGCAGGGCTGGGTAGCTGGGCGCGAACGCCATCACCGCCTCGAATGCGGCGCGGACCCGCGACGGCGCGGCGGTCGGGACCGGGGCAGGGCGGGGTGGGGCCGCAAGCCGCATCCGGGCCTCAGTAGCTCAACGCCGGGCCGAGCGGCGCAGGCTGCACGTCCCTCGGTGTGTTCAGCTTGACCTGCGGCGCGGCGTCCGGCGCCGCGGCGCCTAGAGCCGGGGCTGGCACCACCGGGAGATCGAGGCCGCCAAGCGGGCGCAGGGCGACGTCGTGGTGCGGCGTCGCCGCCGTGACAGCTGCCGGCGCGGCTGCCGCCGCGACAGGCAGGGCTGCGGGCACGGCTACCGCCGAGACCGCCGGCCTGAGCACGGCGACGCGGACATGCGTCGGCCGGTCGGCCGTATGGGCCGGGCCGGGACGCGGGGCGGCCACGGCCGGCTGCCGACGCACCACCGCGAGGTTCGCGTTGAGATAGGCGGAGATCAGGAACTCGACGCGCCGGTTGCGGGCGCGGCCCTCCGCCGTATCGTTAGGCGCGATGGGCTGGTCCTTGCCGATCGCCACCGTGCTAAGCTGAGCAGGATCAACGCCGCGCTCCACCAAGGCCTGGAACACGGCCCGGGCGCGGCGGGCGGAGAGTGCGTAGTTGTATTGCTCGGACCCGATCGCGTCCGTGTGGCCGAGGAGCGTCAGCTGCGCATCCGGCACGTCCCGCCGCATGTTCTCCGCGACCAAATCGAGGATCGCGCCCACCCCTATCCGCGGCGTATCCGCGTCGAAATCGAACAGCGCCTGCTCGGGAAAGACGACCCGGACGACAGGAACCGGCGCGTCAAGGCCGGGAGCCTCGCTCGGCGTTACGAGCACCTGCGTGACGGCGGGTGTAGCAACGCCGCCCAGCCCAGCCAGCCGCTGGAAGCGCGCGATCCGGTCGGCGCTTTCGACATCGACCGTCTGGCTCGCGGCGAGGATCGGGGCAGGATCGCGAGTAGCACCCGGCGCGGCGAGTGTTGATTGCCCAGGGGAGCCGTAGGGCGACGCGCAGCCACAGAGCGCATCCAGGGCGGCGATGCTCGCCAGGAGCACGGCGCCGCGCTGCACACCCTCGCCCCGGAGTGATTTGCCGATCACGCCGTCAGTCTTCCCTGGCCACCGGCGCAGGCAGATGCATTAGGCCCCAACCCCCGAGAACCGCCCACGCCTGAACCAGGACACACTCTATCATTACAGGATGTAGATGCTAAGGCAAGCCGGTCGAAGCCTCCGGACGGAAGGCGGCCAGGTGCCGTCTTCGCGATCTGATCACGCTCTGGTTGGCATGGGCCGCCGCGCTCGGCTAAGCCTGCCGCATGACGGGTCGCGGTCCGCAGACTTCGCCTGACCGCGCCGGCGCAGTGCCGCTCCGCGCCCGTGAGTTCTAGTGCTGGGCGCTTGCGGGAAATCGTCGCGCGAGCGGCGTCGCGGCGCGGCCGGGTATGGCGACGGCCCCTGGCATGGTGGCCCCAGGCGGCGGCGGGATCGGCTATGCCGCTCACCGCCCTCGCCCTCGCCTGCTGGTACGCCTTGCGTTACCTCGGCGATGCCGACCTGCCCGGCAACCACCCCGCCGATCCGCACGGCTGGTGGGGCTGGTTCGACCAATCCATGACGCTGCGCAGCACAGCGGCTCTGGCCCGCTGGAACCTGGACCCGTCGCAGCACCACTACCCGCTCGGCTACTCGCTGCTCGGCGTCCTGCCCTACCTGAAGGCGCCCAACCATCCGTTCTTCCTCGTCGATTTGCTCTGCTTGCTGGGCGCCTTCGCTGGCTTCGTCGCCCTCGCGCGCCGGCTCGGCTTGCCCACGGCGCTGGCGGCGGCGCTGTTCGCGATCGTGACCCTGGGTGACGGCGCGCTGTTCCGGCAGTGGGTCATCCCCTGGAACACCACGCCCGTTGGGGCGGCCGTCTGGCTCCTGCTGGCTGCCTGCGCCGCCTGGCTCGACGGGGTGCGGCGTCCGTTCCCAATCGGGCTGCTCGTTGGTAGCGTGCTGGCCTGCCGGCCAAGCGACGCCGTGCTGGTCCTGCCGTGCCTGGCGACCCTGGCCTGGTCGGACGTGCGCGGCCTCGGTCCGTCCGCGTGGAGGTTGGGCCTGCGGGACTGGAGCTGGCTCGCGGCCGGCGGAGCGGCGGTGCTCGCCCCGATCGTGGCGCTGCACCTGGCGATCTACGGGCCGGCGCCGAGCCTCTACATGCGCAATTCCCAGCAGCTCGGCTTCACGCTGCATGACCTCGGCTGGAAGACCTATGTCCTGCTCGTGGACCCCTTTCCCTGGTTCGCCGACGGAGCGGGGCTGCTGCAGCACGCGCACTGGATCGCGCTGGGGCTCGCTGGCATCGTGCCGGCCCTGGTGCGCGGCCCGAAGGACCGGATGGTGGCGGCCATGCTGGTGCTGCACGGCGTGCTCTACGTCTCCTACCTGGACCTGCTGCCAACCGGGCTGTGGCGCTTCATGAACGTCCACTACTTCGCCTGGGCCGTGCCGGGTTATGCCCTCCTGGCGACGCTCCTCGTCCGCGATCTGTTGAGGCCGGGGACGGCTAGGCGCATCGCGGCCTTGTCGCTGGCCGGCACGGGCGTCGTGCTCTGTCTTCGCTGCGTCCCCGTCGAAGCCGCCGTGCAGGAACCTGCGAAAGCAGTCGATTTCGCCGGTCCCATGCCGCCGTTCCTGGATACCTATCTCCTCAAAAAGCTGGCGGTCCGCGACGCGCGCGGCGTGCTGGAGAACGTCAGGGACATGCGCGTCGTCCTCTATCCTGGCGGCGTTCGCGTCGTCGCGCTGCGGCGGGACTTGATCGGACCCGTCGAATGGCTGCCCGGCGAGGCGCCGCCGGGCTTCGACGGCACAGCGCCCGCGGCACGCTGGGCCGATGCGGTCCGGCTGGCCTGGCCGCCGCGCTGGCTGTCGCGGGCGTCCCCGCCTGGTATTCCGGTTCCAGTGAAGTAGGCGCCCGCCCGGCTCGGACCTCACCGGACGCCTTCATGCGGCACGACCGCCGTGCTACGGCCTTGCTTGCCATGGCCTCGACCTACCGGATGGCGCTGCCGTTGCCGACGCGGCGCTGGGTGCGCGTGCTGCTCGCCGCCTGCCTTGACCCGCGGCGCCGCTTCCATCTCGGCATGGTGGTGGCCGGCCTCGCCGCCGTCGTGGTCGTCGGCGCCTATGCCGGGCTGATCCCGATGGGACGCTGGCAGGTTGACGAGTATCGCCTGTTCACGTTGATCCGCCTCTGGGGCGTGGGCAATCTGCCGGCCAGGCTCCTCTACAGCCCGCGCCCGTTCTCTGAACTCCTGCTCTTTCTCTACGGCGAGGCGGTGCTGCACCTGCATCGCCCCTTGGTCACGTCGTTCCTGGCTGTTGTCTGGGCGGGCCTCATCGCGAGCACCACGCTGGCCGCGTTCGCCGCCCTGCCGCGCTCGGCTTGGCGCGTGCCGCTGGCTCTCGCGTTCGCACTCGTGCTCATCGCGGCGGCGCTCACGGGCGCGGACGCGACCGAGGCGTTCTACTGGCCCGTCGCCGCGGCCGCCTATCTGCCGACCCTCGCGGCCGGGCTGTGCCTGTTCTTCCTGGTCGGTCAGCCGATGAGCCGGCGCCGCCGGGTGATGAGCGGCATCGCGCTCACCATCGCCGCGTGCAGCAGCGAGGTCGGCGCCGCCCTCGCCCTCTGCTTCGCGTTGGCGATGGCGGCGGAGAGACTGCTGGCGATCCTGCGGCGACGCGCCCGGCCCGCGGCTGCGCTCTCCGCGAGCGCCTGGTGGCTGATTCCAGGCGTGCTCGGCGCGCTCGTCTTCGTGGCATTCTTTCAGCTTCGCTCCCGCTACGGCGTCGATGCGGCTGGGGCGGGAGATGCCCGCTATGCCGCGCAGATCGCCGATTCCG
Organism: uncultured Alphaproteobacteria bacterium; assembly: GCA_963848595.1. GTDB lineage: Bacteria > Pseudomonadota > Alphaproteobacteria > Acetobacterales > Acetobacteraceae > CAWKEH01. The sequence goes on along the minus strand of CAWKEH010000011.1, from coordinate 108,650 downwards.
TGTTCGACGGGGCGCGCGACCTGCTGACCGAACTGCCCGCCGGAAGCGGTCCGCGGCAAGGGTGGCCGCTCGCGGCGGCGATTGCCGCGAGAGTTCTGTTCGTGCTCGGCTTCGCTTGGTCCTGGCGGCTCGCAGCATCCATTCCCACCCGGCTGGACCGCGACCGCGCGGCACTCGCGGCGGCCTTGCTGGGCGCTTCGTTCTTCAGCGTCGCCGCCGCCTACCAGCACTACGGGCAACTCTGCTGCGAGCGGCAGCAATCGGTGCGCCAGAGCTTCCTGACCCTCGATCTATTGGTCCTGGCCATCCCTGCGCTCGCGGCTTGGCGCCCGGCGAGCGCGCTCGTGCGCCGCATCCCGACGGCGGCGCCTCTGATCCTGGCGGCGGGAATCCTGCTTCCCCTGCTATGGCGATACGAGGAGTTGAGCAGCAGCTATGCGCTCTTCCACTGGGGGATCGCTGCTCGGGCGCGCACCTGGGCATCAGGGTTGCAGCCTGGCGCGCGGGGGATGATCCTCTATCTTCCGCCAGACGGCCTAGGATTAGCGGTGCACGGGACCAGCGACCCATACCGGACCTACGGCAACTGGCCGGACGCGCCCAATCTCGTGCAGGATATCGGCCGCTTCTTCCGCAAGCGCAGCGTCACGGTCTGCGAGCCGTGGCAGACCGACCGAAGCTGGGTCATCGGTGGACACTACATTCCCGCGTGCGTCCTGCCGCCGGACTCCTGAGTGGGCAGTTCTTGCACGGGCGAGGCCGCTCCTGCATAGACGAGCAGCCGTGCGCCGAACAGCAGACCCGAAGCGGAACAACTTCGACGCGCTCCGCGTCTTCGCTGCCCTGGTCGTGCTCTACGGCAATGGCTGGGTGCTCACGGGAGGCCCTGGCCGGGGCCTGTGGGGCGCGCCGTTCGCCCGCGTGGGTCTCGACCTCTTCTTCGCGATCAGCGGCTACCTCGTGACCGGGAGCTGGGAGCGCACGCCGCGTCTCGGCGCGTTCCTGCTCAAGCGGGTGCTGCGCATCTTCCCCGGCCTGATCGCGTGCGTGCTAGCCACCATCCTCATCATCGGCCCGCTCGCGACCAGCTTGCCGTTGCGCTGGTATGTGCTCAACAAGCTCACGGTCAAATACGTGGCCAACGTCGCGCTCTACCTGCAGCTCTGGCTGCCGGGCGTGTTCCAGGGACAGCAGTGGAACGGCGCCGTCAACCCGATGCTCTGGACCTTGGTCCCCGGACTCCTGTGCTGCCTGTCGGTGCCTCTCCTCGCGCGTTTGCCATGGCGCTCCCGCGCCCGGGTTCTCTCGGCCGGCGCGGTGCTATGCGCGAGCGCAGCCCTGTTCCTCCCGGACGGTTACGAGCGGCGGCTTCCGGCCCACCTCGCCCATGTGCTTGGCAGGGACGTGCTGATCGAGGTCCCGTTCTTCCTTGTCGGCGCCCTGCTCCGATGGTTGGAGGAGCGCGCGCGCGGCCTCTGGCGGGCCGACCTCGCCATGCTGTTCTTCGCCGCGAACTGGATCGCCGCAACCTGGATCGAGAGCTGGGACATCGTGGTTGAGTGGGTCACGCTGCCCTACATGGCCGCCTGCTTCGGCCGCATGTCGGCGCCGCTGATGGGCGATGTGGGACGGCTCGGCAACCCGTCCTATGGCCTCTATCTCTACGCCTTCCCGATCCAGCAGCTCATCGTCGCGCGTATGCCGACCGACCCTCACCCTATCCTCACCTGCGCCGCACTGACCGTGCCCGTCGCGTTCCTGTCCTGGCACCTCGTCGAGCGCCCGGCGCTGCGCTGGGCGGAGCCGGGCGGGGCGCTGCGGCGGTGGGCCAGGCGCGTTTCCCTGCGGGCCGCCTCATGACCGCGGCGCTCGACGACGGGCGCCGCAACAACTTCGACGCGCTCCGCGTCTTCGCGGCCGTCATGGTGATCCACGGGCACGGCTGGGTGCTGTCCGGCGGCCCCGGCCCCGGACTGTGGGGCGTTCCCTTCGCCCGCGTCGGCCTAGACGTGTTCTTCAGCATCAGCGGCTATCTCGTGACCGGGAGCTGGGAGCGCACGCCGATTTTCGGCACGTTCCTCGCCAAGCGGACGCTGCGCATCTTCCCTGGCCTGATCGCGTGCGTGCTGGCGACCATCCTCGTCGTCGGCCCGCTCGCGACGCACCTGCCGCTGGCGCGCTACTTCACCCTTTCCGGGACGTGGCGCTACCTCGCCAACATCGCACTTCTCCAAGAACTTTATCTGCCCGGCGTGTTCGAGGGTTTGCGCGAGCGCGGCGCGGTGAACGGCTCGCTGTGGAGCTTGCTGCCGGAGTTCCTGTGCTACCTGACCGTTCCGCTGTTCGCGCTGCTGGCGTGGCGCGCGGCACGGCTCTGGACGCTCGCCGCCTGTGCCGCCCTATGCGGGAGCGTCGGGCTCTTCCTGTTCGAGGGCTACCAAGGACCTGCGTTCGTCGCCTATCACCTGGACCTCAAGTATGCGCTGGTGGAGGCGCCGTTCTTCCTCATCGGCGGCGTGTTGCGCCTGCTAGACGGCCGGGTCCGCGACCTGTGGCGCGCGGACCTCTGTCTGCTGTTCTTCACCGCCAACTACGCCGTCTCCAGCTGGTTCGACTGGTGGAACCTGCCGCTGGAGTGGTTCACGCTCCCCTATATGGTGATCTGCTTCGGCCGCCTGTCCATGCCTGTGCTGCGGCACGCGGGGCGGTTCGGGGACCTATCCTACGGCCTCTACCTCTACGCCTTCCCGATCCAGCAGCTCGTGCTGGCGCGGATGCCGGGCGATCCCTATCCCGTGCTGACCTGCGCCGCGATCACCCTGCCCATCGCCTTCCTGTCCTGGCACCTCGTCGAGCGCCCGGCACTGCGCTGGAAGCGGCGCGGCGGGCGGACGTCAGCGCGTCCCGAACAAGCGCCGCAGCCCTCCCCGGCCGCCTGACGCAGGCGGGACCGGCTCCGGCTCGCGCAGGCCAGGCCAATCCGAGTAGGCGATCCGCGCCTCCTCCTCCTCGGTGAGCGGCGCCCGCGGCGCATCGCGGCGCCGGGCGACGACGCTCGTGTGATAATGGGGCAGGACGCCGTGGCGCGTCAGCAGCTGCTCAATCAACACGACGAGCGAGGCCACGCTCTGGTCCTTCGGATCGCTCCAGTCGAAGTTGCGCAGGATGCCCGTGAAGAACGGCCGCATGATCGTGCCGCCGTAATCCGCCCGGTCGAGCACGTCGAACCACTGATAGGTCAGGGGCAGGATGCGCGACGCGTGGACGCCCTCTGAGGGATCGTGCTGCAGCATCCACTCCAGCGAGGGCCGCGGCGTCACCTCGCGGGTCTGCTCGGCGAGATGGTCCCAGCGATACTGTGGGGCGAGGCAGGCGTTGACCTCGTCCATGATCGCCATCGCCTCGGCGTGGTAGAGATGGTGGTCAGGGCCGACATACTCGTCGTAGATCAGCAGTCCGCCGGGGCGCAGCACCCGGTGCATGAGGGCGAACATGTCCTCGATGCGGTCGAAGTGGTGGATCGCGGCCTGGACGAACACGGCGTCGAAGGCGCCGCTGGGCAGGTCTCCCTGCAGCACGTCGGCTGAGCGCATCTCGATGCGGTCGCTCAGGCCAGCCGCCGCGAACCGCTCCCGCGCCCGCTCCACGGCGGCGCCGGACATCTCGTAGGCAACGATGTGCTGGGCGTAGCCTTGGCGCAGCAGGTGCTCCTCGGTGAACGCCATGCCCGAGCCGAGCGCCAGCATCCGCGCCGGCGGGGGCGTGAGGAAGAGGCGGCCGACGCGGTCTAGATTGTAGCCGTCGAGCGCGCCCGTCTGCGGCCGGGCGATGGCGCGCTCGTAGAGGAACTTGTGCTGCGTGTAGTCGATGGGATCGCCCTCGATCACCGGGCGCGTGCCGACGTGCTCGTCGCCTTGATAGCGCTGATCCCAGATGGCCGTCGCGTCCCTGTCGGCCTTAGCAGCTTCGTCCGTCATGCGTGCCTCTCTATCGCCGACGCTAGGCCGGCACCAGGCTCCGGCTCGCGGCCACGTGCAGGATCGCGTTCTGCCACCGCGGCGCGAGCGCGTCCGGCGTGTAGAGGCTCGCCTGGCGCAGGCCGCGCTCGCGCATCATGGCGAGGTGCCCGTCCTCGCGCGGCAGCTCCGCGCAGCGCGCCATCAGCCGCGCCAGCGCCTCCTCATCGTAGGAGTCGAAGTATTCGGCGGCGTCGCCGTAGACCCAGCGATGCACCGGGATGTCGGACGCGATCAGCGGCGCGCCGCAGGCCATGGCCTCGACCCCGGAGTAATCGAAGCCCTCCGCCCTGCTGGGCGCCACGACGCAGTGCGCCATGGAGTAGAGGGTGCGCAGCTCGGCGATCGGTACGCTGCTGACATGGTAGGCGCCCTCACGGACGAGGGCCTTCAGCTCCACCAATTCCGCCTCCGAGCGCCAGCCGGGATTGGCGACGATGAGGAGCTGCATGGACTGGCTTGTCATCCGCCGGGCGATCTCGAAGCCGCGGAACAGCTTGAGGTAGTTCTTGCGCGGCTCCAAGGTCGAGACAGCCATGAACAGGCGCGGCAGCGTGGCCGGCTCCGGCCCGGCGCGGCTCGGCGCGGTCGCGGGGCTGGCGCGGCGGCTGAGGATGTTGCGCAGCTCGCGCTCGGGCCGCACGTCGGGCCGATACTCGGGCGCGACCGTGACCGGGATGGTGTGGACGCGCCGCTCTGCCTCGGGGAAGAGGCGGAGCAGGTCCTCGCGCACCGGCTCGGAATCGGCGTAGAAGATCGCGCCGTCGCGCATGTTCCGGGCGAGCATCCGACCGTGGCTGAGAGCGTGGTTCCACGGCTCGCCAATGGTGTGCGGGCTGAGGAGCGGCAGCGCGTCGTAGTAGCGGATCATCATCGCCGTGCCGGGGGCGACCCGGTAGGGCGAGACGGTCGCGCCGAAGAACACGTCCCAGTCCTGCGTGTCCACCCGACGCTGGAAGGGGCGGGGCAGCAGGCTGAGCGCCCGGGCATACTCGTGGCCCAGCTCGGTCGCGAAGTATTCGGCCCGGTGCAGCAGCTTGCGGTCGTGCGGCGCGAGGGTGCGGTCGAACAGCTTCATCCAGAGGAAGTCCTCGAACATGCGCGAGTCGATGCGCAGGTCGAGGCGCTCGCGGCGGAAGAGCTCCGTCAGGATGAGGTAAGGCTTGTAGAGGCGGCGCTGGACGAAGCCGGGCAGCAGCAGGTCAAGCCCGACGCCCCAGTGCGCGCGCTTCGTGTCCTGGCTGATGAGCACCTGAGTCTGCGCCAGCACCTTCTCGAACGGCGTCACCGCCCGGCGGCGGCGCGAGCTGTAGTGGATGCCGGACGCCAGCCCTCCGAAGCGGCGCAGCCCAAGGCCGGAGAACATGGCGAACAGCAGCCGCGCCTCCTGCGGAATGCCCGCGAAGCCTTCGTAGCAGGGGCGCAGGTCCATCAGGAGCGAGGGACCGGACGTGGCAAGGACGTCGGGACTCACGCGGCGGAACCCGGCTTCGTGGCCTCGACGATGGCTGTTCCCGCCTCGTGCAGCCGGACCTCCCAGCCGTCGGCGAGCAAAGCGGCGGCTAATGCCGCCGTCTCCGTCGGCGCGGGAAAGATCCACCGCCCGCCGGGCCGCACGGCAGCGCCGTTCTCGGCGTCCGCCCGATCCCTGACGAGCAGATCGAGGTCTTCCCCATCCTCTCGCGGCTCGCTTGCCCGGCCGAGCGCCGCGGCGAGCGGGCCCGCCGGAACCGCCACGCGCGACCGCGCCAGCAGCGGCGCAGCCTCCCGCAGGCTGCCCACGCACAGGCCGCGCCAGGGGCGGAGCGCGACCTCGGCGAGCGACCGGTCGCGCTCGCTCGCGCCGCACGCCTCGCACGCCGTCACGGGGTGCTCCGCCGCGATGCGGCGCCCGCACGCCGGGCACTGATCCTGGCCCAGCACCTGCATCAGCGCGCGCCGGGCGACGTCCTCGCCGAAACGCCGCCGGAGCACGGCGGCACCCGCTTCGGCCAGCCGTGCGCACAGCGCCGGGTCGCGCAGCAGCGCGAGACCGCCGGCCGCGAGCGCCTCCGGCGTACCGCCGACGAGCGCCTCGATCCCGTCACGCAGGTGGAGGCCCTCGTTGCCGACCGAAGTCGTGACCACGGGCACGCCCGCCTGCAAACTCGCGATGATCTTGCCTTTGACGCCGGCACCGTAGCGCAGCGGGCTGATGGACAGGCGCGCGCGAGCATAGAGCGGCCCGAGGTCGGAAACCCACCCCGGCACCTCGATCCGCTCGTCCGCCAGTGCCAGCAGCTCCGGCGACGGCTTGCTCCCGGCGAGCACCAGGCGCGCCTCGGGCGCCTCCTTCCAGACCAGCGGCATGATCTCCCGCGCGAGCCAGAGCGCCGCGTCGAGGTTCGGCGGGTGGGCGTAGCCGCCCACGAACAGCACCGTGTCGCGCCCGGCGAACGCCTCCGGGTCGGCCCGCCCAAGGAACGGCGCCGCCGGGACCGAGTAGAGCGGCACCGCTCGCGCGTCCGCGCCGGGCACCAGTTCCTGGATGACGCGCACCTCGTCGGCGCTCGGCGTGATCACCACGCGCGCTCGGCGGAAGATGTCGCGCTCGACCCGGCGCACCCGGCGGGCCTCGTCCAGGTTCCGGACATCCCCTTCCAGCTCAAAGCGGCGCTGCTCGCGCAGGAAATGCAGGTCGTGCGTGAAGTAGATCAGCCGTCCCGGCGCGAACCGCTCGACCGCGTCAAGCAGCGGCTCCGTCGCGTCCGGGCGCGCCGCCCACACCCAATCCAGGTAGCCGCCGTTCTCGGCGAGCCAAGCTTGCAGGTCCACGTCGCCGTAGAGCACCTCGATGCCCATCTGCTGCAGGGCCGTCGTGTAAGGCTCCGGTCGGGCGCGGTCGTGCGGCGCATAGGTGACGTGCAGCCCGGCCTCGCGCATTAGGCGCAGCCAGTCGAAGGTCGCGACGGCGCCGGCGTGCTTGTCCGGCTCCGGCACGCTGTTGTCCACGACCAGGATGCGGCCGCCCGGCGGTGGGCGCTCACGCGCCACGTAGGGCGGCGCGTCGGGCTTCGGCTGCGCGGTCAGCGCCCGCGCCCACTTGCGGCAGAATTGGCCGTGGTTGACCACGGATTGCCGGTCCCGCTCCTCCTGGCCGTAGCTGGAGGCGTCGAAATGCGTGACGTGGCTCGCCGGCTGGTAAAGCACCTGCCAGCCCCGGTCGCGGAGCGTGAAGGCGAAGTCGAACTCCTCGTAGTAGGCGGGCGCGTAGCGCTCGTCGAAGCCGCCGACCTCCTCCCAAGCAGCGGCGCGGACGAGGAAGCAAGCGCCGATCACCACGTCCACCTCGCGGACGAAATTATACTCGGGCTTGTCCGGGTCATCGCCGCGGCCATACGGGTGGCCCCAGCCCTTGCTGTGGATGGTCCCGCCCGCCTCCTGCACAGTGCCGTCCGCGTTCAGCAGCTTGCAGCCCACGATGCCGACCCGCGGGTCCCGGTCGGCGAGCTGAACGAGCGGTGCGAGCCAGCCTGGATGAACGGTCGCGTCGTTGTTCAGGAACAGGAGATAGCGCCCCACGGCAAGTCCAGCCGCGCGGTTGCAGCTCCCCAGGAAGCCCAGGTTGCGCGGGTTCTGCTCGACGCGCAGGCCCGGCACCTCGCGCAGCCGCGGCGCGATCGGGGCATCAGGCCGGTCGTCGGCGACGATCACCTCGTAGGTGACCTCGCCGCCGCTGTGCACCATGATGGAGGTCAGGCAGCGCAGCGTGTCGAACAGTCGGCCGTAGGTCGGCACGATGATCGACACGTCGGGCGCAGGCTGCGGCACGAACCGCAGCGGCGGCGGTTCCTCGGCGGACTGCGCGACCAGCAGGCACGGCGCATAACCGCGATCCCGGCCCTCGCGCAGGTAGTGGGCGAGCGGGTTCCACCCGGCACAGTCCGGATAGGTGCGGGCATACCAGTCCGTGTCGAACAGCGCGTGCGGGTCCAGCCCGGCTGCCACGCCGTGCAGCACGTAGTGGGACAGGGGGTCTTCGGTTAGGTCGCGACCGCGGAGATGTTCCTCCCAATAGGCGTCCACGTCGAAGAACGGATTGGGATCCCGGCCGCGCGCGGCTCCGACCTCCAGGAAGTGCAGCAGTGCGTTCCGCCTGGCAAAATCGGGTTCCTGCGCCACGTAGAATTCGGTGTCGAAAAGCGGGTGCGGGTCCCAGCCCAGCGCCGCGCCCTCGCGTAGGTAGTGCGCGAGCGGGTTGATCCGGCGCCTCGCCAGCTCCGGATGCTGGGCGAGATACCAGCGGCTGTCGAAGAGCGGATGCGGGTCGTAGCCCGCGGCGGCGCCGGTCCAGATGTAGTGCCACAGCGGGTCGGCGCCCGCCTGCGCCACCTCCGGATAGCGGGCGAGGTAGCTGGTCCGGTCGAAGAGAGGCGTGTTCGCGAGCGCCTCGGCGTCCTCGCGCACCTGGCGGCGCAGGCGCACCCGGTCCGGCAGGCGCCCGGTCGCGGCGAGCGCGCCCACGGTCGCCGCGCGCTGGGCCTGGCGGGCGAGACCAGGGAAGCGCGCCCCGATCCGCCGTGCGGGAGCGGTCGCGCGCCAGGACGCGGAGCTGACCACAGCGTGGTGGTGCCGCCGCAGCTCGGCAAGCTGGAGATGCTCCTGTTCCTGCTCGGCCCGGCGCGCAGCCAGCTCGCGGTGCAGGCGGCTCCGTTCCGCGCCGAGCCGGGCGCGCTCGGCGCGCTCGGCCTCGCTGTCGGCAAGACGCTCGCGCAAGTCGCGCGCTTCCTGCTCCGCAGCGGCCAAGGCAGCGCCGAGCCGCTCGCTCTCCACTGCCTGCGCCGCGAGGCTGGCGCGCAACGTTTCGCAGTCCGCGCAAGCCGTCTCCAGCCCTCGCTCCGCCGCGCGCAGCAGGCCGGCGCGGCGGGCATCGTCGGCCAGGAGCCGCTCCCGCTCGGCGCGGGCCTCGGCCAGCTCGTGTTTCGCTCCGGCGAGCGCGGCCTCGGCGCGCTGCTGGGCCGCGATGTTGCCCCGACGCTCGTTCGCCTCGGCCCAGCGCTCGCCGAGAAGAGCGAACCGCTCGCGCACGGCGGCGATCTCGCACGGCTCCGTCAGCGCGCAGAGCGTGCGCACCGCCTCCGTCACGCGCCGCCCATAGGCCAGCACGCCCAGCCCATGCCCATGCAGGAACTCGAAGCCGGGATGGCGTTCCAGCAGCTCGGCCCACAGCCGCCAGACGCCGAAGCCGCGTTCGCGCATGTTGGTGTCGTGGAACAGCACCACGGCCCGGTCGGACAGCTTGGGCAGCCACGCCTCGAAATCGCTGCGTACGGCCTCATAGGTGTGGAAGCCGTCGATATGCAGCAGGTCCACGGAGCTGTCGGCGAAGTAGGGCAGGGCGTCCTCGAAGGTGCAGCGCAGCAGCTCCGAGAACCCGGCGAACCGCTCATCGTGGAAATGGCGCAGGTTCCAATAGACGTCGTTGCCGTAGTGCCCGGCATGGTCGTCGCCCTGCCAGGTGTCCACGGCATAGGCGCGGGCATCCGGGCTGAACCGAGCCAGCGCCTCGCAGAAGGCGGCGTAGGATGCGCCATTGTGCGTGCCCAGCTCGACCAGCAGGCGCGGACGGCAGGCGGCGACGATCCAGTGCGCGAAGGGCACGTGGCCGAACCAGGCGCTCTCCACCCCCGTCCGCTGCGGGCGCTGGAAGAGCGGATCAAGCAGCGGCGATGCGAGGGCGCCGATCAAGTCTTCGGCCGGCTCGGGCGGGCAAGGGGCCGCGGCAAGGATTCCCAGCCCGCCGCGTCGCTCGACGCCGGCCACGGTGCGGGCTAGCGCCCGACGCCGGACGGACGCCGGCGCCGCTGTAGGAACGCGCTGGGGAGGATGCCGAAGCTCCGGAGCGGCTGGCCTGCCGGCCACGTCTGCGCACCGCCAATCGTCATGAGTCTCGCAGCTTGGGCAAAGTGTTGATCATGACCCGCGGAATGACAGTTTTGCCGTGCGAACGCAACCGCGACTCACTCCCACGGCCGCCGGCGCCGCGGCCGAGTCAGGGCGAGCGGCCCGGCCTCGGTGGCGACCAGGTTGGGATTGAGGAAAGGGTCATGCTCCACGGCATCGCCCCACGCGGCGCGGACCAGCGCCTGCTCCTCGCGGAACCTTGCCTGCCGCGCCTCGTCCGCTGCCTCCAGCCCGCGCGTGACGCCCTCGCGGTGCGTCAGAACGGCGTATGGCGTCCAGACCACGCGCAGCCCCGCCGCGCGCACGCGCAGGCACAGATCCACGTCGTTCCAGGTCACCGCCAGGCGCTCGCCCATGCCGCCGACCGCGGCCCAGACATCGCGGCGAACGGCGAGGCAGGCGGCGGTGACGGCAGACAGGTCCCGAACACAGGCAAGCTGTCCCAGGTAGCCCGGCGCATCCCGCGGCGCTCCCCGCCCGACGTGGGTGGCTGACCCTCCGGGACCGAGCAGAAGGCCCCCATGCTGCAGCGTGCCGTCCGGGTAGAGTAGCCGCGCCCCGACCGTGCCGACGCCGGGCCGGACGGCGTGCGAGACCATCTCCCGCAGCCAGCCCGAATCAAGCACCTCGGTGTCGTTGTTGAGCAGCAGCAGAACCTCACCTCGTGCCTCGGTCGCGGCGGCATTGTTCAGCGCGGCGAAGTTGAACGGACCTGCCCGGCGCAGGACGCGCACGCGCGGGTCCTCTTCCAACCGCGCGAGCAGCTCGATTGCGTCCGGCTCCACGCTGCCGTTGTCCACGATCAGCAGCTCCAAGGCTGGGTAGGCCGTGCGTTCCAGCACGCCCGCGGCGCAGGCGGCGAGCAGATCCGCGCGATCCCGCGTCGGCACGATCACCGAGACGAGCGGCGCCGGGTCGGGTAGTTGAAAGCGCGGGCGGGGCCAGGCCCCGGCTTCGATCGCATCGAGGCCGGGCGCGTCCCGAGGCGGGATGCTCGCCGGTGCCGGCCAGTCCGGCGTCGCCGACGCCCGGTGGCACAGCACGGCCGGGAGATGATGGACGCGCCCTGGGCCGGCGGTCATGACGGCGCGGAAGGCAAGGTCGTAAAGTTCATGCGGCGCCGCTTCCGGCCGCAGCCCGCCTACCGAGTTCAGCAGCTCCGTCCTGTATACGGCGAGCTGGCCGACGGCGTCGCCCACCAGCATGGTGTCCGGCGACAGGGCCGGTTTGAAGCGCGGCGCGTGCCGGGCGTCGCCGTCGAGGACATCCTCGTCGGTGTAGAGCAGCAGCGCTTCCGGGTGCGCCTTCAGCTCCGCCACCGCCTCGTAGAGCGCGGTGGGCGCGAGCCGGTCGCCCGGCGCGAGCACGCAGGCCAGCGCGCCGGTGCCGGCCGCGAGTGCCTGGCCAAGCACGGCCGCGCGCGGAGCGCCCGCCTCTGCGTCGAGCAGGCGGATACGTGAATCTTCCCGGACGAGCCGCGCCAGTGCCTCGCGTGGCCACGGGGAGAGCAGCCGGACGGCCAGGCACAGCTCCCAGTCTGGGTAAACTTGGTGCCGCAGGCTGTCCGCGGTGCGCAGCGCCGCCTCCGCGCTGGTGTCGCCGGCAAGCATCGCGACGGTGACGCGAGGGCCGGCGAGGGACGGCAAGCGGGCGAGCGCCGCAGCGGAGGGGCTGTCGTATTCCTCGACCCACAGGCGATACGCGATCGGGTCGTCCGGCGGCGCACCGGGAGCGAGGCCGGGCAGGAGCGGGATGCACGCCCGCCCCTGGGCTAAGTCGGCGACCGCCGCGACCAGTTCCGCGCGCGAGGCGCCGAGAGCGGCAGCGAGCAGGGCGGATCGCTCCCTTGCCGCGTCGCCTGGGGCGTCCGCGAACACGCGCGCGCAGAGGCGAGCGGCGAACGCCTCGTCCGCCATCTCGCCCGGGCCGTGCAGGCGGCGGAACTCCTCGATGGCAACCAAGCGCTGCGCCAGCTCACGCATCCCCATCCCCTGGCGTAGCCGCCCCACGAAGTCAGCCAGGTCAGCAGGGTCCGGATCGCGGCCGAGGGCTGCGTGGAACAAGCGCACGATCGGGGCTCCCAGCGCCCGGATTTCACTGTAGGTCAGGAAGGTCTGCATACGCGGGCGGTGATCGCGGCCCCCTGGGCAAAAGGCAAGCCTCGGGCAGGCGGGCATCGCCTCTCGGATCGAAATCTTCTGTCAAGCTCACGATGACCCGTTCGTTAACTCTTTCGTAAGACTGCTGGTGTTTGCTGGTCCCGTCCGCGCGGAGGGGAGCCATGCAGGGCGTGACGGGACTAGGCCGCTGGGTCGTCGGATGGCGGTGGCGCCTGCTGCGCCTCGGAGCGATCGTGACGGCGTTGCTCATTGCCGGGCTGCTCGCGGTCGGCGCTTGGATGCTGTGGACGGAGCGCGGCTCCGCGCGCGCCATCGCCATCTCCGGCGCCGAGGACCTGCTGGCCGCGCTCGACGGCGATATCGCGCGCACGATCGAGACCTACGATCTCTCGCTGCAGTCGGTCGCCGACAGCTTGCACCTTCCGGGCGTCATGGCGCTGCCGCCTGAGCTTCGCCGCGCCTTGCTCCTCCGCCGGGTGGCGACCGCGCGCTACATGGGATCCATGTTCGTGCTCGATCGCGAGGGGCGGACGGTGATCGCCTCCGAGGCGCCGGAAGGCACGAGCCTGGCGGATCGCGAGGAGTTCCGCGTGCATAAGAGCGGTCCGGATTCGGGCCTGTATGTCGGCACGCCCATCGTTGGCCGAGCCTCGGGCCTGCTCAGCATCCCGCTGAGCCGCCGCCTCGTGGATGAGAGCGGGGCGTTCGCCGGCGTCGTCGGCGGCGTTGTCCACATGGACTACCTGCGCGACCTGTTCGGCCACCTGCGCTTGACCGACCGGAGCACGCTGACCCTCGTGCGCGACGACGGCACGGTGATGGCTCAAGCACCTTGGAATCCCGGCGCCATCGGCCGCAACCTGCGTGGCAGCCATCTCATGCAGGCTGCCCAAGGTGGGGCTGGAACGACCTACGACGGCGCCTCGCCGCTCGACGGGGTCCGGCGTCTCCACGTCTTCCGCCGCGTCGATGGGCTGCCCCTGATCCTCGTTGCCGGCATTTCGCCCGAGGCCGTGGACGCTCCTTGGTGGGGCAAGGTGCGCGTGGCGAGTGCCGCGGCGCTCGGCCTGGTGCTGCTCGGCGCCGGGCTCGGCGCGCTGCTGCGCCGTGAGCTGCAGCGGCGCAGCCGAGCCGAACGGTCCCAGCGCCGGGCGCAAGCGCGGTTCAAAGCCCTGTTCGAGCATGCGGCGGACGGGCTTTTCCTGATACGCGCCGGCGCCGACGGGGAGTTCCGCTATGAGGCGGTCAACCCGGCCCTCTGCAGCGGCTTCGATCTCGCGCCCGCGCAGTTCGTCGGCCAGCGCGCCGGCTTCACCCTGTCGCCAGATCAGGCGGCGACATTGCGGGCTACGTATGCGGAATGCTTGCGTGAGCGGCGGCCGGCGAGCTTCAACGTGCTGCTGGCCAGCCCGGCAGGGCCGCGCGAGTGGCAAGGCATCGTCGCCCTCGTGCCCGACCGGGACGGCGGCGATCCGCTGCTCGTCGGCAGCGCACGGGACGTGACCGAGCGCAATCGCGCCGAGGCGGAGCAGCGGCAAGCCCAGAAGATGGAGGCGATGGGCCAGCTCACTGCCGGCATCGCGCATGACTTCAATAATTTGCTGCAGGTCGTGCTCGGCGGGTTGGAGATGCTCGCTGAGATGCTCGCTGAGAGGCTCGGCGGCGATCCGGAGGCGGCGGCGCAGCTCGGCCTCGCGCAAGGCGCGGCGCGGCGCGGGGCGGCGCTGACCGCGCGGCTGCTCACGGCGGCACGCTGCCAGTCGCTGGACACGCGCCCTGTGGACCTCGGGCTGACCCTGGGGGAAGCTGCCGAGCTGCTCCGCCGCACCCTGGGGCCGCATATCGGGATCGGGACCGGGGTGCACCCGGAGACCCGGCACGCGCTCGCCGACGCGGATCAGTTGCAGACCGCTCTGCTCAATCTCGCCATCAACGCGCGCGACGCGATGCCGCGTGGCGGTATGCTGCGCCTCGTCGCGCGCAACGCGCTTCCCGGCGAGGCCGAAGGTCTTCACGTCGCGCCGGGGGATTACGTGGTCGTTCGCGTCGAGGATGAAGGCGCGGGCATGGATGCGGCGACGCTCGCCCGCGCCTGCGATCCGTTCTTCACCACCAAGGCGTTCGGCAAGGGATCAGAACTCGGCCTCGCCATGGTCCACGGCTTCGCCCGGCAGTCGAAGGGCGACCTGCAAATCACGAGCACCCCAGGGCGCGGCACCGTGGTCGAGCTCTGGCTACCAAGCGAGCCCCCCAGCGAGCCCGCTCCTCCCACGCCGATCGTTCGAGCCGAGCCAGCCGCGGTGCCCGCGCCTGATGGCGGCGGCGGACACGTACTGCTCGTCGAGGACGAGGCGCCGGTGCGCCGGATGCTGACTTTGTTCCTGGAGCGCGCGGGCCATACGGTCTCCGCCGTGGACTCGGCCTCGGCAGCCCTGGAGGCATTGGGTGCCGGCCTGCGCCCGGACGTGCTGGTGACGGACCATGCCATGCCGGGCCTGTCCGGCGCGGAGCTGCTGTGGCTCGCTGCGGAGCGCGCGCCCGGCCTGCCCGGCCTGCTCGTCACCGGCTACGACGAGGTCACGCAACGGGAGGCACTGCCGCCTAACACGCAGGTGCTGCTCAAGCCGTTCCAGCGCGGCGCGTTCATCGCGCAGGTCGGCATCCTGCTCGCCGAGGGCGGTGCGCCCGTCCGAGAGGCCGAGACGGCCGAGGCGCTGTGATCGGTTATGCCGCCCGCGCCATAGGGGCTCGGCAGGCGTCGAAGGCGGTGAACAGACTGGCTTCCGCCTCGGCGGACAGGGGCATGTGCGGCGGGCGTATATGGCGCCAGGCAGCGTCGCCTGTGTGCCGGGCGACGAGCGCCTTGAGACCGGGGATCAGGGCCTGGCTCGTCACTGCGCGCCGGAGCGCGGTCAGCACAGCCTGGGCCTCGGCGCCCGCGGCTGTGCTGCGCCCGGCGTAAACGCGTGCGTTGACCGCGCTCGTCACGTTGCTCGCCGCCGTGATGCAGCCCGCGCCGCCCGCGGCGAGATGCTGGAGGAGATGCCCGTCATCGGCGCAATAGACCTCGAAGCCGTCCTGCGCGAAGTGGTGCACGTAGGCGCGCGTGTTCGCGAAATCGCCGCTGCTGTCCTTGATGCCGCGCACCGCGCCGGGAAACGCTCGCAGCAGCCGCGCGACAAGGCTGAGCGTGATCGGTACGGCGCTCTGCGCCGGGAAATGGTAGAGGTAGAGCTTGGGCGCGCCGCCCGTTCGCTGCACAACCTCGCTGAAGAAGGCGAACAACCCGTCCTCGCTCGGGTTCTTGTAGAAGAAGGGCGGCAATACGAGCACGCCGGGGGAGCCCAGCTCGGCGGCGTGCCTGGCGAGGAGCACCGTATCGGTGATCGCGGGCGTGCCGACGCCGGGAAGCAGCTTCGTCGCGGGAATGTCGCGCTCGACCAGCCCGTCCATGAGCGCGAGCCGCTCCAACACGCCGAGCGAGTTGGCCTCGCCCGTCGTCCCCAGGATGCCGAGGCCGTCGCAGCCGTTGCCCAGCAGCCAGCGGCAATGCGCTGCCATCCGGTCGAGATCCACCGCGAGATCCGCCGACATCGCCGTCAGGACTGCGGCGTTCACGCCCCCGTAGATCGCGTCCTTCACTATGCTCTCCTGCGCTTCGGCATCTGGCCGGGCCACGTCACGATGTGATCCTCGAACGACCCTGCAGCGTCCTCGCTCACCGCTCGGCCGCGCACGCTCGCGCCAGAACGGTGCACCGCCGCCGGGTCGCCGCTGCGCAAGGGGTGCCATGCTGGCAGGTCACGGCCTTCGGCGACGAGACGGTAGGCGCAACTCGGCGGCAGCCAGTCGATGCTCGCGAGATCCGCCGGGCGGAGCGAGACGCAGTCCGGCACGTGCTGCTGGCGCTCGGCGTAGCGGGTGCACTGGCAGGTATGCAGATCGAGCAGACGGCACGCGACGTTGGTGAAGGCGAGCTCGTTGGTGTCCTCGTCGCGCAGCTTGTGCATGCAGCAGCGGCCGCAGCCGTCGCAGAGCAACTCCCACTGCTCGTCGGTCATGGCAGCGAGTGGAGTCGTCTTCCAGAACGGCGGCGGATCAGCCACGCGATCAACGCTGGGCGCTGGGCGGAGGCAGGGGGGCCTGCTGCACGGGCGCGAGAGGCTGCGGCGCACTAGGCGGGGCGGGCGGGGGCGCCGCGTATTGCTGTGGGGCGCCATACTGCTGCGGGGCGCCATACGGAGGCGGCGGCGCGGCCGAGACGGACGCCTGCCGGGCGCCGTAGCGCGTCAGCACCTCACGCAGCGGATCCGCCGCCGGGTTGCTCGCGTCCATCTGGACGACGATCTGCCGCGCTGCGAGCGGCCGCCCGTAATACGCCTGGTTCCATCCCGTGCGCGAGCTGAGCAGGCTGCCGCCGAGCGAGATGCCGGCGAACAGGCCACGCGCGCGGGTGAAGCCCACGATGTCGGCGTTCAGCGCGGCGGTCGTCGCGCCCTCGATGCCCCCGCCGAGGTTGACGAAGGTCACGGACGCGTCGGCTCCCAGCTTGAACTGGTTGTCCATGATCGCGCTGAGTGCCTTGTTGTTCATGATCATCAGCATGACCTCCGCGTCGCGCACCCCGGCCTGAAAACCGACGCTGCCGCCCGCGATGCCGTAGAACGCCGGGAACGACCACCCGCCGCCCCCGTCGCGCGCGATCAGGACGCAGTCGCCGCCGGAGCCTGCGATGAGGAACCCGGCCTGGAACACCTGCGGGCAGACCAGCACGGCGCGGGCGCTCCTGAGCACGGCCTGGGCCTGCTTGCCGTCGCGGTTGTTCACCATGTCCTGGACAGTGAGGGTCGCGCGGTCCACCACTTCCTGCTGCTCTTCCTGCGCGCTGGCGGCGCGCGGCACGCATGTCCAGGCGGCGATGACGGCTGCGGCAGCGAGCAGGATGCGGCGCATGGGGATCTTCCTCCTGGAGCACCCCTAGCATACCGTGTCGGCGGTCGGACTAGAACCCCAGCAACTCGTTCACGCAGCCGACGCGCCAGCCGTCCGGTTCCCGCTCGATCCGGGTGAGCGAGAGGTTCTGGACGGAGAGATGCAGCGCCGCGCGCGCGTCCACGCCCATGGCGAACGCGACGGCGGCGCGGATGGTGCCGCCGTGGCAGACGGCGACGACGGCCTGCCCGTCCGCCTCCGCCGCGATCCGCTCGACGGTCGGGCCGACCCGCGCGAGCACGGCCTCGAAGCTCTCGCCGCCCGGCGGCTCCTCGTCCGCGGCGAGTGGCCAGAACGGGTGAGCAGGGGCGGCGAGTAGCGGCGGGAGCGCGGCGTGTGCGAGGCCAGCCCAGTCGCCGAGGTCCTGCTCCAGGAGGCCCGGCTCGACGTGGAGCGGCTGCGCCGGGTAGCCCGCCGCGAAGACGCGCTCGGCTGTCCGCCGCGTGCGTGAGAGGGGCGTGCACAGCCAGCGGGCGGGCCGTGGCAGGGCGCGCGCGAGCGCCTCATACTGCTGCGCCTGGGCCACGAGGCTGTCGGGGCAGAGCGGAACGTCCCGCACGCCGTAGAGCTTGAGCCGCTCATTCTCGGCCACGATCGCGTGGCGCACCAGCCAGAGTTCTACAGTCACTACTCCCCCACGCTCACGAGCGCGCCGCGGATGCGGGCGGCGCGGAACTGTCCGGCGAAGAGCAGCACCCCGAGCGCCAGCCAAATGGCATCCAGCCCCGCGGCCCACGCGAGGTGGTGCCAGCTCACGGTACCGCGCAGCGCCGCCCGCATCCCCTCGAAGACGTGCGTGGACGGCAGCGCGAGCGCGACAGGCCGCAGCCAGGCGGGCAGCACGGAGACGGGATAGAATACCGCCGAGAGCGGCGCGAGACCGAATAGGAGCGCCCAGGCCAGTGCCTCGGCGCCCAGCCCGTGCCGCAGGATCAGGCTCACGACGCCGAGTGCCACGGCCCAGCCCATCATCATGAGGCACGCCATGAACACCACCAGCGCCGGGCCGAGCCGGAACACGTTGAAGGCGTAGAGTAGGTAGGCGAGCAGCGCCGCGGGCGCCACGCCCGCCAGCATCCGCAGCACCGACATGCTGAACATCGCCGCCAGCATCTCCCAGGGTCGCACCGGGCTGACGAAGACGTGTCCCAGGTTGCGCGACCAGATCTCCTCCAGGAACGTGACCGAGACGCCCATCTGGCTGCGCAGCGCCACCTCCCAGAGCAGCACGCCGCCGAGCAGCGCGCCCGCTGCAACCATGCCGCTCCCCACCGCCCCGCCGCCGCGCATCATGAAGAAGCTGCTCGTGAAGCCCCAAATGCACATCTGCAGCGTCGGCCAATAGGCGAGCTCCAGCACGCGCGGCCATGAGCGGCGATAGAGGGCAAGATGCCGGTAGAGCAGGCCCCAGATGCGGCGCAGGCTGCCTCCCCTCATGCCACAGCCTCCAGTCTGCGGTTGCGCGCGATGTCGAGGAACACCTCTTCCAGGTCAGCTCGCCCGAACCGGGCGAGCAGCGCGTCCGGCGCTCCCTCGGTGACGACGCGCCCCTGCTTGAGGATGAGCACGTGGCCGCACAGCCTTTCCACCTCCGCCATGTTGTGCGACGCCAGCAGGATCGTGCACCCGCTTTCGGCGCGGTAGCGTTCGAGCCAGGACCGCACCGTGTCGCCGGTGTCCGGGTCGAGGCTCGCGGTCGGCTCATCGAGCAGGAGCACGCTGGGACGGTTAATCAGGCTCTTGGCCAGCGCCACGCGCGTCTTCTGCCCGGCGGACAGCGCTCCGGCCGGCCGGTCCAGCAGGGCGCCGAGGTCCAGCTCGTCGGACAGGTCCCGGATTCGCCGTTCCAGCCGCGGAACACCGTAGAGGTGCCCGTAAACCCGCAGGTTCTCGGCGACGGTGAGCCGCGCCGGGAGCGCGACGTAGGGCGAGCTGAAATTCATCCGCGCCAGCGCCGCGAAGCGGTCCCGCGCCATGTCGTGGCCGAGAACGCGGATCGTGCCCGCGCTCGGGATCAGGAGGCCGAGCAGCATGGCGATGGTTGTGGTCTTGCCTGCGCCGTTGCCGCCGAGTAGGCCGAGCGTTGCGCCGAAGGGGACGGTGAAGCCGATGTCGTCCACCGCGAGCGTTGTGCCGTAGCGCTTGGAGAGTCCCCCACCTCAATCGCATCCATGGCACGGCATTACGCCGCACCATGCCGTCCGCCAAGGGCACAGTTCGGTGACGGACGCTCAGGCCGTCGGCTGCGCGGCGCGGCCCTCGACGAAGGGAATGCCATGCGCTCGCGCCCAGTCGAGAGCCGCTCCCTCGTCCACGTTACCGAGTACCAGCCGCGCGCCGCCCATCTCCGGCAAGCGATCCGCGACAGCGGAGGACCAGGCAACCTGGACGAAATCCAGCTCCAGCCGCGGCAGCGCCAGGACCTGCAGCAGCATCGCCTCGACGCCGCGCAGCAGCACCCGGTAGCCGCGTGCGCGGACGAAGTCGCGGGCGAAGGCGAAGCCTGCCGGGTCGGACAGCACGTCCGCCGCCGTGACGCTGACGATGACTTGCCCCCGCAGCCGCCGCGGCAGGCCCCCGTCGAAGCGAAGGAGCTCACGCGAGACCAGGCTCTCCGCCCCGAGTCGCAGGCTGAATGGGTGTGCCTGGTCGAGGAGGCCGGGTGTGGCGAGCAGCGCGAGCACGCGCCGGTCGAGCGTGCGGGCGAGCCGCCGGAACAGCCATGGATCGGCCGTGAGCGAGCGGCCCGGCGCCAACGCCGCCGCGATCTCGCCCAGATCCAGGAGGCGTTCCTCCCAGGCGAGGGCGAGGCCGCTGGTTTCGACGGCACAGACCGGGCGGCGCCGGGCGAAGCGCTCGACGTCGGCCTGCACGAGAGCGGCCTCGACGTGGGCGAGCGCCGCGGCATCGAGCGGCGCGGCCTCGGCTTCTGGCCGGCTAGAAATCGGGTGAGTCGGCTCCCTGAGGTCAGCCCCCTCCCGTGCGGCTTTGAGCAGCTCTGGCCCATCCTGCGGGAGCTGAAACACCTTAGCGAGCGTGCCGAGCGAGGGGGTCTCAGCCGGCCCGTCGAGCAGCAAGTGTCCGAGCGCCGCCATCACGCGGCCGAGATTGACCGCGGCCTCGCCGCGCCACGACACGGCGATGCGTCCCGCCGGCAGCTCGTGCAGCCGGCCGCAATCGGCGTCGAGCAAAGGGTCGAGGGCGGCGCGCGCGAGGCGCTGGTGGCGCGGATGCCGAAGCGGCGGCGGCAGACGGTCGAGCCGGATCAGGAGTGCCTGCCGCTCCACGCTCGCGCTCTGGGTGTCGCGCACGAGCGAGACGAGGCTGTCGAGGCCCGGAGTCACGCGGCAGCGTCCAGCAGCGGGGTATTCGCGCAGCCTGCCCGGCCTGCCTCGTCCGCCACCGAGCCGCGCTCAGCGCACAGGCGCAGCGTGCATCCCGAGGCGAAGGGGCAGGCGCCGAGCCGAGCTGCGGCTAGCATCGCGTCCATGTGCCGGCCCTGGAAGCGCCGCACCCGGCGCGCATACCCCCAGCGCAGGGCCGCCTCGCTGTCAGCCCGGTCGAGCACCACGCGCGACGGCCCGATCTCGGCCAGCGCCGCTTCCACCTCTGGTCCTGCCGACGCGAGACCGTACGACCATTCGAGCTTCACCAGCTCGGCCCTGAGGCGGCCCAGATGGGTGATGCGGAGCGCCTGATGCCCGACGCCGTCGAGGGCGAGCGTGAACCCGGCAGAGCGGATCAGTCCTCGCGCCCGCTCGAACGCTGGCGGATCGGCACATGCCTCCACCAGCGAGATCTCGAATTCCGGCCCGTCCTCCACATGCGCGCACGGCCTCGGTGAAGCGAGTGAAGCCTCGAGTGAGCACGGCCGACAGGGTGAGGTTGAGATGGAGCGCCGGGCCAAGCCTGCCGCCCGCGAGTGGACCGCCTCGCGCGAAATCCGCGCAGGCGACGGCGAGCGTTCGAGCGTCGAGCTGCACCGCGAGGTCGCGGAAGGGATCCCTTGTCTCGGCGCCCGGCCCTCCGACTCCCGGCAGCCTGGCAGCGAGGGCGGCTAAGTTCGGGATCGCCTCCCGGAACAGCGGCCGCAAAGCACCGCCCGGCAGCAGTTCGGCAGCCACCTGCCCTTGCAGCAACTCGCCCGGCGTCGTGCCTTGCAGCATCGTCTCGGCCGCGCCGAGCGGCGGCAGTGGCGCGGGCTCCTGCGGGGAGATGGGCGAGGGGAGGTCCTCGGCTGCGCGCTCCTGCGCGTAGGCCAGGAGCGCCCCATCCGGCGCGAGCAGCTGAACGACGCCGCCCCCATCGCCGAACAGGCGGGCCAGCAAGGTGCGGCTCGCTCTCACCTCTGGACCGAGCAGGACGAGGTCCAGGTTTCGGAGCGCGAAGACCTGGCCGCCGTGCCGCAAGGCCGCCTCGTCCAGCAGCGATCGCGCGATCCTTCGATGGTGCGGCCTCGCTCCCGGTGGTGGAAGCTGCGATAGGCGCAGCACGAGGGCTTCCGCCTTCGCCCCGCGCCGCTGCGCGCGCCGGGCCGCATCGAGCAGCATCCGTTCGGCAACGGCGTGGACCGCGGCGCAGGCGGACGCCTCCTTGGCCCGTGCGCCTACGGGAAGCAGGTAAACTGTCCCGCGCTCTCTCACGACCTCCTGTCGCGCCGTCTGCATATCGTGCTGCCACTAAGCCGCTCTACGCGCTATCTACGCCGCCATGATTAACCAGCAGTTAGCGCCAAGCCATCTCGCGCCGGGCCGGCGGGTCTATGCGGTCGGCGACGTGCACGGCTGCGCCGACCGTCTCTTCGACCTGCACGGCCTCATCGCCCGGCACCTCGCCGAGCATCCTTGTTCAGAACCCTGCCTGATCCACTTGGGCGACTTCGTGGATCGCGGACCCGATTCCGCCCGCGTCATCGCCCGGCTGACCCTAGGCTCGCCGCTGCGCGGAGTGCCGATGATCAATCTCATGGGCAACCACGAATGGATGATGCTACGCGCGCTCGCCTTGAACGACGCCGAGGACGCGCGGGACTGGCTTAGCAACGGCGGCGACGCGTCCTTGGAGAGCTGGGGCGTGCGGCCAAACACGCCCCGGCAGGAGTGGCCGGCGCACTTCCCCATGGAGCACCTCGCCTTTATGCGCGACCTTCAGACCTATCACGTTCTCGACGGCTACCTCTTCGTCCACGCGGGCGTGCGACCCGAGGTTCCGCTGGCCGAGCAGAGCCGGCACGACCTGCTGTGGATCCGGTGGGGCTTCCTCGATTGGGACGGGCCGCTGCTGCCCGAGTCCCCCGCGCTCGTCGCCGTCCACGGCCATACGCCGACCGCTTCGCCCGAGCTGCGCGCGAACCGCATCGGCGTGGATACAGGCGCCGTGCGCGGCGGCAAGCTGACCTGCGCCGTGCTGGAAGGCGACCAGGTCGGGTTCCTGCAAGCATGACACGTTGGCTCACGGCTACCACGGATGTCACGTCGCCCCGGAGTTGTGGAAGTACAGATAGGGCACCCCACCTACCGTTCCGGTCGAGACCTGCAGCTGCTGAGCTTGCGCCATCGTCATGCCTGCGAATGTCACGCTCGCGTCTACGGTCCCGCTGCCATCCATGTCAGCTCGCACCGTTGCGCCCGTATAGCCGGCAGCGCCTGCCACGCCGTCCCAACGCCACGTACCTCACGCTCGGCACAAAGCCCCAAAGAGTTGCCGAGTCCCCCGCATGAAAGTTGACCAGCGTATTCCATACAACGCCTGAACCGCGTCCGTCGGTAAAGAACGTGTCCGATCCGCTGTCGGTCCCTGATGCGCCCACAAGGAAGTTGCTACCCTTGCCCCCATCAAGGACGTTTGTGCCACCGCTGACTTGGATCGCATCCATCCCGCTGCCGTAATTACCCACCCCCTTTCGGGCGTTGCGGTCAGGCTGTGACGGTTTGCAGGATGGTGTCGAAAACGCTGGTGTCCGGTTTGAGCCGGGCCGTGTCGACCACGGTGCGGATGTCGGCCTCACCCTCGGCCGCCCACATCGCCCGGTAACCGTTGGTCACCTTGCGCTGGATCACCGCAGGCCGCAGGTGGCGCTCGCACGCGTTGTTGGTGGCCGCGACCTGGCCGGGCCAGGCGGCAAAGGTCAGGAGCTGGTCCCGTGCTCGGCGCACCTTGGCCTGGAGCGCGGCGGCCAGCTCGCACGTCGTCGGCGCGGTGAGGATCGCATTCAGCCTGCGCTCCAGGGCGCGTCGCTTGGCAGCAACCGTGGAGGCGGCTAGCTCCGAGACGCTGTCCGCCAGCTCGAAAGCCGAGGCAAGCCAAAGCTTGAGCCGGAACGGCACCGGTCGTCGCTCGCCTCCAGCGCGTAAGCGACGTCGCGGGCCAGGTGCGCGAGACACGTCTGCTGGGCCAAGCCGTGCCCTTGCTGGGCGGAGTAGCGATCCGACAGCCAGACCGCGGGCTGGTGGCCGTCCATCATCGCGTGCACGACGGCGGCGGCGCGCGTCGACGCGGCGTGATGCACCACCGCCGCCGTGCACCGGAATACCCAGTGGTAGCCGGTGCTGCCCTCGATCCTGACCCCGGTCTCGTCGGAAGCCACCACCTCGGCCTGACGCAGCACCGCGACGGCCTGCGCGCGTCCGGCTTGGAAGCAGCCCTGGGCGCGGCGCAGCATATTCATCAGGCCGCCCTGGCTCACAGGCACGCCGAACAAGTCGGCGAGCGTGGCTTGCAGCCGCTCGTAGGACAGGCTCTGGAAGGTCTTGAGGTACGTTGCCATCGCATGCAGGCGCGGGCCGAACGGCGTGCCGGTCGCGGTAGGCGGCGGTGCGGCCACGACCCGTGCCCCGCAGCCCGGGCACTGCACCGCCAAGCGACGGTGATGCTCGATGACCGGCCTGATCTGCGGCAGCTCGATCCGCTCGTGTACGCTCACCGCCTCACTCGACAAGTTGGGCGAGAGCGCCAGGTGGCAGCACGGGCACTGCTGCGGGACGTGATCGACGACACAGTCCGGGTCCGTGCTGAGCGTCCGGCTGTGGCCCTCATGCCCGGGCTTGGCACCTCCGGGGCGGGCTTGCTCACGTCGCTCCTTGCGGTCCGTGGACGGCGGCTTGGATGAGGTGCGCGAGGTCTTCGCGGGCCGCTGCAGCCGCAGCACCAGCTCGACCCACCCCGGATGAACACGTTATCAGCCTGGGTGCTGATCGACGTCGTATCATTACTAGGTGAAAGATACTGCCAGTCCAAGTAACTGGGACCGCTATTTGAGGAAAAGGCAAGACTGGTGCTGCTTGTTAGTCCCGTAGTCTGATCCTTCCAGTTGACATGCGCACCAGTATCGGTGCAGCCCGGCTTTAGAGTAGCAGTCGAGGAGCCGGAAGCGCTGATTGTGATAGTGGCGTTCGTGAGGTCAATTTTGTCGAATGCGACGAGCGTATCTGTGCCGAACGGGCCGGTGAGCAAAACTGAGCCGTCAGGCTGCACGCTGTATTGCACGTCGGCGAGAAGCGTATGTGCAAGTGTGGCGACACTGGGCGGTGACGCGCTGTTGCCCGGGCTCGGGTAGGGTGGAACCGCCCAATAAGTGCTTGAGGAGCCGTAGTACACGGTATTCCCTGCCGTGATTGGCACGGCCGCAGTGTTCTCCAACGAACTGACGAGGTTCCATGCTGCGGGATCGGGTGACGTCTCCGGCGCAGTGTTCGCAATCAGCCCCGCAGTCTGTAGATCTTTACTCTGATCGTATATCATCGAAGCAATAGTCGCCGCGTCACTTGTGCCGAAATAGTCTGATACTGCGGCCAGCTTCGCGGATGAATAATCTGGATCAAGTTCCAACGCAATCCTACCGCTATCAAGGAAATCGTCGTGTTCAGCGGTAACCTGCCCGGAGCCATAGCTGGCCCAGTTCTCGATTGCGGCTTTAATGCCCTGAGCGGTAGTTAACCATCCTGCGAATGTACTGTTGTTCACCGTGAGTGTTACACCATTAAGACCCGTGCTTAATCCTTCGCTATTGTGGAAAATGTTGTGCTCGAATGTCGAGTTTGCCGTTGGATACCAGAGATAGAAGCCGCTTACGTCCTCAAAGCGGCTATTCGAAACATTGTAGGAGCCATAAACAGCATTCCCAGTTGCCGGCATGAACTCTCCACCTCGCATGATGGTATTGTTCATAGAAATTGTAGCATTCTGGGTGTTCGTGCCCGCAAGCTCGACATCAACACCATCCAGCAGCACGTTGCTGTCCGATGTTCCTTCTGTATCCAGCGAGCCGAACACTTGAATTGTGCCGCCTCGAACTACTGCGCCAGGTTGGATCGTTAGCGTTGCGCCATAAGCGATCTGAACAGGATCGGTCAGAACATGGATGCTGCCGGACGTCCATGTGGTATCAGTCGTGATGATCTGGTTCGTCATTCGTTGCACTCGGTGTAAGGTGAACTGCCACAGGCAATGTTCGCCTGAACCGAGAGCACGGGGCAATCACAAGGTGCCGTTTACGTCGGTCTCAATAGAGAGGCATTTGGTCACGAGCCGCACTGCTGCGACCCGGCGACGTACCTCAGCCATGACCAAGCCTCCACTCCCGCTTGCCAGCGGCCTGCGGGGACGCTAGCCCTCCTCCATGGAGCCCAACGCCCCTCAGAATGTGGAGAGCCTCGCCGACGCCGTCCGGCGCCTCGGGCGAACGAGCCTGCTCGTCGTCGGCGACGCCATGCTGGACCGCTACGTTTACGGAACGGTCGAGCGCGTCTCGCCGGAGGCGCCCATCCCCATCCTCAACGTCGAGCGCGAGGTCGCCGTGCCCGGCGGCGCCGGGAACGTGGTCCGCAACCTGACCGCGCTTGGGGCGGCCGTCGCCTTCATCAGCGTGGTCGGCGACGACCAGGCAGGCTCCGACCTTACCGGCCTCATCGGCGGCCAGCCCGGCGTCGAGCCTTGGCTCCTCGTCCAGGGCGGGCGGGCGACCACGCTCAAGACGCGCTTCGTGAGCGGCGGCCAGCAGCTTCTCCGCACCGACCGCGAGGAGACCGACCCGATTCACCCCAAGCTCGCCGACCGCTTGCAGAAGATCGCGCGCGACGCCATGGCGGCCACCTCCCTGGTCGTGCTCTCCGACTACCGCAAGGGCGTGCTCGCCGGCGAGACCTCCGCCTGGCTCATCGCCGCGGCCCACGCGGCGGGGCGGCGGATCATCGTAGACCCTAAGGGCGTGGACTACGCCTGCTACCGCGGCGCCGACGTGGTCACGCCCAACCGCCGGGAGCTGGCCGAAGCAACCGGGATGCCCGTGAACGACGAGGCCTCGCTCGTCGCGGCGGCCTCGGTGCTGCGCGAGCGCTATGAGTTCGGGGCCCTGCTCGTCACCCGCGCCGAGGACGGCATGACGCTCGTGGACGGGGACGGCGCCCAGCACTTCCCGGCCGAGGCGGCGGAGGTGTTCGACGTGTCGGGCGCGGGGGATACGGTGGCCGCCACGCTCGCCGCCGGGATGGCGGCCGGGCTTGAGATGCGGATCGCCGTGCGGCTCGCCAACATCGCGGCCGGCATCGTCGTCGGCAAGATCGGCACCGCCGTCGCGCGCGAGGCGGACCTGCTCGCGGCGCTCTCGCCCCAGGCCAGCGCGCTGCGCAAGATCGTGACCTTGGAGCACGCGGCCGAGCAGATGGAGCGCTGGCGCCGAAAAGGCTGGCGCGTCGGCTTCACCAACGGGTGCTTTGACCTGCTGCACCCTGGCCACGTGCATCTGCTGGAGCAGGCGCGCGGCGCGTGCGACCGGCTCGTGGTCGGCTTGAACTCGGACGCGAGCGTGAGCCGCCTCAAGGGAACCTCCCGCCCAGTTCAGCCCGAAGCGGCCCGCGCCGCCGTGCTCGCGTCGCTGGCCGCCGTGGATCTCGTGGTGATCTTCGGCGAGGACACGCCGGAGGAGACCTTGCGCGCGCTCCGCCCGGACCTCCTGGTCAAGGGCTCGGACTACCGGCTCGACGAGGTCGTCGGCGCGGAGCTGGTGCAGAGCTGGGACGGGCGGATCATGCTCGCGGAGCTGCTGCCGGGCTTCTCGACGACGGCGACCGTCCAGCGCATCGGTGCGGTCCGCAGCGTCGGGTGAGGGCGCCCCGTCACCCCTCGATCAGCGCGAAGCGGTCCACATCAACCATGCCGCGATCCGTGATCTTGAGATGCGGGACCACCGGCAGCGGCAGGAACGCGACCTGCAGGAACGGCTCGGCCAGGGTGACGCCGAGCCCCTTCGCCGCCGCGCGGAGAGGGATCAGCGCCTCGCGCACCTCCTCGAACGGCCGCAGGCTCATCAGCCCGGCAACAGGCAGCGCCACCTCCGCCAGCACCCGGCCGCCCTCGGCCACGGCGAAGCCGCCCCCGATCTCGCCGAGCCGGTTGACGGCGAGCGCCATGTCGGCGTCGTCCGCGCCGACGACGGTGACGTTGTGGCTGTCGTGCCCGACCGAGGAAGCGATGGCGCCGCGCCGCAGGTTGAAGCCGTGGACGAAGCCGACGCCGACATTGCCGTTGATGCCATGCCGCTCCACAACCGCGACCTTAACCACGTCCTGGTCGAGGTCGATCTGCCGGACGCCGTCCATGTAGGGCAGATCGAGCGTCAGGTGCTCGGTGAGGATCTTACCCGGCACGATGCCGATCACCGGCGTGCCCGGTCCGGACCCTGCAGCGCGGAAGTGCGAGGCGGTCACCGGGGGTGCGTTCATCGAAGCGAGGCCGACGGGGACGACCCGCTTACGCGACGCGAACAGGGCATCGTCCACAAGCCGCCCCGCCGAGATCACCGTTTGTACGTTGCACGTCGCGAGTCCGTCGATCAACACGATGTCCGCACGGCGGCCCGGCGCGATCATGCCGCGATCCTTCAGGCCGAATGCGTTGGCGGCCGAGATCGTCGCCGCGCGGTAGGCCGCGAGCGGCGGGGCGCCGAGCGCGATCGCGGTGCGGATCATGAAGTCGAGGTGGCCCTCCTCCGCGATGTCGAGCGGGTTGCGGTCATCGGTGCAGAAGGCGATGTAGGGCGAGGTCTCGACCGAGATGATCTCTGCCAGCGCGTGAAGGTCCTTGCAGATCGAGCCTTCCCGGATCAGCACGGTCATGCCCTTCGCGAGCTTCTCGCGCGCCTCGGTCGCCGTCGTGCATTCGTGGTCGGTACGGATCGTCGCGGCCAGGTAGCCGTTGAGGTCAAGGCCGCGCAGGAGCGGGGCATGCCCATCAATGTGGCCGCCCTGGAATAGCAGCAGCTTCTCCAGGCAGGTTGGGTCGCAGCGGAGCACCCCTGGGAAGTTCATGAACTCGGCGAGGCCGATAACCTTCTCGTGCCCGATGAAGGCGGCAAGGTCGGCGGCATCGAGCCGCGCGCCCGCGGTCTCCAGGTGGGTCGCCGGCACGCAGCTCGAGACCTGGACGCGCAGGTCCAGCGCCATCTGCGTGGCGCTCTCCAAGACGTAGTGCACGCCTTCGGCGCCGAGGACGTTGGCGATCTCGTGCGGGTCGCAGATCGCCGTGGTGACGCCGTGCGCGAGGACGCAGCGGTCGAACTCCTCCGGGGTGACGAGCGACAATTCGACATGGCAGTGCGTGTCAATGAAGCCTGGCACCGCGACCAGGCCGTGCGCGTCGATCTCGCGCACGCCCCGATACGCGCCGTAGGTGCCGACGATGCGGTCGCGGCAGATCGCGATGTCGGTCTCGACCAGGGCGCCGGTGGTGAGGTCGAGCAGGCGAGCGCCCTTGATGGCGAGGTCGGCGGGCTCGGCACCGCGTCCCTGCGCGATCATCCGGGCGAGGTCGTTGATATCCATTCCATTCACTCCGGCCGCATCGCCCGGCAAGGCCCAGGTCGAGCGGCGCTCTGCGCTCTGCTGCGCACCCACATGGCGCGCAGCCTAGCACACGAGCCGACGCGTTCGGCAGGCGTCTAGCCGGGCGTGAACGGCCTGCCCTGGCATCCGAGCGCGCGGATCACGCCGCGTGCGGCCCCTTGCCGGGCGTGCACGTCGAAGGCCAGCGCCAGGAGATGCCGGTCCGGCGAGACCCACGCGTCGGCCTCGGACGGGGTACTCGTGCCGAGCGCAGGATGGCGCAGCCACGCCCGCCAGAGCTGCCACGCACCGGTGGGCGGCGCGACGGCCGATGCGACGGCCGGTGCGACGGCGAGGTCTGCGCGGGCGTCACGCTTGAAGCCCGGCAGGAACACGGGCACGGCCTCCCCGGCGGTCGGCAGCCAGCGCGCCCAGTAGAACGCCAGCGCCAGCGGCGTGCGCAGGCCTGGCCAGAGGCCCGGCGGCGTCGCGTCGCGGCGTAGGTCGAGGTCGGGCCGGCGCTCCGGACCGGCCGCGGCGTAGTCTCGCAGCCAAGCGCCCCCGAACGACGCGGGAGCCCAGTGCCGGACGAAGCCGGGGTGCTTCTGCCGGAACTCGGCCAGCGTCTTCGCCTGCACGCGCCACCCTTGCAGTCCCGCGGCGCCCTGGTTGAACACATCCCATTGCTGCCGCACCACGCGGCCGTCGGTGAGGGTGCGGTTGTTAACCGCGACGCCGAGCAGCGCGCCGTCCCGCCACGTGCTGACCTCCTCGGTGAGATACTGGACGTCGAAGACCCACCACACGCTGGCGCGCAGGCTCAAGGCCACGTCCACCACGGTCTGCCCGTCCGCTGCCGTCGCCACCACGGCCGTGACTCCGACGCGCCCGGCGTGACTGGTGGTCCCCTCGAAGCGGCAGACCTCGCTCGCATCCGCGCCAGCCGTTGGCGACGCCGCAGCGACGAGCACGGCGAGCGCTAATGCCGTGGCAGCTGCCCTGAAGCGGCGCCCCAGGAGAGTCATTCAGGCTCCGTGATTCCAGCCGCGGCCTTCGACGCCCAGCATCTCGTAGCCGTCCTCGGTCACGGCGATCGTATCCTCGAGCTTGATGAAGCCGCGCCGCGGGTGCTGCAGCGTGGTCTCGATCGAGAGCACCATGCCAGTCTGCAACGGCCGCTCCGCGTCGGTAGCCGGGTAGGGCACAGGCCCCGTTCCGGTCAGATGCGGCGCCTCGTGGCTGACCAGCCCCATGCCGTGTGCCAGGAACTGGATGCGCGCGCGGTTCGGCGCGGCGGCGAGCGCTGCGTCAGCCCCGTCATAGACCTGCCTCCCTAGCGCGCCGGCCCGCACCGGCGCCATGGCCGCGCCTTGGATCGCGTCCACCTCGGCGAGCAGATCTTCCAGCTCGGCGTCTGGCTCGCCCAGCACCGCCATGCGGCAGACGTCGCCGATGTAGCCCTCGTAGTTGCCGCCGGAGTTGAGCGACAGGATGTCGCCTACCCCCCAGCGCTGGTCGGAGGGCGCGCGGTTGAGGCTGCGGCCAGCGGTGATCAGGCAGTAATCGAAGGTCAGGCCGCGCGAGATCTCCTCGCGCCGAAGTGCGTCCACGAGTTGGTGCTTCGTGGTACCCGGCCCGTGCCCCTCGATCACGGCGAGCATGGCGGCGATCACCCGTTCCGAGGCCTCGCGCAGCAGGCGGAGCTCGTCCGGCCGCTTGCGGGCGCGCAGCCGCTCTAGGGGCACGAGCGCGTCCACGAACGTCGCCGCGGGCAGGGCGCCGCGCAGCGCGTCGAGCGCGTCTGCCGGCAGGAAGGCCATCTCCACCCCGATCCGCCCAGCGCCGAGGCCGAGACGCGCCACGTGCTCGGCCGCGAGCGCCGCCGACTCGCGGGAGCTGCGCCCCTTCAGCAGCAGGTTCGGCGGCCAGAATCGGCCCAGTTCCTGCTCATACGTCTCCATCGGATGGCCGACGTAGGCGGCGCGCTCCGCCCCGCCGCGCGGGTAGGCGACGACCGGCAGATAGCGGCTCTGCCCGATCGCGTCCATGGCATCGAAGAAGAAGAATCGGTAGCCGCCGCCGAGCAGGTATTGGGTGTTGTGCTTAGAGGTCGCCAGCAGCACGTCGATGCCAGCCTTGTCCAGAAGCCTATCCAGGAGCGAGGCATCGAAAGGTAGGGTGGTCACCACGGGCAGCTCCTCCGTTCGTCTCAGGTCGGGTCCGCAGCCATCAACGCCGCAGCAGGCGAAGAGAACCAGCGGGCGAAGGGCTGCGGCAAGCCTCGTTAACGTGATCCTGCTGCCGCCCAGACGCTTGCATCGCCGTCGGGCGGCCGTGGACGAGGCGTCAGTTGCGATGGCCGAGACGTGTTCTTGAATTGTTCCAAACGTTGCTGCATTTTGGGTGCATGTCCGACGGATCGATGGTCACCCCGCCTCCCGTGCTCCAGGAGAGCCGGCCTGCGCTGGTCGAGGCGCTTGAGCAGCTGATCGCGTGCGCCGAGCGAGGCACCTGTCCTGACCCCGTGCTGCACAATATCCGCATTCTCATGCGCAACTACGGCCTGCTGCTCCCTGGCCAGGACGAAGCAGGTTACGGTTAGAGACAGGGACGCCAACGGCCCATTCGACGCCGCGGCTCTAGGCAAAGGCGGCGGACAGGAAGGCAGCCGCGAGCCAGGTGAGCAGGCCTAGGAGCGACGCCGATCAGAGGGACACTTCCATCCGCAGATCGCGCGGGCAAGCGATGCTACCGGCCTCCAAGACCCGCAAGTAGCTCGAAACGCCGTATCGTAACTATCGCTCCTTCTTAGGAGAAAGATGCTTTCCGCTATCGTTTGCCATCACCCGTGTGAAGGTCTGCATCTGCGGCACGGGCCTCGCCGGCGGAGATGGGGCGCTGCCCGCGCCACTCATAGAGATAGGCTGAGGGCGTCCCAATGCGCTTGGGGTTGGCGGTGCAGGTGGCTGACCGCGAAGGTCGCTTGCCGTGTTCAACCCTTGCGGAGCGGGCCAGCGGTCGTCAGGTCCTCGCTCTTGCGCAAGACCTGCATCGGCACAGGCCGGGATGCGAGCATTGGCGTCGAGGCCGGCTCTGGCGGAAGATTACCGGCCGGAGTGCCGGAAGTCTTATCGGTGTTCTCT
Source organism: uncultured Alphaproteobacteria bacterium (assembly GCA_963848595.1). Taxonomy (GTDB): domain Bacteria; phylum Pseudomonadota; class Alphaproteobacteria; order Acetobacterales; family Acetobacteraceae; genus CAWKEH01. The sequence continues at coordinate 76,620 of CAWKEH010000011.1, read as the reverse complement.
CAACCGTCGTGCCCCTGCTTGGCACCGGCAGGGCAAGCGGAGAGGACGCGGGCGCTAATGATCGTTGCCATGGTGGTGATGCCTACGCTCCCCTGCATACGCCCCCGGCTCCGGGTCGAACGGCGCCTCGCCCGCCTCCACCGTGCCACCAAGGCCCGTGACCATCTCAGCGATCACGTGGTCCGCGCGGATGCGGAGCCCGGCATCCAGGAGTTGCACGGGAAGGTGCCGATTGCCGAGGTGCCAGGCGATGCGCACCAGCGCCACAGCGTCCGCGCCGTGGATATCCAGCACCGGCTCGGGCCGGGCGACGACCCGGATCACGCCCCCCTCGTCGAGGCACAGCCCGTCCCCGTCGCGCAGCCTGGTGGCAGCAAGGAGATCGAGCAGCAGCTCGTGCCCGTCCTCGGTCCGAAGCATCGCCCGGCGCCGGTGCCGGCCGTCGAAGTCGAGCACGACGCGGTCCGCCGCCGCCTCGTCCCAGGTGCCCGCGGGCAGGACGTGGCTCGCGCGCATCAAAACAAGAAATACCGCTGCGCCATTGGCAGCACGCGCGCCGGCTCGCAGGTGAGCAGTTCGCCGTCCGCCCGCACCTCGTAGGTCTCCGGATCCACCTCGATGTGCGGTGTCGCCGAGTTGTGCATCATGCTGCGCTTGCCGATGCCGCCCCGCGTGTTGCGCACGGCGGCGAGACGGCGGCGCAGCCCGAGCGCGCGGCCGATGTCGGCGTCGAGCGCCGCCCCTGACACGAACGTCACGCAGGTTGCGGCGAGCGCGCCGCCGAGGCTGCCGAACATGGGGCGGTAGTGGACGGGCTGCGGCGTCGGGATGGAGGCGTTGGGGTCGCCCATGAGGGCGTGAGCGATGGCGCCGCCCTTGATCACGAGATCGGGCTTCACGCCGAAGAAGGCCGGCGACCAGAGCACGAGGTCCGCGAGCTTGCCGACCTCAACGGAGCCGACCTCCTCCGCCATTCCGTGCGCGATGGCCGGGTTGATCGTGTATTTCGCGACGTAGCGCTTCGCCCGCCCATTGTCCGCCGCCCCATCGCCCGGCAGCGCGCCTCGCTGCACCTTCATCTTGTGTGCGGTCTGCCATGTTCGGGTGATCACCTCGCCGACGCGGCCCATGGCCTGGCTATCCGACGAGATCATGGAGAGCGCGCCGAGATCGTGCAGGATGTCCTCGGCGGCGATGGTCTCCTTGCGGATGCGGCTCTCGGCGAAGGCCACGTCCTCGGGGATCGCTGGGTCGAGGTGATGGCAGACCATGAGCATGTCGAGGTGCTCGTCGAGCGTGTTCGCGGTGTAAGGCCGCGTCGGGTTTGTCGAGCTGGGCAGGACGTTGGGCAGGCCCGCGACCTTGATAATATCGGGGGCATGCCCGCCGCCCGCGCCCTCGGTGTGGAAGGCGTGGATGGTGCGGCCCTTGAAGGCGGCGATGGTGTCCTCGACGAAGCCGCTCTCGTTCAGCGTGTCGGTGTGGATCATCACCTGCACGTCGAAGCGGTCGGCAACGCCGAGGCAGCAGTCTATGGCGGCGGGCGTCGTGCCCCAGTCCTCGTGCAGCTTGAGGCAGGAGGCGCCGGCGCGGACCATCTCCTCGAGCGCCGCCGGGCGCGAGGCATTGCCCTTCCCGGCGAAGGCAAGGTTGACGGGGAGACCCTCCGCGGCCTGGAGTATCCGCGCGAGGTGCCAGGGGCCGGGCGTGCACGTGGTCGCCGCCGTGCCCGTGGCGGGGCCGGTGCCGCCGCCGATCATGGTCGTGATGCCTGAGGCGATGGCGTTCTCGACCTGCTGCGGGCAGATGAAGTGGATGTGGGCGTCCACGCCGCCCGCGGTCAGGATCTTGCCCTCGCCCGCGATGACCTCGGTGCCGGGTCCGATGATGATGGTGACGCCAGGCTGCACGTCGGGGTTCCCGGCCTTGCCGATGCCGGAGATTCGCCCGGCGGTGATGCCGACATCCGCCTTGACGATGCCCCAGTGGTCCAGGATCAGCGCGTTGGTGACCACGGTGTCGGCGGCGCCCTCGGACTGCGCAGCCTGCGACTGGCCCATGCCGTCGCGGATCACCTTGCCGCCGCCGAACTTCACTTCCTCGCCGTAGGTGGCGAGGTCACGCTCGACCTCGATGAACAACTCCGTGTCGGCGAGGCGGACGCGGTCGCCGACGGTCGGGCCGAACATCTCGGCGTAGGCATGGCGCGGGATGCGGGTCATGGATCGAGCCGCCCCATCACGCCGCCGCGGAAGCCCTGCACGGTCCGGCTGCCGCGATAGGGCACGAGTGCGACCTCACGCTCCTGCCCCGGCTCGAAGCGGACGGCGGTGCCGGCCGGGATGTCGAGCCGCTGGCCGCGTGCTTGCCCCCGGTCGAAGCGGAGCGCCGGGTTGGTCTCGGCGAAGTGATAGTGGCTGCCGACCTGGATCGGCCGGTCGCCCGTGTTGGCGACGACGAGGCGGGTGCGGGGAAGGCCGGCGTTCAGCTCGATCTCGCCGTCGGCGGGGAGGATCTCGCCGGGGATCATCGCGCGGCGGTGCGTCTCGCTCATCGAATCGGCTCGTGCACGGTAACGAGCTTGGTGCCGTCCGGGAAGGTAGCCTCCACCTGCACGTCGGAGATCATCTCGGGCACGCCCTCCATCACCTGCTCGCGGGTCAGCACGTGCGCGCCGTGCTCCATGAGATCCGCGACCGAGCGGCCGTCGCGCGCGCCTTCCAGCACGAAGTCGGTGATGAGCGCGACCGCCTCGGGGTGGTTGAGCTTCACGCCGCGCTCGAGCCGGCGCCGGGCGACAACGGCGGCCATGGCGACGAGCAGCTTATCCTTCTCGCGCGGTGTCAGGTTCACGTTCGCATCCCTACGGCCGTTCGCGTTCACGCCACTATCGCACCATGCTAGCTCGCAGGTGTAGAGGCTTCGGTGAGCGTCCAAGGAGACACCATGCTGGGGAGGTTCACGATCACGGCGGCGGCGCTGCTTCTGGCGGGCTGCGCAAGCACCCCGGCCGTCGTCGGCGACCGCGCCTCGCCGAAGTTCCAGGCGGACCTCAAGGCGTGCCGGGCGTCGGGCAACGCGGAGGTGAGTAATCAGGACGCCAAGCGCTTCCCGACCTGGATCATCTCCCCCTTCACCAGCCCCGGCCAGGTACGCCGGGCCGTCCGTACCTGCATGGAAGTGAAGGGCTATCCGCCCACCCACCCTGGCGCGGCGTAGGTGCCGCCGGCCGGTCCATCCGCAGGCGGCGCCATGACTGTCGGGCTGCCGGGCACCGACGCGGTCGGAGGCGCGACCGCGGGCGGTGGGGCCGGCAGCCTCGCGCACGCAGCGAGGCCCAGCGCGGCGAGCGACACCGTGGCGAGCGCTTTCATCGTGATCTCCTGATCTCCTGCCGTGCCCACGCACGAGCGGCCCAGCGCTCCTAATCCTCATCGTGCAGCGACGGTATTCCAACGCCATTCGGCGCCGATGGCATTCCGACGCCGGTTGACGGCTGGCTCCCTTGGAAGCCGGACGGGTCGTCGAGCGGCAGAAGGGTCGCGTTCGGGTCCATGGGCGCGGCGACGGTCGCGGCGGGCGCGTTTGCCGACCCCGGCGACGAAGCCCCATTCGCGCAGGCGGCGAGGGCCAGCATCGTCCCGAGCAGCAAGGGGAGCAGCAGGGCAGGCATCATGGTGGCGGCACTCCGTTAAGGCCGTAAACTGATGCTAGCGGTTGCCGACCGTGGCCCGTGCTCTCAGCCGGCTCCAGACGAAACAGGCGCCCGCGAGCACCACCGCCGCGACGAGGGCGTAGTCGAAGCGGTGCAGGATGGCGCCGAGGCGCGGATCGCTCTGCCACTTGGCGCCGAGCTGGTCGCCGATCCAAGCCAGGAGATAGCACCAGCCTAGCGATCCGATGAATGTGTAGATGTGGAATCGGAGTAAGGGCATGTGAGCGATGCCGGCGGGAAGGGCGATGAACGTGCGCACGACCGGCAGGACGCGGGCGATCAGCACGGCGACGCCACCGAAGCGCGCGAAGAACCGCTCGGCGCGGTCCAGGTCCTCGCGGTTCATCAGCACCCAGCGGCCGTAGCGCATGATGAACGCGCGCCCGCCGCGGGCGCCGACCCAGTAGGCCACCGCCGATCCTAGGTTACAGCCGATCGCCCCCGCGACTGCGACCAGGATGAGGCTGAACCGTCCCGTCGAGACGAGATAGCCCGCGAACGGCATGATGATCTCGCTCGGCAGCGGGATGCAGGCGGACTCGACCGCCATGAGCAGCGCGACGCCAGCGTAGCCGGTCGCGGCGATGAACCCAGTGATGAGGCCCGCGATCGCGGCGAGCGGCCCGTTGTGCATGGGGGGTCTTCCACGGATGAGTTTGGTGCCAGTGCCATAGCCCATGCGCGCGCTGGACGCGACGCTTCGTTCTTGCGACCGCCCCCCGCGCGGTTGTTAAGGCCAAGCCCATGCACCTTCGGAGTGGCTGACATGCTGTCGCGTCGCAACGTCATGCTGACGGGGGCGGTCGGTGCCGCACCGAGTTCGCCGAGGATTTGGAGCGCGTCTATTCGCTGTTCCTGCGCGTCAAGGAGCGGCGCGACCAAGTCGCCGGCACGCTCTCGGGGGGCGAGCAGCAGATGGTCGCGATCGGGCAGGCGCTGATGGCCCGGCCGCGCCTGATCTGCATGAACGAGCCGAGCATGGGGCTCTCGCCGCTCTACGTGGAGCAGGTCTTCGAGATCATCCAGGCGATTAACCGGCAGGGCACGACGATCTTCATGGTCGAGCAGAACGCGGCCATGGCGCTCGCCATCGCGCACTGGGCCTATGTGCTGCAGACCGGGCAGGTCGTGCTCTCCGGCCCAGCGGCGGACCTGGCGCGCGACCCGCGCATCCAGGAGGCCTATTCGGGCGAGATGGAGGTCGCGGCGTGAGCGGCTGGCGCCTCGGGCGAGCCACCAGCCGCAGGCTTTAGGCGCGCCGATAAGTCCCGCGGGCGACCGCCGGGATGTCTGCGCGATCAGGCCGAGCTCGTTCAGCTCGCGGTCCGTGTAGGCGTGCAGCTCCCGCGTGAACCGGGCGATCCTCTCGCGCCGCGCCCTCAATCGCCGCCAACGTCGCAGCAGCCGATCACGTTTGGCCTTGAGGTCGGCGCGGCGAGGAAATGGGGCGGCGCTGGATTTGATGGTGGGCAGAACGCCCATGTGAAACTCCTATCGCACTGATCAGAGTCCCTCCCTGAGCGTCCGCATCCCATCGAAGGTCGCGGACGGCATGCCCCACCATGTTGCACTGCAACATGCGGAGTCCACTCACGCCTGCGCGACCGGTCCCTCGTCCGCTCTTACTGGCGCTGCAGGAAGCCCCAGCGGCCCACTGCGGGCTCCGCCTTGGCCCAGCGCCAGCCATTCGCGTCGCGACAGACCGTCGTCGTGAAGGGGTGCGCCTCCTTGCCGCTCTCCACGAGGAAGACCACCTCGCGGCAGGTCGCAATCGAGGTCGCGAGCTCACGCGTCACCATGAACCGGCCGTGCTCGTCGCCGATCGGGATCGTGTGATGGATAACCCACGGCTCGGGCGTATCCAGCGGCGCACTGCCCGCGGCCGTGCTGATCGCGTCCTGCTCGCCGCGCACGCGGCTGCGCACGATCAATTCGCTTATCTCGTCCGCGGCCACTGCGACGCCTACGCCCACGGCAAAGCCGAGCGCGGGGTTGCCGGTCGCAGCGCCCGTGGTGCCGCCCGCAGCCAGCCCGACGAGGTTCGAGATCGTGGTGCAGCCACCCAGCAGGAACAGGAACAGCACCGGCGCGAGGCGCCTCACTGCAGCCCGGCCCAGCGCGCCGTGGACGGCTCGGCCTCTGCCCAGCGCCAAACTTGCCCATCCTGGCAAACGGTCGTCGTGTAGAAGTCCCGACGCTTGGCCTGGTCCACGGAAAACACGACCTCGCGGCAGCGGAACGCCCCGGTGCCGAATTCGCGGCTGACGACGACGAGGCCGTGCTGGTCGCGCTCAATCGGGACCGTGTGAACGACGGCCCAGCCACCGACCTCGCCGGGCCGCAGCTTGCCCGCGGCCATCGCGATGGTCTCCTGCTCCGTGCGGTGCACCTCGCGCTCGGTGTAGCGCAGCCCGATGAGCGCTACCGTCTGCACGCCGAGGCCGATCGCGGCGGCCCCGGCGGCGCTCTTCGTGATGCCGCTCGCGATGCCGGCGCCCGCGATTCCGGCCACGTCCGCCGTCCCCTCGGTCAGGACTGAGCCGCAAGCCGTGAGCAGGACAAGGGGGATCAGGACCGCTGCGCGCGAGATCGGACGCATCGTGTTCTCCCGTCGTGGGTGCTAGCGGCGCGGTGGCCGGCCATGCGGGCGGGCGAGCGCCCAGGCTGCCGCATCCCGCTCGGCGAGGTCCATCCAGCGCTTCTCGTGCCGCCGGATGACGAGGATGCCGCCGACGACCAGCACAACCGCGATGAAGGCCAGCGCGATCCCAACCGGGCCGGCCAGATGCTCGAACTGATGGCCGAGCGCGTTCGCTCCGAACCCCATCAGCCCCGTCCAGAGCAGGCTGCCGACGACGGTCCAGGCGAGGAAGCGGCGCCAGGGCATCCGGTTCGCCCCCGCGAGCAGCGCCGCGAAGGCCCGCAGCAGGGGCGTGAACCTCCCCAGCACGATCACCAGCCCGCCGTAGTGGCGGAACAGGTATTGTCCGAGCAGCAATCGCCGGTGATCGAACCCGATCCGCGGGCCGTATCGCGCCAGGACCGGCGCGCCTAGCCAGCGCCCGACCAGGAAGCCGGCGATGTTGCCCAGCGTCGCGCCTACGGCCGCGGACAGCACGACGGCGATGATGTCGAGCTCTCCGGTGCTTCCCGCATAGAGCGCGGCCGCGACGAGCACCGTCTCGCCGGGCACCGGCAGGCCGAGGCTCTCCAGGGCGATGATGAGGCCGACCAGCCCATACCCATACTGCTTAAGGAGCGCGACGATCTCATGGTGATGCAGATGCATTATGCCTAGCCTTTGGACCCGCTCCCCGCCGCGCGGCATTCGTAACCGGCCGCTGCTTCCCTATCTTCCCTCGCATGGACCTCGATTTCACGGAAGCCGAGATCGCGCGGTATTCGCGCAACATCCTCTTGCCAGAGGTGGGCGGCACAGGCCAGGCCCGGCTGAAAGCGGCCCGCGTACTAGTCGTGGGCGCGGGCGGACTCGGCAGTCCGGCCCTGCTATACCTCGCCGCCGCCGGCGTTGGCACGATCGGAGTCGTGGACGACGATCAGGTGGAGCTGAGCAACCTGCAGCGCCAGGTCGCGCACACCACGGGCCGGATTGGCGTGAGCAAGGCGCTCTCCGCGGCCGAGGCAGTCACCGCGCTCAACCCCGAGGTGTGCGTCGAGCCCCATGCCGTGCGCCTTCGGGCAGCCAACGCGCTCGACCTGATCGCGCGCTACGATTTGGTGCTCGACGGCAGCGACAGCTTCGCGACTCGCTTTCTCGTCGCCGATGCGTGCGTGCTCGCCGAGCGCACGCTGGTCAGCGCCGCCGTGCTGCGTTTCGACGGCCAGCTCAGCACCTTCAAGCCGCATCTCGACCCGGACGGTCCCTGCTATCGCTGCCTGCACCCGGCGCCGCCGCCCGCCGGCCTCGTGCCCACCTGCGCCGAGGCCGGGATCCTCGGCGCGGTCACGGGCGCGCTCGGCGCCATGCAGGCGGCGGAGGCGTGCAAGGAGATCGTTGGTATCGGCGAGGGACTCTCCGGCCGCTTGCTGATCTGGGACGCGCTGCTGGCCCGCGTGCGTACGGTGCGGCTCCGGAAGGACTCGGCCTGTACGCTCTGCGGCCCGAACGCCACGATCCGCGATCTCTCGGCCCATGGCTGAAGCCCTGAACATCCTTCTCGCCTCGGGGGGCCACGGCCCGGCGCACGCGGCCTTCACCCTCGCAGCCGGCGCCGCGGCGCTCGGGCGGCCCGTGCTCGTGTTCGCGATGGGAGCAGGGTGCCGGGCGCTGCTGGTCGAGCCGGGGGAGGAGGAGCGGGACTCGCTGGTGCGCTCGCGCGGCGTCGCGAGCCTCATCGAGCTGCGCGAAGCCGCGGCGGAGCTTGGGGCGCGTCTCGTCGCATGCGAGTTCGGGCTGCGCGCGGAGGGGCTGGACCGCGCGGCGCTGCTGCCCGGCGTCGAGGTCGCGGGCGTTGTCGCGTTCCTGGATGCGGCGCAGGGTGGGACCGTGGTATCGCTATAGCCGTATGCACGTATGGACCTTGGCACGTCCGCCGGATACGGTCGCGCCGGCGATGAGGCGTGGCGCGAGAACGATGCGATAGATGTCAGGGTCCTTCCATTCGCACGTGCCCGTTTCTGCCGCCGCTCTCGTCGTTATGCTGGCAGCATCAGCGGTCGCTCAAACATCTCAGCCTCCGTCCAATCACCGTCCCAGCCAGCATCCCGCTGCGCCGTCCCACGGACCGCAGCACCCCGCCCCGCATCACCTTGCGCTCCACCTCCCGCCGCGCCCATCTCAGCGCCCAACGCCGAAGTCGGCGCCTCCTCCAGCGCCGCCGGCTGCGCCCCAGCCTGCGCCGACGCCGCCCGCGCCCCCCGACAAGGGCAGCATCACCGGCCTGCCTCTGCCGCGCTTCGCGAGCCTGCGCACGGACGACGTCAACTTCCGCGCTGGCCCCGGCACGCGCTACCCAATCGAGTGGGTCTATAAGCGTCGCGAACTGCCCGTTGAGATCGAGCGCGAGTTCGACGTCTGGCGTCTCGTCCGCGATCCGGAAAACAACCGCGGCTGGGTCCACGCCGCCACCCTCGCCGCGCACCGCACGCTCATCGTGACGGGTCACGCGAACCAGGTCCTCCGCGCCGCCCCGCGCGACGACGCAGCACCTGTCGCAAAGCTCGAACCCGGCGTCATCGGCCGGGTCCGCCGCTGCGCAAGCGAGACGGACTGGTGCGAGGTGCAGGTCAAGGATTACAAGGGCTGGATGAAGCGCGAGGCGTTCTGGGGCACCAAGCCGGGCGAGGCGGTCCAATGACGAGCCAAACTCCAAGCCGCGCGCGCACCACGACCTCGGCGGCGTGCCGCGCTACGCGTGCGAGCCGATCCCGACCGAGCCGCACGCCCTGTCCGACTTCGACCGCGAGGTGGACGCCATCCGCCAGATCCTCGGCGCCAAGGGCGTGATGAGCGTGGACGAGCTGCGCCGCGGCGTCGAGGCCATTCCGGAGGCGGAGTACCACCGCCTCGGCTACTACGAGCGCTGGATCCGCAGCATCGCTGACAACCTGCTCGCCCGCGGCGTCGTCACCGAGGCCGAGCTGCGCGCCGCGCTGGAGCGGGCGTGACCAAAATCAGACGAGAGCACGAAAGTAACAAAGTGAAAAAGCAAGACGATATCTCGTTAGTGAATACAAACACCTTGCCCACGGTCGATCTCGATTTTCAGATTAGGTCCATCAAAGAGGCTGAGAAACAACATCAGCGTAACTTGATGACCGGATTATTCCAAGCTCACGAACTAACAAGAATTTCTGCTCCATTGACGCGCGGCGAGACCTACACCGTCGTCTTGAGCCAGCCTGTACGAGGGACATTGAACGCGCGCACGGACGGTATGCTCGATGCTTTCGTTAAGGAAAAGGACGGAAAGATCATTGCTGTTGCTCGGTTGAAGCAGGCTGGTTCCGCCCTGCTGACATCGGCCGCAGCGCTGTCTGGATATGCGATGCTCGTTCAAATTTCCACTCAACTCAAAGGCGTGCGGGCGAACATCGAGGAGCTACTTTGCAGACTGGATGCCGCCAAGAGAGGCAAGGTGGACAGTGCGTTAAAAATGCTAAAGCACACCAAGGACTTCGACCCGGAAGATCAAAGACCGCTACTGCGGAACGCGATAGGGACGCTTGGCCAGGAGTTGGCGGCCTCGCACGACGTGAAGGGGGTTATCGATAAGATTCCCGAGCCGCAAGCAACGATTGTCGGTCGAGTAGTCTGGGGCAATGCCGATACTGAGAGAGCCCTAGATCGGGCTGAGGCTTCGGCGCGAGCAGCCCTGCTGTGCCTGACGGCACTCGGGCAGGCACATCTGTGTCTCAATGAGGTTGAGGGAGCGGCCAAAATCATGGCCAGTTGGATTCGCGACACACTCGACCTGCCCTTGGCGCAGGCTGAGTTCTTAGCTCGCCGGCTCCCCGGGATCACGACAGAGGAGGAGCGGCGAGATCGGTTCTGGATCGACGTTCGGCACGCGCTTGAGCGTGCGCTTGAGAAGGTAGAAGACGCACTGGACCCTGACCGACCCACATTCGTGCGCTTCGCGGTGTCCGGCGCGGAGCTCACTGACAGCCTGGTGCGACCGAAGCGAGATGCCGTACCCGCGGCGGCGGCCGAAGCGACACCAGCCTCTCTCCGCGCCGACCCCACAACGCACCGTCGCTGATCAACGCTGATCGAGACTCGCCGAAACCAGCGATGCCGGCTATTCGGCGCCAGGTGATGACCTCGTGATGCGCGTAGTCCTGGACACTGATGTATTGGTCGCAGCCTTCGCCAGTGGTGTTGGTGCGTCACGTCGCTTGTTGCTGGCGGCACTCGACGGAGACTTCCTGCTACTGCTCTCGACGCCGCTGTTGGTGGAATACGAGGCCGTATTGACCCGCCCGGCGGTGCTCGCGATGGCCAACTTGCATGCCGAAGAAGTCTTGGAGGTGTTGGATGAGCTTTCGGGCCTGTGCATCCCAGTTGCGTTCGACTATCGTTGGCGACCGCAGGCGCGTGACCCGGATGATGACTTGGTGTTGGAAACCGCGATCAACGGCGCTGCTGACGTGATAGCGTCGTTCAACGTGACGGACATGCAAGCCGGCGGGCGGCGCTTCGGCATCGTGGTCGAGCAACCCGGTGCGTTGGTGAAGAGGATCAAGGGATGAGCAGCTTCCCCTTGCAGTTGCCTGAAGACCTGAAGGAGCGGGCGACCGCCCAAGCCGAGGTGGCCGGTGTCACCCTGAACGAGTATATCACCACCGCGCTCGCAGCCCGCGTGGGTGCCCAGGCCGAAGTCGAGCGCTACTTTGCTGCCCGTGCTGCGCGGGCGACACTGGGGAATGCACGCGCAATCCTCGCCCGAGCGGGCCAGAAAAACCCGCCGCGGCCGGGCGACGAACTGGACGTCGAGGAAGGGTCGGCGTGACCTACCAGCCCGGCACCGCCGTGCGTGTGCGCGACGACTGGCCGGAGGCGCGCGGCCCCTGCCACGTCCGCACACCGCACTACGTGCGCGGGCGCGAGGGCCGCGTCGTGCGCCGCCTCGGCACCTTTCCCGACCCGTCCGCGCTCGCGTTCGCCCGTCCCGCGGAACCGCTCGCGCTCTATCACGTCTCCTTCTCCGGCCACGATCCCTGGCCCGACGGCGGCGCGGAGGAGATCCTCGTCGAGATCTACGAACCTTGGCTGGAGCTGGCATGACGCTTCTTGAACAACCACCTGCGCGCCTGCTCGCCGCCGTGCGGCTCCTGCTCCAAGAGAAAGGCATCGCCGGGCCGGACGAGATAGGGAAGCGCATCCGGATCACCGACGAGGCCACGCCCGAACGCGGCGCCCGCCTCGTCGCGCGCGCCTGGCTCGATCCCGAGTTCCGCACCCTCCTGCTCCGGGACGGCACCGCAGCCGTCGAGAGCATGGGCATCCCGATGCGCGGCCTGCCGCCGCTCGGGGTGCTGGAGAATACGCCCGAGTTGCACCACCTCGTCGTCTGCACGCTCTGCTCCTGCTATCCGCGCGCCGTGCTCGGATACCCGCCGCCCTGGTTCAAGTCCGCCGCCTATCGCGCCCGCGCCGTGCGCGACCCGCGCGGCACGTTGGCCGATTGGGGCACCGTACTCTCCAAGGAGACTCGCATCCGCGTCGTGGACAGCACGGCCGACTACCGCTGGATGGTGCTGCCGCTCCGCCCGCCCGGCACGGAAGGCTGGGACGAGGCGCGGCTGGCCGCCCTCGTGCGCGAGGGCGACATGATCGGCGTCACCGCGCCCGCTGCCCCATGAAGGATGTGATCGCGACGCCCGAGGACGCGCCGGGCCTTAAGGACGCCCCCGGCGCGCCGGGCATCGAGCCGCGCTGGACCAGCAGCGACAAGAGCGGCGTCGGCACCGCGCTGTCGCCGCTCTCGCGGGTGTGGTTCACCCTCAGTCACGGCATCGTCAACGAGGTCTATTACCCGCGCGTGGACCAGGCTTGCATCCGCGACTTCGGCCTGATCGTCACCGATGGCAGCGCCGGGTTCTTCGCCGAGGAGAAGCGCGACACGGATAGCGAGGTCGAACCGTTCGACGACGGCGTGCCCGCCTTCGACTTCCTCAACACGCACCGTGACGGGCGCTTCCGCGTCCGCAAGCGCGTCGTCACCGACGCGAAGCGCGAGGTCCTGCTGCAGAAGGTGCGCCTCGAAGTGCTCAAGGGCGGTCCGTTGCGCCTATTCGCCCTGCTCGCCCCGCATCTCGTCAACTCCGGCAGCCACAACGACGCCTGGCTCGGCGAATACAAGGGCGTGCCGATGCTCTTCGCCGAGGGCGGCGGCACAGCGCTCGCGCTCGCCTGCTCCGTGCCTTGGGCTGCGCGGTCCGTGGGCTTCGTCGGCTACAGCGACGGCTGGCAGCTTCTGCACCGCGACGGCAAGCTCACCGAGTATGAGCGCGCCAACGACGGCAACATCGCGCTGACGGGCGAGGTCGCGCTTCCCGCCTCGGGCGAGGTGGTGCTCGCCCTCGGCTTCGGCCGCACGCCGGCCGAGGCTGCCTTCCGCACCCGCGCGAGCCTGTTCGACGATTTCGACGAGACAGCCGAGCGATATGCCCAAGCCTGGCGGGCCTGGCAGAAGCGCCTCCGTCCGCTCGACCGCCTCACCGCCGCGGGCCACAACAGCTACCGCACCAGCACCGCCGTGCTGCGCACGCACGACAGTCCATCCTTTCCCGGCGGCCTGATCGCCTCGCTCAGCATTCCCTGGGGCTACAGCAAGGGCGACAACGATCTGGGCGGCTACCACCTGATCTGGCCGCGCGACCTCGTGCAGACCGCTGGTGCGCTGCTCGCCGCGGGCGCGGGCGACGAGGCGGTGAAGGTGCTCGACTACCTGCGCGCCATTCAGGACGCGGACGGCCGCTGGCCGCAGAACGCCTGGCTCGACGGCACCCCCTACTGGGGTGGCGTGCAGATGGACGAGTGCGCCTTTCCGATCCTGCTCGCCGACCTGGCGCGGCGGGAGGGCGCGCTGCCGGGCGGCGTCGCGGGCTACTGGCCCATGGTGCGCAAGGCCGTGGGATTCCTCGTGTGCAACGGACCCGCCACCAGCCAGGACCGCTGGGAGGAGAACGCAGGCTTCTCGCCCTTCACGCTCGCGGTCGAGATCGCGGCCCTGCTGGCGGCGGCGGACTTGGCCGAGCAGTCCGGCGAGGCGCATCTCGCGCCGTTCCTGCGCGACACTGCCGACGCCTGGTTCGACATGCTGGACTCCTGGACCTGGGCGAGCGGCACGGAGCTTGCCCGCGAGGTGGGCGTGCCGGGCTACTACGTGCGCATCACCCCCATGTTCCCGCCCAGCGCCGAGACGAAGCTCGACGCGATCATGCCCGTCCGCAACCGGCCCGATGGCGAGAACACGATCGCCGCGAACGCGTTGGTCAGCCCCGACGCGCTGGCCTATATCCGCTTCGGCCTGCGCCGGGCCGACGACCCGCGCATGGTGGCGACGGTGCGGGTCGTGGATCACGTGCTCAAGCGCGAGCTGGAGGCCGGCCCGTATTGGTATCGCTACAACGACGACGGCTACGGCGAGCATCCGGACGGGAGCGCCTACGACGGCACGGGCCAGGGCCGGCTCTGGCCGCTGCTCACGGGCGAGCGCGCGCACGTCGCCGTTGCTGCGGGCGACCGCGCTGAGGCCATGCGCCTGCTCGCTGCGCTGGAGGCCGCCGGATCGCCCGGCGGAATGCTGCCCGAGCAGATCTGGGACACGGACCCGATCCCCGCTCACGAGCTGGAGCCTGGCCGTCCCAGCGGCTCGGCGATGCCGCTCGTCTGGGCGCATTCCGAGCACATCAAGCTGCTGCGCTCGCTCGCGGACGGCCAAGTCTACGACATGCCGCCGCAGACCCGCGAGCGCTACCTGGAGCGCAAGCCCTTCCCGCGCGTGCAGGTCTGGCGCCCCGGCTTCCGCACGACGCGCCTGCCGAGTGGCCGCGCGCTACGCCTCGACCTGCCCCAGCCGGCGACCGTGCGCTGGACGACGGACGGCGGCGCGACCTGGCGCAACGCCGCGACGCTCGACACGGGCCTCGGCTTCCACGCCGTCGAACTGCCGGCCGAGCACTTGAAGCCCGGCACCGAGGTCGTGTTCCGCTGGGCCGAGGGCCAAGAAGCACGGGTCGCCGTCGTGTAGCAGGAGCAATGCCGTGGCCGAATACGTCATCCCGCCTTCCGCCCAAGCTGCCATTCCTGTCGCGGGCGGCGGTTTGTTCCCCGTGCGGCGAATCTACTGCGTAGGCCGCAACTACGCCGAGCACGCCCGCGAGATGGGTCACGATCCGGACCGCGAGCCCCCGTTCTTCTTCATGAAGCCGACCGACGCGCTCGTCACCGGCGGGCGGGATATGCCGTATCCCCCGGCGACGCGCGATCTTCACCACGAGATGGAACTCGTCGTGGCGCTAGGGCAGGGTGGGGTGGATGTAGCCGAGGCGGACGCGATGCGCCTTGTCTGGGGCTACGCCGCCGGCCTCGACATGACCCGGCGCGACCTGCAAGGTGAGGCCAAGAAGCTCGGCCGTCCCTGGGACATGGGCAAGGGCTTCGATCACTCGGCACCGGTCGGAGACCTGGTCCCGGCGGCGGGCCGGACGCCGGGCCGGATCGAGCTGCGCGTCAACGGCCAGGTCCGCCAGTCGAGCCATCTCGACAAGCTGATCTGGACCGTTCCTGAGACGATTGCCTACTTGTCCCGCCTCGTGCGGCTGGAGCCGGGCGACCTGATCTTCACGGGCACGCCTGAGGGCGTGGCCGCCGTCCAGCGGGGCGATGTCCTGGAAGGAAGCGTCGAGGGCGTCGGTAGCGTCCGGACACGGCTCATCTAGCCGAGTCTGGGGATCGGCGAACTCGCGCCGGCATCGCTACCGGTAGTAGCTATAGTAGTTGGGCGGGTAGCCGTACGGCGGCGGTGCGTAATACGGCGAGGGCGCGGCGTAGGGCGGCGGTGCATACGCATACGGCGACGGCGCGAGCGCGCCGGCGATGAGCGCGCCAGCGCCGAGACCAATCGCGGCACCGGCAAGCACGCCGCCGACGCCTCCGCCGCCATGGTGATCGTGGCCGTGATAGCCATGGCCGTGAAATCCCCCATGGTGCGGATTCGCCTGGGCTGCCGATGAGGCTAGCAGCCCGGCGGAGACTACCACGGCGGCGACACGCTTACCGTTGGACAGCACCACCGCCCTCCCTGGATTGAAGCCTGCGGGTTAATATCCGTAGTAGCCGGGCGGATAGGCATAGGGAGGCGGCGCATACGCATACGGCGGTGGCGCATAGACGTATGGCGGCGGCGGCGCATACACCGGCGGCGCGAGCGCGCCGGCGATGAGCGCGCCAGCACCGAGGCCCAGCGCCGTCCCGGCAATCACCGGGCCAACGCCCCAGCCGCGATGATAGTAACCACCGTGCCAGCCGCCACCGTGCCAACCTCCACCGTGCCAGCCACCGCCATGCCAGCCACCGTGCCACTCGGCATGAGCTGCCGGCGCGGCCAGAAGGCCTACGGAGACGGCCGCGGTGGTGAGAAGCTTGCTCTTGGACAGCATTGCTGCCCTCCATTGATCGAGGCGGGCGGGATCGCCCGACGCTCGTGTAGATAAACACGCCTCATGGCAGGAGTAAGGCGATCAACCCCCGAGATAGGCCGCCGCTACTGTCGGATCGTGCGCGATCTCGAACGCCGGGCCGCTGAGCGCGATGCGGCCCGTCTCAAGCACGTAAGCGTGATCGCTCACGTCCAGCGCCGCGGAGGCATTCTGCTCGACGAGCAGGATCGTCGTGCCCGCCCGTTTGAGGTCGGCGATGATGGCGAACACCTCGTCCACGAAGAGGGGTGCCAGGCCCATGCTCGGCTCGTCGAGCAGCAGCGCGCGGGGCTCGCCCATGAGCGCGCGAGCGATGGCCAGCATCTGCTGCTCGCCGCCCGACAGCGAGCCGGCCCTCTGCGCCAGCCGCTCGCGTAGGCGAGGGAAGCGGGTGAGCACGGCCTGCTGGCGCCGGGCGACCTCGGCGGAATCCGACACCAGGTATGCGCCTAGTCGCAGGTTCTCGGTCACCGTCAGGTCCGCGAACACCTGCCGTCCCTCGGGAACCTGGCGCAACCCGGCGGCGGCGATCCGGTGCGGCTTCTCTCCCGTGATCTCCCGCCCGCCGAACACGACCTTTCCGGCCCGCGGCCGCACGATGCCGGACAGCGCGCGCATCACGCTCGTCTTGCCGGCCCCGTTCGTGCCGATTAGGCAGACCGTCTGCCCCTCCGGAACATGAAGCGAGATGCCACGAACCGCCTCCGTGTGCCCGTAGCGCACGGCGAGACCTTCGATCTCGAGCGAGGCGCTCACCCAGCGCCGCGCATGCCAGGGCGTGCACCCGCCCCCAGTTGAGCCGCGATCTTCGGTCCGAGATAGGCCTCGATTACCGCTGGGTCCTGCCGGATGGCGGCGGGCGGGCCGTCCGCGATCAGTCGGCCGAAGTTCAGCACCGCGATGCGGTCGGAGAGGCTCATCACGAAGCCCATGTCATGCTCAACCAGCAGCACGGTCGTGCCGTCGTCGCGGATGCGGCGGACGAGGGTTGCCAGCGATGCCGTCTCCGCCGGGTTCATGCCGGCAGCCGGTTCATCGAGCATCAGCAGGCGCGGGGAGGGGGCTATCGCGCGGGCGATCTCCAGGCGCCGCTGGTCGCCGTAGGAGAGGCTGGACGCGCGGAGCGAGGCCTTGCCGCCGAGCCCGACCAGATCCAGTGCTGCTCGCGCCTTCGCCACGGCCTCGCGCTCCCGCGCTTGGAAGCGAGGCAGGCGCAGCACGGAAGCGGCGACGCCGGGCCGCAGCCAGGCGTGCAGTCCCGTCAGCGCGTTCTCCAGCACGGTCATCGCCCCGAAGATGCGCATGGTCTGGAACGTCCGTCCCAGGCCCAGCGCGGCCCGCCGATCAGCCGGCAGCCCTGTCACGTCGCGTCCGAGCAGCCGCACCTGGCCCGCGCTCGGCCGCACGAGGCCGCTCACCAGGTTGAAGAGCGTGGTCTTCCCAGCGCCGTTCGGCCCGATCAGGGCGAAGACGCCCCCCAGCTCGATCCGAAGGCTCACGCCGTCCACCGCGACCAGCCCGGCGTAGCGGAGGGTCAAGTCGTGCAGTTCCAAGGCAGCGGTCACGCCGGGCGGACCTCGGCCCGGCGCGTCTGCGGAGTTCGGCGCGGCCGGATCGGCAGCAGCCCGCCCGGCAGGAACAGCACGGCGACCACGATGATGAGGCCGTTGACCACGAGCCGCACGTCCGCGAAGCCGCGCAACACCTCGGGCAGCAGGGTGAGCACGGCCGCGCCGAGCACCGGCCCGAACGGCGTGCTGATGCCCCCGAGCAGCGCGTAGGAGAGGATGGTCACGGCCGGCTCGAACCCGTACTCGTTCGGCCCGATGAAGTCGCTGCTGTGCGCGGATAAGCACCCGGCGATGCCCGCGAGCAAGGCGGACGCGGCGAGCGCCCCCATGCGGTAGCGCCGCAGGTTCACGCCCATGGCCTGCGCCGCCAGCGCGTCCTCGCGCATCGCCTCCATCGCCCGCCCGACGCCGCTCCGCGCGATCAGCCAGAGGGTGAGGAGGGCGGCCCCAAGCGTGCCGTAGATCAGCCCCATCCCCGCTTCTTCCGGGATGCCGGACAAGCCGAGCGCGCCGCCGAACCAGGGCACATTGAGATAGACCGCCCGCAGCACCTCGCCGAGCCCGATGGTCGCGATGGCGAGATACACGCCGGAGAGCCGCAAGGTCGGCACCCCGATGAGGAGCGCGAACAGCACCGGCACCACGGCCGAGAGCGGCAGTACGGCCCAGAACGGCCAGCCAAGTCGCAGCGACATCAGCGCCCCCGAGTAGGCGCCGAGGCCCATGAAGGCGGCCTGCCCGAGGCTGAGCTGCCCGACGGCGAGCACCACATACATCGAGAGCGCGAGCAGGCCGTTCACGCCGAGCGCGTAGATCAGGGACTGGTAGGTGAAGAGCAGGTCGCTGAGCACGGGTGCTGATATCACGAGATGCGGCGCGGCGATCTTCACGCCGCTGACCGCCTAGCGCGAAAACGCGCCTTAGCCTTGCTCGGAACGGCAAGTTGCCGGCCCCGGCGTCACCCATGTCTAGGGCTGGTTATATGCTTATGAATTCTGAATGACCTGAATCCTGGATAATAGATGGATACCTACTTAGCAGGACGGCAGCGACCAGGAGGCCCCACGTCGAACGTGACTAGGTCCCTACGTCATAGCCGACGCCCCGGGGGGTATTGAGAGTAGTAGTGAGACAAGCGTATCTCGTGTCCGCGCGATGCATGGAGTGCCTGACGTGAGCGAGGATGCTACCCCCGACCCCGAAGAGAAGGTAGTCCCCTTCCAGCCCAAGGAGGCGCTGAAGGCCAGCGAGAAGAAGTGGGGCCATGACGTGCTGCGACACGGCTGGTGCTTACTACCTTCGCTGTTGTTCCGTGCACAGCGCAAGCTGAACATCACTGCGCTACAGATGGCTGTGCTGCTCCAGCTCCTGGAGCACTGGTGGGATGCAGAACGGGCGCCGTATCCCAGCAAGGAGACCATCGCGCACCGACTGGATATGAGCGCACGTCAGGTTCAGCGGCACATTGCCGCGCTAGAGGCGGCCGGCTACGTGCGGCGGCGGGAACGCAAGGCGGTGAATGGCGGTCAACTTAGCAACCTTTACGAATTTCATGGACTCGTCGCCGCGTTGAAGCGAATCGAGCCGGAGATTGCGGAAGCATTCGCGGAGAGTCGGCGTCGTAATCGCGCGGCAACTGGGCGTGGGCTGAAACCCCGTGGGGCCGGGACGCGGCGCCACGGCGACGTTGTGATCTAGGGGTGCTATGTCCAACCATCGCCCGCTTCTGGTCAGGAAATCCGCAGCATTGAAGCGGCTACGTTACCCTGCCGTCGCGCTCGGAGAGCTGCCCGTTGCAGCAATCAATGCCGTCTTGGGCACGGAATTGGACGCCGGTCAGGTACGCTTGAGCGAGACTGCCCACCGGCATATGGCCGAGGACCACCCTGAGGATTACCCGGACTGCATCGCTGCACTGCCCCATGCGGTCGCGATGCCGACCTTTATCGGACAGGCGCCGGGGCACACGCGCAATTTCGAGGTGGTGAAGCGCATTGCTAGGCTGGACGGCCAGACGGTGCTGGTCGCGATCGGCCTGGAGCCGGACGACACCGGTGCTTATCGCGTGAAAAGCTGCTATCTGATCTCGGCGGAGAAGGTGGATGCCCGCCGCCGAGCCGGCACCCTGAAACAGCCGCCTCCGACATAGATCGAAGGCCCGGTGTGCTGCCGAGCCTTCGATCACCCGAGCCGGATGCAATCCCGGATCTCTTGGCCAACCCGCTTCCCCGCGCAGCAGGGAAGTCTGGATTGGTTAGTTACCTGACAGGCCAGGTGTGTGGGGTAGCCGTTCCCACCTCTGCGGGTGTCCCAGAGATAGGGAATTTTACCCCTGATGTCAAAGATGACCTGGAGGGCTGCTTGGCTCGACATTCGACGGCCTACTACCCGCTCCCGATCCCGAGATACGTCTCGACCACGCGCGGATCGGCGGCCAGGCTGGCGCTCGGGCCTTCGAGCGCGAGGCGGCCGGTCTCCAGCACGTAGCCCCAGTCCGCGACCTCCAGCGCCGCGCGCGCGTTCTGCTCAACGAGCAGGATCGCCCGCCCGGCGTCGCGCAGGCCGCGGATGGTGCGGAAGATGTCGCGCACGATGAGTGGTGCTAAGCCGAGGCTCGGCTCGTCGAGCATCAGAAGGTCAGGCCGGGCCATCAATGCGCGGCCCATCGCGAGCATCTGCCGCTCGCCGCCCGAGAGCGTCCCGGCCGCCTGGCGCCGCCGCTCGGCGAGGCGAGGGAAGAGCGCGAAGACCTCCGCGAGCGCCCGGCCCAACGCCGCGCGCCCCTCCGCGCGCCGGCGCCAGAAGCCGAGGCGCAGATTGTCCTCCACCGGCATAGTCGCGAACAGCTCGCGCGTCTCTGGGACGAGGCAAAGGCCCAGCGCCACCCGCTCCTCCGTCGAGAGGCCGCGCAGGTCCCGCCCCTTGAACGCGACCTCGCCCGCGGCCGGGAGCACGCCCATGACCGCGTTGAGCAGCGTGGTCTTGCCCGCGCCGTTGGGGCCGATCACGGTCGCGATCCGTCCCGCCTCGACGCGCAGCGAGACGCCGTGCACGGCGCCGACGCCGCCGTAGGCGACCGAGAGCGCCCGCACGTCGAGCAAGGTCACGCGACGGCGCCCAGATAGGCCTCGATGACGCGCGGATCGCGCCGGATCGCGTCCGCCGGGCCTTCGGCGAGCATCTGCCCGAACTCCATGACGACCAGGCGGTCGGTCAGGCGCATCACGAAATCCATGTCGTGCTCGACGAGGAGGATCGCCACACCCTCCTCGCGAAGCTGGCGGAGCAGGGCGGCCAGCTCCTGCTTCTCCTGCAGGCGCAGCCCGGCGGCCGGCTCGTCGAGCAGCAGCAGCACGGGATCGAGGCACAGCGCGCGGGCGATCTCGACGACGCGCTGCTGCCCAAGCGGCAGGCTGTCCGCCGGGCGCTCGGCGAGGGACGCGAGGCCGACGCGCGCGAGCTGGCGACGGGCCTCGGCGAAGAGGCGGGCCTCCTCGGCGCGGTCGAGGCGCAGCATGGCGGCGAGGGCGCCGGCCCGGCCGCGGAGATGGGCGCCGAGCGCCGCGTTCTCGACCGCCGACATGCCCGGCACGAGCTTCACGTGCTGGAAGCTGCGCGCGATGCCGAGCGCCGCGATCCTGGGCGGCGCAGAGGCCGGCGATGTCGCGGCCCCCGAAGCGGATCGCCCCGGCGGTCGGCCGGGCGACGCCCGTGAGCAGGTTGAAGAGGGTGCTCTTGCCGGCGCCGTTCGGGCCGATGAGGCCCACGATCTCGGCGGCGTCCACGCGGAGCGAGACATCGCCCACCGCGACGAGGCCGCCGAACTGCTTGCGCATTCCGTCCGCTGCGAGGAGCGGCGTGCCGGGCGAGGGCAGGGCGCGGGCGGGCAGGGGAGCTGCGTCCACAGGATGGGACCGCGCCGGGCGGCGGGGCAGCAGGCGGCGCGACATGCGGCCAGAGTCCCTCGGGCGCGACTTGCAGCAAGAGCACGAGCAGCGCCCCGAACACCACCGTCTCGAAGCCGCCGAGGCCGCCCAGCAGGCGCGGCAGCAGGTCCTGCAGCCAGTCGTTGACGAGGACGAAGAGCGCCGCGCCCAGAACGGCGCCGGGCAGGAAGGCGAGGCCGCCGAGAACCGCCATGAGCAGGTATTCGATGCTCGCGTTCAGGCCGAACGGGGTCGGGTTCACGCTGCGCTGCATGTGCGCGTAGAGCCATCCCGCGAGGCCCGCGAGCGTCGCCGCCCAGGTGAAGGCGAGCAGGCGCGCGCGGGCCAGGTGGACGCCGCAGCTCGCTGCCGCCGCCGAGCCGCCCCGCAGCGCGCGCAGGCTGCGCCCCACGCGGCTGTCCAGCAGGTTGCGGCTGAGCAGCAGCGCCAGCGCCACCGCGAGCCAGACGACGACGAAGTAGGCGCGCCCGTCCAGCAGCGCGTGGCCGAGCACGCTGACGGGCGGGATGCCCGAGATGCCGTCGTTGCGGTTCACGAGGTCGGAATTGCCGAACAGGTAGTAGAAGCTCACCGCCCAGGCGATGGTGCCGAGCGCCAGGTAATGCCCCGAGAGCCGCAGCGTGATCGCGCCGATGAGGACGGCCGCGAGCGCGCTCACGGCGAGCGAGGCCGGCAGCGCGAGCCAGGGCGACCAGCCGAGGCGGGTCGTGAGCAGCGCGGTCGCGTAGGCGCCGAAGCCCACGAAGGTGGCCTGCGCGAAGCTGGTCATGCCGCCGACGCCGGTGAGCACGACGAGTCCAACGGCCACGATGGCGCCGATGCCGGCGGAGTTGGCGAGCGTGACCCAGTAGAGCGGAACGCCCGGCACGAAGGGCGCGGCGAGCCAGAGCAGCCAGAGCCAAGTCCGGCAAGAGCGGCCCTCATTCCTCCTCCGCCGGACCGCGGAGCGAGCGCCACAGCAGGACGGGGATGATCACCGCGAACACGATCACTTCCTTGTAGGCGGAAGCGTAGAAGCTGGCGAAGCTCTCGACGCAGCCCACGGCGACCGCGGCGAGGGCCGCGCCGGGAAAGCTCGCCAGCCCGGCGACGATGGCGGCCACGAACCCCTTGAGGCCGATCAGGAAGCCGCTGTCGTAGTAGATCGTCGTCAAGGGCGCCACCAGCACGCCCGAGAGCGCGCCGATGATGCCCGCGAGCGCGAAGGCGAGCCGCCCGGCGGCGGCCGTGCCGATGCCGCAGAGCCTGGCGCCGAACCGGTTCACGGCCGTCGCCCGCAGCGCCTTGCCGGTCAGCGTGCCGTCCAGGAACAGCGCGAGGGCGAGCATCAGCGCCGCCGTGGCGCCGAGCACCCAGAGCGCCTGGCCGCTGAGCTGCACCGGACCGAGCGCTACCTGCGCGTCCGAGAACGGGGGAGCGCCGAACCCTTCCGGCCCGAAGAAGGCGAGGCCGAGGCCGACGAGGACGAGGTGAACGCCGACCGCCGCGATGAGCAGCACGAGCACGCTCGCCTCCGCGAGCGGCTGGAAGGCGATGCGGTAGAGCAAGGGCGCGAGGGGTGCCACGAGCAGCACGGCAAGGGCTGCTTCGGCGAAGGCGCCGAGCTTGAGCGGCGCGAGCGGCGCTCGCGAGCAGGGCGATGGCGCCTGGCAGCATCAGGGTCTCCGCGGCCAGGCGAGGGAGCCGCGCGCGCCCCCGCTCCTGGAACAGCCCGGCGACGAACGCGGCAGCACCCAGCCCGAGCAGCAGCCAGACGCAGCCCGGCAGCCGTCCCTGGTCGAGCGCCGCGAACGCGAGCGCGCCGTAGGACACGAGCTCGCCGGCCGGGATGAAGACGATGCGCGTGATGGCGAACACGAGCACGAGGGAGAGCGCCAGCAGCGCGTAGATCGCGCCGTTGACGATGCCGTCCTGCAACAGGATCAGGAGGGTGGCAGCGTCCACGCGGAGCCGCCCGCGCTTCCTACTCCTGCAGCAGCTTCCAGGTGCCGCCCTGGATCGTCACCATGACGACGGCGCGCTGGTCGAAGCCGTTGTGGTTCTCGGGAGTCATGTCCATGACGCCCTGCGTGACGACCAGGCCGTGCGCGCCCTCGATGGCGTCGCGCAGCGCCGCGCGGAACGCGGGCGTGCCGGGCTTGGCCTGTCTTCAGCGCGATCGGGATGGCGTAGCGCAGCAGCAGGCTCGCGTCCCAGGCGTGCGCGCCGAAGGTGGACGTGCTGCCTTCGCCATACTTGGCGTCGTAGAGGCGCGTGTAGTTGAGGGCGACGGGCTTGATCGGGTTGCTGTCCGGCAACTGCGTGGCGACGAGCACGGGGCCGGCGGGCAGGATCGTGCCCTCCACGTCGCGCCCGCCGACGCGCAGGAAGTCCCGGTTGGCGACGCCGTGGGTCTGGTAGTAGGCGCCCTTGTAGCCGCGCTGGTGCAGCTCGCGCTGCGGCAGCGCTGCGGGCGTGCCGGAGGCGGCGATCAGCACCGCGTCCGGATGGGCGGCGATCAGGTGCAGCACCTGGCCGGTCACGCTCGTGTCGGTGCGGACGTAGCGCTCGGTGGCGACGAGCTTGATGCCCTTAGCGCCGAGGGCGCGGGTCGCCTCGCGCAGCCAGCCGTCGCCGTAGGCGTCGTTGAAGCCGATGAAGCCGACGGTCTTGACGCCGTGGGCGGCCATGTAGGCGGCGACGGCGTCGGCCATCAGGCCGTCGTTCTGCGGCATCTTGAAGACCCAGCGCCGCTGCGCGTCCATGGGCGTGATGATCGCCGCACTCGCCCCGAGCGAGAGCATCGGCGTGGTCTTCTCGGCGACGACGGGGATCATGGCGAGGGAGGCGGGCGTCGTGGAGCTGCCGATGACGGCGTCCACGCCGCTCTCGTCCGCGAGCTTGCGCGTGTTGGCGACGGCGCGGGTCGTGTCCGAGCCGTCGTCGAGCACGATATACTCGACCTTCTGCCCGGCGATCTCGGTCGGCAGCAGGGCGACGGTGTTGCGCTGCGGGATGCCGAGCGAGGCGGCGGGACCGGTCTCGGACAGGGTGAGGCCGATCTTGACCTGGGCGGACGCCGGGCGCGCGAGCGCGAGGCCGAGCGTGCAGGCGAGGAGCAGGCCGAGCGTGCGGCGGAGCATCCGGACGTTTCCTTATCGTGGCGCGCAGGCATAGTGAACCGCGGCCGGATCGGGTTCAAGGAGAGCGCATGGAAAGCCAAGGGGAGAGGATGACGGCGGCGCAGGCCGTGGTGGAGACGCTGGCGGCGCACGGGATTGGGCAGGTGTTCGGCGTGCCGGGCGTGCACAACGACCCGCTCTTCGACGCGCTGCATGGGGCGCGGGACCGCGTCAAGGTCGTCCATCCGCGGACCGAGCAGGCGGCCGGATACATGGCGCTGGGAGCGGCGCTTGCGACGGGTCGGCCGCAAGCGTTCGCGGCGGTGCCGGGGCCGGGCATCCTCAACGCCGCCTCGGCCCTGCTCACGGCCTGGGGCATGGGCGCGCCGGTGTTGGCGTTGGCCGGGCAGATCCCCTCCTTCGCCCTGGAGTGCGGCTACGGGCACCTGCACGAGATCCCCGACCAGCTCGGCCTGCTGCGGCACCTCACGAAGCACGCGGCCCGCATCACCGGTCCGTTCGATGCGAGCGCGCAGGTCGCGAACGCGATCTGCCTCGCGCTCTCGGGGCGGCGGCGGCCGGTGGCGGTCGAGTGCCCGATCGACGTCTGGGGCCGGACGGGCCCGGCGCCGCTCGTGCCGCCGATCCCGCCCGTGATGCCGCCGCCCGACCCGGACGCGGTAGAGCAGGCCGCGCGCAATCCTGGGCGCGGCGCGGCGTCCCCTCATCATCGTGGGCGGTGGTGCGCTGGACGCGGCCGACGAGGTCCGGCTCGTCGCCGAGATGCTTGAGGCACCAGTCGGCAGCTACCGCCGCGGGCGCGGGGTCCTGCCGACCGAGCACCGTCTTGCCGTCAACTACCCCATCGCCCGGCGCCTCTGGGCCGAGGCCGATGCCGTGCTCGCCGTAGGCACGCGGCTGCACATGCAGCAGGCGGCGTGGGGCACGGACGACGGCCTCGCGATCGTACGGCTCGACGTGGATCCGGACGAGCCAGGCCGCCTGCGCCCGCCCGCCTGCGCGGTCGTGGCGGATGCGGCCGAGGGGTTGCGGGCGCTGCTCGACCGCCTGCCTGCCCACAACCGCGCGCGGCCGTCGCGCGAGGAAGAACTTGCCGGGCAGCGGGCCTGGCTCGCCGAGCGGCTCTCCCGCCTGGAGCCGCAGATGGGATTCCTGCGCGCCATGCGGGCCGCGCTGCCCGAGGACGGCATCCTCGTGGACGAAGTGACGCAGATGGGCTTCGCGGCGCGGCTCGCCTTTCCCGTGCCGGGCCCGCGCCTGTTCTTCTCGGGCTATCAGGACAACCTCGGCTACGGCTACGGGACGGCGCTCGGGGCGCAGGCCGCCTGCCCGAACCGCTGCGTGCTCAGCATCGCGGGAGATGGCGGGTTCGCCTATCAGGCGATGGAGCTGGCGACCGCCAAGCTGCACGGGCTGCCCGTCGTCGTGGTCGTGTTCAGCGACGGCGCGTTCGGCAACGTACGCCGCATCCAGGACCAAGTCTATGGCGGGCGCCGCATCGCCGACGCGCTGCACGACCCGGATTGGGTCCGGTTCGGAGAGAGCTTCGGCGTCGCCTCCTACGAGGCGCGGGACGCGGCGGCCCTGGAAGCGCGGCTGCGTGAGGCATTCGCGCTGCGCGAGCCGGCGCTGGTCCACGTGCCGGTCGGCGAGATGCCAAGCCCGTGGGACCTCATCATGATGGGCCGGGCGCGGGGTGCGGTGGAGCGGCCGTTGCTGCCCTAGCACCTGCTCTTGACAGCGCCCGGCGGCGCCCGCAAGCCTCACGCCGAACGCGCCGCGACGCGGAGGAGGAAGGCCCCATGCACGACCAGGACCACGACGCCACACGGCGCGCGCTGATGCGCGCCGCCGCCCTCACCGCTGCGGCTGGCAGCATGGGTGCCCTCGCCGCCGGGCCCGCGCTCGCCGCGGCGGCCGACCCGTTCCCGAAGCATCCGCGCTGGCGCTTCGTGTTCGTGAACCACGTCACGACCAACCCGTTCTTCGTGCCCACCCAATACGGCATCCAGGATGCCTGCGCGCTGCTCGGCTGCGACTACCAGTGGACCGGGTCGGCGACGAGCAACGCGGGCGAGATGGTCAACGCCATGGACACCGCCATCGCCGGCAAGGCGGACGCGATCGCCGCGTGCCTCGTGGACCCGCAGGCGTTCAACCGTCCGATTCAGAAGGCGCTGCAGGCCGGCATTCCGGTGTTCGCCTACAACGCGGACGAGCCGAAGTCGGGCCGCCTCGCCTACATCGGCCAGGACCTGTTCCGCGCAGGCCAGCTCATGGGCGAGCGGATCACGCAGCTCGTGGAGTCCGGGCCGGTCGCGCTGTTCATCGCGACGCCGGGCCAGTCCAACATCCAGCCCCGCATCGACGGCGCGCAGGACGCGATCAAGAAGAGCGGCAAGAACATCACCACGAACGTCATCGCGACGGGTGCGACGGTGAACGACGAGCTGAACGCCATCAAGGCGTATTACCTCGGCCACCAGGACGTGAAGGGCATGTTCGCCGTGGACGGCGGCAGCACCCAGGGCATCGGCCAGGTGATGCGCGACAACGGCCTCGCCAAGAAGGGCATCAAGGGCGGCGGCTTCGACCTCTTGCCGCTCACCTTGCAGGCGATCCAGGCCGGTAACCTCGACTTCACCATCGACCAGCAGCCCTATCTCCAGGGCTTCTACACGGCGATCCAGATGTTCACCTTCCTCGCGAGCGGCGGGCTGGTGGGACCCGCGGACACCAACACCGGCCTCAAGTTCGTCACCAAGGAGAGCGTGAAGCCTTACCTCGCGACCAAGACGCGCTACGAGGGCGACAGCCAGACGGCGCAGATCGTTCCTCGCCAGGGGCCGATCTAGCCGTGAGCGCCACCGCGGAGGCGCGTTCCGGCGGGGGCGGAGGGCGGCTGCTCAACGCCGCCCTGCGCTGGCGCGAGGCCAGCATCCTGGTCGTCGCCATCCTGCTCGTGATCTACTTCCAGGTGGCGAACGCCAACTTCCTCACGGGCGCGAACCTGCAAACCTTGTCGCAGTTCATCGCGGCGTCCGCGATCATCGCCTGCGGCGAGGTGATGCTGCTGATCTGCGGCGAGATCGACCTCTCCGCGGGCATGATGTTCGCGCTGGCGCCGTTCGTGATGTTCTTCGCGAACGGCGCCGGCGTGCCCTTGTTCCTCGCCCTCCTGATCGGCGTCGCGGCCGGCGCGTTGGTCGGGCTGGTGAACGGGCTGGTCACCGTGCAGCTGGGCGTGCCCAGCTTCGTGACCACGCTGGGCACGCTCTACCTGCTCAACGGATTCACGCTCACAATCTCCCATGGCAGCCCCGTGCCAACGCCCGGCGGCGAGCTTTTCGCCGCCATCTTCGGCGCGGGCGGCTACAGCCAGTTCATCTGGGCGCTGGTCATCGTCGCGATCATGCATGTCGTCCTGCGCCACACGCGCTGGGGTCTGCACACGATCGCGACGGGCGGCAACCCGGTCGGCGCCTCCGAAGCGGGCATCCGCACGGGGCGCATCCGCATCGGCACGTTCGTGCTGACGGGGGCGCTCGCCGCGTTCACGGGCATCCTGGAGGCGTTCCGCATCGGCAGCACGGACCCGCTCGCGGGCGGCAACGACGTGATGTTCCTGGCCGTGGCGGCGGGCGTGATCGGCGGGACGCCGCTCGCGGGCGGCGCTGGGACGGTCATCGGGGCGCTGCTCGGCGCGATCGTGCTCGGCGTGCTGCGCGACGGCTTCATCCTGCAGGGCGTCAATGCCTTCACGTTCAACATGATCCTGGGAGCCGCGATCCTGCTCGCCATGATCGGCAACGTCCACCTGCCGCGGCTGCGGAGGTCGGCATGAGTGCTGCGACGGAAATGGCGCCGGTGAGCGGCGCCAAGGGAAGCGAGGCTCTCAAGGCCGAGAACATCACCAAGCGCTTCGGCGCCGTAACCGCGCTCGACGGCGTCTCGCTCATGCTGCGTCGAGGCGAGATCCTGGGCATCCTCGGCGACAACGGCGCGGGCAAGAGCACGCTCATGAAGGTGCTCACCGGCTTCCACCCGCCGACCACCGGGCGGCTCAGCGTGGACGGGCAGCCCGTGGCCCTCAACTCGGTGGACCACGCGCGCAGCTTGGGTATCGAGTGCGTGTATCAGGACCTCGCACTCGTGGGCGGCCTCAGCATCGCGCACAACATGTTCCTCAAGCGCGAGATCGTGCGCCGGCCGTTCCCCTTCCTCGACCACGCGGCGATGCGCAAGCGGGCGCAGGAGGTGCTTGACGAGATGCAGGTCCACATCCCGGACGTGAACCTCGAGTGCGAGCGGCTCTCGGGCGGGCAGCGCCAGGCCATCGCGGTCGCGCGCGCCGTGAACTCGAACGCGCGCATCCTACTGCTCGACGAGCCGCTGGCGGCGATGGGCGCGCGCGAGGCCGGACTGATCCTGGACCTGATCGCGCGGCTGCGGGCGCGGGGCGATCTCGCCATCGCTATGATCATGCACAACTACGCGCAGACGCTCGACGTCGCCGACCGCATCATCCTGATGCAGCGGGGGCGGATCACCTACGAGAGCGAGGCGGCCAAGACCAGCGTGCCAGAGCTGATGGAGATCGTGCGGCGCGAATACCGGGAGGTTCGGCGGGCATGAGCGGACAGTTCGCGACGTATCCGAGCCTGAAGGACCGGCCCGTGCTCGTGACGGGCGGGGCGTCCGGAATTGGCGCCGCTCTCGTCGAGCATTTCGCGGAACAGGGCGCGCGAGTGGCGTTCATCGACCGCGACGAAGACGGGGGCAAGGCTCACGCGGCGCGGACAGGGGCGCATTTCGAGCCGTGCGACCTGCGCGACATCGCAGCCTTGCAGGGAGCCGTCGCGCGCGCGGCGGAGCGGGTGGGGCGGATCGCCGTGCTCGCCAACAACGCGGCGCGCGACGACCGGCACAGCTGGGAGAGTGTCACGCCCGAATACTGGGACGAGCGCATGGCCACGAACCTGCGCCACCAGTTCTTCGTGGCTCAAGCCGTCGCACCCGGCAT
The DNA here is from genome assembly GCA_963848595.1 of uncultured Alphaproteobacteria bacterium. GTDB lineage: Bacteria > Pseudomonadota > Alphaproteobacteria > Acetobacterales > Acetobacteraceae > CAWKEH01. The sequence goes on along the minus strand of CAWKEH010000011.1, from coordinate 47,074 downwards.
GGTCGAGGCCGGCGGCGGCTCCATCATCAACTTCGGCTCGGTGAGTTGGCGAATCGGGCAGGGTGGGATGCCCGTCTATACGACGGCGAAGGCGGCGGTGGAGGGGCTGACGCGCAGCCTCGCTCGCGACCTCGGGCCGCACCACATCCGCGTGAACACGGTGATCCCAGGATGGATCATGACCGAGCGACAGAAGACGCTCTGGCTCACGCCTGAGGCCGACGCGGGCCGGGCGCGGAGCCAGTGCATCCCGGATCAGCTCGTGCCCGCGGACGTGGCGCGGCTCGTGCTGTGGCTGGCCGCCGACGACAGCCGGATGTGCACGGATCAGTGCTGGGTCGTGGACGGAGGGTGGACGTAAGAGCTGCTATTTTCGTATGAACTCAGGATCCTCAGGAAGACACGGCTATACATTTGGCAGTGCGCATATGCGGCCGAACAAATCGAAAACGGGTATAAACGTGGAGAACGCTGCTACCGGGAAATTCGACGCACCCACTGCTAGCGCTTTCTTGCGATCCTCATTCCTGGGTGGAGCAAAGCGCGTCATTCCGGGTGCACCCGATATCGGTACTCGCTCCAGAAATTCTTGCACTTGATCGTCTGGAAACAGCAATTCGATCGTCAGCCGTGACTCGCTGCCAAGCTCAAGGCTGGCATAGGACGACCTATGGGCAGGAACAGGCAGCAAGGCCACCCAAATCGGAACGCCGCGGCGCTTCCTTGTGAGACATCGTGCTGGATCGATATCAGCCGCCTCTACGTCAGAGGCGCCGACTGCACCGTTCCATTGACCAAACCCTTCCTGATCGAAGTCGAAGATACCTACAAGACGCGTGCCTGTGTCAGACAGAGCATCCAGCAGTGGTCCGCTACGTCCACCGCCACCGCCAAGAAGCCGCGGTAGGTTCTTCGCACCATCAGCCGACCGCAAGGTAAACGGCATTAGCTGTCCAGGCCGCAACTTGTCCCACGCAGTTTTCAAGATAAGCACGTCGGTTGGCCCTTCGGCGATGACCGCCAACCGGCTTTGACGAGCGGCGCGCAAGAATTCGGTGAGGTCGAACGTGGAAACTGCGATATCCGTCGCGGTCACGCCGGCATAGGCTGGCTTAGGATTGGCTGACACTTTTCCCGTATGGATGTCACGCTGTAGCACAACATGCTTTGCCGTAGGTGAGCCGTGCACCACGAAGGGTGAATGCGTCGCAAAGATGATCTGGCTCGTCTTGCCAGGTGCCTCCCTAACGATTTCCTCATAGAAGCTAAGGATATTTGCTTGCCAGTGCGGATGCAGACTGAGTTCGGGTTCATCAATCAGCACTACAGCGCCCGGTAGGTTGCTAAATTGGCGTAACAGGAACGCGCCGCGGAAAACAATCTGCTTCTCGCCCGTGCTTAAGTCTGTAAGCGATGTACGCCGGCCATGCTCTTCAAACATGACGCGGTAGTCGCGACCGCTACGGTCCACCCTCTCTGATCCCCTCATTTCAGGCTGGGGCGAAAAGCCTGCCGAAGATGCTGCACTGCGCGACGGCGTCACTGAAGCTGGCAATGAGCGGCGCGAGCCTGTGCTCGGGCATGGTGGGGATCAAGTCGTAGAGCATGCAGCCCTGCCGAAACAGCGAGTGAGTGCGGGTCTTCGAGGTATTGGACTTGAGCAGCCGGTCCATGCCGAGGCTCTCGCCGGTGGCGCCGAGCAGGGTGAGCAGTGCTGTGGCAAAGGCGCTGACCAAGAGCAGGCGGTCGCGCCGGGTCGGCTCGCCGATGCGCGTGGCACTCAACCCCATACCGAAGCGCAGGTCCTTGGTGTCCCGGAAATGCGGCTCGATGGTCCAGCGCTTCGCATAATGGTTGACCAGCTCGGCGGCGGACGCCTCGGCGTCACTGGCCGCGAGGCACCAGGGTTCCTGCATTGCCTTGGCGTGGGTGCACACAACCGCGCCGACCTGGAAGCCGTGCGAGGCGGTCACGCGGGCGCCGCGCAGCTTGCGCGCGCGTCCCGCCTTGCCGACCCACTCGGTAGCCGAGCGCGTCTCGCCCAGGGCGTCGGTGACGCGGATGTTGCCGCGGAAGCGGATGACGTAGCCGAAGCCCAACTCGGCCAGGAAGCCGAACAGCTTGCAGTCGCCGAAGCCGCGGTCGGCGAGGATGGTCACGCGGCAGCCCGGTGGCACGAGCTCCTTGAGCCGCGCTAGGCAGGCGTCTTCGAACGCGTTGCGCTGCGCAGCGAGTTCCTCTTTCCAGACGGTCAACCACAGCAGGGGGGCCGCCCTTCCGTGCCCCGTCACCAGGCTCAGCACCAGCGTTGCCTGTCCGTCGCGGTCGTACTCGGTCCAGTCCATCGCCACCAGGACGTCCCGCCGCGCCCCGACCTGGTGCGGCACCCAGCGGGCAAAGCTGTCCCACACATCAATGCCCGCGTTGCTCATCAGCCGGTCCACCTGCTTGACCGCGTGCTTGGTGACCAAGCCGCGTGCCTGGGCGAGCGCCTGCCCGATCACCGCCACCGCCAAGGATGCGCTGGCCATCACCCCCAGCGTGGCACCGGCCAGGGCATCGACCCGCTTGGCGTGCAGGTCATGCCCATACAGCCCAGCAATGAAGTCACGGATCTCCTCAAGCCGACCACTCGACCGCCCCGTTTTGTCCACGCCCACACTCCGTTCCGACAGGAGCCGAAGCTTCTACGGAGCATGCTCGAATCGCGGCTAGATCTGAGGCCACCAAAATGAGGGGATTCCTGAGCGGTCCACCTCGATAAGGCGCTTCGAAGGAAACATTCGTGCAAAGGCGCTCGAGAAAATACGCCAACGCTGATCAAACATCTCCTCGGGAGCGGCTTGACCGCGATTTTGCCGGACCCACCTACTAACATCTTCGTCATCGGCCGCCCGAAGATTTACAAACATCTGAGCAATTTCGGACGCGAGGTTAGAACCTCCTCGCATCGGATTGGAGTGTGGCATCGCTGGATTGACGCCAATGGTTTCCGATGCATGGGCTACGTCAATTTTGGGAACCGCAAAACTCACGTTTGCTTCACTGTAGAAGCAGACTGTTGCAACCGGTGGTATTCCACTTTCGGTTTGATCTTCTCGAGCAAGCCAGCCCCCACCCAATAGCTTTCGACTATATGTTTTAGCTTCCCGTCCGGGTTGGGCGAGAGATGAGCGGATTCTGAACTCACGGCTGCTGTTATTCACTCGTAAGTCTTCAATATGCTGAACAGAACGCATGTGCAGGGGCCTTGGGAGATCTTCGTCTGCCATGACCGTGACGTTGGCGAAGTTCGTGTATTCAGCCGGCAACACAAAATTTGGACCTGTCAACGGCGCCAGGGCCGAAAAGATGGCCTCAAGGAGAGCCGTCTTACCACACCCATTCTCGCCAGCAATCACTACAACTCGAGATGGTTGCCCATCTGATCCCCGAAAGTCGACATGCAAATACCCCAGGCCAGGATGGTTCTCGATTTCCACCTCTGCCACTCGCATCCAGCACCCTCCGTATTGTTCCTCAACCTCCGCACGCCGAATGACCTTGAGCAGGCGTTGCCCTCGGCCGCCTAGCCTTTGGAGGGGTCTACACTGCTCCCCGCTGACGTGCTGCCCGAGCAATGTTTAGGGCCCGCCAGCAGCGCTGGAGCGCGCCAGCGGATTGTCGGGCGAAGCCAGATGCGGAACCTTGGAGAACACCGCGATCCATTGCAGCTCGTCCTTCTTCTGCACCAGCAGCGGCACGAAGTAGCGATCGAGCTTTCTCGCCGCCTGGACGGCGTTCGCGAAATCGGTGGGATTGGCGACCGGCGTGTTCTCCACCCGCAGGATCACGTCGCCCGGAACGAGGCCCGCGGCACCCGCAGCGCTCCCTGGGGCGACGGCGGCGACGAGAGCGCCGGATTTCATGTCCATCCCGTAATGCGCATTGGTTGACGCCGTCACCTCGGTCAGCTTGATGCCAAAATCGGACTGGTCGGCGATGGCTGCCAAGCCAGCGCTCGTCTCGGTCGGCTTATAGGGTGTCCGGTCGCCAGGGAGTTCGTCGACCGCGACCTCCATCTGCTGCTCTGCCCCGTTGCGGAAGATCGTCAGCGTCGTCGGCCGCCCCACCTTAGCGCGGGCGAGCCAGGTCATCGCTTGACGCGCATTAGCGCTCGGCTGGCCGCCCACGCGGGTGATGATGTCGCCGATCTTGAGCCCAGCCTTCTCCGCCGGGGACCCGGCGGTCACGGCCACGACGATCCCTCCTTCGGGACGGGGCAGCCCGAATCCGTCCGCCAAATCCGCCGTCACGTTCTGCAACTGCACGCCGATCCAGCCGGCTCGAACCGTGCCGTATTTCAGCAATCGCTGAATGATGAAGTTCGCCTCGTTGGACGGGATCGCGAAGCCGAGCCCGGCATAGCCCGTCGTCGGCGAGACCAGCGCGGTATCCACGCCGATGACCTTGCCGCTGTAATCCACCAGTGGCCCGCCGGAATTGCCATGGTTGAGCGCCGCATCGGTCTGGATATAGGCGTCGTAGGGACCGGTCCTGATGTCGCGGTCGAGCGCGCTGACGATTCCCTCGCTCACCGAGACCCCGAGGTCGAGCCCGTTCCCGATCGTGAACACCGGATCGCCGATCTGCACCTTGTCGCTATCGCCGAATGCGAGGGCCGGCAGCTTGCGAGGCAGCGACACCTTGAGGACCGCGAGATCAACCACGGCGGCGGCGCCGATCACCGTCGCCAGCGCGTGCGTGCCATCCCGGAAGGTGACCGCAATCGCCTCGCCGCCCTCGATCACGTGGCGATTGGTCACGATCGTGCCGTCGGGGCTGATGAGGAACCCTGACCCGAACGTTCGGACCCATTGTCCGCGCTTGTCGCCGCTCGCCGCAGTTCGAAAGGACTTGATGTTCACCACCGCCGGCAGCACGCCCTGTAGCATGGTGACGGTACTCTGAGCCGTCGGCGCGGACGCGAGAGCGGCCGGCTGCGGCAGAACCAGCAGCGCCGCGAGCAGGGCGGGAACGAGCCGGTGTCTCTGCGGCATCGCGGGCGACCTCAGTTCCTGACCAAAAAGCGCTTGCTTCAACTCGAATTGGCGTGAGTCATCTTGCCGGCAGTGTGACGGTCGTTCAAGCGGGTGCGGACGGACGACCGTCGGGCGCGATCTCCGCCATGTCCGACCCTGCAGGAAAGCTGGCACCATGCATCTCGGCCTCGATCTCGGCACCTCCGGCGTCAAGGCCGTCCTGACCGACGAGGCCGGCGCCATCGCGGCGCGGGCAACGGCGCCGCTCACCGTCTCCCGCCCGCGGCCGGGGTGGAGCGAGCAGGACCCGGCGGCGTGGTGGGATGCGCTCGTCCAAGCGGTCGAGGCGCTGCGTGAGTCGCGAGATCTCTCCGGCGTGCGCGGGATCGGGCTGTCGGGCCAGCAGCACGGCGCCGTGCTGCTCGACGCGCGCGATCACGTGCTGCGCCCGGCGATCCTGTGGAACGACGGCCGTTCCGCGGCGGAGTGCGCGGCGCTCGACTCGTTGGCGCGGCAGGTCGCTGGCAATCTCGCGATGCCGGGCTTCACGGCGCCGAAGCTGCTCTGGGTGCGCGGTCACGAGCCGGAGGTGTTCCGGGCGACGGCGCGCGTGCTGCTGCCCAAGGATTGGCTGCGGCTCTGCCTCGTGGGTGACGCAGTCTCGGAACCGTCGGACGCCTCGGGAACGCTGTGGCTGGACGTGGCGGCCCGGCAATGGTCGCCGGCGCTCCTGGACGCGACGGGTCTGAGTGAGCGGCACATGCCGCGGCTCGTGGAGGGCAACGCCGTCTCCGGCCGGCTGCGCGCCGAGGCGGCGGCAGAACTGGGCTTGCCGCCCGGCATCCCGGTCGCAGGCGGGGCAGGGGACAACGCGGCCGGGGCGGTCGGCATCGGCTGCGTGCGGCCGGGGCAAGGGTTTGTGTCGCTCGGCACCTCGGGCGTCGTGTTCGTTTGCGACGCGGCCCCGAAGCCGGCGCCGGAACGCGCGGTGCACGCCTTCTGCCACTGCCTGCCGCAGACCTGGCATCGGATGTCGGTGATCCTGTCGGCGGCGGGGAGCCTCGCCTGGTTCGCGGGCGTCGCGGGCGTGCCGGAAGCCGAGCTGCTGGCGGAGATGGAGCGCGAGCCGGAAGGGGATGGGCACGTGACGTACCTGCCCTACCTCTCGGGCGAGCGTACGCCGCACAACGACGCGCAGGCGCGGGGAGCGTTCCTCGGCCTGGATGCTGGGACGACCCGCGCCGCGCTCACGCGGGCCGTGCTGGAGGGGGTGGCGTTCGCGCTCGCAGACGGGCTGGACGCGCTGGCGCCGGGCGGGCTGCCCGACGACGCGCTATGGGTCATCGGAGGCGGGGGACGGAGCGCTGCGTGGCTGCGCATCCTGGCTGCGGCGACGGGGCGGGCGCTGCTGCCCGTGGCGGGCGCGGAGGCCGGGCCGGCACTGGGCGCGGCGCGGCTGGCCAGGGCGGCGAGCGGCGACGCCTCGGGCGAAGCCTACCCGGCACCGCCCGCACTGCCGATCATCGAGCCGGAACCGGGTCTCGCCGAGCGCCTGGCGCCGCGCCGGGCAGCGTTCCGCAGGCTCTACCCGCTGCTGCGGCCGGAGTTCGCGGCGCGGTCTGTCGTCACCGCCTGAAGGAAGGCGTCAATGCGCGCGTTCGCGGTCGCGGCGAGAGCGAAGGGGAACGCCGTGAACCCGTGTGCGCCGCCGGGATAGACCGCGAGCTCCGCCTGGTTGCCTGCAGCGATCCAGCGGGCGTGCATGAACAGCGAGTCGTCGAGCAGCGCGTCCCGCGTGCCGATGGTGAACAGCGCGGGCGGCATGCCGCGCAGGTCGGCGTAGAGCGGCGAGATGTCGGGGTCGCGCCGGTCCACGCCGTCGGGCAGGAAGGCGGCGGCAAGGTGTTTGATGTCCACGGTGCGGAGCACGAGGCGAGGTTCATCGCCGAAGGCATGCTGGCTCGGGGTCATGCCGACGTCGAAAGCGCCGAACACCAGGTTGGCGCCGCTGAAGCCGGTGTAGCCGTGGCGGTCGCGCAAGCGGAGCAGGGTGACGGCTGCGAGTTGGCCGCCCGCGGACTCGCCGCCGATGGTCAGCTTGTCCGTGCCGAATTCCGATTTCGCGTCGCGCGAGAGCCAGAGCGCCGCCGCCTCGCAGTCGTCCGGGCCGGCCGGGTAGGGGTTGCTCGGGCGCGAGGCGGTACTCCACGCTGACGCAGGCAAGGCCGGCGTTGGTGGCGATGCGCTCCAGCATGGGATCCTGCTGGTCGGCGGCGCCGAACACCCAGCCGCCACCGTGGATGTGGAGATAGACGCCGCGGGGATTGGCGGGCGCGACGACGCGCAGCGGGATATCGTGGCCGCCGGGTCCCTTGATCGTCCGCGCGACGGCGCGTTCCGATTGGGGTGCGAGCGGGAGCGGACCCTCGCCGCGGCGCCGTGCCTCCCGCGTCGCCTCGGCGCCGACCTCCCACCAATCGGCCATCCCGGCCATGGCGGCGATGATCGCCTCGTTCGTGGCGCGCGTCTCGTCCGTCTCCGATCCAGGTGCGAAATCCAGCGGATTCATATCGCCTCCAACGCCTTGACGGGACCGAGCCTGCCTACGGCGTGCGCGGACTTCAAGGGGGGCGCCCCTCTATCGGCGCGGCCACTGTTCCGCGGCGCTGTTCGCCACCGCGCCGAGACCCACCGCGTCCAGCAGGACGAGGCCGTCCACAGTCGCGAGCAGCAAAGCGGCTAGGGGGGCGCGGTCCGCCTCCCGCTCGACATGCAGCCGATCGGCTGCCCAGGCAAGAAAGCCGTCCGCGATCCGGCCGGCAACCGGGCGGTGGGGCTCCTCGCCGCGCGCCGCGCGTGCGGCAAGCTCGATCCAGAGGCGCATGTAGGACTGCACAGCCGGGTTGCGGACCACGGCCCAGATTTCCGCCAGGAGAGCGCGGAAAGGCCGCGGCGCTGCGCTGACGCCCGCTTCGTCCAGCAGGCGGGCGAGGCGAGCAGCGATGTGCTCGAGCGTCGCCGCCAGGAGGTCATCCTTGTCTTTGAAGTAGTAGAGCAACATGCGGTCGCTCGTTCCGGCCGCGGCGGCCAACGGCCGCAGGCTCGCGCCGCCCAGCCCGACGCGCAGCAAGTGATCGGCCATCCGCTCCAGCGCGGCTTGCCGGCGAGTATCGCGAAGGCTCATGCAGATTCTTGTAGCATTCGCTACGGATAGGCGCTATGTGTAGCGGGCGCTACAACGGAGGTGATGATGCAGACGATGCAGACCCTTCCTGGCCTGGTAGGTCGGCCCACTCCGGACACTGGGGCACCGAGCCGGCTCCGAGCCAACCAGGTCGTAAGCCTCGCCGTATTCGGCGTCGTGGCCTGGTTAGTCGCGGCCTTGTTCATCCGCTACAGCACTCCATGGGGCCTCTTCAGTTCGGCCGCGAGCGTGCCGTTGTTCGTGCTCACTGTGCCCGGCGCCTGGCTCTTGGTCAGGGTAGGCAGGCGCGTTGGGTCGCTCCAGCCTTCCCAGCTCGTTGCTGGCATCGCGGTCGCGGACGCGGCCGCACTGCTATGCGACGGAATTGCGTTGACTTGGGCGCCCGCGCTCTATGGCACCGACGCGGCTAGTATTCTCCCGGCCGCGGCGTGGCTGCTCTGGGGCGTGGGCGTCATCTTCGCGCTCGCCCTCTTCAGCGCCCGGCACGACGCCGCCTGATGGGGCTCGCGGACGCGCTGTTCAGCCTCGGTCTCTCGCTCCTGCTCGCTCACGAGCTGGACGCGGTGCGCGCCCGCGAGTGGCGTCTCCTGCCGGTTCTGCGCACATTGTCGGACGGGCAGGGGCGCGATGCATTCATCCTCGGTCACGTGCCCTTGGTCGCACTCCTGGTTTGGCTCGCGGCCTACTATCCCTCGCCCGGCGTGCGGCTCGGGACCCAAGCCACAGCCGACGCCTTCTTCGCGGCCCACGTCGCCTTGCACTGGGCTTTCGTGTCGCATCCAGATTACGATTTCCACGGTACGCTTCTCGCGCGGCCTAATCGTGGGAGCCGGTGCGGCCGGTGCCGCGCACCTCGCCTATCTGGTCAGCGTGGCCTGACGCGCATCGTCCAGGCCGCTGGCGCTCGGGATCCCGCCCTCCGGCACCCTTTGCAGCCTAGGCCTGGATCGTGCGGGCTGCATTTAACCTACGCCGGAATCGCGAGGTTCCAGCCGCTTCTCGACGAGGGCGAGCTGCACGTCGAGCCGGTCGGTGCGGCTATTCTAGGCATGAACGTGGCCGCGAAGCTGGCAACCGAGGCCTCTAGACCGGTGAGACGCATCTTGACGTCATGCACGTCGGCGTGGACACGGTCCACCTTGATCTCGACGGAGTTGGTCAGCGCCGCGAGGCGCTTCACGCGGCCGTCCAGGTGATCAAGCTTCTCGCCCTGGCTCGCAACCTCGCCGCGCAGCTCGCCAACCTCGCTACGCAAATACCCGACCTCGCTGCAAAGCTGGCCAACGTCGCCGCGCAGCGCCGCGGTCTCGGCACTAAGATGGGTCAGCATTCCAAGAATTTGCTGGTAGTCTCGTCCGACATGATGCCTCCTCGGCACGGGCTACAGCAGACGGATGAAAGTGGCTATCGCCTGCCGCCGAGCGCCGCGCGCGTCGCCTCGTCGGCCGGGAAGAAGCATTCCAGCGCGAGTTCGGACAGGGTCACGTCGGCGGGGGTTCCGAACACGGTCGTGGTGCTGAGAAAGGACAATATGCGTCCATCCCCGTCGCGCAAGCGAAGCGGCACGGCGACCCCGGCGAGGTCGTCCCTCGGCCGGACGGCGCTGGCCCGGCCAGGATAGCTCTCAAGCTCGTCGAGCAGCGCGGCGAGGGCCGGATCCGCGCTCGCCGCGAGCTGCTGGCGCAGGCGCAGGAGCAGGTGCCCGCGCCACTCGCCCAGGTTCTCGATCCGCGGCGCAATCCCCTCCGGGTGGAGGCCCAACCTGAGCACGTTGACCGGCGGCGCGAGGAGGCTCGGCGCGGCGCCGGCGAGCAGCGGCGCAACCGCCGCGTTCGCCGCGATGAGCGTCCAGTGCCGGTCCACCGCGATCGCCGGGAAGGGTTCGTGGCCCCTTAGGATCAGCTCGACCGCCCGGCGCGCAGGCTCCAGCGCAGGGGCGTCGAGCGGGCGCTCGGGATAGGAGGCGGCGAAGCCGGCTGTCGTCAGCAGCGTGTTTCGCGCGCGCAGCGGCACCTTGAGCTGGTCGGCGAGCTTGAGCAGCATCGCCCGGCTCGGCTGCGCGCGGCCGGTCTCCAGGAAGCTGAGATGCCGGGTCGAGATCTCGGCGTCGCAGGCGAGGTCGAGCTGGCTCAGCCGTCGGCGCTGGCGCCACTCGCGGATCAGGCCGCCGACGGTGGGCTGGGGGGTGGTGTTCAGCATGGAACCTCGATACGCTATCGGTCCGTCACTCTCCATTACCTCGCGGGTAATCGTTTCCCCCCGCGGCGCCTGCCATGGTCGGGGTGCATCGAGCGAACCGCCCGGTGCACAGCGAAGGAGAGCCTAGCATGAGCAATCACCACGACGTCGCCGAGCGTTATCTCGCGATCTGGAACGAGGGCGACGACGCCCGCCGCCGCGCCATGATGGCTGAGACCTGGGCCGAGGACGCCCGCTACAGCGATCCCCTGATGCAGGGCGAGGGTCGCGACGGCATCGCCGCCATGATCGCCGGCGCCCGCGCGCAGTTCCCTGGCCACCGCTTCAACCTCGACGGCTCGCCCGACGCTCATGGCGCGAACTTCCGCTTCTCGTGGACCCTCGTGCCCGAGAGCGGCGGCGCGGCCGTCGCGCGCGGCACCGACTTCGCGGTGCTGGACGGGAACGGCCGGTTGGCACGCGTCACCGGCTTCCTCGACCAGCTTCCCGCAGGCGCCTGACGGCGCCCACCTTTCCCAGACAACCCACCCCAACCGAGGAGATGACCATGAGCACCACTAAGCCAGCACCCCCCGGCTTCGTCCGCACGCGTGACGGCGCCGACCTCTTCGTCCGCGACTGGGGCGCCGGCCCGCCGATCGTGCTGCTCGGCGGCTGGGGACTGACCTCTTCCGTCTGGGGGCCGGTGATGCTGCGCCTCGCCGAAGCGGGCCACCGCGTAATCGCATACGACCGCCGCGGCCACGGCCGCTCGACCGAGGCAGGGCGCCTCGACTATGACACCCTCGCCGACGACCTGGCGCAAGTGCTCGAGGCGCTCCGCGTCCGCGACGCGACCGTCGTCGCGCATTCGGGGGGCGGCGGGGAGGCGGTGCGCTGCATCACCCGGCACGGCGCAGGCCGCATCGCCCGGCTCCTGCTGCTCGCCCCCACCCTGCCGTTCCCGATGCGGACCGCCGACAATCCCGAGGGCGTTGACCCGGCCATGTTCGAGGCGCAGCGCCGGGCCTTTCTCGACGACCTGCCGAAGTGGCTCGCCGAGAACGGGCGGCCGTTCGTCAACCCGGACACGTCGCAGGAGGTGATCGCGTGGGTATCGACGATGATGCTGTCCTGCTCGCTTAAGGCGTTGCTCGACTTCCAGCGAGTCATCAGCGAGACCGACTTCCGGCCGGAGTTGGCCCGGCTGGTGCTTCCGACCGCCGTCATCCAGGGTGACCGCGATGTCTCGACGCCGCTCGACCTCTGCGGCCGCAGGGCCGCCGCGATCGTGCCCGGCGCGACGCTCACCGTCTATGAAGGCGCCGCCCACGGCCTCATGCTCACCCATGCCGAGCGGCTGGCGGAGGACATCGCCGCTTTTGCCAAGACTAGGCCGCGCCGGGGATCACGCTCCCGCGTTCAGCCCGCGGCGCAGGCTGGCGTCATGGGCGCGAAGGCGTCGGCCCCCGGAATGGTGGCGAGCGCCGCGTAGTAGTCCCAGGGCTGCTTGCTCGCGCCGGGCGCCTTCACCTGGTAGAGCGTGAGATCGTAGAGCGCCCGGCCGTCGGCGCGGATCGTGGCCGGGCGGCCCAGGTAATCGGCCGGCATCGCGCGCATCGCCTGGTTCACGGCCAGCGCGTCGCGGGTGCCGGCCTTCGCCATGGCCTTCAGGAAATGGAGCGTCGAGGCGTAGATCGCGGCCTGGTTGCGGGTGGGCATGGCCCGGCGTGCATCGAAGAAGCGCCGCGCGAAGGCGCGGGCCGGCTCGCCCTGGTCCCAGTAGAAGCCGGAGGAGAAGGTGAGGCCTTGTGCCACAGGCAGGCCGAGGGCGTGGATGTCGGTGATGTAGACGAGGAAGGCGACGAGCGTGGGTCGGTCGCCGCGGACGAGGCCGAACTCGTGCGCCTGTTTGATCAAGTTCACTTGGTCGTTGCCGACGCTCGCCAGGCCGATCACGTCGGCGCCGCTTGACTGGGCAGCGAGGAGCTGGGACGCGTAATCGGTGTTGCCCAGCGGGTAGCGCGCGGCGCCGAGGACCTTGCCGCCGGCGGGCGCGATCACCTCGGTCGCTTCCTTCTGCAGGCCGAGGCCGAAGGCGAAGTCCACGGTGATGAAGAACCACGTCTTGCCGCCCCGCGCGACGACCCGCCGGGCTGTTCCGGCGGCGAGGGCGTGGGTGTCGTCCGCCCAGTGGACGGAAATCGGGGCGCAGAGCTTCGCCGTGAACTCGGTGACGGCGGCGGCAGTGATGATCACGGCGCGCCGCTTCTCGCGCGCGACTTGCTGGACCGCGGCGGCGACGGGGGTGACGGGCAGGTCGGTGATGAGGTCCACGCCGCTGTCATACCAGCCACGCGCGATGGCGGAGGCGACGTCGGGCTTGTTCCGCGTGTCAGCGTGGAGAACCTCGATCGGCTGGCCGAGAACGGTGCTGCCGAAGTCGTGCACAGCGGTCTGGGCCGCGAAGACGGACCCGGCACCGCCGGAATCAGCATAGGGACCCGTCTCATCGGTAAGGACGCCGATGCGTATGCTTCCCGCAGGCTGGGCGCGGGCGAGGGCCGGGACAGCGAGGGGGGCGGCGAGAAGCGCGCGGCGGCTCAGTTCGGCGCGCATGAAGCGGCCCTACGCCGGTCCCTCGCCGCCGTGGGCGCAGCGCATGCAGGTGCCATGGAGCGTGAGGAAAGCGCCAGCGACGCCTTGGCCGCTGCGCCGGGCGATGTCGTGCAGGATGGACGCGGAAAGCGCGTAGTCAACGTCATCCACGGTGCCGCAGCGGTCGCAGAGGAAGTGCGCGTGACTGGACCGATTCGGCTCATAGACGGCCGGCCCGCGACCCGGCACGCGCACCTCGGCGACGAGGCCGAGGTCGCGCAGGCGGGCGAGGGCGCGATACACGGTCGAGAAGCCGATGCGCGGCCGACGCTGACGGGCAGCGGCGAACACGTCGCCCACCGTGGCGTGGACGCCAGGGGGCAGTTCGCACACGACCTCGTGAACGAGGCGGTGATTGCCCGGGAGCCGGGTCGCCGGCTGATCGGATGTCGCTATCATCGGCGTCAGTATACCCTATCATAACCCAAGGACACAGAGGCGTCAGGAGTCCTTGACGGCCTCCGCATCGTTGACGAGGCGTGCGAAGCCCGACGGCGCCGGGTTAGCACAGCGGTAGTGCAGCGGTTTTGTAAACCGAAGGTCGGGGGGTTCAAATCCCTCACCCGGCAGGTTTTTTCTAGGTCGGCAAAGCTAGCTGGCATGCCGGCTGTTCGAGGGCGGTCAGGTAGGCATCTGGGTCGCGGCGGAACCGGGTGCGCAGCGTCCGCGCGTGCCGTCGCTGCTCGAGACGGCGGCGCAGGTCCGTCCACGCTTGGCCACTGGCCCGGCCCAGCTCGCGCGCGAGATCGGGCGCAGCCGCGTCGCGGTCGCCGCGATCAGCCGCACCTCGCCGCGCAGCACGGTGGCGGGCGAGGCCGCCTTGCGCCCAGATGCCCGGCGCTCGCGGTAGCGCTGCGCGCCGAATAGCTGCTCGAGGTCGTTGTTGGTGCGCGGCAAGCCGGGCACAGCGTAACAGTGGAACAGGCCGGGTCGGTAGCTGCGGGCCACCTTGCGGAAGTGCCCGACGGCAGCGGCGAGTGCTCCTGCCTTGCTGCGGTGGCGGTGCATGGCGGCGAGCAGCCCATCGAAGCGGCGCCGGACAGTCTCGGCGCTGTCCTCGTCATGATTGTTCAGGATGTGCGCGACCCGGTGCACCCAGGCATAGGCGCGCTCGATCTCCGGCCAGAGTGCCGCTGTGCACTCCAGACCGCGGGTGATCAACTGGCGCAGCCGCGCGAGGGGCCGCGGCACGATCTGCCCCCCTTGGCCGCGCGATCCAGGCTCGCGGCCACCTTCTCCAGCCGTCCTTTGAGCTTCAGCCCCGAGGCGGCCAGCGGCGCGCGACCGTCGTCGGTGAGGGCGCTGCGCACGGCAGCGCAGTAGCCGCGCAGCACCGCGGCCGTGGCGTCGTCGCGCCCCTCCACCGCGCGCTCGATCGGGCGCACGCCGCGGATCGGCTTCTTGAGCAGCACCTTCGCGTGCCGGTCAGCCTCGAACACCGGCAATGCGGCCTCACGCAGGAAGTGGAACTGGCAGAGCTGATGCGGCACGCCGGGCAGGGCGCGTTCCACCGCACGGCGGATCGAGGTCTGACCGTCACTGATGACGCCCTCGACCGGCACACCGACCGCGTCTGCCACCTCGCGCAACAAGGGCGCGAGGTCGTCGGCCGTGCCCGACAGCAAGCTGCGCGCGAGCAGCACCTCGCCCGAGAGGCAGTCGCGCACCACCCACAGCACCTCGTGGCCGACATCCGGCTGCATGCCGTCCAGGGCAAGGATGACCCGGCCTTGGCTGGCCAGCACGCCGCGCAGCCGCGCGCTGTCGGTCAGCGACACGGCCAGCAGCTCGTCGTAGCGGTCCAGCAGGTTGGTCACGCTGCGCTCGGCGATCGCCACCCCGCGCTCGCGCAAGACGGCGTGGATCTCCGGCACGCTGCGGTGCTCGCGGTGGCGCAGCGCGCCCACGAGCGCGATCACGTCCAGCCCGAACTCGTGCTGCGCCAGCGCGATCGCCCCTTCGGCCTCGGGCCGGTAGGGCGTGTGCTGGCGCGGACAGTCTACCCGCTCGCAGCGGCGGATCTTCAGCCGCAGCCGCACCGCGCCCGAGAGCGTCACCAGCGTGCGGCGGTTCTCATAGCGGATGCGCATCGGCTGCCGACAGCTCGGGCACGCTCGCCGCAACGGCTGCAACACGCGCTCCTGGTCCGCTCGTGCCCGCGCCGCTCTCCTGGTCATCCTCCACCTCCAGCAAGGCTCCCCAAACCTTACCAGCGTAGTCGGTCAGACAGCCAGCTTTGCTGGCCTAGGTTTTTTGCCGCTGGACATGTGATCAGCGCGTTAGACGCGCGGCTGCGCCGGGTCGAGCAGCACCTGGGCTTGCCTCCAGTCTCATGACGGGGGAGTCTTGTCGTCCATCAATCTAAAACTGCGGGCGCGCTGACGAGCGCCCGGAATCGGGCACGCCTAGCATGGACCGGTGCGTCGCTAAGCCAATACTCGGGGAAGCGCGTAACGAACCGCTCGATCGCAACCCGCGCCTCCAATCGCGCCAAGCTCAGCCCGGCGCATTGGTGGATGCCGAAGGCGAAAGCCAGGTGCCGGTTCGGATCGCGCGCGATGTCGAAGCGGTCCGGGTGGGGGAAGGCGGCCGGGTCGCGGTTGGCGGCGCCGATGCCCAGCGTGACCCCGGTGCCGACCGGAAAGAGGGTGCCCGCGATCTCGGCCTCGCGCGTCAGCGCCCGGTTGCCGAGTTGGTTGCTGCTCTCGTAGCGCAACGCCTCCTCGACGGCGGTGCGGATCAGCGCAGGCTCGGCGAGCAGTCGGGCGCGCTCGGCCGGGAAGCGGCAGAGGAGGACGAGGGCGTTGGCGATCAGGTTCGTCGTCGTCTCGTGGCCGGCATTGAGCAGAAAGATGCAGTTGTGCAGCAGCTCCGCCTCGCCGAGGCGCTCGTCGCCTTCGCCCCCGCCTTCGCCAAGAATGAGCCGGGTCAGCACGTCGTGGGCCGGGTCGCCGGGCCGGCGGCGCCGCTCGGCGACGAGGGTGCGGAGATAAGCGACGAATTCCTCAACGGCCTGGTTGCCCACGGCGAGCTGGGTAGGCGCCGGCGCTGGCTCTAGCGCGCCGAGGATGGCGAGCGACCAGGCGCGGAGCGGCCCACGCTCGTCGCGCGGCACGGCGAGCAGGTTGCCGATGACCTCAACCGGAATGGCGGCCGCGAAATCCTCGACAAGATCGAGCCGTCCGCGTGCGGCAGCCCGGTCCAGCAGCGCGTCCACGAGGCGGACGAGGTCCGGCTCCATGGCGGCGACCGCGCGCGCCGTGAGCGCACCCATGATGAGGTGTCGGACGCGCGTATGACGCGGCGGGTCGTTGAAGACGAGGCTGGTGGTGTGATGCTCGCCGAGCGGCGTGAGGCCGAACTTGGCGCCGAACTCGCGCGTCTTGTCGGAGCTGAAGGTCGCCGGATCGCGGTAGCACGCCTGCACGTCGGCGTAGCGCGTGAGGAACAGGGAACCGTCAGGCAGGCGCAGCACAGGAGCTGCGCGGCGGAGCGCCGCGTAGGTGGGGTAGGGGTCATCGTAGAAGGCGTCCGGCAGCGCACGGAGGTCGAAACGCCGGGCGATCTCCGCGTCGCTGCTAGGAACGGTCGTGTCCATGGACGTCCACTATGGCTTGCTCCGAAAATCGTCTTCCAGTGAACTCCGCTCCCTGCAAGGCGCGTGGTCAACCCTCGACCGAGCGTCCGATCATCCAGCAGTTCGGCCGGATCGCGGCAAGCGATCTCTCGAACGTGCGCCGTCCTGACGCCCAGCCGGGGAACTGGCCGCGGCGAAATATACTCTCTAGGGTGCAGGCGACCTGCGGCTGGTCCCAGCCGCGGGACGGGATTTCTGCGGACATGAGGGTGAATGGATCAGGTCCTGTCAGCGCTGAGCGACGTCAGCCAAGCGAGCACGCCCCGGCGCGACCTGCGCCGCGTGGGTGCACATCCCGACCACTGGTATCCCCTGGCCTGGTCGCACGAGCTGAAGCGCGGCAAGACGCTGCCCGTCCGCTTCGCCGGCGAGCCGATCGTCCTGGTGCGCCCGCGGAGCGGCCCGGTGTTCGCGTTGGAGGACCGCTGCGCGCACCGGCAAGTGCCGCTGAGCAAGGGCGTGGTTCAGGGCGAGGTGATCCGCTGCTGCTATCACGGCTGGACCTACGACGGGTCCGGGCGCTGCGTTGACGTCCCCTACCTGGGCAAAGGCAAGCTGCCGAACGGCGTGCGCTCCTATCCGTGCCGGGAGGTGGAAGGGCTGATCCTGGTCTTCCCCGGCGACCCGGCGCGCGCCGAAGAGGTGTCCTTGCCCCGCTTGGGCTCGGTCGCCGATCCCCGCTACAAGACGCGGCGCTTCGGGCGCGAGGTCGCCTGCCACTACAGCTTCATGCACGAGAACCTGATGGACATGAACCATCAGTTCCTGCACCGCAAACAGATGGGCCAGATCAGGCCGCGCTTCCTCGGGCAGAGCCAGGGCGAGGACTGGATCGAGGCGCGCTACACCTTCGCCCGGACGGCGGGCAAGCAGCCGCTCGGCGAGGCCCTCGTCTTCGGCCAGCGCCGCGGCGCCGGCGCGTCCACGGCTGAGCGCGACGTCATGACGATCCGCACGGAATACCCGTATCAGACCCTGCGCATCCGCACGAAGGACGACACGCCCGTGATGGATCTGTGGATCGTCTATGTGCCCTTGGACCAGGCGCAGCGGACGCATCGCACGTTCGGCCTGCTCTCGGTGCTGCGGCCGAAGATCCCCGGCCTGCTCGACGCCGCGTGGCCGCTGCTGGTGATGTTCACCGAGCGCATCTTCAAGGAAGACCGGGAGATCGTGGAGATCGAGCAGGCGGCGCACGACGCGCAGGGCGACGACTGGAATCAAGAGGTCTTCCCGCTGATCCGCAACCTGCGTGCGCTGCTCGCCGCCTGCGGCACGGCCGAGGAGGTCCCGCTTGCGCCCGACGCGGCAAGGGCATAGGTGGGGCCGGTTTCGAACCGGTCTGAAATAGGGGATAGAGAATGGGTTACAGGGTCGCGGTCGTCGGCGCCACGGGGGCGGTCGGGCGCGAGATGCTCAAGACGCTGGCGGAGCGCGACTTCCCGGCGAGCGAGGTCGCCGCCGTCGCGAGCGCACGCTCCGCCGGGCGCGAGGTCTCCTTCGGCGAGCGCACGCTGCGCGTGAAGAGCCTCGACAACTTCGACTTCAAGGGCTGGGACATCGGCTTGTTCAGCCCCGGCGCCTCGGTCTCCGCCGTCCATGCCCCGCGCGCGGCCGAGGCCGGGTGCCTCGTCGTGGACAACACGAGCCACTTCCGCATGGAGCCGGACGTGCCGCTCGTCGTCCCCGAGGTGAACCCGCAGGCGCTCGCGCGCATCCGCCGCGGCATCGTCGCCAACCCCAACTGCAGCACGATCCAGCTCGTCGTCGCCCTCAAGCCGCTGCACGACCGCTTCAAGGTGCGTCGTGTCGTGGTCGCCACCTACCAATCCGTCTCCGGCGCGGGAAAGGACGGCATGGACGAGCTGTGGGCGCAGGCGCGCGCTGCCTATGTGAACGACCCGGTGAAGCCCGAGGAGTTCACTAAGCCTATCGCCTTCAACGCGATCCCGCACATCGACCGCTTCCTCGACGACGGCTCGACCAAGGAGGAGTGGAAGATGGCGGTCGAGACGCGCAAGATCCTCGACCCGGACATCAAGTTGCACGCCACCTGCGTGCGCGTCCCCGTGTTCATCGGGCACTCGGAGGCGGTGAACGTCGAGTTCGAGCGCCCCGTGACGCCAAGTGATGCCCGCGCCGCGCTCCGCGACGCGCCCGGCGTTCAGGTGCTCGATACCCGCGAGGACGGCGGCTATGTCACGCCGCTCGACTGCGCGGGCGAGGACGCTGTCTGGGTGAGCCGCATCCGCCGCGACCCGACCGTGGAGAACGGCCTCGCCTTCTGGTGCGTCTCGGACAATCTGCGCAAGGGCGCCGCGCTCAACGCGGTGCAGATCGCAGAGGCGCTGATCGAGCAGGGGCGGCTGCGCCGGGCGGCGTAGGCGCGTGGTCCAGGGTTGGCCGTGGGCCTGGCTCGTCGTAGCTGGGCTGTTCGAGGTCGGCTGGGTGGTGTTCCTGAAGCGGGCGGACGGGTTCACCCGGCTCGGCTGGTCTGCCGCCACGCTCGCAGCAATGGCCGTGAGCTTCTACTGCATGAGCCAGGCGTTGCGCGCCCTGCCGATGGGCACGGTCTATGCCGTCTGGACCGGGATCGGCGCGGCAGGCGGGCTTGCATGGGGCATCTTCGCGGAGGGGGAGCCGGCGGGGGTGGTGCGTATCCTGTGCGTGGCGCTGATCCTGGCGGGAGTGGCGGGGCTGAGATTGGGGTCGTGAGGGAACTGGCTCCAGAGAGACCTGGAATCCTGTTGACATCGGAATGGTCGCGGTGCGACCGTTCGTTGTGAATTTGGAATCAATCCGACGCTGAGGGAGGGATCGCCGTCATGAGAGGATTGATGTTTGCCATCCCCATGCTGCTCGCGGCCAGCCCGAGCATGGCTCAGGGACTCAAGTCCGATATCCAGAAGCTCGAAACCCAATTCGCGGAGGCAGCCAACAAGCAGGATGCCGCGGCCGTGGCGCGATTCTACACCGAGGATGCCACCGTGTTGCCAGCCGGCGCAGACATGGTTAAAGGGCGCGACGGCATCCAGAAGCTCTGGGGTGCCTTTGTCAAGGACAGCTCCCCGAGTCTCATGCTGACCACTGTCAACGTCGAGGACTACGGACAAGCGGCCCGGGAGATCGGCCAATTCAGTCTCGACGCGCACAGCAAGGAAGGCCAGGTTTCCAAGGTGGAAGGCAAATACGTCGTCGTATGGAAGAAGGTCGGCGGCGACTGGCGGCTCGATACCGATATCTGGAATATGAACAAGTAGCGTCCGCTCGGGTATCGGCGCGGGGTCGCGGTTAACGGCCTGGCGGGGTCGCCGCCTGTCGCCATCGTCTTCGGCGCGTTGAAGGCGCAGCAGGGGCGGGGTGGTCAGCGCCGGTTGACCTCGCGTTGACCCCACCCAACTCTGCGATTACCAACCTGTAATCCTGCCCAGGTCCTTGGAGCACTACCGCCGATGAAGGACGTTCGCGACGCGCTCATGGTCGGGCGCACGAGCGACGGCACCATGATCCGCCGCCCGCTCTCGCCGCACCTGCAGGTCTATCGCCCGCAGCTCACTTCGCTCCTTTCCATCATGAACCGCGTGACCGGCATTGCAATCTCGCTCGGCACGCTGCTCCTCGTCTGGTGGCTCGTTGCCGCCGCGGTCGGACCGAGCGCCTTCGCGACTGTGCAGAGCTTCATCGCCTCCTGGCTCGGCCTTTTCCTGCTGTTCGGCTGGACGGCCTCCTTGTTCTACCACTTCTTCGGCGGCATCCGGCACCTGGCCTGGGACCTGGGCTATGGCTTCGAGCTGGAGAGCACGCACCTTTCCGGCTGGGCCGCCGTGATCGCGGCCGTGGTCTGCACCGTGCTGGCCTGGGCGGTCGGCCTCTGGTTCTGGCCAGCGTAGCGCGATGGCTGAGAAGCTCCGCGTCGAGGTGATGCGCAGCCAGCTCGGGCGTGTGCGCGGCACCGGGTCGGCGCACGCCGGCGTCCATCACTGGTATGCGGAGCGGGTGACGGCGATCGCGCTCGTCCCGCTCACGCTCTGGTTCATCTACGCCGTGCTGCACCTGGTCGGCGCGCCGCAGCCGGTAGTGGCCACCTGGGTCGCGCGCCCCTGGAACACCGTGCTGCTGCTTGCGCTCATCGCCGCGACGTTCCACCACATGCAGCTCGGCTTGCAGGTCGTCTATGAAGACTACATAGACGCCAAGTGGTTCATGAACGTGCTCATCCTCGCGACCAAGGCAGCTTCGGTGCTGCTGGGACTGGCGGCGGCCGTCGCCGTGTTGAGGCTCGCGTTCACCGCCCCCATATCGGTCTAGCCGAGGTGAACACTCCATGAACGCCATCACGATGCCGTCCAGCCGCGCCTACGAGGTCGTGGACCACACCTACGACGTGGTGGTGGTAGGCGCGGGCGGCGCCGGGCTGCGGGCGACCTTGGGAATGGGGGCGGCCGGGCTGCGAACGGCGTGCCTGACCAAGGTGTTCCCGACGCGCAGCCACACCGTCGCCGCCCAGGGCGGCATCGGCGCCGCGCTCGGCAACATGGGCGAGGACGACTGGCGCTGGCACATGTATGACACCGTGAAGGGGTCGGACTGGCTCGGCGACCAGGACGCCATCGAGTATATGTGCCGCGAGGCCATCCCCGCCGTCTATGAGCTGGAGCACTACGGCGTGCCGTTCTCGCGGACCGAGGACGGCCGCATCTACCAGCGCCCCTTCGGCGGCCACATGAAGGACTACGGCAAGACCCCCGCCATGCGCGCCTGCGCCGCCGCGGACCGGACGGGCCACGCCATCCTCCACACGCTCTACCAGCAGTGCCTCAAGCACGAGGCCGAGTTCTTCGTCGAATACATAGCCCTCGACCTCATCATGGAGGAGGGCGCCTGCCGCGGCGTGATGGCCTGGAACCTGGAAGACGGCACGATGCACCGCTTCCGGGCGCAGATGACCGTGCTCGCGACGGGTGGCTACGGCCGCGCCTACTTCTCCTGCACCTCCGCCCACACCTGCACGGGCGACGGCAACGCCATGGTGCTGCGCGCCGGCCTGCCGCTGCAGGACATGGAGTTCGTGCAGTTCCATCCGACAGGCATCTACGGGGCAGGCTGCCTCATCACCGAGGGCGCGCGCGGCGAGGGCGGCTATCTCACGAATTCCGAGGGCGAACGTTTCATGGAGCGCTACGCGCCCACCGCCAAGGACCTCGCGAGCCGCGACGTGGTAAGCCGCTCCATGACGCTGGAGATCAACGCCGGGCGCGGCGTCGGCCCCCACAAGGACCACATCCTGCTGCACTTGGAGCACCTCGGCGCGGCTCTCCTGCACGAGCGCCTGCCCGGCATCTCCGAGACGGCCAAGGTGTTCGCGGGCGTGGACGTGACCAAGGAGCCGATCCCGGTCCTGCCGACCGTCCATTACAACATGGGCGGCGTTCCCACGAACCTGCGCACCGAGGTCCTGCGCCCCACGGAAGAGGACCAGGATGCGGTGGTGCCCGGCTTGATGGCGGTCGGCGAGGCCGCTTGCGTATCCGTCCACGGCGCGAACCGGCTCGGCACCAACAGCCTGCTCGACCTCGTGGTGTTCGGCCGCGCCGCCGCGCACCGGGCCGCGGAGATCATCAAGCCCGGCGCCTCCCAGGCGCCGCTCCCGCCCCGCGCCGGCGAGGCCGCGCTCGACCGCCTCGACCGCACCCGCAATGCCAACGGTGGCACCCGCGTGGCGCGGTTCCGGCTCGACCTGCAGAAGGTGATGCAGAGCCACGCCGCCGTGTTCCGCAACTCGGAAAGCCTGAAGCAAGGCGTCGCCCGGATGCAGCAGATCTGGGCCGGCGTGGGCGACATGCAGGTGACGGACCGCAGCCTGATCTGGAACACGGATTTGGTGGAGGCGCTGGAGCTGCAGAACCTCGTGGACAACGCCGCGGTCACCATGGTCGGCGCCGAGGCCCGGCACGAGAGCCGCGGCGCCCACGCCCACGACGACTACTCCGAGCGCGACGACCAGCACTGGATGAAGCACACGCTCGCGTGGTGCGACGACCAGGGCCGCGTGGACCTCGCCTACCGCGACGTGAAAATGCGGACGCTGACCAACGAGGTGTCGGTGTTCCCGCCGAAGAAGCGGGTGTATTAAGGGCGCATCATGAGCGGCACGATAAGACCTTCTCCCGAGCAGATCGACGCAATCAAGCTGCAGCAGATCATCACGGACATTGACCACCGGCGGCTGGACATGGACTGCGTGCTGGCTGACAGAGACCGTAAGCAGCAGGAGATGCGCTACGAGCCTTTGAAATTCATGCTTCAAGGTATGGCCGCAGCCGCAGCTCTCGTCGGTGCCGGCGTTGCGCTCGGCGCCTTCCTCTTCAGCCACGTGCATTAGGCAGAAAGCAGGGTGCCTATATACGACTGTGGTCTTGGGAAGCTCCAGCCAAACTCACTCGGGCCTGCGTTCGGGGCGGCATGGTGCGACAAGGCGCTCAAGCTCCACCGAGATATCCTGCGGCTCAAGATTCAGGTGGAGGACAAGTTCCACGGGCAGGCTGAGAGGGCCTAGGCCCGTCTATCTCGGCTCTGGCCGGGTTCCTCCGAGATCACACTCGTATAAAGGCACCAAGAAGAGTTATGGCCACCTTCACCCTCCCCAAGAACAGCCGCATCGGTCAGGGCAAGCATTACAAGGCCCCGCCCGGTGCCCAGCGCGTCAAGGAGTTCCGCATCTATCGGTGGGACCCGGATTCCGGCGAGAACCCGCGCGTGGACACCTACGAGCTGGACATGGCCAAGACCGGCCCCATGGTCCTTGACGCGCTCATCACGATCAAGAACGAGATCGACTCCACGCTCACCTTCCGCCGCTCCTGCCGCGAGGGCATCTGCGGCTCCTGCGCCATGAACATCGACGGCGCGAACACGCTCGCCTGCATCAAATCGAGCGACGAGATTGACGGCGCCGTCCGCATCTACCCGCTGCCGCACATGGCCGTGGTCAAGGACCTCGTCCCGGATCTCTCCCAAGCCTACGCCCAGCTCCGCAGCGTCGAGCCCTGGCTCAAGAGCGACACCCTGCCGCCGCCCGACGCCGAGCGCCTGCAGAGCAAGGAGGAGCGGAGCAAGCTCGACGGGCTCTGGGAGTGCATCCTCTGCTTCTGCTGCACCACGTCCTGCCCAAGCTACTGGTGGAACGGCGACCGCTATCTCGGCCCGGCCGTCCTGCTCCAGGCCTATCGCTGGATCGCCGACAGCCGCGACGAGGCGACCGGCGACCGCCTCGACCAGCTCGAGGACCCGTATAAGCTCTATCGCTGTCACACCATCATGAACTGCACGCAGACCTGTCCCAAGTCGCTCAACCCGGCGCGGGCGATCGGCGAGATCAAGCAGCTCTTGGTGGACCGCCAGGGTTAGCCGGCCCGCTTCTCATGGCCTTCCGCGGTGACCTTACCGTCCCGAGCGGCCGCTTCGCCGCTTGGGGCGACAGCTTGGCCGTGGACCATGGCGTCTTCCGCCTCGCCTGGACCAACTGGGCCGAGGTCATGCCGGGCAAGCTCTACCGCTCGAACCACCCGACGCCGGGCCGTCTCGCCCGCGCCGCCCGGCGCCACGGCCTGCGCACGCTGGTCAACCTCCGCGGCCATCGCTCCTGCGGGTCCGACGCGCTCTCCCGCGAGATGGCCCGGCGTCTCGGTCTCGTTCACGTGGACATGGCCTTTGAGAGCCGCGGCGCGCCGCACCGCGACCGCATCCTGCGCTTCCACGGCATCTACCAGAGCATGGAGACGCCCGCGCTGATGCACTGCAAGTCGGGGGCTGATCGCGCCGGGCTGGCGGCTGGGTTGGCAATCCTGTTCGAGGGCGGCACCGCGGCCGAGGCCGCCCGCCAGCTCTCCTGGCGCTTTGGCCACTTCAACCGCTCGCGCACGGGCATCCTCGACGCCTTCTTCACGCTCTACGCCCGCGAAGGCGAGGGCCGGGTGCCATTCATCGAGTGGGTGGACCGCGAATACGACGAGGCCGGCCTGCGGCGCGCCTTCACGGCCGCGGGAGGCCTCAGCTCCTTCCTCAACGACCAGGTGCTGCGGCGGGAGTAGGTGGCACGCCTGCCTACGCCGCCCGCGTCAGCCGCTTCACGAGAGCCGAGACCCGGTGCCGCCGCATCTCGCTGCGGGCCTTGCTGTCGGTCGTCATGTAGTTGAGCTGGATCGCGTAGCGCCGCCCTACGAACTGCTTGTGCCCGTGCCAGGTCGCCGGGCCGTTCGGGAAGACGAGCAGGGTGCCGTTCACGGGCGGAACCTCGACGGCGTAGTCGTCTAGGTCGTCCGGCCCACGCAGGAGGCGCAGGCAACCTTCCTGCCGTGCCCACGCCGCGCTCTCCGGGTTGAGATAGAGCAGGACGGTAACGCGCTTGGCCTCCGAATTGCGGTGGATGCGCCCGTCCTTCTCGCGCGTCTGGCCGCGCAGCGTCACCATGACGGGCGCGTCCGCGAGGTCTAGGCCGAACTTGCGGGCAACAGCAGCACGGAAGGCGCCTCCGCGAAGCTCCTCCATCAGCTCCGCCGCCTTCGGGCCGAGACGCAACGCCTCGGGCGGAAAGGAACCGCCGCTCGACATTTCGGGAAGGCCGGTGATCACCTCGGCGAGCATCGCCGGGGGTACGAAATGGGGCACGACGATGTGAGCGAATGGATCAGGATTGACGTGTGTCTTATCGAGGACGGCGAGATCGAGCATAGCCGAGGTATAGCCGTGCCGCCCGCCAGGCGCTAGGTGTGCGGGTCGTGCTTAGGACGCAGAACCGTGGTGGTGGCCAGGAATTGCGGGCATTGCAGCTTGCCGTCGCAGCATCGCGCCGGCTGCGCCGCCAGTGTTGACACTCGGGAAATCGGACCGCGGGCACAAGTGTAGAGCTGACCGCCGGACGCCGAATGGAACCCCATCGCATGTGAGCCAGTTCCTGCGGCCAGAGCTAGCGCCGCCACCAGGATACCCGTCTTCATCGCCTACTTCTCCTCTCCTCGGCAACATACTGGAAAACCAACGTGTCAATCCAGAATAAGCTTCCTACCTCGCATTTGGTTGATATGTGGCTAACGGGTTGCAGTCCGAGTTTCTCGTGGACGGCCTAGCAACTGTTTCGGGAGGGCCGCTCGCCGCCTACCGCGCCAAGCTCGCGCGCGGCGAGCTCTCGACCGACCCGGCGCAGGCTCTCGCCGCCGAGCGGCTGCAGTCGCTGTGGACGGCGCTCCGCGGCTACGATCCGCAACCTGCCGAGGCGCCGGGCTTGCTCGCGCGCCTCTTCGGGCGAAAACGCGGCGCGGACGATATCCCTGAGGGACGACCCCACGGGCTCTACCTCGTCGGCGAGGTCGGGCGCGGGAAGTCCATGCTGATGGACCTATTCTTCGAGACGGCCCAGGTCCCGCGCAAGCGGCGCATCCATTTCCACCGGTTCATGCAGGAGGCGCACGCCCGCATCCATGCGTGGCGCCAGGAGAACCCGGCCGGCGCGGACCCGATCCCGCCGCTCGCGGACCGGATCGCCGCCGAGGCGGCCCTGCTCTGCTTCGACGAGTTCCAGGTCAACGACATCGCGGACGCGATGATCCTGGGGCGGCTGTTCGAAGCCTTGTTCGAGCGCGGCGTCGTCGTGGTCGCGACGAGCAATACCAAGCCGGGAGACCTCTTTGCTGGACAGCCAGGGCGCGACGCCTTCCTGCCGTTCATCGCGCTGATCGAGCAGAACTTGGATGTCTTGATGCTCGACGGGGCACGCGATTGGCGGCGGCAGCGGCTGCGCGGCACGGAGACCTGGCACGTGCCGGCGGACGCGCGGGCGGACGCGGCGCTCGACCGGGCGTTCGCCGAGCTGACGGGGGGCGCTGAGGCGAGGCCGGCGCGGCTCACGGTCATGGGCCGCACGCTGATGGTGCCGCTCGCGGCGGCAGGCGTGGCGCGCTTCGACTTCGACGCGCTCTGCGGCCAGCCGCTCGGGCCGGGCGATTACCTAGCGCTGGCGACGCACTATCACGCGCTGGTGCTGGACGGCGTGCCGCGCCTGTCGCCCGCGAACTACGACGAGGCCCGGC
Organism: uncultured Alphaproteobacteria bacterium; assembly: GCA_963848595.1. Lineage (GTDB taxonomy): Bacteria > Pseudomonadota > Alphaproteobacteria > Acetobacterales > Acetobacteraceae > CAWKEH01. The sequence continues at coordinate 20,290 of CAWKEH010000011.1, read as the reverse complement.
GCTTCATCACCCTGGTGGACGCGCTCTACGACCACCGGGTGAAGCTGGTAGCGAGCGCGGACGCGATGCCGGACCAGCTCTACGAGCGCGGCGAAGGCGCCCACGCGTTCGAGCGCACGGCGTCGCGGCTGGAGGAGATGCGCGGCGCGGAGTGGCTGGCCCTGCCGCATCTCACGTAGCGTGGTGAGCGAGGCGCTTCGCCGCCGCCAGTCGGGCGACAGCGTGATTAACGGAAGCGTAACTAGCTCAGAGATATATCGAGCGTAAGCGACCCGGCTTACCGCGTCGGTGCGATCGGTCGCGGCCCGTAGAGCATCAGCGTGCGCATACTCTTCCTGCACCAGAATTTCCCCGGACAGTTCCAGCACGTGGCCGCTTTTCTCCAGCGTTCCGGCCAGCACGAGCTCGTCGCCGTCGTGCCTGAGACGAGCGCGGGGCCACGCCTCATCCCGGTCCGGACCTACCGCTTCGATCCCCGCAGCGTGAACACGAGCGTGCCGCTCGCCGATCACTACGCCGAGCGCGTCGCGCGCGGCGCTGCCGTGGCCCAAACCCTCTTCGCCCTGCGCGAGGAAGGCTTCTCCCCGGACGTCGTCGTCGGGCATGGAGGCTGGGGCGAGACCCTGTTTGTGCGCGACGTGTGGCCCGATTGCGCCGTCCTGCTCCACGCCGAGTTCTTCTACTCGGCCGAGGGCGCTGACGTCGGCTTCGACGCCGAGCTCGCCGGTTCGCCGCCTGACCTTCTCTCCCTTCGGATGCGTGCGCGCAACGCTGCCATGTCGCTCGCCCTGTTCGACGCCGATCAAGACGTGGCACCGACCAGGTGGCAAGCGAGCCGCTTCCCCGAGCAGCTGCGCGCCAAGATCGCTGTCGTGCACGAAGGCATCAACACCGACGCCGTCCACCCCTCGTCGCACGCCATGGTCACGCTGGGCCGCGGCAACGTCGTGCTGCGACCCGGCGACGAGGTGATCACCTTCGTCAGCCGCGACCTTGAGCCATACCGCGGCTACCACACCTTCATGCGGGCGCTGCCTGCCATCTTGGCGCGCCGCCCGCGCGCCCGCGCCGTGATCGTCGGCGGCGACCGGGCGTCCTACGGGCCCGTGCCCGCCTCGGGGAAGAGCTGGAAGCAGCGATTCCTCGCCGAGGTGCAGGACCGTCTCGCCATGGACCGGGTCCACTTCGTCGGGCGCGTCCCGTACCCGACGCTGGTGCAGCTGCTGCAGGTCTCGGCTGCCCACGTCTATCTGACCTACCCGTTCGTGCTGTCATGGTCGATGCTGGAGGCCATGAGCGCTGGCGCGCTCATCATCGGCTCGCGCACGGCGCCGGTCGAGGAAGTCATCGAGGACGGGCGCAACGGCATCCTGCGCGGCTTCTTCGACGTGGACGGGATCGCTGACGCCGCCGTGGACGCGCTCGCCAACCCAGGCCGCTACAGGCCGCTGCGCGAGGCGGCGCGGCGAACCGTCATCGAGCGCTATGACCTCCGGCGCGTCTGCCTGCCAGCCTGGCTCGATCTGCTCGGCGACCTCGCGGGAGAGCCGGCCGCCTGCGCCGTGAGTTGCGACTTAGCTATCACGACAGGTTCATGAGACAGGTTGAATATTTCCTGGACGCATTAACAGTCTAGCAACTCTCAACCCCTACGGTTCGTGTCACTCGCGAGCCGAACCAGGTCATCTGGGCGCGAACGAGCGGTGACAACGAACGGGGGTGCAGAGAGATGGCGACTGTTTCAGGCGGCGCATACTTCACCGACACGCACGCGGGTTCCGTGATCCACGGCACGGCGGCGGGCAACGACGACATCTTCGCGACGTTCGCGCACGACACGATTATCGCCGGCAACGGCGATGACTTCATCAGCTCGACGGGCGGCCACGCCCAGATCCATGGCGGCGACGGCAGCGATATTTTCACGGTGTCGGGCGGCCATGACATGATCACGACCGGCGACGGCAGCGACGACTACCTGCTGGCCAACGGCGGTCACGACAGCATCATTGGCGGTGCAGGGAGCGACCTGATCCAGGTCGGCGGTCAGCACAACTTTGTCCAGGCCGGGCCCGGCGACGCCGTGATCTACGGCGGCCAGGGCGGCGACACGCTCCTCGGCGGCGCCGGGAACGACGTGATCCACGCCGGGTCGGGCAACGAGTTTCTGGCCGGCGGTGCCGGGAACAACACGCTCTACGCCGGCGGCGGCGCCGACACGATGATGGGCGGCCCCGGCCAGAACACGTTCGCGTTCGGCAACGGCGGTGGCAAGAACCTCGTGCTCGACTTCCACGACGGCGACGTGCTGCAGATCGCCCGCAACATCAACGGGCTCAAGATCACGACGCCGCAGGATCTCCTGACGCACGTGACCGACGACCACGGCAACGCGGTCATCACTCTCGGCCACGAGACGATCACGCTCATGAACGTCAAGGCCGAGGACATCCATACCAATCCGTCCGGCTTCTTCACGGTTCACTAGGCGATGGGCCGCCCGCGACCGTGCGGGCACCGTCCAAGTTCGGCAGGAAAAAGGGCAGGCGCGCGAATGCTGCTGCGTGTAGTGGCCACTGGCGGCCGTATCCCGCGAGGCGCACAGCTCGCGCCTGGGATCGCCCTCGTCGTCCTGGAGGGCGCAGGGCGGGGCGGGGCGGGGATCGAGATCGGCATGGGCGGGCAGTCCCTAGCGCCGCCCTACGGAACGGTGGAGGTCGGCACGGAACGGGCGCCGTCGCGCATCGCCGCGTTCCGGCTTCCGGCCGCCGAGGCAAGCGGCGCCCAGCTGCTGATCGAGCAGGATGACGGAGAGTCCGTCGCCCTGCATGTGTCGGAACTCGAAACCGACCCGCTCTCCATCGCCGCTGGTCTCGACATGGCGGCCCGCCATCGGCTGCTGGACTTCCTGCTTACCTTCTGTTGCCCCGCCTTCAAGCTGGGCCGGTCGGTCGCGTTCGCCCAGACGTGCGCCCGCCTCGCGCTCGACTGCGCCGAGAGCGCCGGCACGGCATCGGTGCTGGCCCAAGTCCTGCCCGGCTACGTCCTCGCGGGGTCGGTCAGGGCCGGGCTTGGCGCGCCTCTGGTCCTGATCGGCCGCGACCGCATCGTGCCGGGCCGCTTCCAGCTGCTCACCGGCGAGGAGGGCCTCCAGGTCGTGCCGCGGCCCGAGATGGGCGACCTTCTCGTCACTGTAGGAATGGCGCCCAAGACCTGGACCGTGGACCTGCCGCCGGCACTCCCGCACGTCCTCACCTTCCCTGGAAGCGGGCCCGTGCCCGGCACCGCCGCGCGCGCGGCGTGCCGCCGGGCGCTGGCTGCGAATCCGTCGCCAGCGGTGCGAACGCTGCTGCGGGATATGGACTTACTCTTCCCGGCGCAGCCCTGCCGCATCGCTGATCCCGCTCAGCCCGTCGCCGGCGAGCTGGAACTCGCGGTGCCGGACGGCGCCGGAGGCCTGTTCGTCTCGGGCTGGCTGCGGGACCCGCTTCGTCTGGTGGAAGAGGTCATCCTGGCGACGGACGCCGTTCGGCTGCTTCTGTCCTTGGATGCCGCCGAAGCGGTGCGCCGGCCGGACATCGATAAGACATTCTCCGCCGCGACCCATGCCGGCGCGCACGCGCGCGGCTTGCTCCTGCATGTGCCGGACCTGCCGGGCGGGGACACGCTCCAGCCGCACCTGCTCCTCCGCTTGCGCTCGGGCGCCGAGCTGAGACTGACTCCACCGGCGCGCTCACTTCCGGCTGCCGCGGCGCGCGACGTCGTGCTCGGCTGCGTGCCGCCTGGGTTGCTGACTCCGCTGGTCATGCGCAAGAGCTTGGCCCCGGCCGCCGCCCGCCTGCATCGCGCGGCCATGACGCAGATCGGCGAGCCGGAGCTGGTCCAGATCGGCCGGGCCGTGCCGAGGCCGCCGGTCTCCTTCATCGTGCCGCTCTATCGCAACCTGGGGTTCGTGCGGTTCCAGCTTGCCGCTCTCGCGCAGGACCCGCAATGCCGTGGCTGCCAGCTCGTCTTCGTTCTCGACAGCCCGGAGCAGCGCGCGGAGGTCGAGCACCTCCTGCGCGGCCTGCATCGGCTCACCGAGATGCCCGTCTCGCTCGTCGTCATGCCGGGCAATCTCGGCTACGCCGCCGCATGCAACGCTGGCGCCCGCGTCGCGACGGCACCGCTGCTCCTGCTGCTCAACTCGGACGTGATCCCTGCCGGTCCCGGCTGGCTCGGGCCTCTGACGGCGCCTTTCTCCCGCGCATCCGTCGCCGCCGCCGGCCCGAAGCTCCTGTTCGACGACGGCTCCATCCAGCACGCGGGCCTCTTCTTCGAGCGCGACGAGGACGGCATCTGGTTCAACCGCCACTACCACAAGGGCATGCCGCGCGGCTGGGCGGACGCCGCGGCCAGTCGGCGGGTGCCGGGCGTGACAGGCGCGGCGCTGCTGGTGCGGCGGGCGCTGTTTGAGCGCCTCGGCGGTGTGTGCGAGGACTACATCATCGGCGATTACGAGGATTCCGATTTCTGCCTGCGCATCCGCGAGGCGGGCGGCACCATCCTCTATGTGCCCGCGGCCGAGCTGTTCCACTTCGAGCGGCGCTCGATCCAGCTGCACGCCGGCTACACCCGCACCCACGCATCGCTCTACAACCGCCTGCTGCACCACGCGCGCTGGGATGGGGCGATGGCGGCGGCGATGACGACCGCGTCCCGCGCGCAGGGGAGGGCGGCATGAGCACCGCGCTCTCCGAGCCGGCGCAGCTGGAGTGGCTGCAAGGGCAGCTCGCCGCCAACCGCTTCCTCCCAGCACCGCCCGCGCCGCTGATGCTGTGCGGCGACGGCGATTTCCGGGCGATCGGGGCGGAGTTCCTGGGCCATTTCATCCACCTCGCCGACCTGCGGCCGCACGAGCGCGTGCTCGACCTCGGCTGCGGCGTCGGGCGCATGGCGGTGCCGCTCACGCAATACCTCTCGGACCAAGGGAGCTACGTCGGGGTGGACGTCGCAGCGGACGGGATCGCCTGGTGCCGGCGCGCGATCTCGCCCCTCTACCCTCAGTTCCGCTTCGAGCACCTCGACCTGCAGCATCCGCTTTACAATCCCGGTGGCGTCGAGGACGCGGCGTCCGTGCGGCTGCCGTTTCCGGATGCCTCCTTCGATTTCATCTGCCTCGTCTCGGTGCTGACCCACCTCGATACGGCGGAGCTGACGAACTACGCGCGGGAGATCGCCCGGCTGCTCGCACCCGGCGGTCGCTGCTTCGCCACCGCCTTCCTGATGAACGCGCCCGCGCGGGACGCCTTGCGCCGCGGCGGCGGCCGGCTCGCCTTCGATCCGGACGCGCCAGGCCCTGAGTTCCACGCCGACCCGGCGGCACCGCTCGCGGCTGTCGCCTTCGACGAGGACCACTTCCTCGAGAAGTTTCTCCGCTTCGGGCGGTGGCGGATTCGCCCGGCCCTCTACGGATACTGGAGCGGCCGGACCGGGCCCGTGTTCCAGGATATCGGCGTCTTCGAATAGGGGCGAACAGCGATGCGGCTCCTCTTCCTCTGTCACTCACACCCCGCGCTTCAGGCCGGGGGCACCGAGATCTTCTCGCGCGACTTGTTCCGCGAGCTGCGGGCCTGCCACGGCGCGACCGGCGCCTACCTGGCCGGCACGTCTGCCGGACAGCGGCCCGCCGCCCCTGGAACCGCCTTCCAGGGCGCCGGAACAGGCGGTGACGAGCTGCTGCTGTGGACGGCGGGTTTCGACACCTTCCACCTCTCGCAGACCGACATCCACGGCGTCGTGCCGGAACTCGCGGCCTTCCTCCGTCAGCTCCGGCCGGAGATCGTGCACGTGCATCACGTGCTCCAGCTCGGCGTCGAGGTGCTGCCGCTGATCCGCCGCGTCCTACCGGCGGCGCAGATCGTCATGACCTTGCACGACTACTACGCGATCTGCGCTCATGACGGGCAGATGTGCACGCCGGACGGGCTGCTCTGCGCCGGGCCGTCCCTCGACGCCTGCCGGCGCTGCCTGCCGGATCGCTCGGCCACGGACTTCCGGCTGCGCGACCTTCACGTCCGCGGCGCGCTACGGGCTGTGGACCGGTTCGTGGCACCGAGCCGGTTCCTGCGCGAGCGCTTCGTCGAGTGGGGGATCGAGTCGGAACGGATCGAGGTGATCCGCAACGGCCTGCCCCCGGTCACTCCGGCCGCGTCGAGACCGTCCCCGGACGGGCGGCGGGACCGCTTCGGCTTCTTCGGCCACATCAATCCGTTCAAAGGCGCAACGGTGGCCGTCGAGGCGTCCGCGCGTCTCCGCCGCGCGGCCATCCCGCACGGTCTGACGATCCACGGCGGCACCGCGTTCCAGACCGAGGACACGGTCGCGCGCTTCCGGAGGGCGCTCGATGCGGCGCCGGACGCACGGTATGCGGGCCCTTACCGCCGCGAGGACCAGGCGCGGCTGATGGCCGCCGTGGACTGGGTCGTCGTGCCCTCGATCTGGTGGGAGAACGCGCCGCTCGTCATCCAGGAAGCCTTCCAGCACGGCCGGCCCGTTCTGTGCAGCGATGTCGGCGGCATGGCCGAGGCCGTGCGCGACGGCGTTGACGGGCTGTATTTCCCGGTCGGGGACGCCGCCGCCCTCGCACAGGCCATGCACCGCGCCGCCGAGGAGCCTGACCTGTGGCGGCGGTTGGCGCGCAACATCGTCCCGCCGCGGACCGTGGCGGACGCTGCCGCCGATCACGCCGCCCTCTACGCGGACCTGCTGCGAACGCGGGCCGCGACGCGAAGGAGCGCGGCATGAGCGTGGCCGAGCTGATTGCCCAGGATCGGAGCAGCGATCCGAGCCACGTCGGCGAGATTTTCGCCACCTGGCGCGTCGCACCCGGCGCGCTGATGCTGCTTGGATGGCAGCGCGACCGCCCGGCCCCGGAAGGCACGGTCGCGCTGCAGCGGGCGAGCGAGCAGCGGAGCCGCTTCACGCGCATTGCCTGGCCGGCCAGCGACGGGCGGATCGAGTGCTATCGGTTCCTCGCCGCCGTCCAACTTCCGTCGAGAGTTGAGGTCCAGGACGGCGACACCCTGATCCTGGCCGGGCGGCGAGGCTCGGCGGACAGCGTCCTCGCTCGTCTGCCGCCGTTCTTCTTGGAGCCGGCCGCCTTCGGCGCCGAGCTGGCACGCGCCGCGCCGGGGGACGCCGCGCCGCTCGTCGCCCGCTTCCTGATGGGCGTGTTCACGCCGCCGACCACGGCCGCGAATCCAGCCGTCCGCGAGGCCGTGTCGAGCTTTCTCGACCGGGCCGCGAAGCCCGATGGGTGCGTGGAGATCGTCGGCGCCGTCGGGGACCGCTGCCTCTACATGCAGGGCTGGGGGCGAGCAGCCGATGCCGGGTGCGCCGTCATCGTGGCCGGGACGTACGCTCCAGCTGCACACGGCGCGCACTGCCTCATTCGCGCGGCCCGACATCGCCTCTGCCGCGACGGGTCAGGCCCTGGTGCTACCGCCCGTCGCCGTCCAAGCCGGCGCGTTCGACGCCGTCTTCCTGCTCGACCGCGACGGCATCCGTCGCCGCCCGGTGCTCGGGACGCATCGCGCGCTCTCGGAGCAGGAGACGGTCGGGCATCTCCGTGACGTGCTGCCGACGCTGCGTTGCGACCAGGAGACTCGCGCCGCTATCGCCGCGGCGCTCCGGTCGCGTTACCTGGGCCGCTACACGCTCGACGAGGCCGGGCACCCGGTCCGGCTGGGCATTGATCTCGCGATGGCGGCGCCGGGCGTCGGCGCGTATCTCACGGGCTGGCTCTACGACCCGGCGCGCACCGTGGCGAGCGTGCACCTGTGCGGCACGCGCGGCACGTCGGTCCGGCTCGACGAGTCCTGGACGCGCATTCCCCGCGAGGACGTGACCGACGCGCTCCGTAACGATCCGACCCTGCCGCCCAGCGAGCCGGGGTGGCACTCGCACGGGTTCACCGTGCAGGCGGCCGTAGGGAGCGGCGCCGACGGCAGCGAGTTGTTCTACCTCGATGTCGGCTTCCGCGATGGCGGGTGCGGCTTCGTCCCGCTCGCCCTTGCGCCGGCCGACGGCGCGGCGGCGCAGGCGAAGCTGCTGGCCAGCATTGACCTGCACAAGCCATCCGGACCGGAGGCGGTCGAGCGCCAGCTCGCGCCGTTCGTCTCGCGCCTTGCGGAGCGCGCTCTGTCATCGGCCGGCGCGAAGGCGCCAACGCCCACGCCTAGCTGGTCCGACGTGATCATCGTGCCGCTGGCGGCGGGCGAGCCGCCGCGCGCCCTGATCTCCCAGTTCCTTCGCGATCCGCTCGCCCGGCACGAAGGCGTCCTCTTCGCCTGCGGCGAGGACTGGATGGAGTCCGGGATCGCCGCCTTGGAACGGCTGGCCCGCTTCTACGCCCTGCCTTGCGCCGTGGCGCGCGTCGGCGGCAACGCGACGCCCGGTGCCGCCTTGACTGTCGCCGCGGAGATCTCGGGTGCCGAGCGGTTCCTACTCCTCAGCCAGGGCACCGTCGGCCGTATGCCGGGCTGGCGTGGCGCGCTCGCGTCCATCGCGCACGAGCACGGCGATGCGGTCTGCGTCTCGCCCACGGTCCTATACGAGGACGACTCGATCCGTTTCGCCGGGTTCGACGGCGTCGAACCGCTCGACGCGGAACCTTACGTCCAGCTCCACCGACGGCTGGCGGGCCTGCCGTCCGGCTTCGCCGCGCCCGGTCCCGCGCGCCCGACCGCCGGTATGAGCGCGGCCTGCTGCCTGATCCCGCGCCAAGTGCTCCTGTCGCTCGGCGACGCCGCCGTGATCGCGACCACGCTTTGGGCGCAGGAGATAGACCTGCTGCTCCGCCTTCGACGCGCGGGTGCCTCCTGCCTGTGGGCGCCCGCGGTGCAGGTCTGCGCGAGCGAGGACGCGGCCGGGGGGACTGACATGCAGGAGCGCGTCGGCCGCCTCGTCGCGGGCTGGTGCCTGCGGACGCGGCTCGCCGCCGAGGAGGCAAGCTGATGCGCGTGCTGATCGTCTCGCACGGCCATCCCGCTTTCTCCATCGGCGGCGCGGAAGTCGCCTCCCACAATCTTATGCGTGGGCTGAATGAGCTTGCTGGGACGGAGGCCTTCTACCTCGCCCGCGCCGGCGGCGCGCTCCGCCGCCATGCGGACACGCCGCTGATGAGCCTGCGCCAGGGCGAGCGCGAGGTCTTCTTGCACGCCGAGACGTGGGATCCCTTTTGGCTCTCCAACACCGGAATCGCCGACCTCCAAGGCGCCTTCGCCGGCTACCTCCGCCAGGTTCGGCCCGACGTGGTGCATTTCCACCACGTCATCGGTCTCGGCGTGGAAGCGATCGTGCAGGCCCGCCGGAGCCTTCCGGACGCCGCGATCGTCGTCACGTTCCACGAATACCTGCCGATCTGCGCCAACCACGGGCAGATGGTGAAGACTGCGCGGAACGCGCTCTGCCGGCGCGCCTCGCCCGCGGACTGCGCCGCCTGCTTCCCGGAGCGTTCCGCCGCGGAGATGTTCCGGCGCGAGTCGTTCCTCAAGGACCACCTCGCGCTCGCGGATGCCTACGTATCTCCGAGCGCCTTCCTCATCGAGCGCTACGCGGCCTGGGGTCTGCCGCGGGAGCGCTTCACCCGGATCGAGAACGGCCTCGCCCTGCAGCCGGCCGCTCCGCCCCGCACGCTCGGTCCGGGCGGACGGCGGGCGCGCTTCGGCTTCTTCGGACAGCTCAGTGCCTTTAAGGGGCTGCCCGTGCTGCTGCAGGCAGTCGCCGCGGTCGAGGACGAGACCTGGGGAAACGACGCCGCGCTCTGCATCTTCGGCGCCGGCCTCGAGAACCAGCCGGCGACCTTCCGCGAGACGTTCGACCAGCTGCTGGAGCGGGCAGGCCGCCGCGCTCGCTTCTACGGCAGCTACCGTTCCGAGGAGCTGCCGCGGCTGATGGAGCAGGTGGACTGGGTGGTGGTGCCGTCCATCTGGTGGGAGAACTCGCCGGTCGTCATCCAGGAAGCCTTCCTGCACGGCCGCCCGCCCATCGTCAGCGACGTCGGCGGTATGGCGGAGAAGGTGAGCCACGGCGTGAACGGCCTCCACTTCCGCATGGGCAGCCCGGAGGACCTGGCCGACCGGCTGCGCGAGGCACTAGGCGATGCCGGGCTCTGGCAACGATTGCGCGAGAAGGCGCCGCCTCCGCTCGACCTCGCCGGGTTCGCCGGCCAGCACCGCGCACTCTACGAGCGCATCATCGAGGGACGCCGCCCAGCGTCCGAGCCGGCCCGCCGCCCGCGGCGCAGGGCCGCCTGACCGGAGGACACATGAAGGGAAAAATCCTAGTCATCAGCCCGTCGGGCGAGGTCTATGACCACGATTGCGTGCGCTGGTATAGCCACCTTCGTTTCGCGGCAGCGCCCGACCATTACCACAACATCGGCGACGCCTTCGTCTATGACAGCTCGCTCAAGCTGTTGCGATTCTCGTCGCTGGAAGACCTGAACATCCGCGACCCGTCGAACGCCGATATCGAGCGCTACAACGGCGAGTTCGACTTCGCCATCCTCCGCGGGTCCAACTATCTCCATTCGGAGATGGATTGGGAGAATGCGCCCGCGGTGCTGAGCCGGCTGCGCATCCCCGTTATCGCCTTCGGCATCGGGGCGCAGGCGCCCGCGAAGGGACCGCTGCAGCTCGGCCACGCCGCGCGACGCGTGCTCGACTGCATCGCGGAGCGCTCGGTCTCCCTGGGCGTGAGAGGCACCTACACGGCCGACGTGCTGTGGTCGCTTGGACACCGTAACGTCCGCATCATCGGCTGCCCGACCGTGTTCCGCAACAACGACCCGGCGCTCCGGATAGACCTGCCGCCGCTAGAGTCCGTCCGCCGGGTCGGATACACCTTGCGCCGCGAGGTCGGGCACGACTACGCGCAGGACATCGGCCGCTACCTCGCCCTGCAGCGCGAGACGATCCTCGACCTCGCGGCCCGCTTCGATCTGCGCGTCGCGGCGCAAGGCGAAGTCGAGGAGAAGAAGATCCTCTGGGGATCGCCGGAGCAGCGCGAGATGGCGCTCACGGAACTGCGCGACGCGGGCTGGCTCCGCGGTCCTCATGATCCCTTGGAACAGCTCTACCAGCGGCGCCTCTTCTACGCCGATTCGGTCGCCGAGTTCGAAGCGTTCGTCCGGGCGCAGGACCTCGTGCTGGGATATCGCCTCCACGGCAACCTGCTCAGCCTCGCGAACCGCATCCCCTCGATCTACTTCACCTACGACAGCCGGACGGTTGAGTTCGCGGAGACGTTCCAAATCCCGAGCTTCAACGTGTTCGCGCGCAAGCCGTTCCGGCTTGAGGACTACTGGGACCAGGCGCTCTTCGAGAAATTCAACCGGGCCTACTACCAGCGCTATCGCGACGTGCGCCTGTTCCTCGACGAGAACCGGGTGCCGCACAAGATGGTTGACGAGGTCGCCGCCACCGCCCGGCGCCCGGCGCTCGCGGCCTGACCGTGGGCGTCGTCACCCAGATCGCGCCGCCTGCGGCGCCGGGCGTTGCGGACGTGACCGGCTACGTCGAGGCAGTCACGACGGACCGGATGCTCGGCTGGGCGTGGGCGCCGCGGGCACCTGAGCTGCGCGCGACGATCGAGCTGCGGCTCGGGGACGAGGTCCTGGCGCGGGCCGCGGCCGACCAGTCGCGCGAGGACCTCGCGCGCAGCGGCATCGGCGACGGCCGCCATGCCTTCGAGCTGAAGATCCCGGAGTCCGTCCGGGGCCGCGCCGGGGAACTGGCCGTGTTCGCGAGGGCAGGTGAGGGCGAGGCGGTCCCGCTGCGGGCGCCCCCGGCGGCCGAGGCGCTGTCCGAGCAGGTCGCCCGTGTGCTGCGCGGCGTCGAAGCGCTCATGGGATCGCAGCGTCTCCTGCACCGCAACCTTCAGGCTGCGCTGACCCGGTCGCCGGAGATCGGTGCGGACGTGGCAGCGGCGCTCGCCGACCAAGTGTCGGCCGTGGAGCGTTTCGTGGTGCGGCTCGACGAGCGCCTGGCCGCGCTCTCGGACGCCGGCGCGCCTTCCCGCGAGCGCCGAGTGTCGCGCGCGGCTCTGTGGGCGCTTGCCCTATCCGGCACGGCGCTCCTCGTCTCCGTCGCCGGCCTGATCCGGTCCCTCGGTGGCTGAGGACGCGAGCCGGCCGCGCGACGCGACGCTCGCGGCGTTGCGGCGCGAGACGGTGCGCGGCGCCCTCCTGCTGATCGCGGTGAGCCTCGCCTGCAATCTCGGCGCGCTCGCCGTGCCGATCTACAATATGGAAGTCTTCAACCGCGTCATGACGACGCACAACATGCGCACGCTCGCCGGCCTGACGGCGGGCCTTGCGGTCGGAATCGTGTTCTACGTCGCGATAGACCATCTCCGCCTCGCGGCGATGGAGGCGCTGGGCGAGCGCTTCGCCCGGCGCGTGGCGCCGCCCCTCCTGCAAGCGGCCCAGGCTGCCGAGCCGCGCAGCGCCGACCCGATGCAGGCTCTTCGCGACACGGAGACACTCCGCCACTTCATCGGCAGCCCGCTCCTGATCGCGCCGTTCGAGCTGGCGTGGTCGCCCGTCCTGCTCCTCGTCCTGTTCGCGATGGGCTGGGGCTACGCGGTCGTCGGCGCCGCCTGCATCGTGATCCTCACCCTTCTGAACCTGCTCGGCGACGTGGTCGCACGGCGGCACATGGCGGACGCGAGCGATGCCGCTGCGGCGGGCTTCCGGGACGTTGCCGGCGCCGCCCGCAGCGCCGAGGCCGTCGTCGCGATGGGGATGCTCCCGGCGCTGGGGCGTCGCTGGCGGCGCGCTGAGGCGCAGGCGCTCTCGGCGGGAACGCGGGCGCTCCTGCGCAACCGCGGTGTCACCGCGGCGACGCGCGCGCTCCGCAACGCGATGACGGGTGCCACGGTGGCGACCGGCCTCGTGCTCGTGCTGAACGGCTACGCCGCCGCCGGCACCCTGGTCGCGGCGAACATGATCCTGGCGCGTATGCTCCTGCCGATCGAGCAGTTCGCGGCGACGCTCCGCTCCTGGGCCGAGGCGGGGGCTGCCTGGCGGCGCGTGCGCGCGCTGCTGGGCGAGAGCGTGCCGTTCCGCTACGCCCACGCCCTGCCGCGCCCGCAGGGGCATCTTTCGGTCGAGCGGCTGGTCTATCTTCCGCCCGGCGCCGAGCGCCCAATCCTGCGCGGCGTCTCGTTCTGCACCGGGCCGGGCGAGATCATCGGCGTCATCGGCCCGTCCGCCTCGGGCAAGTCAACACTCCTGCGCCTCGTTCTGGGCATGGTCGAGCCGACCAGCGGCGGCGTGTTCCTCGACGGGCACAGCACCTTCCTGTGGAACCGGGAGGATTTCGCGCGTCACGTCGGCTACGTCCCGCAATCGCTCGCCCTGTCCGACGCCACGGTCGCCGAGACCATCGCGCGCGGCGCCGACCCGGACCTAGGCGCCGTGATCGCCGCGGCGAAGCGCGCGGACGTGCACCCGACCATCGCCGCCTTGCCCCACGGCTACGCGACCCGCCTCTTCGGAAGCGGCTTCGTGCTCTCGGCGGGGCAGCGCCAGCGTCTCGCCCTCGCGCGCGCACTCTACGGCGAGCCCCGCCTTCTCGTCCTCGACGAGCCGAACGCTTTCCTCGATGCCGACGGCGAGGAGATGCTGGTTGCCCTGCTGGCACGGCTCCGCGCCGAGGGCGTGGGCGCGCTCGTCTCAGCGCATCGTCCCTCGGTGCTGCGCTCCGCTGACAAGCTGCTGGTGCTGCGGGACGGGTTGATCGAGCATTTCGGCGAGCCCGCGGAGGTGTTGCGCTCCATGGGTGGCCCGAGCGTTCGGCTGCTCCGCGGCGCCGCCTCTGTGTCGTGACCGGCCCAGTCCTTCCGCGCAAGGCCGCGTTGCGCCGGGCCAGGCGGGCGCTCACCCTCGGCCTGGCGCTCGCGCTGTTCGTGACTGTGTTCGTGGACATCGCGATCCTCGCCGTCCCGATCTACGACATGCAGCTCTATGACCGTGTGCTGCTGAGCCGGAACATGGACACGGTCGCCATGCTGTCCGTCGCGTGCGGCACCGGCCTCTTGATCTACGGCGCGCTCGACTTCCTGCGGTCGGCCACGCTCGTCGCGATCTCGGACCAGGTTGGTCGGGCGCTCGGTGCTCCGGTCCTTGAGGCGGGGGTCTGGCGCAGCGTGGGCGGCGATGCCTCGGCCGGCGGCGAGGCGATGCGCGACCTTAACGAGATACGCGGCTTCCTCTCCTCAGGCGCGGTGTCGGCCCCGCTGGATGCCCTGTGCGCGCCGCTGCTGCTCGCGGTCATGTTCATGCTGCACCCGGCCTTCGGCTGGCTCGGGATCGCCGGCGTCTCCCTGCTCACCGTCGTGGGCATCGTGACCGACGCGCTCGTGCGCCCGGCGGTCACGGAAGCGGCGCAGGAACGGTCGCAGGCCGCCAACCAGCTCGCCGCGGGGCTGCGCGAGGCGGACCTGACCGAAGGCCTCGGCATGGCGCCGACCCTGTCCCGGCGCTGGGCCCGGCGCCATGCGGCGGCGCTCGGCCGGATGCGCCGGGCAGGGCACCGGTCCGACCACGTCGCCGCGGCGGCGAAGGTGGCGCGGCTCGCCATGCAGGCCGGAGTGATGGCGCTCGGCGCGGTGCTGATCCTCTCGCGCCAGGCCTCTGCCGGCAGCCTCATGGGCGCGAACCTGCTGCTCGGCAAGGTGCTTAGGCCCTTCGACGCGCTCGTGTCGAGCTGGCGGCGGTGGATCGCGGCCTGGGCCGCTTGGCGCCGCGTGGCCGCGCTTCTGGCGGCGCCTGACATAGCATCGGGCGGGACGCAGCTCCGCTGCCCGGTGAGGTCGGCCTCGTGCTGCGGGATGTATGCTTCCACGACCCTCGAACGGGCCGCGCGCTTCTCCAGGACGTCACGCTGGACCTGGCGCCGGGCACGGCAACGGCGCTCATCGGGCCGAACGGCGCCGGCAAGTCCACGCTGTTGCGGCTGATGACCGGTCTGCTGTCCCTGAGTTCCGGGCACATCCGGCTCGGCGGCATCCCGGTCGCGGCGAGCGACCGAAGCCGCATCGGCTACCTGCCCCAAGGCGTGCACCTGCTGGACGGAACGGTTTGGGAGAACATCGCCCGCTTCGACGGCGAGGCGACCGAGGCGGTCGTCGCCGCGACCGCGGCTGGCGTCCACGAGATGATCGGGCGCCTTCGCCAGGGCTACGAGACGCGTATCGGCCAAGGCGCCCCGACGCTGTCTGGCGGGCAGCGGCAGCGTATCGGGCTGGCGCGTGCCCTGCACGGCGTGCCGTTGCTGCTCGCTCTCGACGAACCCGACGCGAGTCTGGACCAAGCGGGCGAGGCCGCGCTGCTCCAGGCGATCAGCACGGCGCGGGCGGCGGGCGCCGTCGTGGTGATCGTGACGCATCGCCCGCCTCTCCTGGCTCAGATGGATCTGGTCGTCACCGTCCGGGACGGCCGCATCACATCGGTCGAGCCGCGCGAGGCCGAGGCACGCGGCCCGGCGCACGCGCAGCCCGTCACGGCCTGACAGGGAAGAATAGCATGAGCATCGCAACGACCGGGCCGGGCAGCATTGAGCCGGTGGACGACGCCTATCCGGCGCCCTCGCTGCGCCGCGTCGCGCTCGCGAGCGCGCTGACTGTGGCGCTCGGCTTCGGCGGCCTCGGCACCTGGGCTGCCCTCACGCGCCTCGACAGCGCGGTGCCGGCCTCTGGTGAGTTCGTCGCCGCCGGCAAGCGCAAGACCGTGAGCCTGCTGGACGGCGGCATCCTGAAGCAGCTGCTCGTCAAGGAGGGCGACCGCGTCGCCGCCGGGCAGCCCCTGCTCCTCCTCGACGACGTGCAGGCGAGCGCCGCTCGTGACCAGGCCAAGGCGCAATATTGGGGCGCCGTCGCGAAGACGGCTCGGCTGGAGGCAGAGACCCAGGACCGGCGCACGCTCGATATTCCCCCGGCCCTGATTGCGGAGGCCGGGCGGGACCCGGCCGTCGCCTCGCTGCTGCAAGCTGAGCGCGCCCTTTTCGCCTCACGCTGGGACACGTTCGACGGCAGCGCGCGCATCACCGCGCGCAAGGTGCAGCAGCTGCAGACCGAGGCGGCATCGCTGCAGACCCAGGTGCAGGCCCTGAGCACGCGCCTGTCGCTGACCGAGGAGGAGGCGCGAGGCGTGGACACCCTGCTCCGGGACGGCTTCGCGCCGAGGACGCAGTCGCTGGAGATGCACCGGGCCATCGCGGAGCTGCAGGGCACCCTCGGCGATGCCGCAGGCCGGCTCGAGCAGACCCGCGAAGCCATCGAGCAAACTAAGCTTGAGCTGACGAACCTCGCCGAGACAAGGCGCTCGGACGCCGCCAAGGACTTGCAGGAGACCAAGGCCACGATGGCCGACGCGGTGCAGCGGCTGCGGGCGGCCGAGAGCCTGCTCGACCGCAGTGTCGTCGTGGCGCCCGAGGCGGGTATCGTCACCGACATCAAGTTCTTCACGCCGGGCAGCAGCATCACGGCGGGCCAGCCCGTGCTCGACATCGCGCCCAGCGACGACAGGCTGCTCATCGAGGCAGAAGTCGTGCCGACTGAGATCGAGCACGTCCATGTCGGCGAGCGCGTCAATGTCAAGCTCTCCGCCTACAAGGCGCATCGGGTGCCGACGCTCGAGGGACGCCTCGTCTATGTCGCCGCCGACCGTCAGCAGGACGCGCACGGCGACCCGGTGTTCCTCGTCCGCGCCGAGCTGGACCGGGACGCGCTGAAGCCGTTCCCCGGTGTCGCCGTCTATGCCGGGATGCCTGCGGACGTGCTCATCATCGGCCGCGAGCGAACGGTGCTCGACTTCATTATCTCGCCGATCCGCGACGGCATGCGCCACGGCATGCATGAGGATTAGGAGCGAGGGCCAGCATATCGTGGCGGACACGATGGTGGAGGGGGTTGAACCCTCGCTGCGACGCGACACTCTGCGGAAAATCAATAGCTTAAACTTAGAGTTGCTGGGGTATTTTGTTTCGCCATCGGGATCACTTCGGTGATCCCTTTCAAGGCAGCCACAAGCGGCCTCAATGGAGGCGCGTTCGGTTGTTCCTTGGTGGCCGCCCACTCGGCTTCTTGAGCAACGCCGCGGCGCCGTAGTCGGCGAAGACAAAGCTTCGGGGCAGCACGAGTGCCGCCCCGAATATGGCGCCCCGCCATTTAGATTTCCGTGCTCACTGCGCGGGGGTGGTCGGCGGAGCGGCGGTGCTGATGGACGCTCCGATGGCATCACCCGGCGCAGGCACCGTCATGTACCCGTCCGTCAGTGTCTTGAGGAAGGCGACGATCAAATCCTCCTCACGATCGGTCACGAAGCGGCCACCGTCACCACTGGAAATCGCAAGCGCGACGAGCACCTTCGCTCGG
Source organism: uncultured Alphaproteobacteria bacterium (assembly GCA_963848595.1). GTDB lineage: Bacteria > Pseudomonadota > Alphaproteobacteria > Acetobacterales > Acetobacteraceae > CAWKEH01. The sequence continues at coordinate 2,869 of CAWKEH010000011.1, read as the reverse complement.
CCGACTTCTTCGACGCCGAACGCCATCCTCAGGTGAGCTTTCACTCGAGCGCGGTCAGCGAGGCTGGCGACGGGCGGCTGCGCGTCGAAGGCGAGCTGGTAGCCGCCGGCCACCGCGTGCCGCTCGAGCTCGACCCCACCATCGTGCAATCCGGCGACGAGATGCAGATCGATGCCAGCACCACCGTCGACCAGCGCCAGCTCGGCATGACCTGGAGCCCGCTCGGGGTGGCGAGGACACCCACCACTCTTACCGTCCACGCTCAACTAAAAAAAGAGCACTGACTCGGAAACACCACCGAGCTCTTGCCCGCCTGTGGGGCGGCCGCTGAGCGGATCACAGCCGATGTGCGAGCGCGACCCGCCGTGCCCCTGAGAGGCAGGCGGCGGCCGTCCGTCAGCTGGCCGGAAGCTCCCGCTGACGATCCTGCAGGTGGCGGAAGATCTCGCCGTATTCCCCCCGCATGTCGGGAGGTACGCGCCACATGTCAACGGTGCCGAACAGCGAGAAGGCACGAACGCGGATCATCGGGTCCTCGGCGCGAGCCGCGTCACGACCCCAATCGCGCCGGTGCCCAAATGCACCACCCCCTCCGAGCGTGGTGTTGACGCCCTCGGGGACATAGACGTCGGCATTGGCGAATACGACGACGACCGTCACCGTGGTGGTCGGCGCATCAAGCTGTGCCTCGCGCAGATCGAGGTCCAGATCCGAGAACGCGCTGACGGCGACCGTCCAGCGGCGCAGCTGTAGCCGGCCGCGTCTGACCACCCTGCCGAAAAGAGCCGTCGTCAAACGAGTCGGCTTACGCCATGGGCTCAGCGCGGTCGCGCCGCTTGACTCGGGCAGGCCCTCCTGAGCATGGGCCAGCTCGCGGCCGATGCGCGCGGAGTAGGCGGTTTCGATTCGCTCGGAGAACTCCTCCAGGGTCAGTCGTCCGGCCAGCAAATGGTCGCGCAGCGACGTGACTGCTCGCTCGCGCTCGGCGTCGGACACGTAGTGATCGGGATCTTCCATGCGGCGGCCGAGGCATATGGTCCCCGACCACGCGCCTCAAGCCAAACCGCGGCCTCAGCCCTCCTCGGCCAGCAGGTCGGCGTACCGCTGAAGGTATAGAGGCCAGCCGCCCTCGCCACCAATCGCGTCGCGGACCCCAGGCCAGCCCTCACCGTGGCGGTCCAGGTTGCGATGCTCGAGCTCGACCCGCGTCCGCCCTGGTGTCTCGGCGATGAAGCGCACCTCGACCTCGCTGGTCTTCTCGGGGTCGGGCTCAAGCTGCCACTGCGGGCTGATATCCCAGCTGAACACAACCCGGTTGGGCCGCTCGTAGGCCAGGACCCGGGCCCAGGGGAACTCACTGCCGTCGACGCCGCGGTCGAAAATCCGCCCGCCCGCGCGGGGTTCGAACACGGTCTCGGCGATCTCGACGCTCAGCATGTTGTGCTCACGCGGCTTGACGCGGTCGAAGTCCTCGGTGAACACCCGGAAGGCGCGCTCAAGCGGCGCCTCGACGACGATCTCCATCCGGATCGAGGTCTGCTCGGTCTGGGTACTCATGGGTCCTCCTCGCTTGGTTGCTCGACGACCGCTTTGTAGGCGGCCAGCGCCTTTCCCCAGAACCGCTCGAGATCCGCGCGAAGCGTGGCGAGCCCGTCCGGGTCGACCCGGTAGATGCGGCGGGTGCCGACTGGCTGGGCGATCACCAACCCGGCGTCCTTGAGCACCCTCAGGTGCTGTGACACCGCGGGCCGGCTGACCGGCAGTTCGTTGGCCAGCTCGACGACCGCCCGGGGACGATCCGCGAGCCGCTCGAAGATCACCTTCCGGGTGGGATCGCCGAGTGCCGTCCACACATCTACTTGGTAAGTTGGCACGAACCGTAAGACTAGGCTTACGGCTGGTGCCTGTCAACGTCTTGGTCTCCCGCTTGGCGTAATCGACATCGCCTCGAGGCGGATGCCCTCGCCCACGCGCAGCCGCTCGCACGCCTGATCTTCACCACCGACCGCCAGTTCCCCCGAGGCGACCCAGCGACCGTCCGTCGTCTCGTCACCGCGCTCGCCGAGCTGCTCGCCGCAGAACCCGACCTGGCCACAGCACTGTTTCTCAAGCCCGCTTGACCGGCGCCCCAGTCCTCGCCGAGCAGATCCGCCACCGGCTGCCCGGCAAGCCCGGCGTGGCGGGATTCGCACCAGTGGGACGCGCCCCGCGCTCGCGCCGGGCCTTGACAACAGAGCCAGCGGACCGGTCCGTTCTCTGCGCGGGCGGTGTCTCGTTGTGCAAAGGCAACCGGAGGGCTGAAGTGCACAAGCACCAAGGAAAAGGAGAACCGGCATGGGAAAGATCGTGATCAGTGGCCCGCAGAACATCTCCCTCGATGGCGTAATCCAGGACCCGGACGGTCAGGAGGGCTTCAGGCTCGGCGGCTGGTTCATCGAGTTTGGGGGCAAGGACCTCGAAGCGTGGAACAAGGTCGCGCTCGACGAGGCGCTACATGCCGAGGCATGGCTGCTGGGTCGCAGAAGCTACGAGTTCTTCGGGGAGCGGTGGCGACCTCGGACGGGCGAGCTTGCCGACCGGTTGAACAGCATGCCCAAGTACGTCGTGTCCTCGACCCTCGAAGATCCCGAGTGGAACAACACGACGGTCATCAAGGGCGACGTGGTGACCGAGGTCTCGAAGCTCAAGCAGGAGCTGAACGGCGAAATCGTCGTCCCTGCCAGCATTGCGCTCGGGCGCACGCTGATCGAGCACGACCTTGTCGATGAGCTGCGGCTGGTTGTCTTCCCGGTCGTGCTCGGGGCCGGCGAGCGGCTGTTCGGCGAGACGAGCGACAAGAAGCCCATGCGCCTCGTCGACAGCCGGACCA
>CAWKEH010000010.1:0-355450 GCA_963848595.1 uncultured Alphaproteobacteria bacterium | reverse complement strand
GCCAGTGCCGGCGAGCGCGGAATCGTGATCGGGGACGAGAACTCACGGACGGGCTCCCTAGTCATGCCCCTACGCTGGCGCAGGCGCGGCTTCACGAGCAGCAGCGCCCGTTGTGCTCAACGTCCGTTCGCGTGCCACGTCACGAGTGTTTCCAAGCCCTTGGACTACCGTCCAGCGATTTTTTTTCTCATCTGCACGGAGATTTTCCAGGCGCAGGCCGGCGCGAAGCGTGACGGCCGGCCGCTCCCGCAGTTCGCTGCAGGTCGTCGTCAGGCGCTAGTCCGGAGCGACCCGCAGCGGAACCCATCTCGGGCCGGGCCGGGTCTGCACCTTGGGCAGCACCAGCAGCAGCGCGAAGCTTCGTTTAGCATCCCTGACAGCATCGAGCCGCGCTTGAACCTCCTCGGACGACTTCACCGGCGTGTCCTGCACGCGCAGGATCACGTCGCCAGGCGCCAGATCGTGCTCTGCCGCGTCGGTGTCCGAGGCGACGCCGGTGATCAGGACGCCGGTCTGCTGCGTTTCGAGGCCGTAGTGAGCACGGTTCTTGTCGGTGAGATCGGTGAGGGTCAGGCCGAAATTGGGCGGCAGCGTCCAGTGCAGCGGCGCCGGCTTGGAGATCATCTCGAACTTGTCCCACTGCTGGCGGGGCCACTCGCGGACGACAACCGGGATGGTCACCTGCTGGCCCGCCCGCCAGACGGTCAGGCTGCTGCCCTGCCCTTCCGGCGTTTCCGCAATCATGCGCAGCAGCGCCCGCTCATCCGACGGGGTCTTGTCACCGAAGCGAAGCACCACGTCGCCGACCTGCAGCCCCGCCGCCGCTGCTGGGCCGCCAGGCGCCGTTGCCGCTACGATCGAGCCCTCCGGCCGCTTCATGCCGAGTGCCTGCGCCATCTCCGGCGTCACCTGCTGGACGATGAAGCCGAGCCAGCCCGGCCGCACCCAGCCGTATTTCAGCATCCGGTCGATCACGAACTGCGCGTTGCTCGCCGGGATGGCGAAACCGAGGCCGGCCGAGCCGGTAGTGGGCGAGACGATGGCCGTGTCGATCCCGATCACCTCGCCGCGCATGTTGAACAAGGGGCCGCCGGAGTTGCCGTGATTGATCGCCGCGTCAGTCTGGATGAAGTCGTCATACGGCGTTTCCATGATGTTGCGGTTGAGCGCGCTGACGATGCCGGAGCTGACCGACATCCCGAGGCCGAGCGGGTTGCCGATGGCTATCACCGGATCGCCAACTTGGACCTTGTCGCTGTCGCCCCAATGCGCGACCGGAAGCTGATGGCCCACGTCTACTTTCAGCAGGGCGACGTCGCCCACGCGGGTCGCGCTGAGAACGCTGCCGGAAGCGCTGGACCCATCCGAGAAGTTGACGATGATCTCGTAGGCACCGGCCACGACGTGCCAGTTGGTGGCGATGATTCCGGAGGGATCGATCACGAACCCCGATCCCACAACCGTCTTGATCTGCCCGGAGGGAGGTTCCTCGTTACCGGCCACCATCGCGGACGCTGGAGCCTCCATCTCGCCGCGCGCGGTGATGTTGACCACAGTCGGGAGCAGACTGCGGAACAGGTTCGTCATGTTCGCCATGGCGTTAGGCGCCAGCTCGTCCCCGAGAGCGCGAGGCGCCCCGAGCGGCCCCGCCACTGCGCACATCGCCGCCAGCAGCGCCCAGCCTACCCTGCTGCGCCAGGTGGTGATCACGATTTTCCTCCACGGACTGGAGCGGACGGAGCGCCGCGATGGCGCCCCGCCTGCTGTGTTCCAGTGCTGATCGACGTCACATTACTCGCAGGCCGTCCCGCCGGCCGGCTGCCCGCGGGCCGCGAGGCTTGCGCCGCCGGCCGGCTGTCCACGGGCCGGAGCGTTCCCGACGCCAGCGCCGCCGGCGGGCTGCCCGATCGCCGCGCTGTTGCCAACGCCAGCCGCGCCGCCGGCCGGCTGCCCCATGGCCGGATTGTTGCCAACGCCAGCGCCGCCGGCCGGCTGTCCACGTGCCGGGGCGTTGCCAACGCCAGCGCCGCCAGCCTGCTGCGGGGTGCAGCCCGGCGAGGTGGTTGATTGCTGGGCGTTGACCTGGGTGGCCGTCATCGCGAGGACAGCCGCAAGGACCGCTAGGGATTTAAGCATCGCTTGTCTCCTTCATGCACTCGCAGCGACCGGTATGGAGGCTGCTCCAGTGGTGCTCTTGTTTGGTGCTCTAGTTCGATACGGAGGCTGCCTCGGTTACGTTCGGCGGCAAGGCGAACCGGCTTATGCCCGGATCATGGCTGGTAAGTCGGCGCGCCCGGCGTGTCGTGGTAGCCGGACGTGACCGGCTGGTTACCGAAGCCCGCATTGACAGGCGTGTTTCCGAAGCCCGCGTTGACTGGAACGGAGGGCGCCTGGCTTTGGACAGTGGGCGGCGGCGGGTTCGTGCAGGCAGCGAGTGTCATGCCCGCGAAGGTCACGGCCAGAATACCTAGGGAAGTCCGTCGCATGTCATACCTTTCCAAGGATGGCCCGGGACGGTGGCCGTGCGGATGCTGAGAAGGATTCGGCCGCGCGTCCCAGGCGGTCATGGCAACCCCAGGTGAAGCCGGCAGTTTCGCTCCAGTCCGGGCAATATGCATCCAATCGCGCCCGTATCGTGTCGGCAGCGGAGGTGTCAAGTCCGCGTGCCAGGAAATAGACCGGAACGGCTACTAACCAAGCTCCCCCAAATGTCCAGGGCTGCGCGGCCCAGGATCGGACCTCCCGTCCCTACCCGCAACAGGAATCGTATGTTCAGCAAAGCGCCTTACAGGTCAGGGCGGCCTCGGCGTCAAGCGATCTATGCTCCGCGGCCGTGTCCCGCGGCCCGTGCCTCGCCCACGAGCCGGACCAGCTCCGTGCGCACCCCGGCCGGCCCCGCCACCGGCGCGCTCCAGGGGACGCGCATCACGGTCTCTTCATCCGCGAGGTCGCACCCGTCCACGTCTACCGCGACCATGCGCCACACCCCCGGCGTCCCGCCGTGCAGTCCGGCGATCAGCGCCAGCGCGTCGGCGTGATCCTCGTTGCAGTGGGCGATGGTACCCTCCTCCGCCGCGGCGACGGACGCGACAGCCGCCAGGTCGGGCGTGAGCTGCGCCTCACGCAGCCGGTGCGCCCGCGCGAATCCAGCCACGAACAGGCCGCCCTTGGGACGCAGGCGCCACAGGTGGAAATCGCCGAAGCCCGCGTAGAATGCGGCGTAGGGGTGGGCCGCAACCCAGCGCGCGTGCAGCGCCGGATCAGGCTCCAGCTCGGCGAGGCCGGTGACGGTGAGCCGCGGCGCCGTCTGCGGGTTCGGCCCCTCGGCCGCGCCCGCGACGAGGAGCGCGCAGCGCGGCTCGGCCCGTAGATGCCGCGTGTGCTCGGACAGTTCGGAGAGCAGCAGGAGTACGGAGCCGTCCGGCGCCATCGCCGGCGTCACCAGCGACGCGAAGGGCTGGCCGGAGGCGCTCGTCGCGAGCGTCCCGCCGCGCGCGGCGCGCAGCAGGCGACGGGCCGCGAGCGCGGGGTCCTCGCCAGGTGGTGCGCTGGGTTCGGCTTCGCTCGCCATGGCTGTATCCTGTGCCTCCCCATTCCGCCACAATCCGCACCCATATGCTGGGCCGGGGCGAGGCGGCAATCCCCCGAGGACTATCAGGGATACGCTCATGAAGCACACGATCGCGCTGGTGGACGACGACCGCAACATCCTGGCTTCGGTCAGCATGACCTTGGAGCAGGAAGGCTTCGCCGTCCGCACTTATACCGACGGCGAGAGCGCGCTGCAGGGCCTGCTCTCCCGCCCCGTGGACCTCGCCGTGCTCGACATCAAGATGCCCCGCATGGACGGCATCGAGCTGCTGCAGCGCCTGCGCTCGCGCAGCGCCATGCCAGTCATCTTCCTGACCAGCAAGGACGAGGAGGTGGACCAGCTCATGGGGCTGCGGCTCGGCGCGGACGACTACATCACCAAGCCGTTCAGCCAGCGCCTGCTCATCGAGCGCATCCGCGCCCTGCTCCGCCGCAACGAGGCGAGCCGCGCCGAGGGGTCTGGCACCTCGCCTGGCGGCATCCTGGTCCGCGGCGACCTCACCCTCGACGAGACCAAGCACGAATGCACCTGGAAGGGCCAGCCCGTCCATCTCACCGTCACCGAGTTCCTGCTCATCAAGGCCCTCGCGGCCCGGCCCGGCATGGTGAAGAATCGCGACCAGCTCATCGATGCCGCCTACGGCGAGAACACCTACGTGGACGACCGCACCATCGATAGCCACATCAAGCGCCTGCGCAAGAAGTTCCGCGCCGTGGACGACAGCTTCGACGGCATCGAGACGCTCTACGGGATCGGTTACCGCTACAAGGAGGCGTGATTGCCCGACGCCCCTCCTGATCTCGCTCAGGCCCGCTTCGGCGCCCGCTCCACCGACGCGCCTTCCCCTGGCGCCGCTTCTCCCACCGCGACCCGCAGCCGCGCGACCCGCCGGCCTGCCTCCTCGCTGCTGCGCCGCATCCTGCTCGTCAACGCCCTGCCGCTCGCCCTGCTCGTCGCCGCCCTCCTCTACCTCGACCAGTATCAGAACGGCCTGCTCATCGCCGAGGTCGGCGCGCTGCGCGAGCAGGCCCGCATCTACGCGAATGCCCTGGGCGAGAGCGCCGTGCACTCGCCTGGAGCTGGCGCCCCCGCGCTCGTCCCCGACCTCGCGCGCACCCTCCTGCACCGGCTCACCGAGCCGACGCCCGACGCCCAGGCCCGCCTCTTCGCGCCAGATGGCCAGCTCGTCGCCGACAGCCGGGTACGCGAGGAGCCGGGCGGCGCGGTCGTGACCGAGCCGCTGCCGACGGTGGCACGGCGTGGGCCGATCCTCGCCGCCATCGCCGACGCCTACGATGAGGTCCTCTCCCTGCTTCCGCACAGCGGGGAGGTGCCCTTCGTGCAGGCGGCAACCGACGCCGCCGGCATCGACTGGCAGCCCGATGTCAAGCAGGAGCTGCGCCTCAGCGAGAAGGACAGCAGCCGCGAGATGCCGCCCTACATCAGACGCACGGCGGACGGGCGGCTGCTGGTGAGCGTCTCCGAGCCGGTCCTGCATGACCGCACGAACGTCGGCATCCTGCTGCTCACCCGCGAGGCCCGCGAGGTGGATGACAGCCTGGTCGCGGTGCGCATGAGCATCCTAGAGCTGTTCGTGCTCGCGCTCGCGCTCACCGTCGGCCTCTCCTGGTATCTGTCGCTGACGATCGCGCGCCCGATCCTGCGCCTCGCCGACGCTGCGCGCTCCATGCGCGAGGGTCAGGGCCGGGCCGGCACCGTGCCGCGGTTCCTGCTCAAGCGGCGCGACGAGATCGGCGAGCTGGCAGGCGCGCTGTCCGAGAGCGCGCGCGCGCTCTGGGCGCGGATGGACGCGACCGAGCGCTTCGCCGCCGACGTGGCGCACGAGATCAAGAACCCGCTGAGTTCCATCCGCAGCGCGATCGAGACGCTGCGCCGGGTCGAGGACCTGGAGCAGCAGCGCCGGCTGCTCGCGATCATCGGCGCCGACGTGCAGCGCCTCGACCGCCTCATCAGCGACATCAGCGACGCGAGCCGCGTGGACGCCGAGCTGTCGCGCACGGCGACGGAGGCGGTGGACGTTGTGCCGATCCTGCAGACGCTCGCCGAGATCCACAACACGACGCGGCATGACGGCGAGCCGCGCCTCGTCCTCGACGTCCCCGGCACCCCGCTGCCGGTGCGCGCCGTGGAGGGGCGGCTCGTGCAGGTCCTGCGCAACCTCATCGGCAACGCGAGCAGCTTCTCCCCGCGCGACGGCCGCATTACGCTCCGTGCCCGTCCGCTCGGCGCCATGGTCGAGCTGCAGGTCGAGGACCAGGGGCCGGGCATTCCCGAGGGCCAACTGGAGCACGTCTTCGACCGCTTCTACAGCGAGCGCCCGGCAGGCGAGCAGTTCGGCCAGCACAGCGGCCTCGGCCTCTCCATCAGCCGTCAAGTGGTGGAAGCGCTGAAAGGCCGGATCACCGCCGAGAACGCGCGCGACGCCTCCGGCCACGTCACCGGCGCGCGGTTCGTCGTACGGTTGCCGCAGGCATAGCCGCACGGCGACAGAGCTGTACGGCTGCCGCAGGCATAGCCGCGCCGACAGGGCGCTTCACGGTCAGGATCGTGAACGCCACGTCACTTCATCGACACGATCTCATGTGACGATCCTCACGAAACCCGAAACTCACCACTTTCCTTCCTGCGCGCGCCGCCGCACAGTCGCGCTGCGATGCGATACCATGCAAGCTGCGCCGCGCGCGACGCCCACGGCGTCCTGCTGCTCGGCCCCTCCGGCTCGGGCAAGTCGGACCTGCTGCTCCGCTTGCTGGACCGCGGCTTCGCCCTTGTCGCCGATGATCAGGTCGAGGTCGGCGACGGCATCGCGCAGGCGCCCGCCGCGCTCGCTGGCCTCGTCGAGGTCCGTGGCCTCGGCATCCTGCGCCTACCCTACCGGGCGACGGCGCGGCTCGCGCTGGCGGTCACGCTCGGACCGGTTCCCACACGCCTGCCGCATCCCGCGCGCGACCCCGAGCTCGGCGTGCCGAGCATCGCGCTCGATCCCTGGCCGGCCTCGGCGCCGCTGCGCGTGTCGCTCGCGCTCGACTGCACGCTGGGCCTCGTGTCTCAGGCCGCGGGGGCCTTCGCATGACCCGGCGCCAGCGCGTCGTGCTCGTCACCGGCCTCTCGGGCGCTGGTAAGATCAGCATCCTGCGTGCCCTGGAGGATCTGGGCTACGAGGCGGTGGATAATCCGCCGCTCGACATGCTGACGTCGCTGGTCGCGCGCGGGGGCAAGCCGCTCGCCATCGGCATGGACGCGCGCTCGCGAGGCTTCGACGCTCCCATCGTGGTCGCCGTGCTACAGGCCCTGCGTGCCAACCCGGCGCTGCAGGCCGAGCTGGTCTATGCCTGGGCGACCGAGGACGCGCTGCTGCGACGCTATACCGAGTCCCGCCGCCGCCACCCGCTCGCGCCCGAGGGCCGCGTGCTGGACGGCATCCGGGCGGAGACCGAGATCACCGAGGCGCTGCGCGACGCAGCGGACCTGGTCATCGACACCTCGACCCTGGCGCTGCCTGACCTGCGCCAGCGCATTGCCGCGCGCTTCGGCGTCGGCGCCAGCGAGACGGGGCTGGCGAGCCTCAATCTCTCCCTCGTCTCCTTTGCGTTCCGCGCGGGTCTGCCCCGCGAGGCGGACATGATGTTCGACGCGCGATTCCTGCGCAACCCGCACTACGATCCCATATTGAGGCCACGAACGGGGCTCGACGGCGACGTCGCCGCCTATATCCAGGCAGACCCGGATTTCGCGCCGTTCATGTCCAGGATCGAGGCGCTGCTCGATCTCGTGCTTCCACGCTTCGTGACCGAGGGCAAACGCTACGTCACGGTCGCGGTAGGTTGCACGGGCGGGCAGCACCGGTCGGTCCACATCGTCGAGTTGCTTGCCGCCCATCTGCGCTCGCTGCCGGGCGCGGGAGTTGACAAGGGATGGCAGGTAACGGTTAGGCATCGCGAGCTGGCGGCCGGCGACGCTGTCCGCAGCCAGCCAGCGACAGGTCAGGAGGCCTGAACACGTTCCCATGATCGGTCTCGTCATCGTGACTCACGGCCGCCTGGCCGAGGAGCTGCGCCTCGCCATGGAGCACGTAGTGGGCGCGCAGCGCGGCGTCGCAGCCGTGTGCATCAGCGCCGACGACGACATCGAGAAGCGCCGGGCGGACATCGAGGCCCGCATCGCCGAGGTCGATGGCGGGGACGGCGTCGTGCTGCTCACCGACATGTTCGGCGGCACGCCCAGCAATCTCGCCATCTCGATGATGAACCATCCAGGTGTCGAGGTCATCTCCGGCGTCAACCTACCCATGCTGGTGAAACTGGCCAAGGTCCGGTCGAGCCAGACGCTCCCCGAGTGCGTCGAGTGCGCCCAGGCAGCCGGCCGCAAGTATATCGCCGCTGCCTCTCACGTCCTGCCTATGGTCAAGAAGGTCGGATCATGCGGCGGCGGCTGACCTGGCCGGCGGCGCGCATTCGGTGAGCGCCGCATCGAAGGGGCGCTTATGAGTGAGAGCGGAGCCACGCTCACGCGGCGCGTGGTGGTGCCGAACCGGCGCGGCTTGCACGCACGCGCCGCCGCCAAATTCGTGACCGTGGCCGAGCGGTTCGGCGCATCCGTGGACGTGGAGCGCGCGCCGGACGCGGCGGCCGGCGCAAGGGACGGCATGGACGCGGGCGAGCCCGTGTCCGCGCGCTCGATCATGGGATTGATGATGCTCGGGGCCGGCCAGGGATCGCATCTCCTGCTGCGCGCCGAGGGCTGGGACGCGAAGGAAGCCCTCGACGCCCTGGCCGCCCTCGTCGAGGCCGGCTTCCATGAGCAGGACTAGCACCGGCCCCTCTGGCTTCGCCGAAGCGGCCGCCCCCGGCTGTCCCGCGCCGCGCGAGCGTAGGCTGTCGGGTATCCCGACGTGCCGGGGCGTCGCGATCGGTCCCCTGTTCATGGCCGAGGAGCCGGTCCCCGAGATCGCCCGCCATCGCATCCAAGCGGCCGACATCGAGGCGGAACGCACCCGCCTTGACGAGGCCGTGGCCCGCTCGCGCAAGCAGCTCCACAAGCTGCGCGGCCGCCTCGCCCTGCTGCCGGGCGACACGCAGGCGGAGATCGCGCCGCTGCTCGATGCCTACCTGCACATGCTGGGCCCGTCGCGGCTGCTGCGCGGCGCACAGTCGCGCATCGCAGAGCGTCTCGTGGCCGCGGAGACGGCGATCTCGGAGGAAGCCCACGCGGTGGCTGCTGCCATCGCGACGCTGGGTGCCGGCAGCGTGGCCGATGATGATGGCAGCACGGCGCGGCAGGCGGCTGCGCGCCAGGCCGAGGAGGTACGCGAGATCGCCCGGCGCATCGTCCGCAACCTGACACGCGCGCCCTTCCGCAGCTTCGGGCAAGCGCCCCAAGGCGCCATCCTGGTCGCGGAGTTGCTGCGCCCATCGGACGTCGCCCTCATCAACCCGGCGCGCATCGCCGGCGTCGTCACCGAGGAAGGCGGCGCCAGCGGGCACGCTGCCATCCTGCTCCGCGCTCTCGACGTTCCTGCGGTGCTGGGCGTGCCCGGCCTGCTGGCGGCTGTCCGGACCCTTGAGGGCGTCAGCGACGGCGCCTCCAGCCGGGTCGTCGTGATCGAGGGTGGGGAAGGCCTGGTCGTGCTCCACCCGGAGGCCGCGACGATCACGGAGGCACGCCACTCCCTCCTTGCCTACGCGCGCGAGCGGCAGCGCCTCGGCCGGCTGCGCCGCTTGCCCGCCGAGACCCTGGACGGCCAGGCCGTCGAGCTGCACGCCAACCTTGAGCTGCCGGCAGAGCTGCCCATGATCGCGCGCAGCGGCTGCAGCGGCATCGGCCTCGTGCGCACCGAGTTCCTGTTCATGAACCGCGAGACGCTGCCCGGCGAGGACGAGCAGGCGGACATCTACCGCGCCATCGTGGAAGCCATGGGCGGCGAGCCGGTGACGATCCGCGTGCTGGACTGGGGCGGCGAGAAGGAGATCGACGCCCTGGTCAGCGCTGGCGTCGTGCCGGAGGCGGCCGACCTCAACCCGGCGCTCGGCCTGCGCGGTATTCGCTTCCTGCTGCGCCAGGAGAGCTTGTTCGAGGTCCAGCTCGCAGCAATCCTGCGGGCGGCGGCGGCTGGCCCGGTGCGGGTGCTGCTGCCCATGGTCACGAACGCCGCCGAGATCCGGGCGGCGAAGGCGGTGTATCGCCGGGTTGCCGCACAGGTGCAGGCGCGCGGCGTGGGTCCTTCCTACGTGCCGCCGCTCGGCACCATGATTGAGACGCCCGCCGCGGCGCTGGCCGCCGACAGCCTCGCGGCGGAAGCCGGGTTCTTCGCGCTCGGCACCAACGACCTCACGATGTATGCACTCGCGGTGGACCGGGCGGAGGCGGCGGTGGCGACGCTCTACGACCCGCTCCACCCGGCCGTGCTGCGCCTGGTGCAGTTCGCGACCGAGGCGGCGCTGCGCCGACGCATTCCGGTCTCGGTCTGCGGCGAGATGGCCGGCAACGCGCGGCTCACGCCGCTCCTGCTGGGCCTTGGTCTGCGCAGCTTCAGCATGGCAGCCAGCGCGGTGCCGCTCGTCAAGCAGGCGATCCGCGGCACGGCGACGGAGGACTGCATCCGCCTAGCCTGGACGGTGATGCAGTCCGAGGCCGAGCGCATCCCGGAGCTGATCGAGGCGTTCGGGCGCTGAGCGGCCCTTCTCAGCAGACTTCTCCCGAGTGGACTTGCCCGTCTCAGCGGCGGGAGTTCGAGCCCGGTGCGCTTTGCTGCAGGCCAGCTTCGCAAGCGACACCCAGAAGGCGTTTGGCCGGGTTGCCATGTCGAAATAGCAGACCTTTCACCGTTCAGGATCAATCCACGCCAACTCATGCCGAAACCAGACACCTGGCGCAGTCGAAGTGCTCAGCCGCGTCGCGGCGACAACACGCTGGTCGGCATTACCGGTTGGCCTGCCGACTTCCGGCGGCGATCGATGCCGACCCGCTGCACGAGCATATAGAAGGCGGGTGTGAACATCAGGCCGAACGCGGTGACGCCGAGCATGCCGCCGAACACGGCAGTGCCGAGGGATCGCCGCATTTCGGCGCCCGCACCGGTTGCCACAACCAGCGGAGCGACGCCGAGGATAAAGGCGAAGGAGGTCATCAGGATCGGTCGCAGGCGCGTCTGCGCGGCGCTCACCGCCGCTTCCGCCGCGCTGCTGCCGGCATCCTGCGCCTGGCGCGCGAACTCGACGATCAGGATCGCGTTCTTCGCCGCCAGCCCGACCAGAACCACGAAGCCGATCTGGGCCAGGATGTCGATCGGCATGCCGCGGAACAGCAGCCCCGTGACCGAGGCGAGCAGGCACATCGGGACGATCAGCACCACCGAGAACGGCAGCTTCCAGCTCTCGTACTTGGCCGCCATGACCAGGAACACGAACAGAGCCGCGGCGCCGAACACCAGGATCGTTGGCGTGCCCTTCTGCTCCTGCTGGTAGGCGATCTCGGTCCATTCGTAGCCGATGCCGGACGGGAGCACCTGTTGGGCAAGCTCCTCCATCCGGTGCAGTGCCGTGCCGGTTGCGACACCCGGCGCCGCGACGCCCTGGACCTCGGCCGCCGGGAACAGGTTGTAGCGCGGCACGCGATAGGCGCTCGTCTCGCTCCTTAGGCGCGCCACGGTGCCGATCGGCACCATGTCACCGCCGGCGTTGCGCGCCTTCAGGCCGGCGATGTCCTGCTGGCTGCGGCGGAATTGGCCGTCCGCCTGGGCGATCACTTCGTATGTCCTGCCCAGGTAGTTGAAGTCGTTCACGTATTGCGAGCCGAGATAGACCTGCAGCGTGGAGAACACGTCGCTCGGCGTGAGCCCGACCTTCTCGGCCTTGAGGCGGTCGATATCGGCATAGACCGAGGGTGATCCTGTGTTGAATAGCGTGAACACGCCCGCGAAATCGGGATCCTTGTTGGCGGCGGCCACGAGACCCTGCGCCGCAGCTTCGAGCGCCTTCGGCCCTACGCCGGCGCGGTCCTCCAGCATCATCTTGAAACCGCCGGAGTTGCCGAGACCCTGCACCGGCGGCGGCGGGATGGTCAGCACATAGGCTTCCTTGATGACCGATAACCGCTTGCGCAGGTCCGCCAGCACCGAATTGGCCGTCACACCCGGCAGCGAGTGGTTGTAAAGCGAGGGTAGGCCGGAGAAGATCGTCCCGGAGTTCGACGACACGGTGAACGTCGTCGCATCAAGCCCCGCGAAGGGCGCGACGTGCTCGATGCCGCGCGTCTTCAGAATGATGTCGGTGGCCTGCTTCACGACCTGCTCGGTCCGCGTCAGCGTGGCACCGGGCGGAAGCTGCAGCACGGTGATCAAGTAGCCCTGGTCCTGCTCGGGTATGAAGCCTGTCGGGGCGCGCGAGAACTGGAAGCCGGCCGCACCGATCAGTGCGAGATAGACTGCTGCGACCACCGCCAATCCGCGCACCAGTCGCCGGGTGAGCTGCGCGTACCCGCGCGACAGCCAATCGAATCCGCGATTGAAGCGGCCGAAGCCCGCGGCCAGCAGCCGGCCCGACAGACTCGCATGCGCACTCTGGTCCGGATCATGCGCCTTGAACAGCACCGCGCACAGGGCAGGGCTGAGGGTCAGCGACACGAAGCAGGAGATCACCGTGGACACCGCGATGGTGACGGCGAACTGGCGGAAGAACAGCCCCGAAATGCCGGAGAGGAAGGCCGAAGGGACGAACACCGCGCACAGGGTCAGGGCGATGGACACCAGCGCGCCGCCGACCTCGTCCATCGTCCGGTGCGCGGCCTCGGCCGGAGACATGCCGGCGCGGATGTTGCGCTCGACGTTCTCGACGACGACGATCGCGTCATCGACGACGATGCCCACCGCCAGCACCAGGCCGAATAGCGACAGGTTGTTCAGGGAGATACCGAGCGGATACAGGACGGCGAAGGTGCCGACGAGCGAGACCGGGATCGCGATGACCGGGATGATCGAGGCACGCCAGGTCTGCAGAAACAGGAACACAACCCCGACCACGAGGAGGATCGCGACGAAGATCGTCGTGACCACCTCGCGCACGGACTTTGCAACGAAAATCGTCGGATCGTAGATGATGATGTCGTTCACACCCGGCGGGAAGTCCTTCTTCAAGCTCTCCATGGTCGCCAGGACTTCATGCTCGACGGCCAGCGAGTTGGCGCCGGGCTGCGCGAAGATCAGCAGCGGCAAGCCGTTGCTGCGGTCCATGTAAGCCGTCGATCCGTAATCGGCCGCGCCGATCTCGACCCGTCCGATGTCGCGAATGCGCGTCACCCGCCCCTGATCGTCGGTCTTGACGATGATGTCAGCGAACTGCTCGGGCGTGGACAGGCGACCGAGTGTCTGCACGTTGAGCTGGTAGGCGGCGCTGCCCGGTGCCGGAGGCTGGTTCAGGATGCCCGCCGAGACCTGCACGTTCTGCGCTTGAAGGGCCGCAAGAACCTCACTGGCATCGAGCTTGTAGGCGGCCACCTTGTCCGGGTCGAGCCAAATGCGCATCGCGTAGTCGCGGGCACCGAACAGCTGCACGTCGCCAACGCCGGGCAGGCGCGCCAGCGCATCCTTCACGTGCAAGGTGGCGTAGTTCGACAGATACAGAACGTCGCGTGACATGTCGGGCGAATAGAGATGGACCGCGAGCAAGATGTTCGGCGTCGCCTTGCGCACCTGCACGCCCAGGCGCTGCACATCCTCGGGCAGGCGCGGCAGCGCGTCCTGCACCCGGTTCTGGGTCAGCATCTGCGCGACGTTGAGGTCCGTGCCGATCCGGAAGGTGACGGTGATGGTGAGCTTGCCGTCGCCGGTGGACTGGCTGCTCATGTAGAGCATGTCCTCGACGCCATTGATCTCCTGCTCGAGCGGGGTCGCCACCGTCTTGCTCACCACGTCGGCGGACGCGCCGGGATAGCTCGTGGTGATTTGCACCGTCGGGGGCACGATCTCGGGGTACTGAGCGACCGGCAGGATGACCAAGGCGCCGAGCCCGATCAGCGTGACGAACACGCTGACCACCGTCGCCAGGATGGGATGGTCGATGAAAGTGTGGGTGAAGCGCATCGCGGTGTCTCCCGCTAGCCGTCGCCAGAGTTGGGATCAGGCGTGATGGTGCCCGGGACGGGCGTCACCTTGATCCCCGGACGTGCTCGTATCAGGCCGTCGATGATGACCCGGTCATCAAGCTTCAAGCCGCTGCGGATGATCCGCAGCCCCTGGTAGAGATCGCCTGTCCGGACCTGCTTGGGCACCACCGTGCCGTCGGCGGCGACCGTCATGACGATCTCGTCGGACTGGTCCGGCACGATCGCGGCCGCGGGCAAGAGCAGGGCCAGTGCCGGCTGCGCGGTCACGAGATGCAACCGTGCAAACTCGCCCGGGGTGATGGATAGGTCCGGGTTCGGGACCGTCGCGCGCGCGTGGATGGTGCCGCTGCTGCGGTTCACGGCATTGTCGAGGAAGTCGAGCGTCCCATGCCGGTCGAACCGGCCGTTTCCGTCGAGGCTGATCGCGACGTCGCCGTCCGGCTGGCCGGTGCTCGCCGGGTGAATGCGCCGCCATGCCAGGTAATCCGCCTCGCTCATGTCGAAATCGAGATGGATCGGGTCGAGCGAGACGATCGTGGCGAGCAGCGTCGTGGGACCAGTGCCGGCCCGGCTGCCGCTCACCAAGCTGCCGACGGACACGAGATGCGCGCCCATGCGCCCGGTGAAGGGTGCGACGATGCGGGCGAATTCGAGATCGAGCTGGGCGTCCCTGATCGCCGCCTTGGCGGTCTCGATGGCTGCCTGGGCGCTGTGCTGGTCGGCGGCGCGCTGATCGACGGTCTCGGCGGTGCCGAACTCCGTGCGCTGCAGCTGCTGCGCCCGCCACAGCTCGGCCTCGGTCAGGACCTGCTTCGCCTGCGCGGTTTGGAACTGGGCAGCCGCCTGGTCGAGCCTGATCTGGTAGGGTCTCGGGTCGATCGTGAATAACAGGTCGCCCTTGTGCACGACCTGCCCGTCCCGGAACGCGATGGCTGTCAGCGTGCCGCCGACCTGCGCGCGAAGCTCAACCGCGTCCACCGCCGAGAACTGACCGAGAAAGCCGGTCGTGGCGGTGACCGTCTTGTGGAGGGGTGTGCTCACCGTCACCTGCGGCGGCGGGGGAGGCGCGGACGCCGCGGGCTTGTTGCCGTGCTGCCATGCCAGGCCAGCCGCCGCGACGGCCACTACCGCCAGCAAGCCCATCGCGAGAATTGCACGCCGGCTCCGTGGCGACGAAGGCCTCGCCGGTCCGTCGCGCGCCGTGCTCGTCCGGTCGGCGACCTCCGGTTCCGCCGTGGTGAGGTCCGTCATGATTCAGCCTCGCAATCAATGCCCGTGCGGTTCGCGGACGGGCACGATTTTTGTTTCGAAGTGCGGCTGTTTGCCAGGTTGAATCCGGCTACATCCCGCTGCCGCCGGAAACGACCAGCGACTCGCCGGTGATCCAGCGCGCATCGTCGGATGCAAGGAACGCGACCGGAGCAGCGATATCCTCGGGCTGGCCTGCACGCCCCAGCGGGGTGTTGGCGACTGCCCATGCCTCGAACTCGCCGCCAGCCATGCCGGCCGAATGCGTGCCTTCGGTCAGCACGAATCCGGGGTTGACGCTGTTGACGCGAATCTTCCGGGGCGCGAGCTCCTTCGCCAGAGATTTGGTGATCGAGTCGACCGCACCCTTGGTGCCGACATAGACGGCAGCCGCCGACGGCGCGAGCGTGCTAACCACCGAGCCGATGTTGACGATGCTTCCGCCCGAGGCCGGAAACAACGGAACCGCTGCTTTCGTCGCCAGCAGGAGACCCAGCACGTTGGTGTCGAAGTGGCGATGGAAGTCCGGCACCGAAACGCCCTCGATCGGCACCGGCGCATAGACGCCGGCGTTGTTGACGAGGATGTCGATGCGGCCGAAGGAATTTCGGACATCCTCGAACAGCCGCGGGACGTCGTCTTCTCTGGCCACGCTGCCGCCCACGGCGATCGCCTTGCCGCCGTCGCGCGTGATGTCGTCCACGACGCGGCCCGCGTCGTCCCTGCTCGTCGCATAGTTGACGACGACCGCGGCGCCTTCCGCAGCGAGACGCCTCACCACGCCCGCGCCGATGCCCTTGGAGGCGCCGGTCACGACCGCAATCTTGTCCGCGAATTTGGTCATGTTCATTGGCTCCAACTGGAGTAAGAACAGTCAGCGAAGTCCGCGTGGCGATGTCCCGGCCGCGGCGGCCGAAGGGAGGTTCTCCCGAATGAGCAGGTCGTTATTGCTGGCCGGGACGGACTCCGCCCCGAGCAGCGCGGCGCCTAGACCGGACGGCTCCGGCTCTGGAAGATGAACGATTTTCAACACGTTCACCGGATCACCGCAGCTTGAGAGCCGGACCGCGCACACCATGTGAACCTCCATAATCATAGATAGCTCTATGATCGGTGGTCTAGATAGAAAGCTCTATGAATAGATCAAGAGGCGTCCGGGAGGAGCTTGGTGAAGGTTTCGGGGAAGAAGGTTGCGGAGCATCGCGCGGCGCTGGTCGCGACGGCTAAGCGCTTGCTGAAGGAGCGCGGGTTCGATGGCGCCGGGGTTGTCGAGATCAGCCGCGAGGCTGGATTGACCCAAGGGGCGCTCTACGGTCAGTTCAAGTCAAAGGACGCTCTGGCTCTCGAGGCGTGCCGTGAGGCCTTTGCGGACGGAGCCGCAGCGTGGCGCGAACTTTGCGACACCATGCCCGATCCCCTCTTGGCCTATCTGGATAGCTATCTCTCGGACGCGCACGTTCAGGACGTAGGATGCGGTTGCCCGATGGCGGCCTGTGTTCCGGAGGTGAGCAGGCAAGATCCCGCGATTGGCGCCGCGTTCGCCAAAGCTTTCCAGGATATGGTCGATATGATCCAGCGCGCTCTCCCGGAAACAACGCCGCCCGAAGCGGCCCGCCAGCGCGCGCTCGCGTTGGTTTCGGCGATGGTGGGAAGCGTTGCCATGGCGCGCGCCGTGATAGCGACGGACCCGAACCTTTCGGGGGAGATTATCGCAGCGGCGAGGGAGGAGCTGGAACAGCTTGCCGTTCGATGATGACTGCGCCTCGCCGATGCCTTGCATGACTTCGTTGTGCCGGGAGACGGCGTTCGGGCGCTGAGCGGCCCTTCTAAGCCGGGTCCAGCAGGCAGGAAATGGAACAGCGTTGCGGGCGGACTTCGCCGGAGACTTCTTCCGAGCGGGGTTGTCCGTCTGCGAGCGGGAGTTCGAGCACCGGGAGCTGGACGACCACGGCCGTGAGGCTGTCGCCCGGCGCATTGGGAAGCGCCGGCTGCATGACCGGGCGGACCTGCGCGCCCGGAGGCGCATCGGCGGCCAGTGCCGCTGGCGCCGAAGCGAGGGCGCCGGCCAAGGTCAACCCGCGTGGCAGAGTGCTGAAGCGTGCCGATCTCTGAGCGTTCATCGTCGTCGCTCTCCGTGGGTTGGCTCAGTCGGGCCCGGCGCCCGCTGCCGCGCCGGGCCGACCATCGAGGAAGGCGCGCACGGCGGCAACGGTGGCAGTTGGCTGCTCCTCCATCAGCCAGTGCCCGGCGTCCGGGATCACCACTTCCTGCACATCGGTCGCGGCGGCGCGCATGACCACCGCCATGGTCGGGCCGAATGACTTCTCGCCGCCGATCGCCAGCACCGGCATGGTCAGCTTGCCCTTGGCGACGAACGCCTGGTTGTCGCGGGCGTCCTGGTCAAATGCCTTGAACTGCTCGAAGCCGGCGTGCATCGCGCCGGGCTGGGCGTAGAGCGCGGCGTAATGCTCGCGCGACGCCTCGCTGAACCGTCTTGGGTCGGCCGAGAACTCGTTCCAGAAGCGGTCGAGGTAGATCCGCTCGCGCCCGGCGACGAGCCGCTCCGCGTCCGGTCCCCAGAACGAGAAGTGCCACAGCGCATGATTGCCGCAGACGATTTCATGCCATGGGCCGACGCCTGGCAGCGGCGCATCCATGAGGACGAAGCGGGTGACGCGGCCCGGGTGCTGCGCCGCGAAGACGTAGCCGACCATGTTGCCGATGTCGTGGGTGACCAAGTCGGCCTGTTCGATCCTCAAGGCGTCGAGCAGGCCCGCGATGTCCTGGCCCTGCGTCTTCTTGTCATAGCCGCCCTCTGGGCGAGCGGAGAGGCCCATGCCGCGCAAGTCGGGCACGACCACGGTGTGGTCGCGGGCGAGCTCGGCCGCGAGCGGCGCCCACATGTCCCCGGTCTCGCCGTAGCCGTGGAGCAGGACTACCGCCGACCCCTGGCCGCCGACCCGGACGTGGAGCGTCGTGCCGTTCGTCCCTATCTCCTGCGTGCGGAAGCCATCAGGGAAGGGTCGGATCTGCTTCAACACATCGGCCTCCAGGCAGGGTGGGGAACCGGCCCCGAGTATGGCGCTCGTCTCTCGTTCCGATCAGACTGCGATTCCCGAAACTAGCGTCCGGGTTTGCCGAACGATGATGAAGCTCGACGGCATCACCGCCTTCGTGGCCGTCGCGGAAGCGGGCTCGATCAGCGAGGCGGCCCGCCGCCTGCGGCTGGCGAAGTCGGTGGTGAGCGAACGGCTTGCCGAGCTGGAGCGCAGCCTGGGCGCCGCGCTCCTGCACCGCACGTCGCGCCGGCTCGCGCTCACGGAGGACGGCCTGGCCTTCCTCGACCGTGCCACCCGCATCGCCCGCGACGTCGAAGAGGCCGCCGCCGACATGGCGGAGCGCCGGGGCACCTTGTCCGGCCCGCTGCGTCTCTCGGTGCCAGTGACCTTCGGGCGCATGCACCTTGGCCCGGCGCTCTACCCGTTTCTGACCGCACATCCGCAGATCGAGCTGACGCTCGATCTCAACGACCGGCGGGTGGACGCTGCCGCCGAAGGCTACGACGCCGTAGTCCGGCACGGCGCGCTCGGGGATACGCGCCTCATCGCCTGGAAACTCGCGCCGAGCCGGCGCGTCCTGGTCGCCTCGCCAGACTACCTCGCCCGCAACGGCACGCCGGCCTCAATCGACGAGCTGGAGCAGCATCGGGGCATCTTCTACACCAACCGTGGCGTCGCCGACTGGCGCTTCGTCGACGACAGCGGGGCGCGTGTCGTGCGCGGCCGGACCGGCCTGTGCGTCAACAATGGCGACATTATGCGCGACGCGGCCGTGGCCGGCCTCGGCATCGCGCTCCTCGCGAGCTTCGTTGCGGGCGCTGCGATCAAGGCCGGCGCACTGACCGTCATCGATGTGGGCGTCGAGGCGGAGACCGAGTTCATCTACATGGCCCACCCCGAAGGACGCCGTCCCTCGGCCAAGCTCCGCGCCCTCGCCGACTGCCTGCGCGCCGCCTTCGGCGATCCTCCTTACTGGGATTAGATCAATCGCGCGGGAGGGACCAGAGCCCCTTTCGCGGCCTGTATGCGCGCCTGCCGGTCATGGCGAAGCTCAGGCAGGGGCAACTTTCGGACGCCCTGAATGGGTGATCAACGACGGGCTACCATTATGCACCGGTAAGCATCGCGCGGCAGAGGTGGCGGCACCGTCCATGCGCTCAACCGCATGTTGGCGTTTGGGCGTCCAATCTGCGCTCGCATCGCCTGACCCCGGGCGGGGTTGGGGCAACCGGGTCCGCTTCCTAGCGCCGTGCAACAGGTTGGCCCGAGGCGGCTCCCGCCTTGGAGTTTACCATCACAGCCGTTCCGCTGACCAAGGAGTCTGCCGGGTCAAGGACGATCTGGTCGGTCGCGTCGAGTCCGGAGACGATCTCGACGGAGTCGCCGTAATCATGCCCGATCTTGACTGACACCAGCTCTACCTTGCCGTCGCGTACGATCGCGACCTGGGGCCCTTCCTTACGGAAGAGCAGGGTGTTCACCGGGATCGTCACGGACCTTCCCGTCGTCGGCAGCGCGAACAGGACGTGGGCATAGGAGCCCGGCAGGAGCCGGCCGTCCTTGTTGGACACGTCAACCTCGACGAGCAGCGTGCGGGACGTCTGGTCGATGGCGTTCGAGGTGCGGACGACGACACCCTGGAAGGTCTCGCCGGGGAACTCATCGAGAGTGATCGTCGGGGTCAGGCCGGGATGGATCGCCGGGGCGTAGATCTCAGGAACCGACACGTAGATCCTGAGCCATTCACTCGCGACGATGTGGAAGAGCTCGCGGGCCGAGGTCGCGCTGCCCGCGGTGATCAGTGCGCCGACGTCAACCGTCCGCGCCGTGACGATGCCGTCGAATGGAGCCTCCACGCGCTCGAACGCCTGCATCTCCTCCAACCGGGAGACCGCCGCTTGCCGCGCCTGGAGCGTGGCCTTGTCGGCGTTCAGGGCACTCACCGCGTTGTCGCGCTGCTGGATCGGCGCATCGCCCGACGTAGCAAGGCGGGTTTGACGCTGGGCGGTGATCTCTGCGAGCTCCAGGTTCGCCTGGGCGTTGGCCAAGTCGGCTTGCGCTTGGTGGAGCTGCTCATCCACTTCCGGCGTGTCGATCTCGGCCATGAGGTCGCCGCGCTTCACGTGAGCGCCGATGTCAAGGTACCAGCGCTTCAGGTAGCCGCTCGTGCGCGCGTAGATCGCAGTGTCGTTGAACGCCTGCATGTTGCCGGGCAGAAGAAGCTTCACGTCCTGAGCGCCGCCCTTCGGATGCATCACCTTCACGGTCGGCACTGCAGCCGCAGTCGTCGTCTGCGCGAGGTCGCGTTCAGCAGCGCTCCGGCTGTGTATGCCGGCATAGACGGCGGCCCCTATGCCGAGCAGCGCCACGGCGGCCAGCACTGGACCAACCCACCGTCGCCGGCCAGGCGCGAGATCCTCGCCTGCGGCTCGTTTCGCCGCGGGGTGGGCCAAATCTTGCAGGTGATCGGCCGACATCAGAACGCTTCCCAATGCCGCATCATAGCGGATGATGCGCGGCCGCAGGAGCAGGAACGGACCTTGGCGAGACCGACGCTCTCCCGCCGTGCACGAGCGCGAACAAGGTAGGAACGAAGAGTAGCGTCGCGACCGTCGCTAGCATCAGGCCACCAATGACGGCGCGACCGAGCGGCGCGTTCTGCTCGCCGCCCTCACCGAGGCCGAGCGCCATCGGGACCATGCCGATAATCATCGCGAGCGCGGTCATGAGGACCGGCCGGAACCGCGTGAAGCCGGCCTCCATCGCCGCCTTGGCCGCGTCGCCGTGCTCGGCGAGGCGCTCTCGCGCGAAGGACACGACGAGGATGCTGTTGGCCGTTGAGACACCCATACACATGATAGCCCCCATGAGCGCCGGGACGCTCAAGGTCGTGTGTGTGAAGAACAGGCACAGCACGATCCCGCCGAGCGCGGCTGGCAGCCCCATGATGATGATGAACGGGTCGAGCCAGGACTGAAAGTTGACGACAATCAGGAGATAGACCAGCAGGATCGAGAATGCGAGGCCGTTCAGCAGATTGAGATACGAGGTCCGCATCGTCTCGAGCTGGCCCCGGATCGTGAGGAAGCTGCCGCGCGGGAGCAGCTTCTCGGCGCTGCGCGCGATCTTGGTGACCTCGGCGCCGGCGGCCCCGAGGTCACGGCCCTGCACCGACGCGTAGATGTCGATCACGCGCCGGATGTTGTAGTGATCAACGACGGACATCTCCTGCGACCGCTTGATCGTCGCGACGTCGGCCAGGACGCCGGCGTTCGCGCCCGTAGGCGAGGTCACCGGGATGTTCTCGATGTCCTGCAGGGATTGCACGCGGTACTGCGGGGTCTGCGCCGCGAGCGTGTAGTTCACGCCGTTGGTCCTGTTCAGGAAGTACATGGGCGCCGTTTGGAAGCTGCCGCTCAGCGTATCGAGGATGCTGCCCGCGACATCGGCCTCGGTGAAGCCGCCCTGCTGCGCCTTGGTGCGATCGACCGTGATCTCGAAATCCGGGTAGTCGAAATCCTGCTGGATGCGGGCATCGATGATGCCGGGCACCCGGCGGATGTCGTTCAGGATATGGACCGCGACGTCGTGGTTCGCCTGGAGATTGCTGCCATCAATGCGGATGTCGATCGGTGACGGCAGGCCGAAGTTGAGCACCTGCGTCACGATGTCGGCGGGCAGGAAGCTGAACGTGACGCCCGGGAACTCCGCCGGCAGCACTGTGCGCAGCCGCGCGACGTAGCCGGCGGTCGGACCATGGCCTCTCTTGAGCGTGACGATGATGTCCGCGTCTGACGTGCCGATCACGCCCGAGATCGTGTGCGTCAGGTTGATGGTGCTGTAGGGCAGGCCGATGTTGTCAGTGATGATGTCCTGCTCCGTTGGCGGGATCTCGCGGCGGATCGCCGCCTCCACGAGGTCGGCCAGCCGCGCCGTCTCTTCGATCCGCAGGCCGGCCTTGGCCCGCATGTGCAGGATGAACTGGCCGCTATCCGAGGAGGGGAAGAAGTTCTGGCCGAGCCAGGGGGCGAGCCCCAGCAGGGAGAGCACGCCGAGGAGGAAGGCTGGAACGAATAGGCGCCGTCGCCGCACAAACGTCGCGAGCAAGCCTTGATAGCTCCCGCGCAGCCGCTCGAACCGGCGCTCGAAGCCGCGCTGGAACCGCACGAGCGGGTTGCGCGTAGGCGCCTCGCCGTGGGGCTTGGCGCGCAGCAGATACATCGCCATGGTCGGCACCAACGTGCGCGACAGGATGTAGGAGGCGAGCATGGCGAAGACGACGGCTTCCGCCAGCGGCACGAAGAGGTAGCGTGCGACGCCGCCCAGCAGGAACATCGGCACGAAGACGATGCAGATGCAAAGCGTGGACACCAGGGCCGGGACGGCGATCTGCGCGGCGCCCTCGAGGATGGCGCTGCGCAGCCCGCACCCTTCCTCCAGATAGCGCTCCATGTTCTCGATGGTGACCGTCGCGTCATCGACCAGGATGCCGACAGCGAGCGCCAGGCCGCCCAGGGTCATGATGTTGATGGTTTGCCCGAGCAAGCTCAGGGTGATGATCGAGCTGAAGATGGACAGCGGAATCGACACCGCGATGAGGAGGGTGCTGCGCCAGCTGCCGAGGAACAGCAGGATCATGGTGGCGGTCAGGCAGGCCGCGATGATCCCCTCGCGTACGACGTCGGCGATGGCGGCGCGCACGAAGATCGACTGATCAGACAAGGGCTGGATCTTGAGTTCCGGCGGCAGGGTCTGGGCGATCTTCGGCAGCAGGTTGCGGACGCCTGAGACCACGTCGATGGTCGAGGCGTTGCCGGCCTTGAGGATGTTCATCAGCACGCCGCGCCGCCCGTTCGTCCGGGCGATGTTGGTCTGTGGCGCGAAGCCGTCGGCGACTGATGCCACGTCGCGGAGGTAGATCGTGGCGTTCCCGATCGTTTTGATCGGCAGCTCGCTGAGCTGCTCGATTGTCTCGGGACTCCCGTTCACACGGATGTCGTATTCGAACTCGGAGATCTTCGCGGTTCCAGTCGGCAGCACCAGGTTCTGCCGGGCGAGCGCGCTGAGCACATCGTTCGGCGAGAGCTTCTTCTGCTGCAGGAGTCCCGGATCGAGGTTGATGAGGACCTCGCGCTGCTTGCCGCCGTAGGGGTATGGCACGACTGCCCCGGGCACCGTCACCAATTGCGGGCGCACGAAATTGAGCGCGAGATCGTTGAGCTTCGCCTCTGACAAGCTGTCGCTGGAGAGGCCGAGCTGGAGGACCGGCACGCTCGACGCACTGTAGTTCATGACTAGCGGAGGCTCGGTCCCTTGCGGCAGCCCGCGCAGGATCGTCTGCGAGGCCGCGGTGACCTGCGCGTTCGCTGTGTCGAGGCTGGCACCGGGCTGCAGGAAGATCCGGACGAGAGCGATGCCGGGATAGGTCGTTGACTCGAGGTGCTCGATGTTATCGACGAGGGTCGTCAGGACCCGCTCGTAAACGGATGTGATCCGCCCTTCCATCTCCTCGGGATTGAGGCCGGTGTAGCTCCAGCCCACGGCGATCACAGGGATATTGATGTTGGGGAAGATGTCGGTCGGGGTCCTGAGCACGGCCAAAGGTGTCGCGATCAGGATGAGCAGCGCCAGCACGACGAAGGTGTAGGGTCGGTTGAGCGCGAGACGAACAATCCACATGGCAAGCCGCTTTTCCCCTCGCTGATCGACGCACGCCCCGGCTGACAGCGAACCGTTCCGCGATCACGACGCCTGCATTGGCCGCCACTATCTATTGGCACGGCCCGCCCGTCACAAGGATCGTGCCCCACGGTCCGGCTCAAGGCCGAGGCGATCGTGGGCCAGGGGCTACCGCGCGCTAGGCCAGGCGAGCAGCCCTGGTATGCGCGGCGCGGCCGTGCCGTGGCCTGTCAGTGCTTGTGACCGTTGGCGTAGCAGTCGTTGCCGCGGGAGAACTCGACGAACACGCAGGGCTCAGCTTGCCCAGAAACGCGTTAGTGTTTTAGGTGCTCTTTTAGCGCGGACTCCGGCTGCCGGGGCAGCCCCGGGAACACGTGGAGGACGTTAGCGGCTAGCACGTACACACTGCCGGACGGCCCGATCGCCGGGCCGGAGAGGCCGCCCCCGGTCCAGTCGAAGTGAGCGATCTCCTTCATCCGTTGCACGTCGAACGTCCGCAATGAACTCGCGGTCGAGACGAACACGTGGCTGCGCGAGACTGCCGGCGAGGCGATGGTTTGCCCCGGCAATTGCGTCGTCGCGATCGCGCTCGAGCCGCTGAGGAAAATCACCACCCCGCCCTGGCCAGTCACGACCAGTCTTCCGTCAAGGGTGCGCGCCGGGGTGTCGAGGAGCGGGCTGAACGGGCCCGCGTTCGGCAGCGCCGTGCCATTCGGTCCGGTAAACACCAGGTGTCCATTACTGAAGCTGCTCCCGGTGCCATCGGACGCGGCGGTCACGCTGTGGCCGTCCGGGAGCAGCAACGGCGAGGCCGCATAGCTGCGGGCGGAGTTGGTATTGCGGAACATTTCACGAAAGCCGCTCGTGGGCGAGAACGTGTAGCCAATCGTCTGCTGCCAGGGATCGTTCACGATCACCCAAGGCAAGCCGCCGCCGGCAAAGGTGAAAATTCCGACCCCGGCCAAAAGAGCAGGCAGGTGTGTGGGAAGCAGGTCGTTCGGATTGGGCGGAATCTGCGTCGGGTGGAAGCCGGGGAGAAAACACAGGGTCACATAACAGCCAATGGCGCCGAGCAGATCGCCGCCGCCGCTGATCGTCTGGCCCTGGTAGGTAACGCTCTGCTCGCGCGGGGGATCACCGTCTGGCGAAAAGGTCAGCAGATAAAGTTCCGAGCCGCCGCCCAGCACTTTGTAAACGGCTGGAACGATGATGGCGGCCTGTGATCCGTTCCGCCAGATGTTGGGCGCGGCCCTGGTCGTGCCGCCGCTGGTAGCCTCGGGGATGTTTGCGAAGTGCTCGGGGAATGGCACCGTCCACAGGATCGAGCCAGTGGCCGCGATGTGAGTGAGCGTTGAATCTATGTGCGCCGCCGCCGGGGAACCAGGGGGAGCGGTGACGGCGTGTTCGCCCACGACGTAGATCGAGCCGTCGGTGTCCACGACCGGTGAGGCCTGGATCGTCTGCCCAGGGCCGAGGTGCTGCTTCCAGGCGATGCTGCCGTCGGCGTGCAGAGCGAAGAGCATGCCCTGCTCGTCGCCGAGATAGACCGTGCCGTCAGGCCCGATGACCGGCCCGGCTCCCGGCGCGAACACGCCGAGGCCTGTCACAGTCGCCGATGGCTCGACCGCCGGCTGGGTGTAGACATCGGCGAAACCAGAATTGGCGGCATCGCCGTGAACGTGATCCCAGGTCGCGGCGAACGGCGCCGACACCGTCCAGAGAGCGCCCGCCACGATGCCGGCCAGGACGGCGAGACGGGGAGATCGGCGAAACGAGGGAGCGGTCGACGGATGCGGCATCGGGGTCTCCTCAGGAGGACCGGCCGGTATAAACCTCGTTCCTGCCCGCACGACAAGAAACTCTATCGGCTGGCGTTGCGGCCGGGCTCGGCTTGGCGGACAAGCGCCCGCTCAGGGCCGGGTCCCGGCAACCTTCGGAAAGGCGATTATGCACTTCGCAAACACGGCTAAGATCACCCTACCAGAGCCGCTTAGGTGGTTTGTTCAGTTGCTCAGCGCCGGCGCGTTTGCCCGCTTCTGCCAGTTCTTCTACCGATGGTGGCACAATCTCAAACCAATTCTGCCGAAACACGGCCTGCTGAGCCGCGGGAAAGTCGTCCTCGTCTGCCGTGGTCAGTCCTTCGCCCGGTATCCCAGTCTGGTTGTTGACTACGATGGACGTTAGTGGCGGAAGTCCGTTCTCATAGCACCAGCCCATGATGCACCCGAGCACGTTGGCGAGTATGCCACCGCGGCCATATCCGCCCATCTGGTCGGCGGAAAGGTCGCCGTAGGTTATGGTCTGACGGTTCCAGGCCAAGCCGATCAGGACCAGATAGGCCTGTAAAGCGCGCTTTGAGACAGAGGAGCCTCGCTTAAATCGCTCAAGCACGTCTGCGCCCTTTCTTCGGCTCTTCCGGGGGCGGTTGTCGGTCCTTCGGCTTCTGCCGCGCGATCACGGCCAGCTTCGCCTTAAAGGTCGCTTCGTCGTCGTCGCAGCCGAGGGAGCGGGCGGTCTCAATGAACTTCTGGCGCTGCTTGTCATCTCGCATCTTGTCGCACATTGCCTTGCTTTCTCATCACGTAATGGGCTGCTGGGTCACGCGATTTAGAAGAGACAAAGTCCAATATCCCCCTTTTGCACAATCGCGTAAGCTTCCCTTTCGCAGTATGCCAATATGTAGTCTTCAGAATACGAAGAGCTTCACTCACGTTTATTTTGCCTTTTTCTATAATATAGTTGATTATCTTTCGATCTTCAAGATCAAGGGAAAGCGAGACCACTTCGCCAAGAACCTTGTAAGCCTCACTGTCCAGGGAGTTGGTCCGATTGCCTATGTCGTTGCGCAGGATCGCTCGAACCGTAGTCCCGCCGTGCGTCTCCTGCGCGAACTCCGGTTCAGGGAGCTTCGCATCCACCATTTCTTTCCGGATACGCTTAGTCCCCTCGTTAATGCAACGCACCTCGCCAAACTCTCTCAGGACCAGCATCATGAACGGGTTCCTGGGCCGATGCATGTCATAGATGTTCGCCGGCGTCACTTGGGGCATAAAGCCGCCTGGGCTCTCCACGGCTATATGGTCGTCGAACATCTTGATGAAGATTGGCGCATTGCGGATGTGGTATGAGCGGTGCACGCACGCGTTCACGAGCAGTTCATACCATGCATCGCGCGGATACTCTGCGACCGAGTAGAACTTACCATCTCTGAATTGCGTGAACTCCCTCGTATTCGCGTCGATGATGGCCGCAGCCCCGCTGATAATATCGAGGACGGTTCCACTGATGAGCCGATCTTTCGTGACATTGTAGCCTTTGCCGGACCCCTCTTCGGTCCCGCCATACCGAAGGAAATGCACGTAGGCGCCGGGAAACACTTGCTGCGAGTCCCGAGCGAACAGCAGTGCACAGGCGTTGTTAGCAATGAAAACGCCGTCCCGTCGTCGCCCTAGATGGACGACCTCAAGCACCTGTTCTGTCGAGATTTCTTCCGACGCGCTTCGCCTTTCACGCACCATTCGTACGAAACGAGAAATCTCGTTCGTTCTAAACTCATCCGGATAAGTGAGGCCACAAGGCTCTAGTTCAAAAGCTCTCTCTCCTTTGTCTATTCTGAGGCCTTGCTTCTCATGTTCCTTTAGCAGCTTACATTCGTGGCCCTTTCTTACATAAGCTGTTCCGTCTGTTAGCTCGACGAGGCGATCCTCAACGTACTCGATCCTGATTAGGATCAGGAAGTCCTCCTCCCCCTTGTAGTTGACGGCCGGTATCCGCCGGCTTCTGAACCGCCCAGTGGGACAGCGCCTGTCACCGCAAAGCTCGATCTCCTGAAGGACGGTTTCACCGAGATGTTTGCAGCCCTCAACCCGTCTGTCGTTCGTGATGCCGACGGCAATCACTCCGCCGTTGACCGAAGGTCCGTTGCCGAAGGCAGAGAGGTACACGGCCAACCCGGACGCCGGTTGCCGGGAAGACTTTCGGTCATAGCGGTCGTCTTCGGTCAGTCTGGTGAAAAGCGTGTAGTCGTCTGTCTCATAGATCTGATCCGGCTTGAGCAGGGCATCAAGCGACGGCCGCTCAAGAAGGTCGAAGATGGACATCTGAGAGGGCATGAAGATGGACACCTGGGAGGGCATCGTGCGCTCCGTTGAGCAAGATTGTTAAAACTCGAGGGTGCTCGAGTTTTATGAAAATTACTCACGCTTGCCCGTAAGGTGACCTATAGGTGAGCCGCTTGCCTACGATACCCTTGAGCGCATTCGTCGTGCGCTCCTGATCGTCTACACCGAGCTTGACCCTGTTGTTATACCGGAAATCAAACTCCGCCACGTAGCGATGCAGGTGCTTTTCCGAGCAGTGCTGATAGACACCCTTCATGCCGTGCTTGAACACGGAATAGAAACTTTCCAGCGTGTTCGTGTGCACGTCACCGCGCACATACTCGCCTTTACCATGATTTACGAACTCGTGCCCCGTGAACTGCTTGTCGAGGCCGATATACTGGCCCGCTTCGTCAGTCATTACGTAGGTGTCAGGCGCGACATTCGCCTTGATGATGGGCAGCAGATCGGCCGCAGACGTGCCCTCTACGTGGAAGGACCGTGCGGAGCCGCCGCGCTCAACCAGGGTCATCACTGCGTGCTTGTGTGCATAGCCGCGCTGCTTCGGCATGTCCGGCTTCTGCCCGATGAACGTCTCATCTATCTCGACCACAGCACCCTCGCCCCCAATGGGCGGCAGCTTGCCGGATGCCATGGCCTCGCGGATGCGATGCGTCATGAACCATGCGGTTTTATACTGCACGTCCAGCGTCCGCATGAGCTGGTGCGAGCTGATGCCCTTCTTGGAGCTGCAAAGCAGATAGACAGCCTGCAACCACTGGTGCAGCGGCACATGGCTGCTCTCGAACACCGTGCCTACGGTCACGGTGAACTGGCGCTTGCAGGGGCCGCAGCGGAGCAGCCCCATGCGGCCACCCTTAACCGCCGTGATCCGGTCCATGCCGCCGCAGCGAGGGCACACCGGGCCGTTCGGCCAGAGGGTTGCCTCTAGCTCCGCGAACGCTGCGGCCTCATCGTGGAAGTAGGGGGCAGAAAGAAAGGACATGGGCTAGCTCCTTAAGCGAACCCTACGAGCAACCTATGTGTTTGTCAAGTGCATAATCGCCTTCGGAAATGGTTCGGCGCTGCCCGCGAGCAGGTCGCCCACGACACCGTCGGTGAACAGCTTCACGCCGGCGCCGGCACGCTCGCGTGGATGGCGCCAGCCCCGCCGAGGTGCAGCTCCGACGGGACAGCATCGGCCGCAATCCGGCCGCGGTTGAGCACGACCACGCGGTCCGCCAGCGCCAGCGCCTCGTCCTGGTCGTGGGACACGAAGACCGTAGTCATCCCGAGCGCGTCGTGCAGGCGCCGCAGATGGTCCCGCAGTTCCTCGCGCACCTGCTGGTCCAGCGCGCCGAACGGCTCGTCCAGCAGCAGGATGCGCGGCTCCACCGCCAAGGCCCGCGCGAGGGCGACGCGCTGGCGCTGGCCGCCGGAGAGCTGGGCGGGCAGGCGCGGCCCCAATCCCTCCAGCCGCACCATCGCCAGCAGCCGCTCGACCGCGGCGCGTATCCCGGCCTCGCTGCCGCGCGCCCGCCGCGGCCGGACGCGCAGCCCGAACGCCACGTTCTCGAACACCGTCATGTGCTTGAACAGGGCGTAGCTCTGGAACACGAAGCCGACGCCGCGCTCCCCCGGCCTCAGGCGATCCGCAGGGCGGCCGCCGATCTCGATGCCGCCCTCCGTCGCCTGCTCCAGCCCAGCGATCAGCCGCAGGATCGTGGTCTTGCCCGAGCCGGAGGGACCGAGCAGCCCCACGAAGCTGCCCGGCGCGATGTGCAGGTCGAGCCGATCCAGCACGCGCGTGGCACCGAAGCTCTTGGTGACGCCGGCGAGCCGGATCATGCCGGCACCAGCACGGCTTGCGCGCCGCGCTCCTCCGCGCGCCGGGCGCGCCAAGCGAGTGCCTCGCGCAGCGCGAGCGTCGCGAGGCCGAGGCAGGCCAGCAGCGCGGACATGGCGAAGGCGCCCGCGATGTCATACTCGTCGTAGAGGATCTGAACATGCAGCGGCATCGTGTTGGTAAGTCCCCGTATATGGCCCGAGACGACCGACACGGCGCCGAACTCGCCCATGGCGCGGGCGTTGCACAGCAACATGCCGGTCAGCAGCGCCCAGCGCACCTTGGGTAGAGTGACGCGCCGGAATACCTGCCAGCCGCCCGCGCCCAAGGTCAGCGCAGCTTCCTCCTCATCGATCCCCTGCGCCCGCATCAGCGGCACGAGCTGCCGCGCGACGAACGGCAGCGTCACGAAGGTGGTCGCGAGCACGATGCCGGGCAAGGCGAACACGACTTTGATACCG
The DNA here is from genome assembly GCA_963848595.1 of uncultured Alphaproteobacteria bacterium. Lineage (GTDB taxonomy): Bacteria > Pseudomonadota > Alphaproteobacteria > Acetobacterales > Acetobacteraceae > CAWKEH01. The sequence continues at coordinate 325,346 of CAWKEH010000010.1, read as the reverse complement.
TGCGCCGCGAGGAGCGGGCCGAGCCAACCCTGCCGCCCGAACAGGAGCACGTAGATCATCCCGGAGATGACGGGAGAGACCGCGAACGGCAGCTCGATCAGCGCCACGAGGAGCGCCCGCCCAGGGAACCGGAAGTGCACGGTACACCACGCCGCGGCGAGGCCGAACACCGTGTTCAAGGGGACCACGATCAGGGCGACCAGCACGGTGAGGCGAATCGCCGCGAGCGCGTCCGGGTCCGACAGCGCGTCGAGCACGACGCGCCAGCCCTGCGACAGCGCCTCGGCGAACACGACGGCGAGCGGCAGCGCCAGCATCACCGCGAAGACCGCGACCGACGCCAGCACCAGGGCGGCTCGCGCCCACCCCGGCTCGCCGATCCCGCGCTCAGCCGGCATGGCCAGGCTCCTGGGCGGCCACCGTCCAGCGGTGCAGCGCGTTGACTGCGAGCAGCATGGCCAAGGACAGCGCCAGCATGGCGGTGCCGAGCACGGCGGCGCCGGGGTAGTCGAACTGCTCCAGCTTCGTCACGATCAGCAAGGGAACGATCTCCGAGATTGCCGGGCGGTTGCCGGCGATGAAGATCACTGACCCGTATTCGCCGACGCCGCGCGCGAAGGCCAGCGCCGAGCCGGTCAGCGCCGCCGGCACTAGCGGCGGCAGGATCACCCGGCGGAAGACGTGCCACGGCCGCGCCCCGAGCGTCAGCGCCGCCTCCTCGGCCTCGCGTTCCAGGTCGGCGAGGACGGGCTGGATCGTGCGCACCACGAACGGCAGGCCCACGAAGGCCAGGGCGACGCCGATGCCGGCCGGGTTGAACGCCACGGTGATCCCCAGGCGCGCCAGCACCGAACCGATCCAACCCTGCTCGACGTAGAGCGTGGTCAGCGCGATGCCGGCCACCGCCGTCGGCAGCGCGAAGGGCAAATCAACCAGCGCGTCGAGCAGCCGCCGCCCTGGAAAGGTGTAGCGGGTGAGCGTCCAGGCGAGCAGCAACCCGATAGGCAAGTCCACGGCGGCCGCGGCCACGGCAGCCCCGAAGCTGACGCGGAAGGCGGCGAGAGCGCGCGGGTTGGCCAGCTCGGAAACGGCCGCGTGCCAGGGCAGCGTGCCCGCCTTGGCGATCAGCCCGGCCAGCGGCACGACCACGATCAGCGCGAGGTAGGCCACGGTGAAGCCGAGCGTCAGGCCGAAGCCCGGCAGGACGGTGCGTCGCCGCCGCGACCACGCGGAGCGTCTCATCGGGCGCCGGGCTGGTAGAGCTGGTCGAACACGCCGCCGTCGCCGAAGAACTCGGGCTGCGCCTTGCGCCAGCCGCCGAACACCTCGTCCACGGTGAAGGTCGGCACCTGGGGGAACTGCTGCGCGTAGCGCGCCGCCACCGCTGGGTCGATCGGGCGGTAGTAGTGCCGCGCCGCGAGGTCCTGGCCCTCCGGCGTGTAGAGGAACCGCAGGTAGGCCTCCGCCAGCGCGCGCGTGCCGTGCCGGTCCACGATCTTGTCCACGACGGCGACGACCGGCTCCGCACGGATGCTCACGGACGGCACCACGATTTCCAGCTTGCCTGGCCCGAGTTTCTTGACCGCAAGGTTGGCGTCGTCTTCCCAGGCGATCAGGACGTCGCCTTGGTTGCGCTGGGCGAAGGTGATGGTGGCGCCGCGCGCGCCGCTGTCCAGCACCGGGACGTGGCGGTAGAGCTCTGTCACGAAGGCGCGCGCCTTGGCCGCGTCGCCGCCCGGGCTGCGCAGTGCGTAGCCCCAGGCCGCCAGGAAGTTCCACCGCGCCCCGCTCGACGTCTTGGGGTTGGGCGTGATCACGGACACGCCGGGCCGGATCAGGTCCGGCCAGTCATGGATTCCCTTCGGGTTGCCCTTGTGCACCACGAACAGGATGGTCGAGGTGTAGGGCACGGAGCGGTTCGGCAGGCGCTCGCGCCAGTCGGCGGCGACCAGCCCGGCGCGGTCGGCGATAGCGTCTATGTCCGACTGCACGCCCAGCGTCACGACGTCGGCTTCCAGCCCGTCGATGACGGCGCGCGCCTGCGCACCCGACCCGCCATGGGAGACGCGGATCGCGACGAGCTCACCCGCGGACTTCTTCCAGGACTCGGCGAAGGCCTTGTCCACGTCCGCGTAGAGCTCGCGCGTGGGATCATAGGAGACGTTCAGAAGCGTCCTCGCGCCGGCCGCCGCAGGGCCGAGCGCGAAGAGAGCAAGGAGGGCCGACGCGGCGAAGAGGGAGCGCATGGCAGGGTGGGGTCCGGCGCTGGTCAATGCTGCGGCAGCGACCGGAGCGCGGCCAGGATCGCCGCCGGCTCGGCCCGCCGCTTGAAGTCCGCGTCCACGAACGCGTATGCCACGGCGTCGTCCCGGTCGAGCAAGTACGTTGCCGGGACGGGAAGGCTGAAGGTCGCGTCGCCGTTGAAGACCGGCAGGTCTATCCCGAGGGCCGCGTATTGAGGTCGGAGCGACTCCGGCAGCGAGAATACCAGGCCGAGGGACTGCGCGAACGCGTTGCCGGGATCGTGGAGTACCGGGAACGCCACCCCGGCCCGGCCGACCGTCTCTTCGATCCGTTCCGGCTGCTCCGGCGTCACCGCGACCAACTGGGCGCCCAGTTCACGCACCTCGCCGAGAGCGGCCTGCAGCGCGCGCAGCGTCACGTCGCAGTAGGGGCACCAGCCGCCCCGGTAAAACACTAGGACCAGCGGCCCTTTCGCGGCTTCCGCGGCGAGGTCGAACGGGCGGCCGTCGGCGTCGCCCAGGGTCGGAAGGGCCGGGCGGGCGCCGATGCCCGTGGCGCCCCGCGCGATCCCGGTGTCGCGCAAATCGGCGACGGAGCGCTCGATCGCGTCGAAGACGGGCGGCGGCAAGGCCGCCCTGACCTTCTCCGCCGTCGCCGTGAGCTCGTCGTGCAGAAGCATCTCATATCTCCCTAATGCTTGTGGGCGTCAGCGTAGTAGTCGTTGCCGCGGGAGAACTCGACGAACACGCAGGGCTTGTCGCCGACCGTCCAAGCATCGTGGCCGGGTGGAAGCAGCATGACGTCGCTCGCCGAGAAGTCCTGCTCCGTGCCGTCGTCCATGACCACCCGCAATGTTCCCGAGAGGACGAGGGCGACGTGCGGCAACTGGCAGCTGTTTGTTCCCGCATACGCCTTCAGGTCTTCCGACCATTTCGCGCCGACGTCGAACGTCACGCGTGTCACCGCGACGCCGTCTAGGGCAACGGTCTCCTTCCGGATCCGCCCGTGCTCGTCAGCCGGTGCTGCATCGAGATTGCCCTTCTGCATCCCTGGGAAGTAGCTCATGTCCGGCTCCCTTCTTCGCCCGGTCTGAGTTCGCTGTGCCCTACGCGCGCGCCCGGCCCGCCTCGGTCGCGGACGGCACATTGAGAAGCCGCCCCGTCGCCACGTCGTAGATGAAGCCCGTAGATCGGGATCGTGCCCGGCACGAGCGGGTGGCTGCGGATGCGCTGCACGTCGTCCGTCACGCTCCGGGCCTGGTCGGCGATGGTCAGCCACTTGACGAACCGGCCAGCAGGCGACCCGCCTCCCGCCCTGGGGTTCGACCACGTGGCGCCGTCGAAGCTGGCGGTCTCCAGGCTGCCCGCGAGCAGGTCGCCCATGATGTCGTCGGTGAACAATTCCATGCCGCAGTTCGTGTGGTGCACGACGAACCACTCCCGCGTGCCGAGCAGCTTGTGCGAGATGACCAGCGAGCGGATCGCGTCGTCGCTGGCACGGCCGCCGGCGTTGCGGATGACGTGCGCATCGCCCTCGGCGAGGCCCGCGAACTTCGCTGGGTCGAGCCGCGCGTCCATGCAGGTCAGCACCGCGAAACGCCGGGCTGGCGGTATCGCGAGCCCACCCTTGTCGCCGAACGACTCGCTATAGCGGGCATTGGCGTCGAGAACCTCGTCGAGGAGGGCTGAACGGGGACGATCGCTCATTGGCTCGGTATCCTTGCTGGGGATGGAGTGGCGCGGCCGTGATTGCGGCCAGTTCGCTAGAAGCGTCTGAGTCAGGGCGGCAGCCGAGCAGGTTCCGTCGTGCGGTCACGACGCGAGTCCCAGCAAGGCCAGAACGTCCCGTCGCAGGGCAACCAGCGCCTGGTCGTCGCGGTGGCGCGGGCGCGGCGGCTCGACCGGGAGGTCCGCGATGACCCGGGCCGGGCGAGGGCTGAAGACGACAACCCGGTCGGCCATGAGCAGGGCCTCCTCCACGTCATGCGTGACGAGCAGGGCGGTGAACCCGCGTCCTGCCAAACCCGGACCAGCTCGCCTTGCATCTGCAGCCGCGTGAGGCTGTCGAGCTTGCCGAGCGGCTCGTCGAGGAGCAGCAGGCCGGGGTCGTTGACCAGCGCGCGGGCGAGTGCGGCGCGCTGCGCCATGCCTCCCGAGATCTGGTGCGGGTAGGCAGTCGCGAAGCCCGTCCAGGCCGACCAGTTGCAGCGCCTCGTCCAGGCGGCGCGCATGGCGGCGCAGCTCTCCGCGAGCCTCCAGGCCCAGCGCCGACGTTGGCCCGCACCGTACGCCAGGGATAGAGCGTCGGGTCCTGGAACATCAGCACGCGCGACGGGTCCGGTCCCTCGATCCCCCGCTCGCCCGCGACGATGATACCGGCCTGAGGCAGCTCGAGGCCGGCGACGAGGCGGAGCAGCGTGCGACTTGCCGCAGCCGCTCGGCCCGAGAAGCGCCACGAACTCGCCGGGTGCAGCGCTCAAGCTGACCCTGTCGAGGACGGGAAGCGGCTCGCCGTTCAACGCGAACGCGTGGCTCACGTCCACGGCCTCCAGCGCTCAGCGGCGCGCCTGAGGTGCTCTCGCGAGCCCAAGCCGCCGCTACCACCGCACCAGGCCCTTCTGCCAGGAGAGCAGCCGGTCGCGCACGCGGAACAGCGCGGTGATCAGCGCCGGAGCACATCAGCGCCATGACCAGCAGGGCGGCATACATGTTGGCGTAGGCCGCCCAGCCCTGAGCCCATTGCATATACCAGCCCGAGGCCCGCCTTCACGCCGAGCATCTCGGCCACGACCAGCACCGAGAACGAAGCGCCGAGACCCATGAACAGGCCGACGAACACCGAAGGCATCGCTGCCGGCACGGCGACCCTGCGCACCAGGAACCAGGGCTTCGCGCCCATCGTGCGCGCCACGTCGTAGTAGGCTTCGCTGACGGAGGCGACGCCCGACCAGGTCAGCACGGCGACCGGGAAGAACGTCGCGAGCGCGATCAGGAAGGTGCTTGCGCTGTGGCTGCCGGGGAAGACGAAGAACGCGATCGGGATCCAGGCCATCGGCCGGCACCGGCCCGATGAGGCGCAGCACCGGATGGACCCAGTAGCCAGCCGCGCGCGACCATCCGATCGCGATCCCGACCAGGAAGCCAGCCGCAGCCCCGATCAGAAAGGCCGGCAGCAGCAGCCAGAGCGAGCGCAGCAGGCTCTCGCCGAGACGCGGCCAATCTTCGGTGAACACCTCCAGCATGGACTGCGGCGCTGCGAAGAACGGCCGCGGCAGCAGGTCGAGCTTGGCCGTGACCAGCTCCCAGCTCGCGAAGCCGATCCCAAGCGCGAGCAGCCAAGGGCCGAGGCGGCGCAGCTCCGCCCGGCAACGGTCGCCTGCGGTCAGCGGCTGCCGCGGCGATGAGCGCCGCTCCGAGCGCTGCCATGATCACGGCGAGCAAGTCCGTCCGGCCCAGGTCGTCAGTGTCAGGCCACGTCACCGTCAGCGCGGACGCGCCCAGCCATGCCGCCGCGGCGAGGGCGCCGGTCACCCAGAGCATCGGCCGGGGTGCGGAGCGTTGCCCTGCCGTCGTCCGGAGATCGGTGATCGCGTTCATGCGGCGAGCAGCGACATCGGCGAAGACCTTGTCGGCGAAGCGCGCCGTGTTGGTCCTCGGGCGCATCACGCCGACGAGCTTCAGCTCGTCCGCGTAGGCAACGATCTCCTGCTTGAGGGCGGCGCCCGTCGGGTGGTGGCTGGTGCGTATGGCTGCGCAGCATGGCGGCGAGCTGGGCGGCGGCACCGGCGAGTATGGCGCGAACAGCGCCGCGGCCTCGTCGGGATTGGCCACCACGTAGTCCTGCGCCTCCAGCAGCGCCTGCGTGAGCGCTCCGGCGGCGGCGCGGTCTCCTCGCACAAGCCCGCCGCGCACGCCCAGCACGCAGCAGGCGCGGTGCTGCGTATTCCCCGGACAGGTTGTTCGCGACCTCGTAGAGCTTGTCGCGCTCGCGGATCACCCAGCCGAGCGGATCGCCGAGCGAGATGGCCTGGACCTCGCCCTTCTGCAGCGCGACGCCGAGCAGGTCAGCCGGGAACTGGCGCCACTCGATGTCCTGGTTGGGGTCGAGTCCCTGCTTCGCCGCCATGATCGAGAAGAAGTTTTTGTCCGGCGCGGCCATGTCGCTCACGCCCATGGTCTTGCCCTTGAGGTCCGCGACGGATCGGATACCGGACTCCTGCTTCGCGAACAGCCGCATGCAGCCCCCGTGGATCGCCGTCGTGATCTTCACGTCGAAGCCTTGCTCCAGCGGCTTGAGCCAGCGCAGCGCCATGCCGACGCCCGGCGTCCGCCTTGCCGGTGCTGATCGCCTCCAGGAGCTGGTCCGTGCTACCGCCAAAGTTGACGAGTTCCACGTCGAGGTTGTGCCGGGCGAAGATGCCGCGCTGGGATGCCACAGGCACGCCTACGGTGCAGATCGCGTTCGCGTTCCACGTCAGCCTCAGCTTCGTCCCTGGCTTCGCGACCAGGGGCGGCGTCCCATCGGCAACGTGGCAGATCGGCGCCTGCGACAGCGTGTCGAGCAAGGCCGGACGCCGCAGGGACGTCATGCCGCCGAGAGGCAGCACGGCGCCGGCGGCGACTGCGGAGCGGATCACGGTGCGGCGGGACAACCTTTCCGCCGGTGTGGTTACGTCCGAGCTCATGGCACGCCCTCGGCGGAGACAGGCTGCGGCGGTGCGGCGGCCGGTGCGCGCGCGTCTGCCGCGACGTGCACGACCCGCCCCTCGATCTGCTGCGGCCGGCGCAGCAGGTTCAGGATCGGGCAGGCGCGGTCCACCGCGCGATGCAGCTCCGCGATCTGGTCCTGGGACGCCGACGAGGCGATCGTGACGGTGAACGCGAGGACCTGCGGGTAGACAGGGACGCCCTCGACGCCCAGCAGGCTGCCGCGGCTGTCGAGCTGGCCTGTGACCTCGACCTCCAGGCTGTCCACGGGCACGTTGTGCGCCGCGGCCTGGATCAGCCAGGAGTGCGTCAGGCAGCTCCCGAGCGCGCCCAGCGCCAGCTCGGGCGAGGACGGCCCGAGGTCGTTCCCGGCGAAGTTTGGCAAGCTGTCCGTGATCACCTGGAAGTCGCGGACGCGGATGCGGCGGACGCCGCTCCGGCCCTCGGCGGTGACGTGGGCGCGGATTGGCAGCGGCCGGTAGCTCTCCGCGGCGGTCTCCTGCTTGACCCACTGCAGGGCCACCCGCTTCTGCATCAGGAAGTCGTCGAGCGCGCTCATCGTTTTCTACTCCGCGGCCAGGGTTGATTGAGCGTCGCGCTCGGCCGCGAGCCGCCGGGTGAGGGGCAGCAGCGTGCGGCCGTATTCGGCGGCGTCCTCCAGGGGATCGAAGCCGCGGATCAGGAAGGTGGTGACGCCGAGGGCAGAGTAGTCGAGGAAGGCTTCGGCTACCTGCTGCGGCGTGCCGACCAGCGCCGTCGTGTTGCCCCGCGCGCCCGTCTCGCGCGCGATCGCGGTGTAGAGCCGCCCCTCCGGCCGGTCCCCCAGGGCAGCCGCGTCGAGCAGGCGCTGCGACCCCTTGTTCTGCGGTGCCGCCGTGGCCGGGCCGAGCCAGGCCTGGCCGCGCACCCGCCGGATCGTGTCCAGGATGCGCTCGGCCTTCTCCCAGGCGAGGCTTTCCGTCGCGGCCAGGATGGGGCGGAACGAGAGACTGAACCGGAGATGGCGCGCCGCCGCCGTGCCGCGGTGCCGGGCCGTGCTCGCGCGCACCCGTGCGACGATTTCGCGGACTTGCGCCTGGGTCTCGCCCCAGAGCGCATACACGTCGGCGTGGCGGCCCGCGACCTCGATCGCGGCATCGGAGGCGCCGCCGAAATAGATCGGGATGCGCGGCCGCTGCACCGTTCGCACTGCGGGCGAGGCGCCCTCGAAGGCGTAGTAGATCCCCTTGTAGCTGACCGGCTGGTCCGCTTCCCAGATCTGCTTGAGGATGCCGACATACTCGTCGGTGCGGGCGTAGCGCTCGTCCTTGCCAAGGTGGTCGCCATCGCGCGCCTGGTCCTCGTCGTCGCCGCCGGAGATGACGTGGATGGCCGCCCGGCCGCCGCTCAGCTGGTCGAGGGTCGCGAAGGCGCGCGCCGCGGTCGTGGGCGCCTGGAAGCCGGGGCGGTGAGCTACCAGGAAGCCCACGCGCTCGGTATGCGCGGCGGCATGGGCCGCGATCTGGAACCCGTCCGGGCCGTTGCTGTGCCAGCCGACCAGGATGCGGTCGAAGCCGCCCGCATCGTGCGCCTGGGCACTCGCCCGCAGATAGCCGGGGTCGATGGCCGGACCGCTCGGCGGATGGGTCTCCGACTGCTCGCGCGGCTGGATCATGCCGATGAACTCGATGGCGGCCGCTCCGCTCATGGCTGCTCTCCTGTCCCAAGGGCGGCTCGCCCGGCGGCGAGCAGCACAGTGTCGTCCTGCGGTGTGTGGACGCGGCCGCACAAAGCGTCGCGCAGATGCCGCTCCAGCGGATTGCGGCGGGCGAGCCCGGCGTTGCCGGTCATGGCGACGGCGCGCTCGACGGCGCGGATCGCGCCCTCCGTGACTTCGCGCTTGACGATGCCGCACTCCACCGCGCCGGGCGCATCCGGCCCGCCGCGGTCCACGGCCTCGGCCGTCGAGCGGAGCAGGCGCGCTCCGGTCGCGAGCAGGGCCTCGATGCCGCCCATCTCCGCCTGAATGCGGGGCAGCGTTGCGAGTGGCGCGCCCAGGTTGCTGGGCACTCGCATCCGCAGCCACTCCGCGAGCCATTCGCGCGCGGAGACTGCTACGCCATGATACACGGCGGCGACGAGGACCGCGTTCCAGGCCGCCTGCACCGGGTCGGGTGTCGCCCAGGCCTCGGGCGGGCGCAGGTCCACGGCGAACTCATGGGGCACCAGAACGTCGTCGAGCAGCACGTCGTGGCTCTCGGTGGCGCGCATCCCGAGCTGGTCCCAGGTCGCCTCGACGCGAACGCCGGGGCTGCCGGCGGGGACCAGGACAGTGCCGACGCGCGGCTGGACCTCGTCGGTACGCGCCCAGACCAGGAGCCAGGTCAGCACCGGGATGCCGGTGGCGAAGATTTTGTGACCTCTGACTCGCCAGCCGTCGGCCGTGCGCCGGGCGACCGTGGCGGGCAGGCCGCCGCGCGCCGGAGTGCCGAGCGCTGGCTCGACGCGCAGCGCGTTGACCAGCGCGCCGTCCTCGACCGCGCTCCGGGCGACGCGCTCATACACGGCAGCGGGCCAGCGCCGGGTGCGCGCGAGGGTTGCGTGCTGAATGAACTGCATCGCGAGCACCAGCGCCGTTGCCGGCTCGCCCTGCGCGACCGCACGCACCACCTCCGCGCTGCGCGCGAGGCCTGCGCCCGCGCCGCCGAACTCGCGCGGCACGGTGAGCGCGAGAAGTCCCGCCTCGCGCAGCTTCCCGAGATTCTCCTGCGGAAATGTCCCGCTCCGGTCGTGCTCGGCGGCACCTTGCGCGAAGATAGCGCCCAGCGCGGCTGCGGCATCTTCTGGCCGGGTCGGGGGTGGGATGGCGTTCACGCGAGTGTCTCCCCCCGGCAGCGAGCCGGAATCGGCATCTGGTTGTCGCGCGATAGGGCAACACGGTTTGCAGCAGCCATGAACGGATCCTCACGCGCCCGCAGGCACGGCAATCAGCGGTGGGTAGCGATGAAGCGAGGAGTTTTCGGCGGCGTGACGCTGGCCTAGAACCGGCAAATCCGGGTCAGGGCGCAAGAATGGCACCGAACCGGACCGCACTCGCCGATGATGCGCCTCAAGGTAATCTCCCGGAAACCGCGCAGTTCGGAAGCCAATGATATCTGGAACGTGGGAGCTTGAGTCAAATAGTAATGTTTTCCGTATTGAGCCGCGTTCGGGAACGGGGATGCTGTGGCGCAGCGCTGATTTCAGCACGTTCCTTCCCACATCACTCCCGGTGGCTGGTCCGATCCAGAAGCACGCTGCCTAGCCGTGCCGCAATTTGTTGCTGAAACCTAATATCAACGTAGCTTAACGGTAACTGCGGGTCTGGCGAGGCTAACCCTTCGCGAACGCAACGCATGCCGCTGAAGGGGTAGGCTTGGGCGCGACGCTGATCACGACCCGGCAGGTCCGTCTGCCCTCGCGGCCTGGTCCGCCCGACACCGCTGCCCGGATGCCGTGGCCGAACCGCGCCGGCGTTGGGCGCCGCGAGGCCCGGCAGCGGCTGGCCTGCGCGCTCGCCTGCGCCTGCTTCCTGGAGGGTGCGCTCGTCGCGGCCGCCTGGTGGCTGGACCGGCCGCGATCAGACATGGCGATAGGGCCGCAGCCAAGCAGCGTCGCTGTCGTGTTCGTCCCCGTCCCGTCCGAGGCCGCCGCTGCGGTCCCTCCGGCTGCTATCCCGCCCGCCAACGCTCCCGCCGTCGCTGAGACCTCGCCTGTCCCGGAGGCCGCGCCAGCGTCGCCGGCCGAACTCGTGCCCGCGCCGGCGCTGGCTGCCGACCCAACCCTGGCGCCCGCGCCGCCACCCGTGGTCGCGCCGACTGCGGCACCCGCCGACGTGCCCGTTGCAGCCGAGACGGTGCCCCCGCCCTCGCCTGCGCCAGCCCTGCCGCCTCCTCCCGCGCCTAAGCCGTCAGCGCCGTCCCGCCGTGTCCCACCCTCGAGATCCCCGGCGAGCGCCCGGCCGCTCCCGGCGCCGCCACCGCGGTCGGCCGAGCGCCCGGCCTCCCCCCCGCTCGCACCATCCGCCACCGCTGGAACCCCAGCGCCTGCCCAGCCACAGCCAAGCGCCGGCGAGATCTCGACCTTTGAGGGCCGCATACGGCAGGCAGTCCAAGCCGCGCTCCGCGTCCCGCCCGCGATCCGCATAATGGGTCTCAGCGGGCGCACGGGCGTGGTCTTCAGCTATCGCGACGGCGCCGTGGACGCCGTCGCCGTCACCCGGTCGGCCGGCGCGGCGCTGCTGGACGGCGCGGCGCTGGCCGCGGTGCACACGGCCCGGTATCCGCGCCCGCCCGAGAGCGTCGCCGGGAAGACTCTGCGCCTCCTGGTCTGGGTGGACATCACGCCCGGGCTGGACGGCGAGTGAGGCCGCGGCGCGACCGCCCCGCACCACGATCGGAAGGACATGTCATGCACACCGCGATCCGCCCGCTGCTGTTCGCGACGACCGCGCTCGCCGCCGGGGCGTGGCCCGGTCAGAGTTGGTCCCAGCCCGCGCCGACTGGACATCGGCACCGTCCAGGGCGTCGGCGGCGCGACCTCCGGCGGGAGCGCCGGGCCCGGGACGGCCGCCGCGCTGGCGCCCTCGCGCCCGCCGCTCAGCGCGAGCCAACCCACCTCCGTCGTCGGGCCGAACTACATCCAGAACAACGTCCTGCCGCTGCAGAACTACGACGAGATCATCAAGTTCACGCCCAGCGTGCAGAACGTCGCCCCCGCCGGGCCGGGCCTGCAGCAAAACTTCGCCGAGACGATCCGCGGCTTCAACTACACCCAGTTCAACACCACCTTCGACGGCATCCCGATCCCTGGCACGCCGAGCAACTTCGCGCCGCAGAGCGAGGCCTACTTCACGGCGCACGACATCGGCTCGGTCGCGGTGGACCGCGGCCCAGGCACCGCGTCGACCATCGGCTACGCGACGTTCGGCGGCACCGTCGCCATCACCTTAAAATCGCCGCTCGACACGGTCACGATCAACCCGTATGGCACCTACGGCAGCTTCGCCACTCGGCTCTACGGGATCGAGGGCGACAGTGGGATCGTCGGCGGCACCAGCGCGGCGGGCGGCGCCCGCGCCTTCATCGATCTCTCGAACCTGGAGAGCAACGGGTTCCTGAGCGGCACGGCGTCCACCCGGCGCAACGGCTTCGCCAAGGTCGAGGTGCCGCTCGGCGCCAGCACCGTGCTCACCTTCGTAGGCATGGCGAACAACTCGCGCACCCACACGCCTTACGGCAGCTCCGCGGCGCAGATCCAGCGGTTCGGCTACAATTACGGCCTGAGCGGCGACCCCAGGTCCCAGGCCTTCACCGGCTACAACGTAGACGTCTATACGACCGACTTCGAGTATATCGGCCTGCGCTCCGCTCTCGGCGACGGCTGGACGCTCGACGACAAGGCCTACACGGCGTCCTACTACAAGCGCGGCGTGCGCGGCGTGGACCCGAACGGGAGCACGCCGAACCTGAACGGCTACTACTACCTGAACGGCGTGCGGACCCTCCTCAGCAACGACGTGCCGGGCTATCCCAACAAGAACGATTTCCGCGACTGGGGCAACCTCTTCCGCGCGACTAAGGACACCGTCTTCGGGCAGCTCCGCGCCGGATTATGGTTCGACTACGTCGCGTCTGACTCCTATCGCGTCACGGCCGACCTGTCGCGGGGCCTCACGCCCTACACGACGAGCGCGGGCGGATCGCCCTACTCCTACAAGTATCGCGACTACATCACGACGGTGCAGCCTTACGTAGAGTTCGCGTGGAAGCCCTTGCCGAATTTCACGGTCACGCCGGGCGTCAAATACACGTCCTTCACCCGCGTGCTCGACGCCGCCGTGAACAACTCGACCAAGCTGCCGGCCGACTTCCACGCCACCTACAATAAGCTTCAGCCGGCTGTTGACGCGCGCTACGCCATCCAGCCGGGTTGGACCGCCTACGCGCAGGTGGCGAAGGGCTTTCTCGGGCCGCCGCTCAACGTGCTGTTCACGACGAAGCCGCAGGGCCTGAGCCCGCAGGAGACCTGGAACTACCAGGTCGGCACCGTCTATCAGACGAGCCGGTTCAGCCTTGGGGCCGATCTCTACTACATCGACTTCAGCAACCTCATCACCAGCTCGACGGTCGCCGGCACCACGATCTACGCCAATGGGGGCGGCGCGATCTACAAGGGCATCGAGCTGGAAGGGATCTACCAGGTTCGTGACGGCCTGGCGCTCTACGCGAACGGCACGTTGAACGACGGCGACTACAAGGGCCGGGACGTGGCGATCCAACTCGTTCCCCGGCGAACGGGAGCGATTGGGCCGATCTTCCAGCGGAATGGAGTTTATGCCTCGCTGCTCGCCAAGTATGTCGGCCCGCAATATCTGCAGGACAACGGCGGCACCGCGGACCAATTCCCGATCAAGTCATACACCGACGCTGACCTGGCACTGGGCTACACGCTGCCGGTCCAGGGAGGGCGGGCGTTCAACGCCCGGCTCAACGTGTTCAACCTCTTCGATGAGCACGCCCTGACCGGCCTTCTCGGCACGGCAGCGAACGGGGTGCCGCTCTACGGCGTGCTGCCGGGCCGGAGCGTGTTCTTCACCCTCTCCGCGGCGCTGTGAGCGTCACCCGGTCCGAGGCGCCCGGCGGCGCAGTCAGGCGCCAGGGCGAGGGCCGCCGGCTCGGGGCGACACTCAATACTCGCCCCGCAGCAGCTTCCGCGCGTGGTCAACCGCCTCGCGGCACTCGTCCTCGTCGCCCTCGACCAGTTCCTGCCGGGCGCGCTTGAGGTCGAAGGCGAGCAGCTCCTTGATGCGGCCCGCAGGTGCGCTGTCCACCTGGGGCCGCAACGCCGCGACGTCACCCTGGCAGTCGGCACGCGCCGCCGGAGCTAGCAGGAGAGCCGCGGGCAAGAAGGCGACGGCAGCATACCAGCGCATGATGTTCACTCCTCAGCGCGAGCCACTATGCCTTGCGACGCCGCGCTGCGCCAAGGCCGATGATCCCGGTGGTTAGCAGCGCGAGGCTTGCCGGCTCCGGCACGCCGATCGCCCCGACGCTGCCCGAGAAGCTGGTCAGGTCCGCGTCCACGTAGGTCTGCGGGCCGGACAAGCCTTGCGTCGCATAGGCGATGAAGCTCGGATTGGGGTCGTTCGGGTCCGTCGTGATCGCGCCAGGCCCTGGGTTCTGCACGAAGCTGGCCAGGTTCGTGGTGTTGAAGAACCCGTTCGTCTCGAGGTCCACGGTCAGGCTCGTGTTCGTCGAGCCACCCATGGAACTCGCCGCCAGGCGTGCCGCGAACTGCGCCGACTGCGTCTTGGTGAGCGGCGGCGGCACATAGCTGGCCGCACCTGCGGGCAGCGAGTAGGGGCCGATGGTGAAGCTGAGATACTGGGACAGGTCGGTATCGTACGTGAAAGCACCGCTGATCGTCGCGCCGACCGCGTAGGCGGTGCCAGCCTGCCCGGTGACGGTGCCGGCGAAGTCGGCGTTGATCAGGGTCGCCTGGGCGCGGAGCGCTCCCCCAAAGGCAACGGCGAGGCTAGCGGCCACGCCCAGGGTTGCGAGCTTGGTCACGGTCATGATCGTTCACTCCGGTGCGCTGGCGGTTCGTTCAGGCTAGTTCGACTCGGCAGCAGCCGGCTGCGCGGTGCCGCGACCGCGCAGGTCGAGCCCGGAGCGCTCGACCGGGTAGGGCACGCCGGGCTTCAGCCCCTCCCAGAGCACACGATTGAACAGGTCCGCCGGGACGCGGTCCTCTGAGGACCAGTCGAAGCCGCGGGTCTCGCGCGCCCAGTAAGCGGCGTCGTGCACCGGCTTGACCGCCGGGCCATCGGCATACTGGATCTTGATGCCGCCTGGGCTGGTCAGCTTGACCTGGGTGCTGTTCAGGATCGTGGACGCCGTGGCGCTGTAGGTCCAGGCCGGCCCTTGCGACAGGTCGAACACGTCCGTCATCGGGCGCTGGTAAGCGGTGTTGAGATTAAGGTGCTCAAGCCCGAGGATGTCCTCGATGGTGCGCAGCAGGTTCACCGTCGAGTAGCGCGTGCTTACCACCGCCCGGCGCCGCACGTAGGGGCCGACGACGTAGGTCGTGCTGCGGTGCGCGTCCACGTGATCCGGCCCGTCCTGGGCGTCGTCCTCGTCCACGACGATCAGCGTGTTCTGCGCGTAGTTCTTGCTGTTCGCGACGAGCTGCAGCGTCTCGCCGACGGCGAGATCGTTGTCGGCCTGCTGCGTCTCGGGCGTGTTCACGCCGGCAACGGCCGTCGTGAAGTTGCCCATATGGTCATGCATGTAGCGCAGCAGCACCAGGTTCGGCAGCGTCTTGCTCTGGTCGAACTGGTTGAACTCGCGCTGGAACTCCTCGAAGCGCCAGGCATCGGGGAAGTTGTTGTCGAAGCCGCGGAAGTAGATATCCGTGAGCGGGATCAGCTGGGGGTTCGTGCCCCAGGCGACCTGCGTGCCGGAGGCCGCCGGATTCTCAAGCAGCGGGACGGCGGGGATCGAGCCGAAGGCCGAGTAGCGGGTCAGGTCCTCGAAGAACCCGTAGTCGCGCACCGTGAGGCCGGCCGCCAGCGCCGCGCTCCAGATATAGCCGCGCTGGGTCGCGCCGTTCTTGCCGTCCGGCGCGCCGTCGTCGCCGATGCCGGGCAGCAGGTTGGCGGCACCGCCGGGCAGCGCGCTGGCGACGGCGGTGTAGCCGGGCCGCGCCGCCTCGCGCGCGGCGACGCCGACGTAGCCGACGTCCACGTTGCGGTTCTGGCCCTCGGCGTCGTAGGGCGCGTGCTCGCGCGTCACGTCGAAGGCGTAGTCCATGGGGATGTTCTTCTCGTTCCAGTCAGTCTCGCGGCCGGCCGTGGACCAGGGCCATCCATTGCCGCTGACCTCGCCCGAGCAGAAGAAATTGTCGAGGGTGACAAAGTTGGTCGAGATGCGGTGGAAGTTCGGAGTGATGCGGCTGCCGAACACCGTGAGCGCGGGATCGCCGTTCGCGCCGTTCGCGAGATCCCCGAGGACCTGGTCGAAGGTGCGGTTCTCCTTGATGATGTAGATCACGTGCGTGATCTTGGAGTGGAGGAAGCCCATGACCGCCGCGTCCCGCGCATCGACTGCCATGGCATAGCCGTTGTTCGCGGCCACTTGCCGAGTGAGGCTCGCGAGATCCGGGACGGCCGGGACCGGCGCCGTCAGCAGGCCGGCCTGCTCCAGCAGTAGGATATACTGGTTCGAGGCGTAGAAAGCCGTCTGCTGGGCCGCGTTGCCGCCGGGATAGGTCGTCTGGGTGAGATGGCTCGTCGAGCTGGTGCCGTAGCCGGGATTGGCCCCCGAGTTGCTCTTGTTGTTGACGACCCACATCGTGCCGCCGTCCTTGCTGACGCTGACCGAGGTCGGATACCAGCCAGTCGGCACGAGGCCCGCGACATGGTGCGGGGCCGGGCCGGAGAGCGGCACGACGGCCAGCGAGTTGGCGCCGCCGTTCGTGATGTAGAGCCTGGTCTGATCGGGCGAGAGCGCCACGTTGTTCGTGGCGGCGCCGGTGTAGCGGTTGGCGTGATCCGCGAGCAGGCCCGGCGGCGCGATCGCGTCGATCTCCTCGCGCACCGTGTTGCTGCCGGTGTCGATGGCCGCGACCGTGTCGCTGTTGTCCTGGGCGGCGTAGAGCGTGGTCTGGGCCTTGTCGAGCAGCACGTTAACGGGGCTGCCAGGGAGTGCCACGCGCGTGACCAGCCGCGGGCTGCCGGTGCTGATGTCCACGACCACCACCTCGCGGTCGCGCACCGAGGCCGCGTAGATTGTCGAGTTGCCCTTGATGGCGACGCCGTAGGTGGTCTCCCCGCCCGGCACGCCGTTGCCCGTCGCGGGCGTCGTGTTGTAGGGGCGGAGGTCATACTCGAAGAGCTTGGCGTTGGTCGCCGTGCTCACCACTGTGATCGAGTCGTTCAGCGTGTTGGCGACCACGAGCAGCGAGCCGTCCTGCGAGATCGCGAGGCCGCCCGTCTGCGGATACTGCGACAGGCCGTTGCCGACCTTGTTGTGGCCGAGCGGGATGGTGGCGCTGACGGCGTAGCCGCTCCCGCCGCTGCCCGGCGCATACACATAGACTTGGTCATCGTTGCCGCCCGAAGCGTAGAACTTCGATCCGTCCGGCGCCCAGACGAGGCCCGCGAAGGTGTTGGCCGGCCGCAGGATCTGCTTCTGCACCGGCTGGCGCGGGTTGGTGACGTCGAAGACGAAGACGTATTCGGCGCCGCCGTCGGCGGCGAGGTTGCCCTGCGAGTTGTTCAGGGTGTTGTAGCCGCTGGTCATCACGAGCAGCGTCTTGCCGTCCGGGCTGAGCGCGGTCGCGATGGCGCCGTCCGGCCGGAAATTCGGGTAATCGGGCAAGCCGGGGTTCAGCGTCTGGAAGGTCGAGCCGGTTGCCGCCGTCGGCGTGATGAACTGGCCGCTCGGCAACGGAAGCTGGCCGTTGTTGTCGGCGATGCCGTCGTCCACATCGGCCCAGGCCGACCCGGCGCCGGCCAGCAATGTTGCGGAGAGCAGGACTGCCTTCAGGGAGATCGCGGCACAGCCGAGACGCATCGTTCTTCCTCCTCGCGAGTGGGCCGCCCAGCGCACGCCCATTAACGGCGATAAGGCAGGGGCAATCAGCCCGCCTGTCCCGCAGTAGCCACACCCTGCCATGCTGGTCCGCCTGGAATGATGACGGATCGGTTGCGGTAGCGTGATTCTCGCGCCGCACGCCGCACGTTTTCGGCATTGCAAGCGGGCCAGCCAGAATGCGATCAGGATGCCCGCGTGCCGTGCGGAGCTCGCTATGACCCGGCGTGACCAAGATCGTGGCTTCACGCTGCTGGAGGTGCTGATCGCACTCGCGATCGCCGCCCTCGCGCTCGGCGTGCTGTTCCACGGCACCATGGAAGGCCTCGCGGCGACGCAGGCGGCGGGCCAGTATGAGGAGGCCTTGGAGCGTGCCCGCTCGCATCTCGCGGCTCTGGCCGACCGCGGCACGCTCGCGCCCGTGGACGATACGGGCGATGACGGCGGCGGCTATCGCTGGCGGCACCGCGTGGCCGCGGTCGCGACGGAGGTCTCGGTGCCCGGCGCCCCGCGGCCGAACCAGGCGGCCGGTCCGCCGATCACGCTCTACGCTGTCTCGGTGGCAATCACCTGGAGCGCGGACGGGCGCGAGCGCGGCGTGACCCTGGCGACCGAGCGCGTCGCCCTCGACGCGCGGACCGACCCGTGAGAAGCGCGGCCCGCGAGGCCGGATTTACGCTGCTGGAGATCCTTGCAGCACTCGTCGTCTTGTCCGTGCTCCTGCTGGCGCTGCGCCAGGGTGTTGCCGTCGGCGTGTCCGCTTCAGAGACGCAGGCTCGCCTGGCTGCCGGGCGCGAGGACCTGGACGCAGTCGCGCGGGCGCTGCGGCGCCTCATCGAGCATATGGACCCTGGCACGGACTTGGAGCCGGTGCACTTCGACGCTGGGCCGCACGCGCTCACGTTCCCGACGGAACTGCCGGCTGCCGGGCTCCTGGCGCAGCCCGGCATTGATGCCGCGCTCCTCGACACGCCGACAGGCCAGTTGGTGCTGCGTTGGACGCCGCGCCGCCATGCGATCCGCCTCGCGCCGCCACCGCCGCCCCAAGAAACTCAGCTGCTGCGCGGCGTCGCCGGGCTGGATATTGCCTATTGGCGGCCGTCCGCCGGCGGCGGTGGCTGGGTATACGAGTGGCCCGGCCCTGGGTTGCCGACCCTCGGTACAACTCCGGATAACCTTCCCGCGCGGCGACCGCCGCCATTGGCCGGACATCGTCGCCGCCCCCATGCGGGAGATGGCGCAACAATAACTTCACGCACCTGTCCGCGGGCGAGGCGTACCCGACAGGCCCATGGGGATGCAGCGCCGCGGCGGCACGCGAGACCACGGCTTCGCGCTGCTGATCGTGCTCTGGACGATGGTGCTCCTCGCGCTGCTCGTGACCCGGATCACGTCCTATGGCCGGGCTGAGGCGCAGGTCGCGGCCAATCTGCGGGGCGGGGCGGTCGTGGAGGCCGCGGCCGATGCGGCGGTGAACGCGACGCTCTTCCACCTGCTCGCCTCCGGCAACCAGCGTTGGGCACCGGCGGGACGCCGCCGGCTCCTGATGCCGGGCGCTGAGGTTGACGTGACCCTGGAGAACCTAGCCGGGCGCGTGAACCTGAACACGGCCCCGCCGGAGCTGCTCCAGGCACTTCTCGACGTGCTGGGTACGCTGCCGGACCAGTCCGTCGCGCTCGCTGCCGCGATCCTCGACTGGCGCACGCCGGGCCAACGCCCGCGGCCGGGCGGCGCAAAGGCCCCGCAATACCGGGAGGCTGGACGCGGCTACGGCCCGCCCGGCGCGCCGTTCCGCGCAGTGGACGAGCTCGGGGACGTATTGGGTATGGCGCCTGCGCTGCTCGCGCGGCTGCGGCCGCACGTCACCATTTGGGGCGACGGCAACCCCGACCCGGCCTCCGCCGACGCCGTCGTGCTGACCGCGCTGCGGGCGCTCGGACGCGATGGTCTGGCTCCGGGTGGCGGAGGGTCGGACGTGGTGGTCGTCGCCATCACGGCCGACGCAGCGGGTCCGAACAGCAGCCGGTTCGCGCGCCGGGCGGTGGTGGAGATCACCCCTACCCGGAACAGCCGGCCCTGGCGCGTGCTGGAGTGGGCCTCGTCCTGACCTATGCCGCCGGCAGCGCCGCGTGCTGCCCGGCGCCCCGCACGGCCAGGCGCTGCTCGGCGACCTGGGCGCGCATGGCCTTCTGCAGTTTCTCGAAGGCGCGGACCTCGATCTGGCGCACCCGCTCGCGCGAGATGCCATACTGCTGCGACAGATCCTCGAGCGTGGTCGGATTGTCCTTCAGCCGGCGCTCGATGAGGATATGACGCTCGCGCTCGTTCAGCGTCTTGAGCGCGTCGCCCAGGAGCGCCTTGCGCCCAGTCAGCTCCTCGTGGTCAGCGAAGGTGCTCTCCTGGCTCTCGCTCTCGTCCACCAGCCAGTCCTGCCACTCGCCCTCGCTCTCGGCGCGCACGGGCGCATTCAGGCTGTGGTCGGGAGCAGCCAGGCGGCGGTTCATGCTCACCACGTCCTGCTCAGGGACGGCCAACATGCGCGCGATCTTGCTGACCTGCTCGGGCTTGAGGTCGCCCTCGTCAATGGCCTGCATCTGGCCCTTGAGACGGCGCAGGTTGAAGAACAGCTTCTTCTGCGCGGCCGTGGTGCCCATCTTCACGAGCGACCAGGAATGCAGGATATATTCCTGGATAGCGGCTCTGATCCACCACATGGCGTAGGTGGCCAGGCGGAAGCCGCGGTCCGGGTCGAAGCGCTTGACGGCCTGCATGAGGCCGACATTACCCTCACTGATCAGCTCGCCCACGGGCAAGCCGTAGCCGCGATAGCCCATGGCGATCTTGGCGACGAGGCGTAAGTGCGAGGTCACGAGCTTGTGTGCAGCGTCCATGTCCTCGTCATTGCGCCAGCGCTGAGAGAGAGCCAACTCCTCCTCAGGAGACAGCATCGGAAACTTGCGGATCTCTTGCAGATACCGCGACAGGTTGCCCTCGGGGGCGACATTTATGACGGCAGCGGCCATCAAAGGCTCCTTTCGCCGGCAATGGGCTGCGTGATGTCCCCACTACGGCGGACGGACGCAACCGGTTGCCACGAATCGTAAATGGGTGACGACAAACGCCATCACGTCCCGGAGACCAGCCCCGAAGCAGCCTGGGTCCGGACTGGCATCGCCGTGTCACCCGGCCCGGCGATAGTCGGGGTTATAGAGGACTAAACTAGTCCTGTCAACGGAAAACCGTGAGCTGGGTTGAGCAAGATCGCATACCCATCTGACTCTCGGCGCATACCGCTCAGGATGGCGCCTCGATGACGCTCACGTGCGCCACGACGATGCGCCAGCCCGGCGGCATCCGCACCCAGCTCTGCTGCTGGCGGCCCAGCTTGCCCACCATCCCCTCGCGCGTAAACACGGTGCTAACGACGGCGAAGTCGCGGCCGAAGGTGGTGATGCTCGTGCGCTCCAGCGTGCGTGCGAGCCCCTGGGTTAGGCGCGCGGTCCGGAAGGCGCAGATTGCCTCGATGCCGTAGAGCACCTCGCCCACGCCGTAACGCACGGCGCGCGGGTCGGCCCAGAACAGCTCGTCGAGCACGGCGAGGTCGTTGGTTACGAGCGCCTGCTCGTAGCGCGCGAAGACGGCCTCGACCTCGGCCACCACGTCGGGCAGGTTCACGTCCATTGGAGATCCTCTCCGCTGCCATGAGCGGTGCGACCTTCTCCAAAGACGTCGCTATGCACAAGGCGATGTCGTCGCGCTGGAATATCGCGGCGACCTTCCTCCTGTCCGGCGTGTCCGGCCGGCCTGAAGGCCCGACCAGGCAACCGAGGAACGAAGCACGCCCTAGGGGCGGGGCGCCCACGCATGATCCGTCTCGTCCGGAACGCTACAGCGCTTCGCGTCCAGGTTGGGACGCGAAGCGCTGTAGCCTTTGCTTTGACGAGCATCTTCACGCGGGATGCTCGTCCCAAGCGTCTCGCGATCTGCTCTAGTTCAAGCCTGCGCGGCGGAAGCCCTCCAGATAGTGCTGCCGTTGGGCATCCGGCTTGATCGGCGTCTTGCTGGCGATCCAGACGAGGGAAACGTTGGGCTGCACGCGGCGAAGCGCCTGCAACGCGGCCTTTGCGGCATGGTCCTGTCCGGCCATGCCCGCCGCGGATGTCAGCACGCGGTGGGCGGCGACGAAGTCGCCGCGTTGCCGGATGGCCTCGCGCGCGAGGCGCATCGCCGCGTCGTAGTTGCGCCCAACGAATTGGGCGTAGGCGGCAACGCCATAATAGACCGCCGAGAACGGATCGCGCGGGCTCAGCCGTAGAGCACGACGCGCGGCCGCGTCCGCCTCCTCCCAGCGCCCGCTGTAGGACAGCGCCAGGCCGTAGTAGCCGCGGGCGAGCGAGAAGTTCGGGTTGAGCCGTAGCGCCGCCTCATACGCTGCCAGCGCATCGGCGAAGCCCCGCGTGAACAAGTAGGCGCATCCCAGCGCGTGGTGGGCCCAGGGGTCCTCGCCGTCGGCCCGGATGGCGGCCAGCGCCGCGCGCTCGGCGATCGGCGCCGCCGTCGCCACGTCCGCCCAATCCATGTGGGCGCCGAACGTGTAGCTAGCGGCGAGCACGCCGAGCGCCTGGCCATAATCGGGATCGATGGCGGTCGCCTTCTCGAGCAGGGCCTGCGCGACCAGGTTGTCCTGGCGCGTCACGCGCCAGTAGTGGGACAGCGCCCGCATCACCAGGTCCCACGCGTCCATGCTGTTCGGCGGCTTGCGCCGGGCGCGGAAACTCTCCGCGGCGTAGATCTGCGGCTCGATCGCGGCGACGATGGCCTCGGTGATCTCGTCCTGCACCGCGAACACGTCGGCAAGGCCGCGGTCGTAGCGCTCCGCCCAGATCTGCCGTTCGCCGTCGGCATCGCTCAGCTGCGCCGTGATGCGCACGCGGTCGCCGCCGCCCTTGCGCACGCTGCCCTCGACCACGTAGCCGACGCCGAGGTCCTCGGCGACCTGCTTCAGGGGAACGGCCTTGCCCTTGTACACGAATGAAGAGTTGCGGGCGATCACGAAGAACCAGCGCAGCTTCGACAGCGCGGTCATGATGTCTTCGCTGATGCCGTCGGAGAAGTATTCCTGCTCCGGATCGCCACTCATGTTCACGAAGGGGAGCACGGCGATGACGGGCCGGTCCGGTAGCGGCAGGGCCGGGCGCGACCGCTCGCGAGCCGGGTCCAGCGGCGGAACGGTGGCGCGGGCGAGATCGGTGCCGTCGGGCCGAGGCGCCGCGCGCACCTCGCCGACGAAGCGCAGGCCCTTGCGCGTGATGGTGCGGATCAGCTTCTGGTCCTCGCCGCTGTCGCCGACCGCTTTGCGCGCGGCGTTGATGCGGCTGGTCAACGTCGATTCCGACACGATTCGCCCGCCCCAGACCGACGCGATGAGGTCATCCTTGCTGACGACGCGGTCGCGGTTCTGCACCAGGTAGACCAGCAGGTCGAACACCTGCGGCTCGACGGCAACCGGCTCTGAGCCGCGGCGCAGCTCGCGCCGATCCGTATCGAGCGCGTGATCCGCGAAGAGAAACTGCATGTCGGCGCCTCCCGAAGCCGGACCGCGAAGCCGTTCTCACGGAACAATCAAGGTCATCTCAGAGAGAATCAATCCCGGGTCAAAGCGCCTCGCCACGGCGACGAGTAGAGCTCCGCCACGCGGCCCGCCAAGGAAAGCGACCGCATCGGTCTAGGTAGGGGCCATCACCATGTTCGGCACTAAGCACGTCCTCCTTGCAGCCACGGACGCCGCCAGGGCAACCCGGAACGGGCTGCGAGCGCTCCGCCGGCGACTCCGGGAGCGGCGCACGGCCGCGTCGTTGGATACCCTGGACGACGCGATCCTCAAGGACATCGGCATCTGCCGGTGCGAGATCCCCTCCATAGCCCGTGCGCTGGCCGCCAGCCCGCAGGAGGCGTGACATGGCCCGGATTACGCCGGGTCACGACTGGCCGGTCACCCTGCACCTTCGGCGGCTGGACTGGCGCGACCTGCGAGAGGTCGAGCGGCATCTGCTGGCGCTCGAGCCGGCGGCTCGCCTCGCCCGCTTCGGCGCGGTGCGCGGCGACGCGGCGATTGCCGCTTACGCGTGGCGGATCGACCCGGCCCGGGCGGTCCTCATCGGCGCGGTGAATGGCGCGAGCGGCCGCATCGTCGGCCTCGCCGAGGCGCAGCCCACGGCAGCGCCTCGGCGGGTGGAGATGGCCGTCTCTGTTCTCCGGCCGCACCGGTGTCGCGGTCTGGGACGGCAGTTGGCCACCGCAGCCCTGGTGGTCGCCTTCGCACGCGGCGCCGAGGTGGCGGAGTGCTTCTTCGACCCCAGCAACGGCCCGATTGTTGGCTTGGTTCGGGCACTCAGGGCTCGCATCGATGCCACCCAAGACCGGGCCGAACTCCGTCGCGGCGATACCGTCGCATGGTCCCAGCCCACATGACCGCTCCCATCCTCGACGGCCGCCAGACGGGACGGCGCGACGGAAGTGTGCCGCTTGGCGCAGCGGCGCGGGCCACAGTGTCCGACCTCGCTCGCACAGCCTCACCGGCAGCAACCGAGGCGATGGAGCCGTTCCTAGCGGATCGGAAGCGCGCGATGGCTCTGCCAGGAGTAACGGATTTCGAGCGCGTCGTGCTGCCTCACCTGGATGCCGCCCACAACTTGGCGCGCTGGCTGGTCGGGGACGCCGTTCTCGCCGAGGACGTCACCCAGGACGCCGTGTTGCGCGCTCTGCGCCATTTCAGGTCCTACCGGGGTGGTGACGCCCGTGCCTGGTTGCTGCGGGTCGTCCGCAATACGGCAAACAGCGCCCTTGCCGCGCGTCGGCGGGACAGCACGGCAAGCCTCGACGACGGCGCTGGACCAAAGGGCGACGGCGCTGCGCTGCAAGTGCCCCATCCGACGGCCGATCCAGAGGCGGCGCTGACTTCATCGCGACGCACTTGTCCGGCTCGATCGCGCCTTGGCAGGGCTGGCGGCCGGGTTGCGGGAGTGCCTCACGCTGCGCGAATTGGAGGGGCTCTCATACAAGGAGATCGCGCACGTCACCGACGTGCCGGTCGGCACCGTGATGTCGCGACTGTGGCGCGCGCGGCAGGCCTTGGAAGCAAGCAGGCCGTCACGCTCACCCCAGAAAGCCTCGCTTCCGGCGATTCGTCCGATGACGGATCGGGACAGGTGCACCCCATCCCAGCCTCGCCGGCGCGATGCTCTGTCTGTTAGCCGAAGCAACATCCGAAGTGCAGTGAAACACAACGTGTCTGAACTCATTGTTTGACGAAGAGGAGAGTACAGATGAACACGCAGGAATACAACTTTGCGGTGGATTCCTTTGTAATCCACAATACGCGATCCCTCCACAAGGACACTGACTACATCTCTGCAAGTGTCGTCGTAACCGGGAAACCCACGTTGAAGGCGAGCCAGAAACTTGGCGATCTCAACAATGGTACGTTCCCCACGGCGATGCTCTTCAAGAATGTATCGGTCGCGGACAACGAGACGGCAGTCTTCAGCTACGCCATCGTCAACAGCGGCCACACCGACCCGAACGCTGCCGAGAAGACGCTTGAGCAGGCGGTCTCAACCTTGGCCGAGAAGGGAGCGCAAGCCGCCGCGACCACCGCTGGCGGAGCCGTCGGGGCGGCGCTCGGTGCTTCGATCGGGACGGCGGTCGTCCCGGTCATCGGCACGGCGCTCGGCGCGCTGGCGGGCTGGGTGGTCTCCTCCGCGGGCAAGCTGGTCTTTGCCAACTGCGACGGTGCCGTCGCTGCTGCGGTGCACACCTTCACGGGCTCGCAGCTCCGCACGGGAGTTAGCCAGGGTAAGCATCTCGGTCAGGTTGATCACCACCCCGGGACCGACTCCCCCCACGGCTGCGGCAGCAACTCCAATTACGACGTCTCTTGGTCGATCCGTCCGGCGGCGTAGGTCGAGGGATTACGCCCCTCTACCTGTGTTCGGACGAACCGCAGCTACCTCGGCCGCATGCCGCCGCTGCCAAAGCCAGCCTTTTTCGAGGAGACCAACCATGGCCGGGATGGCCGCCGCTCTGTACGGCACCACCGCTTATGCATTGTTCCTGGGGGCATTCCTATACGCGATCGGGTTCGTAGCGAACCTACCGCTGCCGAAGACGATTGACGGCGGCGGCGAAGCCGGGCCGTGGCTCGTGTCCGGCGCGATCGACGCGGCCTTGCTCGGCCTGTTCGCAGTCCAGCACAGCGTCATGGCCCGGCCGGGCTTCAAGCGCTGGTGGACGCGCATAGTGCCGCCCTCAGTCGAGCGGTCCACCTACGTCCTGTTCGCCAGCGCGGCGCTGATCCTGCTCTTCTGGCAGTGGCGGCCGATCCCGGCGCCGGTCTGGCAGGCAACCGGGCCGGAAGCCACGCTCGCGCTCCAGGTCATCTCCGGGCTAGGCTGGGCACTCGTGCTGCTGAGCACCTTCGTGATCAATCATTTCGAGCTGTTCGGTTTGCAGCAGGTTTATCGCAGGCTACGGCGCAGAGCGCTTCCCGCGCCTGCGTTCGAAGACTCCCACGCTCTACAAGGTGGTCCGCCACCCGATCTACCTGGGCTTCCTCCTGGCGTTCTGGGCGACATCCAGGATGACAACGGGGCACCTGCTCTTCGCGGCCGCGACGACGGGCTACATCCTGATTGGAATCCAGCTAGAGGAACGCGACCTGATCGCGCTGTTCGGCGACAATTACCAGCGCTACCGCCGCCAGGTCCCCATGCTGCTGCCGCTGTTCGGTCGGCGCGCACCGGCCGACCCTCCACAGGCCTCGGCCGAACAGCAGCGGCACTGACCTGAACACGCCACGCCTCAAGGCGGTGTGCTGCAGCACGCGGCGGACAGGAGCGAGCGAAGGTATTCGCAACTCGGCCGCACGCCCGCCGTTTCGAGCAGGCTCCTACTTGGAGCTATGCAAGGGAGGAAATCATGGCAGTCGTGAAGATCCTCGAATTGCTTGCCGAATTGGATCAGAGCTGGGAAGATGCCGCTCGCCAGGCGGTCGCGGAAGCCACCAAGTCAGTGCGCGGCATACGCTCTGTTTACGTGAGCGAGTTCCAGGCGACCGTCGAGAACGATAAAATCAAGAATTATCGAGCCAACGTGAAGATATCGTTCATAATCGAATCCAAGTAGCGCTGGGCCGCACGCCGCGCGCTTGTCAAGCCGACCCCCATCTGCCGGGCCCCTATCTGTCGGGCAATAAGCGGCAGATGGGGTGCCGGTCTCGGCGTGGCTGCGGCGTGCGGCACGTCTCCGCCGAGCCTTTAGGCTTCGCTGCGCGTTAAAACGTGGTCGAGACCCCCGACCCGATACCAGCGGTATCCATACGGCTCCAGCACGATGCGGTAAGTGCCGGAAGGGTCGGGATCACTGTTCTGATCCGAGAGCAGGCTCACGAGCCGCGGCGCGGCGCCTTGCCGCGCATCCAGGCTCAACTCGACTTCACGAGGGATAGCGCCCAAATTGTGCACGGCCAGCACGGCGTTGCCGCGCCAGGTGTAGCACAGCGCCAGCACCTCTGACGTCCCTGCGTCGAGTATCTCGAAATCCCCCCAGCCGATTGCCGGCACCTCCTTGCGCATGCGGATGATGCGCTCCATCCAGTTCAGCAGCGAGTTCGGGTCGCGCCGCTGCGCGGCGGCGTTGACGTGCTCGAAGCCGTAGGGACCAGACGCGATGGGCGGCATCACGGGAGCGTCGCTCTTGGTGAACCCGCCGTGCGGCTCGGCCGACCACTGCATTGGCGTGCGGGCGCAGTTGCGCTCGGGCAGGCTCAGATCGTCGCCCATCCCGATCTCGTCGCCGTAGAGCAGCACCGGCGTGCCCGGCAGCGTCATCATCAGGCTGTAGGAAAGCTCCAGCCGGCGGCGGTCGCCTTGCAGCATCGGCGCGAGCCGGCGCCGGATGCCGCGGCCATAGAGCTGCATGTCCGCGGCCGGGCCGAACGCGGCGAACACGGCCTCGCGCCGGCCCGGCGTCAGCCGCCCGAGGTCGAGCTCGTCGTGATTGCGCAGGAACACGCCCCATTGCCCGGTGGCCGGGCGCGGCCGTGTGGCCCGCAGCGCCTCGACGAGCGGGCGGCTGTCGGCGGTTGCGAGAGCGTAGAACAGGGCCTGGTTAGCCTCGAAGTTGAACATCATGTGCAGCCGGCCGCCGTCATCGCCGAAATATTCCATGTCGTTCTTCGGCAGCACGTTCGCCTCGGCGAGGATGATCGCCTCGCCCTCGCGCCACTGCAGGAACTCGCGGAACGTGCGCAGCATGTCGTAGTGCTCGACCGGCGCCCTGACATCGGCGCCCTTGGCCGCGATCACGAAGGGAACGGCGTCCATGCGGAAGCCGGAGACGCCGAGCTGGAGCCAGAACCCCATGATCTTCAGGATCTCCGCCTGCACCAGCGGGTTCGCCGTGTTCAGGTCCGGCTGGAAGGCGTAGAAGCGGTGGAAATACCAGGCTCGCGCGGCCTTGTCGTAGGTCCAGGTGGATCGCTGCACGCCGGGGAAGACGACGC
The DNA here is from genome assembly GCA_963848595.1 of uncultured Alphaproteobacteria bacterium. Classification (GTDB taxonomy): domain Bacteria; phylum Pseudomonadota; class Alphaproteobacteria; order Acetobacterales; family Acetobacteraceae; genus CAWKEH01. The sequence goes on along the minus strand of CAWKEH010000010.1, from coordinate 297,222 downwards.
CTTTCGAGGCGTCCACAGGCTTCCGCTTGGACCAGACATACCAGTCGCGGTATCGCGAGCAGGGACTGCGCCGGGCGTCCTGGAACCACGGGTGCTGGTCGGAGGTGTGGTTCACGACCAGGTCGATCAGCACGCGGATGCCGCGCTGCCGACAGCCATGGGTGAACTCCACGAAGTCGCCGAGCGTGCCGTAGCGGGGGTCCACGCTGTAATAGTCGGCGATGTCATATCCGTCGTCGCGGCACGGCGAGACCTGGAAGGGCATGAGCCAGATGGCGGTGATGCCCAGCCCTTGCAGGTAGTCGAGCCGTCGCAGGAGGCCCTGGAAGTCGCCCACGCCGTCCCCGTTCGCGTCCATGTAGATGCCGACGGAGAGGGAGTAGAGGATGGCGTTCTTATACCAGAGATCGTTGATCAAGACCGCTTCCCTCAGCTCGCGCATCGCCCTCGGCCTATGATGGCAGCGCGCTGGGAGCTTGTCTTGGGCCTCGGTTCACGTCCAATACAGAACGCGGGCCATGGGCAGCCGGCGCGCGAGGGCGGCTTCGAGCCTGCTTCGCATTTCCGCCATCTGCGCCTTGGGGAACACCCACTTCACGGAGCCGAACTTCGTCAGCTTGCGCGAGCGCTGCGCCTCGTTCATCTCGAGCGGGCTGCCGGGGTACCAGCGCGTCAGCACGTCCTTCGACTTCGGCGTGAACCGGTGCGTGATCAGCTCGGCCGTGAGGTCGAGGCCCGGCACGCCAGCGACTGCACCAGCGATCTGCGTGAATAGGCGGTCATAGGCTTCGGCCCAGTCCGGCACGCGCAGGATCGGCGCGACCGTGATGCCGACCGGGTAGCCCGCCTCGGCTACTGCCCGGAGGGCGGCAAGCCGGGCCGGCATACGGGGCGCGCCGCCCTCGTGCCGCTCGGCCGCCGCCGCGTTGACGGAGAAGCGGATGCGCGTTCGCCGGTTGTGGGTCAGGCCGAGCAGCGGTGCTATGGCGTCGAACTTGGTCGTGAAGCGGAGCTGCACCGGCGCGTCCCAGGCGCCGAACGCGGTGATGCACGCGGCGAGACCCCCGGTCAGGTGCTCGATCGCGAGCGGGTCGGTGTAGCAGGAGCACTCGAACGTCGTGCCCTCGTGAGCGCGCTCCGCCGTGGCTGACGTGACCCGGCCCTGGCCGACGGCGCCGGGCAGCTCGGCCAGGATCTCGCCCAAATTGGCGTAGGCGCGGATGATGGGCGGGCCCGCGAGCGAGCCGGCGAGGTAGCAGTAGGTGCAGTGCGCCGGGCAGCCCTCGGCGAGGTCGAACCGCCAGTCGGCGCTGGGCGGGATCGGCTGCAGGCGGCGCCGGCTTGGGCTCGCCGTGACGATCGCCATCGTCGTCTTCGCGTCGCGGTAGGCGTCGGGCAGGCCGGTCAAGCGGTCCGCGCCGAGGCGCACGACCTCCGACCCGAGCGCCGCAGCGCGCTCGACCATCGCCGTGCCGAAGGACAGGGCCAGGGCGGACGGCGTTGCGAGCACGCGCCGCGGTATCCAGGGCCGCGGTATCCAGAGATGGGGCATGACGCCCATGTCGGGCGAGCGCGCCGGCATGCAACGCAGCGGCAGGTCGTTCCCACCCGGACAAGCCGCCCGCCGCGCGCGCGCTCGCCTCCGTTCGCGCTGTGAGCACTCGCTTCCCGGAACCGAATCGATGCAGACTGCGCCGCGTGGCGACGACACGCGCCCCTGGGACGACCGTGCGAGACACAACGATCCGGACCTACCGCGCCAAGCGCGATTTCGTGCAGACGCCGGAGCCGCAACCCGGCCCCGGGCGGGCCGGCGAGACATTGCGCTTCGTCGTTCAGAAGCACGCGGCACGCAGGCTGCACTGGGACTTCCGGCTCGAGCACGGCGGCGTGCTCTGGAGCTGGGCGGTGCCGAAGGCACCATCGCTCGATCCCGCGGACAAGCGCCTCGCTGTGCGCGTCGAGGATCACCCGCTCGACTACGCCCAGTTCCACGGCACGATCCCGCAGGGCAACTACGGCGCAGGCACGGTCGAGATCTGGGACGAGGGCACCTGGGAGCCGCTCGGCGACGCGGAGGCCGGCCTCGACCGTGGGGAGCTCAAGTTCCGGCTGGCCGGTCAACGCCTCCGCGGCGGCTTCGTGCTGGTGCGCATGCGCCCGCGCGGGCGGGAGCGGGCCGAGAACTGGCTGCTGATCAAGGAGCGCGACGCCGAGGCGCAGCGCACCGGCGCGGTGAAGCTCACCCACGCCGACCGCGCCTTGTGGCCCGGCATCAGCAAGCAGGACCTCGCCCGCTATTGGGAGGCGGTCGCCGACCATGCCCTGCCCGGCATCGCCCAGCGGCCCTTGGCGCTGCTGCGCTGCCCGGAGGGCATCGACGGGCCGCGCTTCTTCCAGAAGCACGCGTCCAAGGGCATGCCGCCGCAGATCCGCGCCGCCGAGGCACCCGAGGGTCCGTTCCTGGCCATAGACGACACGGCGGGCCTGCTCGCCTGCGCGCAGATAGCGGCCATCGAGCTGCACGCCTGGAGCGCGCGGGAGAGCGACCCGGCGCATCCTGATCGCGTGGTGTTCGACCTCGACCCCGGCGAGGGCGTGAAGTTCACCGAAATCGTACGCGCAGCGAAGGAGATCAGGGGGCGGCTCGACGCGCTCAAGCTCGCGTCGTTCTGCCGCACAACCGGCGGCAAGGGGCTGCACGTGGTCGTGCCGCTGCGGCCGGAGGCGGGCTGGGACGCGGTCGGGGCATTCGCGCATCGCCTCGCACAGGCAATGGAGCGGGACGCGCCGGACCGGTTCGTCTCCACAGTGCCTAAGGCGAAGCGGCGCGGCCGCATCCTCGTAGACTGGCTGCGCAACACGCCGGGCGCGTCGGCTGTGGCCTCGTTCTCGCCGCGCGCCCGCCCTGGTGCTGCGGTCGCAATACCGATCGCCTGGCGCGAGGTGACCGCGAGGCTCGACCCGCTCGCGTTCACCATCGCCACCGTGCCCGGGCGCCTCAGACGGCTGAGAACCGACCCGTGGAGCGGCTTCAATACCGTGGACCAGACCTTGCCCGAGGAGATGCCCTGACGGCGACCACCGCCCAAGGTCTAGCTTCCCGCGACGCCGTCGCCCACCATCTTGACCGGATCGACTGCCGCGTCGAAGCGCCCGGCGTCGATCAGCCCGGAGGCCAGCGCCGCCTCGCGCAGCGTCGTCCCCTCCACGTGCGCCTTGTGCGCGATCTGCGCAGCCTTGTCGTAGCCGATCACCGGGCTGAGCGCCGTCACCAGCATCAGCGATCCCTCGAGCAGCTGCTCGATGCGCTTGCGGTTCAGCTCCGTCCCCTCGATGGTGAACTTCCGGAACACATCGCTCCCGTCGGTCAGGATGCGCGCCGAGTGCAGCACGTTGCTGATGACGACCGGGCGCATGACGTTGAGTTCGAGGTTGCCCTGCGTTCCCGCGAAGGCCACGGTTGCGTCCGCGCCGAGCACCTGGGCGCAGATCATCATCACCGCCTCGCACCCCGTCGGATTCACCTTGCCGGGCATGATGGACGAGCCAGGCTCGTTCTCGGGCAGCAACAGCTCGCCAATGCCGCAGCGCGGGCCGGACGACAGCCAGCGCACATCGTTCGCGACCTTCATCAGTGCTACGGCGACCCCGCGCAGGCCGCCCATGGCCGCGACCATGGGATCCACCGAGGCGAGGGCGGCGAACTTGTTGGGCGCCGTCTCGAAGGGCAGTCCCGTGAGCGCCGCGATGCGCGCCGCGATCGCGCGGCTGAAGCCCGGCGGCGCGTTCAGCCCGGTGCCGACCGCGGTTCCCCCAGCCGCCAGGAAGTAGATCCCTTTCGTCGCGAACCGCAGGTTGGCCAGCGCGTCGCGGAGCTGCGCGGCGTAGCCGGACCACTCCTGGCCCACGGTGAGCGGTACTGCGTCCTGCAGGTGCGTGCGCCCGATCTTCACGACTCCTTGCCAGGCCGCCGCCTTCGCCTCGATCGCCTCGGCGAGCGCTTCCACCCGCGGGACCAGCCGGCGCTCGACGGCGATCGCCGTCGCGACGTGCATGGCGGTCGGCATCGTGTCGTTCGACGACTGTGCCATGTTCACGTCGTCGTTGGGATGGATGGGCGTCTTCGAGCCGATCTCGCCCCCGAGGAGCTGGATGGCGCGGTTCGCGATCACCTCGTTGACGTTCATGTTGATCTGCGTGCCCGAGCCGGTCTGCCAGACGTAGAGCGGGAAATGGTCGTCCAGCTCGCCGCAGATCGCCTCGTCGCAGGCGCGCACGATGGCATCCGCCTTCCACCGGGGCAGCCGCCCGGCGTCGGCGTTCACCTCGGCTGCCGCCTTCTTGATGACGCCGTAGGCGTGATAGAGCGCCTTCTGCATCCGGTCCCGTTCCTCGCCGATGGAGAAGTGGAGCAGGCTGCGCTCCGTCTGCGCGCCCCAGTAGCGGTCGGCCGGGACCTCGATCTCGCCCATGGAATCGCTCTCGCGGCGCGTGCCGCTGGCCGCGATGCCGATGGGTGCGTCGTTCAAGGTCGGGTGATCCATCGTGGTGCTCCCGTTGTCAGGCCGGCACGGGCCGGGCTGCGAGCGCGGGCAGGCAGGCACCGTCCGGGGCGAATAGGTAGCAAAGCGCGCCGCGCAGCCCGAGTTGCAGTCGCTCGCCCCGCCGCACCGGCGCGTGCCCGCCCGTCTTGGCCTGCAGCAGCGGCCCGGCGTCCAAGCGCAGGTGGGCGAGCGCCTCGCTGCCCAGGTGCTCCACGACGTCCGCCACGGCCGGCAGGCGCGCGTCGGCCGCCTCACCGCTCACGCCGACGTGCTCGGGCCGCACCCCGAGGGTGAGCGTCTGGCCTGGCGCGATCCCGCCGGCCTCCGCTGGCACGCGCAAGCCCGTCCCGCCCGGCAGCGCCACGGTCACGCCCGCCTCGTCCGCCGCCGTCGCCGTCACCTCGAGGAAGTTCATCCGCGGCGAGCCGATGAAGCCCGCGACGAACAGGTTGCGCGGCTGATCGTAGAGATCCAGCGGCGCCCCGACCTGCTCGATCCACCCCTTGTTGAGCACCACGATGCGATCCGCCATCGTCATGGCCTCGACCTGGTCGTGGGTGACGTAGATCATCGTGGCACCCAGTCGCTCGTGCAGCTTGATGAGCTCGACGCGCATCTGCACGCGCAGCTCCGCGTCGAGGTTGCTCAGCGGCTCGTCGAACAGGAACACACGCGGGTGCCGCACGATCGCCCGGCCGATCGCGACGCGCTGGCGCTGCCCGCCCGACAGCTCGCGCGGATATCGGGCGAGCAGGTGACCGATCTGCAGGATGCCCGCCGCCTCGTCCACGCGCGACGCGATCTCCGCGTCCGGCACGCGGGCGAGCTTGAGGCCGAAGGCGATGTTCTCGCGCACGGTCATATGCGGGTAGAGCGCGTAGGATTGGAACACCATGGCGACACCCCGGCGCGCCGGGTGCCAGGTGGTGACGTCGTCGCCGCCGATCAGCACGCGGCCGGCGCCGGGCCGCTCGAAGCCCGCGACGGTGCGGAGCAGCGTGGTTTTGCCGCAGCCCGAGGGGCCGACCAGCACCACGAACTCCCCGTCGGCGATCTCGGCGCTGACGTCGTGCAGCACGGCGGTCTCGCCGAACGCCTTGGCCACCCGTTCGATGTGAACGCTCGCCATCCTTCCCCCGTGCACGCCGTTGACAGTCCGGAAAGCACGACCCTACGGTTCGCGGCGCCGAACGACAATCGGGCGCCGCACCACGGCGGCGCTAGCGCACGAAGGGAGTGCAACGCCGTGAAGCCATGGGGTCTCTTGCTCGCTGCCGGTCTCCTCGCTGCCACGGGCAGCGCGCGGGCCTGGGATCTCGCCCAGGCCTCCGCGCCCTACAAGGGCACCACCATCACCGTGGTCGGCCTCGACAGGCCGAGCTACGCCGCCGCGCGCCAGCTCACGCCCGAGTTCGAGAAGGCGACGGGCATCAAGGTCAACTGGACGAGCTTCCCCTACGAGAACACGCTCAAGGAGGAGACGCTCAACTTCGTCTCCAACAGCCAGCAGTTCGACGTGATCCTGGCTGACGTGGTCTGGCCCGTGACGTTCGCGGATTCCAAATGGGTCGTGCCGCTCGACCACTTCATGCACGACGCGAAGCTGGCCGACCCGGATCTCGACCTCAAGGATTTCTATCCCGTGTGGCTCGCGAGCTTCACGGTCAAGGACAAGCTTTACGGCCTGCCGTTCGATTCCTACGCGGGCCTGCTCTACTACAACAAGGCGATGCTGAAGGCAGCGGGCTTCGACCAGCCGCCGGCGACGTGGGACGACCTCGCCAAGACCTACGCTCCCAAGCTCACGGACAAGGCCAAGGGCATTTTCGCCTACGCGCTGCAGTCCGCCCGCGGCGAGACGCAGACCGCGGACGCCTTCGCGCGCTTCCTGTGGCCGTGGGGCGGGCGGTTCATTGACCCCACGGGCAAGAAGGTGCTGGTCAACGACGAGGACTCGCAGCAGGGGATCGCGTTCCGCCACACGCTGCTCCCCTACATGCCGCCCGGCATCGTCTCCGACGACCACACGCAGGTCGTGCAGATGCTCTCCCAAGGGCGGGTGGCGATGATCACGGAGTGGTCGGCGTTCTACACCACGCTGAGCAAGTCGCCGGTGGCGAACGATCTCGGCATCGCGCTCGAGCCGAAGGGGCCGAAGGGCGACTACGCGGCGTTCGGCGGCTTCGCCTATGAGATTAGCTCCCAAGTGCCCGAGAAGCACCAGGACGCCGCCTGGCTGTTCGTGCAGTGGCTCACCTCGAAGGCGATGGCGCGGCCCTTGATCGAGCACGGCGCCGTCGTCGCCCGCGCGAGCGCCGACGAGGACGCGCAGGTGCAGGCCAAGAACCCCGTCCTCAAGCCCATGGTCCAGACCTGGCTCACCGCCACGGTGCCGGATTGGCGGCCGCAGGTGCAGTGCTACCCGCGCTTCTCGGACATCGTCTCCGACTGGGGCTCGCGCATCGAGCTGGGCCAGGTCGCGGAGAAGCAGGGGCTCGACAGCATGGAGAAGGAGCTGACGAGCTACATGCAGCAATCGCGCTGCTGGAACGGCGTGAACAACCCGGAATCCTACGTGGCGCAGTATAAGTGACGCCGCATAGGTGACACCGCTGGGGCAGGCCGGGCACGCGCCCGGCCTCGCTGTGACGCCGGGCGCCGTGGGCGCCGGGCGCGAGGTACGGTCCTGGCGCGAGCGCGCCGAGCCTTGGTTCTGGCTCGCGCCGTCCCTGATCCTGCTGCTCGGGATCGGCCTCTATCCCTCGATCTACACCCTCGTCGCCTCGTTCCAGGCCTGGGTGATGACGAGCGGGCCGCCGGAGTGGGCCTGGTTCGACAACTACGCGCAGGCGCTCACGTCGAGCGACTTCGGCGACGCGGTGCTGCGCACGCTCGTGCTGCTCGCTATCACGCTGCCGATCGAGCTGGGCCTAGGCCTGCTGATCGCGTTGGCGCTCGAACTCCAGCCATTCGCCGGTGCTGCGCCGATTGCTGCAGGTCTGCCTCGTCATCCCCATCGCCATCACGCCCGCCGTCATCGGGCTGCTCACCCAGCTCATCTTCAACGAGCAGCTCGGCGTCGCGAACTACCTGCTGGGCCGGGTGGGCATCGGCCCGGTGGACTGGCTTGGCGATCCGACCATGGCCTTCGTCACGGTGCTGATCGTCCAGGTCTGGGAGTGGACCCCCTTCGTGGCACTCGTGCTGTCGGCGAGCCTATCCACCGTGCCGAAGGACATCGAGGAAGCCGCGATGCTGGAGACGGAGCGCTGGTGGCCGCGCTTCCGCGGCGTCGTGCTGCCCTACATGCGGCCCGGCATCACGGCCGCACTCGTGTTCCAGACTGCGTTCACGATCAAGGAATTCGACACGATCTACACCATCGAGAAGGGCGGCCCCGGCACCGCGACCGAAACCGCCATCATGCAGGTCGAGCGCCTCGCCTTCCGCGGCTTCGACATCGGCGTGTCGTCGGCGGAGAGCATCCTGCTGCTCGTGCTCTCCATCGTGCTCGCGCGGATCTACATCCGCGTCTTCTACCGCGAGATCGACTAGGATGCGCGACGCCCTTCTCCGTGCGCTCCACGCCGCAGGGATCGTGCTGATCCTGGCCGCGATCCTGTTCCCGGTGTACTGGATGGTCTCGGCGTCCTTCAAGACCGAGGCGCAGCTCTTCCAGATCCCGCCGGCCTGGGTCTGGACTCCCACGCTCGCCGCCTACGTCGCCGCCATTGAGGACACCGGCGTGCTGCGCGCCCTGCTCAACTCGGTGATCGTGACCGCCTGCGCCGTGGCGCTCGGCTTGCTCGTCGGGGCGCCGGCCGCCTACGGCATCGCCCGCTACCAGTTCCGCGGGCGGCGGGACGTGTGGTTCTGGTATGTCACGAACTGGATGCTCGTTCCCGTCGTGGTCTTGATCCCGTTCTACCTCACGGCGGCGGCGCTGCACCTCATCAACAACCTGCTCGTGCTCGTCCTGGTCTATCAGGTGTTCATCGTGCCCCTGGTCGTCTGGCTGATGGTGGACCAGTTCCGCGCCGTGCCCGTGGCCCTGGAGGAGGCCGCGCAGCTCGACGGCCTCGGGCGGCTCGGCATCTTCCTGCGCATCTGCCTGCCGCTCGTGAAGCCCGGCATCGCGGTCTCGGCCATCCTCGCCGGCATCTTCGCCTGGAACGACTTGCTCTACGCCTTCATCCTGACGCCCGCCGAGGATTCGCGCACGGCGCCGACCATCGTGCTCGCCTACCTCGGCGGCTACGAGATTCCGTGGCCGAAGGTGATGGCGGCGGCGACCCTGGTCTGCGCCCCGGTGATCCTGGGCGGCGTCGCCGTGCACAAGTATATGGCGCGTGGGCTGACGATGGGGGCGGTGAAGTAGATGAGCTTCGAGGGCAGGCGCGCGCTCGTCACGGGCGCCGGGAAGGGCATCGGGCGGGAGCTGGTCGCAGCACTCCGCGACCGCGGCGCCGCCGTGACCGCGCTCAGCCGCACGCAGGCCGATCTCGACTCGCTGCGCGAGGAGACGGGCTGCGAGACGATCCAGGCGGATCTGGAGGATACGGAGGCGGCGGCTGAGGCGGTGCGCCGGGCGCTCCCGTTCCAGCTCCTGGTCAACAACGCCGGCGTCGCGCTCCTGGAGTCGGCGCTGGAGACGGGTGAGGCGGGCTTCTTCCGCGTGCTGCGGGTGAACACCTGGGCGGCGCTGCGCATGGCGCAGGTCGTGGCGGGCGACTTGGTCAGCCGCAGCGAGCGGGGCGCCATTGTCAACCTGTCCAGCATCGCGGCCAGTGTTGGCCTGCGCGACCATGCCGCCTATTGCGCGTCCAAGGCCGGGATGGACGCGATCACCCGCGTGCTCGCGGTGGAGTGGGGCGAGCACGGCATCCGCACCAACAGCGTCAACCCGACCGTCACGCTGACGCCGATGGCGGAGCTGGCCTGGTCCGACCCGGCGAAGGCAGGGCCGATGCAGGCGCGCATCCCCATGCGCCGCTTCGTGCAGCCGCGCGAGGTCGCGGACGCGGTGTGCTTCCTGCTCGGCGACGAGGCCGCGATGATCAACGGGGTGTGCCTCGACGTGGACGGGGGGTTGCGGGCGGGGTGAGACTTGGTCCCTGCGGCTCGCTACGTTTCCGGTCTTGATTACGGTGTTGCCATCGGCGGCGATTGCCGGAGATGTGCCCAAGGATCGGGCAAACCGAGGTAGAGCTGCTGTGTTAGCTCCGCCAGGGTCCACAGATTATCGAGGCGCAGGATGGACGGCTCCGCAAGGCGCGCATGCATACCGCCCTTCTCCTTCCAGGTGTGGTGGAGATGCCATGATGCAAATAGCTCGGTGCCCGTCAGCACGATCACCGGCGATTGAGGCTGTCCGTTTTCGAGCCGGGTGCGGCCCCGCATCGCCAGTTCCCCGATGGACGATCTCTCCATGTCGCTCAGCTCGTCCTTGAGCGTGGCGAACACAATGAATGCGCCGGGAAACTTCTCTGCGACCTTCGACATCCGTTTGATATCGGCGCTCTTGAAGCCTTCGGTCGCAAAGCTCTTTGCTTCGCCAAAGGCCAGCACCGGCTCTTCGCTGCGGCCGAATATGGCACGTCGGCGATACCAGCATGTGAAATCGACCTCCATGGGCAGCGGGCCAATGCCAGCGAATTCGAGCCCCGTCGCGTACGTCAGTTCAGCGTCGCCGACAGCAACCATGTCCGCGAGAGCCCGAAGCGCAAGCACGGTCGCATACGCGCCGCCGGCAAAATCGGGAACACTGAACGGCCCGACAACACGATACTGCCAGGGCGTTTTCTTAAAGTTGAGCGTTCCCTGCGGAAAGGAGAATGGCTTAAGACATCGCTCGCACGTCAGCTGCTCGCGCATCGTCGAGAGGCCGATCCAATTTTTTTTCAAACAATTCGGGCACGTGACTGACAAGCCGAGCTTCAGCACGTTTGACTTGATAAACGCATCCAGGTTGATCCACGGGTGAGAACCGCCGTTCTTGCGCCGATGCACAAGCTCTTCCCAATTTTTAACGCTGACCGCGCGATTTTCGAGCTCCTCGATTGTGCTGTCGGCACGCTTGCGCACGCTCTTCGCCATCTGATCCAGAAGCTTCAGCGTGCGGCGATCGGCCAGCAGTACTGCGCGACGAACGCCGCCTACCGAAAGAAGAACCTGCTCGGCAATGCGCCCGGGATCTGACGGACTTGCCTCGATGCCGTGTGCGCTCAGCCAAGCGATCACGGCATCTGTGCCACTCAGCAATCGAAAGTAGTGACGCATTCCCTTATAACGCTGTGGCAGGATAAAGCCTTCGCGCGCCACAAAAGCGGGATCACCGGCCCTGAATTGCCACCCCTGCACCTCGGTAAAGCTCGACGGCAACATTAAGGCGAGCCTGTCATCGCCGTAGTTTTGCAGCCGCAGCACGTTCACCCACCGCGCCGAACTGTTGTCGTGCTGCGGCGCGAATTCAGGGGCCAGGTCGGGGAAGCGGATGCTCGGCTCGCCATCACCGGAGACCGTCAACTCATGATCGGCCTCTGCGGCCGTCACAAGTACCGGCTGCGGGCGTGCGATACGGTCGTCGGTATCATCGTCCCAGATGCCATCATACCAAAGCTTGAATGCCCACCGGCAATCACGCAATGCACTCAGACCGGCTTCCTCGACCAAAACCTTTGCCCGCTTTTCGCCGATTGAACGGCCGAACTGAATGGTCGGAATTATCATCACGCCATTAGGGTTTCGCGGCAGCGGCCGGTAGTTGTCCTTGAGGAACTCGACCAAGAAATCGCGGCTGCCATGAAACCACCGTGTACTGATCGGCAGCACAAAGGAGCGGAACAACCGAGAGTTCCAAAAATCGATAAGGTCGAACGGACTGTCGGGATCAACGACGAACAAAGTCGGTTCATCGCGGCTGAAACCTCCATAATCGCGCGTCAGGTCCTCCCTCGTGAAATGGAGGGGAGAGCGAAATCCTTCCCTGATGATTTTGACGAACCCTGCCGCGTCAGCGGAAACTTCAGCCGGCTTGAAGGCATTGACGTAGGCTTTTTGCAGCGCCGCAAGCTGCCCATCCGCGGGGAAGCCGCCGAAGACCGCCTCTACAAACGCACCATCATTGCCAGCCGTGCTGACCGCTGCAACGCGACTCCCGTCGCGGGATACGAATCGGAACTCACGTTCGTAAAGGCTCCGGTAGACGTGCAGAATGCTGGTCCCAAACGGGCGCGGCCCCCGGTCGGGGTTAGCATCGGAAAACACATCAATGGGGATCGTGCGGGGCTCGCCATACTCGAGCTGGCTGTCAAGCAGCCCAACTTCGGCGGCTAAGCCGTCCTGTGCTTCAACAAAGACGTCCGGCTCGAAGAACTTGATATAGCCATGGGCGAGCTGAAGGCCCGTTTTGTCGCAGAATGACGAATCGCGCCAGGAATCCGGCAATGTGGTGCAGACTGGGATAATCGGGTTGTAGACTCCTCCCCAAAGGCAGGTACAGACCTGCATGATCTGCCGCACGGCCGCCATATCGTCTGGCCGCACGAGAAACCCGATGCGTGTCGGCCGCAGCCGCAGCGAGGCAGATAGGGTTGTCATTCAGTTAGCCAGGCCTCGCCGCGAAGTGGCCGGCGAAGTCTCAGGGCACTTCCGTTCGCATCAGGCGGCGAAGCGCAGCAGAGGGCACGGGCGGAGCGTCGAGGCGTTCCACGAAGCGCTGGAACGCGTCTGCGTCGAGCACGAAGTGGGTACGATCCGCGAGCGCTTCGGCGGCGGCAGCCATGCCGCTGTCCAGCAGGAATTCGCTCACTGTTTTGGCGCGGGCGGCAGCGGCGTGCTGAAGCAAACGCTTGGCTGACGGCGTAGCACGGATGTCAATGTGTTCGCTGCGCGGCTCGGAAGCGGGTGACGGGTTCGTGTCCATGGTAGCCTAGATAGCATCCGAACGTTGTCCGCATAAGCCCGGCTCGACTCCACCCGGCGCGCCAAACCCCCATATCCGCCCTGTCCGCACCATGACCGCCCTTACCACCTCCCTCTCCGCCCCAGCGCCCCCGACCGAGATCGTCGCGGGCTTGGTCGAGCGCGTCACGTTCCACAGCGCGGAGAGCGGCTTCTGCGTGCTGCGCGTGAAGGCGCGGGGGCGGCGCGACCTGCTCACAATCGTTGGTTACGCCGCGTCGATTAACGCGGGCGAGTGGGTGAGCGCCGCGGGCGCCTGGGTCCACGACCGCCAGCACGGGCCGCAGTTCAAGGCCAACTCGCTGCGCGCCACGCCGCCGACCACGGCCGAGGGCGTCGAGAAGTATCTCGGCTCAGGCATGATCCGCGGCGTCGGTCCCGTCTATGCCAAGAAGCTGGTCGGCGCCTTCGGCGAGGCCGTGCTCGACCTGATTGAGCAGGACCCGGAGCGGCTGCGCGAGGTCGCCGGCATCGGCCCCAAGCGCGTGGCGCGGATCGCGGCTGGCTGGGCCGAGCAGAAGGCCGTGCGCGAGATCATGCTGTTCCTGCACGAGCACGGGGTCGGCACCTCGCGCGCCGTGCGGATCTACAAGACCTACGGCGGGAACGCTGTGCGCGTCGTCGCCGAGAACCCGTATCGGCTCGCCCGCGACATCCGCGGCATCGGCTTCCGCACCGCCGACCGTATCGCGGCCAATCTCGGCATCGCGCGGGACGCGGGCGTGCGGGTGCGGGCCGGCATCTCCTTCGCGCTAGCGACCGCCATGGACGAGGGCCATTGCGGCCTGCCCGAGGAGGAGCTGGTCCAGCTCGCCTGCGACTTGCTGGACGTGGACCCGCCCCTCGTCGAGCAGGCGCTCGCCCTCGAGCTGGTCGAGGGCGAGGTGGTCGCCGACACCGTGGAGGAGCGGCGCTGCATCTTCCTCGCCGGGCTGTATCGGGCGGAGCGCGAGATCGCCGGGCGGCTGCGGGCAGTCGCGGGCAGCGTCCCGCCCTGGGGCGAGATCGACCCGGCGCGCACCATCCCCTGGGTCGAGGCGGAAACGGGCGTGGCGCTCGCGCCCAGCCAGCGGGAGGCCCTCGCGCTCGCCCTCCGGTCCAAGGCGCTGGTGATCACTGGCGGCCCAGGCGTCGGCAAGACCACGTTGGTCCGCTCAATCCTGCACGCGCTGCGGGCCAAGGGCGTCGAGGTCGCCCTCTGCGCGCCGACCGGCCGCGCCGCGAAGCGCCTGAGTGAGAGCACGGGGCTGGAGGCGCGCACTATCCATCGCCTGCTGGAGGCCGATCCGAGGACGGGCGGCTTCAAGCGCGGCGAGGAGCGCCCGCTCGGCTGCGACCTGCTCGTCGTGGACGAGACGAGCATGGTGGACGTGCCGCTGATGCGCGCCCTGCTGCGCGCCCTGCCGGGTCACGCGGCCCTGCTGCTGGTGGGCGATGCGGACCAGCTTCCCTCGGTGGGACCGGGGCAGGTGCTGGCCGACGTGATCGCGAGCGGCGCGGTGCCAGTCGTGCGCCTGATCGAGGTGTTCCGGCAGGCGGCGGGGAGCCGGATCGTCACCGAGGCGCACCGGGTCCGGCAGGGGCGGATGCCCGACCTGGAGTTCGTCGAGGGAAGCGACCTGTACTTCGTGGAGGCGGATGATCCCGATACCGCGGCCCGCAAGCTGCTGACCGTCGTGACTAGCCGCATCCCGGCGCGCTTCGGCCTCGATCCGGTGCGCGACGTGCAGGTGCTGTGCCCGATGAACCGCGGCCGGCTCGGCGCGCGGGCGCTCAACGGCGAGCTGCAGCAGGCGCTCAACCCGGCGCGCGAGGGCGAGGCGCGCGTCGAGCGGTTCGGCTGGAGCTTCGGGCCGGGCGACAAGGTCATGCAGGTCGCGAACAGCTACGAGCGCGAGGTGTTCAACGGCGACCTTGGCGTGGTGCGGGCCGTGGACGCGGAGGCGGGCGAGCTGGCGGTCGAGTTCGACGGGCGAGCGGTGGACTACGCGCTCGGCGAGCTGGACGAGCTGACCTTGGCCTTCGCCACCACGATCCACAAGGCGCAGGGGTCCGAGTATCCCGCCGTGGTCATCCCGCTCACGACGCAGCACTATGCGATGCTCGCGCGCAACCTGCTCTACACCGGGCTGACGCGGGGCAAGCAGCTCGTCGTGCTCGTGGGCAGCCGCCGGGCGCTGGCCATCGCGGTCAGGAACGGCAACGCGAGGCGGCGCTGGACGAGGCTGCGCGTGTGGCTCAAGAATGTTCCGGGACCCAGCGGCGAAGAGGGAGAGGAACCATGACGCCGGCACGCGCGACCGCTCTCATAGTGCTCCTCGCCACCGCAGCCTGCGCGAACGGGATGTCGGGGCCGGGCGCGAGCCCCTTCGACGGGACCTACGCCGGCCCGTTCGACCTGCAGCTCGCGTTGAGCCCGCAGAGCTGTCCCTACGCGGCCACGGGGCAAGCGGTGATGCGGATCCGGGGCGGCGTCGCGCGGGTTGACGTCTCCCAGGCCACGTATTTCAGCGGTCGCGTCGGCCCCGACGGTGCCCTCACCTTGATCAGCGGTCAGGGCCGTTATGCCGTCATCAATGGCCGGATCGCGGGAGGAGTTTACGCCGCCGGCGGCGTCGGACTCTGCCAATATCAGGTCCGCTTGGCGAGGCAGCCCGCGGCGCGGGCTGCCTCGTGACCGCCAGACCATCGAGCCCCGTGCCGAATCGGCAAAAAAGTATCAATGTTGCGCCGTAAAGCGTGTTGTTGGGCAGTTTTGTATAGATTACCTCTGCCTTCAACTGGACGGGTCCGCCCGTAGTCCACGCGGCGCCGAGCAGCGCCGCCGACGCGGGGCTTCGTCCGACAAAGACGACCTGCATCGCTAGCGTGGTGCCGCTGCAGGGCGGTCGCGCGAGGAGAATGCAGCGGCTGGGAGGAGTCTGGAGGTGGAACCCGACCTGGAATTGGTGCAGGTGCGCGACGACCAGTCCTTCAAGATCTGGTCGCACGGTTACCCGTTTCGAACGGTCCGGTGGCACTTCCACCCGGAATACGAGCTGCACCTCGTCACGGCGACCGAGGGCGACCGCTACGTTGGCGACGATATCGGCCCCTTCCGCGCTGGCGACCTCGTCCTCGTCGGCCCCAACCTGCCGCACAACTGGATCAGCGACATCCCCGAAGGCGAGAGCGTCGAGGAGCGCTGCCTCGTCCTCCAGTTCACCCGCGAGTTCATCACCGCCTGCATGGCGACGTTCCCGGAGCTTCGCTTCGCCCAACCGCTCCTCAACGAGGCGTTCCGGGGCATCCGCTTCGACGCGGGAGTGGCCGAGCGCGTCGGGCCTCTGATGCGCGGCCTGCTCGAAGCAGCAGGCGCGCGCCGCATCGCGATCTTTATCGAGATCCTCGACCTGCTCGGCCATGCCGAGCAGCGGACCCCGCTCGCCAGCATCGGCTTCCAGCCGAACCCGTCGGCCTATCTCTCGACGACCATGAACCTGGTGCTCCAGCACATCGGGCGCAATTTCACCGGCGATCTCAGCGAGACCGATCTCGCCAAGCTCAGCCGGCAGAGCGTCAGCACGTTCTCGCGCTCGTTCCGCAAGCACACGGGCATGACCTTCGTCCAATACGTCAACTCGCTCCGCATCGAGCTCGCCTGCCAGCATCTGAGCCAGGCCGATCTGACGGTCACTGACATCTGCTACGCGGTCGGGTTTAACAACGTGTCGAACTTCAACCGGCAATTCCTGGCCGCGAAGAACATGCCGCCATCCAAGTTCCGCGCCCTCTGGCGCGGCGGCCGGCGCTTCGCCCGCGCGGCCTGACGGACCCAGAGATCTCGGCGGCGCGGCCAAGCGTTCGCGCGCCGCCGCTCAGCATCCGACGAACGCGAACGGGCCGGCTTCGGCCGACGAGGAGGAAACATCGATGATCCGGTTTACCAAGGCGCCGATGTTGAAAACGCCAACGCTGGGAACCGGGGCCGCGGCGGCGCTCGCCTTCGGCCTCCTCGGCGGGACATCCCTCTGCGGGACGGGGGCATCCGCCGCGACCCTCTCCAACGTGACCGTGGCGTTCCTCATGCCCGACCAGGGCTCGACCCGCTACGAGGAGCACGACCATCCCGGCTTCGTGGCCGAGATGAAGAAGCTTTGCCCGAGCTGCAAGGTGCTCTACCAGAACGCGGACGGCGACGCCTCGCGCCAGCAGCAGCAATTCAACTCCGTCGTGTCGCAGGGCGCCAAGGCGATCGTGCTCGACCCCGTCGAATTCGACCGCCGCGGCCTCCCTGGTCCATCAGGCCCAGGCCCAGGGCATCAAGGTGATTGCCTACGACCGGCCGATCCCCTCGGCGCAGGCCAACTTCTACGTCTCCTTCAACAACGAGGAGATCGGCAAGACGATCGCTAAGTCGCTGGTGGATCACCTCAAGGCGACCAACGTGCCGACGAGCGGCGTCGGGCTGCTCGAAGTCAACGGCTCGCCGACCGACGCGGCCGCGGGCCTGATCAAGAAAGGCATCCACGAGGGCCTTGCCGACGGCGGCTACGCCACGCTGGCCGAGTATGACACGCCCGGACTGGCTGCCGCCCAAGGCCCAGCAGTGGGTGTCCGGCCAGGTCTCGCGCTTCGGCAAGAAGATCGTGGGCGTGGTCGCGGCCAACGACGGCACCGCGGGCGGCGCGATTGCGGCCTTCAAGGCGGCGGGCGTCAACCCGGTCCCGCCCGTCACCGGCAATGACGCCACCATCGCCGGGCTGCAGCTCATCATCGCGGGCGACCAATACAACACGATCTCGAAGCCGAGCGAGATCGTCGGTGGTGCTGCGGCGGACGTCGCGGTGGCACTCCTCGAGGGCCAGACTCCCAAGCCCGACACCACGCTGTTCGGCACGCCGACGCGGCTGTTCACGCCGACGCTGGTGACCGCCCAGAATCTTAAGGCCGAGATCGTTGACAAGGACATCGCTGGCAAGCCGATCGAGCCGGCCTCGGTGCTCTGCACCGGGCGCTACGCCGCGGATTGCAAGAAGCTCGGCATCACGCCCTGAGCCTCGTTCAACCAGGACCGTCTGCTCTTCATGGCGGGCGGTCCCCGACCGATCACGCCTGAACTCAGGAGGGCTCGCACGGATGACCGACCTATCGCAAGGAACGCCGGGGCAAGCGACGGCGCCAGCAGGCGAAGCAGTGCTCAGCCTGCGCGGCATCGGCAAGCATTTCGGCGCGGTCTCGGCCCTGGCCGACATCGACCTCGACATCCACGCCGGCGAGGTCGTGGCCCTCGTCGGCGACAACGGCGCCGGCAAATCGACCCTGGTCAAGGTCCTGGCCGGCGTGCACCAGCCGACCAGCGGCACCATGACGTTCCGCGGCCAGCCCGTGACGCTCGCCGGCCCCAACGACGCCCTGTCGCTCGGCATCGCGACCGTCTTCCAGGACCTCGCACTCTGCGAGAACCTCGACGTCGTCGCGAACATCTTCCTCGGCAAGGAGATGCAGCCCTACGCGCTCGACGAGGTCTCCATGGAGATCCGGGCCTGGAAGCTCCTGAACGAGCTGTCGGCCCGCATCCCCAGCGTCCGCGAGCCGATCGCGTCCCTCTCTGGCGGTCAGCGCCAGACGGTGGCGATCGCCCGCTCGCTCTTGCTCGAGCCGAAGCTCATCATGCTGGATGAGCCGACCGCGGCCCTCGGCGTCGCGCAGACCGCCGAGGTGCTGAACCTCATCGAGCGCGTCCGCGACCGCGGCCTCGGGGTGATCATGATCAGCCACAACATGGAGGACGTCCGCGCCGTCGCGGACCGGATCGTCGTGCTGCGGCTCGGGCGCAACAACGGCATCTTCTACCCGCACACCTCGAACCAGGAACTGGTCAGCGCCATAACGGGTGCCTCCGACAACGCGGTCTCGCGCCGGTCCGGGCGGCGTCAAGCCCAAAGGGATGCCACGCGGGATCTCACGGGGGAGGCGACAGTATGACCAGCGAAACCAACCCGGCAGCGCCTGCCCTCGACCGCGCCGACGTCCGCGTCCGGCACGACACCGGGGTCGGCGGCGCCGTCCGCGGCTTCCTCGACCGGGTCCGGTCGGGCGACCTCGGGTCGCTGCCAGTCGTCGTCGGGCTCGCGATCATCTGGACGGTGTTCCAGACCCTCAACCCGGTCTTCCTGTCGAGCAACAATCTCGTCAACCTGCTGTTCGACTGCTCCACGGTCGGCGTCATCGCCCTCGGCATCGTCTGCATCCTGATGGTCGGGGAGATCGACCTCTCGGTCGGCTCGGTCAGCGGCTTTGCCTCGGCGCTCGTCGGTGTGCTTTGGGTAAACGGCGGCTGGCCGGTCTGGATCGCGATCCTGGCGGCGCTCGTGGCCGGCGGCGTGATGGGCATGATCTACGCCGTGCTGTTCAACCGCCTGGGGATGCCGAGCTTCGTCTCGACCCTCGCGGGCCTGCTCGCGATCCTCGGATTGCAGCTCTACATCCTCGGGCCGACCGGCTCGATCAACCTGCCCTATGGCTCGCCGGTCGTGAACTTCGGCCAGACGCTCGTCATGCCGCACATCGTGTCCTACGCGCTGGTGCTGATCGCCGGGATCGCCATCTTCGCGACCGGCTACCGGACGGCCGCCCGGCGTCGCGAGGCGGGCCTGACGCCGCCGTCGCTGGCTGGGATCCTATCCCGCGCGCTCGTGTTCACGGTCGCCCTCGAACTCGTCGTCTATTACCTCAACCAGGACCGCGGCATCCCTTGGATGTTCGGTTTGTTCGTGGCGCTCGTGGTGGCGATGAACTACGCGCTCAAGCGGACCAAGTGGGGCCGCTCGATGACAGCCGTTGGCGGCAATCGGGAAGCCGCGCGGCGCGCCGGCATCAACGTGCGCGGCATCTACATGAGCGCCTTCGTGCTATGCTCGACGCTCGCGGCGCTCGGCGGCGTGCTGTCGTCCGCCCGTCTCGCCTCCGCGAGCCAGCAGGCCGGCACCGGGGACGTCAACCTGAACGCGATCGCTGCGGCCGTGATCGGCGGCACCAGCCTGTTCGGCGGCCGTGGCAGCGCCTACTCGGCGCTCCTCGGCATCATCGTGATCCAGTCCATCGCGAGCGGGCTGACCTTGCTCGATCTGTCATCCTCGCTCCGGTACATGATCACCGGCGGCGTGCTGGCCATCGCGGTGATCGTCAACTCGCTGGCGCGCCGGTCGCGCGTGTCCCACGGCCGCGCCTGAGCACAGCCTCCGCTCCTCGCGCGGTGCCCCGTCGCCGCGCGAGGCGGCGCCCTTTCACGCCGCTTACGACAACGCTCGATTGATGGAGTTCAGACGTGGGCCAGGAACTGTCGGGTAAGGTTGCGGCGATCACCGGCGCTGCGTCGGGCATCGGCCTCGAATGCGCCAAGGCCGTCCTAGGCGCAGGCGCATCCGTCGTGCTCATCGACTATGCCGAGGGCAAGTTGGGGAGCGTTTGCTCGGAGCTTGGGCCCCAGGCGATCCCTTTGGTCGTCAATCTGCTCGATCCGAAGAGTGTCGCCGGCATGATGCCGCAGATCCTGGAGAAGGCCGGCCAACTGGACATCTTCCACGCCAACGCGGGATCATATGTCGGGGGCGATGTCCTGGGAGGCGACCCCGACGCCTGGGACCGCATGTTGAACCTGAACGTCAACGCCGCCTTCCGCTCCATCCATGCCGTCCTGCCGCACATGGTCGAGCGCGGCACCGGCGACATCATCGTGACCAGCTCGGTGGCCGGCGTCGTCCCGGTCGTCGTGGAGCCGGTCTACACGGCGTCGAAGCACGCGATCCAGGCCTTCGTTCACACGCTCAGGCGGCAGGTCGCCAAGCACGGAATCCGGGTCGGCGCGGTGCAGCCCGGCCCCGTGGTAACGGCCCTATTGAGCGACTGGCCGAAGGCGAAGCTTGACGACGCGCTGGCGGCCGGGAGCCTCATGCAGCCCGAGGAGGTCGCGGCCGCCGTGATGTTCATGCTCACTCGGCCGAGGAACGTCACAATCCGGGACCTCGTCATCCTCCCGCAGAGCCTGGATCTCTGACGGAAGGACGACGCGCGACCGCTCTCACTTTGCTCCTCGCCACCGCATCCTGCGCGAACGGGATGCTGGGGCCGCTCGCGCCGAGCACGAGCCGCTTCGACGGGACCTATGCCGGCCAATTCGATCTGTTGCTCGCCTTGAGCTCGAAGAGTTGTCCCTGCGCGGCCATAGGGCAAGCGGTGATGCGGGTCCCGGGCGGCGCCACGCGGGTTGATGTCTCCCACTCCACGTATTTCAGCGGCCACGTAGCGGTGCGCGGCGACAGGCCGGGGCCCGCGCCGACGCGCATGCGGCGTGTCCTGGCGCTCTCGGCATGACTCCGCCGCTGAACATACGATTTCCGTTGCATAGTCGAGCCGAAACGCTGAAGTTGGATAAAATGATGACAGTTTCATGAACGTTGGACTAAGCATCTCGACGGCGAAGGCGGCGAGACGATGGGCACAGCGAAGAGACAAGATCTGGTTGGGCGCGAGGCACGGCGCCTGTATGAGGTGAGCCGGGACCGGTACGCCCCTGCCCTCGCGGCGTTCGCGGCCGAATGGCTCGACGAGCTCGCCCGCCAGCCCAACGGTGTCGCCGTATGCCTCGCGCGTGACGGGTTGGCCCCCTTCCTCGCGGCGCGCACGCTCCTGCGCGTCCAGCCCCGCCGCTTCCGCGGCGTCCACCCGCGCAAGGTGCGGCTCGCGTATGTCTCACGGCCGCTCGCGCAGGGTGCCGCCGCTGATGCCAGGCAGGCCGCGCTGCTCGACCGATACCTGCGCGGACAGGGCATACCGGGGCGTACCTCCCTGACCCTCGTGGACATCGGCATCCACGGCAGCATTCAGGACTGCCTCCAGCAGATCTATCCAGGACGCGTCGTGAGCGGCCACTATCTCGTGCTGCGCCGGCGCAGCAAGGACCCGAACGGGGCGCGCAAGCGCGGATTCCTGGCCGACCTGGACGTGACCCCGCGCCGCCCCCTGGAGATCGAGCAATCCTGGCCGCCCGCGCCGGGCTGGGAACTGGGAGGCAGGCTGCGCCGCGGCGACCCGCTGTTCTTGCGCCCGCGCAGCGTGTACGTCCTGGAGGACCTCTGGAATGGGGTTGGCGGGGCGGCCGAGGGGTTCGAGGCGTCATCTCCGGCTTGCGGCGGCGACGGAGGGGTGGCGGTGCGGCGGCGCCGGGCGGAACCGGTGCTGGTGCTGCCGCCGGGGCCGGCGATCACTCCAGCGGAGGGGGCCGCGATCAAGCGCGCCGCCTTGCGGGGCATCGTCGATGGTGTGGCGGCGCAGGATGGCCGGCGCGGCGATGCCGCGCCCGGGGCCACGCGCGCGCTGGCCGCGTGGCTCGGAGGGTTGGACGATCCTGCGGCCGTCGCGGAGGACGCGCGCATCCTGCGCGCGCTGGTGCGCCAGGGCGGTCAAGGCCGGCGGCACGCCGAAGACGGCGATACATTGGACGACGGCGATACATTGGATGACGCGGACACTGACGCGGACGGCACCTAGGATTTCCAGAAGGGAGAAACGCCATGGGACATTATCGCGGCGGACACCGGGAGCGGGGCGACCATGGGCGGACGGTGCGCGCCCGCGCGTCGTCTGAGGTCGAGCAAGCCGCGGCGTATGTGGACGCGCTGGCGCAGGCGCTGCGCGCGGGCGGGGTGACCATACGCAGCGGCGCGGGGCTGGTCGCGCTGCGCACGGGGGACAGGATCGACCTGGAGCTGGAGGCCGGGGAGGAGGGCCGGCAAAGCGTCGTGCGCCTGGCGCTGCGATGGGAAACCCCGGTGCCCGAAGAGCGGCTGGACATCACGCCTGGCGTGTCCGAGCAGCCCGTTGCCGCTGCGCCCGAGTCGCCGCCCGCGGGCCAAGGCGCCGGGTCAGCAGGCAGCAGCAGCCGGTCGTCCTCGCGGCAAAGCGGCGGCAGCGGCAGTGGGAAGTCACCCTCGGCGACGGACGCCTCCCTCCGAACGGGCTGAGGATCAAGGGCGGCGGGTGGAGTCACGGTGGGCAGATCCAGCGGCGGCGCGCCCGCAGCCGACCCGGCCATCCCCCAGCTGAGTCGCCTGACCCGCCCCCTCGAGGCGGCGAGGCTCTTGGAAGCCGCGCTGACGACGGGTCCCCGCCCCTGGATGGCCCAGGGCGAAGGGGTGCTGGACGTGCGGACGGTGACGGTGCTCCGCAGCCATCCGGGGAGTCGTTGGACGCTGCGCTACGCCGTCCGGCGGCGGGGCGGCGCCGAGAGCAGCCTCATCGCCAAGGTTTACGCGCACGACCGCAGCGACGTCGCGACGGTGCTCTCGGCCCTGCGCGCCAGGGGGCTCGGCTGCGGACGACCTATGCAGGCCAACGCCCCCATCGCCTACTTGCCCACGCTCCGCTTGCTTCTCCTGGAGGAGGCGCCTGGAGAGACCGCCCGCGTGGCGCTGCGGCGCGGCCAGGGCGGGATCGGGGAGCGGGCGGCGCGCTGGCTCGCGGCCTTCCACGCCGCGGCCGCGCCCTTGCCGGCCGCGTATCGGCTGCGTGACCCGCTGGCCAAGGCGCGGCGCTGGGCGCAGGCGTTGGACGCCGATGCGCCCACGCTCGGCCGAGAGGCAAGCCGCCTGCTTGCCGCCCTCGCGGCGGCGCAACCGGCGTGGCCGCCAGCGGCGCCCCGCGTCGTGCACGGCGATTTCGGCGCGTCCCACGTGTATCTCGCGGCGGAAACGACCACCGTCATCGACTGGGACGGGTGGCGGGTCGGCGACTGCGCGGCGGACGCCGGCCGGTTCTTAGCCTCGCTCCACCGCATCGCCGCCCGCGATCCGGCGCGGCGCGAAGCCATGGCCCAGGAGATCCAGGCGTTTGCGCGGACTTACCAGACGGCGGTCCCGGCGGCCCGGCGAGACTTGGCGTTTTACGAGGCGCTGTCATGTCTGCGGAAGGCCGCCCGGCTGGCCAAAGGCGGCGCGCCGACCGAGCTGGGCCGGGCCGGGGCGCTGATCGCCGCGGGAGAGCGTGCCCTCGCGGAAGACTATCTTGATCGGCACCGTCGGCAGAGCGGGATCAGCCCTCCGATGATGTCTTCGGCGGCTCATCGCCCCATTCATCCGCGATGAGCGCCTGGTCGCGGCTCACCTCGGCGAGGTCGGCCTCGGGCGGCGGCTTGGGTACGCCTGCTGGCCGAGGCGCGTTTGGCTTCGGCGGCTTGTCGTCTGGCATGGTCCATCCTCCGGCTCTCACGCTTCAACGCGGGCCCGCGCCAAGAGTGCCCGGCGCCTGCTCCTCCGCGGCGACCCGCGCCACGATACCGTCAACGTCGGCGCCGGGCGGAAGGGTGCCGAAGCTGCGGCCCCACTCGCCGCCGATCCGCGTGGCGCAGAAGGCGTCAGCCACAGCCGCGGGAGCGTAGCGCACGAGGAGCGCTCCTTGCAGCAGCAAGGCCATGCGCTCGGCGATCCAGCGCGCCTGGCCCTCCCCGGCCGTGCCCGCCGTGAGCTCGCCCAGGAGCGCCTCCGCCGCCGCGTCGAGGTGCCGGTCGCCGCCGCGCGCGGCCTCGAGCTCGACGCGCCAGGCCGCGAGCGCCCGCGCGTCGCGGCTGAGCGTGCGCAGCACGTCGAGCGCGATGACGTTGCCCGACCCCTCCCAGATCGCGTTCAATGGCGCCTCGCGGTAGAGCCGCGGCATCGGGCCTTCCTCGACGTAGCCGCCGCCGCCCAGGCACTCCATGCACTCATAGACGAAGTTGGCGCAGCGCTTCGTCAGCGAGAACTTGCCGACCGCGACGCCGAGCCGGGCCAGCGCGCGCTCGCCGTCGTCCGCCTCGTCTGGAGCAGCGTCGAAGGCGCGCGCGACTCGCATGAGCAGCGCCGCGGCAGCCTCGTATTCGAGTTGAAGGTCGGCGACGACGGCGCGCATCGCCGGCTGATCGAGCAGCGTGCGCTGGAACGCCCGGCGATGCGCCACGTGGTGCCCGGCCTGGGCGAGCGCCATGCGCATGATCCCCAGCGTCCCCGCCATGGTGTCGAGCCGGGTGTGGTGGACCATGTCCAGGATCGTCGCCACACCCCGCCCTTCCTCGCCGAGCAGCACCGCGTGCGCGCCGTGATACTCGATCTCCGACGAGGCGTTCGACTTGTTGCCGAGCTTGTCCTTGAGCCGCATGATCTGGATCGCGTTGCGCTCGCCGTCGGGCGTGATACGCGGCACGAGCAGGCAGGAGAGGCCGCCCGGCGCGTAGGCGAGCGTGAGGAAGGCGTCCGACATGGGCGCCGAGCAGAACCATTTGTGCCCGGTGAGCCTGTAGGCGCCGCCCGGCCCGCCGCCGTCCACGGGGTCGGCGCGGGTGGTGTTGGCGCGAACGTCCGAGCCGCCCTGCTTCTCGGTCATCGCCATGCCGACCGTGGCCCCCGCCTTGTCCTCGATCGGACGCAGCGCGGCGTCGTAGGTCCCGTCCAGGATTTTGGGCACCCAGCGCGCGGCGACCTCCGGCTGATGGCGGAGCGCCGGCACGGCGGCGTAGGTCATGCTGACCGGGCACATGGTCCCCTGCTCGGCCTCGCTGAACAGCGCCATGAGCGCCGCGTGGGCGACGTGGCCGCCGGGCCGCCCGGCGGTCCAGGCGATGGAGTGGATGCGGTGGCGCATCGCGAGGTCCATGAGCGCGTGGTAGGCGGGGTGGAAGCGCACCTCGTCGAGGCGCCGGCCCCAGCGGTCGAACGTGACCAGCTCGGGCGGGAAGCGGTTGGCCTGCTCGCCCCACTCCAGGACCTGCTCGGAGCCGGCCAGCGCGCCTAGCGCGGCGAGCGGCGCCTCGACCCAGGCGCCGCCCTCGCGCAGCGCCGCCTCGCGCAGCGCCGGGTCGGTCCGCCACAGGTCGCGGCCGGCGAAGTCGGGCGGCTGATTGGTGACCTCGTGGGTGGCGAGCGCGGTGCGCGGGGCGAAGCGGGGCATGGAGGTCCTCCTCCCGGCGGCATCCTTAACCGGGCGTTCACCCTTGCGTCATAGCCTCAGCGCTCAGAGGCTTCACCCGCGATCTTGACTATCATGTCCCGCGCTGCCGCGCGGCAGGAGACAATCATGCCCCGAGCCATCGTGACAGCGATCCTCATCTCGATCCCGATCTGGGCCGTGATCGGCACCGCCATGTGGTATGTCTTGGGCGCCGTGGTGTAGGCGCGCTCCTGTCCACGTGATCTGCGCCGCCATCAGGTCGCCGCTGGGTGGTCCGGCGCCGCCGTCACGGGCGCGCCCTCGCGCTCCAGCGGCACCGTGAAGTTGTAGCGCAGGAGGCGGAGGCCGCCCGCTGGGTCGGGGGCATACTCGGTGATGCCGCAGTTCGCCACGTCGCCTGCGCGGTCCACGGCGAGGATGCCGGCCTCGTCCATGCCCTCCAGCAGGTAGCGCATGCAGAGCACCACGACCTGGTGCGCGACGATCAGCACGCGGCGCCCGGCGTAGTGCAGGTGCATCGTGTCGAGCAGGCTGCGCAGGCGTAGGATCACGTCGCACCAGCTCTCGCCGCCGGGCGGACGGTGGTAGAACTTGCCTAAGATTGTGCGGAACCGGGCTTGCTCGGGGAAGGTCGCCTCGATGCCCCTGCGAGTGAGCAGGTCGAGCACGCCGAACTCCTTCTCGCGCAGGCGCTCGTCCACGCCGAACCTTCCGGGCGCCACGGGCGTGCCACCCTGGGCGTGGATGCGGGAGGCGGTCTCGCGAGCGCGGAGATATGGCGAGACGAGCACGATCTCGGGCTGCTGCTCGGCTGGCAGCTCGGCGAACCAGCGGCCGAGCGCGTCCGCCTGACGCTCGCCGAGCGGGCTGAGCGGCACGTCCACGTCGCGAATGCTCATTTCAATGCGCGCGAGCCTCGCGGCCAAGGCAGCTTCGCGCGCGACGTTGCCGGCGCTCTCGCCGTGGCGCACGATCCAGAGATGGCCGGGCCAGTGCTGCTGCATCCGCTGCTCCGCTTCCAGGGATAGTCGCTCGGGAGAGCCTACGCGCGCCAGCGCCGGCGCAGGTCAAGCGCCACCGCTGTCCCGAACGCGAATATGCCCAGCGCGAGCGCGACGCCGTGCCGCGGCCCGACGATGCGCAGCGTCTTCACGAACGTCTCCGTCATCGGCTCCGGCCGGCGCGGGTCGAGCACGTCGACTCTCTCCGAGCCGGCGCTCCCTGTCCGAGAGGTTCGGCGGATGGAACGGCCGCAAGCTCTTGCCGCGCGGGCGCACGAGCCGGTCCAGCATCTGCACTAGCGAGCCGCCGCACTCGTCCAGGACCCGCCGTACCTCGTCGCGCGGCATGCCCAGGTGCTCGGCGAGCAGCGCGTCCCGCACCTGCAGG
Source organism: uncultured Alphaproteobacteria bacterium (assembly GCA_963848595.1). Classification (GTDB taxonomy): domain Bacteria; phylum Pseudomonadota; class Alphaproteobacteria; order Acetobacterales; family Acetobacteraceae; genus CAWKEH01. The sequence goes on along the minus strand of CAWKEH010000010.1, from coordinate 270,367 downwards.
ATCGCGTGACGTTTCTTCGAGGCGTCCGGGTCATCGGGCCGCGCCTCCACGGCCAGGTCGCATTCGGTGTCGAGGCCGAGCGAGCGGTTGTTGATGTTGGAGGAGCCCACGCGCAGCAGCGTGTCGTCCACGATCAGGATCTTGGCGTGGACGTAGATGTCCGCTCCCTCCTCCGTGACCGGCGTGTAGAACCGCAGCCGTTTCTCGTGGTCGGCCTCGCGCAGCCGCTCGAGCAGCACGCCGCGGGCTGAGCCCATGACCTCTTCCTCGAGCCAGCCCACCACCCGCCGCGGGTTGATGATGACGACCTCGGGACCGCCCGTCTCGGCGAGACGATCACGGACCGCATCGGCGATGATCCTGGCGCTGAAGTACTGGCTCTCGATGTAGATGCTGCGCCGGGCAGCGCGGATAGCGGCCAGGTAGAGCTCCTCGATCTCGTGCACCTCGGGCTGGCCGTCGTAGTGCGGCTCGGTGCGGGAGATCGCGATATCCACGTCGTGGAACTCGGCGCGAAGTCCTTTTGGCCAGCGGACCTGGCCCGGCGGCGGCGGCTCGAGCCGGGTTCCCTCCCCCATGAACCAGCGATGCCGGGCGAGGTCGCCCAGCGCCTTCGCCGCGTCGCCGTGGACCGCAACGGTCGCGTCGTGCCAGGGGCCGTGCGGCTTGCCGCTCGGACGGTGGCGGCGCGGGTCGTGGTCGAGGTGCGCAGGCGTGTCCCAGCGGCCGACCGTGATATCTATGCCGCCGCAGAAGGCGACCGCGTCGTCCACCACCGCGATCTTCTGATGATGGCATCCCTCCGCCGGATGATGGCTGTCCAGGTGGAGGTGCAGGTTCCGCGATACGATCCAGTTGATCAGGAACAGCGGGGTCGTGCCCCGGAATGGAGCCTTGAGGAAGGCGAGGTCCCACCGCAGCAGATAGACGTGCAGGTTCCTGTTGCGCCGGACCACGAAGTTCAGGAGGTTTCCAAGCGTGTTCGGCACGTCCGGCTCCGGGTTGTCGCGGTCGAGCCTGATATCCGTGTCGAAGTCCCAGCCGATGAGCAGGACAGAATGCTGAGCGCGTAAGATCGCGTCCTTCACGTATCGGAAATAAGCATCCGCATCCACGATGACGGCCATGCGGTCGGCACGCGCCATGCGCCAGCAGGTCTGCCCAGGTTTGAGGACGGGTTCGTTCATGGCTTTCCTCACGGCTGGTCTGATGGGCTGCGAGGCAACGCTCCTCGTCGGCACCTGTTCCTTGTAGCCGCAGGGATGCAGCTCAGCACGCCCTCGCCGACCGCGCGGGCCTAAGCAGGCTTGCGCAGCTTACGCCACGCAAGCCTGCTTGAGAGTCTTAGTAGAACGCATCATCGTCTCGGCAGAGCGTGTCACGCCCTGCCGAATGATGCTTAGGGTCCGCCGGGCGACGGCCAACGGCGAATTCGGGCGAGGCGCCGTCCATTTCTTGGTCTTCCGAGCAGCTACACGAGATATTGTTTAGCGGATGCGGAGCCGCTGAGGCTAAGGAGACGATCATGTTGCGATAGCAACGGCGCATCGGCAGCGCGCGATCGTGTCAGGACCATCGCGCAGGCGCGATAAACTGCGTGGTGCCTACGACGCTATGCCCCGGACCAATCGCATGGAGGCCGTGATGCCTGAGAACCCTCTCGATCCCTCTCCCGAGCACGAACGGGCGGTGACGGCGCTCGCGGAGCAACTCTGGGCGGAGGACGGCCGGCCCGAGGGGCGGCTTCCGGAATACCGCGAGCGCGCGGACGAGTTGGTCCGCATGGAGATGGCGGGCGAGACGGGCCAGCTTCCGAACCCCGAGACACATCCCGAACCGGTCGAGGAAGCGTCCATCCAGGAGAACCTTGGCGAGTTCCCCGGCGCGATGAACACGGACGATCAGGGCGACTGGCGACAGACGCCGATGACGCGGGAGCAGCTCCGGGAAGGATACGATCCAGGACCAAACCACGGCGACCATCCCTAGGAGGACATTCGGCGCGGCATCAGAGCTGCCGGCGAAAAGCGAGATGAGCCAATCGCTTCGCGGACCTTGGGTGATTCCGAACGGCCAGTTCACCAACTCGTGAACGCAGCTATACGCCGAAACGCGCTCTTTGGATCACTGAGAGGGCTGCGGAATCTGCGAATTGTGGGGCTGGAAACCTTTTTTAACGAAAGTGTTGACCGGCTTTCACGATCTGTTAATATACGTCCAAAGAATTGGATGAGGAATCCTTATATGCCCTTTGTTCGTTGCCTACCTTTGATCGCTCATCGTTCCCACCCTGGCATGGGCCGGAGGTCCCTGGTGTCATGGATACAGGTTTGAACGCAGTGGCCCCACCGAACCGTCAGTCTGCCGGCCCGTGGCCGGCGGGCGCCAGCCCGGCCGTGCGCCGGCGCAAGGTGCTCCTATCCTTGCGCATCGACCATGACGTGCTGGAATGGTTCCGCGCACAGGGGCCAGGCTATCAGACGCGCATGAACGCCGTTCTGCGCGCCTACATGGAGCACGCGCGCGGCGGTAGCTGATCCGCTAGCAGGGTCGGGACGCAAAACGCGCCCCGGCTGGCTACCGCCCGCCCGAGTCTCGCATGATTTCCCGCACGAACTCCCGCGCCAGCACGGCTGCGATCTTCGTTCCCGCTCGAGCCGTGCCGCGCAGACTGCCTGCGATCTTGCTGGTTCCGCCGGCCCGGCGCCGGTAGGGCATCGGCACCTCCACGACACGCAGACCGAGCTTCGCCGCCCGCATCTGCATCTCCAGGTTCCAGCCATACGTGGTCTCGCGCATTCCGAGTCGCGGCAGCGCGTCGCGCCGCAGTACCCGGTATGCGGCCATATCCGTGTAGCGCACCCGATAGAGCAGGAACATGGCGAAGCCTGCCATGTCGCCCGCGAGCACTTGATGCCAGCTCATCGCTCCCGGCTCGCGCGCCGCGCCAGCGGGACGTGATGCTGAGGTTGGCCGCCCCCTGCAGCACGGGCGCCGTGACTATGTCGGCGTGACCGCGCGATCGGCAACCCGTCCCCGCCCTAGGCCGTTGTGATGGTCACCCCGAAAGGAATCCACCATGGCAGCCCAGCTCCCTCCCGTTCCGCCCGCCGCGCGCTCGCCGAAGGGCACCGGTGAAAGCGGGCACGAAGTCAAGCCGCACGAGCCGCAGCACCACGCCCACGACAGCAACACGGATGAGCAGGGCGAGCCCGGCAACATGCACCAGAACACGACCAACCAAGGCTACCAGCAGGACCGCTGAACCATGTCTCACGAGAGCCACAAGGCCGAGCACGCCGACCGCAGCGTCGGCGGTCCCGGCAGCAGCCAGCAAAACAACGACAAGCCCGAGACCCACCAGGTAGGCGAGGGTCCGAGCCAGCACCGCCCGGTGCCCGGCGCGCCCACGAGCGACAGCCGTAGCCATCGCGCCGGCGGTGGCGGCGAGCGGGACCGGCATCACAGCCACGACCCGGGCCAGAACAGCACCAGCCGGAAGGCGTAACCCCGCAGAGAAGCCCGAAGACGCCGGACTAGGCTCCGCTCGCCCGGCGGGTCAGCACGAAGCGGACCGGGCGGTCCGGCTGGGTGGTGATGACTTCCGCGCGGGACGATATCGTTGCCGCCGATCAGCTCGATGCGGAACGCGCGCAGCAGCCGGGCGAGCACGAGCGTCGCCTCGGTCAGCGCGAACTGAGCGCCGACGCAGATGCGCGGACCCGCCCCGAAGGGTAGGTAGGCGTAGCGGTCGGGCGGCTCGGCACCGGGCAGGAACCGGGTCGGGTCGAAGCGGTCCGGGTCGCGCCAGAGGCGGCGATGGCGGTGCAGCACCCAGGGCGAGATGCTGATCACCGTGCCGGGTTCGATGTCGCGCCCGGCGATCGTGTCCCGACCCAGGGCTTCCCGCACGATCAGGAACGCCGGCGGATAGAGCCGCAGCGTCTCGTCGATATGCGCCCGCGTGCGGGGCAGCATCCGAAGCGCGGCCGCGGCATTGTCCGCGGAGAGGTCGGCGCCGGCTGCCTCCTCGGCGATGCGCTCCTGGTGCTCGGGGAGCCGCGCCGCGATGTAGCATGCCCAGAACAGGGCGACGGACGTAGTCTCGTGCCCGGCGAGGATCATCGTCGAGACCTCGTCGCGAAGCTGCTCGTGGCCGAAGCCGGCGCCCGTCTCGGGGTCGCGCGCGGCGTCGAGCAAGTCGAATAGGTCGCGCGGATGGTCCTCCGGCGCCTGTTGCCGCCGCGCGTCGATGATGCGGTCCATGAAGCGGAGCCATTCCGTGCGGAACGCGGCGCGGCGGACGTCGAGCGGCGTGGTGAACGAGAGCGGCAGCAGCAAGTCGAGGAAGCCCGCGCGCGCGTAATTCAATCCGTAGCGCAGGATCAAGGACCGCAGCTCGGCGCCGAACTGGGTCATCTCCAGCGAGAACATGGACTGGCCGGCGATGGCGAGCGCGAGCGTCTGAAACTGCGGCAGCAGCTCGACGGGACGCCCGACCACCTGGGCCAGCTCCGCTTCCTTGGCTTCGCTCGCCCGGACGACGTGGCGTGCCAGGATGGGCATGGTGCGCGGCGCGAGCGCCGGAGCGATGGTGCGGCGCTGATGGCGCCAAGCCTCGCCTTGGGCGAGGAGAAGCCCGTCGCCGAGGAGCGGCTGCAGCACGCGCCGCGTGCCTCGGTTGCGGCCGTAATTGTCGTTGTTCGCGACGAGCACGTGGCGGATCGCGTCCGGCGCGTTGATCATGAGCTGCCGGCGCCCGAGGAAGCGGCCGGGGAGGATGTCTTGCTCGTAGGCGATCTTGCCCCAGAGCTCGAGCGGGTTGCGGCGCAGGACGAGGAAGGCTTCGAGCTGGCTGCGCTCGCGCGTCGTCACCGGCGGCCGCGGCAGGTCAGGCTTCGGGATGGGCGCTTCGGGCATAAGCAAGAGATGGGGTGCGGCGGCGTTTGGTCCAGGAGGGTTTCATCGCGGCACGCACCTGGCGAACTTGACGGCGCACTCGCCCGGTCCTACCAATAACGCCGTTACACGAACGCCGTTAGATGGGGAGGTTGGACAGAGCATGTCGAAGCTGCTGATCGAGCGCCGCCCTGGCGTCACCCTGCTCATGCTGAACCGCGAACCGGTCCACAACAACGTGGACGACGAGCTGGCGATGGAGCTTGCCGACGCGATCATCGCCTTCGGCAAGGACGAGAGTGCCAGCGTGCTCGTCGTGACCGGCGCTGGCGATAGGACCTTCTGCGCCGGTGCGAACCTCAAGGGCATGAAGGAGCTGTTCGAGCACCGGCATACCCATGACGCCGGCCCGATGGGCTTCGCCCGCCTCGATCCGGGCAAGCCGGTCATCGCGGCCGTCAACGGCAATTGCTACGCGGGCGGCGTAGAGCTTGCCCTGTGGTGCGACTTCCGCATCGTTGACGAGCGGGCGAAGTTCGGCCTGCTCAACAAGCGCTGGGGGCTGTCGCTCGCGGACGGCGGCACGCAGCGGCTGCCGCGGGTCGTTGGCCTGGGCAACGCGCTCTACATGATCGAGACCGGTATCGAGATTGACGCGCACCGGGCGCTGATCATGGGCCTGGCGCAGGAGGTCGTGCCGGCGGGCACGGCCCTGACGCGGGCCTTGCAGCTCGCCGAGCACATCGCCGGCTATTCCCAGGGCGGCATCCGGGCCGACCGCGAGGCGGCGCTCGGCACGTTCGGCTTGTCCATCCAGGAGGGCCTCGACCTCGAGGTCCGGCTGTGCCACGCGCCAGCGCTCAGCGCGGAGGCGGCGGCAGGGATGCGCCGGTTCGTGGACGGCAGCCGCCCCGAGCCTCCCCGTCCCGTCACCGTCGAGTCCCGCACTTAGGGTTCACGAGGCCGGCGAGGCTCCCATGGAGACGGCGCAAGAGCCAGGCATTCCAATCGAGAAGCTGCGGCGATTCCTCGACGACCACGGACTCGGGACCGGGCCGCTCGACGTCAGCCGCATCGGTGACGGCCGCTCGAACCTGACCTACCTGGTGCGGCGGAGCGACCGGTGCGTCGTCCTGCGCTCCCCCCCGCCGCCGCCGGTGCCGCCCGGCGTGCACGACGTGATGCGGGAGGTCAGGGTTCTCTCCCGGCTCAGGGGAGTCCCCGCCCCCAAAATCCTCGCCTCCTCGGCGGATGACAGCGTGATCGGTGTGCCCTTCTACGCCATGGAGTATATTGACGGCTGGGTCCTGACCGACGACCTGCCCGCCGCCTTCGCGCCGGTGGATGAGCGGCGGCGCATCGGCGAGGAGGTGGTGGATGCGCTCGTCGCCCTCCACGGCGTTGACGTGCAGGCTGTCGGCCTCGGTGATTTCGGCCGGGCGGAGGGGTTCGTCGAGCGCCAGCTGGCCCGGGGCGTGCGCCTGTGGCAGGCGTCGCGCACGCGCGAGCTGCCGCTGTTCGACGCCGTGGCCGAGTGGCTGCGCGCGAACCTGCCCCCGGCGCGCTACACCGGCATCGTCCACAGCGACTTCCGCCTTGGGAACGTCATGTTCGCGCCGCAGGCGCCCGCGCGGCTGGTCGCCGTCCTGGATTGGGAGCTGGCGGCGCTCGGCGACCAGATGGTCGATGTCGGCTACCTCTCGGCGTTCTGGGTGCAGCCCGGCGATCCGAAGCTGCGCATGTTCGAGCTCGGGAGTGTCCTGCGCCTCGGCGGGTTCGGGACGCGCGAGGACATGGTCCGCCGCTACCAGGAGAAGACGGGACGCTCGATGGAGCACCTGCGCTTCTACGAAGTGCTCGCCCTGTGGCGCCTCGCCGCCATGATGGAGGCCAATTTCCGGCGCGGGTCGGAGGGCGCGGCTGTCAGCGAGTATTTCCGCGGCTTCGCGACTGGTGCCGCCGAGATGATCGAGCGGGCCGCCTGGCTGGCCTGGGGACACGAAGGCGATGGCTGAGTGAGAGGAGCGATCATGTATCAGAAGATTGCCTACGACGTGGAAGGCAGCACGGCCGTGATCACGCTCGACCGGCCGGACGACCTGAACACGATCGTGCCGCCCATGCTGGAGGAGCTGGAGGCCGCGGTCGGCCAAGCGATCCGCGACCGGAGCGTCAAGGTCATCATCCTGCAAGGGGCTGGCCGAGCGTTCTGCGCAGGGTTCAACTTCTCGGGCGGCTTCTCTCAGTGGGACGACGTCATCGCGACCGAAAGTGAGTGGGATGCCGGGCGCGACCTCATCATGGTCACCTCGCAGGAGCTCGGCTGGGTGCCGCGGTTCATGTCGCTCTGGCGAAGCCCGAAGCCCGTCATCGCCCAGGTCCACGGCTGGTGCGTCGGCGGCGGCAGCGAGATGGCGCTCTGCGCCGATATCGTGGTCGCGTCGGAGGACGCCCGCATCGGCACGCCCTACTCGCGCATGTGGGGCTGCCATCACGCGGGTATGTGGGTCTATCGCCTGGGCCTGGCGAAGGCGAAGGAGCTGGCGCTGCTGGGAAAGCCCGTCTCCGGCCGGGAGGCGGCCGATATCGGGCTGATCAACCGCGCCGTTCCGTTCGAGCGGCTGCAGGACGAGGTGCGGGGGATCGCGGCCCAGCTCGCCACCATCCCTAGCTCGCAGCTCGCCGCCATGAAGCTGGTCGTGAACCAGGCCTACGACAACATGGGACTGTCCTCGACGCAGCTCCTGGGGTCGGTGATGGACAGCATGATGCGCAACACGCCGGAGGCGCGCAGCTTCATCGCCAAGGCCGCCGCTGACGGCGTGCCGGCCGCCGTCGCCGAGCGGGACGGGCCGTTCGGCGACTACAGCCAGGGAACGGCCGCGGACAAGCCGAACCCGGGCAACGTGGTGTATGCCGGGTCGCTGCGGGGCAAGGCGCCGTCCGGCGGCGGCTGAGACGCGGCAGGAGCGGACCATGCAAACGACGATGATGTCCATGCCGCTGTCCATCAACGGCCTGATCCCGCGGGCGGAGCAGCTCTTCGCGGACCAGGAGATTGTCTCCCGCCTGCCCGACAAGACGCTGCGCCGCCACCGCTACAGCGACTTCACCCGGCGCGTGCAGGCGCTGGCCCACGCGCTGCGGGTGCTCGGCGTCCAGCCCAGCGACCGCGTGGCGACGCTGTGCTGGAACCATCACGCCCACCTCGAGTGCTACTTCGCCATACCGCTCTGCGGCGCGGTCATGCACACGCTTAACCTGCGCCTGTTCCCGGAAGAGATCGGCTGGATCGCCGACGACGCGGACGACGCGGTCCTGATTGTGGACAACATCCTGGAGCCGCTGTTCTCGAGCCTGCCCAACCGCGCCCGGTTCCGCCACGTCGTCTGGTTCGACTTCGACGGAACGGGAAGTCCCGGCGACCTCGACTACGAGCGGCTGATCGGTCCTTATCTCGGCCAAGCGTTCGAGCCGGCGCCGCACCGGGAAGATGACGCGATCATGCTGTGCTACACCTCGGGCACGACGGGGCGGCCGAAGGGGGTCGCGTATTCGCACCGCTCGGCGATGCTGCACTCGCTCGTCGCCAGCCTCCCCGACAATCTGGGCCTCAGCAACGGCGACATCGTCCTGCCTGCGACGCCGATGTTCCACGCCGCGTGCTGGGGCGTGCCCTATGCGGGCGTGATGGTCGGCGCGAAGTTCGTCTTCCCCGGTCCGCACCTCCACGCCGAGGACCTCATCACGCTCATGCGCCAGGAGCCGCCGACCTTCAGCCTCGGCGTGCCGACGATATGGATCTCGGTGCTGCAGGCGATGGAACGCGACCCGAGCGGGTTCGCGCTGCTCCGGGGATTGCGGACCTTCGTCGGCGGCTCGGCCCCGCCGCCAAGCCTGATCCGCGCATTCCACGACCGGGGCGCCTCCATGCTGCAGGCTTGGGGCATGACGGAGACCTCGCCGATCTGCACGATCGGCTACGTCAAGGCCGAGCGCCGCCTCGCCTCCGAAGAGGAGAAGATCCGCGTGATCGGCCTCGCGGGCGTCGCGGTCCCCCTGGTCGAGCTGCGCCTGATGGGCGAGAATGGAGAGTGCCCGGCGGACGGCACCAGCGTCGGAGAGGTGCAGGTCCGCGGCCCTTTCGTGACGGGGTCCTATCTCGGCCGCGAGCACGATCCGCGGACCCATACCGACGACGGCTGGCTGCGGACCGGCGACGTCGCGACGCGGGACCAGGACGGCTACTTGCGGCTGGTTGACCGGACGAAGGATCTGATCAAGAGCGGCGGCGAGTGGATCAGTTCCGTGGATCTCGAGAACGCGCTCATGGCGCATCCCGCCATCCTGGAGGCGGCCGTGATCGCCATCCCGCACCCGGTCTGGCGAGAACGGCCGCTCGCCTGCATCGTCTGCAAGCCCGGCGCCTCCGCCACGGCGGACGCACTGAACGACCACTTACGGACAAGGTTCGCCAAATGGCAGCTTCCCGAGCGATACGAGTTCCTCGACGCCATACCCCGGACCTCAACCGGGAAGTTCTGGAAACTGCGTCTGCGCGAGCTTTACGCCGGTGAGTCGTAGAGGCGCGCATTGCAGCGGCAGCCGAAACGCTCTCCGGACTCTCCGCCTGGGCCGGTCTCGGCCGAGGACGCCATCCGCGCCCGCCGGGACGCCGTGCTCAAGGCCGCCCGGTCGGTCTTCGAGACGAAAGGGCTGGACGAGGCCTCGATCCGCCTGATCGCCAAGACCGCCGGCGTCACGACCGGCGCGATCTACCCGTATTTCAGCGGCAAGGAGGAGATCTACGCCGAGCTCCTCATGAGTTCGATGGACACGATCCATGCCGAGCTGGTCCGCGCTGTATCGAGGATCACCGGACCTGAGGAGCGTTTCCGCGCCGCCCTCGAGACGTTCTTCGGCTATTACGAGACCCGGCCGAACGACCTCTCGCTCGCCCTCTATCTGTTCCGGGGGCTGAAGCCGCAGGGGCTGACGCCGGAGCTCAACGAGCGCGCGAACAGGAAGGCGGGAGAGATCCTCGCGTTCATCAAGGACACGATCAAGGCGGTCGGAGGGATGGGTGACCGCGAGGCCGAGCTTGAGCTCGGCCTGCACATCTCGTTTCTCTTCGGGGTGCTGACCTTGCATCACACCAAGCGGTCGCGGCTGCTCGGCGTCGAGGCGCGGGACCTGCTCGCGCTGCACATCCAGCATGCCGTGAACCGCCTGACAGGCCGATGACGCTGAAACCGATTAGGTGACGAAGATGAAAATCCGGGACTTCGACGAGTATCCGTTCCACCAGAACCCGACGCCCTTCGACATTCCGGCGACGTCCGACGTCCACTTCAACGACGGCTACTTCTGCAGCGCCTTCGCGGCGGACTGCTACGTCGTCGCGGGCATCCGGCTGCATCCCAACATGAACGTCATGGACGGGTTCGCCGGGCTGTCGCGCGGGGGGGAACAGCGGGTGCTCCGGGTTTCCCGCGCCCTTCGGCCGCGATCGCAGGACCTCGAAGTCGGCCCTCTGCGGATCGAGATCCGGCGCCCGCTGCAGGAAGTCGTCCTCACCCTCCACCGCAATGAGGGCAGCTTCGACTTCGAGCTGACCTTCAACGCCCTCAGACCGCCCTTCATGGAGGAGCCGTATCGGAACCGCAAATACGGCCGGTTGATCCACGACATGGTGCGCTACACCCAGGTCTGCCGGGCGACCGGCCGGGTCCAGTGCGACGGCGAGGCCATCACCGCGGAGCGATGGCACGCGATCCGCGATCACTCATGGGGCGTTCGGTCGGGCATGGGGCCGATCACCCGGCACGGCGGGATCGAGCGGGACGAGTCCGAGATCGACCGCCGCCGCTTCCGGATGTGGGTTCCGTTCGAAGTGGATGGACACTCCGGCTTCTTCAACACGCACGAGGCAGAGGACGGCACGATCCTCGACTTCGAAGGGCGCCTCGACTTCGCGGACGGAACCCAGGCGAAGCTGGTGGAGGTCCGCCACCGTCTCGAACATGCGCCAGGCACCAAGAACGTCGTTGGCGGCACGTTCGCCCTGCTGGACGCCGCCGGGACCTGGCGCGAGTATCGCATCGAGGCGGCAGGAACCCCGGCCGACGTCCAGGGCCTGGGCTACTATGGGGGCTGGCGGGACGGCGGCAGCGCGGGCGTGTATCGCGGAGCCGGCCCTGTCGTCGAGATCGACCGGTATCCGTCCGCGTCCGCCCTCGGGAAAACGGGGTTGCTATCGCTTCCCGAGGCCAAGCGCCTGGGGCCGACCGAGTTCCCCTGCTTCCTCACCGGGCCGGATGGCGCGCGCGGGATGGCGCACGTCGAGCAGCACGTTTTCGGCTCCTACAAGCCTTACGGCTTCTAGCGGGGCGCCGGCGCGCAAGCACGGGTTCGCGAGGCCGCTCGGCGGAGCAATGTGCAGCCGTTGCCGTGCACCCGCACCGGGCGTAGTGGACCTCTGACAGGGCCGCAAGGGGATGACGTGATGAGCGACGGTGCGATCAGCGTGATCGGGCTTGGTGGGATGGGCAGCGGCATCGCCGGGCGCCTGCTGGACACGGGCCACCAGGTAAGGGTCTTCAACCGCACCGCGAACGCGGCCGATCCGCTGGTGGCTAGGGGCGCTCGGCGGGCCAGCACCCCCGCGGAGGCGGTGGAGCCCGGCGGCATCGTCATCACCATGGTCGCCAACGACGCCGCGCTGGAGTCCGTCGCCGCCGGTGAGGGCGGCTTCCTGGACAAGCTCGGCCAGGGCGGCACCCACATCTCGATGAGCACGATCAGCGCGGCGCTGGCGCGCTCGCTCGCCGAGCGTCACGAGAGGCATGGCTCCGCCTTCGTCGCCGCCCCGGTGTTCGGCCGTCCGGACGCTGCCGCCTCGGGCAAGCTCTGGATTCTGCACTCCGGCCCGGCCGAGGCGAAGGCCCGCGTGCGCCCTATCCTGGAAGCGCTCTCCCAAGGAGTCGTGGATATCGGCGAGGCGCCCGACGCGGCGCCGGTCGGCAAGATCGCCGGCAACTTCCTCATCGCCTCCGCGACCGAGGCGATGGGCGAGGCATTCGCCCTCTTGGAGAAGAGCGGGGTGGACGCGCGGGTGTTCCACGAGCTGATCAGCAAGTCCATCTTCGCCTGCCCGATCTACGCCAACTACGGCCGCTTCATCCTGGACCGCGCCTTCTCGCCGCCCGGCTTCAAGCTGACCCTCGGCGCCAAGGACGTGAACCTCGCGCTCGCAGCGGGGGCCGAGACCCAGACCCCGATGCCGCTCGCCGGGTTGCTGCGCGACCGCTTCCTGGTCTCCATGGCGCAGGGGCGCAGTGACCTGGACTGGACCTCGATCGCCTTGAACGCGGCGGCCGATGCCGGGCTGAAGCGCTGAGGCTCCGGCCCGCGCCAGCGGGCCTGGCATGACGACTACGCTCTGGACCATCGGCTACGAGAAGACGGCGTGGCCGGATTTCCTGGCGGCGCTGCGAGCGGCGGGAGTCGCCCAGGTGCTCGACGTGCGCGACCTGCCCCTCTCGCGCCGGGCCGGCTTCTCCAAGCGCCAGCTCGCGGCAGGCTTGGCCGAGGCGGGAATCGAATACACCCACCTGCGCGCCCTCGGCACCCCGCCCGAGGGACGGGAGGCTAATCGGCGCAAGCAGTGGCCGCGGTTCTGGGAGATCGTGGAGGCGCGGCTGGCGAGTCCGGAGGCGGAATTCGACCTGCGCCGCGCCGCCGCGCTCGCCGCCGAGGCGCCGAGCTGCCTGCTCTGCTACGAGGCCGACCCGTGCATCTGCCACCGGCGGCGCGTGGCCGAGATCCTGGCCGAGCGGCGCGGCTTCGTGGTATGCCATTTGGCGGCGCATCCTGACCCTCCGTAGGTTACCAGCTCGCACTGGCCGCCAGGCCGGGACGGCTTCACGACGACTGATGAGCCTCTTGCAGGCGCGCCATGAGGGGCTTCCACTTGTCCGATCCGCTGCGATTGGTGTCATTGTCAAGCACGGTTGATGGGTCGAGATAGACCCGGAGGATGCGCACCTCGATCGTCAAGGAATGGCGCCCCCACTCGCTCTTCTCCCTGTTCAAGCGCCGCCTGCCCGTCACTGCCGCTTCGAGCTGCACCGGACACTCCAAGGCGCGCGGCACCGAGACGACTTCCGACGGAGCTGGTGTGAGCCGTGCGGCTCGGAACTCCTTGCTGACCTGGCAGCGCCAAAGGCTGAAATTGCTGCCCCAAAGCTTTGATCCGGCCTGCGCATCCGACGCTGTGCCGGCAAGGTGAGCCAGGCGGTCGACCGCCGCGGCGCATTCGTCGGACGGCAGGTTGAGGACGCATTCACCCGTGCGGATCATGTTCTTCGTCGTTTTCGCGCTGACCTCCAAGTCAACCGTCGCTCGCAATCCGAAGATGAGCACTGGCAGAACCGGCGAGAGAGTGAATGATCCATCCTCATCGAGGGTGCTGATCAATGCAGGATACGAAACGGGCATCATTCCATCCACATCGAAGGATATCATATCGAATAATCCCTTTGTGACGAGTTGTACTGTTCTTACCGATCGGTCAACGATCGCCAAGTAACGACCCAAACCAGGTGCGACCAAAGAACGGCGATGGAATCAGGCGAGACGCGTCACTCCATCGTCGTCGAGCAGCCATCGTCCGCCGCTCGTCAGGCGCAACTCGACCAAGCCGCAGGCGCTTCCCCAGCGATCCACGGGGCCACGAGGCCAGACTGGACGCCCGGGCCGGAGCCGGCGGATGTCGGCAGCCGATATCCGCCGGGGCTCGCGTCTTGGATCAGACCGCGCGCATGAGGCCGAGCTGCTGGAGAGCGGTCACGCCGTCGTCCAGACCGATCTCCTCAGCGATCTTGCCATTTTCGACCCGAAGCACAGTCGTCCCGGTAAACCGCATCATCCGGCCGGTTGCCGGGGGCAACGATCCGATGAGGAAGTCGCTGAATGCCGGGCCGGTATGCGTCCCGCCGCCTTCCCACCGGCCGACCACGTAGTCACCCTCAGCGATGAGGTCCGCGGCGCCCCAGAAGTTGAGGTCTGGGAACGCTTCGCGGAACCCGGACATGAACGCCTTGATGGCGTCATGGCCGCGGCGCGGCGCGTGCAGCGAATACTGCAGAAGCATGTCGGGCGCGGCGATCTCGTCGACGATGCCGAGGTTGCAGGTCTTGCCCCAGAAATCCGTGAACCAGCGGCCCACGATGGCCTTGTTGTCATCTATCTTGGACATGATGGATTCCTTCGTAAGTTACCGTTTGTCGGCGAGAGGCGCAGCCGCCTTTCAGGCGCGAGCCGGGTGAAGACGGTTGGCATTGCTGGCCGACGTCGTCCTGTTTCCGGGCCGATTGGCTCCTAGCGACAGCCGGTGCGCCTCCGACATCCAGCCGGCGTCCCAGCAGTGACCGCGGTGCGGCGCATGCAAATCCGTGAACCAGCGGCCTGGATCGGCCTTGCTTCCCTGTTGGCTGAACATGATGGATCTCTTCCACTTCCTGCCGTTGCGGATAGCGGCCTGCGGACGACGGCACGTCCACTGGGCCCGGCACGAAGCGTAGGTCGCATGGACGGAAGACAAACTCCGGTTCTTGCCCTGAAATCAAATCTCTGATGGTATTGAGTTTGCGCTGTGTAAGTCTTTGTACGAAACAAATTCGACCAACGCGTGACACGGTCGCTCCAGAACTCTAGAAGCCGGAGCTGACGTGCGTATCTGTGGCAGTTTGGCCTTCCACGGCGTCGTGAAGACGCGCCAACGTGAGGCGCTTCGACACGGCTATGCACTCCGTTTCTTGCGGCCAAAACGAGGCACCCAACGAATCTGAAAGGTGCACGACACTGTCACTTGCGCCCGGCACGAGCGAAGGGTCCTCTGCCGCCCGCAGAGGACGGAGACGCGCGATGATCAAGTTCTACTACCACCCCTCGCCCAATCCCGCGAAGGTGGCCCTGTTTCTGGAGGAGTCAGGCCTGCCCTACGAGCTGTTGCCCGTGGATACCGGCAAGGGCGAGCAGTTCGACCCCAAGTTCCTCGCGATCAACCCCAATGCCAAGACCCCCGCCATCGTGGACGGGAACGCGACCGTCTTCGACAGCAACGCCATCCTGCTCTATCTGGCCGAGAAGACCGGCCAGTTCCTGCCCGAGAACACGCTGCCCGCCCGCGGCCAGATGCTGTCGTGGCTGATGTTCGTGGCCACCGGCGTCGGCCCCTACTCGGGCCAGGCCGTGCACTTCCGGCACTTCGCGCCCGAGCCGAAGGACTACGCCGTGAAGCGCTACCTGTTCGAGGCGGAGCGCCACTGGGGCATCCTCGATGCGCGGCTCGCCACGCACCGCTACGTGCTCGGCGACACCTACACCATCGTGGACATGGCGGTGTGGGGCTGGGCACGCGCCGTGCCGTTCATCCTGGGCGAGGACGCTTGGACCAAAATGCCGCACCTCAAGCGGCTCTTCGACGAGATTAGCGGCCGCCCGGCGGCCCAGCGCGCGAACGCGCTGAAGGAGCGGCACGAATTCAAGACCGAGAGGGACGACGAGTGGCGGGGCCATATGTTCCGCCACACCGCGCAGCAGGCCGCCTGACGGTAGGTCCGCTCACGCGCGCGCCAGACGGCAAAACGCTTCAAACGACCGCTGCACGCGCTCGCCGTCTAGCCCGTCCGTGATGAACACGAGGCGCGACGTTCGCGCTTGCGTCGGCCAGGCCGGCAGATGCTCGGGCGCGTGCATCAGGTGCTGGACGGAGTGGACGGCGACCGGGGTGGCGCTGCCCTCGATGACGATTATGCCCTTGACGCGCAGGAGCCGCTCGCCGTGCCGGTGGACCATGAGGCTGAACCACAGGCCGAAGGCATTCCAGTCGAGCGGCCGGTCGTGGGTGAGAACGAAGGAGCCGACGCCGGTGGCGTGACCAGGCCGCGCCGCCGCGCCGCCCTGCGCCTCAAGCCAGCGCCCGACCTCGGCCAGCTTGGCCTCAGGATCGTGGAGGTCCTGGTGCAGGACGAGATCGGGATCCACCTGGCCGTTCACGGCTACCCCTATGACGGCCGCCGGGTTGACCCGGCGCAGCATCCCCAGCAGGCGCTCGACCTGCGCACCCGGCGCGAGATCGGTCTTCGTGAGGAGCAGCCGATCCGCGACCGCGGCCTGCTTCAGAACCTCGCCATGCGTCTCCAGCCCGCGCTCGGCGTGGACGGCATCCACAGTGGTGATCACGTTGCCGAGACGGAAGTGGCGCCGCAGCACCAGGTCGGACGCGACCGTGACGAGGATCGGCACCGGGTCGGCGAGCCCCGTGGTCTCCACGATCACCCGCCGGAACGGCGGGATGTCGCCGCGCTGCCGGCGCGCCTGGAGGTCGCGCATGGCGCGGCTCAGGTCGCCCCGGATGGAGCAGCAGATGCAGCCGCTCTCCAGCAGCACGGGCGCCTCATCGAGGCTGCCGACGAGCAGGTGATCCAGGCCGACCTCGCCGAACTCGTTGATGAGCACGGCCGTGTCGGCGAAGGCGGGGTCGCGCAGGACGTGGCGGAGCACGGTTGTCTTGCCGCTGCCGAGGAACCCGGTGAGAACGTTCACCGGAACCCTGGCGTCACTCTCGGCAGGCGGCATCAAGCGTGTCCAGCAGCGCCGGGTCGAGCGGGTCGAGTGGCTCGCCAGCGAGGCGATCCGCCTTCGCCCAGAGGTCGCCGAGGCCGATGACCATCTCGGTCCCTCCCGTCCGGCCCCGCAGCAAAAAGCTCGACCCCTGCCAGTCGGCCAGCGACAGCCCGTAGTGGCGCAGCACCTGATTGCCGAGCGCCACCCGCTGCCGACGGGCTTGGCGGCGCAGCCATGGCACCGCCGACGCCGGCAGCGTCTCGCCGGGGCGGACGAGGCCGTCCGCCCAGTGCGTCCCATCACCCAGGATGCCGCAGAGACCGCACATCGGGGCCGCACATGCTACGTCTTGCGCGGCTGGCGCCGGGCGAAGTCGTCGGCGATCTCGTCCATGGTGGCGAACCGCACGCCGGGATGGCGGATGATGTGGTTGTAGAGCCGCTCCAGCATCATCAGCACCTGCGGCCGCCCCGAGACGTCGGGGTGGATGGTGAGCGGGAACACCGCGTAGTCATACTCCCGATAGACCCAGTCGAACTGCTCGCGCCAGATCGCCTCGATGTCGTAGGGGTTGACGAAGCCGTGGCTGTTCGGCGCCTTCTTGATGAACATCATCGGCGGCAGGTCGTCGAGATACCAGCTCGCCGGGATCTCGATCAGCTCGGTCTCCTGGCCGCGCACCAGGGGCTTCATCCACTCGTGCGGCTGCTTCGCGTAGTTGATCTTGGTCCAGCGGTCGCCGACGCGCACGTAGTAGGGCTCATAGTCCTTGTGCATCAGGCTGTGATCATACTTGATGCCCTTCTTGAGCAGCAGCTCGTTGCTGACCGGGCTGAACTCCCACCAGGGCGCGACGTAGCCGGTCGGGCGCCGGCCGGCGAGCGTGGTGACCAGCGCGATGCACTTGTCGAGCACGGCCTCCTCCTGCTCGGGCGTCATCTCGATCGGGTTCTCGTGGCTGTAGCCGTGGATGCCGATCTCGTGCCCGGCCGCGGCGACCGCCTGCATCTGCTCGGGGAAGGTCTCGATCGAGTGGCCGGGGATGAACCAGGTGGTCTTGATGCCGAAGCGCTCGAACAGCCGCAGCAGGCGCGGGCTGCCGACCTCGCCGGCGAACAGGCCGCGCGAGATGTCGTCCGGGCTGTCCTCACCCCCGTAGGAGCCGAGCCAGCCCGCCACCGCGTCCACGTCCACCCCGAACGCGCAGAAAATCTCCTTGGCCATGGGCAGCATCCTCCCTGGTTGATCGCCCGCGCCCGCAGCCTAGTCGCCTCGGCGACGGGGCGCCATTCCGGGTGGATGACTCAAAGAGATTGCGATTCAGCGGCGCCGAGATGCACGCTCAGCCGGGTCAAGGAGGAGCTGGGGCGATGACAGGGGCAGTGCAGCGCGACATCCTCGTGAACGGCATCCAACTGAGGGTGACGGAGCAGGGCGAGGGCAGGCTCGTGCTGCTCTGCCACGGCTGGCCCGAGCTCGCCCACTCCTGGCGCCACCAGCTTCCAGCACTCGCTGAGGCTGGCTATCACGCTGTGGCGCCCGACATGCGCGGCTACGGCGGCAGCGACGCGCCGGAGGATGTGCAGGCCTACTCCTTGCTGCACCTCGTCGGCGACATGGTCGGGCTGGTGGCGGCGCTGGGCGAGCGCGAGGCGGTGATCGTCGGCCACGACTGGGGTGCCTCGGTCGCGTGGACCAGCGCCCTGCTCCGGCCCGACCTCTTCCGCGCAGTCGCCGCGATGAGCGTTCCCTTCCGGCCGCGCGGCCCGGCGCCGCCGCTGGCGATGCTGCGCGCGGCGGGGCTGGACCGGTTCTACTGGCTCTATTTCCAGCAGCCCGGCGTCGCCGAGGCCGAGTTCGAGCGCGACCCCGCCGCCAGCCTGCGCCGCATCCTGGGCGCCGTGGGATCGGGCCGGCGGACGCGCGACCTAGGCCAAGCGCTGATGGTGCCCGAGGGCGGCTTCCTCGACCTCGTGCCCGAGCCGGTGTCCGTGCCGTCCTGGCTGGGCGAGGCCGACCTCGCCGTGATGGCGGACGCCTACCGGCGCACCGGCTTCCGCGGCGGGCTGAACTACTACCGCAACCTGGACCGCAACTGGGAGCTGCTCGCACCCTGGCAGGGCGCCGTGATAGGCCAGCCGGCGCTGTTCATCGCGGGCACGCGGGACGTGGTGATCACCGGCCCGATGGGCCAGAAGGCCCTCGAAGCTCTGCCCCAGACCGTGCCCGGACTGCGCCGCACCTTGATGATCGAGGGCGCCGGGCACTGGATTCAGCAGGAGCGTCCGCAGGAGGTGAACGCAGCCCTGACCAGCTTCCTCGAAGAGCTGGGGTGAGCATGATCGCAACACCCGCAACCGACCGCCACCGAAGCGTGTTGTTCGCCGAACAATAACGGAGGTCCGACCGTGGCTGAGCGCGACCAAATCTCCGCCGTCGCCCCTGACCGCTCCAGCTACGAGCTGCTGGCCGATCCGATCCTGAACAAGGGCACCGCGTTCAGCGAAGCCGAGCGCGACGAGTTCCACCTGCACGGTCTCCTGCCACCCCATGTCGGCACGCTCGACGAGCAAATCGAGCGGCGTCTCGCGGTGTTCGAGCGCGAGCCGGACGACCTCGCCCGCTACGCCCTCCTGCGCGAGCTGCAAGACAACAACGAGACGTTGTTCTACGCGCTGCTGACCCGCAACATCGAGCGCATGTTGCCCATCGTCTATACGCCCACTGTCGGCGCCGGCTGCCAGCAGTTCAGCCGCCTCTACCGCAAGCCGCGCGGCCTGTTCCTCAGCCCGCCGCACCGCGACCGGCTGGACGAGATCCTCGGCCACTCGCATTTCGACCGCACGCAGGTCATCGTCGTGTCCGACGGCGAGCGCATCCTCGGGCTGGGTGACCAAGGCGCGGGCGGCATGGGCATCCCGATAGGCAAGCTGTCGCTCTACACCGCCTGCGGCGGCATCCATCCCTCCGCCGCCCTGCCGATCCTGCTCGACACCGGCACCGACAACGAGGCGCTGCGCCGCGACCCGCTCTACATCGGCTGGCGGCACGAGCGCGTTCGCGGCCAGGCATATGACGACTTCGTCGAGGCCTTCGTCGAGACGGTATCCCGGCGCTGGTCGCACGTCCTGCTGCAATGGGAGGATTTCGCCGGCCGCAACGCCGGGCGGCTGCTCGACCGCTACCGCGACAAGCTGTGCACGTTCAACGACGACATCCAAGGCACCGCCGCCGTGGTCGCCGGCACCATCATGGCGGCGCTGAACGTCAGCGGCCAGAAGCTCGAGGACCAACGCATCGCCGTCGTCGGCGCCGGCTCGGCCGGGGTCGGCATCTCCGGCCTGCTGGTACGCGCCATGGTCGAGGCGGGTTTCGACGAGGCCGAGGCACGCCGCCGCTTCTACCTGATCGACCGCGACGGCCTGCTGCTCGAGGGCGGCAAGGCGGAGGACTATCAGCGCCCGTTCGTGCAGCCGCGCAACGCCGTGTCCGGCTGGACGCTCGACGACCCGGCCCATATCGGACTCCTGGACGTGGTCAGGGGTGCCAAGCCCGCCATCCTGATCGGCGTCAGCGGCCAGGGCGGCGCCTTCACCGAGGACGCGGTGCGCGAGATGGCCCGGCATGCGAAGCGCCCGATCGTGCTGCCGCTGTCCAACCCAACGCAGGACAGCGAGGCGACCCCGTCGGACATCATGGCCTGGACCGACGGCCGCGCCGTGATCGGCACTGGCAGCCCGTTCCCGCCGGTCAAGGTCAAGGATCGCAAGATCCACATCGACCAGACCAACAACTCCTACGTCTTCCCCGGCATGGGCCTCGGCATCCTGGCGAGCAAGGCGCGCCGGGTCTCCGACACGATGTTCCTCGCCGCGGCCCGCGCGCTGGCCGACGCCTCGCCGTCGCGGCAGAACCCGGACGACACGCTGCTGCCGCCCGTCACCGCCATGCGCCATCTCTCCCGGCACGTAGCGCGCGCCGTGGCGCGGCAGGCAATGCGGGAGGGCTTGGCGGAGCAGGCGGACGACGAGGCGCTGGAGCGGGCGATTGCCGCGGTGGTGTGGGAACCCGTGTATCGCCCCTATAGGACCCGGTCCTAGCGCCGTCCCCACTTGCAGCCGGAGGATATTAGGCCGCAGGCGGCCTTAAGCGAGCGAATGATCGGCACGATTCGCTTGCAGACGTTCGTCATCATCGGCGCCGTGGTCGCAC
This sequence comes from uncultured Alphaproteobacteria bacterium, assembly GCA_963848595.1. GTDB lineage: Bacteria > Pseudomonadota > Alphaproteobacteria > Acetobacterales > Acetobacteraceae > CAWKEH01. The sequence continues at coordinate 249,625 of CAWKEH010000010.1, read as the reverse complement.
TCGTCCGCACGCCGCCCCCTGATAGCAGCCGCCCCGAATGCTGACCGGCCCGGGCCACGACCAGCGCCCCGCCCGTCACGCAAACCATCCACCGCTTGTTCAGTGCCCCGCCTTGAGATTGGCTTCCTGTTTTCATTCCTTCACCGTCATGGCCGGACTCGTCCTGGCCATCCACGTCTTCGATGCGCGACGGCGGTGCGGCCCAAAGTCGTGGAGATGCCCGGACTTGGTCCACTGGTGTCCGGAATGGATTGGGCTGGACAGAGTACATGGCTCTGATTCGAATGGGTTTTGCGACGACCTGTCCGAAATCGAAGCTCGTGGAGCCTGAGCCATGCCGTTCCAACCTACCGTATTTGGCCAATTGATGAAGTCCCTTCCGCGCCGGGTGTTCCAGGCGGCCGTCGAGGGGCGGGTCAAATGGGGCCTGACGGAGTGGGCGCATCTGGTGACGCTGATTTCGGCGCAGCTCGCCGGCGCCCGGTCGATGCGTGACTTGGCTCGGCTGCTCGAGCGCCACCAACCGGCGCTGGCGCATTTGGGGGTTGGGGCGGTGCGGCGCTCGACGCTGAGTGATGCCAACGCAGTCCGGCCAACGGCGCCGTTCGAAGCCGTGGCCGCTGCGCTCTGCGGCGAGGTGGGCCAACTGGCCCCTGGGCTGGGACGCGAGGCCCTGCGCCTGATCGACGCCACCCGCCTCCACGCCGGCAAAGCCGTGCAGCACTGGGCGGTCGATGGCGCGGTCAAGCTGCACGTCGTGTTCGACCCGCTCGCCAGCCGGACCACCTGCTTTGCCGTCACCTCGTCGCGGGTCAACGACGTGACCGCCGCCAAGCGCTTCCCGATCGAGCCCGGCGCGACTTACGTGTTCGACAAAGGCTATTACTGCTTCACGTTCTGGGCGAGCCTGGCCGCCGCGGGCTGCCACTTCGTCACCCGGCTGAAGTCCAACACGCCGGTGCGCATTACCCGCAGCCGCCGGGTGCCCAAGGCCGCACCCCACATCCTCAAGGACCAGATCGGGCATCTGCCAAAGCGTCTCGCCGCCAGCCGCCAGAACCCGTTCGATCAGCCGATCCGGCTGGTGACGGTGCAGATCAGCACAGGTCGGGTGCTGACGCTCGTGACCAACGACCTGCAGTCTCCAGCCGACGCGATCGCCGACCTCTACAAGAGCCGCTGGGAGGTCGAGCTGTTCTTCAAGTGGATCAAGCAGAACCTCAGATTGCACCATTTCATCGGCAAGAACCGCAATGCCGTGACCTTGCAGATCATAGCTGCCATCATCGCACACCTGCTGGTCAGGCTGGCGCAACTCCAAGGCCGCTCCTGCCTCCCAGCCCAAGCCCTCTTCCGACTGTCCAGCCTCACCCTCTTCCAACGCAGACCGCTGCGCGACCTGCTCAGCACACCACCGCTCAAGGACGACACGCCGTGCCCGCAACTCTCCCTCGCTATCCATCATGCGTAATCCGGACACCAGTGGGCCTGCTCCGGGCATGACGGCTGAGTCGACGGGACCGGTCAATGTCCACGACCGTTGATGTTATACCAGCGGTAGTGACCGCTGACTCACGAGGGATTCCCAGGTCGCCGTTGTCGTGATTCGCTCCTTGCCGGTGTGCATGGCGGAGGGTGCGATGAGTGCAGCGGTGATGATTACGCGCGATGATCTGGACGCAGCCGGGCTGCGGCGCGCAGCGGCGAGAACGCGTGACGCGGACGCGGCCCGGCGCATGCTGGCCTTGGCGCTCGTGCTGGACGGGCGCACGCGGGGCGAGGCGGCGGCGCTGTGCGGGATGGACCGGCAGACGCTGCGCGACTGGGCGCACCGCTACAACGCCGAGGGCCTGGCCGGGCTGTCCGACCGGCCCCAGCTCGGGCCGAAACCGCGCCTTGGTCCCGAGCAGGAGGCAGAGGTTGCCGAGCTGGTGCGTGCGGGGCCGAGCCTGGCCGAGCACGGCGTCATACGCTGGCGCCGCCGTGACCTGGCGGCGGTGATCGAGCGCCGCTTCGGGGTGGTGCTGGCCGAGCGCAGCGTAGGCGCGATGCTCAAGCGCCTCGGCTTCCGGCGCCTGTCCACGCGCCCACGCCACCCCGGCCACGACGCGCCGGCACAGGCGTCTTTCAGGCCGACTTCGCCGCCCTCGTGACCGCCGCCCTGCCCGCTGCCGTGCGCGAGGCGGGCGCTTCGGTCGAGGTCTGGTTCCAGGATGAAGCCCGCGTCGGCCAGCAGGGCACGTTGACGCGCGTATGGGCCGAGCGCGGCAGCCGCCCGCCCGCGCCGCGCGATCGGCGCTACGAGTGGGCCTACCTGTTCGGCGCGGTGTGTCCCGAGCGCGGCGTGGGCGCCGGGCTCGTGCTGCCCTACGCCAACGCGGACGCGATGAGCCTGCACCTGACCGAGATCGGCAAACAGGTCCTGTCCGGCACCCACGCCGTCGTGGTCCTGGACGGGGCCGGGTGGCACAAGCTCGGGGGCAAGCTGCGCGGGCCGGACAACCTGACCCTGCTGCCCTTGCCGCCGTATGCGCCTGAACTCAACCCGGCGGAGCTGATCTGGCAGTTCCTGCGCCAGAACCAGCTCTCCAACCGCGTCTTCGACAGCTACGACGCCATCGTGGACGCGTGCTGCTCAGCCTGGAACGCGCTCATGGCCGCCCCAGAGCGCATCGCCTCTATCGCGACCCGCCCGTGGGCGACGGTCACAGCCTGATGCCGTTGGTATTACTCCGCGTAGGGCGGCAGCAGGAGGCCCGCGGGCCAGAGTGCGTTGGGGCCGGGCTGGAGCTTCAGCACCGATCCCTCGCCGAGATCGCGGCGGAGCATCGTGCCGTAGGTGCCGAGCGCGGCTATCACCTCCTCACGCCAGTGTTCCCGCAGGCTGAGGGTTGCGGCAGGAAGCGGGAGCGGGTCTCCGTGCCAGGCGGACTGGGGCGCGTCCGCGAGCATGAGCGCGTCCATCACCCACGCAACGAGCGCCGACCACCGGCCGTCGCCGGTCCCGGTCGCGGCGAAAACGGGATAGAGTGCCAGCGGCTGCGGCAGGATGCGGCTCACGAGGTGGTTCACGCCAGGGTCCAGCCGCATCTGTGCGAGCTGCGTCGCCTCGCCCCCGACCGCCCGGCAACGCTGTACATTATAAGCGTCGAGCATCTCCTCGCTCTCCTGGAAGCCGAGGCGGGCGAAGCTGAGATGCCGCTGCTCGGCCGCCGCCTCCAGCGCGCGTTGCGCTCCGCTGCCCACCATGAAGCACACGGAGCCCCCGGCGAGATCCTCCAGCCGCCGAACGGACGACGCTTCGGGAACCATAAGCGACAGCGCCTCGATGAACACGGTCGGCCCCTGCAGGACGCTCGGCGCCAGCTTCTCGTCGGCGATCTCGGTGCCGGAGAGAAAGAACAGGTCGTCCACACCGCCGCGGACCGCATCGTAGTCGCGCGACGACTCGTAAAGGCGAAACCCGACCCGTCCCTCCGGCCCTAGGGCGGCGACAGCGATCGCGCGGCAGAGGTCAACGGCGAGGCCGGCAATGCGGCCGTCCGCACCCACCCACGCGAAGCCCGGCCGCTCCTCGGCCCCGCAGCGGACGATCCCCTGCACTCTCACCCGGTCGAGCACGCCGCCGGCCCAGGCCGGAGCGCCGGGCGCGACGACGGCCAGCACACCAGCCAAGAACCATGCGCGCCGCACGGTATGCTAGTTATAGGCTGGCAGCGTAACGGGCAGGGTGTTGAACCGCTCCGGCACGGTGGTCGTGATGCCTTGGCGCCGGTCCTCCGGCGTCACGCCGATCGCGGCGCAGCCTTTGCCGCCGTAATGCGGCAGCGACGTTATTACGTCATCTGGGATGAGGGCGTAGGATGCGGGCAGCGGCGGCAGCTCGCCCGATAGCCGGCGCGGCTCGAATGCGGAGAGCAGGTCGTCGGTCTCCGGCCCGTTGAGGTCGCGCGGACCGAGGTAATACTGGGTGAACCCGCCCGGTCCGTTGAAGCGCGAATCCTGCCCGGCGAGCAGCGCCTGCGACTCGTCCGGCAAACTCGCCAGCGGCGGCAGGTCGAAGATCGCCTCGATCGTCTCGATCACCGCGTTGTGGTCGCCTTCGGCGTGCGAGACGATGTGGGCGCGCGCATACGGCGAGATCACGATCAGCGGCACGCGGATGCCGCGCGCGAGCGGCAGCCCGTCCGGTCCGTAGGCGAGGATGCGGGGCGGCACGTGGTCGAAGAACCCGTCCGACTCATCATAGGTTATGATGATGGCGCTCTGGCTCCAGATCTCCGGCCGGCTCGCGACCGCGTTCACGAAGCGGGCGGCCATCGCCTCGCTGATCTGGCGGTCGCTGTAGTTAGGATGGTCGTCGTCCCCTGACTTGATCTTGTCGATCGCGTCCACGTCGCCCGGCGTGAGGCCCGCGGGATTCGGGAAACGCGGATTCTGGATGGGCGGCTTCAGCCCGGCGAGGTTGCCGAAGCCACCGCGGATGTAGAACACGCCGCCGTCCGCTGGCAGGGTCCCGTGCTCGATGTCGGCGAAGAAGTCGCCTTCCCCGCGCAGGTTGGCCTGCAGCGCCGGGTTGTTGACGATGTAGCCGAAATACTGCGGCGCGTCGTGGTGGCTGACGTAGTCGGCGTGCGTGGCGGCGCCGTCCGGGTCGGTCGGCTCGTGGTCGTAGCCTTCCTGATACCAGCGCCAGCTCACCGGCTTACCGTCGCGCGAGTCCGGGCGCGTGCCGAGGAAGAGGATATCCTGACCGATGTCGGGCAGATCGAGGTCGGGCGCGCGGTCTTGGTCCGTGACGGACTCGACGCCCGCGCCTGCGAAGGTGAGCGGCAGGGTCGCGAAGGTCAGGTTCGAGGCGATGGCGGGAAGCAAGCCGGTCTCCCGCGGCGGGCCGCTCGGCTCGCGGTTGCGCTGGGTCGTGTCGAGTGCCGAGCCCCAGAACGGCAGCGGGTCGTTCACCAGGGGCGGTCCCTGCGTTGTTCCGCTAGTGGTCTGGGCGCCGTGCTTGACCCACTGCGTCTCGCCTGCCTGCCCGGCAAGCATCGCGATGGCGTTAGGCGTGGACGGCGTGTCTTCGGTGGCGAAGATGTTGTCGAAGAGAACGAAGCGGTTCGCATACTGCCAGAGGAACGGGATCGTGTCGCAATCTATGTAGCTCATCACGAGCCGTGCGAACTGCGTGCCCATGGCCGCACCCGCGGCGCCTCCTCTTCTGGCGTAGCGGCTATACTCGTCCGCCGCGAAACCGTCCATCGCTACGGCGCCGTCCGTGACGTGCAGCTTGCGGGCGAGGCCCTTGTGACTGTGGTCCACGCTGTCCACGAAGGTTGCGTCCTGCTCGGGGCCGATGCGAAAGGGATGCACCGTCACGGGCTTGCCTTGGACGTCGGCGTAGCTTTGGGTTGAGCCGGGCGCCACGCGCGCGGTCGTGCCGTCTGAGAAGAGGCCGTTCGCACCTGGAAATGTCCCAAATTCGTTGTCGAAAGAGTGGTTTTCGTTGAAGATCACGAAAACGTATCTTATTCTCTTTCGGATCATGCCAATGAGGTTCTCGCGCGAGGGGACGTTGCGTTCCGCAAGGTCGGTGACGTAGGGCTGGACGGCGGGGCCAGGGTTGGGCTGCGCCGTGACGAGTTGCGCTGGGGTGGGGGACCGCCTGCTTGATAGCGCGGCGGCCTGGGCCATTGCCGGGCTAGCGCCGAGACACGCAGCCGTCATCAGCGCCGCGACCAGCCACGCCCCTTGCCTCATCCGTTCCGCTCCCGTGCTATGGCCTGGCTCTCGCGCCGCGCAATCGTAGCGCGGATGCTGGCGCCGTGACAAAGCCCGGCACCGAACCAGCGCACCAGGGCGTGCGTGGCCGTGCCGACGATGGTAGGCTGGCGCGATGAGCTACTGGGGAAAGCTGCTCGGCGGCGTTGCAGGCTTCGCGTTCGGCGGGCCGCCAGGCGCCATGCTTGGTGCGGCACTCGGCCATGCTATCGACCAGGGCGGGCCGCGGCTGGCCTCGCTTGGCGGCTCGCCGCTCTCCCCTGTGCGGCTCGCGGCGATCCTCGGGCGGCGCGATCAGGTGTTCGCCATCGGCGTCGTCGTGCTCGCCGCCAAGCTCGCCAAGTGCGACGGGCCGGTCGTGCGCGCGGAGATAGACGCCTTCAAGCGCCAGTTCCGGGTGCCGCCCGAGGCAGCGCGCGACGTGGGGCGCCTGTTCGACCAGGCGCGGGACAGCAGCGACGGCTACGACGCCTACGCCGCTCAGCTCAGCGAGAGCTTCTTCGACAACCGCGGCCTGCTGGAGGACGTGCTGGCCGCGCTCTTCGCCATCGCCCGCGCCGACAAGCCGCTGACCCGCGCCGAGGACGCGATGCTGCGCCGGGTCCACGCCCGCTTCGGCCTCGACGCCGCGGCTTGGGAGCGCGCGAGCGGACAGGCGGCGCCACGCATGGCGCCCGGCCCCGAGGACGCCTACGCCGTTCTCGGCGTGAAGCGCGGCGCCTCCGACGAGGAGCTGCGGCAGACCTGGCGCCGCCTCATGCGCGAGAACCACCCGGACACCCTCGCCGCCCGCGGCGTGCCGCCGGAGTTCGTCAAGCGCGCCGCCGAGAAGGCGGCGCGGATCAATGCGGCCTGGGACCGGATCAAGCGCGAGAGAGGGCTTTGAGGCGTCGCGAGCGGGTAAGCCCGAACCACGCCGAGCGGCCGCCGGACACGCCGGTGGATGTGCTCGTCCTGCACTACACGGGGATGCAGAGCGCCGCTGCCGCACTCGACCGGCTCTGCGATCCGCAGGCCCGCGTCTCTTCGCACTACGTCATTGAGGAGGACGGCGCCGTTTGGCAGCTCGTGGACGAGCGGCGCGCGGCGTTCCACGCTGGCGTCTCGTCCTGGCGCGGGCACAACTCGCTGAACGGGCGCTCCGTGGGCATCGAGATCGTCAATCCGGGGCACGAGTGGGGCTACCGCGCCTTTCTGCCTGAGCAGGTGGACGCGGTCGAGGCGCTGTGCCGGGCGGTGGTGGCGCGCCATCCCATCCCACCGGGCAACGTGGTCGCGCACAGTGACGTCGCCCCCGAGCGCAAGCAGGACCCAGGCGAGCTGTTTCCCTGGGCGCAGCTCGCCGACCGCGGCATCGGATTGTGGCCGCTCGGCGTGCCGCACCTGGGCGACGCCGCTCCCGTGACCGATCCGCCGTCGCTGCGTCCTGTGCGAACGGGATTGGCCGCGATCGGTTACCGGATCGCGCCTGAGGGCGGCTACGACGAGCCGCTCGCGGCGGTGCTGCGCGCGTTCCAGCGCCACTGGCGCCCGGAAATCGTCAACGGCCTCGCCGACCGCGGCACGCGCGCGCGGCTCGCCGGGCTCTGCTGGCTCGTTCGCACGGGCTGAAACGTCTTCTTCACCTTTCGCCCCGATCCTCGGCGGCGATGAGCGAAGCCGTCCTCGATCTTTATCGCGCAGCCGTCGCTGAGCAGCCGACAAACGCAGCGATCCGCGCAGGCCTGGCTCAGGCGCTCCTCGCCGCTGGGGAGAGCCGGGCGGCGCTCGCCGTGGCCGACGAGGCGCTGCGGATCAGCTCGCTTCACGCGGATGCCTGGCAGGTGCGCGGACAGGCGCTGGGCTTCCTGGGGCAGCTCCCCGAGGCGGCAGCCGCCTGGGAGCAAGCGCTCGCCGCCGACCCCGCCCGCGCTGGGCTGTGCGTCAACCTGGGCATCCTCTGCGCGCAGCTTGACCGGTTGGTGGACGCCGAGCGCTGGCTGCACCGGGCCATCCGGCTCGATCCGTGCCTGAAGGAGGCGCACGCGAGCCTTGGCGCGCTTTACGCCTGCACCGGTCAGCCAGCGCTGGCCGAGCAGAGCTTGCGGCGGGCACTCGCCCTCGATCCCGGCCTCGTCGCAGCGCATCGCAATCTCGCTGCCCTCGCCGAGTCCCGCGGCGACACCGCGGCGGCGCGGCGCCATTGGGAGGCGGCGTTCGCGCGGCAATCCTTTTTCCTGGAGCCTGCATACGAGTCCGGCTCGGCGCGCACGGTCCTTGTTCCGCTCGTCGCGGGCAGCGGGAACGTGCCCATTCGGCACCTGCTGCCCCGATCGCGCAACGCGCTGATAAAGTGGTGCATCGAGCACGCCCAGCCGGGCGAGAGCGCGCGATTCCCGGGTTACGAGGTGGTGTTCAACGCCATCGGCGATCCCGACGAGGGTGCAGCGGCGGCGCCGCCGCTGTCGGCATTCCTCGCCAGCTGCGCTTGCCCCGTCCTGAACGCGCCCGACCGCGTCGCAGCGACCCGGCGCGACCGCCTGCCAGCCCTGCTCCGAGACCTGCCCGGCGTCGTCGTGCCCGCCGTCCTCCGCCTCGGAGCGGACGACCGCCCGGCCGATGCGGCGATTTCGGCAGGATTGCGCACGCCCCTGCTGATCCGCCCCGTCGGCGGGCACGGCGGCGAGGGAGTGTCCCTGATCGAGTCAGAGGCCGCCCTCGCCGCCGTGCCTGCGGGCAGCGAGCGCTACCTCACCGCCTTCCACAATTATCGCTCGCCGGACGGGCTGTGGCGCAAGTATCGCGCGATCTTCGTCGGCGGCGAGGTGCTGCCCTACCACCTCGCGGCGAGCGACCGCTGGCTCGTCCACTACTGGACCGCCAGCATGGACACCCATTCCGCCCGGCGTGAGGAAGAGGCGCGCTTTCTCGCCGATCCGGCGGCGGCGCTCGGCGCGCCTGCCTGGGACGCCGTGCGCGCCATAGGCCGGCGCATCGGCCTCGACTGGTGCGGCATCGATTTCGCCTGCCTCGCGGACGGCCGCGTCCTCGTGTTCGAGGCCAACGCGACCATGAGCGTTCATCCCGAGGACGAGGGGGGCCCGTTCGCCTACAAGAATCCGGCCGTGAACGCGATCCTCGACGCCTTCGAGGCCATGCTGGACCGGACAGCGGACGCACCGAGGCCCTATCGAAATCCTTGACGCCGAGCCGGCAACGAGGCACAGGCAAGGAGCCAGGCGGCCGGGCAGCCGCTGCGTCTTCAGGGTGCCGTTCGGCGTGCCTGAGGGGGTGGAGGAAAGTCCGGGCTCCACGGGAACACGGTGCCGGCTAACGGCCGGCGGGGGCGACCTTAGGGAAAGTGCCACAGAGAACAAACCGCCCAGCCTTCGCGAGCGCCCGACCTTCGAGCGAACGTGGGCGCTGAGCAAGGGTGAAACGGTGCGGCAAGAGCGCACCGCGCCCCCGGCGACGGGGGCGGCAGGGTAAACCCCACCGGGAGCAAGGCCGAATAGGGGTGGTCGGCGGCGCGAGTTCGCTCGCGTGACGCAGGGGCGTTCCCGCCCCACCGCCCGGGTTGGCCGCGTGAGACGTGTCGCAAGATGCGTCCCAGAGGAATGGCTGCCCCGCCCTGGGAAGGGCGGACAGAACCCGGCTTACAGGTCGCCTGGCGAATCTTCCCACAGACTTATCCACAAGAACATAACAGGAATACTGTGTTGTTGCCGCCATGCGGTTAATGTATCTTTTCTTCACCCTATAAGACATTGGTTTCATTTGGAGAAACCCTCGTTGCGGCAAGTATCGGCATCACGTTCCCTTTGACGCCCACCTCTGCCCATGGTATCCCACGTTATCCCAAGGGGCGGGGCTTTCCGCAAAGCGGGGCGTAGATACGGCGTGCCGGCAAGGCAGCGCTGAGCGCCTTTCTTTGTCCCTTCGGGCAGGCGGGCCCATTGAGGGCAGGGACTGGGAAGGGAGGGGTTCGGGCGCGATGGCGGCGTTCATGGGCACGCACCTGAACAGGCTCGACGCCAAAGGCCGCGTCTCCGTGCCCGCCCCGTTCCGCACGGCGCTGCGCAACGGATCGGAGGATGGCGCCGCGTCGCTCGTCCTGCGCCCCTCGCACACGCACCCCTGCATCGAGGCCTGGCCGACCGCGGTGTTCCAGGAGCTGGAGACGCCGCTCGACCGGCTCGACCTGTTCAGCGACGCGCATGACGACCTCGCGGCCTCCCTCTACGCCGATGCCTGGCCCGTGGAGGCGGATCGCGAAGGCCGGATCGTGCTGCCCGAGTCGCTGGTCGCGCATGCGGGTCTCACCGATCAGGTCGCCTTCCTCGGGCTGGGCCGCACGTTCCAGATCTGGGAGCCATCAGCGGCCGAGCGGCGCCGCGCCGAGGCCCGCGAGCGCGCGCGCGAGCACCGCCTGACCTTGCCGGGGCGGGGCGCGGCATGACGCACGTCCCGGTCATGCTCGGCAAGGTGCTCGGCCTGCTCGCCCCGCGGGACGGCGAGACCCTGCTCGACGCGACCTTTGGCGGCGGCGGCTACGCCGAGGCGATCCTGCAAGCGGCACCCCGCTGCACGCTCTGGGCAATCGACCGCGACCCGGAGGCGATCGCGCGCGGTGCAGCACTTGCTGCCCGGCACCCAGGCCGGCTGCACCTCGTCGAAGGCTGTTTCGGCGACATGCTGGCCCTGCTGAGCGAGCGCGGCGTTACCCGGCTCGACGGCGTGGTGCTCGATATCGGCGTCTCCAGCTTCCAGCTCGACGACGCGGCGCGCGGCTTCTCCTTCCGCCATGACGGGCCGCTCGACATGCGCATGGGGCGCGGCGGCGAGACCGCGGCCGAGCTGGTCGCGCGCCTCTCCGAGCGTGAGCTGGCGGACGTGCTCTTCCAGCTCGGCGAGGAGCGCAACTCCCGGCGGATTGCCCGCGCCATCGTCGCGGCGCGTGCCGAGGCGCCCGTCGAAACGACCGGCCGGCTCGCCGCGGTGATCCGCGCGGTAATGCCTCCCGCCCGCACTAAGAATGGGCGTCCCGGCTTCGACCCGGCGACGCGCAGCTTCCAGGCGCTGCGCATCCGGGTGAACGACGAACTGGGCGAGATCGAGCGCGCGCTGCGCGCCGCAGCCAGCCTGCTTGCGCCGGGCGGCCGGCTCGTCGTCGTCGCCTTCCACTCGCTGGAGGACCGCATCGTCAAGCGCTTCATGCAGGATGCCTCGGGCCGCGCGCCGCGGCCGTCGCGTCACCTGCCGAGCGCCAGCACGGCTGCTGCCGACTTCGCGCTTCTCACGCCTCGCGCGCTGCGCCCGACCGAGGCGGAGGCCGAGCGTAACCCTCGCGCGCGCAGCGCCCGATTGCGCGCCCTCGCCCGTTTGCCTCGCCCGCTGCATCGTCCTCACCCCGAAACCATGGACGCCGCATGATCCGCCCCTTCACCTTCGTCACCCTGCTGCTCGCCGGCACGTCAGGCCTCTATCTTTATCAGACGAAGCACCGCGCCGAGGTGCTCGACCAGCAGATCACGCACACGCTGCGGCAAGTCGCTGCGACGCGGGAGCGCATCGGAATGCTGCGGGCGGAGTGGGCGCTGCTCAACGAGCCGGACCGGCTGAACCAGCTCGCCGGGCAGCATCTCGGGCTCCAGCCGTTGCAGCCGTCGCGCTTCGTCGCCGCAGCTGACCTCGCCTCCCACATTCCAATCCCGTCGCCGCCGGAGACGCCAGCCGAGACGCCCGTCGCGGCGGAGGCGCCCGCACCGCTGCCCGGCGACGTCGTGCGGGTCGCCGACACGACGCCGACGCAAGCTGCGGCGCCTGCCCCGGCCCCCGTTGTCGCCCCGCCGCGGCCGACGCTCGTGACGGCAACGGCGCGCGTGCCGTCGCCACCTCAACCCCACCCGGCGCCGTCACGGGCCGCCGCGCGCCCGCACCCCGCCTACAAGCTCGCCTCCAGTGCCGCACCGGAGCCGGCCGCGGCAGCGCCGGCACGCCAGCCGGTGTATGCTTCCGTGCTGAGGGCCGCGGCGTCGCCCGTCGCGGCGCCGTCCCTCGGTGCTACCCAGGTCGGGCTGTTCGCGGCGCGCGCGCCCACCCCCGTCGTCACCTCGGCGCTCGGCGGCTACGGCCACTCATCGCTCGCGCCGCCGGTCCCGGTCGGGAGCCGCTAGGAGCGGTGCGATGACTGGCGCGCCCAACCCGGACTCCGTTCCTCCTTCGCGCGGGGAACCGCGCGCGGAGACGCCGCGCGCCGAGACCGTGCGCGTCACCGCACCGGACCTCGCGCATCGGGCGGCGCTGGAGCGGACCCGTTCGCGCCTCGTGCTCGCGGCGGGTGCGTTCACGATCCTGTTCGGCGCCATCGCCGTGAAGCTCGCGGTCGCGACCGTGATCGCCCCGATGCCAACCAAGCGCGCCGAGGATCCAGGGCTGCCGCCGCCGAGCGCGCCTTTGTCCGACGAGGCGCCCGCACTCGCGGAAGTCGAGGCGCCGAAGGTGCGCGCCACGATCACGGACCGCAACGGCGACATCCTCGCCATCTCACTGCCCACCGCGAGCGTCTATGCCGACCCGCGCGAGATGATGAACGTGGACGACGCGGCTCAGAAGCTCAAGCAAGCGCTGCCAGAGATCGATGAGGCCACGGTCCGCGCCCGGCTCGCGAGCGCCAAGCGGTTCGTTTATGTCGCCCGCCAGATCAGCCCTCGCCAGGAGCTGGCGATCAACGCGCTCGGCATCCCGGGCATCTATTTCCAGCAGACCGAGCGGCGCCAATACCCGCAGGGTCGGGTCGCAGCGCAGGTCCTCGGCGGCGTGGACGTGGACGAGCACGGCATCGCCGGCGTCGAGCGCGCCTTCGAGGACCGCCTGACCGATAATCCGACACCGCTCCGCCTCTCGCTCGACGTTCGCGTGCAGTCGGTGCTCCGCGACGAGCTGGCAAAGAGCATGGACGAGTTCCACGCCATCGGCGCCTGCGGTATCGTCATGGACGTGCGCACGGGCGAGGTGATCGCCATGGTTTCCTTGCCCGACTACGACGCGAACATGGCCGGCGAGACGCCGCCCGAGGAGCGGTTCAACCGCGCCGTGACAGGCATGTATGAGCCCGGCAGCACCTTCAAGCTGCAGACCGCCGCGATGGCGCTCGACGGCGGCATCGTCCACATCTGGGATTCGTTCGACGCGGCGCACAACATCCACATCGGCCGCTTCACCATCACCGACTTCGAGGGCAAGCATCGCTACCTGGAGCTGCCTGAGGTGCTCGCCTACTCCAGCAACTTGGGGGCCGCGCACATCGCGATGGACGTGGGCGGCGAGCGGCAGCGCGCGTGGCTCAAGGCCATGGGCATGTTCGGCCGCGTCGGCATCGAGCTGCCCGAGCAGGGGCAGCCGGTCGTGCAATCCGCCGCGAGATGGGGCGAGTCCACGGTGATGACGGTGGGCTTCGGCCACGGCATCGCGGTGTCGCCGCTGCACGTCGTGCGCGGGACGGCGACGATCGCCAACGGCGGCATCCTGATACGCCCGACGATCCTTGCGGCATCCCCGGGCCAGCCGGTCGAGGAGGTCGGCCCGCGGGTGATGCAGGTCTCGACGTCGGACGTGATGCGCAAGCTGATGCGCCTCGTGGTGACGAACGGCTACGGCAAGCCCGCGGACGTGCCGGGCTACTTCGTGGGCGGCAAGACGGGGACGGCCGAGAAGACGGCCGGGCGCGGCTACCGCAAGCACGCCAACGTCAGCGCGTTCATGAGTGTGTTCCCGATGAACGCGCCGCGCTATGCGGTCTATTACATGCTCGACGAGCCGAAGGGGAACAAGAGCACGGGCGGCTTCAGCACGGCCGGCGCGGTGAGCGCGCCCGGCGCCGGGCGTGTCATCGCGCGCGTCGCGCCGATGCTGGGCATGATGCCCGAGACGAAGGATGCGGAGACGATCCAGGCCTCGCTCTTCATCCCCTTGAAGCCCGCCCGGCCGCCCGGCGCGCCGCGCCCCGCCCCAGCACCGCCGCCCGTGGCCGTGACGCACCACCAGGCCATCGCGCGGGCGAGCCAGGTTGCGCCTGAGTAGCATGGCCCTCTCCGCCCACCTGTCCGCGCCTGCCGCAGACGCCGACATCCGCGGCATCACGGCCGACAGCCGCGCCGTGCAGGCCGGCTGGCTGTTCGCAGCCCTCCCTGGCGCGCGTGCGGACGGGCGGCCGCTTCATCGCCGACGCGGTCGCGCGGGGCGCTGCCGCCGTGCTCGCACCGGAGGGCACGGCCTGGCCCGAGGGCGTGCCGCCGCGTCCGCTGCTGCTCGACCCGGAGCCGCGCCGGGCGCTGGCCTTGCTCGCCGCCGCTTACGCCGGGCCGCAACCGACCACCTGCGTCGCCGTCACAGGCACCAACGGCAAGACCAGCACGGCCGACTTCCTGCGCCAGCTCCTCGGCCTCGCCGGGCGGCGCGCGGCGAGCGTGGGCACGCTCGGGATCGTGGCGGAAGGCCGCGCCAAGGGACGAAGGAGCTAGCCTCACGACGCTCGACCCGGTAGCACTCGCCGAGACGCTGGCGCGTCTCGCCCGCGAGGGCGTGGACGCGGTGGCGATGGAGGCCAGCTCGCACGGCCTCGACCAGTTCAGGCTCGACGGCGTGCGTCTCACCGCCGCGGGCTTCAGCAATCTCACGCGCGACCATCTCGACTACCATCGCACTATGGCGGCGTATCGGGCCGCCAAGCTGCGTTTGTTCGACGCGCTGCTGCCCGAGGGCAGCGCCGGCCGTCGCGGACGCGATGCTCGACCAGGAGACGCTGGGCGCGCTGCGGGAGATCGCCGCGCGGCGCCGCCTCGCGCTCCGCACGACGGGCGAGGGCGGCGATCTCTACCGGCTCGTGCGCGCGATCCCCCGGCCGGACGGGCAGGAGCTGGACATCGAGGCTGGCGGAGCACGGCACCTCGTCACGCTCGCGCTGCCTGGACGGTTCCAGGCCGACAATGCCCTGCTCGCCGCGGGGCTGGCTGAGGCTGTGGGCGTCCCCTCGCCGCTCGACCGCTGCCGCGCCTCGCCGGCGTGCGCGGCCGGATGGAGCTGGCCGCGCGGCTGCCCAACGGCGCGGCCGCCTACGTGGACTACGCGCACACGCCAGACGCGCTTGCACGCCTGATCGCGGCGCTGCGTCCGCACACGGATGGAAAGCTGCACCTCGTCTTCGGCGCGGGCGGCGACCGCGACGCAGGCAAGCGTCCGCTCATGGGCGAAGCCGCGCGCGCGGCCGATGTCGCCTGGGTCACGGACGACAACCCGCGCAGCGAGGACCCGGCCGTGATCCGGCGCGCGATCCTCGCCGCCTGCCCAGGCGCGCATGAGATCGGTGATCGCGCGGCCTGCATCGCGCAGGCGCTCGACGCGCTCGACCCGGGCGACGTGCTCGCCGTCGCGGGCAAAGGGCACGAGACCGGTCAGACGGTGGCTGGCGTCACGCTTCCCTTCAACGACGCGGCCGTGATCTGCGGCCTGGTGGGCCGGACGTGAGGGCGCTCTGGACCAGTCGCGCGCTTTGCCGCCGCGACTGGCGGAGCGGCGTCCCGCAATTTTCGAGATTCATGGCGTTTCCATAGACACCCGCACGCTGCGGCGCGGCGACCTCTTCGTTGCACTCTCCGGCGAGAACCGCGACGGGCATTTGTTCGTCGCCGACGCGCTCGAACAGGGAGCCGCCGGTGCGCTGGTCAGCCGCACGGACGGTCTATCTGACGGCGCGCCACTGGTTGTCGTGGATGACACGTTGCAAGGCCTGCACGCGCTGGGAGAAGCCGGGCGGGCACGGTTCGCGGGCCGGGTCGCCGCGGTGACGGGCAGCGTCGGCAAGACGACCACGAAGGAGATGCTGCGCGCCATCCTCAGCGCCTTCGGTTCCGTCCACGCCGCCGAGGCGAGCTATAACAATCACTGGGGCGTGCCGCTGACGCTTGCGCGCCTGCCCGCGGACGCCGCGTTCTGCATCGCCGAGATCGGCATGAACCAGCCTGGCGAGATCCTCCCGCTCGCCCAGCTCGTCCGGCCGCACCTCGCGATCATCACGACGATTGGCACGGCCCATATCGGACACCTGGGCAGCCAGGAGGCCATCGCGGACGAGAAAGCGAGCCTACTGCGCGGGTTGGAGCCGGGCGGCGCCGCCGTGCTGCCGGGAGATAGCGCGCTGCTCGGGCGGCTCATCGCGGCGGCGAGCGGGCCGGTTTGGCTGTTCGGCGCGGGCGCGCCGAACCGGTTGCTCGACGTCGCGAGCGACGGCCGCGAGACCAGCGCCGCCGCGCTCGTGGACGGACGCCGTGTCACGTTCCGGCTCGCAGCGCCGGGCCACCACATGGCGACGAACGCCCTCGCCGCGCTCACCGCCGCCGCCGCGCTCGGCCTCGACCCGGCGCGCGCCGCCGCCGCGCTCGACGGCTTCGCGCCGGTCGCCGGCCGCGGCGCGCAGCGCACCATCCAGGGGGATATCCTGCTCCTCGACGAAAGCTACAACGCCTCCGGGGACTCCGTGCGCGCCGCGCTGGACGTGCTCCAGATGCAGGCGCCGCGGCGTCGCCTCGCGGTGCTGGGCGATATGCGCGAGCTAGGCGACCGCGGCCGAGGCGAGCACCGCGGCCTCGCGACCGACGTGGCCGCCGCCGCCGACCTGCTCTACGCCTGCGGCCCGCTCACCCGGCATCTCTTCGATGCCGTGCCGGAACGGCTGCGCGCCGCCTACGCGCCGGACGCGGCGTCCCTCGCGCCGCTCGTCGCGGCCGAGGTTCGCCCTGGGGATGCGGTGCTGGTCAAGGGATCGCTCGGCAGCCGGATGCGGCTGGTGGTAGAGGCCTTGGGCGCATGCGCGCCTGCGGCGGCGGGGGAGGCGTAGGCGTGCTGTACGACCTCGCCCGGCCCTTCGCAGGACACTTCATTCTATTCAACCTGTTCCGTTATCTCACGTTCCGGTCCGCCGCCGCGTGCCTGACGGCGCTCGTCGTCAGCTTCCTGCTCGGCCCGGTGGTGATCCGGTGGCTCAAGAGCGTGCAGCGCAACGGCCAGCCGATCCGGCTTGACGGGCCGGAGCGGCACCTGATCGAGAAGAAGGGCACGCCCACCATGGGCGGCGTGCTGATCCTGTTGGCGCTGACCGCGAGCACGCTGCTCTGGGCGAACCTCGGCAACGGCTACGTGTGGGCCGTGCTGCTGCTCACCTTGGGCTACGGCGCGGTGGGCTTCGTGGACGACTACCTCAAGCTCTCGCGCCGGAACACGAAGGGCGTCTCGGCCCGCGGCAAGCTCATCTGCCAGCTCGTCCTGGGCCTCGGCTGCGCTATCTGGATCAGCTATCTCACGCGCGGGCCGCTCGCGACGGGACTGGCCGTACCCTTGTTCAAGGAAGTGCTGATCCCGTTCGGCTACGCCTTTCCCATCGTGGGAATGCTCGTGATGCTCGGGGCGAGCAACGCCGTGAACCTCACGGACGGTCTCGACGGCCTCGCCATCGTGCCCACGATCATCGCCTCCGCCGTGTTCGCGCTGATCGCCTACCTCGTCGGCAACCGCGTGTTCGCGGACTACCTGCAGATCAACCCGGTGCCGGGCGCGGGCGAGCTGGGCGTGTTCCTGGCCGCGCTTGTGGGGGCGGGGATGGGCTTCCTCTGGTTCAATGCACCGCCGGCGGCGGTGTTCATGGGCGACACGGGCAGCCTCGCGCTCGGGGGCGCCCTGGGTGCGGTCGCGGTCGCGGTCAAGCATGAGATCGTGCTGGCCATCGTGGGTGGTCTGTTCGTGATGGAGACGGTCTCCGTCATCGTGCAGGTCTTCTGGTTCAAGCGCACCGGGCGCCGGGTGTTCCTGATGGCGCCGTTGCATCATCATTTCGAGAAGAAGGGTTGGGCCGAGCCGACCATCGTCATCCGCTTCTGGATTATCTCCATGATCCTGGCGCTGGTGGGTCTCGCGACCCTGAAGATCCGATGACTGGCTTCCCGGAGGCTTTTCCCCTTGTTTTCGCGGGCGCGCGCTTCGCCGTGGTCGGCCTCGGGCGCATGGGCCTCCCCGCGGCGCAGGCGCTCGCGGCGATGGGCGCGCTGGTCGTGGCCTGGGACGACGGCGCCGAGGCGCGCGCGCAAGCGGCGGCTCTCCATGTCGAGGACCCGGCGCCGCAGATCGCCCGCTTCGACGCCCTCGTGCTCTCGCCCGGCATCCCGCACCGCCTGCCCCATCCGCATCCGGCCGCCGCCGCCGCACTCGCTGCCGGCGTTCCGATCTGGACGGATGCCGAGCTGCTTTACCAGGCCGTCCGCCGGGCGGGGTCAAAGGCCCGTTTCGCTGGCATCACCGGCACCAACGGCAAGAGCACGACGACGGCGCTTCTCGCCCACATCCTCGTAGAGGCCGGCATCCCTGCCGCGGCCGGTGGCAACCTCAGCCCGGCCGCGCTCGCGCTGCCGCTGCTGCCCGACGCGGGCGCCTACGCGCTGGAGATGTCCTCCTACATGCTCGAGCGGCTCGCGACGCTGCGCTTCGACGCGGCGGCGATGCTGAACCTCAGCCCCGACCACCTGGACCGGCACGGCGACATGGAAGGCTACATCGCCGCTAAGCGCGCCATCTTCGCGCGCCAGGACGCATCCGACCTCGCCGTCGTCGGCGCGGACGACCCGGACAGCGATGCGCTTGCTGCCTCCCTCCCTAGCCGCGTTCTGCGCGTCTCAGGGCTGCACGAGGCTGATCTTTGGTGCGAGGCGGGAGTCCTGCGCGACGCGGACGGACCGATCCTGCCTATGGCCGATGCGCTCGCCCTGCCCGGCCCGCACAACGCGCAGAACGCCGCTGCCGCCGCGGCGCTCGCCTTCCATCTCGGCGCCGCGCGCGACGCCGTGGCGCGCGGCATCGCGACCTTCGCCGGCCTGCCTCATCGCCAGCGCCTCGTCGCCGCTCAGGATGGCATCGCCTTCGTGGACGACAGCAAGGCAACCAACGCGGATGCGGCGGCGCGGGCACTCGCCTGCTACGACCGCGTCGTCTGGATCGCGGGCGGGATCGCCAAGGCGGGTGGGATCGCGAGCCTCGCGCCCTTTTTCCCGCGTATCGCCCATGCCGTGCTGATCGGGCGCGACGCGACCCTGCTCGCCCGACAGCTCCAGGACGGCGGCGTGCCCCACCACGTCGCGGGCACGCTCGACTCCGCCGTTCCGGACGCCTTCGCCTTCGCCCGCCGGCTCGGCGCCCCAACGGTGCTGCTCAGCCCGGCCTGCGCGAGCTTCGACCAGTTCAGCGGCTTCGAGGCGCGCGGACGGCGGTTCGCGGCGCTCGCCAACGCACTCCGGAACGGAAAGGCCGCCTGATGCCGTCGCTCTCCCGCGCCGACACGAGCATCCTCGGCCGCTGGTGGTGGACCGTGGACCGCTGGACGCTGCTCGCGGTCGCGACGCTGATCGGCTTCGGCTACATCATGGTGCTCGCCGCCTCGCCCGCAGTCGCCGTGCGCATCCACGAGCCGCGGACCTGGTTCATCCTCAAACAGGTCCTGTTCCTCGGCCTCGCGGGCACCGTCGTCGTCGCGACGTCGCTGCTGTCGCCGCGCGCCATCCGCCGGTTCGCCGTGCTCCTCGGTCTCGCAGCACTTGCGCTGACGGCGGCGACGCTCGTCACGGGCGTCGAGATCAAGGGCGCGCGGCGATGGATCGCGCTGCCCGGCATCTCGGTGCAGCCGAGCGAGTTCCTCAAGCCCTGCTTCGCCGTGGTCACGGCCTGGCTGCTCAGCCCAGGGAACGCAAGCGTGCGGCGCTACGGGCGCCTCGCGGGCACGGCTGCCGTGCTGGCGATCTATGCCGTGATCGCGCTGCTGCTGAAGTCGCAGCCCGACATGGGGATGCTCGTGGTGGTCACGTCGGTGCTCCTCGTCCAGGGCTTTATCGCCGGGCTGAACCTCGTCCTCGTGGGCATGGGCATGGGGGCGATCGCGGCGGCGGGCGTGGGCGCGTTCTTCGTGTTCCCGCACGTCCACAGCCGCGTCATGCGCTTCCTGGATCCTGCGAGCGGGGACAACTACCAGGTGATCACCGCGCTCCAGGCGTTCGGCCAAGGCGGGCTGCTCGGGCGCGGGCCCGGCGAGGGGCACATCAAGGACATCCTGCCCGACGCGCATGCCGATTTCGTATTCGCGGTCATGGGCGAGGAGTTCGGCCTGCTCGTCTGTCTGCTCGTGCTCGGCGTGTTCGCCTTCGTCGTGCTGCACGGGCTGCTGAAGCTGGTCGCAGAGCGCGATCTGTTCGTGGTCCTCGCCGCCGGCGGGCTGCTCGCGAGCTTCGGCTTGCAGGCGTTCGTCAACATGGCGTCCTCGCTGCGCCTGATCCCGACGAAGGGCATGACGCTGCCGTTCGTGTCCTACGGCGGCTCGTCCGTGGTCGCGATCGCGCTCGGGATCGGGATGCTGCTCGCGCTCACGCGGACCCGTTCGCGGGCGGAGCGGAGCTGGGAGGCGGCGCCATGAGAGGCCCAGCAGCGGCACCGATCGTCCTCGCCGCGGGCGGGACGGCCGGGCACCTCTTCCCCGCCGAGGCGCTCGCGGGCGAGCTGATCCGGCGCGGGCGGCGGGTCGCTGTGATGACCGATGAACGCTCGGCTGCGCAGGCCCGCGAGTTGTTCGATGGGCGCGAGCTTTTCGTGCTGCCCGGCGCCGGGCTCGCCGGGCGCGGGAAGCTGCGGGCCGCTGCGGGCGCGATCGCGATCGCTGCGGGCATTGCCCAGGCGCGTGCGCTGCTCGGGCCGCTCGGTGCCTCGGCTATCGTCGGCTTCGGAGGCTATCCGGCCGTGGCGCCGGTGCTTGCGGCGCGCCTGCTCCGGCGCCGCCCGGCGCTCATCTTGCACGAGCAGAACGCCGTTCTGGGCCGAGCGAACCGGCTGCTCGCGCGCGTTGCCGACCGGCTCGCCCTGAGCTTCAAGGCGACCCAGGCAGTGCCGGGCGGGATCACGGCGCAGGTCACGGGTAACCCCGTGCGCCCGGCGATCCAAGCCCTCGCTGGCAGCCCTTACGTGCCGCCGGGCGCGGGTGACGCCGTGCGCCTGCTTGTCCTCGGCGGTTCGCTCGGGGCGCGGGTGCTGAGCGACGTGCTGCCGCCCGCGCTGGCCGCGCTGCCTGGGGCACTGCAGGACCGGCTTCGCGTCGCGCAGCAATGCCGGGCCGAGGATTTGGACCGGGTGCGTGCAGCCTACGCGGCGCTGGGCATCGAGGCCGAGCTGTCCGCCTTCTTCCCCAACGTGGCCGAGCGGCTCGCGCAGGCGCATCTTGTCGTGGCGCGTGCGGGAGCGAGCACGGTGGCGGAGCTGGCCTGCGCCGGGCGCCCGGCCCTGCTCGTGCCCCTGCCCGGCGCCATAGACGACCACCAGCGCTGGAACGCCCGTGCCCTCGGCGCGGAGGTGGCGGACCAGGCCGGGCTGACGGCGGAGGCTCTCGGCGCGCAGCTTGCAACGCTGCTCGCCGCGCCCGAGCGACTCGCGGCGCTCGCTCAGGAGGCAGCCCGGCGCGCCCGCCCGGATGCCGCCGCGCTCCTCGCCGATCTCGTCGAGGACAGCATTACCCAGGAGGCCCACTCATGAGGGCGCTGCCGCTCACCATCGGCACCATCCACTTCGTCGGCATCGGCGGCATCGGCATGTCCGGGATCGCGGAGGTGCTGCACACGCTCGGCTATGCCGTCCAGGGCAGCGACATCGCCGACGGCGCGAACGTGCACCGGCTGCGCGAGGTTGGCATCCCGGTGGCGGTCGGGCATGACCCGGCGAACGTCGCGAACGCGCAGGTCGTCGTGGTCAGCACGGCCGTCCGCGCCGACAACCCGGAGGTCGCCGCCGCCCGCGCCCGGCTGATCCCCGTGGTGCGCCGGGCGGAGATGCTGGCGGAGCTGATGCGGCTGCGGTGGAGCATCGCCGTCGGCGGCACCCATGGCAAGACGACGACGACCAGCCTGGTTGCGTGCGTGCTGGAGACGGCTGGCCTCGACCCTACGGTGATCAACGGCGGCATCGTCAACGCCTACGGCAGCAATACGCGCCTCGGCGCGGGCGAGTGGATGGTGGTCGAGGCGGACGAAAGCGACGGCAGCTTCCTGCGCCTGCCGGCCACCATCGCCGTCGTGACCAACGTGGACCCGGAGCACCTCGACCACTGGGGCACGCCCGAGGCGATGCAGGCCGGCTACGACCAGTTCGTCTCCAACATCCCGTTCTACGGCTTCGCCGTGCTCTGCCTCGACCATCCCGGCGTGCAGCAGATGATCCCGCGCCTCTCCGACCGTCGCATCATCACCTACGGCTTCTCGCCGCAGGCGGACGTGCGCGCCGAGAAAGTCCTCACCGACAAGCTGGGGGCGACGTTCCACGTGCAGATCGCGGACCGGCTGCGCGGCCGGGTGAAGCCGCTGGGTCCGTTCCGCTTGCCAATGCTAGGCGCGCACAACGTCCAGAACGCGCTCGCCGCCATCGCGGTCGGCAACGAGATGGACGTGGACGACAACACGCTGCGCAGCGCACTCGCCGCCTTCCGCGGCGTCAAGCGGCGCTTCACCAAGACGGGCGAGACCGGCGGCATCACCGTCATCGACGATTACGGGCACCATCCCGTCGAGATCGCGGCGGTGCTCAAGGCGGCGCGGCAGGCGGGGGCGCGCGACGTGCTCGCCATCGTGCAGCCGCACCGCTACTCGCGGCTGGAATTACTCTTCCCCGAGTTCTGCGCCTGCATGAACGACGCGGGCACGGTCATCGTCGCGGACGTGTATGCCGCGGGCGAGACACCCATCCTCGGCGTGGACCGCGACGCGCTGGTGGACGGGCTGCGCGCCCGCGGGCACCGCAGCGTCGTGCCGCTCAGCGCGCCCGAGCACCTCGCCGAGATGGTCCACGCCATCGCCCGGCCCGGCGACTACGTGGTCTGCCTCGGCGCCGGCAACATCACGCAGTGGGCGCAGGCGCTGCCGGGTCAGCTCGCGGAGCTGCAAGCGCAATCGCAGCGGCGGGCGTCGTGAGCATGTCTGCACCCTTGGCCCTCCCCCCGCTCCGCGGCCGGGTCGCCCATGACGCGCCGTTCGCGCCCCAAACCTGGTTCCGCGTCGGCGGCCCGGCGGAGGCGCTGGTCCGGCCGGCGGATGCGGAGGATCTCGCGCAGTTCCTCGGCGCGCTGGCGCCCGAGATGCCCGTGACGACGATCGGCACCGCGAGCAACCTCATCATCCGGGACGGCGGCATTCCCGGCGTGGTCCTCCGCCTCGCCGGGCGTGGCTTCGGCACGGTTGAAGTCGAGCGGGACGGCGTGATCGCTGGTGCCGGCGCGCTCGACGCGACCGTGGCCGAGCACGCGGCGGCGGCCGGGCTCGCCGGGCTGGAGTTCCTGTCCGGCATCCCCGGCACCGTCGGCGGCGCCGTCGCCATGAACGCGGGCGCCTACGGCGGCGACGTCGCGGCCTGTCTGGACTGGGCGGAACTGGTCACGCGCGGCGGCGAACTGGTGCGCGTGCCGGCCCCTGCCCTCGGCCTCTCCTACCGCACCGCGCGCCTGCCGCCCGGTGCCGTCGTCGTCCGCGCGCGCTTCCGCGCCAGCCCCGGCGACCCGGCCTCCATCGCCGCGCGCATGGCGGAGATCCGGGCGAGCCGCGAGGCGACCCAGCCCGTCCGCGCCCGAACCGGAGGCAGCACCTTCCGCAACCCCGAGGGGAGCCGCGCCTGGGAGCTGATCGCCGCCGCAGGCGGGCGCGGGCTGCGCATCGGCGGCGCGCAATGCAGCGAGAAGCACTGCAACTTTCTGCTCAACCTCGGCGACGCCACGGCGGCGGACCTGGAGAGCCTGGGAGAGGAGCTGCGCCGCCGCGTGCGCGCGATGTGCGGCGTGCAGCTCGAGTGGGAGATCAAGCGGCTGGGAATCCCCACGGCCCAAGGGCGGAATGCGAGGGCGGCAGCATGACCCGCGTCGCGGTCCTCTACGGCGGCATCTCGGCCGAGCGCGAGGTCAGCCTCTCCTCGGGCCGGCAGTGCATCGCAGCACTCCGCCAGAGCGGCTTCGAGGTGAATCCCATCCTGGTCGGCCCCGACCTCGGCGCCGTCATCCGGGCACTCGAGGATCCCCGGCCGGATGTGGTGTTCAACGCGCTGCATGGCCGTTTCGGCGAGGACGGCGCGATCCAGGGCGTGCTCGACTGGATGGACCTGCCCTACACCCATTCCGGCGTGCGCGCCTCGGCGCTCGCCATGGACAAGGAGGCCGCCAAGGCGGTGTTCGCGGCGGCGGGCCTTCCCGTAGCGCGGAGCCGGGTGGTGTCGCCTGAGGAGCTGGAGGCGGGCGACCCCTTGCCGCTGCCCTACGTCGTGAAGCCCGTCAACGAGGGATCGAGCGTGGGTGTGGAGATCATGCTGCCGGGCGCGAACCGCCGCGCCGAGGTGGCCCGCACCTGGCGCCATGGGCGCGCGATGGTCGAGGAATACGTGCCGGGCCGCGAGCTGACCGTGGGGGTGATGGGCGACCGGGCGCTGGCCGTGACCGAGATCGCGCCCCAAGGGGGAGAAGGCCCGGGCACCTTCTACGATTACGAGGCGAAATACGCGGAGGGCGGCTCGCGCCATGCTGTCCCCGCGCCGGTCCATCCAACGGCCTACGCGCAGGCCATGGCGGTCGCGCTCGCCGCCCATCAGGCGCTGGGCTGCCGCGGCGCCTCGCGCGCCGACCTGCGCTACGACGACACCGCGGGCGAGCCGGGGCGGCTCGTGCTACTGGAGGTGAATACCCAGCCCGGCCTCACGCCTACCTCGCTACTGCCGGAGCAGGCAGCGCACCTGGGCATCTCGTTCCCCGCGCTGTGTGCCTGGATGGTGGAGAACGCGTCATGTCGCGCGTGAGCCGCCCCGCGCCGGGCAAGCGCCCGACGCAGCTGGGCTTGCTGCTGCGCCGGGCGGTGCGGATGCGGCGCTCGCTGGCTGCGGCGGGATGCCTCCTGCTCCTCCTCGTCGCCGGGGCCGCTTTCATGCGTGCCGCGCCTTCCCTGTCTCCTTTAGGAAGCCGCAGTGTCGTGAGCTGGCGGGAGCGTCTGGGCGGGCGTCTCGGGCTGAAGGTGGAGCGGGTCGTCGTCGAGGGCCGGGTGATGACGCCCGAGCCCGTGCTGCGCGCCGCCATCGGGGTCCATGCGGGAGACCCGCTGCTCGGGTTCTCGCTGGAGGCGATCCGGAGCCGCGTGGAGGGCCTCACTTGGGTGCAGAGCGCCGCGGTCGAGCGGCGCCTGCCCGGGACCCTCGTCGTTAACCTGATCGAGCGGCGTCCGTTCGCCGTCTGGCAGAACGGGGGCAAGTTCGTGCTGATAGACCGCGCCGGCCAGGTCGTCGCGCCCGAGGACCCGGCGAAAGACGCGGCGGCGTTCCGCGTGCTGCCCCTCGTCGTCGGGCCTGGCGCTCCTGAGCACGCCGCGGATCTGCTCGACGCGCTGGCGGCGCAGCCCGCTCTCCGCGCCCGTGTCGTCGCGGTCGTGCGCGTCGGCGAGCGGCGCTGGAACCTGCGACTTAACACCGGCGCGGACGTGCTCCTGCCGGAAGGGCATGAGGCAGCGGCCATCGCGCGCCTCATGGAGTTCCAGCAGGCGCAGAACCTGCTCGACCGGCCTTTGCAGGTGCTCGACATGCGCCTGCCGGACCGGCTCGTCGTGCGGCCCCAAGCGACTCCGCCGCAGGAGGGTGCGAGCCCGGCGGCCCTGCCGTCGGGGACGATGCAGGCCGCGCCGGCCGCGACCGCCTCGCGGCGGCCAACGTAGGGAGGTGGGCCGGTGAACAGCATGTCGAGTTACAGCTTGCCGCCTGACCCGCCGGAAGCGCCGCTGCCGCGGCAGCGCGCGGGCCGGGCCGGACCGTTCGGCGTGCTCGACGTGGGCAGCACCAAGATCACGTGCCTGATCGGGCGCGTCGAGGCGGACGGCGCGCCGCGCGTGCTCGGCTTCGGCTGGCAGCGGGCGCGAGGCGTCAAGGGCGGCGGTATCACCGACCTCGACGAAGCCGAGCAGGCCATCCGCCGGGCCGTGGCCGACGCCGAGGTGATGGCGGACCAGCGGCTGCACAGCGTCACCGCGAACCTTACCTGCGGCCGGCCTGAGAGCCGCCTGTTCAACGTGCAGTGGCCGATCGGCGGACGCCCGATCACGGAGGCCGACATCCGGCGCATCATGCAGGAGGGCCGCGCGCGCGCCGCCGTGGACGGGCGCGAATGCATCCACGCCCTGCCGCTCGGCTTCATGGTGGACGGCACGAGCGGCGTGCAGGACCCGCGCGGGCTGCACTGCGAGCAGCTCACGGCGCAGCTCCACCTGCTCGACGCCGCGAGCACCGCGCTGCGGAACTTGGGGCTGACTGTCAGCCGCTGCGAGCTCGAGATCGCGGAGATGGTGAGCTCGCCCTTCGCTGCCGGGATCGCCACGCTGGTCGAGGACGAGCGGCAGCTCGGCGTCACCGTCGTGGACATGGGCGGCGGCACGACGGGAATGGCGGTGTTCAGCGAGGGCCACCTGCTTCACTCGGCGCAGATTCCCCTCGGCGGCAGCCACGTCACGAACGACATCGCGCGCCTGCTGAGCACGCCCGTCGCCGATGCGGAGCGTCTGAAGACCCTCTACGGCAACGTCGAGGGCAGCCCGGACGACGAGCGCGAGATGCTGCCCGCCCCTGTCGTCGGCGAGGCGGAGCACCGCATCGCCAAGGTGCCGCGCTCGCGCGTCGTCAGCATCATCCGGCCGCGGCTCGAAGAAACGTTCGAGCTGGTGCGCGACCGGCTGCAGAGCGCAGGTCTCACGCGGGAGGCCGGCAACCGCGTGGTGCTCACCGGCGGCGCGTCTCAGCTCGCCGGCATACGCGAGATGGCGAGCCGGATCCTGGGACGCGAGGTCCGGCTCGGGCGGCCGCGCACGCTGCGGGGCCTACCGGCGCTGGCGAGCGGCCCGGGCTTCGCGACGGCCGCGGGGCTGCTCGCCTGGGCCAGCGGCGAGGGCCGCCCGCTCGCCGACGTGGACCTGAGCGACGAGCGGCCGAGAGGCGTCCTGCGCCGCTTCGCAGCTTTTCTACGGGACCGGGTCTGATGCCCACGCCCCAACGCATTTTCCACCTTGCAATCACGATTCTGTGAAGGGAAACTGTAGCGATGACACTGAATCTCACCATCCCCCAACAGACCCACACCGACTTCCGGCCGCGCATCACCGTGATCGGGGTCGGCGGCGGCGGCACCAATGCCGTCGATAATATGATCGCGCTCAACCTGCAGGGCGTTGATTTCGTGGTAGCAAACACGGACGCGCAGCAGCTCATACACAGCCGGGCGGACCGGCGCGTGCAGCTCGGCCCCCACCTGACGCAGGGCCTCGGTGCCGGCGCCAAGCCGGAGATCGGGCGCGCGGCGGCGGAGGAGGCCGCGAGCGAGCTCGAGCGCTACCTCGACGGCACGCACATGATCTTCATCACCGCCGGCATGGGCGGCGGCACCGGAACGGGCGCCGCGCCCGTCATCGCCAAGCTGGCGCGCGAGAAGAACATCCTCACCGTGGGCGTCGTGACCAAGCCCTTCACCTTCGAGGGCATGCGCCGCTCGCGCGCCGCCGACCAAGGCATCGCCGAGCTGCAGCAATACGTGGACACGCTCATCGTCATCCCCAACCAGAACCTGTTCCGCCTCGCCACCGAACGCACCGGCTGGAAGGAAGCGTTCAAGATGGCCGACCACGTCCTCTACATGGGCGTGCGCGGCGTCACCGACCTGATGGTGGCGCCCGGCCTCGTGAACCTCGACTTCGCCGATATCCGCACGGTGATGCTGGAGATGGGCAAGGCGATGATGGGCACCGGCGAGGCGGAGGGCGAGAACCGCGCCATCCGCGCGGCCGAGGCGGCGATCAGCAACCCGCTGCTGGAGGACACGAACATGAGCGGCGCGCGCGGGCTGCTCATCAACATCACCGGCGGCGAGGACATGACGCTCTACGAGGTGGACCAGGCCGCGAACCGGATCCGCGAGGAGGTCGCCGAGGACGCGAACATCATCTTCGGCTCGGCCGTGGATGAGTCGCTGAACGGGCGGGTCCGCGTCTCCGTGGTCGCGACCGGCATCGATCTGGCGATGCAGATGGAAGCCGCACGGCCGCGCCTCGTCGCTGTCGGCGCCGCGAGCGGTGAAGCGGCGGAAGGGCCCATGACGTATGCCACGGCGCCGGGCGCCGGACCGGGCATGGCTGAGGCGGCGGCGCATCCCGCGCCCAGTCAAGCGCCCTACATGCAGGCGACGGCCATGCATCCAGGCCCCGTGCCGCTGCCGCGCCCGATGGCTCCCCCGCGCTTCACGCCCTCCGTGCCCGGCCAGCGCCCGGCAACCCCAGGTGTACCGGCGCGCAACAGCGCGCTGTTCACCGAACCGTCCCGCGTCGTCGAGTTGGCAGCCCCGGCGGAGACGATGGCCGCCGGACCTGCGCGCAGCAGCCTGTTCAGCATCGTCACCGGCAGCCTTCGCCGCCGCCAACAGGCCGAGGCGCAAGAGCCGCAGCGCGCCGAGCCGATCTTCCACGACCAGCCGGTCGCGACACCGGCGCAGCCCGGCACCGACGAGCACTACGACGTGCCCGCCTTCCTGCGGCGCCAGTCCTCATAGAGGTAGATAGGACAAAATGCTTTAAGAACAGGGTAATGAGCCGTAACAGCAAGAAACATTGATTGAGTTGGCGACCCAGGGGCGGAAGCCTAGCTTCCCTTCGCTAGCCTGCCCTTGGGCGCCGTTCCCGGCGCCCTCTCCAGAGGATCGCTGATGGACGGCCTACCTTACTTTCCCGCCGCGATCGAAGCTCAGCGGACGCTCAAGGCAGCGATCAGCTGCGTCGGCGCCGGGGTTCACACGGGGCAGTCGGTCAACGTCACGCTGCGCCCCGCGGAGCCGGGCACGGGCATCGTGCTGCGCCGCACCGACCTCGGCGTCGAGATTCCCGCCCGTCACGATCACGTTGTGGATACGCGCCTCTGCACTGCGCTCGGGCTGCCAGGCCGGCCGGAGGCGCGGGTCGGCACGGTCGAGCACCTGATCGCGGCACTCGCGGGCTGCCGTGTCGCCGACTGCATCGTGGATCTGGACGGGCCGGAGGTGCCGATCCTGGACGGTTCGGCGGCGCCTTGGGTGTTCCTGCTGGACTGCGCGGGACTCGCTGATCGGGGTCAGGCGGCCGTGCTCGAAGTGCTGCGCCCGGTCCGCGTCGCCGACGGTGACGCCTTCGCCGAACTGCGCCCCACGGCGGGGCGGGGACTCACGCTGGCCATGTCCATCGCCTTCAACGCGGCCGCGATCGGACGCCAAGCGCTCACGCTCGACCTCGATGAGGCTGCATTCCGGCGCGAGTTGGCACCGGCGCGGACCTTCGGCCTCGTGCAAGAGGTTGCGTCGCTGCGGAGCGCCGGGCTGGCGCGTGGCGGCAGCCTGCGCAACGCCGTGGTGGTGGACGGGGCGCGGGTCCTCAATCCCGGCGGCCTGCGGATGCCGGACGAGTTCGTGCGGCACAAGCTGCTGGACGCGGTCGGCGACCTGGCGCTTGCCGGCGCGCCGCTTGCCGGGCGCTTCGTGGGCCACCGCTCCGGGCACGCGCTGAACAACCGGCTCCTGCAGGCGCTCTTCGCCTCGCCAGCCAACTGGCGGCTCACCGAGGCCGACGAGGTGGGGAAGCGCTGGAGCACCGCTCCCGAGGCGGCAGCTGCCTGATCGGCTTCGCCTGGCCGCGAGCCATGCTATAAGGGCCACACCATGCCCTACCTCGTCTTGCTCCGCCGCTTCCTGCCCGGCTGCATAGCGCTCCTGCTGCTGACCGGCTGCGCCTCAATCGGCTCCATCTTGCCGTGGAACGGCAATTCCGCGTCGCTCGCGAAGAAGCCGGATCTCGCCGCGAAGACGCCGGAGGATCTCTACAGCCACGGCGTGGACGCGCTGAACGCGAGGCGATACGCGACCGCTGTCACGCAGTTCGATGCCATCGAGCAGAACTTCCCCTACTCCTCATGGGCGGCGAAGGCGCAGCTCATGCACGGCTATGCGGAATACCTGCAGAACCACTATACCGAAGCCATCGGCTCCCTGGACCGTTACGTGCAACTCCACCCGAACAGCGCGGACACGGCCTACGCCTACTACCTGCGCGCCTTGTGCTACTACGAGCAGATCGAGGACGTGCAGCGCGACCAGAAGGGAACCGAGCAGGCCATGGCGGCGCTGCAGGACGTCGTCAACCGCTTCCCGGACACGCCCTACGCGCGCGACGCCCGCCTCAAGATAGACCTCTGCCGCGACCACCTCGCGGGCAAGGAGATGGTGATCGGCCGCTGGTACGAGGGCCAGCACCTCTACGGCGCCGCGATCAACCGCTACCAGCGCGTGGTGCAGCTCTACCAGACGACCAATCACACCCCCGAAGCCTTGCAGCGGATGGTCGAGGTCTATCTCAAGCTTGGGATGGTCGGTCAGGCAAAGAATACGGCTGCGGTGCTCGGCTACAACTATCCAGGCAGCCGCTGGTATCAGGACGCCTACGCGGAGCTTGCCGAGAGTAGGGCCGTGCCGCCGACGAGGAACGGCCGGGCGCCAGAAGAGCCAGGGGTCCTGTCGCGCGTGTTCAGCAGCCTCTTCTAGTCATCTCCCGCGCGTGCTGACCGCGCTCCACATCCGCGACGTGGTCCTGATCGAGCGTCTCGACCTCGACTTCGGGCTAGGGCTGACTGTGCTCACGGGCGAGACGGGCGCCGGCAAGAGCATCCTGCTCGACAGCCTCGGCCTGGCACTCGGCGGGCGGGCGGCGTCCGGCCTCGTGCGCGAGGGATCGGAGCAGGCGAGCGTCACTGCGCTGTTCGCGCCGCCACCCGGACACCCGGCTCTCGCCGCCCTGGAGGAGAGCGGCATCGCGCCGGAGGAAGAGTTGGTGCTGCGCCGGGTGGTGACGCGGGACGGGCGGAGCCGGGCAACGGTGAACGACCAGCCTGCCGGAGTCGCGCTGCTGCGCCGGCTCGGCGCCCTGCTCGTGGAGGTGCAAGGCCAAGGCGAGCAGGTCGGCCTCGCCGATCCCTCGACGCACACCGGCCTGCTCGACCAGTTCGGCGTTCCCGCCGCCACTCGCGCCTCCGCGGCGCGGACCTGGCAGGACTGGCGCGAGGCGGCCGCCGCCGTGGACGCGGCGCGGGCCAGAATCGCCGAGGCCCGGCGCGAGGAGGATTGGCTGCGCTTCGCTACCGACGAGCTCACCACGCTGGCGCCGCATGAGGGCGAGGAGGACGCGCTCGCCGCCGAGCGGCAATGGCTGCAGCAGGGCGAGCGCCGGGTGGAGGCGATCTCGGCCGCGCTCGCCGAGATCGCGCCGCGGGACCGGCGCAGCGCCGGCCCGGCGTCGGCGCTGCGCAGCGCGTCGAGGGCCTTGCAGAAGCTGGCGCCGCCCCCGAGCGGCGAGACCGACCCGGCGGCGCCCGTGCTCACCGCCTTGGAACGTGCCGAGGAGGCGCTCGCGGAGGCCGAGACCCTGCTCACCCAACTCGCGCACGACGCCGAGAGCGACCCGCGCCGGCTGGAGCAGGCCGAGGAGCGGCTCTTCGCTCTGCGTGCCGCGGCCCGCAAGCACGGCGTGCCCGTGGCAGGGCTGCCGGCCTTGCTTGCGGATCTGCGTGGCCGACTCGCCGCGTTGGACAGCGGCACGGCCCAGGTCGAAGTGCTGGAAGCCAAGGCCGCGGCGCGGCGGGCCGACTACGTGGACGCCGCCGCCGCCCTCTCCCGCGCCCGCGCTGGCGCTGCGGGGCGGCTGCAACGCGCGGTCGGGGCCGAGCTGCCGCCGCTGCGGCTCGATAAGGCACGCTTCGTCGTCGAGCTGCAGCGGTTGGACGAGCCGCGCTGGAGTGCCGCCGGCCAGGAGATGGTGCGGTTCCTGATCGCGACCAACCCTGGCCAGACGCCGGGGCCGCTCGATCGCGTCGCCTCGGGCGGCGAGCTGTCGCGGCTCATGCTCGCGCTCAAGGTGGTTCTCGCCCAAGCCAGCCCGGTTCCGACACTGATCTTCGACGAGGTGGACAGCGGCGTGGGCGGCGCCACCGCCGCGTCCGTGGGCGAGCGGCTGGCGCGGGTCGCTGAGGAGGTGCAGGTGCTGGTCGTGACCCACAGCCCACAGGTCGCCGCACGCGGCGCCGCGCACCTGCGCGTCGCCAAGGAAGCCGTGCGCGGCCGGGCGGAGACGCGCGTGGTGCCGCTCGATGCCTCAACCCGGCGCGAGGAGATCGCGCGGATGCTCGCCGGCGAGACCGTGACCGAAGCCGCGCGCGCCGCCGCGGACAGCTTGCTGGGCAACGCCGCTTGACCCAGACGGACGAGCTGACCGAGGAGGCAGCCGCCGCCGAGCTGGCCAGGCTCGCCGAGGCCATCGCGCGTGCCGACCGGCTCTACCACGAGCAGGACGCGCCCGAGATCACCGACGCCGAGTATGACGCCCTGCGCCGCCGCAACATGGAGATCGAGGCACGCTTCCCCGAGCTGATCCGTGCCGACAGCCCGAGTTGGCGCGTCGGTGCCGCTCCGGCAGGTGGGTTCGCGAAGGTGCGCCACCGCGTCCCGATGCTCTCGCTCGACAACGCGTTCGACGAGGCGGATTTCTCGGCGTTCCTCGACCGCGCCCGCCGCTTCCTCGGCCTCGCCCCCGAAGCACCGCTGCCGCTCGTCGCCGAGCCGAAGATCGACGGCCTCTCGGTCGCACTTCTCTACGAGCACGGCCGCCTCGTCCAAGGCGCCACGCGCGGCGACGGCACCGAGGGCGAGGACGTGACCGCGAACCTGCGCACGGTCGCCGCCGTGCCGAAGCGCCTCGACGGCGGGGTGCCCGCGCGGCTGCCAAAGTCGTTGGAAGTGCGCGGCGAGGTGTTCATGCTCAAGGCGGATTTCCTGCGGCTCAACGAGGCTCAGGCGGAGGCTGGCGCCAAGGTGTTCGCCAATCCCCGCAACGCCGCCGCCGGGTCCTTGCGCCAGCTCGATCCCAAGATAACGGCGGCACGGCCGCTCTCCTTCTTCGCCTACGCCATGGGCGAGGTGAGCGAGGCCGTGGCGGAGACGCATTGGGACTTCCTGGAGCGGCTGCGCGCCTGGGGCTTCGAGGTGAACCCACTCTCGCGCCGGGTCGAGGGTGCCGAGGATGCCGAGGCCTTCCAGCGAGAGATAGGCCTCGCGCGGGCGGGGCTGGGCTACGACATAGACGGCGTCGTCTACAAGGTGAACAGCCTTGCCTTGCAGCGGCGTCTCGGCTTCGTCGGCCGCGCGCCGCGCTGGGCCATCGCGTGGAAGTTCCCGGCCGAGCAGGCGACGACGACGCTGGAGGACATCCTCATCCAGGTCGGGCGCACGGGCGCGCTCACGCCCGTCGCGAAACTGGCGGCTGTGGGGGTTGGCGGCGTCCTGGTCACGCGCGCGACCTTGCACAACGAGGACGAGATCGCGCGCAAGGACGTGCGCATCGGTGACACGGTTGTCGTGCAGCGGGCAGGCGACGTGATCCCGCAGGTGGTGCAGGTCCTGCCCGAGCTGCGGCCCGAAGGCGCCCTCCCCTACGTCTTCCCCGACCACTGCCCCATCTGCGGCAGCCTCGCGGTGCGGCCGGCGGGCGAGGTGGGTACGGCGCTGCACCGGCGGCCTCATCTGCGCGGCGCAGGCCGTGGAGCGGCTGCGGCATCTCGTCTCGCGCGCGGCCTTCGACATCGAAGGGTTGGGCGAGAAGACCATCGAGGAGTTCTACGGCCTCGGCTGG
The DNA here is from genome assembly GCA_963848595.1 of uncultured Alphaproteobacteria bacterium. Classification (GTDB taxonomy): domain Bacteria; phylum Pseudomonadota; class Alphaproteobacteria; order Acetobacterales; family Acetobacteraceae; genus CAWKEH01. The sequence continues at coordinate 216,053 of CAWKEH010000010.1, read as the reverse complement.
TTGCGCGCGCCGGGCGACGTGTTCCGCCTCGCGGCGCACCGGGACGAGATCCTGGGGCGCGAGGGGTGGAAGGAGAAGAGCACGGACAATTTGCTTCGCGCCATCGAGGCGCGGCGGACGGTGCCGCTCGACCGCTTCATCTACGCGCTCGGCATCCGCCGCATCGGCGAGACCAACGCGCGCCTGCTCGCCCGGCACTACGAGAGCTTCGAGACCTGGCGCGCGGCGATGCTGGACGCGACGACCGTCGGCTCCGAGGCACGCTCGGCGCTGGGGAGCATCGTCGGCATCGGCCCGGCGATCGCGGACGAGCTGGCCGCGTTCTTCAGCGAGCCGCGCAACGTCGCGACGCTCGGCGACCTCGCCGGGGAACTCACCATCGAGCGCGTTGCCGGCCCGGCGGCAGGCGGCACGCTCGCGGGCAAGGTGATCGTGTTCACGGGCGCGCTGGAGACGATGACGCGCCCCGAGGCCAAGGCGCGGGCGGAAGCGCTGGGCGCGCGGGTGACGGACAGCGTCAGCAAGAAGACCGACCTCGTTGTGCTCGGCGCGGACGCTGGGAGCAAGGCGAAGAAGGCGGCGGAGCTGGGGGTGGCGATGGTGAGCGAGGGGGAATGGCGGGCGATGGCGGGGCTGTAGGAGGCTCGGAGCCGTCACCCGTCAGCGTGCAGGACGCGTCCCCGCGTCTCCGGCAAGGCGTAGGCAGCGAGGAAGAACAGGGCGTAGGCCGCGACCGAGAACACGGCCATAGCGTTCGCGAGCGACATCACGGCGGCGAGATAGCCCACGAGGGCTGGGAACAGCGCGCCGACGCCGCGCCCGAAATTGTAGCAGAACCCCTGGCCCGACCCGCGCAGCCGCGTGGGATAGAGTTCCGTCAGGAACGCTCCCATCCCGCTGAAGTAGCCCGAGGCGAAGAAGCCGAGCGGGAAGCCCAGGACCCACAGAACGCCATTGGTGAGCGGCACCTGCGTGTAGGCGAGGATCACGGCGATCGCGCCGAGCGAGAACACGAGAAACAGCGGCCGTCGCCCGATCCGGTCCGCGAGCCACGCGCCGACCAGGTATCCCACGAACGAGCCGATGATCAGCGCGGCAAGGTAGCCGGTCGAGCCGACGACGCTGAGCTTGCGCTCCGTCGTGAGGAACCGCGGCAGCCAGCTCGTGATCGCGTAGTAGCCGCCTTGACAGCCCATGGTGGCGAGGGAGGCGAGCACGGTGGTGCGGAGGATGCCAGGCGCGAAAATCTCCCACGGCGCCGGGCGGTCCCCGGTCGCTGCCTGCCGTGCCCGCGTGCGCAGCGCGACCTCCGGCTCGGCGACGCTGCGGCGCAGGACGAACACGAGCAGTGCCGGCAGGCCGCCGACGACGAACATGCCGCGCCACGCTTGCTCGGGCGGGAGCAGGGCGAACAGCACCGCCTGCGCGAGCACGGCGAGGCCCCAGCCGACCGCCCATCCCGCCTGCACGCTGCCGACCGCCCGGCCGCGGAACTCGGGGCGGATCGTCTCGCCCATGAGCACGGCGCCCGCCGCCCACTCGCCTCCGAAGCCGAAGCCGAGCACGGTGCGCGCCACCAGGAGCTGCGCGAAGTTCTGGGTGAGCGCGCACACGACGCTGAACACGGCGAACCAGAGGATAGTGATCTGCAGCGTGCGGACGCGGCCGATGCGGTCCGCGAGGTAGCCGGCGAGCCAGCCGCCCACCGCGGAGGCCAGCAGCGTCGCCGTGACGGCGAGTCCCGCGGGGCCGGGCGCCACGTGCCACAGCCGAATGATGGTGCCGACGACGAGCGGGTAGATCATGAAGTCCATGCCGTCGAGCGCCCACCCGCCCGCGCAGGCCCAGAAGGTGCGGCGCTCGGGCGCGGTCATGTCGCGATAGAACGCGCCGAGGCTGGCGTTCGCCACGGTCCCAGGCTGGCTCGTCGCGCTCATGGCGTTCCCTTGGGCGTTGCAACTGGCGGGAGATGGTATTCTGGCACCGACAAGGCCAGCAAGCGCTGGGGTGCCGCAGCGGTGTCTCAACTCGCAGCGCCTGCCGAGCGCATACCGACACCTGATGAGAGCCAACCGATGCCGAGGTCCGTCGAAATCCGCCGTCTCCAGCCTGCTGACGCCGAGGACTAACCGGATCATTCGTCTGACTGCACTGGAAACGGAGCCGGACGCCTTTAGCTCCACATACGCGGTCGAGGCATCCCGGCCGATGACTGCATTCGCCGATCGGCTTGCTTCGTCGGTGGTTTTCGGTGGCAGTTATATACGAGTGTGACCTAGCCGCTTGATGCTCGTCCAAGGGGAAGATCAAGTTGCCCGATGGCGGGCATCAGGTCGTTGTCTTCCTCAATCCGCAACATGCGAATGTCGTGTACGACCTGCGGAAACCACGAATAGCGTTTGGTGATGGCTTGCACCGCTAGGACACACTGCACGGGCGTAGTGCCTCTCTGTCCAAAATACACGCTGCCCTGCCGTCGCGCGAACCCGTGATGGTGCAGTTCACGACAAATGTCGTCGTAAGCGTTCTCGTGATGATTCCCTGGGTAGTGACGCTTCAGGGCCGCGATCTCTAGATCGAAGCAGATGGCATACACGCGGCCACTCCACTCATTCTGGTTGGAGATGGCTAGTTGCTCGGAAACATCGGGCCGGTGTCGGCCCGAGAAGTTCCGCCCTTCTAGCTGATGAACGCCCATGCCGCCCCCTTAGCTGTTCAGCTCAAGGCGCAGAGGTAACGAAAGAAGCCTACAACAGCAAGCTTGCAAGCTATGAATCTCGCGTGATACCTTCTGCTTGCGGCTGGCGGGGAGCGCCGCGCAGGGGGGACTAGACCCTACGCGGCACACACCCGCTACCGTTCTGATATGCGTTCTATACGCACTGAGCACCTGCCTTCCACCGGGCCACAACCGGGACTAGAGATAGCGGTCGTCAACCGCCGAAACCGGGCCGTGAGCGCGCGAGCGCCACGGCCCGAACTTTCTAAGCGGCAGAAGCATTGTCGCTGCTACCTGTGTTTGCACTGTCAAGTTCATCAGGCTGTGAGAAGACTTCCTCGTCCGTATCTTCGTCGTCAGTCTGATCGTCGGGTGTTGCCGCCTGCTGCGGGTCGGCCAACATGAATCGTTGTGCGGCAGCTTCGCTAACGCGATAGCCATTGCCCACCTCGTCAAAAAATCCTTGATCCCGATAGCGGCGCACTCGATCACGGATGCTGCCGGGCTGGGAAACAAAGCCGAGGTTCTGTGCCGCCGTGACGATGGTTTCGAGCGGTCGCACTGGATTGTTGTCATCTCGGTATAAAGTTCCGAGAAAACGCTTCCAATCCCGAGATATGGCTCCTGGTTGCCGCCCGCGCGAACGACTTAGATCATCGGGTGAATTATAGAGCGTGGCGGAACGGAGATCGCGCGCAGAAGGCGCGGGGCGCAACTGTGCAGCCTCTTCAAGAGCCTCTAATCTGGCTGCCCTCCGATCACGTTGCTGACGCAAATCCGCAAGCCTTGCGTCGTCGGCTGCCAGAGCTTCTTTTTCTTCGGCTATCCGCCTATCGAGCTTATCCATCAAGCGACCATATACCCGCTTTGGAGCCGCCGCGCAACTAAAATCCTGAGCTAAACGCAGCACGCGATATGTGACGGTTCTATGTCAGCTCATGTCGTCGTATTTCGCGGAACTCACGCTTGACTTTGACCCCCATATCGCCGATGATGTGGTTGGGGCCGTAATCAAAAGCCCCGCCGAGCCGTCAGGGGCTCGGCGGGGCCAAGAAGAAGGCTTCGACCGTAACTAGAATCGCCGGAGGGTTAGCCCCCGAGCGGCGACACGCAGGTATGGCTGTCCGCCGCCTTAAGTCTGGACAGCTCAAGGTAACGCACAGCCCTCCTGGGTGCAAGGGGGCGTGCCTCCGGCCATGGAGTAACTTCCATGGTCCCTGTGCGGGCTTACTATCGCCTGCGCCTGGGAAAGATTGAGTACGTGCGCGAGCACGTGCGAAGCTTTCCCGGACGCTAGCTAACTAAGGCCGGGTTCGCCTCCGGGTGGCCCGGCCCGCCTTTCTCGGCTGCTTTGGCTGAGGTAAGATGCGCGTCTTCGCGCTTTCGGCCTCGACGTTCTCGACCGCTTCCTTCGGGTCGGTTCCGGCAAACCGCTCCATAGCTTCCGCGAAACTCATGTCCAGCCACAGCGGAGGCTGGCGCTTCTCCGCCATCAGGCGATCAGACCTTTGTAGGTCAGCCGCCCCTCGACGCATCCCAGAAAGGTATTCACACGCTCACCCTCATCAGCCTTGCGGCTGTTATAGCGGAAGGTGAACTCATCCAGGTAGCGGTCAAGGTGCTTCGCACTGATCCAGTGGTGGATGCCGAACACCTGCCGCTTGAACAGGCTCCAAGCGTTTTCCAACCCGTTCGTGTGGATGAAAAACAGGCGGACATACTCGCCCGCGCTGTGGTTGACGGCGTAGTGGTCGTAAGTGCCTTGCAGACCGGAATAGCCCTTCGCCTCATCCGTCAGCACCACGGCGCCTGGCTTCACGTTAGCCTTAATCTCCCCGATCATGCTTTCGCCAGTTAGCCGCTCCATCTTGCGCGCCCGCAGCTCGCCACCGCGCTCCATTACGCCCATGACCGCCGCCTTGCCCGCGCCGCCTTGGCTTCCTGGCGTGCGCTTGTTCGCGTGCTTGTTCTTCTCCTTGCCGCCCACGTAGGTTTCATCGGCTTCAACCATACCCTCCAAAGGGCGGTTGAACGATTTCGTGCGAGCCGCGTGCCGCAGCCGATGCAGCATGAACCAGGCGGACTTCTGCGTGATGCGGAGGTCTTTGGCGAGTTGGGTCGAGGCGATGCCCTTCTTATGGCTCGTTATGAGCCAGATCGCCATGAACCACTTCCGCAGCGGCAACTTGGTGTCCTCAAAGATCGTTCCGACCTTGATAGAAAACCGTTGCCGGCAGTCGCCGCACTTGTGCATGCGATTGTCCGCGAAGTGGTAGATGCGCCGGCCGGAGCAGTAGGGACAGTAGGCACCATCCTTCCAACGGATCGCCCGGAGATGGTCAATGCAGACCTGCTCGTCTGAGAAGGTCTCCATCATCTCGATCAAGCTGCCGAACTGCTGGATCATCGCTGCACCTCGATTGTGAAGCGATCCTACTCCATCGCGGCGGCTGGGTCAAGCACGTATATAAGTGCCTTTTCGGTGCCTACGATGGCGGAAGGATCGTAGGCATGATCGGCTTCAAGCAGGAAACCGGTCCGAAGGACTCGCACAAGGGATTTGTGTGGGGTTTCTATGTACGGCCCGAATACCGGCAGCAAGCAATCGGATCAGCATTGATCCGCGAGATCATTCAAGCGGCCCGCGAAGTTGTGGAGCAGCTTACATTGACCGTCGTCGAGGAGAACGAGGCCGCGATCTCGCTCTACACCCGCTTCGGTTTCGTGCCGCCCCAGCGCCCGCCACCCAGCACCCGCCCCAGCAGACGCACCCCAGGGCAAGGCACCCCAGCCCGACCCCACCCTCGCCTTCGAGCGCATCGCCCGCACCATCCGCCGCACCATCGCCCTCGCCCGCACGCTCACCGACCCCGCCCAGCCCCGCCCTGCCGCGCAGGCCGCCGAGCGCCGCGTTGCCGCGCGCAAGCAGATCATCCGCGCGGTCGAGGACACCATCCAGCGCCGCACCAAGGACACCGAGGCCGAGGCACTCCACGCCGAGCTCTACGAGCGCCTGGACGACCCCGACCTCGACGACGACCTCGACACCCTGCCCGTCGCCGACATCATCACGGCGATCTGCCGCGACCTCGGCATCGAGCACCATCCCGGCACCCACCCCTGGACGCGGCGCCGGCCCGCGGACGTGCGCGAGCTCTGCGCCCGCGCTGCCCAGTCCGGGATAACTCAGCCCCGGACAACGCACCCCAGGACAACCCAACCCAGGCCCGCGGACCCGCGCCCCGCCCCTGCGCTGCCCGCGCGCACCCGGACCAGCACCGGCCCCCCAGCACCCTGATCCGCCTCCCCGGCCACGACGGAGGGAGGTCGGACCAAGCAGCGTTCAGGGCGATTGGTATCAGTCGTCGAGGCCCGCCTTATCCCCGGTGCTCTGCTTCCCGAAGAACTCCAGCCCGTAGCGGGCGATCTTGGCGTGGAGAAGCTGCCGGTGAATGCCGAGCTGCCGCGCCGCCTCCGCCCGGTTGCCACCGGTGAGGCGGAGCGCGCCCCGGATCATCGCCTGTTCGACCCGCGCGAGGGCTGTGGGCAGATCGCCCGCGAGCCAGTCCTGCTCGCCCGGCGCGTCGGCGGCCTGCAGGAAGCCGAGATCGGAGGCGGACATCACCGGACGGCGCACCAGGGCCGCGACCCGCTCCATGGCGTTGCGCAGCTCCCGCACGTTGCCGGGCCAAGGATGGGCGAGCAAGCGCGCGGCGGCATCGGCGGAGAGCCGCTTCGGCGGCGTTCCCCGAGGCGCGGCGAGCGCGAGGAAGTGCTCCGCCAGCGGCACGATGTCGGCCAGGCGCTCACGCAGCGGCGGCAGGCTCAGCGGCACGACGCCGATCCGGTAGTAGAGGTCCTCACGGAAGCGCCCCTCCCGCACCGCGCGCGGCAGATCGCGGTGAGTCGCAGCGACGACGCGGACGTCCACCGCCACGGCACGGCCGCCAACGGGTGTGACGACGCGCTCCTGAAGCACGCGCAGCAGCTTGGCTTGCAGCGCCGGGTCCATGTCGCCGACCTCGTCGAGGAACAGCGTGCCCCGGTCCGCCTCTCTGAACGAGCCGATCCGGTCGGCAACCGCCCCGGTGAACGCGCCGCGGACGTGGCCGAAGAGTTGGCTTTCGAGCAGCTCGGCCGGGATCGCGGCGCAGTTGACGGCGATGAAGGGGCGGGTAGCGCGCCGACCATGGCGGTGGATGGCGCGGGCGACGACTTCCTTGCCGGTGCCAGTCTCGCCGGTAATGAGCACGGTCGCGTCGCTGTCGGCGAGCAGACCGATCTGCTTCTGCACCTCGCGCATCGCGGCGCTGGAGCCGACCAGGTCCGCCTCAGCATCCCTTGCAGGCGCGGCTGGCTGGGCAACGGGCCCGGCGGGCAGCAGCCGCTCGATGAGGGCGGCGAGGTCGGCACGGCCGATCGGCTTGGCAAGATGGTCCGCAGCCCCCAGGCGCATGGCCTCGATAGTGTTGGCGGCCGTCGGCACCGCGGTCAGCACCGCGACGGGCGGCGGGTCGGGGCTGGCTTGGATTCGGCGCAGCACCTCCATGCCGTCCAGCCCCGGCATCCGCAGGTCGAGCAGCACCGCATCCGCCCGGCGCCGCTGCAGCCAGGCGAGCGCCGCCTCGCCGTCCGCAGCCTCGGCGGGGTTGTGGCCCAGGTCGGCGAGCGCCTCGGCAAGGCTGTCCCGCAGTGCCGCGTCGTCGTCTACGATCAGGATGGTCGGCATGGAGGACTCCTCGAGACCGGCTTCGTTCGCCCTGCTCGGCGCGCGGGCCTCACCGGGTTGCTCACGTTGCGCAATCGTAGGCGCTAGGTTGGGCACGGCTGAGCCTCACCCGGCGCAGGCAGGTAAAGCGCGAACACGGCACCGTCGCCGGGCGCCTCGCCGCCTGCGTGCAGCAGCCACAGCCGCCCACCGTGCGCATCCGCTAGCTCGCGCGCGATGGCGAGGCCGAGGCCCGTGCCGTCCGCGCGCCCGGTCACGAACGGCTCGAACAGGCTGGCACGCAGCTCGGGCGCGATGCCTGGCCCTGTGTCGGCCACGGTGATCTGCAGCCCGCCGCCCGTCCGCTCCGCGCCTACCTCCACCCGGCCGCCTTCCGGCGTGTGCCGGATCGCGTTCAGCAGCAGGTTGTCCAGGATGCGCCCGACGATCTCCGGGTCGAGGCAGGCGCGGTCCACCCGGCTAGCGGCCGTCAGCGCGACCTCGCGGGCCGCCGCTTCCTCCCGGTGCTGATCGAGACATGCCGCGAGGAACTCGGCCAAATCCACGGGTTCAGGCCGCACCTCCCGTTTCTGCGTTATCGTCAGCAGCTCGGTGACGAGCGCGTTCAGGCGGGCGACCTGCCCGAGTATGTCGGTCAGCGCCCGGCGCGCGCGCTGCTCGTCGCCGGCCGCGAGCGCGTTCTCGGCGCGCAGCCGCATCGCCGCGAGCGGGTTGCGGATCTCGTGCGCCACCCCGGCGGCAACGCGCCCGAGAGCCGCCAGGCGCTCGGCCGCCGCGACGCGGACGGCCAACTCGTCCGAGCGTTGCCGGGCCTGGGCAAGGCGGCGCCCGGAACTCGTTGAGCGCGGCGACGATGCGGTCCAGCTCGCGCTCGCCCGTGGGCCGCAGGACTGGGACGACGCCGGGCTCGTGCTGCGCCAAGGCCGTCTCGATCCGGCGCACGTGCCGCGACCAGACAGTGACCAGCCACGTCAGCCAGCCCGAGCTGGCCAGCACGAGCGCGAGCAGCACGCCGAGACCGAGCCGCAGCCGGGCGTAGCCTGGCGCCGCCCGCACCCGCGTCATCGCCCAGGCAGTGAGGTCCGGGATGGGGCCGCTAAGCGGGCAGGCTTGCAGCAAGATGGTCTCCAAGCTGGACCCCCAGCGCCGGGCGGTCGGCTGCTCCTCGCGCGCGGCCTGCACGTTGACGGCACGGATGCGGTCTGCCTCCGCCGCGGGCAAGTCGAGCTTGAGCGTGGCGCCGCCTCCGTAGGTGGGATAGGCATAGGCGAGCGACCCGGCTTCGGCCTGCCAGAGTCCCCCCTCCACACCCTGCTCGCGGGCGAGCGCCAAAGTGACGATGGCGAACAGGTCGCGCCGCAGTCCGGCGTCCGAGAACGGCGGAACCGGACCGCGCCAGCCCGTGGCGTAGAAGGCGTAGCGGTCCCGAATGAGCTCGCAGGCCCGTGCGACCACCGCTTCCGCCTGCCCGGTCTGCGCCGAAGTGGACTGCTGGTAGAGCTGCACCAGCAGGACGCCCACGGCGGCGCAGGCCAGGAGCGACAGCAGCCAGAGCACGAGGAGACGGGAGAGGAGCGAGCGCAAGGCGGAAGCCTACCGGGTTTCGGCCGGCGGCGAGGCCGACCCTAAGCATCATCGTCTCGGCAGAGCGTGACACGCTCTGCCGAGACGATGCTGCGTTCTACTAAGACTCTCAAGCAGGCTTGCATGGCGTAAGCCGCGCAAGCCTGCTTGGGCCACACCCGCTCGGCGCGGGGGAGCCGGGCGCTCCCCCGCGTGGGCAGGTCACGGCTGAGGCGCGGCGGCCGGCGGCGGGGGCGGGGGCGGGGGCGGCGCGGCAAACCCGGCTGGCCCGAAGCCTGGCCCGCCTGGTGGCGGGGGCGGCGGGCCGCGGCGGCCACGATCCGGCCCGCCCGGCGGAGGCGGCGGTGCTGCGATTTGCGTCAGCTGCGTGCTGCTCGACCCGACCGCCTGCGCGCCGATCACCTTCCCAAGCGGGCTGGCCATCCCGATCCCGGTGACATAGACCGTCTGGCCCGGCGCCAGCTGCGCCGCGAGGCGCTGCGCCTCCGGGGGCGGCAGGTGCACCTGCGTGCCGTCGTCGAGCAGCACGCCGTTCAAGTCGCCGCGCGGACCGTAGAGGTCCTGCTTGACCTTGCCCTGCGCCGTCATCGGCTGCCCGCCGGGACCATAGGGACCGCGGGGACCGACGCCCGGCCCGGTGTCGGTTACGCTCTGGTTGGTGGAGTCGTTCGTGACCTGCATCGCCTGGACCACCGGGATCGCCCGGGCCTTCAGTCCGCGCACCGTCACCGAATCCCCCGGCTTGACGGCGAAGACGAGCTGCGCGCCGAGATGCGGCGGCAGGTGTACCTCGGTGCCGTCGGTCAGGATCAGCCCGTCCACGTCGCCGCGCGGCGTCAGGCTGTATTCGGCCACCTGGCCCTTGATCGTCGGGAGCTGCTGCGGGTCGTAAGTCGTCGCGTCCATCTGGGCGATGGCGGCGCCGCCGGCCCCGGCGAAAAGGGTGGCGGCGAGCAGGAGAGTGCGTAGCCTTGGCATGATGTCCTCCATAGAACGGACCGGTCGGCCCGTGCAGCAGTAACGGCAAGAGGCGTGCCAAGCCCAAAGCACCGCCGTTGCTGGTCCCAGGCCGGCACGGCGCGCGTTGCCGCGTCTGTCAGACGGACAAAAGCGTCCGGTTTGCAGACGCTGCCGCGGAGCACGGTTTCAGGCTGGCGGCGGGAAGCCCGGGTTGCGCGGACGATAGCTCGCATCGGCGCGGTAGCGGTCATAGACGCTCTCGTTCACGGTCTGCAGGAAGTCGGGCCCGATCTGCATCGGGCGGTAGTAGGGCGGGTGGGTGGCAGCGTAGAGGCCGCCCAGGAACTCGCCGTAGGAGTCGTCGATCGGGGCCGCGGTGACGGTCGGGTCGGGCGCGGGGATTTGGCCGGGGTCGAGCACGAGGCCGGCGGCGATCGCCTGCTCCTGCATCCAGCGCAGGGTCACGTCGGAGAGCCGGCGGTCCGTGTAGCCGCCGCCCACGTCGGCGTGAGCGCCGACGAACCAGCTCTGCACAAGAGTCTGGTGCGCCGGGTCGGGGACGAAGGTCCAGAGCGTCGCCATGTAGTCGATGCGGTGCTCGTCCACCGCGACCGCGTGCACGGCGGTGCCCACGTTGGCGCCGAGCGCCGTGTCGTGGAACGCATACACGGCGCTGTTCAGGCGAGCGAGCGCCGGGAGCGGAATCCCGAGCGCGCCGACAGTGTCCCACACGCCGAGAAACTGGAGTCTCGGCGTCGGGGCGCGGATGGCGGTCTGCTGGAATCGCTGCAGGTCGGCTGGGTCGGCGGTGCGGTCGCGGTAGAGCGCGTAGGCCTCCCGGACCAGCGCCGGATCCGCCGTCTTGAGCAGGCCGACCCGGGCGATCATGCCGGCCAAGCTGCGCGCAGTGTAGGCGCCGCGGCTGAAGCCGACAAGGTAGGCGCTGATATCGTCGGCGCTGTCGGCGGGCCAGTTCTCGACCAGCCACGTGTAGCCATCCCGAATCTTCTGGTCGAGGCCGAAGCCGAACGCGCCGCCCAGGATGTGGTCGAACCAGCAGCCTGTCACGCCGACGCCATCATCGTAGAACCGGGCCTGGACGGCGCCGTCATCGCAGAGTCCCGCCACCACGGACGCGTCGAACCGGCAGACGTTGCTCTGCACCGCCGCCGCGGGATCGGGGCTCGTCGCAGGCTCGTCCCAGGTGCCGTCGAAGCTGAGTATCAGCCGCCGCTGCATGTGTCTCCTCCCTCGCCGGCCGACGTGAGAGGGCATCATAGCTCCGCTATGAACACACGTGCCATCGAGCCGCGCCGCGGGAACCCGCCGCCGTCCCGCCTGTTTCTGCTCCTGACACACGCAGGAGGGAAAGCATGTCCGGCACCGCGCAGTCCGAGCAGGTCGAGAAGCTGTGGTCGCTCATCAAGGGCGTGGGTTTCGCGATGCTGGTCACGGAGGACGGCGATCAACTGCGCGGCCGGCCCATGGTCGCGAACCAGACGGAGTTCAACGGCACGCTCTGGTTCTTCACCCGCGCCAGCTCGCACAAGGTGAGCGAGGTCGAGCACGACGCCCGCGTCTGCGTGACCTACGCCGAGCCCAGCAAGCAGGACTACGTGTCCCTGAGCGGACGCGCCAAGCTCGTGCGCGACAAGGCCGCGATCAAGGCGCATTGGAGCGAGGGCGTGCGCACCTGGTTCCCGAAGGGGCAGGACGACCCGGACATCGCGCTCCTGGAGGTCCGCGTCGAGGCGGCGGAATACTGGGACGCGCCGAACAGCACGATGGTGCACGCCTACGGCTACGTGAAGGCCGTCGCCACGGGCAAGCCGCCGCATCCGGGCGAGAACGAGAAGGTGAAGCTCGGCTGACGCGCCGCCCCGCCGTCGGCGAGGCTCCGTAGCCTAATCGGCGAACACGACGGTCTTTGCGCCATTCAGGATCACGCGGTCTTCGAGGTGGTAGCGGACCGCACGCGCCAGCACCCGGCGCTCGATGTCGCGGCCCTTGCGGACGAGGGTCTCGGGCGTGTCCCAGTGGCTGATGCGCTCGACATCCTGCTCGATGATCGGCCCCTCATCGAGTTCAGCCGTCACATAGTGCGCGGTGGCACCGATCAGCTTCACGCCCCGCGCGTAAGCCTGGTGATAGGGCCTGGCGCCCTTGAAGCCGGGCAGGAACGAGTGGTGGATATTGATGCAGCGGCCGGCGAGCTTCGCGGATAGCTCGTCCGAGAGCACCTGCATGTAGCGGGCGAGCACGACGAGCTCGGCCCCGGTCTCCTGCACCAGCTCCCACAACCGCGCCTCCTGCTCCTGCTTCGTGGCCTTGCTGATGGGCAGGGAGTGAAACGGGATATCGTCCATGGCGATGTGCGCGTAGGTGCTTCGGGGATGGTTGGCGACGATCGCCGCCGGCACCATCGGCAGCTCGCCGATGCGCCAGCGATACAGCAGATCGGCGAGGCAGTGGTCGAACTTCGAGACGAGGAGCAGGACGCGCCGCTCCTCGGCCCGGCTGCGCAGGCGCCAATCGAGCACCAGGCGCTCCGCGACCGCGGCGAGCCGCAGGCGAAGGTCGTCGGTCGCCGGGCCACCGGCGATGTCGAGCACGACGCGCATGAAGAACCGGCCAGTCTCGAAATCGTCGAATTGCTGCGCCTCGGTGACGTTGCCGCCTGCCTCAAAGATCGCGGTCGCGACCGCAGCGACAATGCCTGGCCGGTTCGGGCAGGAGAGCGTCAGCGTGCAGCCGGGCAAGGACCGCCCCCGCACACGGAAGGCCGCTCCTGCAAGGTCACTTTGCGGGCGACGGCTCGGTCTCGGCCGGCTGCTCCGGCTGCGTCACGCCGGCCGCGGCGGCAACCTCGGCCGCGAAGTCGCCGGATTGCTTCTCGATGCCCTCGCCGAGCGCGAACCTGGCGAAGCCCTTGAGCTTCGCCCCCGCCTTCTCCACGACCGCGCGCACGCGGCTCTCGCCGTCATGCACCCAGACCTGCTCCAGCAGGACGACCTCCTCGTAATACTTGCGGATGCGGCCATCCACCATCTGCGCGATGACCTTCTCGGGCTTGCCCGAGGCGCGCGCCTGCTCGGTGAGCACCGCCTTCTCGCGCTCCAGCGCCGCCGGGTCCACGCCGTCGAGGTCGAGCGCTTCGGGACGGGCATGGGCGACGTGCATGCCCACCTGCCGGCCGAGGACTTCCAGGGCGCCGTCCTCGCTCGGCCCCTCGACGGCGACGAGCACGCCGATCTTGCCCAGGCCCGGCCGCAGCGCCTGATGGACGTAGCTGGCGACCACGCCGCGATCCACGTGCAGCGCCGCGGCCCGGCGGATGGTGATGTTCTCGCCGATGGTGGCGACGAGCTGCGTCAACTCGTCGCCGACGTTGCGGCCGGTGCCGGGATAGGGCGCCGTGCGGAGCGTGTCCACGTCCTCGCCCACATCGAGCGCGATCTTCACCACTTGCTCGACGAACGCCTGGAATTGCTCATTGCGGGCCACGAAGTCGGTCTCGGCGTTGACCTCGACCATGGCCGCGCGGCCCGGCTTGCTTGCCACGCCGATCAGGCCCTCGGCGGCGACGCGGCCGCTCTTCTTGGCCGCAGCCGAGAGACCCTTCTTGCGCAGCCAGTCCACGGCGCCTTCTAGGTCGCCGCCGGTCTCGCTCAGCGCCCGCTTGCAGTCCATCATGCCGGCGCCGGTCTTCTCGCGCAGGTCCTTGACGAGCGCCGCAGTGATCTCAGCCATATCCAATCCTCCTTACGCGGCCGGCTGCTCGGCCGGAGCCTCGACGGCGGGGAGCGACTCCGGCGGCAGGTCGGCGGCCTCGCCCAGGTCGCGCCCGCTCGCCACCATCTCGGCGCTGATGCCGTCGAGCACCGCGCTCGCCACCAGGTCGCAGTAGAGCGTGATCGCGCGGATCGCGTCGTCGTTGCCGGGGATGGGATAGGTCACGCCCTTGGGATCGGAGTTGCTGTCGAGCACGGCGATGACGGGAATGCCGAGCTTGTTCGCCTCCTCGACCGCCAGCTTCTCCTTGTTCGTGTCGATGATGAACAGGATGTCGGGCAGGCCACCCATGTCCTTGATGCCGCCGAGCGCGCGCTCCAGCTTCTCCTGGTCGCGGGTGATGTCGAGGACCTCCTTCTTGGTGAGGCCATGCGTGTCGCCGCCGAGCATGTCCTCGATCTGGCGTAGGCGCTTGATGCTGCCGGTGATCGTCTTCCAGTTCGTGAGCATGCCGCCGAGCCAGCGGTGGTTCACGTAATACTGGCCGCAGCGCCGGGCGGCGTCGGCGACGTGCTCGGCCGCGGCGCGCTTGGTGCCGACGAACAGCACGCGCCCGCCGGCCGCGGTCACGTCACGGACGGCGCGCAGCGCGCGGTCCAGCATGGGCACGGTCTGCTGCAGATCGATGATGTGGACCTGGTTGCGCACGCCGAAGAGATACGGCGCCATGCGCGGGTTCCAGCGGCGGGTGTGATGGCCGAAATGCACGCCGGCTTCGAGGAGCTGGCGCAGGGTGAACTCTGGCATCGCCATGGGGGCGGGTCCTTCTCGCGTCCGGTTGAGCCTCCGCGGGGCCTGGCCTCGCGGCACCGGACCGGGATGAACCCGGAAGGCGCCCCGCGTGTGGATTACCTGGGGCTGGCCCGGGCGCGGGAGATATGGCGCAGCGGGCGGCGGCGCGCAAGGCGCGGCGCGGGGACTCGGCAGCGCTAGCCGGGATCGAAGTGCGTGACGTGGCGCGGGCGGCCAAGAGCGCGGACCACCGCATCGGGTTCGGCCTCGATCACCCGCAGCAAGGTCGAGGCCGGGCCGGAGGGCACGCGGCGGCCCTGCTCATACTGCTGCACGGTATCCACCGTGAAGCCGAACCGGCGGCCGAACTGCGTCTGGCTAAGACCCAGCCGCGCCCGGAGCGCTCGCACCTGCGCCGCTGTCGGCGGTGGATAAACCACGACTGCAGTCGCCAGCTCCTCGTCGGTCCAGGCGTTGCCGTCCTCTGCGGCCTGCCGGTCTATCTCGGCTTCAGTTGGCTCCGGCCGTGCAGCTAGCTCCGCAAGCAGTCTCTCGCGGTCGATGTCAGCTCGGCTCCGCCGCACGATAGGCATCTCGTTCTCTCCTGTTCGCATAGCGAAGGCTGATGACCCGGCGCACGTTGCCCCGATCGGTATAGACGCAGAGCAATATTCTGCTTCCAACCCTGCCGACCGCCTGCACGCGCACCTCGCCGTAGTCGCGCCGGTTGTCCGCCCGCTCGATGATCGGTCCCTCGAACAGCTCGGCTGCCAACTCGAACGGCAAACCCAGTTCGACGTGGTTCCGCGCGCTCTTGGCCTCGTCCCACTCGAAATCCATCGCGGATACTACGTCAGAGACGGATATACGTCAGAGGCGTCCGGTTCCTGACGCGCTCGCTGCAGCTCCGCGCCAGCCTTCATCGTCGCTAACTCTCTACCCTGAACGCATCCGCCACCCGCCTCACCCGCCCCGCCGCGTCCACCAGCAGCACGTCAAACCGCACCCCCGCCCGACCCCACCCTGGGTTCTCCGACAGCGCCGCCTCTCCCGCTGCCAACAGCCGCGCGCGCTGGCGTGGCCCGAGCGCGGCTGCCGCCCCACTTAGTGTTGGACGGCGCTTCACTTCCACAAAGACGAGCAAGCCGTCGCGCTCGGCCACCAGGTCCAGCTCGCCCGCCTGCGTGCGCAACCGCCGGGCGAGGATCTGCCAGCCCTCCCGCTCCAGTGCCGAGGCGGCGAGCGCCTCCGCGTCGAGGCCACGCGCGTGCCGGGTCAGGAGCGGTCCCGCCAGCCGCTAGGGCAGGGTCCGCCGGCGCGCAAGGCGGCTTAGCGTCGGCGCTGGCCTGGCGCCAGCCGCTGCAGGCACAGCCGGTCGGGAAACCCCCGCGAACTCGGCCGCCAGCGTGTAGCCGATGCCGAGCAGCACTGGGCCGAGAAAGATGCCGAGCAAGCCGAAGGCGAGCGCCCCCCCGAGCACCCCCAGGATGGTCAGCAGGAAGGGCAACTGCGCGCCGCGGGCGATGAAGTAGGGGCGGATCACGTTGTCCGATCCCGAGATGAACACCAGGCCGTAGGTGCCGAGGAAGATCGCCCAGCCCATGTGCCCTTCCGCCAGCAGCCAGAGCGCCGCCGGCACCCAAACGACCGGCGCTCCGATGGGCAGCACGGAAATCAGCCCGGCGAGCAGACCGAGCAGCACCGCCCGCGGTACGCCCGAGATCCAAAGGCCGAACGCCGTCAGCAGTCCCTGCACCAGGGCCGTGCCGAGGAGTCCATAGACTGTGCCGCGCACCGTCATGGTCGTGAGCAGGATCAGGCGGTCCGCGTGCTCGCCGACGATTCGGCGCATGGCGCCCCGCAGAAAGCGGGCGAGCGCGTCGCCGGATACCCAGAAGAAGTAGGCGATCACGAGCGCGAGCACGACTTGGAGCAGCCCGCCCGCGAGGCCGAGCAGCAGGCTCAGCCCCTGCTCCGCGATGATGCCGAACCAAGGCTTGAAGAAGCTCACGGCGCTGCCGAGGTCGGCCGCCCAGATGTTCCAGTAGTCGGACAGCGTCGGACCGACGATCGGCAGCGCGAACAGCCAGTGCGGCGAGGAGGGCAGTCCGCCTTCCAGCAAGCTCGTGATCGAGACACGCAGGCGCTCCACATCGTCCGCTCCGCGCGGCACCGCGACGGCGATTGGCAGCACCAGCAGCACCGCCGTGAGCAGCACCATGACGCCCGCCGCGCCCGTGCGGCCCAGGCGTAGCCGGGCACGCAGCCAGCGGCAGACCGGCCACGTCGTGGATACCAGGATCGCTGCCCACAGCATCGCCGAGAGGAATGGCTGGAGGACGAGCACGCACCCCACGGCAAGCCCGGCGAGCAGCACACCCAGAAGCAACCGCTCCGTGGTCATTGTCCGAATTTAGTCCTAAGAATTGATCTCATAGACCGTCGCGTGAGTCCCATATCGCCCGCGCGGCGTTGTCACGCAACTGCTCGGCTGACTCGAGCGATAAACTCAGATACGGTGCTCCGTATCCAAAGTTTCTTTTCGACCCACCGGTCCTTTTTGCAGAGGCTCGCAGTGCCGCGCTTTGCCGCCAATCTCTCGATGATGTTCAACGAGGTCCCGTTCCTCGACCGCTTCGGCGCGGCGCGGCAGGCGGGATTCGACGCAGTCGAATTCCTGTTTCCCTACGAGCATCCGGCGAGCGAGGTGCGCAAGCGGATGGACGACGCAGGGCTTACCGTCGTCCTCTTTAATATGCCGCCGGGCGATTGGGCTGCCGGTGAGCGCGGCCTCGCCGGCGTGCCGGGCCGCCAGACCGAGTTCCGCGACGGCATCGCGCGCGCTCTCGATTACGCGCAGGCGCTGAGCTGTCCGCTGCTTCACTGCATGGCCGGGATCGTGCCGCCCGACGCGAGGCCGGGCGTCGCGACCAACCTCTATGTCGCCAATCTTGCCTGGGCCGCGGAACGGACGTCCCGCACGGGCGTGCGGCTCGTGATCGAACCCATCAACCATCGCGACATGCCCGGCTACCTGCTCCACACCACGGCGCAGGGCGCCGGCGTGGTCGAGGCGGTCAACGATGCCGTTGGGGCAGAGTGCGTTGGCTTGCAGCTCGACCTCTACCACTGCCAGGTCAGCGAGGGCGACTTGACCCGGCACATGGAAGCGCTCCTGCCCATCACCGCCCATGTGCAAATCGCCGACGTCCCAGGTCGCCACGAACCTGGCACGGGCGAGATTGCTTGGGGCTGGATTTTTCGCCAGCTCGACGCACTTGGATACAAGGGCTGGGTAGGCTGCGAGTATCGCCCTGCCAACGAAACCGTTGCAGGTCTGGTTTGGCGAGAGCAGTATGCTACATAAAGTCCTAATCGTGAAAAATCACGTGAACGGAGTGAGAACAAAGAACTTGTCTCAGTCACGTCTTTTTCACGACCGCTGTCGCTACAAATGTATGAAGATATAGATACGTCCCGTAGAGGCGGAGGCGTTTTGATGCAGGGGGAGCGAATGCGGTTCGCGGATATCGGTCAGCAGCTTCGGGCATACAGGCTCGAATCCGGGCTGCGGGCGGAGGAGATTGCGTCTCGGTTGGGTGTGTCTCGTGCCGCGCTGTATCGGTACGAAAAGGGAGATGTCATCAAGCTCGACACCGTCAAGCGGCTGTCCGAGTTGCTGAAGATCTCGCCGTTGTCGCTGATGGGTATCGGCGTCGAGTATTACGGACGGCCAAGCGCCTTTTTCGAGCGCCTGCGCCAGATCGAGGAAACCGCAGACCAGGAATTGTTCGCCTACAAGCCTACCTGCTATCTCACGACCTCGGACGCCTACGACGCCGCGCTCGCCGGCGCCTTGCAGGACGCAGCGACCGCAGTGGGAGCGGATCGCGGCCAGGCCAGCGCCGCCGCGGAGCAGCTCCTGGGCGTGCTGACGGCGCGCAAGCGGCTCTATATGCAGCGGCGACCCGCGATCATCGCGATACTCTCGCTGCCGGCGATCCGCAGCTTCCTGGAACTGGGCGTTGGCGGCCAGCTCCCGGTCTCGGAGCGGACGCGCCGGCGCTGCCGAGACGCCGCGGTGCAGGAGATCTCGCGCGTAGCAGATCTGATGGAGGCACAGCCCATGGGGCTGCAGTTCGGGCTAGTGCCGCACGGCGGGCAGGGCAGCTTCGCGCTGCTTCGCTCGCGCGACCGGGCCACGCTCACCATCAATCCCTTTGCGCCCGACACGCCGCCGGTCGGGCAGAACGGAGTTGCCATTATCACGGGCGCCGACGAGGCGATCGCCGCGCACCAGCGCGTGGCCGAGCCGCTCTGGCGCGAGGCCGTAAAGGGACCGGCCGCGGCGGCGCAGGTGCGAGCACTCCTGCCGAGCGCGGAGTAGGCATCCCAGGGTGGCGGCTAAAGCAGCCACCCAGGGGTAGGCGACCAAGGGGCGGGGCGTTAGGCTCGCGGCATGAGCCTTCCCCCGTACCCTGACCTCGAAATCCTGTCCGACGACTCCGTCTGGAACGGCCGCTTCCCGCTTCACCTCGTGCGTTTCCGCAACCGGCGTTTCGACGGTGCGTGGTCTGGGACGCGCACCTGGGAGCTGTGGCACCGCGGCCGTGCCGCCGCCGTCCTACCCTATGACCCGGTGCAGGACGCCTTGGTCCTGACCGAGCAGTTCCGTCTCCCCGCCCTTGCCGCGGGCGTCGAGCCAGTCATGCTCGAAGTGCCTGCCGGTCTCTGTGACGGCGACGAGGACCCGGCCGCGACCGCCCGGCGCGAGGCCGAGGAGGAAGCCAAGCTGAAGGTCACGGCGATGGAGCGGATCGGCGACTTCGTGCTGAGCGCGGGCGCGATGGATGAGCGGTGCACGCTCTTCGCCGGGCGCGTCGAGGCGCCCGCCGCCGGGCCGGACGGGCTGATCGGCGCGGGCGGACTCGCGAGCGAGAACGAGGACATTCGGGTGCGGCGGATGCCCGCGTCGGAAGCCATCGCGCGGGCGCTGGCAGGCGAGTATCCGAACGCGATCACCAGCCTCGCCCTTCTCTGGCTCGCCTCCCGGCGCGCCTGGCTGCGCGAGCGGTGGGGAGCGGCGGCGTGACCGAGCGGCTCTACCTCACCGACCCGGTGCTCGCCGAGGCGGAGGCGCGAGTCGTCTCGGCCGGGCCGGATGGCGTCATCCTCGACCGCAGCCCGTTCTACCCGCGGGCGGGTGGCCAGCCGGGCGATCAGGGCTGGCTGCGCTGGTTCGGCGGCGAGATGCAGGTCGCCGACACGGCCAAGGGCGACGGCGACGCGGTGCTGCACGTGCCCGCGCCGGGCGCGCCGCTGCCGGAGCCGGGCACGCTCGTGCGTGCCGTCCTGGACTGGCCGCGGCGGCATCGGCTGATGCGTATGCACACGGCGCTGCACTTGCTCTGCGCGGCGCTGCCCGGCGCCGGTGTCACAGGCGGGCAGATCGGTCCGGACCGCTCGCGCCTCGACCTCGACCTGCCCCAGGCTCCGGACCGCACCGCGCTGGAAGAGGCGCTCCTTAGCCTCGTCGCTGCCGGGCACCCGGTCAGCACGGAATGGGTGGACGAAGCCATCCTCGACGAGAACCCGGCGCTGGTGCGCACGCTCTCTGTCAAGCCGCCGCGCGGCGCGGGGCGGCTCAGGCTCGTGCGGATCGGCGCGGGGGAGACTCCCGTAGATCTGCAACCCTGCGGCGGCACGCACGTCGCGAACACCGCCGAGTTGGGCGCGCTCCGTGTCGCCAAGGTGGAAAGCAAGGGCCGGCAGAACCGGCGCGTCGTCCTCGAACTGGTGGAGTAGCGCCATGGACATCCTGGTGAGCACGGAATGGCTCGCGGCCGAGCTGGGCAAGCCGGACCTCGTTGTGCTCGATGCGACGAGCTATCTCCCGGGCCAGGACAAAAGCGCCGAGGCCGAGTTCCAGCGCGCGCACGTGCCGGGCGCGCGGCGCTTCGATGTGGAGCTGATCGCCGATCCGGAGAGTGAGCTTCCTCACACGGTCCCCTCTCCCGCCCGCTTCGCCAAGCTCGTCGGCGCGCTGGGCGTCGCGAACGCGAGCCGGGTCGTGCTTTACGACCAGAACGGGACGATGTGGGCGACGCGCGCGTGGTGGATGCTCGGCCTCTACGGGCATGACCGGGCGGCGGTGCTCGACGGCGGCCTGGCCAAGTGGGAGCGGGAGGGCCGACCCGTCGAGACCGGCGCGGCCAAGCCCGCCGCGCCCGCGACGTTCACGCCTGCCTGGCGCGCCTCGCGTGTTCGCGGCATCGGCGACATGCTCGCGGCCGCGAACAGCCCGGACCTGATCCTCGACGCGCGCTCGGCCGGGCGCTTCACGGGCACAGCACCCGAGATCCGGCCAGGCCTCGCATCCGGGCACATCCCTGGCAGCCGCAACCTGCCGTCCTCGACCCTGCTCAGACCGGACGGCGCGCTACTCCCGCCCGAGGCTCTGCGCGAGAAGCTCGCCGCCGTCGGCGCCGATGGCAGCCGGCCCATCGTCACAACCTGCGGCAGTGGCGTCTCCGCGACGCTCGTCGCCTTCGCCATGGCCCGTGCCGGGCTGCCTGCCCCGGCCGTGTATGACGGATCATGGACCGAGTGGGGCGGCCGGCCTGACACGCCTAAGGAAACCGGCTGATGCCCGACGATCATGGCCACGTGCGTCCCGAGCGGTTCGCGACGCGGCTCACGCACGCTGGCCGGGCCGGCAGCCGCGTCCCCGGCTTCGTCAACCCGCCCGTCCACCGCGGCAGCACGGTGCTCTACGCGAGCATGGCTGAGCGCAAGGCAGCGTTCGGCACACGCCGCTTCGAGCAGAGCGTGGTCTACGGCACTCACGGCAGCCCGACGCATTTCGCCCTGGAGGACGTGATCGCCGAGGTCGAGGGCGGCACGCGCTGCCAGCTCACCTCTTCCGGCCTGAGCGCGATCACGACCCCGCTCCTCGCCTATCTCGGCGCGGGCGACCACTGCCTGATGCCGGACAGCACCTACGGCCCGGCACGCACCTTCTGCGACGGGATGCTGAGGCGCCTCGGCGTCGAGACGAGCTACTACGACCCGGAGGTGGATGGGGCCGGCCTTACCGCCCTGATGCGGCCCAGCACGCGGGTCGTCTATCTGGAGAAGTCCTGGCAGCCACACCTTCGAGGTGCAGGACGTGCCCGCCCTCGCCCGCGCCGCGCATGCGGGCGGCGCCAAGGTGCTCATGGACAACACCTGGGGCATCCACTTCTTCCAGCCGTTCCAGCACGGCGTCGATGTGAGCATCCAGGCGCTCACCAAGTATGTCGTCGGCCACTCGGACGTGCTGCTCGGCAGCGTGACCACCAACGCTGAAGACGATTGGAGGCGGGTGCGCGACGCGGCCTTGGCGCTGGGACAGTATGCCAGCCCGGACGATTGCTGGCTCGCGCTGCGGGGGGCACGCACGATGGCGGTGCGGCTGCGCCATCAGATGGAGGCAGGGCTCGAGGTCGCGCGCTGGTTCGAGAGGCGGCCCGAGGTTCGGCGCGTGCTGCACCCGGCGCTGCCGGGCGCGCCAGGCCATGTCCTGTGGAAGCGCGACTTCACCGGGGCGTGCAGCCTGTTCGGCGTGGAGTTCCAGCCGCACTTCACGCGCGAGGCGACGCACGCGATGGTGGACAGCCTGCACCTGTTCGGCATCGGCGCCTCCTGGGGCGGTTACGAGAGCCTGGTGCTGCCGACGACCGGCTTCATCACCCGCACGGCCGTGGCGGGCCGGTTCGAGGGTCCGGTGTGCCGCTTCCACATCGGGCTGGAGGACACGCGCGACCTGATCGCGGACCTCGAGGGCGGCCTGGCCGTGCTGCGGGACCATGCCGCGTGAGGGAGAGCTGCTCAGCCTCAGCGCCGCGTGGCCCGGAGCGGGTAATCCGTCAGCGAACGCAGAACTGCGTCGCGTCGCCGATTCCGTAGCCAGATTGCTGCGTCTGGAAGCACGGAATCGATGCCGCCGCGGGCGGCGTGCTTGCGGGCGCCGCTGACGCCTGAGTCGTGATGACCCCCGCCATAACGTAACCGAACGCCCGGCCATACTCGACCCGGCACCAGCCGTCACGGCACTCCTGCACGTCGAGGGTGGTCCGGCTCTCTATCTCGTCGATCACCGCATATTGCAGTCCAGGACCGGCCCGCAGATACGTGGTCCACGTAATCTGTCCCGGCTCCGCGAACGCAGACCGGGCAAGACCTCCCACAAGCAGGGCGAGCGATGCCGCGAGCGCGATGCGCGCGCCCTTGCCGGCCCAGGTCGCTGTCTCAGCATATGCTCGATCACTCACGAACAGTTTCCTTTGCCTGACACTCGATAGTGTCAATTAATACTGACACCCGGAGCGCGGCGCCATACAACGCTGCGCGATCAGCGGCAGGCGAGGAGCGCAGCCCATGGCGATGCTGTCATACGAGGCGAAGTATCGGGTGCGCGGCGGCACGTTAATCGGCGGCGATCTGTTCGACTGGTGGATCGGTCCGTTTTACGTCGGATTCTTTGGCGTTACTACGATCTTTTTCAGCCTCTTCGGGACCTTGCTGATCGTCTGGGGCGCGGCGATCGGGCCAACCTGGGCGATCTTCAAGATCAGCATAGACCCGCCGCCGATCAAATACGGGCTGGGCTTCGCGCCGATGCGTGAGGGCGGGATCTGGCAGCTCGTCACGATCTGCGCGCTCGGCGCCTTTTGCTCGTGGGCGCTGCGCCAGGTCGAGATCGCCCGCAAGCTCGGGATAGGCCTGCACGTTCCCGCCGCCTTCAGCGCTGCGATCTTCGCCTACGCGACCCTGGTCGTGATTCGACCGCTGCTGCTCGGCGCCTGGGGATACGGCTTCCCCTACGGCATCATCAGCCACCTCGATTGGGTCTCGAATGTCGGCTACCAGTATCTGCACTTCCACTACAACCCAGCGCACATGCTGGCGGTGACGTTCTTCTTCACCACGACGTTCGCGCTGGCCCTGCACGGCGGCGAGATCCTTGCGGCGTCCAATCCTGGACGCGGTCAGCCGCTGAAATACGGCGAGCACGAGAGCGTCTATTTCCGCGACACGATCGCCTACTCGATCGGCGAGCTGGGCATCCATCGCCTGGGCTATTTCCTCGCCATCAACGCCGGAATCTGGAGCGCCTTCTGCATGATCATCGCCGGCCCGTTCTGGACCCGCGGCTGGCCCTATTGGTGGAGCTGGTATCTCAACATCCCGATCTGGAGCGCGAGCGGGTTCAGCCACTTCTAAGGGGACGCACCACCATGGCCCGTTTCCACACGCTCTACACTGCGATCGAACTCGAGGGGCCGCTCGATCCGGGCGTGCCGATGCGGGACAGCCTGTTCCGCCGCATTCTCCAGCCGTTCCATTCGCGCTGGCTTGGCCGGATCGGCGAGACACAGGTCGGGCCGACCTATCTCGGCATCGAGGGCATGATCTCGCTCATCTGCGGCTTCATCGCCATCGAGATCATCGGGCTGAACATGTGGGCGTCGGTGAACTGGAATCCGATCCGCTTCATCAAGATGCTGCCGTTCCTGTCGCTCGATCCGCCGGCCGCGAAGTATGGCCTCGAGATATTCCCGCCGCTGCGCGAAGGCGGCTGGTGGCTGATGGCCGGCTTCTTCCTCACCACCTCCATCCTGCTCTGGTGGGTGCGGATGTACCGGCGGGCGCGCGCGATCGGCATGGGGACGCACATCCCCTGGGCCTTCGCCTCGGCGATCTGGCTCTACCTGGTGCTGGGCTTCATCCGCCCGATCCTGATGGGAAGCTGGTCGGAAGCGGTCCCGTTCGGCATCATCGCCCACCTCAACTGGACGGCGACGTTCTCGGTCCGATACGGGAACCTCTACTACGACCCGTTCCACATGCTCTCGATCGTGTTCCTCTACGGCTCGACGCTGCTGTTCGCGATGCACGCCGGCACGATCCTCGCGGTGGCACGGTTCGGCGGCGAGCGCGAGACGCGCGAGATCGCCGACCGCGGCACCGCGATGGAGCGGGCAGCGATCTTCTGGCGCTGGACCATGGGCTTCAACGCCAACTTCGAGTCGATCCATCGCTGGATCTACTGGTTCGCGATCCTGTGCACCCTCACCGGCGGCATCGGCATCCTGATCAGCGGCACCTTGGTGGATAACTGGTATCTCTGGGGCTACAAGCACGGCATCGCTCCTCCATACTCCGTGGTGCCCGGCCTGCCGCCGGCGCCGCCGCCCGGCAGCGGCAAGCTGCCCTCAATCGGAGCGCCGTGACGTGCGCTCGCTCACCTTCACCCTCGCGCTCGGCGCCGTCGCGGCGGCGGGATTCGTCATCTTCGTCCCCGAATGGACCACGCCGCCGGGAGACGGGGTCGAGATCGGCCCGCCGCCAACCTCTATGATCCAGTTCCAGCGCGGCCAGATGCAGGAGCCGGTCAGCCAGGAGGCACCCAAGCCGCTGCCGCCTGCCGAGGCTGGCAGCCCGTCCGCGACCAGCACGTATAAGAACGTGCAGGTGCTGACGGACGTCAGCGCCGCCGAGTTCATGCGCCTGCAGCACGCGATCACGCAGTGGGTATCGCCCAAGCAGGGCTGCGACTTCTGCCACGTGGGCAACGACTACGCCTCGGATGCGAAGCCCACGAAGGCGGCGGCGCGGGTGATGCTGCAGATGGTGCGCCACGTGAATGCCGATTGGAGCAAGCACGTCGGCCCCGCGGGCGTTACCTGCTACACGTGCCATCGCGGCCAGCCAGTCCCGGCCGAGACGTGGTTCCCGAGCAAGCCCCGGCCGGACCGTCAGTTCGTCGCTAAGCAGGATGACTGGCAGGAATCCGCCGACACGGTGCGCAAGTTCTTCCCCGACGCCGGGTGGGATCTTTACTTCATCGAGGATACGCCGATCTCGGTGCAGTCAACGACCGCGCTGCCGAGCAACACAATCTCCACCCAGATCGTCGCCAAGCGCGTCTATGAGATGATGATGCAGATGTCGGACGGCATCGGCGTCAACTGCGGCTACTGCCACAACTCGCGCGTCTTCCAGAGCTGGGAGCAGAGCACGCCGTATCGCTGGAGCGGCTACGACGGGATCCGCCTGACGCGCGACCTGAACCGCAACTACCTGCTGCACGTGTCGTCGCTCGTCCCGGAGACTCGCCAGCTCGTCTATCAGACCCAGATCCCCGTCCTGCCGGCGCGCGAGACCGGCGTCCAGGGCGGGAACGGCTTGGTCGTATGCGCCACGTGCCACTATGCGCGACCGAAGCCGCTGGATGGCGCGGAGATGCTGCGCGACTACCCAGGCCTGAGCGCGGCCGCTGCGCCGCCGTCTCATTAACGCGGGAGCGATAACTCATGCACCCCCCTGGCGCCTTCACCGGGAACTTGGATGCGACGGAGCTGATCCTCGCCCTGTTCGTCCTCTTCTTCTTCGGCCTCGTCTATTACCTGCGCCGCGAGGACAAGCGCGAGGGATATCCGCTCGCGGACATCTCGCCCAAGGGCATCCCGATCGAGGGCTTTCCCTTCGTGCCGCCGCCGAAGGTCTATCGCCTGCTCGAAGGCGGCACGACCCAGATGCCGCACCGGGAGGCGCCGTCCGTGGTCGGCGCCACGCCGCTGCTGCGTTTCCCAGGGGCGCCGCTGGTGCCGCTCGGTGATCCGCTGCTGGCCGCGGTGGGACCCGGCGCCTATCCGCTGCGCAAGGACAAGCCGATGATGTCGCAGGGGCATCCGCAGGTGCAGCCCTTGCGCGTGGCGGCGGGATGGTCGGTGCCGGAGGGCGAGACCGACCCGCGCGGCATGCCGGTCTTCGACGCGCGGCACACTTTGGTCGGGACAGTGCGCGAGCTGTGGGTGGACCGGTCGGTGAAGATCCTGCGCTACCTGGAAGTAGAGCTTGCCGCGCCGCAGGAGGCAGGAAGGCGCGTGCTGCTGCCGATCTACTACGCGGGCATCAATGAGCGGCGCCGCAGCGTGCGGGTCGGCGCGCTGCTCGCACACCAGTTCGTCAACGTCCCGGCGCTTGCCCATCCCGACCAGATCACCGCGCGGGAGGAAGACCGAGTGAACGCCTACTATGCCGGCGGGCTGCTCTACAGCCGCGGGCGCGAGGGCGGGCTGTTCATGCCCCGGCGCGAGCCCGCGGAGACACGGCTATGAGCGCCCGCCAGCGCCGCCGCGGCGGCGCTGCTCCCGTGCCCCTCGCGCCCGGCGAGCACATCCTTTGGCAAGGCGGGCCGAACTGGCAAGCCATTGCCGCGCGAGTGTTCCACGTCCGCCTGGTCATCGCCTACTTCGCGGTGCTGATCCTGGCGGACATGATCGCCGCCCGGCTGCATCACATGGGACGCGCCGCAGCACTTCGCGCGGGCGTGCCGGGCCTCATGACCGGGGCGGCGACGATGCTCATCCTGGCGGTGCTGGCTGTCGCCATGGGACGGACCACGCGCTACACAATCACCACGCGCCGGGTCGTGATGCAGTTCGGGGTGGGGCTGCCGGCGACGTTGGTCCTGCCGCTGCACCGCATCGCGGCGGCCTCGGTGCGGGTGCGCGCCGACCATGCGGGCGACATCTCGCTCCGCCTGTTCCCTGGCGACCGGATCGGCTTCGCGAAGCTATGGCCGCACGTTCGCCCGTGGCACCTCTCCGCACCCGAGCCGATGCTGCGCGACGTGCCGCAGGCGGCAACCGTGGCGGCGCCGCTCTGCCGCGCGCTGGCCGCCGCCGCAGAGGCGCGTCGAGGTGCGCAGGCGGCGGCGACGCTGCCGCTCGCCTCCTGACGCGCCTGCCCGACCGACGACAGTCTATGCTGCGGCGTCGGTCCCGCCTGCGCGCAAACTGTCACAAGACTGATTCCATACCCTCATCGTCCTGCAATCTGCTGAGGTTATACGGCGTGGTGCCATCGCTCGCGTGCCGCCTGCATGACCGCTGTTCTCGCCCACGAGTTGCCTTGCCGCATCCGCTTCCGAGTGCCTGGCCTGGAGCACGATCGCCAGCGCGCGGAGCGGCTTCGCGACCACGTCGCGGCGGTGCCAGGCGTCACAGCGGCCAGCGCCAGCCCGTTGACCGGCAGCTTGATCATTGTGCACGACGGCCAAGCCGCGACCCGCACGCGGATCAAGGCGGCGCTTGAGGCCTGCGGGCATTTGGTCTTGCCCGAGGCGCGCGCCCTCGCGCCGGTGGCGGCCCGCGTTGAGGACGAGCGGGCACAGGTGCATCCGCTGCTTCGCATTCTGGCCGAAACCCTGCTGAAACGGCTGCTGCACACCGCGCTCGCCGCCGTGATCTGAATTCCTGCCGCCGGGTCGCTCCCGGAATCGTGAAGTCTCAGTCCCTTATTGGGAATGGGGCAGCGCGCCGGCGCTCCCTATCATCCTTCGGTTACACGAAGGGCGGCATGGCGCTGGTCGAGGACATCCTGAAGGGCAATCTGCTCACCGTCGCTGCTATAGGTGCGACGGCGATCATACTGCCGAAGATGCTCCCCAATCTGTCGCCGCCGCTGCGCTCAGCGATCAAGAGTGGCGTGTCGCTGTTCCTGGAGTCAGAGGCGGAAGCCGAGGGCGGCATCATCGCCCGACTGGCGAACCAAGCGTTGGAGTCCGTGCTCGCGAGCCTTTCCGGCCCCGGCTCCGCGGACGAGCGGCACCAGGCGGCGGAGGCCGCGGTGGAGGACTTCAAGCGCAAGGCGCACGCCCGCGCACGCCGCTACGGGCGCGATGAGCGTGGCCGCCATATCCGCTACAAGCGGCACATCGCGGCGCTGAACCGCGATCTCGAGCGCGCCCGCGCGCACCATAAGGGCGCGAAGGCGGCGGCGCTGTCGAACCTCTCGGCCTCGCTCGTCGATGCGCAGCCCCACCCAGGGTGAGGAGAACAGAATTGGCCATATTCGACGACATCGCGAAGAGCGCCGCGACGCCGACCGGACTCGCGGTCGGGATCGGAGCGGCGCTGCTGGCGCCCGTGCTGGCGCCAGCGGCGTCCCAGATCCTCCGCCCGGCGGCCAAGGCCTTGATGCGCACCGGGATCACCCTATACCGCAGCGCGGTCGAACCGGTCGCCGCGGCAGTCGGCAGCTTGGTCACCGAGGCGCAGCTCGAGTTGGCGGCATCCGCCGGGTCCGCCCGGGCCGCCGCGGCTGCCCCGGAGCCGACCGCGTCCGAGACGCCACGGCCATCGCACAAGCGCCGCGGCAATCACCACTAGCACGCGCGCCGGGCTGCGGCGCGCATCCCAAGCATAGGAGACAACGGGATGGCTCTCTTCGAAGACATGTTCAAGGGCGGCAACATCGTCACGGGCCTCGCGGTCGGCATCGGGACGGCCGTGCTCATCCCTGCGGTCGCGCCCGCGCTGGGCAGCGCGCTCCGCCCGGCGGCCAAGGCCGCGATCAAGGGCGGGATACTCGCCTATGACCGCGGGCGCCAGGCGATGGCGCAGCTCGGCGAGTTCGCCAGCGACATGGCCGCTGAAGCGCGGGCGGACGCGCACCACGCGGAGGGCGCCGCGGCGGAGCCGGCCGTAGGCGACGCGTCCCCAGTCTGAGACGCGCGCCAGCCGCAAAGCTCGACCGGGATACACGCCGGCCATCCTTCTCCGTGAGTCCTTGAGGCCGCCGTGTCCTCTCTCGACGCCCTGATCCAGCGGCGCGACGCGCCGCGTCCTGATGCCGAGGACCTCGTCGTCGCAATTCACGCTTGCGTGCCGGGCCGCGCCCGCTGGCGTGTACGCGGGCTGCGCGGCGGTCTCGCGCTGAAAACCGTGCTGGAGAGCGGCGTCGTCGAGCTGCCCGGCGTTCATGCCGCGAGCGCCAGCACGGAGACGGGCAATCTTCTCACCCTGTTCGATCCAGCCGTTCCGATTGAGGGTATCCGGGAGCGGATCGCATCGCTCGTGCGCGGCGACGCCGTCCCGCCGCCCGGCGCCGGGGTGCCGGACTGGCACGCGCGCCCTGCGGAGGCCGTCGTCGCCGCGCTCGGCGCGTCGGAAACCGAGGGCCTGACCGCCGCGGCGGCCTGCGAGCGCCTGGCCGAGCACGGCCCCAACGCGCTGCCGCCGCCGTCGTCCCGCTCGGGCCTCAGCATCCTCCTCGGCCAGTTCCAGACCTTGCCCATCGGATTGCTCGTCGCGGCCGGCGTGTTCTCGGTCGCCACCGGCGGCTTGGTCGAGGCGGCTGCCATCCTCGCCGTCGTGGGCTTCAACGGGGTGCTCGGCACCGCGGTCGAGAGCCGGTCGGAGCGCACGATCCGCAGCCTCGGCACGGGCGCGGCCGAGCCGGCCCATGTCGTGCGCGACGGCGTACCGGCGGCGGCCGCTCCGCACACGGTCGTGCCCGGCGACCTCATCGAACTGCTTCCCGGCACGGTCGTGCCGGCGGACGCCCGCGTGCTCACGGCGCGCGACCTGCGGGTTGGCGAGGCCATGCTGACAGGCGAGAGCCTGCCCGTCGCGAAGCAGACGGAACCGGTCGGCCGCACCGCCCCGCTCGGGGACCGAGCCAGCATGGTGTTCCGCGGCACCGCGGTCACGGGCGGCAGCGGCACTGCGGTCGTCGTGGCGACCGGGACGCGCACCGAGATGGGCCGCATCCAGCGCCTCGTCGGCGACGCTGGTCGGCCGCAGACGCCCATGCAGCGCCAGCTCGACCATCTCGGGCGGCAGCTCGTCTGGGCGTCGCTCGCGGCCTGCGCCGCCGTGATGGGCGTGGGCGCGCTGCGCGGCATCGCCCTGTTCCAGGTGGTGCGGTCCGGCATCTCGCTCGCCGTCGCCGCCATCCCCGAGGGCCTGCCCATGGTCGCGACCACGACGCTCGCGCTCGGCATCGAGGATATGCGCAAGCGCGGCGTGCTGGTGCGGCGCCTGGACGCGGTGGAGTCGCTGGCGAGCGTCGGCGTCGTGTGCTTCGACAAGACGGGCACGCTGACCCTGAACCAGATGCGCGTCACCGAGGTGGCGAGCGGCGGGCAGCGTTTCCGCGCCGGGCCGGACGGCGCGCTGCTCGACGCCGACATCCAGCCCGCGGTGCGGCGCGGGGCGGACCAGGACACGGACGATCCGCTTGCCGCGCTGCTGCGCGTGGGGGTGCTGTGCAGCGACGCCAGGCTGGAAGAGCGGGACGGCAGGCTCGCGCCCGTCGGCTCGGCGACCGAGGGCGCACTGATACGCCTGGCCGTGGACGCGGGTCTCGACGTGGCGGCGCTGCGCGCGACGCATCCGCGGCTGGCTGTTCGCCACCGCACCGAGGGCTACCGTTTCATGGCCACGGTGCATCGCACGGCCGACGACGGGGACGACGCGCTGGTCGCGGTCAAGGGCAGCCCCGACGAGGTGCTCGACCTATGTGCCTGGGAGCTGTGGCGCGGTGCGCGGCGGCCGCTCACGGCGCAGCGGCGCGCGGCGATCCTGCGGGCGAACGGCGCGATGGCGGCGGACGCGCGGCGCGTGCTCGGCTTCGCGTGCGGTGAAACGTCGGAACCAGTGGTGCCGAATGGCGATGACGCCGTGCCGGTCGCCGGGCTGACCTGGATCGGCCTGGCCGGCATGGCCGACCCGGTGCGTCCCGGCATGGCCGCGCTCATGCGGACGCTGCAGGACGCGGGCCTGCGCACGGTGATGATGACCGGCGACCAGGTTGCCACTGCCCGCGCCGTCGCCGGTCAGCTCGGCCTGGCCGGGGACGGCGCCGTCGAGGTGTTCGATGCGGCCGGCATCGAGCGCCTCTCGAAAGGCGCGCTGGCGGCTGCGGCGCGGCGTGCCCACGTCTTCGCCCGCGTCAGCCCGGCACAGAAGCTGCTCGTCGTGCGCGCCCTGCAAGCGGCCGGCGAGCGCGTCGCCATGATCGGAGACGGCATCAACGACAGCCCGGCACTTAAGGCCGCCGATGTTGGCCTCGCCATGGGGGGCGCTGCGAGCAGTGAGGCCGCGCGCGAGGTGGCGGACGTTGTCTTGGAGACGGATGACCTCGCGACGCTCGCCGTCGCGGTCGAGCGCGGGCGGACGACCGACGTCAACGTGCGCAAGAGCATCCGCTACATGCTCGCCACGAACCTGAGCGAGGTCGTGGTGGTGCTGGGGGCGACGCTGGCCGGGTTCGGCGAGCCGCTGACGGCGATGCAGCTCCTGTGGATCAACCTGGTCGGCGACATCCTGCCCGGCCTCGGCCTCGCTTTCGAGCCGCCCGAGCCCGGCGTGATGCGGCGCCCGCCGAACATGGCGGACGGCGCGATCATCGAGCGGCGCGAGCTGAGCCGGCTCGGCGTCCAGGGCGGCACGATCGCGGCGGGCAGCCTCGCCGCCCTGGGCTGGGGTGCGCTGCGGCACGGCGCGGGGCCGGAGGCGCGCACGATGGCCTTCGGCAGCCTGGTGACGGCGCAGCTCCTGCACGCGCTCACGGCGCGCTCCGACGACACTGGGCCGGGCGCCTTGCCGCCGAAC
This sequence comes from uncultured Alphaproteobacteria bacterium, assembly GCA_963848595.1. Classification (GTDB taxonomy): domain Bacteria; phylum Pseudomonadota; class Alphaproteobacteria; order Acetobacterales; family Acetobacteraceae; genus CAWKEH01. Next base: position 184,090 of record CAWKEH010000010.1, on the reverse strand, counting down.
CGGCCGCTCACGGGATTGCTGCTCGCCTCGGTCGCGTTGCAGGCAGTGGGGCTGCTGGTGCCGGGGGTGCGCGGCGTGCTGGGTGTGGTGTCGCTCGGTCCGTTTGACCTGGCGGTGACCGCGGCGGCCGGCGTGCTGCCCTACGCGGTGAACGAGGCAGTCAAGACGGTCGGGCCGCTGTCCGCGTCCAGCGCCAGGCTCGTCGCGAGTCCGCCCCTGTAGCAGCACGCCATCCCCGCTTCCCCTTGCCCGGACGGACGGTCGAGCCTACGCACGCCTCTGCCGAGGTAGCGCCACGCAGGCGTGCGCCCGCTGAGCTCTTCACGGAGTGCCGAGCCATGCCTGACGCCGCCCTGCTCCCCCTCGCCAAGGTCGAGCACAGTATTTTCGGCCGGGTGCGGCTGCGCGTGCGCGCGCGGCGCGGCGACGCCGGGTTCTTCGAGCGGGCGGCGGGCCTCGGCCGCGTGCCGGGCGTTCATGGCGTGCGCGTGAATGCCCAGACCGGCAGCATCCTGATCGAGCACGCGGGCGACGAGGGTGCCGTGCTCGCCGCGGCACAAGAGCAGGGCTTGTTCAAGGCTGCCCCACCCGTCCAGAACTCGGCCAACCCGTCGCCGAATCCCCTCGCGAAGGTGGAGACGCCCGCCACGCTCAACGCCGCCGCACTGGGCCTCGCCGGCGCCGGACTGCTGCAAGTCGCGCGGGGCCAGGCGATCGGCAGCGGGACCGAGAACCTGTTCAACGCCCATAGCGCGTACACCACCACGGGGCAGCCATGGCTCGCGGCGCTCCTCGCCGGGTTCGGCGTCATACAGATCGCTCGGGGCGAGGTGCTGGGCTCGGCGACCTCGCTGTTCCTCTACGCGCTCAGCTTCCAGCGCAGGGCGCAATACCAGGCGGTGGGAGACACGATCTAGTGCTGCACGAGGAACTCAGCCGCGACGAGGCCGTGGGCGTGGTGGCGATGTCCGCCCGGCGCTTGTTTCCCATCGTCTCGGAGCAGCAGGCGCGCGAGCTGGCCGCGCTGGTGCTGCGCGACCTGGAGGCGCGCGGGGTTCGCCTCGTTCGGGATCGGGCGTAGCAGCCGCCGTCTCGGGAGAGCAGCAAGAAGAACGGACGATCCGCCCTTGGACGAGGAGCTACGCTTGACCTCTGACGCCGTGCCGGCCCGCGCTGCTTACGAGGCCTGGGCCGCGACTTACGACACGCAGGCCAACGCTACGCGCGACCTCGACGCGGCGGTGCTGCGCGCGGCCGGCCTGCCCCTGAACGGGCAGACCATCATCGAGATCGGGGCAGGGACTGGCAAGAATACGGCCTATCTCGCGGCGCACGCGAGCAGCGTGCTCTCGCTCGATCTCTCGGCGGCCATGCTGGCGCGCGCCCGCGAGCGAGTGCCGGGCGGCCATGTACGCTTCGTCGAGCATGACATCACCCGTCCGTGGCCGGCCGCCGACGGACAAGCAGGTATCGTGGTCGGCAACTTAGTGCTGGAACACGTCGCCGCCCTGCACCCCGTGCTCGCCGAGGCGCACCGAGGTCCTGCGGCCGGGCGGCTTGCTGTTCCTATGCGAGCTCCACCCCTATCGCCAGCTCTGCGGCGCCCAGGCCCAATTTCGGGGCGAGGAAGGATTGGTGCTGATCGAGGCCTACCCTCATGCAGTGTCGGATTACGTGACCGCGGCGCTGGACAGCGGCTTCGGCCTCGTGCGCCTCGGTGAGTGGCAGGATGCCGATCTCGGTTCCGAGCACGCAGTGCCAGCACCGCCCAGGCTGCTGTCCATGCTGTTCCGCCATTGCCGAGCCTGAAGCGCCCTGGGCGTCTCCGGCTCCATGTTGCGCCTGCCCGGTGCTACGCCTATGCAGCGGGCCATGCCCGAGGACCAGCCGATCCACGTCGAGACCCGGACGGGCGAGGCGCTGCGACCCCTCCTGCCCGCGCTCGCCCGACTGCGCATCGCCGTGTTCCGCGAGTGGCCCTATCTCTACGAAGGCAGTGCGTCCTACGAGTCCGATTACGGGCATTCCTACGCGGACAGCCTGCACGCGGCCGCCGTATTCGCCTTCGCAGGCGAGGATCCCGTGGGAGCTGCGACCTGCTTGCCGCTCCAGGACGAAGGCGAGGCCGTGAAAGCGCCGTTCCTGGCCCAAGGCATTGACTCCTCGCGCGTTTTCTACTTCGGCGAGAGCGTGCTCCTGCCTCAGATGCGTGGCCGCGGGATCGGCGTGCGCTTCTTCGAGGCGCGGGAGGCCCACGCCCGCGCCGTCTCAGACGCCGAGTTCGCCTGCTTCTGTTCTGTAGAGCGCGCCCCTGATGACCCGCGCCGGCCGCCGGGCTACACGCCGCTCGACGCGTTCTGGCGCAAGAGGGGCTACCGGCCCATGCCTGGTTTCGCCTGCATCATGCACTGGCGCGAGATCGGGCAGGCGCAGGAGACGCCGCACAGGCTGAACTTTTGGGGCCGCGCGCTGCGGGACACGCCGCTTCCATGAGACCGCTTCGTCTTGCGGTGAGCGCCTGGGACGTTGGCCGGGTGGACGGGGCTGTGGGCTTCGCGCGCCGGCTCGACGCGGCTGTGGCCAAGGCGAGGGCGGAGGGCGCGGAGCTGCTCGTTCTGCCCGAGTATGCCGCCATGGAGGCGGCGGTGCAGCCCGCGCCCGACATCGCCGCGGAGCTGGCGACGGCCTGCGATCAGACGGACGCGCTACTGGCCGCCATGCGCGAGTGCGCCGTCCGGCACAGCGCCTGGCTCGTGCCCGGCAGCCTGCCCATGCGGCGGGACGGCGGCGAGATTCACAACCGCGCGCCGCTCATCGCGCCGGACGGGCGCATCGCGTTCCAGGGTAAGCGCCTGATGACGCGCTTCGAGGCCGAGAAGTGGGGCGTTGTGGGCGGTGACGCGCCAGGCGTGTTCGAGACGCCTTGGGGCCGGATCGGCCTCGCCATCTGCTTCGACGCGGAGTTCCCCACCCTCGTCCGCGCCCAGGTCGAGGCGGGGGCGTGGCTCGTGCTCGTCCCGGCCTGCACGGACACGGCGCACGGGGCCGAGCGCGTGCGCCTCTCCGCACGAGCGCGGGCGATGGAGAACCAGTGCTTCACGGCCGTGGCGCCCACCGTGGGCGAGGCGCCCTGGCTCGGGACGCTCGACGTGAACACCGGCCGCGCGGGCATCTACGGCCCCGTGGACCGCGGCTTCGCGGAAGACGGCGTCATCGCCGAGGCGGGCTACAGGGCGCCGGGCTGGCTCTACGCCGACCTCGATCCGGCGCGCCTCGCCCGCGTGCGCGAGGACGGCGCCGTGCGCAACGAGCGGAGCTGGCCGAAGGCGGTGCCTCCGGCGCGACTCCTAGAGTTCGCATGACGCTGATCTACCTCGTCGCCGGCGAGGCGAGCGGGGACGTTCTCGGCGGAAGGCTGATCGCAGCACTCCGGCGCCAGCGGCCCGGCCTGGAGTTCGCCGGCGTCGGCGGTCCGCGCATGGAGGAGCAGGGGCTTTCGAGTTTGTTCCCGCTTGCCGACCTCGCCGTCATGGGCCTCGCGGAAGTGCTGCCGCGCCTGCGCCACCTGCGCCGCCGGCTCGCGGAGGTTGGCGCCGACCTCGCCCGGCGTCAGCCCGCGCTCGTCGTCACCATTGACAGCCCAGGCTTCACCTTACGCGTGCTGCACCAGGCGGCGGCGCTCGGCCTGCGGCGGGTCCACTACGTCGCACCCCAGGTCTGGGCATGGCGCGAGGCGCGCGTGCGGCACTTTCCAGGGCTATGGGACCGGCTGCTCTGCCTGTTGCCGTTCGAGCCGGCGTGGTTCGCCGCGCGCGGGCTGGAGGCGCGGTTCGTTGGGCATCCCGTGCTGGAGAGTGGAGCGGACCGGGGCGACGCTGGGCGGTTCCGCGCGGTGCACGGGATCGCGGCGGAGGCGCCCGTGGTGGTGCTGATGCCGGGCAGCCGGCGCTCGGAGGCGCCGAAGCTGCTGCCCGTGTTCGGGGACGCGGTGTCGCGGCTCGCGCGCGCGGCACCTGGCGTGGTCCCAGTGCTGCCCGTCTCGCCCGTGGTCGCGAAGGCGGTGCGCCGGGCGGCGGCGGGATGGGCGGTGCAGCCGGTCGTGACCGAGACCGTAGACGCCAAGCACGACGCCTACGCGGCGGCCGGCGCCGCGCTCACCAAGTCCGGCACAAGCACGCTGGAGCTGGCGCTGGCGGGGGTGCCGATGGCCGTGACCTACCGGGTGAACCCGCTGACTGCGATCGCAGCGCGGCGGCTGATCCGGGTGCCCCACGTCGCGATGGTGAACCTACTGGCCGGGCGCGCGCTCGTGCCGGAGCTGCTGCAGGAGCAATGCACCGGGCCGCGCCTCGCGGATACTGTGGCGGCGCTCCTCGGCGACCCGGCGCTCGCCGCGGCGCAGCAGGCAGGCTTCGGGCAAGCGATCGCGAAGCTCCGGCCGCCGACCGGATTGCCTTCAGAAGCCGCCGCGCGCGAGGTGCTCGACGTTCTGGATCAGCCCTGACGCGACCGCGCGGGCGCGCGAGGCGGCCATGCTCCCGGTGACGGCGAGCGCCGCCGCCAGCGCCCGGCGCCCGGCAGCGGCATCGACGCCCACGGGCGCGCCGTCGAGGCAGGAAGCGGCGAAGGCGGCGTGCTCGGCCGCCAGCGCGTCCTCGTCGCGCCAGGAGGTTTCCTCGCGCCGGTAGCCGCCCGTGCCGGGCAGGGGCAGGCCGCGCTCGCGCCCGATCATCACCAGCTTGCGCGCGACGAAGTCCGCGGAGAGGTAGCCCTCCTCGGAGAAGAGTCGCATCCGCCGCTCGGTCTTAAGCGCGATGCGGCTTGCCGTGATCGTGGCGACGCAGCCGTTGACGAAGCGCACGCGAGCGTTGGCCACGTCCTCGTGCGGCGAGGACACGGCGGCGCCCACGGCGTCCACGCTCTCGATGTCGCTGTCCACGAGGGCGAGCACGAGGTCCAGGTCGTGGATCATCAGGTCGAGGATCACGGACACGTCCGTGCCGCGCGGCTTGTAGGGGGCGACGCGGGTGGCTTCCAGGTAGAGCGGGCGGGCGATGCGGGCCGAGATGGCGCGGTGCTCGGCGGAGTAGCGCAGGAGGTGGCCGACTTGCAGAACTCGGTTCCGCTCGCGCGCGAGGCGGGCGAGTTCGTCGGCCTGGTCGAGAGTGGCAGCGATGGGCTTCTCGATGAGCACGTGCTTGCCCGCATCCAGCGCCTGAGCCGCGAGGTCGAAATGCACCTCGGCGGGTGCGGCGACGATGACGGCGTCGCTTGCGGCGAGTAGCGCCCGGTAGTCGAGCGCGGGCGCGCCCGCCTCCTTGCCCACGGCGGCGGCACGCGCCGGGTCGAGATCGGCGACGCCGACGAGCCGGGTGCGTGGCCCGGATGCCGCCTTGAGTGCGTGAAATCGCCCGAAATGCCCGGCGCCCACGATGCCAACGCGCAACCTCTCCACCATGGCAAGGGCGCTTAGCAGAGGGGGAGCTAACCGACCAGCGTGACCAGCTCCGAGTAGGCGCGAAGCTGCGCGTCGGACGTGAGCAGCCACGCCGGCTCGCTCATCGCCTGGGCGACGAGCGCGGCGGCATTCGACCGGATCGGCACTTCGGTGAAGCCAACTCTGACAGCCGCGCTCGCGATCTCAGTTGGATGCACGCCGAAGTCCGCTCGGTTGAGACTCGCCTTGATAGCGATCTCCCAGATGCTCGCAACGCTGAACAGCACGTCCGTGCTCGGGTCCACCAACGCAGCGCGCGTCGATGAACTCAGCTTCTGCGGCTCACCCAGGAACCAGAGGAGGACGTGCGTATCCAGGGGGACGCGCATCAGCCTCCCTCAAACTCGCGCAGGATCTCGTCAGGTAGCGGCGCATCAAAATCATCCGGCACGTGCAGCTTTCCAGCCAGGATGCCGAGCACGCGCTTCCGAGGCGGCTGATCGAGCGCGACGAGCTTCGCGACCGGCTTGCCCGCCTTGGCGATGATGACCTCCTCGCCGGCGGCGGCCTGGTCCACCGGGCGCGAGAGATGAGTCTTGGCGGCGTGGAGATTGACGACGGTCATGGGACGACCCTGCTGATCGGCTAAGCTTAGTCTACCCTAGCACGAACACCCCTCGCCCTCCCAACCCGCGCAGCTCAAGCTTGCTTCCGTTCGATCAGCCCCTGCCTGACCTTGCGTCCCCGCATGATCCGGTCCTCGATGTAGCTCGCGTCACCCCAGCGTACGGCACGCGCCATCGCCTGCGCGTCCTCCATGAACCGCGCCAGCATTTCCAGGAGCGCCTCCCGGTTATTGAGGAACACGTCCCGCCACATCGTTGGGTCCGAAGCCGCGATGCGTGTGAAGTCGCGGAACCCGGAGGCCGCGAAGTCCAGCACCTCGTCGTGCGTCTCGTCCTGGAGGTCGTCCGCCGTGCCGCAGATCGTGAACGCGATCAGGTGGGGCAGGTGACTCACGATGGCGAGCACCCGGTCGTGGTGCATCGGTTCCATGCGCGCAACCTGGCTGCCCATGCGCTGCCACAGCGTCTCGACGCTCGCGACGGCGGCCTCGTCGGTGCCGGGCGGTGGCGTGAGCAGGCACCAGCGGCCCTCGAACAAGGTCGCGAACCCCGAATCCGGACCGGAATACTCCGTGCCCGCGAGCGGATGCGCTGGGACGAAGTGGACACCCGCCGGCACCAATGGGCCCACGTCGCGGATCACGCTGCCCTTCGTGCTGCCCACGTCGGTCAGCACGCTGTCGTGCGCGAGGTGGGACGCGATGGCCTCCGCGATCCCGGCGTAGGCTCCCACGGGGGCGCAGAGCATCACGCAATCCGCCCCCGCCACGGCCTCGGGCAGCGTGTCCGCGACCCGGTGCACGATCCCAAGCTCGCGCACCCGGTCGCGAGTCGCCGCCGTGTGCGCGTAGCCGACCAGTTCGGCGGCAAGGTCGCCCCGCTCCCGCGCCGCGCGCGCCACGGAGCTGCCGATGTGGCCCACTCCGATCAGCGCGAGCCGGCGGAAAACCGGCTCAGCCATGCGCTGCCTCGAACGCGCTCATGTGCTCGGCCAGCGTCTCGGCGACGAGCCGGCATTCCTCCTCCAATCCCACCGTGATCCGCAGGCAGTGCGGCAGCCCGTAGCCTCCGACCCGGCGCACGATCACCCCTCGCGCCCGCAGCGCCCGGTCCGCGGCCTCCGCCGCTCGCGCCGTTCTGAAATCGGCCAGCACGAAGTTCCCCTCGCTCGGCCAGACCCGTATGCCTGCCGCCGTGAGCGCCTCCGCGAGCCACGCCCGCCACCGCGTGTTGTGCGCGCGCGACCGCTCCAGCCATCCCGGCTCCTGCAGCGCTGCCACCCCGGCGGCCTGCGCCGGCACGGACACGTTAAACGGCGCCCGCACCCGGTTCAGTACGTCCACGACCGCCGGCGGCGCGTAGGCCCATCCCAGCCGCGCCCCGCCCAGGCCCCAGACCTTGCTGAAAGTCCGGGTCATCACCGTGTGGTCACCCGCGTCCACGAGTGTCGCGCCCCCCTCGTAATCGGGCCGCTCCACGTATTCCGCGTAGGCCGCGTCCAGTACCGAGCAGCACGCCGGGCGGCAGCCCCGCCCGCAGCCGCTCCACCTCGTCCCGCGGCAGCATGGTTCCCGTCGGATTGTTCGGGTTGGCGAGGAACACCAGACGCGTCGCGCCCGTCACCTGGGCGAGCAGCGCGTCCACGTCCGCGGTGAGCTGTCGCTCCGGCGCTTTGCGCACCCGGGACCCGGCATACTGCCCGGCAATCTCGTAGATGCTGAAGCCGTGCTCGCTCATCACGAGCTCTGTCCCTGGGCCGCCGTAAGCGAGGCAGAGCTGGTAGATCAGGTCGTCCGACCCGGCACCGCACACGATGCGCGCCGGATCCAAACCGAACCGCGTCCCGATAGCCCGGCGCAACTCCGTGCTTCCCCCATCTGGGTAGCGGTGCAGGTCCTCAGCCGCTGCCGCGTAGGCCGTCCTCGCGCCGGGCGGGACGCCGAACGCGCCCTCATTGCTGGACAGCTTGACGACCCAATTCGCGCCTTCCGCTTTACTCTCGCCCGGCACATAGGGCGCGATCCCCAGGATCTCGGGGCGTGGCTGCGGCCTCATGGCGCATCCCCGATCGGCACCGCATACGCGCCGACCACGACGGGCCGTGGCTGCACCACCCCAAGGCGCAGGTCATCCTCGGTCACGAATCCCTCGACCTCCACGAGCGCCCGCGCCGCGCCTGGATCGTGCCGAAGGATCAGCGTCCCAGCCTCCAGCCCGGCACCCGCCAGCGCCTGCCCGAGCGAGGCGCGGCTGCTGTCCCGCGCCAGATCCAGCGCGAGAAGCGTCCGGTCCTGCCCGCTCGGGTCGGGCTGGGCGGCGGAGACGACGAGTGCTTGCCCGCGCGGCGCTCCCTCCGGCCGCGGCACCCAGAACGGCAACCGTGCGACGACGTGGACCTGGCGCCGATCCTGGTCCGGCTGCAGCAGCCCGGTCCACCATGCCTGGGCGGGCGGCTCGCTCTCGGTCGGTACGGGCAGCACGGCCGCGGCCACGGTTCCGGCCGCGACCTCGGCCAGCGCCCGCGCTGGCGTCGGCTGCCGGTGCAGCGCTACGAGCGCCCCGAACTGCTCGCGGGCAAGCGCCACCGCATCGTCGTCGCAGACTGCCACGACGAGCGGGCGCTGCAGCTCGGTCATCGCCGCGATCAGCTCGCGCCAGATGCGGACGACGCCATGACGCGGCAGCGCGCCGCGGTGCCGGACGAGTAGTCGGCGCAGGATCGCCGCCTCCCGGCCCGGCCGCAGCGGCGTCCCTTCCTTGACCCGCAGCGCCGCGATCCGCCCCACCACGTCCGCCCGGCGCATCAGCGTGTCGTGCAGCGCGTCGTCGAGCGCATCCAGCTCCGCCCGCAGCGCCACGAGAGGCTGCGCTGCGTCGCCGGGGACGGATTCGGCGGGCGCGGTCTCGACGAGGCTGGACATCGGCGGGCGATCTTCCTGAGAGCAGGGCGCAAGGGATAGCGGATAGGCGCAGGCGTGCAAACCCAAGCGGGGCGCCCGCAGGATATGCGCGCCGCACACTCGACGGCAACGCAGCAGATGCAGGTGCGTTGGAGCGCGGACGCCGGTGTCACGACTTCGCAGCCCGTAGCTGGAAGGCCCCGCAAGGCGCCGCCTGATCATTCGCTTCGGAGATGCAAAAGATGAGAAAGCCAGCAGCCGCATGTCTCTCCGTGGGCGCCGTGGTCGCTGCGACGCTCGCGGGGCAGCGTCACGGGCCGCAGCACCCCCGGACGGCGCTCTGGTATGCCTCCCTCCGCAAGCCCTCCTACACGCCGCCGGGTCCCGTGATTGGCGCCGCGTGGACTGCACTCGACGCGCTGCTCTGCGTCGCCGGCTACAAACTCCTGACCACGCCTCCTAGCCCGAACTCGCAACGCCGCGCTGGCAGCGTGGGGCCTGAACATCGCAGGGATCGCTGGCTACCCTTGGGTCTTCTTCGGCCGCAAGGAGCTCGGCGCGAGCACGGCCGTGGCAGGCGGGATGCTGGCTTCGGCCGCCGCTGCCACCGGAACGGCGGCGTTCGTGGACCCGATCGCCGCGGGCGTAGAGGCTCTCCTCGTCGCTTGGCTCGGGTTCGCGACCCTGCTGAGCGAGGAGATCTGGCGGCGCAACTGATGAGCGGCCCTGTGCGCGAGCGGCGCTGTGCGCCTTTAACTACTCAGCAGGATGCCGCTCAAGCTCGCGCGCAACGCCCGGCCGCACGGTCCCGTCGCGCGGCGTCAGAAGCCGGCCCAGGAGCCGCGCCGTCAAGCGCGAGAGATCGTCCATGACGGTGTAGAACGACGGCACGAACACCAGCGAGAGCACGGTAGAGGCGATCAGCCCGCCGATCACCCCGGTCGCCATCGGGGCGCGGAACTCGCCGCCGTCGCCCAGGCCCAGCGCGCTCGGCACCATGCCTGCCACCATCGCGATGGTCGTCATCACGATGGGCCGCGCCCGCTTGCGCCCGGCAGTCGTGATCGCCTCCCACCTGGGGACGCCCCGGGCGCGCTCCTCGATGGCGACGTCCACCAACATGATCGCGTTCTTGGTCACGATTCCCATAAGCATGAGGATGCCGATGGCGACCGGCAGGCTGATCGGCTGGCGCGTGACCAGCAGCGCCAGGATGACGCCGCCGAGGGAGAGGGGCAGCGAGAACAGGATAGTAAAGGGCTGGAACACACTGCCGAACAAGAGCACCAGCAGCCCGAGCACCAGCACCAGCCCCGCCGCCATCGCGCCCGCGAAGGAGGCGAACACCTCGCCCATGATCTCCGCGTCGCCGCCGTTCTGCAGCCGCACGCCTGCGGGCAGGGCCCGCGCCGCCGGCAGCGCGTGGATCTCTTGCAGCGCCTGCCCCAGCGCCAGGCCGCCCGCGAGGTCCGCCCCGATCACCACCCGGCGGACGCGGTCGTAGCGCTCGATCGAGGACGGCCCCTCGCCCAGCCGCACATCCGCTACGGCCGAGAGCGGCACGGCAATTCCGCCCGCGCCCCCTACTCCCAAGGCTGGCACCGGCAGTGCCCGCAGCCGTCCCAAATCCCGGCGCACGGCCGCGTCCGCCTCCACGCGGATCGGGATGAGCCGGTCGCCGGCGCGGAACTTGGCGAGGTTCGGCCCCACATCGCCCAAGGTCGCGATACGCGCCGCCTCCGAGATCGCCTCCGTCGAGACCCCGAGCCGTGCCGCCTCATCGCCGCGCGGGACGACGTGGATTTCCGGCCGCTCCATGCCCGCGCTCGCCGCAACGTTGGCGAAGCCCGGCAGCCGCCGCATCGCCCCTTCCAGCCCGGCCACGCCGCGGTCCAGCGCCGCCGGGTCGTCGCCCATGACGGTGACGGACAGCTCCCGCTCGCCGCGCTCGTTCACATACCAGCCGCGCACGTCGGGAATCGCGGCCAGTCGGCGCGACAACTCCTCCTCGATCTGCTTCTGGCTTCGCGCGCGCCCTGTCTTGGGCACCAGGTTGACAACCATGGACGCGCGCCGGATCTCCGGGTCGGCGCCCGTCGGCGTCGTGCCGCCCACGGTGAACACCAACGCCACCTCTGGGAGGGCGCGGAACGCGCGCGCGACCTCGTCGGTCTTGGCGGCGGTGTCCTCCAATGTCGAGCCGGGCGGCAGCTCCAGCGACATAACGGCGCGCGAATTGTCCTGCGGCGGGATGAACCCGGTGGGCAGCAGCGTGGTGGACCAGATGGACAGGCCGAACAGCGCGAGGCCCGCGAGCACCGTCACCGCCCGGTAGCGCAGCGTCGCCGCGAGCAGGCGCAGGTAGGCCCGCATCATCCAGCCTTCCCGCGCTTCGTGGCGCTGGAGCGGGCGCAGGACGTAGGCCGCCATGACCGGGGTGAGCAGCCGCGCTACCAGCAGCGACGCCAGCACGGCGGCGGCCATAGTCAGCCCGAACTGCTTGAAGTACTGCCCGGCGATGCCACCCATGAAGCTCACGGGGGCGAACACCGCCACGATGGTGAGGCTGATGGCGACGACCGCCAGCCCGATCTCGTCCGCCGCCTCGATGGCGGCACTGTAGGGGCGGACGCCCGCACGGATGTAGCGGACGATGTTCTCGATCTCCACAATCGCGTCGTCCACCAGGATGCCCGTGACCAGCGTGATCGCGAGCAGGCTGACGAAGTTGAACGAGAACCCCATCAGCCAAATCGCGCCGAACGCCGGGATGATGGAGAGCGGCAGGGCGATGGCCGAGACCAGGGTCGCCCGCCAGTCGCGCAGGAAGAGCAGCACAACGAGGGTGGCGAGCGCCGCGCCCTCGGCGAGCGACTGCATCGCCAACTCGAAGCCGCCCAGCGTCGAGCGCACGCTGTCGTCTATGAGCGCGTAGGTGATGTCGGGATGCGCCGCCGACAGCGTCTTCAAGCGCTCGGCCACGAGCCGCGCCACGGTCACGTCGGAGGCGCCCTTGGAGCGGAAGACGGCGAAGGCGACCACCGGGCGGTTGCCGTCCAGCCGGGCGAAGCCGCGCGGCTCCTCGGCCGCGTCGCTGACCGTGCCCAGGTCGGACAGCCGCACTTCCCGCCCGCCAGGGAGCACGATGCGCGTCACCGCCAGCGCCGCAATGCTCGCAGCACTTGCGAGCGTGCGGATCGTCTGCTCCTGGCCGGCGACCTCGCCGCGCCCGCCCGCGAGGTCAACGCTGGTCGCTCGAACCTGGCTGTTCACGTCGCCCGCTGTGATGCCGAGCGCCGCGAGACGGTCGGGATCGAGCGTTACCCGTATTTCACGCGTGATCCCGCCGATGCGGTCCACCCGGCCCACGCCGGGGATCCCTTGCAGCGCGCGCGTTACCGTATCGTCTACGAACCAGGAGAGTTGTTCCAGCGTCATGCCGGGCGCGGACGCGGCATAGGTCTGAATGCTCTGGCCGACCACGTCGATGCGCTCGATGATCGGCTCGTCTATGGTGCGGGGCAGCTCGTCGCGCACCTTGGCGACCGCGTCGCGAACGTCGTTCAGGGCGCGGTCGGAGTTCACCTCCAGGTGGAACTCTACGACCGTCTGCGAGCTGCCGTCGGTGACGCTGGAATTGATGTGCTTCACGCCAGCGACGCCCGCGATGGCGTCCTCAATGCGCTTCGTGACCTGCGTCTCAAGCTCGGCGGGCGCCGCCCCGGACTCGGTGATCGTCACGGCGACGATAGGGATGTCGATGTTCGGCGCCATCGTGATCGGCAGCGCCTGGAAACCCACGACGCCGAGCAGCAGCAGCACGGCGAACAGCACCAGGGCCGGGATGGGATGGCGGACGGACGCGCCGGAGATCCTGAGTGCCATGGCTGCCTCAGCGCCCGGCGGCGGCGACCTGCGCGGGCACGGACACGACCCGGTCGCCGCCGCGCACGAAGCTGCCGGAGACGGCGACGACCGCCTCGCCCACCCGCAGGCCCTTCACCACCTCCGTCCGCGCCTCGTCGCGCAGGCCGAGCCGCACGGGCCGGGTCTCGACGACCCCGTTCGCGACCACCTGCACGCGCGGCCCGTCCGGCCCGAACAGGACGGCGGAGAGCGGGACGAGCACGCCCTCGTGCCGCGCCGTCTCCACCGTCGCGCGCGCGAAGCCGCCGATCGGAAGACCGGGGCCGCCCCCGCCTGCGCCGCCATCCAGCGCGACCCGCACCCGGCCAAGCCGGGTGGTGCGGCTGACTTCCGGGGCGACGAGGCGCACCCGGCCCGCGAGGTCGGCCTCGTGCCCGGTGACGTGCAGCACGGCGGGCTGGCCAGGCCGCAACCGGGCCAACTCGGCCTCCGGCACGTCGCCGTCCAGCTCGACGTCATCGTTCTCGATAAGGCGGAACAGCGGCTCGCCCGCGCTGCCCACGACGGCGCCGAGCCGTGCCGTGCGCCGGCTGACCCGGCCCGCGACCGGGGCGCGGATCTCGGTGCGCGCGACGCGGACCAGGAGCTCCTGCCGCTGCGCCTCGGCGAGCATCAGGTCGGCCTGGGCGAGGCGCTGCGCGGCCTCGGCCGCCGCGATCCGCGCCGCCGCGGTCCCGGCCGCCGCCTCGCGCTGATCGAAAGTCTCGCGCGAGGTGGTGCCGCTGCCGACGAGGTTGCGCGCGCGGGCCAGGGCGGCGTCAGCCTCGGCGCGGTTGGCCTCGGCTTCGGCGAGCCCGCTCTGCGCTTGCGCGGCCGCCGCCTGGGCGTGCGCGATCTGCGCCGTGTTCTGGGCGAGCGAGGCATCGAGCACGTCGCGCGACAGCCGGGCGAGCACCTGGCCCGCCTGAACCAGGTCGCCTTCCTCGGCCAGGATCTCCGTCACGGCCAGACCATCGAGCTGCGGGCTGACCATGACTTCCTCACGCGGAACTAGCGTGCCGGTGACCACCACCGTCTCCGTGATCGCGCCGCGCTCCGCCGGCACCACGGTGACGGTCGGCGGCCGGGTCTCGGCGACGGGCGGCTCGGCGGCCACGGCGGCACCCACAGCTCCAGCGAGGAGCGGCACGAGGACGAGCGCGCTGCGGATCAGGATCATGCTGCGCCAACGGTTACCACGCGACCGTCTCGCCCCGGTAGTCGATGTAGGCAAGGCCCGGCTTGCCCCGGCTCGCCGCGATCACGTCCGCGATGCCGCGCGTGTTGGTCTCCACGTCGAGCGGCGCGGCCGCGCCGCCCATGTCCGTCCTGACCCAGCCGGGTGCTATGGCGAGCAGCGCGTGCGAGTCGCCCCGCCGGGTGGCGAAGCTGCGCATGAGCGTGTTCAGCGACGCCTTGCTGGCGCGATAGACCTCGAAGCCGCCGTCGGTGTTGCCGGCGACGCCGCCGAGGCCGGACGACATCACCGCGATAGCGCCGCCCGGCCGCACCAGCTCGGCAAAGGTCTCCACCAGCCGCATCGGGCTGAGCGCGTTGGTAACCATCACGCGCGTGAACTCCTCGGTCGAGACCTGGGCGACCGTCTCGGCGAGGTGGTTCGCGACGCCCGCGTTGACGAAGAGCAGGTCGAGCGTCCGTCGAGACGCTGGCGCAGCGCCGCGACCTGGTCGAGCACGTTGATGTCCACGCTCTCGATTTCCAGCGCGTCCCCCGCCTCCGCCTTCAGGCCGTGGAGCGGCGTGCGCCGGGCGGTGCTGTGCCCTGAGTCGCGCACAGTGGCAATGACGCGCCACCCCCGGCGGAGGTGCCCGCGCGCGAGGCCGTGCCCGAGTCCGCACGAAGCGCCGACGATGAAGGCGACGCCGGACGCCTGGGAAGGGTTGTCGCTCATGCTTGTCTCCTGAGATATGGGGGCGCGTCCGCCGCGGGAAATGTCCCAGGCTGCCGCAATCAGGAGGGCCGCACTACTCCTCCGGGCGCTCGCTGCGCTGGCGCTTGAGCGACGCCCGCCGCCCCTTCGCCTCGAGCCGCCGCTGGCGCTCGCCGAAGGAGGGCCGGGTCGGCCGGCGCGGCGGCGCCTGCACGGCGGCCCGGCGGATCAGGTCCAGGAGGCGGGCGAGTGCGTCCTCACGGTTGCGCTGCTGCGAGCGGTGGCGCTGCGCGGTGATCACGAGCACGCCGCCCCGCGTCAGCCGGCTGCCCGCGAGCGCCTGCAACCGGGCCTTCGCTGTGTCCGGCAGCGACGGCGAGCGCCGCGCGTCGAAGCGGAGCTGCACAGCGGTCGCGACCTTATTGGTATTCTGCCCGCCCGGCCCGGAGGCGTGGATGAAGCTCTCCTCGATCTCACCCTCGTCGAGCGACAGCCCTTCGGAGACCTCGATCCGCATCGCGAGACGCCTCAGGGCTAGACTCGGTGAGTCGAGCCCGAGACATGGCGTCGCGCGCAACACCTGTCCAGAACTGCTCCCAGACGCGCCAGTCTTAGCCGACCCGGCCGCCGACGTAGCGCCCATACACGTCCGGGCAGCCGCAAGCGGCCCCGATCGGCCGAGCGTAGCGGAGCGGGCAGACCACGCCCACGGTCACGCACCGCGCGACGACCGGCGCTCCATAGTAAGCTGGCGGCGGCGCATATACGACGGGCGGCGGCGGGTAATAGTAAGGAACTCCGAATCCATACACCGGGAACCCGAGCCCAATTCCGACGACGACGCGGGCGTCGGCGCTCCGCGGCGTGGCGAGGGGAAGCGCTGCCGCGATCGCCAGCAGGCTGCCCAACAGGATGCGACGCATGTTCATGGCGCTTGCTTTACGCTCGGGCCGCGGCGCTCCCACGAAGCGTCGTTGCAGGAATCAGCTGATTGGTGCGGGGAGCAGGCGGAGCGGGACTTGGCGTGCGCGTGCGTGTCATCATCGAGACGCCGTACGCGTTCGCCACGCGCGAAAAGCTGGTCGAGGATTTCCTGGCGGACGTGCGCGCCGTCCGGGCTGAGGAAGGCCGATGAGCAAGAGCACGTTGGAGATTCGCATGGGCGAGGACCTGGACAAGGTCGCCGCTCGGTTCTTGGATGGCTAGGACCGGATGGAGCGCGGCGAGGATGTTCAGGAGAAGCATGTGAGCTTCGCCACTTGGGAGACCTTCGTGAGCGTCACGACGCCGAAGCGGCTCCAGCTTCTCCGACACGTCCACCGCGATCCCGCCCGAAACATCCGCGCCCTGGCGCAGGCCCTGGGTCGCGATTACCGGCGCGTTTACGAGAATGTCGAGGTCCTCACGGCGGGCGGACTTCTGGAGCGAGACTTGGAAGGCATCCGGGCCGACTATGATGCTCTTCACGCGGAAACGCGGGTGGCCCTCTAGCCGGCCGAAGTGGTTCAATTGGCGAGTGCTCAGCTGGACGAGGATACGGGCCATGCGCACTGAGGTTGTCGGCGTCGGAATGACCGTTGCTGCTACATCTACTGTCGTGGGAGAGCCTACCCCGGCTAAGACTTGCCCGCGTGCTCGAAATCTTCTTCGCGGCCTCCGCCGTCATGAGGATGTCCGCCGAGTTAGGCGGTAGATAATAGATGCGGTCGCATGACAGCATCGGTGAATAACTATGATATCAGATTTAACGCCAGCTCAGATCGAAAAACAGTACCGAGACATCAGATCGGAGTTCGAGGAATGCACGCGACGCGCCGAAGCTATCTCGCGCGCTGCAGGGGGACGGAAGCTTGACAGCAGTCCGGAGCATCAGAAGAAATTGTGGGCACGTATCATTTTTACAGGACTGACCGTTACAGCGCATAGTCTGTTACGAATTGCCCGAAGAACTGCTCCGATACGTGAGAAGGAGGCTAGCTGGGACTCTAGTGCTCTTGCATCATTATCTCGGAATTTGTCACAATGCTATTTTGTCTTTTTTACGTTTGCGTCGATAAGACTAGCGCTGAGGAACCCGGCGTTTCTCCTCCAAACAGGGCCATGCGCAGACGACGCTAGCACTACCTTGGCACTCTGAGCGGAACCGGCCGGCTCGCCTGCGCGTCGCCCCGTGGCGGCGAGCGGGAGCGGTATTATGACCGAACAGGATGCGGGCTGGCGAGCGGACCTAGGGCGGTGGCTTGAGCCGTTCCTGGCGCGGCTCGCTCACCCGGCGCGGCGGGCGATGTGCCCGCTCTACGTGGCGGGTCTGATCGGCCCCAGCGAGCGCAAGAGCCTGCCACCCATGGCGCACCGCCTCGGCCTGGCGAGCCACGACGGGCGGCACCATTTCGTCTCGGCCGGCACCTGGGATGCCGCCCCGCTCGAGGCCGAGCTCCTGGCCCAAGCCGACCGGCTGGTCGGTGGACCTGACGCCGTTCTCGTCGTCGACGACACGGCGCTGCCCAAGAAGGGCACGCGCTCGGTCGGCGTCGCGCCCCAGTACGCGTCCGCTGCACCGACACGCGCTGATGGCGCTGATCGCGTTCGCGTTCCTGCAGCACCGGCGCCTTGCATCGGCAGGGCGGGGGAAAAAGGGGCGCACCGCCACCCCAGCCGAGCCTGCCGGCGGTGCGACAGGCCATTGTGGATCACCTCAGCCGTCCATACCCGCCGCCCGCGCGCTGTCCGCATTGCTGGCGCTCAATCACCGCGTCCGCGCCGCCTGACCTGCCAAAGTAGTGCTAGTGTCAGAACTCAATCAGCTTGGCCGGACCGAGGACGGCCAGGTCGGGAACGCGGATGTGAGGCGAAGCCGCTCGCTGCCAAGAACGTTTCGCCGTTTCCGCTACAGGGGCTGCGGTTCAACCCGGATGTCGAAATGCAGCACGTCCTCGCGATTCCCGAGCTTCTCATAAAGCGCGATGGCTGGATCGTCGCCGTGGTCGGCCTGAACGTAGACGACCCAGACGCCGCGCCGGGCAGCGATTTCGCGCAGGCGCTCGACCAGGGCGGTGGCGATGCCTCGCCGGCGATGTTCGGCACTGACGGCAAGATCGTAGATGTAGATCTCTCGCCGTGCCCTCTCGAATTTGTCGAGCTCGTAAGCAACGAGCCCGCCCAGGACCGCCTCGCCCGCCAGCGCCACGAGGGCGATGAAGTGCTCTTTCGCGAGCAGGCTTTCCATGTAGGCGTCGCTCGGTGGTTCTGCCGTATACGTCGCAGGCTCCTCGAACGCATCGCCGAACAAGGCGTTCAGCTTGCGAAGAAGCGGGACATCCGTCGAAGCGAGGCGGCGGAGCATGATGTCCGGAAAGCACATGAACGACGTGTAGCGCATCCGCGCGATCAGCTAACGCCTGCGAAGTGGGAGTCCGACTTGGGTCCGAAGACCGCCGGGATGGCAGCCAAGCTGATTGGTTTCAGACGCTAACACGGCATGTCGTAAAGGCTGGCCAGAAGCGTACCACCAGCTTCACTCAAGGCATAAAGAGCCCTAATCCGAGCGGGTTTTAGGAACGGACGCGCGTATGGCCCGGCTGCGAACGGAGAGCTGGGCAACCACGCTTACGCCGCCAACCCCGCCCTCACCGCCGCCAGCGCCGCGTCCGCCTTCGCCCCATCCGGCCCGCCAGCCTGCGCCAGGTCCGGCCGACCGCCGCCGCCCTTGCCGCCCACGGCCGCGCTCGCTCGGCGCACCAGGTCCACCGCGTTGAGCCGGCCCGCAAGGTCCTCCGACACACCGACCACGATGCTGGCCTTGCCCTCCGCCGTGCTCACGAGCGCAACCACGCCGGAGCCGACCTGCTTGCCGATAGCCTCGGCTAGCCCCTTCAGCTCGCGCGCCGGCACGTCGCCCAGGTTGCGGGCGGCAAGCCGCACCCCGCCTACCTCCTCGACCTCGGCCGCGGCCCCGTCCCCGCCCGTGGCTAGCTTGCGCTGCAACTCGGTGACTTGCCGCTCTAGACGTCGGCGCTCCTCGACTAGGGCGGCGACGCGCTCGGGCACCTCGGCCGGACTCGCGCGCAACAGCGCCGCCGCCTCGGCGAGCCGTCGCTCGGACTCGGCGCCGGCCGCCAGCGCCGCCTCGCCCGTCACCGCCTCGATGCGGCGCACGCCCGCGCTCACCGCGCCCTCGCCCACGATGCGGAACGTGCCGATGTCGCCCGTGCGGCCGACATGTGTGCCGCCGCACAGCTCGATGCTGTAGGCGGGCTTGTTGCCCCCCGCCTTGCCATCGTCTCCCTCGCCCATGCTGACGACGCGCACCTTGTCCCCGTATTTCTCGCCGAACAGGGCCATCGCGCCCTCGGCCACGGCGGCGTCGGGCGTCATCAGCCGGGTCGTCACGGGCGAGTTCTCGCGGACGCGCGCGTTCACCTCGGCCTCGACGGCGGCAAGGTCCTCGCGGCCGATCGGCGTCGGCTGGCTCACGTCGAAGCGCAGGCGGTCGGGTGCGTTCAGGCTCCCCTTTTGCGTCACATGCGGGCCGAGGCGGCGGCGCAGCGCCTCGTGCAGTAGGTGCGTGGCGCTGTGGTGGGCGCGGATGGCGGTGCGCCGGGAGTGGTCCACCTCGGCGAGCACCGCCTCGCCGACCCGCGCCGTGCCGCTCTCGACGCGACCAAGATGGACGAACACGTCGCCCACCCGCTTCTGCGTGTCGCGCACCTGGATGCGCAGGTTGTCCGGGTCGGTGATCGTGCCCGTGTCGCCGACCTGGCCGCCGCTCTCGGCGTAGAACGGCGTCTGGTTGAGTACCAGCGCGACCTCGGTGCCGGCCGGGGCGCTCTCGACCGGCGCGCCGCCCACCACGAGCGCCACGATCTCGGCCGCGGCCTGCTCGGTTTGGTAGCCCAGGAACTCCGTCGCCCCCACGCGGTCGCGCACGTCGAACCAGACAGCCTCCGTCGCGGCCTCGCCGCTGCCGGCCCAGGCGGCGCGGGCGCGGGCGCGCTGCTCGGCCATAGCCGCGTCGAACCCGTCCACGTCCACGCCTCGGCCCTCCTCGCGCAGCGCGTCCTGTGTGAGGTCGAGCGGGAAGCCGTAGGTGTCGTAGAGGCGGAACGCCACACCGCCCGGCAAGGTGCCCCCTTCGGGCACACGCGCCGTCTCCTCGGCCAGCAATCCGAGGCCGCGCTCCAGCATGGCCCCGAACCGCTCCTCCTCCAGCTTCATAGTGCCCTCAATGAGCGGCTGCGCGCGAACCAGCTCGGGATAGGCTGACCCCATCTGCTGCACGAGCGCAGGCACCAGGCGCCAGAACGTCGGCTGCTGCGTCCCCATCATGTGCAGGTGGCGCATCGCCCGGCGCATGATCCGGCGCAGCACGTAGCCCCGCCCCTCCTTGCTCGGCAGCACGCCGTCCGCGATCAGGAACGCCGTGCTGCGCAAATGGTCGGCAACGACGCGATGGCTGACGCGGAACGAACCGTCCGGCGCCTGGCCCGTGACCTCGGCGCTGGCAAGGATCAGGGCGCGGAAGGTGTCCGTGTCATAGACGTCATGCTTGCCCTGCAGGACGGCGGCGAAGCGCTCAAGGCCCATGCCCGTGTCAATGCTCGGCCGCGGCAGGGGCTCGCGCACGCCGGGCGGCCCCTCCTCGTATTGCATGAACACCAGGTTCCAGATCTCGACGAAGCGGTCGCCGTCCTCGTTGGGGCTGCCGGGCGGGCCGCCTGGAATTTCGGGGCCGTGATCGTAGAAGATCTCGCTGCACGGGCCGCAGGGGCCGGTGTCGCCCATGCGCCAGAAATTGTCGCTGCTGGCGATGCGGATGACCCGGTCCTCGGGAAGACCAGCGATCTTGCGCCAGAGCTGCGTCGCGTCATCGTCCTCGGCGAAGACGGTGACGAGCAGGCGCTCGGCCGGGATCGCGAAGTCGCGCGTCAGCAGGTCCCAAGCCAGCTCGATAGCGAGCGGCTTGAAGTAGTCGCCGAAGCTGAAATTGCCCAGCATCTCGAAGAAGGTGAGATGCCGGGCGGTGTAGCCGACGTTGTCGAGGTCGTTGTGCTTGCCGCCGGCGCGGACGCATTTCTGCGCCGTGGCCGCGCGCACGTAGGGGCGGCGCTCCTGACCGGTGAACACGTTCTTGAACTGCACCATGCCGCTGTTGGTGAACAGCAGCGTCGGGTCGTTCCGCGGCACGAGCGAAGAGCTCGGGACGACTTGGTGGCCGTGGCGGGCGAAGTAGTCGAGGAACGTTGAGCGGATTTGATTGCTGCTGACCATGGGAGCGGTGCGTAGCGCAGCCCGCGCCGGCTGTCACCGGCACGGTAGCTACGCCGTCGCAAACACTTAGTGGTCGCGCCCGCGGCCCGTCTTGGCCTGCAGCTCGTCGATCTTGAGGCTCGCGTCCGCCTTAGAGAGCTTTGGGTCGAACTCGACGCCTGCCTCTTCGCAGAGCGTCTTGAGATAGCTCGCCTGGGCGCCGGTCATGCTCTCGCCGCCGGTGCTCCAGTCGTGCGGGTCCTTCACCGCGTTGCTGTGCTCGGCGGGCTGGGTTTTGGGATCGGGGGTATGCTGCTTAGCCATGCTTGCCTCCTGACGTGTAGAATATCTGGTTGTGCTTGTTCTGTTCCGCAATGCCAGGCGCCGTATCCTCTGGATCGATCCTACGTCGTTTCCAGCGCCGAAGGCCGCCGCTCAGCGACGCCGAGCGCGCGCTCAAGGGCCTTGCCGACCGCGACGATCGTGCCCTCGTCAAACAGCTTGCCCCACAGGCAGAGGCTGTGCGGGACGGTGAAGCTCGGGCCAGCCGTGCTCTCGCCCCCCGCCTTCTCGCCCCCGACCTTCTCGCCAATGTCGAGCCGGCTCCGGGCGAGGGAGAGCCGCGGGCGCGTCGGGGAGTCGCGGAATCCCGACCGCAGGCACAGGCACGGATGGCCGGTGAAGTTCGTGATGACCAGCATCGGCCCGGCGAGGCTGGGGCCGATGATCGCGTCCACCCCGCGGAACGCCTCGTCCATCACCTGCATTACCCGGCGTCGCAGCCGGTCGAGCTGCACGTGGTCCACGGCGGAGAGGAAGCGCGCCTTGCGGAACGCGTTGGGCCAGGCGCTGAACTCCTGCCAAGCCAGCTCGTCGTCGCGGTTACTGAGCGTCAGATCCTCGAACGAGGCCGCAGCCTCGGCGAAGAGAATGCTCATCAGGGCGTCGTAGGGCAGGTCCGGCCGCTCCAACGGCACGAGATCCAGGCCGAGACCGCGCGCAGCGTTCAGTGCGGCATGGTCGAGCTGGTCGGCGCCGTCCGCGGCGAAATCCTGCTCGTAGTAGCCGAGCCGCAGCTCGGCGATGGTGCGCGCCGGGTCGTAGCCGAACGGGGCGGGGATCTGGAACGCATCGGCTGGATCGGGCTGGTTCAGGGCTGCGAGCACCAGCGCCGTGTCCTCGGCGGCGCGGCAGATCGGGCCGATCTTGTCGAGCGACCAGCACAGCGGCATGGCGCCGCGCCGCGAGACGCGGCCGAAGGTGGGGCGCAGCCCCGTCGTGCCGCAGCGCGTTGAGGGCGAGACGATGGAGCCGAGCGTCTCCGTGCCGATCGCGAAGCCGCAGAGGCCCGTCGCCACTGCCGAGGCGGAACCGGCGCTCGACCCGCTCGACCCTTCCTCGATGTTCCATGGGTTGCGGGTGACGCCGCCGTGCCAGATGTCGCCGTAGGCGAGCGCGCCCACGGTGGTCTTGCCCAGCATCACCGCCCCGGCCTCGTGCAGGAGACGGGTGACGAAGGCGTCCTCGGCAGGGACCCGGCCGCGATGGGTCTCGGCGCCCCAGCTCGTCTCGACACCGCTGGTGTCGAGGATGTCCTTCATGCCGTAGGGAATGCCGTGCAGCGGGCCAAGCCACTCGCCGCGCGCGAGCATGGCGTCGAGCGCCTCCGCCCGGCGCAGCGCCGCTTCCGCTGTGACAGCGGCGAAGCACTCCAGCCGCGGCGCGATGCGCTCGATGCGGCTGAGATAGAGCTGCGTGAGCCGGGCCGCGGAGAGCTGGCCACCCCTGATCCAGCCCGCGAGCGCCGTAATCGGGGCGAAGGCGATGGCGTCCTCGTCGTCAGGGAGAGGCAGCGTGGGCGGCTCCCAGCGGAACGGGCCTTGATCGGGCATGGCGAAGTCCGGCAGGCGCGGGTCGAAGCGCGTCGCCGGGCCGAGGTCGTCCGGAAGGCGGACCGCGCGGCGGCGCTGGGCCAGCTCGACTTGCGCCGCGATGTTGTCGAGCATCAGCTCGCGCTCAGCCGCGGTATAGGCAACGCCGGCGAGCGCCTCCGCGCTCTCGATATCCGCCGCCGTGATCCCGGATGCCTCGCCGTCCGCCATGCTTGACCTCGTCCTGACCTTGCGAGCGGGTGACGGTAGGCGATGGTGATTGGGCTCACAAGCGCACGGGCCACTTGCAACGGGTGCCTAAGTGTATTGCAGTGCAGCGCCCCCCAGAAACGGAGAGATCCGATGCTGACGCTCCAGCGCCGACCGCTTCTCGCTTCCCTCGGTGCCGCCGCGCTCGGCCTCGGCCGCGGCGCATCGGCCCTCGCCGCGACTCCCAAGAACGCGCTGGTGCTGGGTCACCTCGCCGAGCTGCAGACGGCGGACCCCGCCCAGGCCATCACCATCAGCGACTTCCGTATCCTCACGAACATGTATGACGGGCTGACCCGGTTCAAAACCGGCACGCTCGACATCGAGCCGGGTCTCGCGACTTCCTGGACGATGAGTCCCGACGGCAAGACCTACACGTTCAAGCTGCGCGACGGCGTGCTGTTCCACGACGGCACGCCGTTCGACGCGGAGGCAGTCAAGTTCAACTTCGAGCGCGTGATCGACAAGAACCACCCGTTCCACGACACCGGGCCGTTCCCGTTCGTGTTCACGCTCGGGCCGATCCACAGCATCGAGGCCCCCGACAAGCTGACCGCCGTGTTCCACCTCGACGAGCCGTATGCGCCCTTGCTGACGATGATGGCGACCGGCATCGGCGGCCTCGCGGGCATCTCGCCGGCATCAGTCAAGAAATACGGCAAGGAGTTCAGCCGGCACGGCGTCGGCACCGGGCCGTTCATGCTCAAGCTGTGGGAGGCCAACCAGCGCTTCGTGCTGGCGGCGAACCCGCACTACTGGGGCGCGGCGCCGAAGCTCGCCGGGCTGGTGTTCCGCCCGATCCCCGAGGAGACCTCGCGCGTCAGCGAGATGCTGTCCGGCGGCACGGACCTCACCATCGAGGTACCCGCCGACAACGTGCCTCAGTTCAAGGCGGACAAGCGCTTCACCTACTACGAGCAGCAGGGGCCGCACCTCTGGTATCTGCTGCTGAACACCAGGCAGAAGCCGTTCGACGACAAGCGGGTGCGCCAGGCGGTGAACTACGCCATCAACAAGGACGGCATGGTGACCGACCTGCTCAAGAACACCGCCACGGTCGCGGCCAGCGTCACGCCGCCCGCCTTTGCCTGGGCCTACGACAAGGATCTGAAACCCTACCCCTATGACCCGGCACGCGCGAAGGAGCTGCTGGCCGAAGCCGGCTACAAGAATGGGCTGGACGTCACCTTCTACGTCACCCAGAACGGTTCCGGGATGCTCTCCCCCGTGCTCATGGGCAGCGCGATCCAGGCGGACCTCGCCGCGGTCGGCATCCGCGCGAAGATCGAGACTTACGAGTGGAACACCTACCTCGGCCGGCTCGGCAGCGGCGGCATGAAGGGCGTCGAGATCGCCGAGCTTTCCTTCATGACGACCGACCCGGACATGCATCCCTCGCTCGGGCTGCGCACGGGGGCCGCGGTGAACTGGGGCGGCTACTCGAACCCCGAGGTGGACAAGCTCATTGACGCCGGGCGGCGGGAGGACGATCAGGAGAAGCGGGCCGACATCTACAAGCAGCTTCAGCGGGTTGTGCATGAGGACGCGCCCTGGGTGTTCGTCTGCCACTGGAAGCAGAACGCGGTCGCCACGGCCAATGTGAAGGACTGGACCTTGATGCCTTCCTTCGGCACGCGCTTCGAGACGGCTTACAAGGCATGAAGGGCCAGGGCTGAGGGCACCATGGCCGGCTTCGTCCTCAAGCGACTGCTGCTCCTCGTCCCCGTTCTCCTCGGCGTGACGGTGATCGTGTTCGTCGTGATGTGGCTGGTGCCGGGCGACCCGGCGACCTCGCTGCTCGGCACCTTCGCCACGCCCGAGAACGTCGCCAAGGTGCGCGCGGAGCTGGGGCTCAACCAGCCGATGCCGGTGCGCTATGCGATCTGGCTCGCCAACGTGCTGCACGGCAATTTCGGCCAGTCCTACATCCTGCACCGCCCGGTCGCGGACGAGCTGATGGACCGGCTGCCGCCGACCTTGCTGCTCGCGGGCGCGGCGCTCGTGCTGTGCAGCATCGCGGGCATCCTGCTCGGCATCGTCGCCGCGGTCCGCCAGAACGGCTGGGAGGACCGGGTGATCACCGTCGCGGTGCTGCTCGGCGTCTCAACTCCGTCCTTCTGGCTGGGGATGCTGCTCATCCTCTGGTTCGCGGTGGACCTCGCCTGGCTGCCCGCCGGCGGGATGCAGGAGATGTTCGGGCCGGGCGGGCCGGGCGAGATCGCTCAGCACCTGATCCTCCCCGCGCTCGCGCTCGCCGCCGTCCCTGCCGCCGTGCTGGTGCGGCTCACGCGCACAGCGATGCTTGAGGTGATGCGCCAGGACTACGTGCGCACCGCGCGCGCCAAGGGACTGCGCGAGGGGCGCGTGATCATGCGCCACGCCTTCCTCAACGCGCTCGTCAACGTCATCCCCATCATCGGCATTGAGGCCGGCTACGTGCTCGGCGGCGCCGTCTATATCGAGAGCGTGTTCCAGTGGCCCGGCATCGGGCAGATGCTCGTCAGCGCCATCTCGACGCGCGACATTATCCTCGTCCAGGGAGGCGTGCTGGTCGTGGCGGCGGCGTACGTGGTCATCAACCTGCTCACCGACCTCGCTCAAGGGCTGCTCGATCCCCGGATAAGAGGTGTATGAGAAGGGGGGCCGCATGAGCGGCGCGCTCGCTCGCCGGTTCGGGCGCAACCCGGTCGCCACGTTCGGCGCAGCACTCGTCGGCGTGATCGCCCTCGTCTCCGTGCTCGCGCCCGTGCTGCCGCTGGCCGATCCGGACCATACGGACATCCTGCACCGCCTCGCGGCCCCGTTCACGCCGGGCCACCCGCTCGGGACGGACGAGCTGGGGCGCGACCTTCTCTCGCGGGTGATCTGGGGGACGCGCCTCAGCCTCGCCGTCGGCATCGCTGCCGCCGTGCTCGCGTCGGTGATCGGCTCCGCCATCGGGATACTCGCCGCCTACTACGGCCGCGTCGCGGACACGCTGCTGATGCGCGGCATAGACATGCTGATGGCGTTCCCCTACCTGCTGCTGGCCCTTGCGATCGTGGCAGCACTCGGGCCGAGCCTCGGGCACGCGATGATCGCCATCGTGATCGTGAATGTGCCCTTCTTCGCCCGCGCCGTGCGCGGCGCCACGGTGGGCCTGCGGCAAGCCGACTTCATCGCCGCCGCGCGGCTCACCGGCCAGTCGAACGCGCGCATCATCGCGACCGAGCTGCTCCCCAACGTGCTGCCGGTGATCGCCGTCACCGCGTCCACCTCGGTCGGCTGGATGATCCTGGAGACGGCGGGCCTCAGCTTCCTCGGCCTCGGCGCGCAACCGCCCCAGGCGGATCTCGGCGGGATGCTCGGCAATGCGCGCGGCCTGATCGACGTGGCGCCTTATGTCGCGGCGGTGCCGGGCGTCGCCATCCTGCTGATCGCGGTGGGCGTGAACCTGGTCGGGGACGGCGTGCGCGACGCGCTCGACCCGCGGCTGCGGGCCGGTGGCCTATCCCGGATCAGCGCCGCGACCGACGCCGCCGCACTGGACGACAGCACGAAGGCGCGGCCCGTGGACGGGGCGCTGCTCGACGTGCAGGCGCTGCGGACCCAGTTCCGCGTCGGCAGGGACACATACCAGGCCGTGGGCGGCGTCAGCTTCACCGTGCGGCCCGGCGAGGCGGTCGGGATCGTTGGGGAGTCGGGGTCGGGCAAGACGGTGACGGCACTCTCCATCCTGCGTCTCGTCGCGACGCCGCCGGGGCGGATCGCTGGCGGGCAGGTGCTGTTCCAGGGGGAGGATTTGGTCCGCGCGCCGCTCTCCCGTCTCCAGGACGTACGCGGCGACCGCATCGCCTACGTGTTCCAGGACCCGCTGACGACGCTCAACCCGCTGATCCCGGTCGGCGAGCAGGTCGCGGAGGGGATCAGGCGGCACCAGCCGGTCGGCCGGGCGGAGGCGTGGCGCCGGGCGGTGGCGCTCCTCGACTCCGTGCACATCCCGGACGCCGCCCGGCGCGCCGGTTCCTACCCGCACGAGCTGTCCGGCGGGCAGCGGCAGCGCGTCGGCATCGCGATGGCGCTCGCGAACGCGCCGGACCTGATCGTCGCCGACGAGCCGACCACCGCGCTCGACGTGACAACCCAGGCGCGCGTGCTGGCGCTGATGAACGAGCGGCGGCACGCGCTGGGTGCGGCGCTGGTGTTCATCAGCCACGATTTCGGCGTCATCGCCGAGCTGTGCGACCGGGTCCACGTCATGTATGGCGGGCGGATCGTGGAGTCCGGGCCGGTCACCGAAGTCCTGGCCCGGCCCGCGCACCCCTACACGGCGAGGCTGCTCGCCTGCGTGCCGCGGCTCGGCAGCGGCAAGCGGGCGGTCGCCCCGATCCCCGGCCTGCCGCCGGCGACCAACGCGCTGCCGCCGGGCTGCGCCTTCGCGCCGCGCTGCGACCTCGCGGTCGAGGCGTGCCGGACGGGCGAGATTCCGCTCATCGCGGTGGGCGAGGGCCACGCCGCCCGCTGCATCCGCACCGAGGTGGCGCAGGAGAGTGTGCAGAAGGTTGGGCCGGACATGACGGATGGCCGGGTCGCCGCCGCTTGAGCTGCGAAACGTCGTCCGCATCTACGGCGGCGCCCGCACGCTCCTCGGCCACCGCCCGGCGCTGCGCGCGGTGGACGGGGTGTCGCTGCAGGTCGAGCGGGGACGCACGCTCGGTATCGTGGGCGAGAGCGGCTGCGGCAAATCCACGCTCGCCCGCATGATGGTGGGCCTGCTGCCGCCGAGCGCGGGCGAGATCCTGGTGGCTGGCGCGCCGATCGGCGGCTACGAGCGGCATGCGCTCTACCGCAAGGTCCAGATGGTGTTCCAGGACCCGCTCGGCTCGCTCAACCCGCGCAAGACGGTGCGCCAGATCCTGGAGGCTCCCTTGCGCAGCCTACTCGGGATGGGCGGCCCGGCCCGGCTGGCACGCGTGCTCGAGCTGATGGAGCTGGTCAGCCTGCGCCCCGAATTCGCGGACCGCTATCCGCACGAGTTTTCCGGCGGCCAGAGCCAGCGTATCGGCATCGCCCGCGCGCTCGCCGCCGATCCAGAGGCCATTGTGCTGGACGAGCCGGTCTCCGCGTTGGACGTGTCCGTGCAGGCGCAGGTGCTCGCGTTGCTCGCTGATCTGCAGGCGCGGCTGGGCGTCGCCTACGTGTTCATCTCGCACGACCTCGCCGTGGTCGAGGCGATAGCGGACACGGTGTTGGTGATGCAGGCGGGGCGGGTCGTCGAGGAGGGCGAGGCGAGCGGGATCTTCCGTGCGCCGCAGCACGCCTACACGCGCGCGCTCGTCGCCTCAATTCCGGGGGCGGACCGGGCCGGGACTCTGCTCTAGACGTGGCGAGCCCCGCGACGATGCTCAATGCTGGACGGTCTGCGCCATGGCCTCGGAACTCTTGAGCGAGAGCGCAGGCTTCTCCACGAAGTGCCACGAGAGCCACGCGAGCGCGAGGACTGGGGGCAATGACAGAGCTGTGTCCCAATACCACGTCACCGCCGGGCCGAGCTGGAGCACGACGATCTGCTGGATCGGCCAAGCGAAGATGTAGATCCCATACGAGAGATTGCCCCAGCGGGCGAGGCTCGCCAGGCGCACCGAGGGGGCGAGCGCCAGGTATATCACGAGGTAAGCGCCAAAGGTCGCGAAGGCGAGGCGGAAGCTGCCGGCCGCCAGGGAGTCTCCGAGGGCTGCGATGCTGAGCAGCGCCAAGCGCCAATCCAATGGGATGCGGTCGCGCCAGAGATAAAGGAGCGCCCCGCTCAGGAACGGAGTGCCGAACGCGACGCAGTTCCCGCCGACCCCGTACCAATTCGAGGCCAGCGCCCCGAACCAGAGCGCCAGCACGACGCGCCGGTTGAGGAGCTGCGCCATCCCGAGACCCAAGACGACGAGATACATCAGGAACGCGTATTCCAGCGTCCACAGCGAGCCGTTGATGACTCCTCCGGCCGGGTTGCCGTCGAACACGCCGGGCAGGTCGTATTGCGTCCAGACCAGGGAAAGGCCGCCGTATACATACTGGGACGTGTCGAAGTCGGCGAGATACGGCGCGAGCGGGAGAGGCGTGATCACTGGCCCAAGCACGCCTGCTGTAAGGACGAGCGCGACAGACAGGCCGGGAAAGATGCGCAGGGCACGCGCTTTGAGGAAGCGCAGCGGTATGGGACGCCGGTCGAAGCTGCGCGTGATCAGATAGCCGCTGATGACGAAGAAGACGAGCACGGCCACCGTGCCGAGGTTGGCAGGGCCATTCAGTTCTGGCTTGAGATGCCGAGGGCGAGCAGTCGGTCGAAGTTGAGCGCGTTGACCTGGAGCGCTTCGCGGACGTTCTTGACGCCGCTGGCGCGCAGGATGTTGAGGGCGAGCGAGCGCAGGCGGGCCATCACGCCGGGCCGGTTGCGGATGCGGCTGGCATCCTCGTCCAGGCTCACGTCCCGGACGTAATGGGCGCGGTTCTCAACGCCCCAGTGAGCACGGATGGCGTGTGCGAGGGTCTTGGCATCGTGGCGGGCCTGACAAGCGTAGTAGCCGACCTCCTCGCGGGTGGGCCACAGGCCGGAGCGGGTATCCTTGATGTAGGTCAGGCGCGAGACCCGGGCCACGCAGGCGACCAGCTCCTGCCAGGGCGCGTCGAGTTGCTCGGCGGTGTCGAACACTTCAACACAGCGGTGCTCCTGGCGGCCATGGCGGCGGCGATCCACGGTCTCGCAGCAGCTAACAGGAGACTGCTCGGCGCAGAGCGTGGCCAGGGTCGCATGCAGGGTGGGCTGGTTCTGCTTGACCCGGACCAGCAGCGCGTTGCCGGTCGCGGCGGCTTGTGCGAACCCCTGCCTCTGGCAGTGCAGCGCGTCGGCGGTGAACAGCACGCCCGTAAGGCCGAGGTCTGCGATCAGCTGCGGCACCGCCGCGATCTCGTCCGGAGCCCCGGCCAGCTCCTGATGGGCGAGGATGAGGGCGGCGTCGCTGGCGAAAGCGCCGAGCACGTGCGACGCCTTGCGATCGTCCACGTGGTCGAAGCTGCCGCGCAGCGTCTTGCCGTCGAGAGCGACCGTGCGCGTCCCTTCTGCCCCGGTGCTGGCACCCAACGCGCGAGCATGGCGGCGGAAGGCGGCCTCCAGGTCGTCTCGGTCGAGCGCCAGGAAGAGATGGCGCAGCGTGTTCACGGCCGGAGCGCGCCGGAAGCGGGCGCCGAACACGGTGTTCAGGCGCTCGCGCTGCAGAGTGATGAAGGTGATGATGCCGCGGTAGGACGTCGCCCCCGCGAGCACGGCGAGGACCGAGGACAACAGTAGGTGGCGCATGCTGTAGCGCTGCCCCTGTGCGCGGCGTGGGTCGCGCACCTCGGCGAGCGCGGCAAGCAGCGAAGCAAACGGCACTGGGGCGACCTCCACGATGGTGAGAGGTCGCTTCCATAGGTCCTGCCCTACCTTGTTGCTGCTTGCGCTCCGGCCGACGCGTTCAGGCCGTCATCGGAGAACTGCATGGCCCTGCCGAGGTTGGTCTGCCCGCCGCTCAGTGTCTCAAGGGGCTGCACGGCAGCTGCCCCGTAGGCGATTGGGAAAGAGTTCGACACCAGGACGACCATCGCCGCCAGCATTCTCAACGTGTCGAAGTTGTTGCCCTTGCGGGCGACCGCACAATCCAGCATCAACAGCCGTCGCCGGTGATCCTGCCGAGCCCAGGGTCCGGCCGCGACGAGCTTGCGCCTGGCCTCAAGCGTCCGCTGTAGCCTCCCGCGGCCGTAGGCTCCCGCTGCGACCATAGCGGATGGCACGGCCGCTCGGGCCAGGCAGCTGGCCGCGTCCGCCAATTCGCGCTCGTCCCCCGTGACGACCCACCCGAGACCGCTGAACAGGGCGTCGAGGAGCAGCATGCCACAGACGAAGGAACCCAGGACGAGGAGCGCGCGGCCGAACACGCCGGCCAGAGAGGTAAGGATATTCATGGCAAACCCAGTGAGGCTAGCCCAGCAAGGCCGAGCAGCATATGTCCGCAATTTTGCAGAAAACATCTCCTGAGCGGGAGCTGCCAACGCTTCAAAGTCACATCCTGCGGACGATTCTACACCGACGATCCCGTTTAATTGACCACTCGATAGCTACTTCGAGAGCACAGTAGCTATTGATTGAGCCAGAGCTACATTCCACAACTTCCGTTACACAGAATCGATCGCATATCGGACAAGCGCTTGTGGATATTACTATATTATAAAGATGCTTTTACGTATCGAATTTCTTCGGAGCGTCTGACAGATCAGCCTATCGCGCGCCGGAACCGAACCCTGCCCCTGCGTGCATTGCTGGGCGCACCGGCTTGTGGAAACCTGCATCCCACACGTGTCCTCGATGTCATTTCCGTTTCGGGATGCCGCAAAGAATGAGTAAGAAGCGCACGATCGGCGTGGGCTTGATCGGTTCGGGCTTCATGGGCAAGGCCCACGCCCTCGGCTTCGCCACGGCGAGCCGCGTCTTCGACCTGCCGTTCGAGGTTGATCTCGCTGTCCTGGCTGATGCCAACGCGGCGCTCGCGGACCGTGCCGGCACCGCGCTCGGGTTCCGGCGCTCGAGCGGCAACTGGCGCGACCTGCTGGGCGACCCTGAGATCGGCATCATCGACATCACGACGCCCAACACGATGCATCGCGAGATGGCGCTCGCGGCGATCGCAGCCGGCAAGCACGTCTATTGCGAGAAGCCGCTCGCGCCGACCAGCGCCGCGGCCAGGGACATGGCCGATGCCGCCGCCGCGGCCGGTGTCGCGACCCAGGTCGGCTTCAACTATCTCAAGAACCCGATGCTTGCCCTGGCCAAGGACATCATCACGAGCGGCGAGATCGGCGAGATCCGGACCTTCCGCGGGGTTCACGCCGAGGACTACATGGCGGATGCCCAGGCACCGTGGACCTGGCGGCTCGACCCGGCGGGAGGGGGCGGCGCCCTGGCCGACATCGGCAGCCACATCCTGGCCACGGCCCGCTACCTCGTCGGCCCTGTCACGTCGCTCATGGCCGAGGTCGCGACGCTGATCGCTGAACGCCCTGCGGGCGCGGGCGCATCCGAGTTGCGGGCCGTCGAGGTTGACGACATCGCCCGGCTTTTCCTCACGTTCGAGGGCGGCGCGAGCGGGAGCCTCGAGGCGAACTGGATCGCCACCGGCCGGAAGATGCAGCACGAGTTCGAGATCTACGGCGCCAAGGGCGCGATCCTGTTCACGCAGGAGCGCTTCAACGAACTCCAACTCTACCTCACCGGGGACGGGGCGGGCCGGCGCGGCTTCCGCACCGTGCTGGCCGGTCCCGAGCACGAGCCTTACGGCGCCTTCTGCGTAGCTCCAGGCCACCAGATCGGCTTCAACGACCTGAAGGCGATCGAGGTGCGCGACTTCCTGCAGGCAATAGCCGGTGGCCCGCGCAAGGGTCCCGATTTCCACGAGGGCTACGAGATCCAGAAGCTCGTGGACCTGGCCTATCGCTCGGCACGGGAGAAGCGATGGCTGACGGTCGAGTAGCGTTCCGCCCTTACTGGGGCGTGGTGACGATAGGGATATAGGGTTCGGCGTCCTGCTGGAGCTTGGAGGCAAGTGCTACGACCAGAGCTTGCGCCAGGCACATCGGCGCCGCCAGGGAGCGAGAAAAGGCGTATTCACCCTCGGGGATCGGGAACAAGACCGCGGCGCACTTCGCCAAGGGCGAGAGGGGGCTGTCAGAGATCGCGATGACCGGAACGCCGGCCGCGTGAGCGCCTTCGGCGATGCTGATGACCTCCTTGGCGTAGAAGCGGAAGGAGATCGCGAACAGCACATCCTCCGGCCGCATCAGGCGCGCCATCTCGGTGGCGAGGCCGCCATTGGCATCGAGCAGCACGACGCGGCGGCGCAGCATGGTGAGGACATAGCGGACGAAGATCGCGACCGGCGCAGACCGCAGCTGGCCCGCGATATAGATCGTCTCGGCGCGTTCGAGCAGATCGACGGCGCGCGACAAGTCCGCGTCCTCGACGTCGTTGAACAGGTCCTGCAAGGTGGCGATATCGCGCGCCACGAGATCGCCCAGGAAACCCTTGGGGCTGCCGCGCTCATGCAGCAGGAGATCATCCTTCAGGGCACCGACGCGGGCCTCGAAGCCGGGGGCTGCGGTCGCCAGGCGGCGATGGAAGATGTCCTTCAACTCCTTGAAGCCCGTGTAGCCGAGATGCTGGGCGAACCGCACCAGGCTCGAGGCGTGCACGTTGCAGCGCGCTGCGATGTCGTTGATGGACTGGACCGCGGCGTCGTTCGGGTTCTGCGTCAGGTAGCGGCCGATCGTCTGAAAGCTCCGGCTCAGGTCGTCGTAGTCGGCCTGGATGAGTGCCACGAAGGACTCGTAGTCCGAGGGTGGTTTCGCGGGGACCAGCATGAGGTCGGGCTCGTTCATGACTCGCTCCACAGGGCGAATGCGAGATCGTGCTACACCCCGACCCGCTGCTTCTTGCGGCCTTCGACCTGCGCCGCCCGCGCGTCCTTCACTTCCTGCCGCGGGCTCACCTCCGGCACGCCGACGTCCCACCAAGCGTCGCCCGGCGTCCAGGCGAAAGCATCCGACATGATCGCGATCACCGTCGTGCGGTCGGTGGTCTTGGCCCAATCCAGCGCCTGCCCGAGCTCGGCGAGGCTTCCGACCCGCCGGGCCAGGGCGCCCATGGATTCGGCGTGCTTGGCGAAATCCACCGCGAACGGCGCCTTGACCCGGCAGTCCGCGATCAGGTTGTTGAACGAGGCCGCGCCCTTGCCGTTCTGCAGCCGGTTGATCACGGCGAAGCCGCCATTGTCGCAGACGATGATGACCAGCTTGTGGCCCGTCAGCACGGTCGAGTAAATCTCCGAGTTCATCATCAGGTAAGTGCCGTCGCCGACCATGACGATCGGCGTGCGGGTCGGGTCTGCCATGGCGGCCCCCCATCCCGCCGGGATCTCGTAGCCCATGCAGGAGAACCCGAACTCGCAGTCGAAGGTGTTGCTTTCCTTGGCGCGCCAGTTCTTCGTCACCTCCCCTGGAAGCCCGCCCGCGGCCGTGATGAGGAGGTCACGCTCGCCCGCGCGGGCGTTGACGACCCCGACGACCTGGGCATAGGTCGGGACTGGATCGTTCGTGGGCTTCTGCAGATCGTCGAGCAGGCTGTTCCACTCGGCGAAGGCACGCCTTCCCTTGTCCATCCAGGCCGGATCGGCCTTCCAGCCGGCGAGGCCAGCCTCAAGCTCAGCGACCGTCTCCCGCGCGTCGCCGATCACCGCCAGCGCGCGGTGCTTAACCGCATCATGACGCGCCGTGTTGATCGAGATGAACTTCGCGTCCTCGGCGAAGGCGGTCCACGATCCCGTCGTGAAGTCCTGCAGGCGCGTGCCGATGGCGAGGACGACATCGGACTCGGCGGCGAGCGCATTGGCGGACGAGGACCCGATGATCCCGACCGGACCGACATGGGCCGGATGCTCATGCGGGACCGAGCTCTTGCCCGCGATCGTCTCGACGAGCGGGATCCCGTGCTGCTGGGCGAACCGCCCGACCTCCGCCTCGGCGAATGAGTAGCGCACGCCGCCGCCCGCGATCAGCAAGGGGCGCTTGGCCGCACGGAGGAGCTTGACGGCCTGCGCCAGCCTGTCCTTGTCCGGGCGGGGTCGCGGCACGGCGTGGACCACGGGTTCGAAGAACGCGGCGGGGTAGTCGGCCGCGATCTCCTGGACATCCTGCGGGAGCGCGATGAAGGCGGGGCCGCAATGCGCCGGGTCGAGCATCGCGGCGACCGCCTGGGGCAGGGAGGAGATGATCTGCTCCGGGTGGGTAATGCGATCCCAGTAGCGGCTGACCGCCTTGAAGGCGTCGTTGACCGTGACTGTCGGATCGCCGAAGTGCTCGACCTGCTGGAGCACCGGGTCGGGACGGCGGCTGACGAACGTGTCCCCGGCCAGCAGGAGGACGGGTAAGCGGTTGGCGTGGGCGACGCCGGCCGCCGTGATCATGTTGAGTGGCCCCGGCCCGATTGACGCCGTGGCGACCATGATCTGACGGCGGCGCGTCGCTTTGGCGAAGCCGATCGCCGCGAGGGCCATGGACTGCTCGTTCTGCCCGCGCCAGGTGGGCAGCTCGTCCTTGACGGCCTCGAGCGCCTCCGAGAGACAGGTCACGTTGCCGTGGCCGAAGATCGCGAAGACGCCAGGGAACAGCGGCGCCTGCTTGCCATCGATGATCGTCCGCTGCGCGCACAGGAAGCGCACGAGCGCTTGCGCCATCGTCAGGCGTACCGTTTCACGATTCATGTTTCGCTCCCATGGCGTCGGCGTTGTCTGGCAATTTTAGTTGACGCAACGTCCGTTTTGCAATCCTCTTTGCAGATCTGGTTGGCCCGTAGGAGGCAGCGGGGTAAATGGGTGTCAGGGTCGGCATCGTCGGGGCGGGAGTCATGGGCGGCGATCATGCTCGCATCCTGCACGACGGCGTCGCAGGCGCGGATCTCGTCGCGGTCCAGGATGCCGACGGCGAGCGCGCCAGGCGGGTGGCCCGCGACTGCGACGCGGGCCGCGTGTTCGACGCCGCCTCCCAGCTCATCGCCGATCCCACCGTTGATGCCGTCGTCATTGCCTCACCGGATGAGACGCATGCCTCGCTCGTGATCGCCTGCCTGGAGCAGGGGAAGCCCGTCCTGTGCGAGAAGCCGCTCGCCGATACGCTGGAGGGATGCTTGGCCGTCATCGCCGCCGAGGTCCGGGGCGGCAGGCGCCTCGTCCAGATCGGATACATGCGCCGCTTCGATCCCGGCTACCGGGCGATGAAGCGGAGCCTCGCAGACGGCACGCTGGGCGCCCCGCTCTTCCTGCATTGCGTGCACCGGAACGCAGTGGCGCCGCACTACATGACCTCCGAGCTCGTCATCGCCAATTCGGCCGTCCACGACATTGACGCGGCCCGCTACCTCCTCGACGACGACTTCGTCGCCGTCGCGGTGATCAGCCCCCGCGCGACGAGCAACGCGCCGTCCCGCCAGCCGCAGTTTACTGTGCTGGAGACGAAGCGCGGCACCGTGGTGGACATCGAATCCTTTCTCGACGCGCAGTATGGCTACGACGTTCGGGCGGAGCTCGTGTGCGAGGGCGGCACCGTCTCCCTCGCGCCGAACCCGCCTATCGCGGTCCGCCATGGAGGCCGGGACGGCTTCGGCCTCAACCCGGATTGGCGCGGCCGGTTCGGGGACGCCTATCGGGAGCAGCTCCGCGCTTGGGTCGCTTCGATTGGGACTGGGAAACCGACGGGGTCGAGTGCCTGGGACGGATACGTCGCCTCGGCGACGGCGGCGGCTTGCCTGGAGGCCTTGCGGTCGAAGGTGAGAGTTCCCGTGCAACTGGAACCTCGGCCCGACTTCTACGCCTGAACTTGGGTTCCCGTCAGCGCCTGCCGTCGGGCGCCGCTTCGCTTGTGTGCAGCGTGCAGCCCGCCGTCCACCAGCCGTGCTTGCAGCCGTATTCCGTGCCGGCGCTGACTGCCTGCACGATCCCGTTCACCCCGCCGGCGATCGCCGCAGCGGTAACAGCGCCGGCCACCAGCTTCTGTCGCCAGGTCAGGCCGGGTCGGCGCCTGACCTCAAGCGGCTTGCCGTCCCAGTAGAGCTGCCCCTTGCCGTCCAACCCGAGCAGCCGCAGTCCCTCGTCGGACAGCGCGTGCACGCCGGCCGGCCATTCAGGCGCACGCGCGCCCTCCGACCACGCGCGGCCGCGCAGCCGACGCCAGGCTGCCTCGTCGTGGGGTCTCATCGCCGTGCCTCCGAGTCGAATGTAGCGACTCTAGCGGGCCACATGAGAACGTATCAAGAACATTAGATGGTCAGGCCGGCCTGTCCGTTATGCTGCGCAACCGGGTTCGGCGCAGCGCCTCGACCATGAAAACGGCGGCGGCAAGACTGGCCGCCCCGAGCATCCCGAATAGCGCCGGGACGCCGAAGCCCATGTGTTGCAGCGGCGCCGTGACCAGCGCGCCCGCCACGATGGCGCCCGCGGAGAGCACGTTTACGGCCGCCACGCTGCGCGCCCGGTGCTCCGGCGCTGCCCAGGCCTGCACCGCCGCGAAGCTGGGCACGGCGATGAGGCCACCCGAAACGGCCACGCCCGCGAGG
The DNA here is from genome assembly GCA_963848595.1 of uncultured Alphaproteobacteria bacterium. GTDB lineage: Bacteria > Pseudomonadota > Alphaproteobacteria > Acetobacterales > Acetobacteraceae > CAWKEH01. The sequence continues at coordinate 146,779 of CAWKEH010000010.1, read as the reverse complement.
TCGAGCAGGGCGTGCAGCCTGCCGGACTGCCCGAGAAATCCGCGGAGGCTGCCCGTCGGCGCGGGCGCGAGGCCCCATACGTCCAGCCAGAGATCCAGCAGGCCGGCGCCCACCAAGGCGGCGCCGACAGCGCAGAGCAGCAGGACGATGCGCCCGCGGGCGAGCCAAGCCGCGGCAGCCGAGCCCAGCCCGACGCCGATCGCGAACAGACTGAGCGCGAGTGTGGCCGCCGCCTCGTCGCCGCCGAGCGTCACCTTGACGAGAGGCGGCAAGAGCGCCAGCGCCACGCTGCCCGCCAGCCAGAACCACGCGTTGAACAGCGCGGCCTGCCATGCGCGGCGCTGTGCGCGCAGCCCACGTAACAAGGCCGCCGTGGAGGCGATGATGTTGGCCTGCACGCGCAGGTCCGGCGCGCCCCGCCCGGTCCGCGGGATCAGGCGAGCCATGACCCAGGCCAGCACGGAGCAGGCGGCGATCGCGGCGGCGAGCGGCATGGGCGCACTCGTTGCCAGCGCCCCCGCGACCGTGCCGCCGAGGATCGCGGCGAAGGTGGCCGCCTCCACCAGGGCGTTCGCTGCTGGGAGGCGCGTCGGCGCGAGGTGGTCGGGCAGGATGCCGTATTTCACTGGCCCGAACAGCGCGGAGGCGATCCCGAACAGGAGCAGCGCCGCGAACAGCGTCGGCACGCTGCCGAGTGCGATGCCCGCCGCGGCGAGAGCGGCGGCGCCCAGTTCCAGGAGCTTGATGCGCCGGGCGAGCAGCGCCTTGTCGAGCCAGTCCGCCAGCTCGCCGCCGAGGCCGGAGAGCAGGAAGAACGGCGCGATGAACAAGGCGCCCGCGAGCGTGACCAGCGGCCCCGCCGTCGCTCCCACGTCCGCTCCGCTGCGACCCCAGACCAGGATGAACACGAGCGCGCTCTTGAGCGCGTTGTCGCCGAACGCGGCGAGGAACTGGCACCAGAACAGGGGCGCGAAGCGCCGTTCGGTGAGCAGGTTCGCGATGGCTGGCCTCCTTGCCATGGGGGAGTCCGGCCCCATCCTTGATTGGGCGCCTGACAACCATGAGAACCGTCTTTGCTCGAGCGACGGCCCCGGCTCATCGTGCTCCCGCCGTCGCACTATTGCGAGCGGGCGCGATGGGCACTCGATCACGCGGGCGCTGCCTATGCGGAGGAGCGCTGGGCGGTCGGCCTACACGTACTGCTGGCCCGGCGCCTCGCGAGCGGCACGACGCTGCCGATCCTGGATACCGGGTCGGAGATCTATCCAGGGCAGCGATCGCATCCTCGCCTGGACAGGGATCACAGGCGGCGATCCTACCCTGGAGCAGCGGTTCGAGAGGCGCATCGGGGTGCTCGTTCGCCAATATCTGTATGCGGCCGTGCTCAGCGACGCGCAGTCCGGCGTCCGGAGCGCCCTGCTCGACGGCGTGCCGGCTTGGCAGGCGCGCATCGGCGGCCTCGCCTGGCCGGTCACGCGAAAGCTGATGATCGCAGGCATGGACGCCCGCGCCGCCCTCCTCCCGCGGTTGGAGCAGGAGGTCGCAGCCGAGCTTGACTGGTTCGACGGCCACCTGAGCGAGCGGCGCTACCTCGTCGGCGATCGGTTCGGCCGAGCAGACATCACGGCGGCAAGCCTGCTCGCGCCGCTCGCGAGACCCGCCGAATACCCGGCCTCCAGGCAGATTGTGCTGCCGCCGAGCGTCGAGGATGCGCTCGCGCGCTGGAGCGCGCGGCCTTCGATCCAGTGGGTAAGGCGCACCTACGCCGAGGACCGCGGCTGGACGGCTCCGCCGGTCCGGCTCTAGCTCTCCAGCATCCGCTTCAGCAGCTCCACGCGCTCCGCGAACTCGAGATCCTGCTCCATCAGCTCCGCAACTCGGCTGACGGCGTGCATCACCGTGGTGTGATCGCGGTTGCCGAACTTGCGGCCGATCTCAGGCAGGCTGCGGCTGGTGAGCTGCTTGGCCAGATACATCGCGACCTGCCGCGGCCGTGCCACCGCCCGCGCCCGCCGGGCGCTGCTCATGTCGGTGAGGCGGATGTTCCAGTGCTCCGCGACCTTGCGCTGGATCTCCTCGATCGTCACGCGCCGGTCGTGGGCGCGCAGCACATCGTGCAGCACCTCCTGCGCGCTTTCCAGCGTGATCGGGCGGCCGAACAGGTTGGCGTGCGCGATCAGGCGGTTCAGCGCACCTTCCAGCTCGCGCACGTTGGTCGTGATCTTGTGCGCCAGGAACTCCAGCACTTTGCCCGGCACCACCGCCCCCGCCCGCGCCGCCTTCGCCTCCAGGATGCTGATGCGCAGCTCGAACGTGGTCGCGTGCAGATCCGCCACCATGCCGCAGCCGAGCCGCGTGCGCAGCCGGTCCTCCAGGCCCGACAGATCGGACGGCGACTTGTCGGCGCTGACCACGATCTGCTTGCCGGCGTCCACGAGCGCGTTGAACGTGTGGAAGAACTCCTCCTGCGTATTATCCTTGCCGATCAGGAATTGCAGGTCGTCCACCATCAGCACGTCCACGCTGCGGAGCTGCTCCTTGAACTCCATCGTGCTCTGGGCACGGATCGCGGCGATGAAGCGATACATGAACTTCTCGGCGCTCATGTAGGCGACTGAGCAGGGACGCTCGCGCCGGCCCAGTTCCAGCCCGATCGCGTGCATCAGGTGCGTCTTGCCGAGGCCCACGCCGCCGTAGAGGAACAATGGGTTGAACCCTGGGCTGCTCGGCAGCTCGGCGACGCGCCGGGCGCAGGCGTAAGCGAACTCGTTGGGCTTGCCGACGACGAAGCCCTCGAAGGAGAAGCGCTGGTCGAGCGGCGCCGCCATGTCCGCGCGTACCGAGTCGGGGCGGACCGAGTCGGTCTCCCAGGTCGCGGCGCCGCCGCCGACTCGGGCCGCACCGGCGCTGACTGGGCAGCCCCGTCGCCAACTCGCACGTCCACCCGGCGCACGCGCCGATTCTCCGCCTGCCAGAGTCCCTGCAGCCGGTCCGCGTAGTGGCTCCGCACCCAGTCACGCAGGAAGCGCGTCGGCAGCAGGATCGTGACCTCGTCGCCGTCGAGCCCGGCCAGCGTCATCTGCCGCAGCCAGGTGCGCCACTCGACCTCGCCCACCTCGGCCTGCAGCCGTCCACGCACCCGCGCCCATTGCGCGGCAAATTGCTCGGGAGGGGCTGGGGCAGCGTCGCGGCCAGTCTCCGCCAGCGCACCCGAACCCTGCTCCATACCGTCTCCCACCGCTGCGCTCATGACGCCATGGTTAGGATCAGCCGGCCCCTCTAGGCAAATGAAAACGGACTCGCGCAACAGTGTGTGTAACCTGGATGCCACACGAACATCATACGGCGCTCGCCTGCCACGCGAACGTGACAAAGCAAACGCCGTTGTGAAGGCGCGTTTACTTAACGAAACCTGACCGCGATTAAGCGGTTTTCATTGCCTTAACGCGCGCCGACAGACGCGAGAGCTTACGCGACACCGTGTTGAGGTGAGTGACACCCTTGGTCACAGCCCGCTGCATCTCAGGCTGCGCCAGCCGCAACGCCTCGGCAGCGATCGCCTTGTCGCCACCAGCGATCGCCGTCTCGACCTTCTTGACGAAAGTGCGCATGCGCGACTTGCGGGCGCGGTTGCGCTCGGTGCGTTTGACGGTCTGGCGGACGCGCTTGCGCGCGGAAGCAGTGTTGGCCATGCGGAGTCCAAATTACGTGAGTTCGTCGCGGGCAACCCGCGAAAGGTGACGATCTAGCGACTCGTGCCCGCCCGAGTCAAGGTCAGCCCCGTCAGCCCCGCTGGAAGCTCGGCTTGCGCTTCTCCACGAACGCCGCCATGCCCTCCCGCTGGTCCGGCGTGCCGAACAGGGAGAGGAACAGGGCGCGCTCCGTCCGCACGCCTTCGGCCAGCCCAGTCTCGTAGGCGGCGTTCACTGCGCGCTTGACCATGGCGGCGGCCGTCGCGCTCTTCTCCGCGATGCTGGCCCCGAGCTTGAGCGCCTCTGCGATCAGGTCCGCCGCCGGCACCACCCGGCACACCAGGTTGCTCCGCTCCGCCTCGGCCGCGTCCATCATGCGCCCCGTCAGGCACATCTCCATGGCCTTGCTCTTGCCGACTGCGCGCGTGAGGCGTTGGGTGCCTCCCGCGCCGGGGATGACGCCGAGATTGATCTCCGGCTGGCCGAAGCGCGCCGAGTTGGCGGCGAGGATCAGGTCGCACATCATCGCAAACTCGCACCCGCCCCCCAGCGCGAAGCCCGCCACCGCTGCGATCACTGGCTTCCTCACGCGCAGCACTGTTTCCCATCGCGCGGCTATGAAGTCGTCGTGGAACGCGGCGGGGTAGGTGCGGTCGCGCATCTCCTTGATGTCCGCCCCCGCCGCGAACGCCTTCTCCGAGCCGGTGACGACGATGCAGCCGATCGCAGGATCCCGGTCGAAGGCGAGGAGCTGGTCGCCCAGCTCCTGCATGAGCTGATCACAGAGTGCGTTCAGCGCCTGCGGGCGGTTCAGGCGGATCAGCCCCACGCGGCCGTGGGTCTCGATCAGGATCATCTCGGGCATGGTGCTTCCTATCGCTGGGTTCGCGGACAATAGAACGTGCTGCGCCCAGCCTGCACGAGGCGGCTTATGCCGGGGCAGGGGGGTATGCCGGGGCAGCGCTCGCAGGGCTCTCCCGCGCGGCCATAGACCTTCCAGGCGTGCTGGAAATACCCAAGCTCGCCGCTGGGCTGCACGTAGTCGCGCAAGCTGGAGCCGCCAGCGGCGATGGCGTCCGCGAGCGTGGCCTTGATCGCCTGGACGAGCCGCGCCGCGCGCGCCCCGCCAACGCTGCCCGCCCGGCGCCTGGGCGAGAGCCCGGCGCGGAACAGGGCCTCGCAGACGTAGATGTTGCCCAGGCCCGCGACCACGCGCTGGTCGAGCAGCGCCGCCTTGAGCGGGGTGTTCCGGCCTTTCAGGCTCTCGGCGAGCACGGCGCCCGTGAAGCCCGGCTCCAGCGGCTCCGGCCCCAGCCCGGCGAGCAGCCGGTGCTGATCCTCCTCCGGCGTGGGTACGAGGTGGACGGAGCCGAAGCGCCGCGGGTCCACGAAGCCGACGCGCCCGCCGTCCTCCGTCTCCAGGACGAGGTGCTCGTGGGCAATCGGCGCGACCTCGCCTTCCGTCACCACCATGCGCCCGCTCATGCCGAGATGCAGCAGCACGCTCTCGCCGCCGTCCAGGCGCATGAGGATGTATTTCGCGCGCCGCCGGAACCCGAGAACCCGACGCCCGGCGAGCCGCGCCGCCAGCCCCTCGGGGGCGGCCCAGCGCAGGTCGCCGCGCCGCAGCTCCGCGCGCGCGAGCCGCCGCCCTTCCAGGCGCGCGCGCAGGCCGCGCATCACGGTCTCGACCTCGGGCAGTTCCGGCATGGCGCCGCACGCTATATGGTCGCCGCATGAGCAGCAACGGCAGCCCTTGGGGCGAGCAGGACAAGGTTGACTTCGGCTACCGCGCGGTGGCGCGCGGCGAGAAGGCGGGGATGGTGCGCCGGGTGTTCGAGAGCGTGGCGCCCCGCTACGACCTGATGAACGACCTGATGTCGCTCGGCATCCACCGGGTCTGGAAACGCGAGTTCGCGCGGATGCTGGACCCGCGGCCAAACCGGCGCCTGCTCGACCTCGCGGGCGGCACGGGCGACATCGTGCGGCTCTGGCGCGGCATGGGCGGGGGCGAGGCGGTCCTGTCCGACGTGAACCGGGCCATGCTGGAGGCCGGCCGTGCGCGCACCCCGGCCGGCGTGGCGCTCCTGGTCGCGGACGCGGAGCGCCTGCCGGTGGCCGACCGCTGCATGGATCGGGTGAGCATGGCCTTCGGCCTGCGCAACTGCACGGACAAGCTCGCCGTGCTGCGCGAGGCCCGGCGCGTGCTCAGGCCCGGCGGGCGGTTCCTGTGCCTGGAGTTCTCGCGCTTCCAGGTCTCGGCGCTGGCGCCCCTCTACGACGCCTGGAGCTTCGGCGTGCTGCCCCGCCTCGGCGCCGCCATCGCGGGCGACCGCGAGAGCTACCAGTATCTCGCCGAGAGCATCCGCACCTTCCCCGACCAGCAGGCGCTCGCCGCCATGTTCCGGGACGCCGGGTTCGCGCGGGTGGCGGTGCGCAACCTCTCGGGCGGCATCGCCGCGGTCCACGCGGGCTGGCGGCTATGAGGGGCAAGCGCGTCCTGCTCATCGTGAGCGGCGGCATCGCGGCCTACAAGGCGCTGGAGCTGGTGCGCCTGCTCAAGCGCGAGGGCGTCTCGGTCACGCCCGTGCTGACCCGCGGCGGCGCGCAGTTCGTGACGCCCCTCAGCTTGCAGGCGCTCGCCGAGGAACCGGTGCGCACGGAGCTATGGGCGCTCGACGACGAGAGCCGCATGGGTCACATCGAGCTGTCGCGCAGCGCCGACCTGCTCGTGGTCGCGCCCGCGAGCGCGGACCTGCTCGCGCGCATGGCCGCCGGGCTCGCCGACGACCTCGCCGCGACGGTGCTGCTCGCCACCGACAAGCCCGTGCTCGTCGCACCCGCCATGAACGTGCGCATGTGGCAGCACCCGGCGACGGTGGCGAACATGGCGCTGCTGCGCGCGCGGGGCATCCAAATCGTCGGGCCGGACGAGGGCGCGATGGCGTGCGGCGAGTTCGGGCCGGGGCGGCTCGCGGAGCCGCCCGTCATCGTGGAGTCCATCCGCGCCCTGCTTGCACCGGATCGCCCGCTCGCCGGCAAGCGCGCGCTGGTCACGAGCGGGCCGACCCACGAGCCGGTGGACCCGGTGCGCTACCTCGCCAACCGCAGCAGCGGGCAGCAGGGTCACGCCATCGCGGCGGCGCTCGCGGACCTGGGTGCGGAGGTGGTGCTGGTGAGCGGCCCCGTCGCGATACCGGACCCGGCGGGGGTCAGCGTGCGCCGGGTGGAGACGGCGCGGGAGATGCTCGACGCGTGCGAGGCGGCGCTGCCGGTGGACCTGGCCGTGTGCGCCGCGGCCGTCGCGGACTGGCACGTGGACGGCGCCTCCGAGCACAAGCTCAAGAAGGCGCCCGGCGCCGCGCCGCCCGAGCTGCGGCTCGTTCCCAACCCAGACATCCTCGCGACCCTCTCCCGGCCCGGCCCGCGCCGCCCGCGCCTCGTCGTGGGCTTCGCGGCCGAGACGGACGCCGGTACTCGACAACGCCCGTCGCAAGCGCGAGGCCAAGGGCTGCGACTGGATCGTCGCCAACGACGTGCGTCCGGAGACGGGCATCATGGGCGGGAGTGCGAACCGAGTTCAACTGGTCACGGCCGAGGGCGTCGAGGACTGGCCGCTGCTGCCCAAGACCGAAGTCGCCGCCCGCCTCGCCCGGCGCATCGCCCAAGCGCTCGCAGAGAGGGTGCTGGCATGATGGCCGAGATCCGGGTCGTCCGGCTGCCGCACGCCGAAGGGTTACCCTTGCCCGCTTACGCGACAGCGGGCGCGGCAGGCCTCGACCTGCTCGCCGCCGTGCGCGAGACGCTGGTGGTGGCGCCGGGTGAGCGGGCGCTGGTGCCGACCGGGCTGCTCGTCGCGGTGCCGTCCGGGCACGAGCTGCAAGTGCGTCCCCGCTCGGGCCTCGCGCTGCGCCACGGGATCGTGCTGCCCAACAGCCCCGGCACGGTGGACGAGGACTACAGGGGTGAGCTGCAAGTCATCATCATGAACCTCGGCGCCGCCGCTTTCGCGGTCGAGCGCGGGATGCGCATCGCCCAGGCCGTGCTCGCCCCCGTGACCCGCGCCGTCTTCCGCGAGGTCGCCGGCCTCGACGAGACGGATCGCGGCGCGGCCGGCTTCGGCAGCACGGGAACCATTTCACGGGACTGAAACAATGCCCCCCTGCTGACAATGGGCAAAACCTGGGATAAGGGCGGCGCGACCATTCAGCACGGGAAGGCACGCTTATGTCCGACGCGCCGTTCCCCGCCGCCCCGCTTGCCCGCCGCCTGCCCAACCTGCTCGACCTGGTTGCCGCCGCCTGCATCTTCGGCGCCATCGCCTACGTCGCCCTGATCGCGCGCGGCACGTTCGCGCCCCTCAGCGCCCCCGAGGCGACCACGGTCCACCTTGATCCGGCCTATCTGCCGGGCTACGCCGTCCGCACCACGCTGCGCATGTTCGCGGCCCTCATGTGCTCGCTGCTGTTCACCTTCACCTACGCGACCTGGGCCGCGAAGAGTCGGCGCGCGGGGCTGATCCTCATCCCCGTGCTCGACATCCTGCAATCGGTGCCGATCCTGGGCTTCCTCTCGTTCACGGTCGTGTTCTTCATGTCGCTGTTCCCTGGGCGCGTCCTGGGCGCGGAGCTGGCGGCGATCTTCGCGGTGTTCACCAGTCAAGCCTGGAACATGGCGTTCAGCCTCTACCAGGCGCTGAAGACTGTGCCGGGCGACCTCGACGAAGTGTCGCGATCCTTGCGCCTGTCCCCCTGGCAGCGGTTCTGGCGCCTGGAGGTGCCGTTCGCCATGCCGGGGCTCGTGTGGAACACCATGATGAGCATGTCGGGCGGCTGGTTCTTCGTGGTGGCGAGCGAGGCGATCTCGGTCGGCGACACAACCTGGAAGCTGCCCGGCATCGGCAGCTACGTCGCCTTGGCCCTGGAGGAGCGCAACCTCGCCGCCGTGGGCTGGGCGATCTTCGCCATGCTGTGCGTGATCCTGCTCTACGACCAGCTCCTGTTTCGGCCGCTGGTCGCCTGGAGCAGCAAGTTCCGCTTCGAGACGACGGCCAGCGCCGAGGCAGAGGATCCCTGGATGCTGAAGCTCCTGCGGCGCACGCGCGCGCTGCGCCGGGCCGGGGACGCGGTGGGGGACGCGCTCGGCTGGCTTGGCGGCCGGCGGCTGCAAGGGGCGGGGCGCCTGCCGACGCTGCCGCGCCTTCCCGGACGCGCCGGGGACGGCATATTCTACGCCCTCCTGATCGCCGCGGCCACGTTCGGGGCGTGGGAGGCGTGGCACTTCGTGGCCGGGTCGCTCAGCCTCGGGGACCTGGCGGAGGCGTTCCGTCTCGGCTTCTACACGCTGATCCGCGTGGTCGTGCTCATGGTGCTGGCGACGCTGGTCTGGGTGCCGATCGGCGTCTGGCTCGGCCTGAACCCCACGCTCGCCCGGCGTGCGCAGCCGCTCGCCCAGTTCCTCGCCGCGTTCCCGGCCAACCTGTTCTTCCCGATCTTCGTCGTCGCCATCGTGCGCTGGCATCTCAGCCCGGACATCTGGCTCACGCCGCTGATGGTGCTGGGCACCCAATGGTATATCCTCTTCAACGTGGTCGCGGGCGCGGCCGCCTTCCCTGGCGATCTCCGGGAGGCGGCGCGCAACTTCCGCGTCGGTGGCTGGCTGTGGTGGCGGCGCGTCATCCTGCCCGGCGTCTTCCCCTACTACGTCACTGGCGCCATCACCGCCTCGGGCGGCTCGTGGAACGCGGCGATCGTCGCCGAGGTGGCGAGCTGGGGGAAGACGAAGCTCGTTGCCCACGGCCTCGGCGCCTACATCGCGCAGGCGACCGATGCCGGCAACACGCCGAAGATCATCCTCGGCGTCGCGGTGATGTCGCTGTTCGTCGTCGCCTTCAACCGCCTGCTCTGGCGCCCGCTCTACGGGTATGCCAACCGCAGGCTCACCTTCGCGTAAGGAGCAAGGCCATGGACACGCAGGTTGCCGAGACGCTGGTCGAGGTCCGCGGCGTGCGCCAGGCCTACCACAAGGACGCGAGCGCGGACCTGATCGTGCTGGATGGCGTGAACCTCACGCTGCGCCAGGGCGAGATCGTCGGGCTGCTGGGGCGGTCTGGCTCGGGCAAGAGCACGCTGCTGCGCATCGTCGCCGGGCTGCTGACGCCGAGCGGGGGCGATGTGCTGTGGCGGGGGGCGCCTTTGCAGGGGCCGGCGCCGGGCGTGGCCATGGTGTTCCAGAGCTTCGCGCTCTTCCCGTGGCTCACGGTGCAGGAGAACGTCGAGCTGGGGCTTGAGGCCCAAGGCGTGCCGCGTGCCGTGCGCGAGGAGCGGGCGGAGGGCGCCATAGACCTGATCGGCCTCGGCGGCTACGAGAGCGCCTATCCGAAGGAGCTCTCGGGCGGGATGCGCCAGCGCGTCGGCCTCGCCCGCGCGCTCGTCGTCCATCCCGACCTGCTGCTCATGGACGAGCCGTTCAGCGCGCTCGACGTGCTGACGGCGGAGACGCTGCGCACCGACCTGATCGACCTCTGGAGCGAAGGACGGCTGCCGGTGCGCGGCGTGCTGATGGTCACGCACAACATCGAGGAGGCGGTGCTGATGTGCGACCGCATCCTGGTGTTCAGCAGCAACCCCGGCCGCGTCGCCTCCGATCTGCGCGTGCCGTTCCCGCATCCGCGCCGCCGGCTCGCACCCGCGTTCCGCAAGCTGGTGGATGATATCTACGCGCTGATGACCCGGCGCACCTCCACGGACACCCGCGGCGCCACTCCGGCGCCCACCTTCGCGCGCGAGATCCACCCCGTCTCGACCAACCTGCTCGCGGGACTCATGGAGACGCTCGCCGCACCCCCTTACAACGGCCACGCCGACTTGCCGGCCCTCGCCGGCCCGCTGCAACTGGAGCTGGACGACCTGCTGCCCATCAGCGAGGCGTTGCAGCTCCTCCGGCTGGCCGTGGTGGAGGAGGGCGACATACGGCTCACGGATCACGGCCGTGCCTTCGTGGATGCTGACACGGACAGCCGCAAACGTTTGTTCGCCACGGCACTCCGCGGCAACGTGCCGCTCGCCGCGGAGATACGCCGCGTCCTCGACGAGCGCCCGGCGCACCGGGCCTCGGCCGTGCGCTTCCGCGACGAGCTGGAGGACTACATGTCCCCTGACTACGCCGAGGACACGCTGCGCGCCGCGATCTCCTGGGGCCGCTACGGCGAGCTTTACGCCTACGACGAGGACGCGGACCAGTTCTTCCTCGATGAAGAGGAGTAGCGTCCCGATGAGGGCCGCTTACGGCTGGCCGATCCCCGTGCTCTGGCTCTCCTGGTTGGCGCTCTGGGCCGCATGGTCGGTCGGCACGAAGCGGACGGTGCGGCGGGAGTCGCGGGCGTCGCGCCTGGCATATCACGTGCCCTTGCTGGCGGGTGCCGTCCTGTTCGCGCTGCCGTGGCGTGGCAGCGGGATGGCTCGGGATCCGGCTGCTGCCACGCAGCGCCCCATGGTCCTGGATCGGGACGGCGTTGGTGGCCGTAGGTCTCGGCTTCGCGGTGGCGGCGCGCGCCCATCTCGGGCGGAATTGGAGCGGCATGGTCACGCTGAAGCAGGGACACGAGCTGATCCGCACCGGCCCGTATCGCCTCGTGCGCCATCCCATCTACACGGGGATGCTGCTCGCCTTCGTGGGTACGGCGACGGCGCGGGGCGATCGTGCGCGGCCTGGTCGCGCTCGTGCTTGTGACCGTGTCGTTCCTGTTCAAGCTGCGGGTGGAGGAGCGGTTCATGGCCGAGCAGTTCCCGCAGGACTATCCGGGCTACAAGGCACGGACGCCTGCGCTGGTTCCGGGGCTGGCTCAGTTGCGCTCCGGCCTCTGAGGCGGCGCTCGCGTCGCTTGCTCGTTGCGGGTATCGTGGCGGAGAAGGAGATCGGCGATGAATGAGCAGAGTCGCGGCGAGGAGTCCGCGTTCATGCGGGCGGAACGTGAGGCAGTGGAGCGGGCGGCGCAGAACGCGCTCGCGCAGCGCCGCGCCAGCGGCGAGATCATGACCTACGTGCTGGACGATGGCTGGGTGGTGCGGGAGCATCCGGGCGGCCGCATCGAGCGCCTGGCTCCCTTGGAGCAGTTCCGGGCTGCGGATTTCCCTTACCCCAGGTGAAGCGTCTCATCGTCTTTGCCGGCGCGAACGGGGCGGGGAAGAGCAGCCTGCGTGCCTGCGCAGGGCACTTCCGTCTCGTCGAGGCATTGCCGCTATAGATTATGGGCGCACTTGCCGACGCCGCGCACGATCAGCGCTCAAGAGGCACTCGCCGCTCGAGATAGCCCCGGTCACGCCTAGACGCGATCCATCCGGCGGCACCCGCGCTCGTGGATTTTGCCGGCAAGCAAGCACTAGCGAGTCGCCGGCAGTTTGACTCACGCTCAGGCGTTTGATCGAACCTTCACTGGCTCAGAAAATTCGAGAAGCTCTCCTTGGAGATCCGTTACCGGACGCACCGTGTACTCTCTGCGGATGTCCAGGCCGCCAAGGATGCTGGCTTCCATGATCGGTGTTTGCTTAGGAGCATGTTTCGGTGGGTGCAACTTTCAAACAAAGCCGTTGAAGAGCTGAGGCCGGCTCTCTTCAGACCAAAAGTAGGCATGGATCAACATAGACGAGTATATGGACGCGTTTCCCCTCTCAACAATTAAGCAGGTGCTTTTCTATAGTGATGCTATTGCGCTCGATCTGATGCCGATTGTTGGTCGATGTATGTTGATGGCGCACTCTCATCTCGAAGATATGCCAGAGGACCTATATATACAGGGTATCGGCTCGACAGTCTGATAGCTCTCGGAGTTGAGGATGCGCCTAACGAGTTCGCGGAGCTTTCGACCTAGTGAGGCAGCATCTTGTTTTACCTTTTCTTGCGAGACAGGTGGACAGTTCCGGTCCCATTGCCAGGTGCTCACGATCCGCTAATCGACACCTTGGCAGGATATGACCTCGATGTTGAGCAGTTGAGGAAAGAAGTTAGCATTTATAGCAGCTCTGACATAAGACATCCGTTTTACAGCACGTTGATGTTTCAAGTTCCAGGCCTGAACACCTCGAACATATCGTGGTCCGAGCTGATCAACATACGTAAGAACGAGGAGATTTTTGCCGCGTGGAGATCGCTTATCCATAGTATCCTTCGGGAGCTCTATTCCAGGAGAGATGATTTCACGGACTTTGGTTCTGAATTCAAAATGACCGTAGCCGATAGAGTCCGTGAATGGAACGAAAAGCTGGCAGTTCAGCGGATGCGTCGTGGTGCGTTCGATGCCTTCTTTTCAGGTATGAAGCAGATTGCTTTGCAATCGATAGGGGCGCACTGACTGCCGGTGCTGCTGCTGCGATTATGGGCGCATCTCCGGGTGCTGCGGCGGGGACGGCTGCTGTCACCGGCCTCGTGGTGTACCGCTCTGAACGTCGTCGCTGGCGGCTTGCAAAGCAGTGCGAGCAACCCTCGACCGTCGATCCTGTCGATGCTCAGCGATGTCGCGGAGCAAGGGAGCGAAGGGACGCGCGTATCAGCCTTGAGCATCACGTTTTGACACTCACAACGACCTAAGCCGCCGGTTTTTCCGGCTCTTCCCGCGAAGCAAGGCCTGGCGCACTCTCCCGGCAAAAGGGAGGCAAGCATGGAAGAACCGGTGCTGGTCGAGCGGGCAGGAGGCGTGCATCGGTTCACGCTCAATCGCCCCGACAAGATCAACGCGTTGAACGACGCCGTGTTCGAGGCGCTCGGGGCCGCGCTCGACGCGGCGGAGGCGGACGAGGGATGCCGGGCGATCCTGCTCATGGGCGCCGGGCGCGGGTTCTGCTCGGGCGCGGACCTCACGGGCAGCGTCGGCTTCTCGGACGACCTCGGGGCGGCGCTGGAGCGCAGCTACAACCCGCTCGTGCGCCGGCTGCGGAGCCTGCCTTTGCCGATCGTCTGCGCCGTGCACGGCGTCGCGGCAGGGGCGGGGCTGAACCTGGCGCTCGCCTGCGACATCGTGATCGCCGGGCGGACGGCGAAGCTCAGCCAGGCTTTCGTGCGCATCGGCCTCGTGCCCGACGCGGGCGGGACCTGGTTCCTGCCGCGCCTCGTGGGCGACGCGCGGGCGCGCGGGCTTGGGATGCTGGGCGAGCCGATCACGGGCGAGCAGGCGGCCGAGTGGGGCCTGATCTGGGCGGCGGTCGAGGACGGGCAGGAGGCCGCGGAAGGCGAGCGGCTGGCCCGCCAGCTCGCCGAGCTGCCGACGCAGGCGATCGCGCTGATGAAGCGCGCCTTCCTCGCAGCGCCCGCGGCCACGCTGGACGCGCAGCTCGACCTGGAGCGCGACGTGCAGCGCGAGGCGGGCCGGACGCCGGACTTCCGCGAGGGCGTTGCCGCCTTCCGCGACAAGCGCCCGCCGCGCTTCACCGGGCGTCGCGGCGTGACGCCGGACGAGCGAGCGCGGGCCTGCGCCGAGCAGATGTGGGCGGAAGACGCCGCGAGCCGGGGCATGGGCATGGCGCTGGAGCGCGTGGCGCCCGGCGAGGCGCGGCTCTCCATGGAGGTCGCCGGGCGCATGGTCAACGGCCACGGCATCTGCCACGGCGGCTACATCTTCGCCCTCGCCGACAGCGCCTTCGCCTTCGCCTGCAACACCACGGGCGAGATAACGGTCGCCCAGCACTGCGCCGTGACCTTCGTCCGCCCGGCGCGCCTTGGCGAGCGGCTGGTCGCGGATGCCCGCGAGCAGCACCGTGCCCGGCGCAGCGGCACCTACGACGTGCGCGTCGAGACCGCGGACGGTGAGCTGGTCGCGCTCTTCCGCGGCGACTGCCGCACGACAGGCGCGCGGTTCGAGGACCTTCCCGCGTGACCTTCCCCGAGCCGATCGAGACCGCGAGCCGCGACGAGATCGCGGCACTCCAGCTTGAGCGCCTGCGCTGGTCGCTGCGCCACGCCTACGCGAACGTGCCCCATTACCGCGCCCGGTTCGACGCGGCCGGCGTGCATCCCGACGACCTCCGCCACCTCGATGACCTCCGCCGCTTCCCGTTCACGACGAAGGCGGACCTCCGCGACAACTACCCGTTCGGGATGTTCGCCGTCCCGCGCGAGCGGATCGCGCGCATCCACGCGAGCAGCGGCACGACGGGCCGGCCCACCGTCGTCGGCTACACGCAGCGCGACATCGAGACCTGGGCGCATCTCATGGCGCGCAGCATCTATGCTGCCGGCGGGCGCCCTGGGATGCGCGTCCACGTCGCTTACGGCTACGGGCTGTTCACGGGGGGACTGGGCGCGCATTACGGCGCCGAGCGCCTGGGCTGCGCCGTGATCCCGGTCTCGGGCGGGCAGACGGAGCGGCAGGTCCAGCTCATCCAGGACTTCGCGCCCGAGGTCATCATGGTGACGCCGAGCTATATGCTCGCCATCGCCGACTGCTTCCGCGCGCAGGGCGCCGACCCGCGGGCGACGGCGCTGCGCGTCGGCATCTTCGGCGCCGAGCCGTGGACGCCCGCGATGCGCGCGGAGATCGAGAGCATCTTCGGCCTCGACGCCGTGGACATCTACGGCCTCTCCGAGGTGATGGGGCCGGGCGTCGCCCAGGAATGCGTCGAGACCAAGGACGGGCTGCACCTCTGGGAGGACCATTTCTACCCGGAGGTCATCAATCCCGAGACGGGCGAGGCGCTGCCCGACGGCGAGGTGGGCGAGCTGGTGCTGACGACGCTGACCAAGGAAGCGATGCCCGTCCTGCGCTACCGCACGCGCGACCTCACCCGCCTCCTGCCCGGCACGGCGCGATCCATGCGCCGCATCGAGAAGGTCACGGGCCGGTCGGACGACATGATGATCGTGCGCGGCGTCAACGTGTTCCCGACGCAGATCGAGGAGCTTGTGCTCGCGATCCCGGAGCTAGCCGGGCATTACCAGGTCGTGCTGACGCGTGAGGGGCGGCTCGACGCGATGCTGGTGCGCGTGGAGGCGCGGGCGGACGCCTACGGGGTGCCGGGCGTCGGCGAGCAGCTGGCGCAGTCGATCAAGGAGCGCGTCGGCGTCTCCGCCGAGGTCGCCGTGGAGCCGCCGGGCGCGATCGAGCGCAGCGTCGGCAAGGCGCGGCGGGTGGTGGACAAGCGCGCAGGCTAGCCCTGGTTGCTCAATTTCTGGGCAGCCGTGGCGCACCGAGGTGCCTCGCCGCGGGCCGGCACGTGGCATGAGCTTTGCGATTCGTGCCCCAGGACAGCGACCCGGGGGATATCGCACATGAGCAGCACAGGGATCAGCCGCCGAGGCATGGGCCGCCTCGGCCTTGCGCTCGCCGCCACGGCGGCAGGGATGCGTGCGCTGGATGGCACCGCACGAGCCGCGGACGCCGCCACACCGGCGGCGATCCCGACCCCATCCGACACCGGTCCAATCAAGGTCGGCATCCTGCACAGCCTGTCCGGCACCATGGCCATCAGCGAGACCACGCTGAAGGATGTGATGCTCATGCTGATCGCGGAGCAGAACAGGAACGGCGGGTTGCTGGGCCGCAAGCTGGAGCCGGTTGTGGTGGACCCGGCGAGCAACTGGCCGCTCTTCGCCGAGAAGGCGCGCCAGCTTCTCAGCCAAGACAAGTGCGCCGCCGTGTTCGGCTGCTGGACGAGCGTGTCGCGCAAGAGCGTTCTCCCCGTCTTCGAGGAGCTGAACGGCATCCTGTTCTATCCCGTCCAGTATGAGGGGCAGGAGTGCTCGCGCAACGTGTTCTACACCGGGGCGGCGCCGAACCAGCAGGCGATCCCGGCCGTGGATTACCTCATGGGCGAGGAGAACGTGCAGCGCTGGGTGCTGGCGGGCACGGACTACGTGTATCCGCGCACGACGAACCAGATCCTGGAGGCCTACCTCAAGCTCAAGGGCGTGGCTCCCGCCGACATCATGATCAACTATACGCCGTTCGGCCACTCGGACTGGCAGAACATCGTGCAGCAGATCAAGCAGTTCGGCTCCGCGGGCAAGAAGACCGCCGTGGTCAGCACCATCAACGGCGACGCCAACGTGCCGTTCTACAAGGAGCTGGGCAACCAGGGCGTGAAGGCGACGGACATCCCTGTGGTGGCGTTCAGCGTCGGCGAGGAAGAGCTGGCGGGCATGGACACGAAGCCCCTCGTCGGCCATCTCGCGGCCTGGAACTACTTCGAGAGCGTGGACACGCCGGAGAACAAGCAGTTCATCGAGACGTGGCACAGCTTCATCAAGAACCCGAAGCGCACGACCAACGACCCGATGGAGGCGCACTACATCGGGTTCAACATGTGGGTGAAGGGCGTCGAGAAGGCGCAGACCACGGACCACGACAAGGTCATCGACGCCATGATCGGCGTCTCGGTGCCCAACCTCTCGGGCGGCTATAGCACCCTGATGCCGAACCATCACATCACGAAGCCCGTGCTGATCGGCGAGATCCAGGACGACGGCCAGTTCAACATCGTATCGCAGACGCCGGGCCTCGTCGTGGCTCAGGAGTGGTCCCCCTACCTCGCCGAGACCAAGGACCTGATCGGCGACTGGCGGGCACCGCTCTCCTGCGGGGCGTTCAACGTGAAGACCGGCAAGTGCGGTGGCGGGGCCGGCGGCAAGACCTAAGTCGTGGCTGCGGTGCATGAATGGAAGGCGTGGATGCCCGGACCAAGTCCGGCCATCCACGCCTTCACGCTACTTCTAGCCATCTTGCTTGCATTCCCGGCGCGGGCGGAACTGCCCGGTGCCGCGAGCCTCGCAGGCAGCTTCGACCAAGTGCGCCAGGGAATCGAGGCGCTCGCCGCCTCCGGTTCGCCACGGGCGGCACCCGTGCTCAGCGCCTTGCAGGGCGGCCATCTCGCCGTCGCCGATGGCGGCAAGCTCGTTATCCGCGGCGCGGACGGAGTGCAGGACGCGGAGACGGCGGCGCCGGTGCCGAATCCGGGACACCTGAAGCCTGTGCGCGTCAACAATGCCGTGCGCCGGGCGCTCGAAGCGTCGCTCGGCGGCCTTCGCCTGCAAGCGCCGGATGCGGCGACTCGGCTCGCGGCGGCGGACGCCGTCTATCGCGCGCGCGACGTCCAGGCCCTCCCGGCGCTCGATGCCGCCCTCGCCCATGAGCGCGACCCGGCGGTGCGCCGTGTGATGGAGGCGGCTCGCGCCTCCGCGCTGCTCGCATCGCCAGCCAGCTCCGAGCCGGACCGGCTCGCCGCCGTGAAGACGCTGCGAGCGCGGGGAACGGAGGACGCGCGGGCGCTGCTGGCCTCGCTCGGCGACCAGCCTCCCGCCGTCGCCCGCGCCGCGGCGGCCGCGGTCGCGGCGATTGACCGCACGCTGCGGCTCTGGGGCGTGCTGCAGGACGTGCTCTACGGGGTCAGCCTCGGCAGCGTGCTGCTGCTCGCCGCCGCCGGGCTCGCGATCACCTTCGGCGTCATGGGCGTCATCAACATGGCGCACGGCGAGATGGTGATGCTCGGCGCCTACACCGCCTTCGTGGTCCAGGGCGGCGTCCGCGCCTATCTGCCGGCGCTGAGCGGCGCGAGCCTGCTGATCGCGGTGCCGCTCGCCTTCCTGGTCACGGCGGCGATCGGCGCCCTGATCGAGCGGTGCCTGATCCGCTTCCTCTACGGCCGGCCCCTGGAGACCTTGCTCGCCACCTTCGGTCTGTCGCTCATCCTGCAGCAGGCGGTGCGCACGATCTTCGGCCCAACCAATCGCGCGGTTTCGACGCCTGACTGGATGAGTGGAGCGATCCAGCTCGGCGGCGTCCAGGTCACCTTGAACCGGCTCGCTATCATCGTGTTCGCGGCGCTCGTCTTCGCAGCCCTCCTGCTCGTGCTGCGCGCGACGCCGCTCGGCTTGCAGATGCGGGCGGTGACGCAGAATCGGCGCATGGCGTCGAGCATGGGCATCCGCACGCCGTGGGTGGACGCGATGACGTTCGCGCTCGGCTCGGGCATCGCGGGTGCTGCGGGCGTGGCGCTCAGCCAGATCGACAACGTCAGCCCCAACCTCGGCCAGGGCTACATCATCGACAGCTTCATGGTCGTAGTCTTCGGCGGTGTCGGCAACCTCTGGGGCACGGCGGTCGCAGCACTCCTGCTGGGCATCGCCAACAAGTTCCTGGAGCCGTTCGCGGGCGCCGTGCTGGGCAAGATCGTGGTGCTGGTCGCGCTCGTGCTGTTCATCCAGCGCCGGCCGCGCGGGCTGTTCCCGCAGCGTGGGCGGGCCGCAGAAGCATGAGAGTCGGGGCATGAGCCCGCGCGCCGCGACTCTCACGCTGCTTCTCGTGCTCGGCGGCGCCTTGCTGATGGTCGCCGGCAACCTGGTCGTGCCGCAAGGCGGCGCGCTGCACGTGCCGGATTTCGCGGTGCCGCTCGCGGGCAAGTATCTCTGCTTCGCCATGCTGGCACTCGCGGTGGACCTCGTCTGGGGCTTCGCCGGCATCCTTAGCCTCGGCCATGCCGCCTTCTTCGCGCTCGGCGGCTACGCGATGGGCATGTATCTCATGCGCGTGATCGGCGCCCGCGGCGTCTATGGCAACGCTGTGCTCCCCGACTTCATGGTGTTCCTGAACTGGACGGCGCTGCCCTGGTATTGGCACGGATTCAACCACTTCCCCTTCGCGCTCGCCATGGCGCTGCTGGTGCCGGCGGTGCTCGCGGCGCTGTTCGGCTGGCTTGCGTTCCGCAGCCGGGTCACGGGCGTCTATCTGTCGATCATCACGCAGGCGCTCACCTATGCGCTGATGCTCGCCTTCTTCCGCAACGACATGGGCTTCGGCGGCAACAACGGTCTGACCGACTTCAAGACCTTGCTCGGCTTTCCGCTCGCGACCGCTTCGACGCGCTGTGCGCTGCTGCTGGCCTCGGCGGTGGCGCTCTCCGGCTGCTTCCTGCTCGTGCGCTGGATGGTGCGGTCGCGCTACGGCAAGGTCCTGGTCGCCGTGCGCGACGCCGAGAGCCGCACGCGCTTCCTCGGCTATCGTCCTGAGCACTATAAGCTGCTGGCCTGGACGGTGTCGGCCGCCATTGCGGGCCTGGGCGGGGCGCTCTACGTGCCGCAGGTCGGCATCATCAACCCCGGCGAGTTCGCGCCCGGCAACTCCATCGAGGCCGTGATCTGGGTCGCGGTCGGCGGCCGGGGCACGCTCTCGGGGGCGATCCTCGGCGCCGTCCTGGTCAATCTCGCGAAGACTTGGCTGACGGGACAGTTCCCCGAGGCGTGGCTGTTCGCGCTCGGCGGCCTGTTCGTCGTGGTCACCTTGGCGTTACCTCGCGGCGTGATCGGCCTCTTTGCCCGGCCGCAGCGGGCCGAGCCGGAGCCAGGGCCGACGCCAGTCGAGGCCGCGGCGCGGGAGGCCCGGTCTTGACGAGCGCTGGCGTGCCGGAGGGCGGGACGATCCTCTACCTCGACAGCGTCAGCGTGTCGTTCGACGGCTTCCGCGCGTTGAACGAGTTGTCGCTGGCACTTGCGCCGGGCGAGATGCGCGCCGTGATCGGCCCGAACGGGGCGGGCAAGACCACGATGATGGACGTGATCACGGGCAAGACCCGGCCCGACACGGGCCGTGCCGTGTTCGGCGACGGCCACGATCTCACCCGCCTCGACGAGCCGTCCATCGCCCGGCTCGGCATCGGCCGCAAGTTCCAGAAGCCGACCGTGTTCGAGCACCTGGCCGTGTCGGGACAACATGCTGCTCTCGCTCGCCGGCTCCCGCGACCCTGGCCGCGGCCTGTTCGCCCGCGAGACGCGGCCGGAGCGCCGCCGTGCCGAGGAGATCCTGGAGCTGGTCGGCCTCGCCCGGCACCGTGCCCGCCTCGCCGGCAGCCTCAGCCACGGCCAGAAGCAATGGCTGGAGATCGCGATGCTGCTCGCTCAGGACCCGCAACTCCTGCTCGTGGACGAGCCGGTGGCCGGCATGACCGACATGGAGACAGCGCAGACGGCGGAGCTGCTGCGCGAGATCAACCAGACGCATTCCATCGTCGTCGTCGAGCACGACATGGACTTCGTCCGCGCGCTGGGCGTCCGCGTCACGGTGCTGCACGAGGGCAGCGTGCTCAGCGAGGGAAGCATTGACCACGTGAGCCGCGACCCGCGCGTGATCGAGGTGTATCTTGGGCGCTGAAGGGGGGGCCGCTGACGGCACGCTGCGGGTCGAAGGCGTGTCACTGCGCTACGGCGCGGCGCTGGCGCTGCGCGACGTGTCGCTGACGGCGCCGCCGGGCGAGGTGACGTGCCTGCTTGGGCGCAACGGCGTCGGCAAAACGAGCCTGCTGCGTGCCGTCGCGGGGGCGCATCCCGTCAGCGCCGGGCGAATCGTGTGGGACGGGACGGACATCACGCGCATGGCCCCTTACGAACGCGCCCGGCGCGGCGTCGCCTGGGTGCCGCAGGGGCGGGACATCTTCCCGCTACTCACGGTGCGCGAGAACCTGGAGACCGGGTTCGGGGCGCTGCCCCGCCAGCTGCGCCTGGTGCCGGAGGAGGTGATGGCGATGTTCCCCGTGCTCGGCACGATGCTGGGGCGTCGGGGCGGCGATCTCTCGGGCGGGCAGCAGCAGCAGCTCGCCATCGCCCGCGCGCTCGTGCTGCGGCCACGGCTGCTGATCCTCGACGAGCCGACCGAGGGCATCCAGCCCAGCATCATCCAGGAGATCGGCCGCGTGATCGCTCGGCTGCGCGAGGCAGGTGGCATGGCGATCCTGCTCGTGGAGCAATACTACGCCTTCGCGCGCGAGCTGGCGCAGGGCATCTTGGTCATGGATCGGGGCAGTGTCGTGCTCGCGGGGAGGGCGGACGCGCTTGACGCGGAGGATGTGCGCGGCCGGATGATGGTATAGCCGGTCGTTACACGATGCCACGCGGGCAAAGGTCGCTTTCGGAGCTGCTATTTGCTCATCTATCATCAGGAGCAGAAGTCTGTTCGCGCCCATGCTGCCGTATCAGCTGCTCAAGCTGACGCGCATCGGAATCGACCCCCTCGTCGCCCGTGAAGCGGGAGAATTCCACATGGCGGTCCTCGAACACGTCGATTTCCAATCGCTCGCCGACGACCGTCACTGTGATCATCACCGTATCTGGTCGGTGGCGATCAATCCGGTACCAGAGATGTTGCTCGTCCACCAGGCGGAGGATGCGGTAGAGTTCGTGACTCATAGTAGAGTCTAACCGTCTCCACTTTCTCCCGCGAGCCGCTCCAACGCCCGCACCATCGCCGAGTGGTCCCACGCCTCGCCGCCCACCGCCTTGCACGCAGTGAAGAGCTGCTGCGCGAGCGCCGTCGCCGGGAGCGGAACGCCCAGCTCCCGCCCGCTGTCGAGCGCGAGGTTGAGGTCCTTCTGGTGCAGCGCGATGCGGAAGCCGGGGTCGAAGTTGCGCTCGATCATGCGCTCGCCATGGACCTCCAGGATGCGCGACGACGCGAACCCGCCCATCAGCGCCTGGCGCACCCGCGCCGGGTCGGCGCCTGCGTGCTTGGCGAAGGTGAGCGCCTCGGCGACGGCCTCGATGGTGAGCGCCACGACGATCTGGTTCGCGACCTTGCAGGTCTGGCCCGCGCCGGGTTCCTCGCCGACGAGGGTGATGTTCTTGCCCATCGCCTCGAATAACGGCCGCGCCCGTTCGAACGCGGCCTGGCTGCCGCCGACCATGATCGTGAGCGAGGCCGCCTTGGCGCCGACCTCGCCGCCGCTCACGGGCGCGTCGAGCCACTGCGCGCCCGCGGCCTCGATGCGCCGGGCGAATCCCTTGGTCGCGGTCGGGCTGATGGAGCTCATGTCCACGACGAGCGCGCCCTTGCGCAGCCCCTCGCTCACGCCGTTCGGCCCGAACAGCGCCGCCTCCACGTCCGGCGTGTCCGGCAGCATGAGGATCACCACCTCCGCCGCCCGCGCCACAGCGGCCGGGCCGTCCACGACCTGCGCGACCTCGCGCACCTCGGCCGTGAGGCTCTTGCGCTCGGGGACGATGAGCTTGTGTCCCGCCTTGTGCAGGTTGAGCGCCATGGGCAGTCCCATGGTGCCGAGGCCGATGAAGCCGATGTCCATTACGTTTCCTCCTGCTTGGGGACGGGACGCCCACCCTAGCCCAGCGAGCCGATCAGGCGAACCCTCCCCAGCAACGCCCGGCGCGCCCGCGCGGCGTTGCCCGCAAGCCGCAAGAGCGCCGGCAACTCTGCAGGCCGCGCCAAGGCCGCGGCGAGCACGCGCAGCGCCCCAATCCGTCCCCGCGCATCGAGCGTAACCAGCGCCGCGTGTGGCAGGTCGCGCTCCGCCGGGTCGCAGATCGCGCGCAGCGCCGCGAAGGAAAGGCCTGAGCGGGCGGCGGCGGCGCTCTCCAGGTCAACCGCATTCGCGCCCGTCAACCGGCGCAGCGCCGCTTTCTCCGCTGCCGTCGCCAGCACGCCGCCCCCGCCCACGAGGATGTGTCCCGTGCTGCCTCCGAGCTGTGCGACGAGCGCTGGGTCCACGTCCCATCGGTCGTCGCCCAGAACAACGGCGCGTGGGACGATCAGGGTGCCCGGCGCGAGCGCGGGATCGAGGCCGCCCGCGAGGCCGAACGAGACGAGACCCGAGACACCGCGAGCGCGCAACCGCTCCACAGCCCGGCGAGCGCCAGCCTCCGTGCCGCCGCCCGCCTCGACGGGACAACCCAGCCCTTGCGCGAGTCGCGCCTCCGCGGTTAGGCCCGTGAGGACGCCGATCAGAACCCGAACGCGACCCGGCGCGAGTTGCCGCGCATCAGCGCCCGGTAGCGCGCGAGCGCGAGCAAGGGGAAGAACAAGCGGTAGCCGTGATAACGCAGGTAGAACACGCGCGGGAACCCGACCGCCGTGTAGGGCAGCTCCGTCCACTCCCCGTCCGTGCGTTGTTGTTGCTGCAGCCAGGCGACGCCGCGGGCGACCGCCGTGTGCTCGACGAGGCCGGCCGCCATAAGGCCGAGCAGCGCCCAGCTCGTCTGGCTCGGCGTGCTCTCGTGGTAGGAGCCGGGCTGGGCACCGGCGTAGCTGTCCTCGTCCTCGCCCCAGCCGCCGTCCTCGCGCTGCCGGGCGATGAGCCAATCGGCGGCGCGCCGGACCGTCGGGTCGTCGTGGGACAGGCCCGCGGCGTTGAGCGCGCATAGAACGGACCAGGTGCCATAGACGTAGTTCGTGCCCCAGCGGCCGAACCAGCTCCCGTCGGTCTCCTGCTCGGTGCGGAGATAGGCGAGCGCGCGGGCCATCACCGGTTCATCCGCCGCGTGCCCGAGCTGGGCGAGGAAGGAGACGCAGCGCGCCGTCACGTCCGCGGTCGGCGGGTCGAGCAGGGCGCCGTGGTCGGCGAAGGGGATGTGGTTGAGGGCGTAATGCGTATTGTCGGCGTCGAAGGCGCCCCAGCCGCCGTTCTTGCTCTGCATCCCGACGATCCAGTCCCGCGCGCGCGCGATCGCGGCGGCGTGGGCCGGGTCGCCGTGGCGGTGCAGCAACATGCCGACGACGGCCGTGTCGTCCACGTCCGGGTAGTAGGCATTCTCGTATTGGAACGCCCAGCCGCCCGGCGGGGTGTCTGGCCGCGCATCCGCCCAGTCGCCGCGCAGCTCCGTGATCTGCCGCTCGGTGAGCCAGGCGCACGCCATCTCAATGGCGGAGGCATCCGCGCCCTCGGCCTCCGCCATCGCGTGCCCGGCGAGGCTCGTGTCCCATACCGGCGAGAGGCAGGGCTGGCAGTAGGCGCGGTCCTCCTCGACGACCAGCAGCTTGCGCACGGAGGACCAGGCGGTGACGGCGTCCGGGTGATCGGGCGGATAGCCGAGTGCGTCGAACATCATCACGGTGTTCGCCATCGCCGGGTAGATCGCGCCGACGCCATCCTCGCCGTTGAGGCGCAGCGTGGTCCAGCGCACGGCCTGCTCGATGGCGCGCGCGCGGCTCTGCCGCGGGAGCAGCGACTCCAGTGGGCGGAGGACCGCATCGAGCATCTTGAACAGATGACCCCACGCCGATCGGTAAGGGCCGCGAATCCAGTCGCGCACTTGGTCGGGCGGGGTGCGGAAAAGCTCCTGGACGCCGATGCCCCTTGGGTTGCGCGCCCGCGGGTGCAGCGCCATCAGCACGAGCAGTGGCACCATCACCGTGCGCGACCAGTAGCTGACCTTACTCAGGTGGAAAAAGAACCACCGCGGCAGGAACATGATCTCGACGGGCATGACCGGGACCGCGCGCCACGGCACCTGGCCGAACAGGGCGAGCTGCACGCGCGTGAACACGTTGCTCCGCTCCGCCCCGCCGAGCGCCAGCGCCCGCTCCCGCGCCCGGCGCATGTGCGGCGCCTCAGGGTCGTCGCCGATGGCCTTGAGCGCGAAGTAGGCCTTCACCGTCGCGGACAGGTCCGACTGGCCACCATGGAAGAGCGGCCAGCCGCCCGTCGCATCCTGGATCACGCGCAGATGGACGCCGATGCGCTGCTGCAGCTCAGGATCCTGCCGGTCGAGGTAATGCTCCAGGAGCACGTATTCGGCTGGAATCGTCGCGTCCGCCTCCAGCTCGAAGACCCAGTGCCCGTCGCGGTTCTGGTGCCCGGCGAGCGCCTGCTGAGCGCTTGCGATCGCGTGGTCGAGGCTCGTGTCAGCGTCGGTGGCGGCAGAGGGGCGGAGAAGGGTCTCGCTCGGCATCGTGTCCCAGGACTTAGGTGAGGAGCAGTGTGGCAGCCTTATTGCCCGATCTGATGGCGCCTTCGATGGTGGCAGGCAAGCCGGTGCGGGTCCAATCTCCAGCGAGGACCAGGTTTTGCATCGATGTGCGAGCCGCCGGACGCCGCCGCTCCTGATCCGGCGTAGCAGCGAAGGTTGCACGCTTCTCACGTAACACGCGGAACGGCGGTGTTGGTTCATACAGACCAAACGCTGTTGCCACTTCACCCCAGCACTGTTGCGCGATTGCCTCATTGGACAGGTCTGCGAGCCGGTTCGCGGCGCTGATGGTGACGGACGCGACGCCTGGCTTGGCGAAGGCCCACTCCGCGAGACCGCCCACCATGCCCACGAACCCTGCCTCGCCGCCGTTCACCTCGACTCGGTAGTGAACGTTCACGATCGTCTCGAAGCGGTTGGGCACGGTGAGGCCCGGAACCAGGATCGCCGCGGCGGGAGCCGGCACGGTCAGCACCACGGCCTCGTCTGCGCCCACGGCGATGCGGTCGAGCATTGTGACTCGCTCGTCCGCGAAATCCGAGCCGGGCCACACGCGACCCGAACCGGATTTCCGTCCCAAGGGCGCCCAGCCTGGCCAGCGCGGGCTCGACGAACGACTCCGAGAGCCCCTCGCGCGGGAAGCTCGGAACGCAGGCAGCGCCGCCCATCGCCAGGCTCTCGTTTACGATGGCACCGAGCAGGCGCGCGCTGCCTTCATCCGTCCGGGTGTTCAGGGCGGCGATGGCGAAGGGATCGAGCAGCCGCGTCCGCAGCGTGCCGCGCGGGAGTGCCTCGTCCACCGTGGTCTCCGCCCCCGCTCGCCGCAGGCGCAGGAGGGCTGCGTAGTCCCACGCCCGCGTGCCTGGCACGCGCCGGCGGCGGCTCAGCACCCACCAGGGCAACCGCCCCGGATTGGGCTCTACCGCCCAGCGCTTGCCGGTCACCACGTCCACGAACGGGAAGAGCGGGCGTCTGGGCCCGCCCATCGTCTCGCGCGATCCCACGCGGTCGAGGAAGCGCCAGGTTGCCGCGTTGCCGCTGAGCAGCAGGTGATTGCCGTTGTCGAGGCGCACGCCCAGCTCGCGGTCGAAGTAGGACCGGCAGCGCCCGCCTGCGGCCGGCCCGGCCTCGTGCATGGTCACAGTGATTTCAGCCTCTGCAAGGTCGAGCGCTGCCGCAAGCCCGGCCAGCCCGGCGCCGATGACGTGGACATGGCGCGGCGTCATCGCAGGTAGCGCGCCGCGATCCAGGCTTTTTCCCACTTGGGCAGGCGCACGCGCTCGCCGGGCCGGTCCCAGCCGCGCCGCTCCAGCCGGCGCAGGAGGGCGGCGTAGGTCGCGCCCATGAGCAGCGCCGGGCGCATCGCGCGGGGATCGCAGCGGCGCATGGCGGCGTGGGCACAGGCGAAGTGCTCGTGCGCCTCGGCCGCGGCCAAGGCGCAGGCGCGGGGCAGCCCAGGCGCCGCCAGCACCGCGTCTGGGTCCGGCGGCACGCCCGCCGCGTCGAGCCACTCCCGCGCGAGATAGAGCCGCCCGCGCGCGGCGTCCTCGGCGAGGTCGCGCAGGATGTTGGTGAGCTGCAGGGCGCGGCCGAGGTGCCAGGCCACTTGGTCCGCGCTCTCGGACGAATCTCCGAAGGCGCGCACGCTGAGGCGGCCGACGGCGGATGCCACCCGGTCGCAGTAGAGGTCGAGCGTCGCCCGGTCCGGTGCCACGATGGCGGCCTCGGCGTCCATCTGCATGCCCTCAATGATGGCGAGGAAATCCTCCCGCCGTAGCGCGAAGCGGCGCACCGCCGGGAGCAGGACGCGCTCGACCGGTCCCCTCGCCGTCCCCTCGTAGAGGCCGGCGACCCGCGCGCGCCAGTCGTCCAGCCCCGCCCGCTTCGCCTCGATGGGCGCCGGCTCGTCCGCCACGTCGTCCACGAGGCGGCAGAACGCATAGACCGCATACATCGCCATGCGCCGGTCGGGCGGCAGCACCCGCATCCCGCGGTAGAACGACGTGCCGGCCGCGCGAACGAGGCTCTCGACCGCGTCGAGGTCCGCTGGTGCTGCGTCCAGCGCGGCTTTGCGCGCGCTCACGCCAGCCACCGGAGCGCCCGCAGCACGCTCCCCGCCACGTCGCCGCGTCGGAGCTTGACTCGGCCCGCGAGTGGGTCCCCGCGCCGCAGCCGCGCGGCGAGGCTGTGCGCGAGATTGACGATGACGGCGCACTCCGTCCGTAGCCAGCGATCCCGCACGGCAGCGGGCAGCCCGGTCGCGGCCTGGTTCAGCGCGTCCGTGCGGTCCAGCATCTCGCCGACGACCCGGCGCAAGCCTGGGGTCAAGCTCGGCCCGGTCAAATCCTCAACGCGCGCCCCCGCGGCGTCGAGCAGGTCGAACGGCACGTAGCAGCGGTCCAGGCGTTCGAGGTCGCCCGCGAGGTCCTGCAAGTGATTCAGCACTTGCAGCGCGGCGCAGAGCGGGTCGGACGGCGTATAGGTATCGGGCGCCTCGCCGTGGAGGTCGAGGACGTGCCGGCCCACGGGCATGGCGGAGAGGCGGCAGTAGTCCATCAGCTCGTCCCAGCTCGCGTAGCGCCGCTTGGTCGCGTCCTGGCGGAACGCGTCGAGGAGGTCCTGCGAGTGCTGCGGCGTTACGCCTGTCTCGGCGAGGCTCACGCGCAGGCGCGCAGCACTTGGGGCGACATCATCGTGAGCGCCGCTTGCCGCGGCGGCGCCAGGGACGCCGAGCAGCACGGCCTCCATGCGGTCGAGCCGCCTGACCTTCTCGTCTGGCGTGAGGTCCGCGTGGTCGGCGACGTCGTCCGCTTGCCGGGCGAAGGCGTAGAAAGCGTGGATGTGGGGGCGAAGCGAACGGCGTATCAGCGCGGAGCCGACCGGGAAATTCTCGTCGCCCCGGTCCTTGCCCGAGGCCGCCTCGATGGAAACTGCGGCGCTCATTGCGCGTAGGCCCGCCGCTTCCAGACGACGCCACGGCCTCGGTGGTGGTCGAGCGCCGAGCCGAATGTTGCCGCCATGTAGAATGCGGCGACCAACGGCAGCAGCGGCGCCCAGAGCGGCGAGAGGCGGAAGCGGCGCAGCGTGGGCAGGTAGCTCGCCGCCATCGCCGCCCAGCCAGCGAGGCCGAGAAGGCGCGCCGCCCCGTGCGCGAAGACCGCGGCGCCGGGCGGCACGAGCCAGACGAGCGCCATGGCCCCGAGACATAGGACGAGCATTAGGGGCGAGCGCCCGAGCTGGACGTAGGCAGTGCGCGCCACCATGCGCCAGACGCTCGCGGCGTCAGGGTAAGGGCGCACCGAGCGGGCGAGCTGGCTGTGCCCGAGCCAGATGCGCCCACCCCGCTTCACCGCGCGCGCGAGCGCCACGTCGTCGATCAACGCCTCGCGCACCGCCGCGATCCCTCCGATCCGCTCCAGAGCGCGCCTGCGCACCAGCACCGTGCCTCCCGCCGCCGCCGCCGTGACGCGCAGCGGGTCGTTCACCCAAGCGAAGGGGTAGAGCATCGCGAAGAAATACACGAACGCCGGCACGAGCATCTTCTCCGCGAGCGCCTGGCAGCGCAGTTCCACCATCTCGGAGACGAGGTCGAGCTTGTCCCGCTCCAGCTTGGCCACCAAGGTCGCCAGGTGCGCCGGGTCATGGACGATGTCCGCGTCGGTCAGCAGGATCAGCGGCGCCTCGGGCTTCCCTGTATGCTGCAATCCCTGCGCCACGGCCCAGAGCTTGCCGCTCCACCCGGCGGGCCGCTTCTGGCCGTCGAGAACGATGAGGCGCGGGTCGCCGAGCGTGCGGGCGATGGCGCCAGTGCCGTCCGTGCTGCCGTCATCCACGAGGATGACGCGCAACGGCCCTGGATACGTCTGGGCGAGGAGCGACCGAAGCGCGGCCTCAATCCCCTCCGCCTCGTCACGGGCAGGGATCACCACGTCCAGAGCAGGCGCCGGCTGGGGCGGGACGGCGGGCGCGAGGCTCGGCCCGGCTTGCCAGTATCGTCCCCACAGAAGGATCATCACGGCCCAGGCCAGGCACGCGAGCAGGGCGAAGATCGTCACCGCTTGAGCATCCCCGCACTCCTGAACCATGCGACCGCATCGCGCACGGCCTCGCGCGCCGGGCGCGGCACGTAGCCCAGCTCGGCGCGGGCCTTTGCCGAGCTGAAGAACATCTTCTTGCGCGCCATCGCCAGCGTGTCGCGCGTGGTCAGCGGCGCCCGCCCTGTCACCCGTGCCATCGCCTCCGCGCCCACCGCGACGGGCCACAGCGCCCCGACGGGAAGTCGCGCCCGGCGCTGCGGCCGGCGTCCCGCGGCCTCGTCGATCATCGCGAGGAAGGGAGGCATCGTCAGGTCCTCGCCGCCCAGGATGTAACACTCGCCGATCCGCCCGCGCTCCAGCGCGAGCGCGTGGCCCTCGCCGACGTCGTCCACGTGGACCACGTTCAGGCCCGTATCTACGTAGGCAGGCATCCGCCCCGCGGCGGTGTCGAGCACCATGCGCCCGGTGGGTGTCGGCTTCACGTCGCGCGGCCCGACGGGCGCGGACGGGTTCACGATGACGACCGGAACGCCATCGCGCGCCAGGCCGAGCACGGCCTGCTGCGCGTCCCACTTGGATCGCTTGTAGGCGCCGATGACGTTCTCGGGCTTCACCGGCGTATGCTCGTCGGCGGGCCTGCCGTCCTTGGTCAGCCCGAGCGCCGCGACGCTGCTGCAATAGACGACGCGCTCCACGCCGGCCTCCTTCGCGGCGAGCAGGAGAGCGCGCGTACCGCCCACGTTGGCACGGATCATAGGGCCGGGGTCGGGCACCCAGAGCCGGTAGTCGGCCGCGACGTGGACCACGTAGCGGCACCCGGCCACGGCGCGCGCGAGACTCGCGGGATCGAGCAGGTCACCCTCGACGAGCTCGGCGTCGAGCTCCGCGACGTTGCGTCGGTCGCTGCCTTTACGGACGAGCAGGCGCAGCGTGTGCCCGCGCCCGGCGAGGGCGCGCGCGACGGCCGAGCCGACGAAGCCGGTGGCACCTGTGACGAGGGTGTGGACGGGCAAGAGAACTCCGTGGCGGCGACGCGGTCCCTATAGCGCGGCAGGTCTGGCTGGGGGAGAGGGCGCCGCCTAGCAGCCGTTTCGGCCCTATTCCGGAACAACCTCCCCGGAGCCGCCGAACTCGGCGGGGAAGTCCTTCAGCTTCGGCAGACCATCGTGCATGGGCAGCGCTGTTTCAGCATAGTTGACATGCACCTGCGGGACGAACGCAAGATCCGGAATGGTCGCGGCGTAAACGTCAACCATTTTCAAGGGTGGATGAGCAGTCATCAGATGGCCGCCGCAGAGCCGGCAATACTGGCGATGGCTGAGGTCGGTCTTATGATATGTCGCGACGTTCTCTGCGCCCCTGGTCACTTCCACGGCCTCCGTCGGCCAGAGCGTGAACGCATTGACCGGGCCGCCCGACCAAGAACGACAGGATCGGCAGTGGCAATAGCCCATCGCATTGGGCTGGCCGCTTACGCGAAGCTCGACGGCGCCGCAGAAGCATGTTCCCGAATACGTGCCACTCATGACCTCGCTCCTGCTTCAAGATCGGAAGTCCGTTGCGAGCGGAAGCTTCCGCGCGTAGTTTCCCTAGCCGAGTTCTCTTACCACACCCGGCGGGCAATAGGCAGGTATCCTGCACCGTCAGAGGCCGAGGCAAGAGGACGGTCGTGCCGCTGTCGGCTACGCTTCAGTGAGCGCGAGCGTGCGTGCTCGTAGCCCGGAGTCTACCGCCCTCGGGAGGAACTCCATGCCGATCTATATAGACCGCCACGAGTTCGCGGGCATGACAGCCGAGACGGTGGCGCAGGCTCATCTGAAGGACCTCGCGATCCAGGACCGTTACGGGGTCAAGTTCCTCACCTACTGGTTCGACGAGGCGCGCGGCACCGCTTTCTGCCTGGTCCAAAGCCCCGACAAGGAGACGGCGAGCCACGTCCATCGCAAGGCGCACGGCAACGTCGCCCATACCCTGATCGAGGTCGAACTCTCGGCCGTCGAGGCGTTCCTCGGCCGCGTCGACGACCCAGGGTCGCTGGCGCTCGGTGGGCGGGCCGAGATCGACCAAGCGTTCCGGGCGGTGATGTTCACCGACATCGTCGGCTCGACCGAGATGACGGCGCGTCTCGGCGACCGCCGGGCGGTCGAGATCGTCCGCGCGCACGACGCGCTGGTGCGGCGGGCGCTCGTCCGGCACGGCGGGCGCGAGGTCAAGCACACCGGCGACGGCATCATGGCGTCGTTCGCCGAGGTCCCGGCGGCAGCCGGATGCGCGCGCACGATTCTGGGGGCCTTTACCGAGTTCAACCGGTCGAGCCTCGAGCCGATCCAGGTGCGGATCGGCCTCAGCGCGGGCGAGCCGGTCGAGGACAGTGACGACCTGTTTGGCTCGACCGTGCAGTTGGCGGCGAGGATCTGCCAGACTGCGGAGCCTGATACCATCGTCGCGTCGGCTGACGTCCGGGCGGCTTGCGCCGACGACGCGGGCTGGGTCGCCCTGGGCGAGAGCCGGCTTAAGGGATTTCCGGCGCCCGTGCCGCTCTTCCGGGTGGCGGGACAGCACGCATAGCAGCAAGAGAACCGTATCTGCTACACTCCCACGTCTCACGCGGCGAACCGGCCGAAGAAGTCCCACACCAGGTCGAGCACTGGCGCCCTGCCGCGGAACGGCGGCGCGAAGGCGAGGATGATCCCGATGTGCCCTAATCTCGGCAAGATTCGCGCCTCAACCGGACCATGCGCGGCGCGGATGCGCTCGGCGAGCGCCACCGTGTTGCGCGGCTTCACCGTTCGATCATCGCCGCCGGCGAGCAGGAGCAGCGGCGGGTTGCGGCCGTCGGCGTAGGTGATCGGCTGGGTCCACGGCCCTGGGTGGGGGAACACGGGGACGATGTCAGGGTTGGTGATGGGCAGGAAGTCGTAGGGACCGGCAAGCAGCGCGCCGCACGCGGGCCGCGGCGCGCCGGTAATCGCCAGGAGGCGCGGGTCGAGCAGCAGCATGGCCGCGTTGTAGGCGCCCGCTGAGTGCCCGAGCAGGACGAGCCGCCGCGGGTCCGCGCCCCAGCGTGCCGCGTTCGCCGCGGCGAACGCTACGGCGGCGGCGCAGTCCTCCAGGAAGGCGGGAAAGACGACCTCCGGGTAGAGCCGATAGTCCGGCACCGCGACCACAGCGCCGCGCCGGGCGAGCGGGGCGGCGACGAAGGGATACATGGCCTTGCTGCCGCTGCGCCAGCTTCCGCCGTAGAGGAAGACGATCAGAGGCAGGCCGGTCGCCGCGCCCGCCGGACGATACACGTCCATGCGCCGCCGTGATCCGCTGCCGTAAGCGACGTCGCGCTCGATGGTGAGCCCACGCCGGGGAACCGTCACGTTGAGGAGGCTGGCGGGCGAGCACGCGGCGAGCAGGCTCGCGCCGGTGAGGGCGGTCCTGCGGCCAAGGGTCGCGCGCCGGCCGTGCAGGCGACGGTTCAGGGGCCGCCCGCCTCAGGCAGCCAGTCCTTGCAGCGCAATCCTTGCGGCCTGTCACGCAGCACCCGAATGAATAAATTCGTATCGAGCACGTAACGCAGCAGCACTCAGAACGCCTCGCGCCTTTCGGCCTGCGGCTGCTCGCGCTCTTCCGATCCGATGCCGGGCGAGTCGAATAAATCGTCCCACTCCGTATCGGCCGGCACGATCACCCGCCGCACGCCGTCACGCAGGATCACAACCTCGCGCACGCTGTCCGGGAAAGCCACGCTCTTCGGCAGGCGAACCGCTTGCGAGCGACTGGTCTGGAACAAAGTGGTTCGCGTCATGGCAGCGCCAAGGTAGAACACCCGATCTGTATATCCCAGGTGCCGACGGTCAACCGGATATGCTCGCCTGGTCCCGAGATCGGACCTGCCTTCGGGCCTACGACGGCGGCGAGGTGCTGCGCGAGCAACAAGAATCCATGTTCAACGATGAAAACTCCGTGTAGCTTCATCATGTCACAACAGAGAGCTTGGTCAGGGCAATGGACTGGTTCGGCGAGCGCGAGGCTGCGATCGGACCGGCGGCGCTCGACCTCGGCGACCTTCTCCTGCTTCGCCAATCCGGCCTGTTCGATGAGGCTTGGTTTCTCGATCGCCACCCGGACCTCGCCGCCGCGCGCCTGGATGCGCTGACGCACTTCCACCGCTGGGGCTGGAAAGAAGGCCGCTGGCCCAATCCTTACTTTGATACTGGGTATTACCTCGGGCGCTACGACGACGTGCGCGAGGCGGGGATGGACCCGCTGTTCCACTATGCCTGCTGGGGGGAGGCCGAGGGCCGGCGCCCGATCGCCTGGTTCGACCCGGCCTGGTATCGCGGCTGGCACGCCGTCCCCGCGGGCGAGCTGTGCCTGAGCCACTTCCTGCGCCTGCGCAAGACGGGCCTCGTCAGCCCGATCAAGGAGTTCGACGCCGCGCACTACCTGCGGACGTATCCGGACGTGGCGCTTGCTGGCATGGACCCGTTCGAGCATTACATGATCCAGGGCTGGAGGGAGGACCGCGAGCCACACCCCGGCTTCGACGGCGCCTTCTACCGCGCGCGCTACCTGCGCAACCAGCCGGACGAGATCCCGCTGCTCCACTATCTCTGCCACCGCGGCGACGCCGACCTGCCCGCGACCCGGCCCATTGCCGGCACGACGGTCGCGCGCGAGGTCCGGCGCAATGTGGAGCGGGACGCATTCTTCGAGGAAGCCGCGCCGCTGCCCGAAGGAGCGGCGCGGCTCGCCCGCGTCCTCGCCTTCTACCTGCCCCAGTTCCATCCGATCCCGGAGAACGACCAATGGTGGGGCCGGGGCTTCACGGAGTGGACCAACGTGGCGCGGGGCCTGCCGCGCTTCGCCGGGCACTACCAGCCGCGCATCCCGCGCGACCTCGGGCACTACCGGTTGGAGGGCACGGCGACGCTGCGCGAGCAGGTGCGGCTCGCCCGCGGCGCGGGGATCGAGGGCTTCGTCTGGTATTTCTACGCCTTCAACGGCCGCCGGCTCCTGGAAGCGCCCTTGGAGACGATGCTCGCGGACCGGAGCGTGGACTTCCCGTTCTGCCTGATGTGGGCCAACGAGAACTGGACCCGGCGCTGGGACGGCGCCGAGGAGGACGTGCTCATCGCCCAGGACTACCGGCCCGAGGACGAGGCCGGGCTGCTGGCCAGCTTCGCGCGCTGCTTCGAGGACCCGCGCTACATCCGGGTGCAGGGCCGGCCCCTGCTCATGCTCTACCGCGCCGGCATCGTCCCGGACGCCGCCGCGACCTTCGAGCGCTGGCGCCGCCTGTTCCGCGAGCGGCACGGCGAGAACCCGCTGCTCGTCATGGCGCAGACCTTCGGCGATCGCGATCCGCGCGCCCATGGCCTCGACGGCGCCGTCGAGTTCCCGCCGCACAAGCTTGGCGAGATGCTGAACGAGATCCCGGTCGAGCTGCTCGATCCCGATTTCTCGGGCAAGGTCCACGCCTACGACGACGCGGCCGATCGCTCCTGCACCGAGCCGACGCCGCCCTATCCCGCTGATCAAGACCTGCGTGCCGTCCTGGGACAACGACGCGCGGCGCCAGGGCGCGGGCACGGTTCTGCACGGCGCCTCGCCGCAGCGATACCAGGCGTGGCTCGCCCATCTCATCGAGCACGCCCGCGCCAACCCGTTTCCCAACTCTGGCCATGGCGAGCCGATCGTCTGCGTCAACGCCTGGAACGAGTGGGCGGAGGGCGCCTACCTGGAGCCGGATCTGCGCTTCGGCGGCGCGTTCCTCAACGCGACCGGGCGCGCGGTCGCCGGGCTGCAGCCGCAGGCACGAGAGGGCGCGCTGCTCCTCGTCGGGCACGACGCCTTCCCGGCCGGCAGCCAGCACCTGCTGCTCCACCTCGGGCGCCAGCTCCGCGCCGCGCACGGCGTCGCGGTTCAGTTCCTCCTGCTCGGCGGCGGGCGGCTGCTCAGATCCTACCAGGAGGTGGCGCCCACCGTGCTCGCGGGCGACGACGCTGCGCTCGCCCGGCACGCGGCGGCCGCCTTCGCGCGGGGCACGCGCGCCGCCATCATCAACTCGGCCGCGGCTGCCCATGCCTGCCCCGTGCTGCGCGCAGCCGGCATCGCGCCGACGCTGCTCGCCCACGAGCTGCCGGGCCTGCTGCGGACACGGGGCCTCGTCGAGGGCGCGCGCCTCGGCGTCGAGGCCGCCGAGCGCGTGATTTTCGCGAGCGCCGAGGGCCGGGACCGCTTCGCCGCGGCCGTACCGCTGCCGCCGGACCGCGCCACCGTGCTGCCCCAAGGCCTCTACGCGCCCGCCCGGCGCACGGACGATGCCGAGGGACTGCGCGCCCGGCTCGGCATCGCGGAGCAGGCGAAACTCGCGCTCGCCGTCGGCTTCGGCGACATGCGCAAAGGGTTCGATCTCGCGCTGAAGGCTTGGGGGCTAGCCCAGGAGATAAAGGACGAGGACGGCCTGCACCTGCTCTGGGTCGGCGACCTCGACACCAACACGCGCGCCTTGCTCGGCGACGGGCTGGCCAGGGCACGGGCGAGCGGACGCTTCCACCACCTGCCATTCCGCGCCGACGCCGCGGACCTGTTCACCGCGGCCGACGTCCATCTCCTGGCCTCGCGCGAGGACCCTTATCCCTCTGTCGTGCTGGAGGCGATGTCCGCGGGCGTGCCGACGGTCGCCTTCGAGGGCTCGGGCGGCGCGCCGGGCCTGCTGCGCGAGATGGAAGGCGGGATCGCCGTTCCCATGGAGGACACGGCGGCGATGGCGCGGCACCTGGTCCGCCTCGCGCGGCAGGGACCGCCGGGCGGCCGGGCGCGACTCGCCGCCGCCGCCCGGCGCCGCTTCGACTTCGGCGACTACGCGGCCCGCCTGCTCGCCCTTGCGATGCCGGGCCTCGTGCGCGTCTCCGCCTGCATTCCGAGCCGGGACTACGCGCGCTACATGCCTGGCCGGCTCGGCAGCGTGCTGGGCCAGACCTATCCGGTCGAGGAGGTGATCGTGCTCGACGACGCCTCCTCCGACGGCAGCGCCGCCGTTGCGCGCGAGGTTGCGGCCCGTGCCGGGCGGAAGGTGCAGGTGGTCGAGAGCCGGCGCCCGTCTGGGTCCGTGTTCAAGCAGTGGGCGCGCGCCGCCCGGCTCGCGCGCGGCGACTGGCTGTGGATTGCCGAGGCTGACGACGAGTGTCGCCCCGAGATGCTCGCCCGCCTCGTCGCCGCGTTCCGTTCCGCGCCCGGCGTCGTGCTCGCCTTCTGCGACAGCCGCGCCGTGGACGCGGACGGAATGCCGCTCTGGCCAGACCACAAAGCCTACTACGCCGAGCTAGGCGAGGGCGCACTCGCCACCGACCTCGTGCTGCCAGGGCGCGAGTTCCTGGGCCGCTACATGGCCGAGCGGAACGTGATCCTGAACGCCTCTGCCGTCCTGCTCCGGCGGGATGCCTTTCTCGCCGCGCTCGACCGCTGCGGGCGGGATCTGGAGGGTTACCAACTCGCGGGCGATTGGCGGCTCTACGCGGAGATGATGCTGGACGGCGGGAGCGTGGCCTATGTCGCTGAACCGCTCAACACGCATCGGCGCCATGCTGCGAGCGCAACAGGCCGGCTCGCTTCGGCGCTGCACGTGGACGAGATCGCCCGCGTTCAAGCCTGGATCGCGGCGCGGCTCGACGTGCTGGCGGGCGACCCGGCACTTGCTGCCCGGCAGCGCACCCACCGCGAGCGTATCGCTCACCAGCTCGCGGAGGCACAAGACCAGGCTGTTGCTCGCGCAGGGTGAGCTTCAGGGCGCACGACCCAAGTCGCGACCATGATCGCGCCCATGATCGACCGCGTTGACGGTTGGCCGAGGACTGCGCCGTATTTCTGCCAACCTTGCCGCCGCTGCGGGGAGTTCACTAGCGGCGGCGCGGAAGTAGGCTTCGGCCTGACCGAGATCGCGCGGCACTCCATCGCCCGCCGCGTACAGCAGACCTAGGTTGTATTGCGCGCGGTGGTTCCCCTGGGCCGCCGCGAGGGCATACCAGACCGCAGCGGCAGTCGCATCGCGCGGCACGCCATCTCCATTGTCCCGCATGACTGCGACGTTGAACTCGGCTGCAGCCAATCCGCTCTCGGCAGCGCGGAGATACCAGAAGTAGGCTCTGAGTGCGTCGCGAGGCACGTCTTTGCCGAGGTCATAGATCATGCCGAGTTCAAATTGCGTCTGCGGATCGTGCGGTTCGGCCGTATCAAGCATGGAAGCTGGAGAAGCGGGCGCGAGCGGCGATACAGACTTCTACAGCAGCGGCGGCTTGGGGTTTCGCCGCTACGGCGTCGGGTGCCGGATGAGGGACAGGCGATAGGACGGGGGCGGCCAGATCGGCTACCGAGAACGGCTCCGTGGGTGCTGGCGGTGCAACGGCCGCAGCACGCTGCGGGGCGATCTGGATAGACGCAAGTATTGGCAAGGCTGGTGCCGTTGGTGACGGGCCGTGGTGAGCGGGCCCCTGCCAGAAGATCGCTCCGATGATTGCTCCGGCGGTGCAGGCACCCGAGCAGAGAACATTCGCCTTGCTGAAGACTGCTTTGGATGTAGGCCACGCCCGACGGTTATGCTCGAGCGTCGGCAGACGTGGCCGGTCCGCGCCAGCCTCGCGAAGAGCCGCTGCCTGATCCACATGCCGAGCCTCAATACGGGCGGATCGTTCAAGGTGAGCGAAAAACAGCGCGGCACCTGTCAGAGCATTCAGCACACGCGGCTTGCCGCCGGAACGCTCGGCAAGGCGGGCAATGGCATCGTCGGTCAGAACATCAGTCGGCAACCCTGCCTGGGCGAGGCGCCTGGCAAGGAAGGAACCGACCTCGTGTTCTGGAAGCGGAGTCAAGCGCACCCGAGCATGAGTTGGACGATAATGAGACTGGTATCAGCCACGTTGCCGCCAACATATATTGGAGACGCCGTCCGAGCTAGCGCTGATGTAAATTCATGTACGTTGCGACCATGGCGTAGCGCGCAGCGAGAAGGGGATGCGCTCCGGACCAGCGTGGCGCATAACCTAGTTGGCTGGTTGATGTTGGAGCGCTGGATGGAGTGGGCGCACGCTTCCCCAGTCGCCCCGCGGATGCCCGTTGTGCTTCTCAGGCTGAACCTGGACCACCGCACTACATACTGCGGCAGGCTCACGAGATCACGAGCTATGCTGGAGCCCAGACGGCCGACTTGCGTCCGCGCTGCCTAACCCGGAACGGGGCTGAGGCTACGGCGTCCAAACACCCGATCTGAGCATGAAGCCGGCAGGCGTCGCGTCCGTTGTCACAGCGCCTCGACGATCGTGACGTTGGCCAACCCGCCACCCTCGCACATCGTTTGCAGTCCGTAGCGCTTGGCGCGGGCGCGGAGTGCGTGGATCAGCGTCGCCATCAGCTTGGTACCGGTCGCACCGAGCGGATGTCCTAGCGCGATCGCGCCGCCGTTCACGTTCAGCTTCGCTTGGTCGGCGCCGATCTCCCGCAGCCAAGCCAGCGGCACGGGGGCGAAAGCCTCGTTAACCTCATAGAGGTCGATATCGCCGATGCTCATGCCGGCCCGCTGTAGCGCCCGCCGGGTGGCGGGAATCGGCTCGTCGAGCATGATCACCGGGTCGCCGCCCGTGACCGCCAGCGCGTGGATGCGCGCCAGCGGCGTCAGGCCGTGCCGCTTCAGCGCTGCCTCACTGACGACCAGTATGCCGGACGCGCCGTCGCAGATCTGGCTGGCGTTGGCGGCGGAGATCTTGCCGCCTTCCTGCAGCGGCTTCACCGCGCTGATCGCCTCCATGGTGGCATCGCCACGAATGCCCTCGTCCTCCCTGTGCAGGCTGGTGCTGCCGTCCGCTGCGTGGGCGGGTAGGGGCACGATCTCCCGCTCGAACGCGCCGGACCGGGTGGCAGCGGCGGCGCGCTTATGGCTCTCCAGCGCGTAGGCGTCCAGGTCCTCGCGGCTGAAGCCATACTTATCGGCCATCATCTGCGCGCCGGTGAACTGGCTGAAGCTCTTGACGCCGTAGCGGTCCTGGATGCGCTGGCTGAACGGCCCGACGCCGATCCCCTCCTTCGCATGCAGTGTGAAGTTGGACCCCATCGGCACGCGCGTCATGCTTTCTACGCCTGCCGCGATCACGACATCCTGCGTGCCGGACATCACCGCCTGCGCCGCGAACTGGACCGCTTGCTGCGAGGAGCCGCATTGGCGGTCTATTGAGACGGCGGGGACGCTATCCGGCAGCTTGGACGCCAGCACCGCGTTGCGGCCGATGTGGAAGCTCTGCTCCCCCACCTGGCTGACGCAGCCGAGTATCACGTCCTCGACGGCGGCCGGGTCGATGCCGCTGCGGTCCACCAGGGCACTCGAGCACCTCGCCTGCCATGATCGGCCGGGTGCCAGCCCGCCAGCGTGCCGCCGCGGCGACCACCGGCGGTGCGGACCGCCTCCACGATGTAGGCTTCTGGCATCAATCCCTCCCTATGTCGGCTTGCGCTTCTGCAGGAACGC
Source organism: uncultured Alphaproteobacteria bacterium (assembly GCA_963848595.1). Lineage (GTDB taxonomy): Bacteria > Pseudomonadota > Alphaproteobacteria > Acetobacterales > Acetobacteraceae > CAWKEH01. The sequence continues at coordinate 106,874 of CAWKEH010000010.1, read as the reverse complement.
GGCCATGCGCGTCCGGGCGTCCTCAGTGCGGGCCGAGTCGGCGATTGCGCGCGCTTCCGCCTCTAGGTGAGTCTCGAGCGTCGTGGTGAAGCTGGAGTGGAGCAGGTTGCGGCTGCGGCCCAGCGCCGCCGTCGCGCCCTGAGCGAGCTGCTGCACGACCGAGTCCGCCTCCGCCGCGAGCGCCTCGTCCGGCACTGCGCGGGTGATCAGGCCGAGCTGCGCCGCTTCCTCGGCCGACACGCGGCGGTTGAGCAGCACCATCTCCTGCGCCCGGCGCATCCCGACGAGACGGGGCAGCAGCCAGGTCGAGCCGCCATCCGGCGTCATCCCGATCGTAGTGTAGGCGCTCGTGAAGTGCGCCGAGCGCGCCGCGAGCGCGATATCGCCCAGAATCGCCAGGCTCAGCCCGGCCCCGGCTGCCGGCCCGGCGACCACGGTCACCAGGGGCTTGTTCATGCGCAGCAGACGGGCGAGGGCCATGTGAAGCGCCGCCGTCATCTGCTTGACCAGTGGTCCTAAAGCGTCGCCTGCCGCCACGAACGCGTCGATATCGCCGCCCGCGCAGAACAGCTTGCCGCGGGCTGCCAACACAACGCAGCGCACCGCGTCGTCCTCGTCCGCAAGGATGGCAGCGTCAAGCAGCGCCTTGCACAGGGCCAGGTCGAGCACGTTCGCCCGCTGCGGCCGGTTCAGGGTCAGCCGAAGCACGGCGCTGTCCCGCTCAACCAGCAGCGGAGTGTCGCCGGTGCTGCCCATCCGTTCCTCCCCGTCCCCGCTCAGCGCGGTGCTGCCTCCTCTAGCACACGGCGTGCCATCTACAGCGCGGATCGGCTCACGTCGCTGGACCAAGGTCCGCCCGTGCCTGCTCCAGCAGCCGCTCCATCTCGTCGAGCGGACCCTCGTCGAGGTCGGCGAGGGCGCGGGCAACCTTGGCGCTGGCCGCAGACGCGCCGGGCGCGTCGCTGCCGTCCAGGATCTCCCGCGCCTCCTCCAGCGCGCGGCGGAGCTCACCGCCGTCCATGGCAATAGCTGCACGATGGGCGCGGTCTAGGGCGCTTCGGGCCTGGTCCACTCCGTGCGGCTCTGGGGAGGCTGCTCTTGGGGGCGTACCTGAGGGTGTGTCGCTCATAGTGTGCCAACGCTGCGCCGGGAGCTGGGCTGCCATGGCTCACAATCCGTTGTCCAACGTCTCCAGCTCGGCGTGCTCGTCCCAGAGTCGCACGGTTGCCCGTCCGCCTGGTGCGAGCGCGAGCCGGCCTAACAGGTCGAGTGGCGCCCCGAGCACACCGAAGAGTGCCGCACGGAGAACGTCCTGGTGTCCGACCAGCACCAGTTCGCTACTTGGCCATCGCGCCCGTGCCCCTGCCAGCACGGCCAATGCTCGCGCTTGCACCTGCACCATCGTCTCACCGCCGGGCGTCGTCGCGAGACCGCGCGCCCGGTTCCACGCGTGCCACGCCGTATGCCCATCGAGCGCGGCGAACGTCATACCCTGCCAAGTGCCGAAGTCCAACTCGTCGAGACCGTGCTCGATCTCGACGGGAAGGCCGTGCCGGGCGGCGATCAGGGCTGCCGTTTCCTGCGCGCGCGGCTGCGGGCTGCTGAGGACCGCGGCGATCGCTCGCGTGGCGAGCGCGTCGGCAACCCGGTTGGCCTGCAGGACGCCATCGGCGCTGAGACGGATGCCCGGCATCCGCCCGGCGAGCACGCGACCTACTAAATCGTGCGCCCCGTGGCGAACGAGATGGACCAGCGTCCCGCTCACGACGCCCCAGCCTCCCGCTTCAGCTTGCGCGAGTACCTCTTGAACGCCTCGTCCTGCGCCGAATCCCATAGCCGAACGCCGCCCAGGATGCCGGCCGCATTGTCCACGATCCGCACGTTCGCGGGCAGATCAAAGGCGATCAGCTTCGCGTTGCCACCGCCGATCAGCAGCGTGTCGTAGGTCACGAGCGTCTCGATCTGCGCGATCGCCCGGCGCACGCGGGCCTGCCACTTTTGCGCCCCGACCTCCTTCAGCGCGGCGGTGCCGACGTATTGGTCGTAGGTCATATCCTTACGCGCCGGGTGCTGGGCCAGTTCCATGTGGGGCAGGAGCTTGCCGTCCTGGTAGAGGGCGAAGCCGAGGCCGGTGCCGAGCGTGATGACGCATTCCAGGCCGCGCCCAGCGATGACGCCGAGGCCCTGCACGCTCGCGTCGTTCAGCACGCGCGCGGGCTTGCCGAGGCGCTCGCGCAACGCAGCCGCAAGGTCGAAGCCGGCCCAGTCGCGTGTGCCGAGGTTCGGTGCCGTCCGCACCACGCCGTCATGGACGACGCCGGGGAAACCGACGCTAGTCCGGTCGAAACCGGGAAGCTTGGCGGCCAGTCCGGCGAGCAGCGACACGACAGCATCGGGCGGAGAGGGCTTGGGCGTGTTTACGCGCTGGCGCTCACCGATTAGCGCGCCGTCCGAGCTGAGCAGGCCGGCCTTGAGCCGGGTGCCGCCGACATCGATCGCGAGGGTCTTGGGAGCCGGTTGATCGCTCATGGCTTGTCCAGGATGCGTGGCCCAGCTGGGGTGCCGACAATGACGCGAGATGCGAGGCCAGGGAAGAGGCCGGTCTCGACGACGCCGGTAAGCGCTTTAAGGCGAGCGTGAAGCGCGGCGGGGTCGGTGATCGGGGCGAAGCGGCAGTCCGCGATCAGGTTGCCCCCGTCCGTGCGGTAGGGCACACCGTCCGGGCCAGGGCGGATGCCGGGATCGGCGCCCGCCGCGCGCAGCCGAGCGAGCGTCGTGACGGCACCGAAGGCGACGATCTCGACTGGGACTAGGCCGCGGCCGAGCGCGCTCACGAGCTTACCCTCGTCCACGATCACGATCATGCGCTTTCCTGCGAGCGCTACCAATTTTTCGCGCAGCAGCGCGCCGCCTAGGCCCTTCACGAGCGCGAGGCTCTTCGTGTCCACCTTGTCCGCCCCGTCCACGACGAGGTCGAGCGCCGCGTGGTCACCGAGTTGCGCCAGCGGAATGCCCAGGCTGCGTGCCTGCTCGGCCGTGCGCTCGCTGGTCGGCACGCCGGTGACGCGCAAGCCCGCGCGGACGCGGGCGCCGACCAAGTCCACGAAGATCGTGGCCGTGCTGCCCGTACCGAGGCCGAGCACCATGCCGTCCCGCACCTTGGCGAGCGCCGCCTCGGCCGCGTCGCGCTTCTGTTTGGCCTGATCAGTCACGCTGCGATCCTCGCGGCGACGGCGGCTACCACCTCGGCGGCGGGCGGCTCCACCGAGACCCTGATCATGCGCTCGTCGTCGCCTGGCGGCTCCAAGGTCGCGAACTGGCTCGCGACGAGGCTCGCGGGCATGTAGTGCCCGTGCCGCGCTTCCTGCCGGGCGGCGATGAGCTTCACGTCGCCTTCGAGGAACACGAGCGTCACGTCCGGCCGGCCATCCACGAGCCGGTCGCGATAGACCCGGCGCAGCGCCGAGCAAGCGACGATGCCGCGCCCACCCGTGACGCGCACCGCGTCTATCCAGCGCGCGATGCTGTCGAGCCAGGGCCAGCGGTCCTCGTCGGTGAGGGGATGGCCTGCGTGCATCTTGGCGACGTTGGCGGCGGGGTGGAAATCGTCCCCGTCCACGAACTCGCAGCCGAGCTTGCCGGCGAGCATCGCGCCCACCGTGGTCTTGCCCGACCCTGACACTCCCATGACGATCAGCACGCACGGCGATTCCATGGCGGCGAGGCTAGCGCGTTCCGGGGCGGGAGGGAAACGGCGGCGTCTTACGCGGGTGTGGGCGCGTCCTCCCGGATCAGCTTCTCCCGCTTCAGCTCTGCCCAGAGATCTGCGGGGATCGGCGTCTCGATCAGGCGGACATTGGCGTCCACCTCCTCCGGCCGCACCGCGCCCGGCACCATCGAGCACACCGCCGGGTGTGCCAGCGGGAACTGCACCGCCGCGGCCGCGAGCGGCACGCCATGCCGTCCGCATACCGCCTGTAACCGCCGCACCCGCTCGGCGATCTCGGGAGTGCCGGGTGATAGTTATACTTGGCGCCCTCGACAGCACCGGTCGCCAGGATGCCGGAGTTGAAGGGACCGGCAGTCAGGATGCCGATGCCCTTCTGGGCGCAGAGCGGCAGCAATTCGTCGAGCGGCTCCTGCTCCAGCAGCGTGTAACGACCGGCCAGCATGAACGTCTCGAAGTCGCCGGCGGCGGCGAACATCATCATCGGCTTGATCTCGTTGACGCCGACCCCGATCGCGCGGATCACGCCCTGAGCGCGAAGGTCGTGCAGCGCGCGATAGGCACCGTCCATGGCCTCGCGGAAGCGCTGCTGAAACGCGTCCTCGCTGCCCCATGTCCAGACGTCCACGTCGTGGATGTGGACCACGTCCACCCGGTCCATGCCGAGCCGCTGCAAGCTCTGGTCAAAGGCACGCATCGCGCCGTCGTAGCTGTAGTCGGGGACGATGCGGAAGTTGAGGCCGCCGCGGAACAGGCCGCGCTCCACCATGCCTGGCGACTCGGGCCGCAAGTAGCGCGCGACCTTCGTGGAGAGGACGAAGCCGTCCCGGTCCTCGATCTGGCGCAGAACGTGTCCGAAGCGGTGCTCCGACAGGCCGTGGCCATAGAGGGGGGCGGTGTCGAACAAGCGCACGCCCAGCTCGTAGGCACGGCGCACCGTGGCCAGCGCTCGCTTCTCGGGAATGCGCTCGTAGAGGTCGCCGAGCGGCGCACCGCCCAATCCCAGAACGGTCACACGCAGCCCGGACCGGCCAAGCTGCCTGGTGTCGGAGGCGCGCAACGGCGTTACATCCCGAGTGCGCGGCGATACACGTCGAGCAGGTTCTCCTGCTCCTCGACCTCCGCCGGCTCCTGAGCGCGAATGCGAATGATCTGACGGATCACCTTGACGTCGAAGCCGGCGCTCTTGGCCTCCGCGTAGATGTCCTTGATGTCGCCGGCGAGCGCCTTGCGCTCCTCCTCAAGCCGCTCGATACGCTCGATCAGGCTGCGCAGCCGATCCGCGGCGATGCCGCCCACTTCGCGGTCCTGTTCGGTCGCGTCGAGCGCCATGCGATTCCCCCCCAGCCCAGAGGCGGCGGGGTAGAACAGGAAAGCGGCGCGGTCAATGCGCCCCTTGAGTCTTGGCGAAGGCAGCCTTCTGGTCCGCTGTCGCCTCGCGCTGGTGCTGCGCCTGCCAATCCTTATAGGGCATTCCATACACCCTCTCGCGGGCGTCGGCGTCGGCCACCTTCGATGCCGCGCTCGGCGGCGGCCTCGCGGAACCAGCGGGAGAGGCAATTACGGCAGAAGCCGGCGAGATTCATCATGTCGATATTCTGCACGTCCGAGCGGTCGCGCAGATGCTCGACGAGGCGGCGGAAGGCCGCGGCCTCAACCTCGGTGCGAGTTCGCGTCGTCCATGGGGGGGAGCGGCATGGGGACCTCCATCGTAGCGTCCCTCCCGAGATAGGGTGGGTGGCCCGGCGCGTCGAGGATTTCGAGGGCGGGGGCGGGCGGTTTCCCGCGTGCGCGAGCAAGGGCTATAAGCGCGGCTCGCTCAAAGGGGTAGCGCATGGCGGAATGGGACGACGCGCGGGCACGATCGGCGCTGCTGGAAATCTTCAAGGCGGCAGTTGCGGCGGCTGATCCGGCGCGCGTGCTCGCCCGCTTCCTCCCGGAGCCGCCGCAGAAGCGGACAAAGGGGCGAGTCGTGGTCGTGGGCTGCGGCAAGGCGGCGCCAGGCATGGCGGCGGCGGTTGAGGCGGCATGGCCCGACGTGCCGCTCACGGGCGCCGTTGTGACCCGACACGGGCAGGGCGTGCGCCTGACGCGGATCGAGGTCTTGGAGGCGAGCCATCCAGTGCCGGACGCGGGGAGCGAGGCGGCCGCGCGGCGAATGCTGCAGCTTGTGCAGGGACTCGGGCCGGAAGACCTGGTCTCGCGCTGATCTCGGGGGGCGGCTCGGCGCTGATGACGCTGCCATTGCCCGGCGTGACGTTCGCGGACAAGCAGGCGATCAACCGCCAGCTCCTGGCCTCGGGAGCGACCATCCACGAGATGAACGCCGTGCGGCGGCACCTCTCCGCCATCAAGGGCGGGCGGCTCGCGCACGCGGCACGACCGGCGCGGGTGGTCACGCTCGCGCTCAGCGACGTGCCGGGCGACGATGTGGCGGTGATCGCGTCGGGGCCGACGCGCCAGATCCTAGCACCTGGTCCGAGTGCGCGCGATCGCCGCCCGGCATGGTTTGCGCTTGCCCTTAGAGGACGGGCCGGAGACGCCGAAGCCCGGTGAGATCGAGGCGGAGCTGCATCTCATCGCGACGCCGGCGATGGCGTTGGAGGCAGCGGCCGCTGCAGCACGGCAGTGGGCGCTCAAACCCTTGATCCTGGGCGACGCCATCGAGGGCGAGGCGCGCGAGGTCGGGATGGTCATGGCCGGAATTGCGAAGGGAGCGCGCACGCACGGCATGCCGGTCTCCGGGCCATGCGTGCTGCTCTCGGGAGGCGAGACAACTGTGACGATCGGCGCCGGGCCGGCTGGACGGGGCGGGCGAAACACGGAGTTCCTGCTCGCCCTCGCGCTCGGACTCGACGGGATGCGAGATGTCTGGGGGCTCGCAGGCGATACGGACGGCGTTGATGGCACCGAGGATGCCGCCGGTGCGATCTGCGGGCCGGACACGCTGGTGCGGGCACGCGCTGCGGGCCTCGACTTACGCGACTCTCTCGCGAGGCATGACAGCTACACACTGTTCGATGCACTCGGCGATTTGGTGCGCACCGGTCCGACGGGTACGAACGTCAACGATTTGCGCGCGGTGCTGGTCGCCTGACTGGCAACGGGGAAGTCACGGCGGAGGAAGAGATGTTGCAGCGCAACCGGATTCGTCGTCAGCGTCAGGCCAAGATCGTGGCGACGCTAGGGCCGGCGAGCAGCACGCCGGACGTATTGGCGAAGCTGTTCGCCGGGGGCGCGGACGTATTCCGTCTCAATTTCAGCCACGGCAGCCATGACGACCACCGCGCGCGCATCGAGATGATCCGAGCGCTGGAGCGGAGTACCGGGCGCTCCATCGGCATCCTCGCGGACGTACAGGGGCCGAAGCTGCGGGTGGGCAGTTTCGGGGGCGGTCGGGTGCAGCTGCAGACGGGACAGCCATTCCGCTTCGACCTCTCGCCGGTGCCGGGTAACGCGGGACGGGTCCAGCTGCCGCATCCGGAGATCATCAAGGCCGCCGGAATTGGGACGACACTGCTGCTCGACGACGGCAAGCTGCGCGTGCGGGTGTCGCGGAAGCGCGAGGACCACCTGGAATGCGAGGTCGTCACGGGCGGGCCGCTGTCGGACCGAAAGGGCGTGAACGTGCCCGACGTGGTGCTGCCGATCCCGGCGCTGACGTCGAAGGACCGGGCCGACCTAGAGTTCGCACTGGAGCAGGGCGTGGACTACGTGGGCTTGAGCTTCGTGCAGCGCCCCGAAGACGTGGCCGAGGCGCGGGCGATCGCGGCTGGGCGCGCCTGGATTATGACGAAGCTGGAGAAGCCGCAGGCGCTGGACAACCTCGACGAAATCCTGGCGCTGTCCGACGCGGTGATGGTGGCGCGGGGCGATCTCGGCGTGGAGCTGCCACCGGAAGAGGTGCCGCTCGCGCAGAAGCGAATCGTGCGCGCGGCACGTGCGCGGGGCCTGCCGGTCGTGGTGGCGACGCAGATGTTGGAGAGCATGATCCAGGCACCCGCGCCGACGCGGGCGGAGGCGAGCGACGTCGCCACGGCGGTGTTCGACGGCGCGGACGCGGTGATGCTGAGCGCGGAGACGGCGGCGGGACAGTATCCGTTCGAGGCGGTCAACATCATGGACCGGATCATCGCGCGGGTGGAGCAGGATCCGGGATGGCGCGCCGGAATGGATGCCTCACGGACACCGCCCGAGCGGAGTTCCGCGGCCGCCATCGCGGCGGCGGCGTCCGTGGTCGCGCACACGATCGGGGCGCGGGTGATCGCGGCGTTCACGACCAGCGGCGCGACGGCGCTGCGGATCGCGCGCGAGCGGCCGGACTGCCCGGTGCTGGGCTTGACGACGAGCGAGGCGACGGCACGGCGGCTCGCCGTGGTCTGGGGGGTCCACGCCGCGGTCACGGGCGAGACGCACACGATGACGGAAACGGTCGCGCGCGCTACACGGGCTGCACGGCTGGAAGGGCTCGCGGGACCAGGCGAGGAGATCGTGGTCGCGGCGGGACTGCCGTTCGGTCAGCCGGGGACGACGAACGCGCTGCGGGTGGTGCGGGTGTAGGACAGAGGTGCTGTGATCTACCCGAGCAAGCGATCGGACTCTCAGACGCCAAGATAGCGGTGCAGGATCTCGGGCTGTGCCTTGAGCGACTTCGAGGTTCGTTCCTCGACGATGTGGCCGTTATTGATTATGTAGACCCGGTGCGCCAGGCTCATCGCCGCCGTGATGTTCTGCTCGACGACGATGATTGTCTGGCCTGCCTCGGCCAGCTTGCGGCAGATCGTCAGCAGATCGCGCACAATCACCGGGGCGAGGCCTTCGAACGGCTCATCCAGCAGGATAATCTTCGGGTCGCGGATCAGGGCGCGCGCGATCGCTAGCATCTGCTGCTCGCCGCCTGACAGGTCGGTGCCACGGCTGCGCCGCCGCTCCTGCAGCCGCGGGAACATGCCGTAGATGCGATCGAGCGGCCAACGGCCCGTGGCGGTCAGGCCGGCTAGGACCAGGTTCTCCTCGACGTTCAGGCTGCCGAACACGCGCCGGTCCTCCGGCACGAGCTGCATGCCGCGGGCGGCAATTGCGTGAGGCAGCAGGTCCTGGGTCGGCGTTCCATCCAGCCGGATGATACCTGAGCGAGGCTTGACCACGCCCATCAGGCTTTTCAGCGTCGTGCTCTTGCCGGCGCCGTTGCGGCCGAGCAGGGCGACTACCTCGTTCCGCTCCACCCGCAGCGATACATTGAATAGGATGTGGCTGTCGCCGTAGTAGCTGTTGAGGCGTTCGACCTCGAGCAGGCTCATGCCGCAGCAACACCGCCAAGGTAGGCTTCCTGTACGAAGCTGTTCTGCTGGATCTCGGCCGGCGTGCCCTCGGCAAGCAGGGTGCCCTCGTGCAGCACAGTGATACGCTCGGCCAACTCGAACACCGCGTCCATGTCGTGCTCGACGATGACCATCGTTCGCCCGTGGCGGATGTTCTTCAGCAGCTGCACGGTCTCGGCCCGCTCGCGCGGGCTCATGCCCGCCAGCGGCTCGTCTAGCAGCAGCAGGGTAGGGGAAGACGCGAGCGCCAGCCCGATCTCCAGCCGCCGCTTCTCGCCGTAAGCAAGCTGCGAGACCGGCACATCGGCACGCGCAGTGAGATTCACCAGCGCTAGCGTCTGCTGTACCTGAGTCGCGAGGCCGGGGACGCGGTGGAGGCGGCGCACGAGATCAAGCCGGAACCGGCCGCGCCGCTCCGCCAGGGCCGCGATCTCGATGTTCTGTCGCACCGTAAGACGCGCGAAGAGCTGGTTGATCTGATAACTCTTGGTCAAGCCAAGCTGGCAGACCTGGGACACGTCCCGCCCCGTGATGTCTCGGCCATGGAAGAAGATGGTGCCGGAGGTCGGTTGAACCTCACAGGTCAGCATCTTGAAGAAGGTGCTCTTGCCGGCCCCGTTCGGCCCGATCACGCCGCGCAGCTCACCCTCTTGCACAGCGAAGGAGATGTCCCGGTTGGCCATTAGCCCGCCGTAGCGCTTGGTCAGGTTCTGCACCTCCAGGATCGGACCGCCCGGATTGCCAGCGGGCACCCGCTGGCGTGCGGCAGGTCCGACGCTGATGAGGCTCGAGACCGGGGCATCAATGCTGGGTGCCTCCTCCGGTGCCTCGGCTTGCGGCCGCGCCGTCCACAGCGCGGCGAGATCGCGCAGGCCGCCGATGATGCCGCGCCGCAGGAAGCAGACCAGCAGCACGAAGACGAGGCCGAGCACGAGCCGCCAGGCGTTGCCGAGCCCCGCAGGCCCCTGCAGGAAATCGCGCAGGTAGAGCCACACGGCGGCTCCGAGCAGCGGCCCGAACAAGGTGCCGGTGCCGCCGATCACTGTCTGCATGACCAGCTGCCCGGACGTGTCGAAGGTGAAGGCGTCCGGCGGCATATAGCCCTGCAGCACGCCGAGCAGCCCGCCGGCGAAGCCGGCGTAAGCGCTGGCGATGACGAAGGCGGTCAGCTTATAGAGGCCGACGGAGTGCCCCAAAGCCTGAACACGCTGCGGGTTATCGCGGATCGCGACCAGGATGGCGCCGACCGGCGACGCGACGATCCGCCGGGCGATGACGAAGCCGATGAAGAAGCACACCGCCAGAAAGCCGTAGGTTGACCAGCCAGTGGTGATCCGCAGTACGTAAGAGCCGAGTTGAAACACCGGCGACGGCACGCCGGGCAGGCCGTTCTCGCCGCCCGTCCAGTCCGACAGCGGCGAGTTCTCGACGAAGAAGAACACCTCGGCAATCGCCACGGTGATCATGGCGAAGTAGATGCCGGTGCGGCGCAGCGCTATGAGACCGACCGCCGCGCCGGCGACCATCGCCCCGAGCGTGCCGAGCACGAGCGCGAGCAGAACGCTCGACATCAAGTTGTTCGTCAGGAGGTAGGCTGCGATGAAGCCGCCCGTGCCGAAGAAGGCCGACTGCCCGAAGGAGAGCAGCCCAGTGTAACCGAACAGGATGTCGAAGCCGAGACCGAACAGGCCCCAGACGACGATGCGGTTCACGGTGTCTGGCGAGAAGCCGAGCGCCGGGAGGACGTAGGGCGCGATCACAAGGCCAATCGCGGTCAGCAGCTCCGGCAACCAGCGCCAACTGCTGCGGGACACGCCAGCTGTCGCGTCCTTACGCGAAGTGCCCATCGCGGCCCCGCTCACGCCCGGCCTCGCAGGCCGAGCAATCCTTGTGGACGCAGCATCAAGACCAGAGTCATGACCGCGAACAGCATGACCTGCGAGTAGCTGGGATCAACCATGGAGGTCAGGCTCAGGATCTCGCCCGCGATCAGACCGCCCAGCACGGCGCCGGGAAAGGAGCCGATGCCGCCGATTACGACGACGACGAAGGTTTCGACCAGAATGGTTTCCCCAACGTCGGGAGTGGGCGCGACTACAGGCGCATTGATGATGCCCGCGAAACCTGCTGCCATAGCGCCGATTCCGAAGACGAGCATGAAGACGCGATAGACGTTGATTCCGAGCATGTTGACCATGCCGGAATCCTCGATCCCGGCGCGCACGATCATGCCGAGCCGCGTGCGGTAGAGCAGAAGGTAGAGCAGGAGGAGCGCGGCCGCGGCAATGCCCAGCACAACGATGCGGTACGTCGGGTAGATCAGGAACCCCATCGGCGTGACCCCAGCCGCCCACGCGGGCGGCGGGACCAGCACCGACATGCTGCCGAATAGCAGACGCACCACCTCCACCATCACGATGCCGATGCCGAAGGTCACTAGGATCTGGTCCTCGGGCGGGCGTTGGTAGAAGTGGCGGATCACCAGCCACTCCATCGCCACCCCGACCACTCCCATGAATCCGGCGCCCCCGATCACTGCGAGGCCAAAGGAGTGCGTCGCGGTCCAAACCACGTAGCCGGCGTAGCCGCCGAACATGAACATCGCGCCGTGTGCGAGGTTCAGCACGCCGAGCGTGCCGTAGATTATCGTCAGACCCGAGCTGATGAGCGCCAGAAGGGCGCCGAGGGCAAGGCCATTGAAGAGCTGGGCGACGAAATTGGGCCAGCTCACCATGGATCGGTCCCTACTCTCGGCACCGCCAGAGTGTTAGGTGTAGCTGCCAAGCTTGCAGCCGAACGCGCCGGGTGCCTGCATGAGCTGATCGCCGGGCACAACCCCGAGCACGTCGTAGTAGTCGTCCGGCCCCTTCATGTCGGCCTTCCTCTTGCCACGCACGATGATAACTGGACGCACGAGCTGATGGTCCTCAGCGCGGAAATGCACATCGCCGACGGTGGACTGAATCGTCTGCCCGGCCTCGTAGGCCTTGATCACGTCTGGCGGGTAGAAGCTCTTAGCGCGCTCCACCGCATCCGCCCACATCGCGACCTGCATGTAGGCGGAATTGGCACCCCACTCCGGCTTGTAGTTATACTTCTTCTCGAAGGCTTCTACGAACATCTTGGCGAGCGGAAACTTATCCTGCAGCGTCCACCAGAAATCCGTCGCGGCATACACGCCCCCCATCACGTCCGCCCCGACCTCCTTAGCGAGGAACGGGGTGTTGTAAGGAACGACGAGCGTCTGCTTCTGCAAGATGCCGAACTGCTGCGCCTGCTTGATGGACTGCACGGCGTCGTTGCCGAAATTGATGTTAATGAACACGTCGGCGCCGCTGTTAGCGATATTGAGCAGAAAGGAACTGTAGTCAGGCGCACCAAGCGGAGCGACCTGATTAGTCACCGTCGTCCAGCCGCCCTTCTTGAGGAACTCCTCCATGGACTGGTGGACGGTGTGGCCATAAGTATAGTCCGGCGTGAGATACGCCACCTTCTTTTTCTCACCGATGTTCTTGATCAGTACCCGGGCTGATCGCGTTGGCCGCCGTATAGGCGTAGAAGCACTGGCGAAAGGAGTAGCGGACGCAATCCTTGCCCGTGGTGTCGTTCGAGCCGCTGATGCCGGGCAAGTAGATCACCTTCTCGCGTTCGGCCAACTTGTTCAGCGCCACGGCCACCGCGCTGGATACCGATCCGGTGATCATGATGGCCTTGTTCTCGCTGATGAAGCGCGACTGCACCTGCACAGCTGTATTCGGCTTCGCCTCGCTGTCGGCGACGCCGTATTTCACCTCCTTGCCGAGCACGCCCTTCGTGGTGTGCGGCGAAATCTTACGGATCAGCTCGTTGCCGCTGTTCAGGTGCTCGATCGCGAGCATGTAGCCCTTCAGTTCGTCCTCGCCCGCCACGGCGTAGGTACCGGTGCGGGGGAGGGCGATGCCGATGAACACGGAGTCGCCCGAAATCCCCACCGGATAGGTGCCGAGCGCCGGGTGGTCGTCCGCGGCCAGCGCAGCTCGCGACAGTCCCCAGGGCAGCATCGCCCCGCTGAGCAGCCCGGCGCCTGCCTTCAGCATGGTGCGCCGCGAAGGCGCCGAGATTTCCTGATCGGCCCTGTTCATATTGTCCTCCCTATCCGCATCCCCGGCACCAGGGCGAACCGCGCCTGACCTGCACCCAAGATGTCCAGCCTTCGCGAGATAGCCACCAGCATCGTTAATTCCACGTTCGGGGACTTCGTAAGGGAACGTTGTTGAACGTGCAAGCGCATCCGTCAGAGCGCACTATCATGTTCTTACAGCACACAATGCGGTGGTTGCGCTCGATGTCCTCCGAGCGAGCGCGCGAGTTGTTTGAGACGGAGCAAAGTAGCTTGACGCAGCGCACTTTGCCGCCGAGGCTAAGTAACCACTGAACGACGAGGCCTCGTGACCCTGCCCTGGATACGACGCGCGCCGGGGGTGCCCTACTTCGAGACGGACAGGGGCGATGCTTGGACACCTATCGGGCAAAATGATGCACTCACCTGGCCCGAGTTGCGCGGCTTGATAGTCGGCGACCTAGCATCGGTAGTGCGGCATCTCACGTGGCTTCGGGAGCACGGCGTGACCTGTCTGCGGCTCATGCTGGAGTATGCCGAGGCCGATGACTGCTACTTCGAGGCGCCAGATGGCACCTGGAGCGAACAGCTCGTCGCCGCTTGGGACGCGCTCGTGGGCCTGTGCGAGCAGGTGGGGCTGCGGCTGCTGCTCACACCGTTCGACACATTCTTCACCTGGATGCGCTGGGACAACCATCCCTACAACCGGGCAAACGGTGGCCCCTGCGCCGGGCGCACCGACCTGCTCACCTGCCCGACGACGCGCGCGCGGATAAAGCGGCGGCTCGCGTTCGCGGCCCGGCGCTGGAGTGGGAGCGGCGCCGTGTTTGCCTGGGATATCTGGAACGAGATGCACCCGATCCAGGGGGGCGACCGGCCCGGCTGCTTCGACGATTTCATCGGCGATGTGGCGCCCTTTCTGCGCGCCACAGAGCATGCGGCGCATGGGCGGGCGCACCCGCAATGCGCGAGCGTATTCGGACCGGAGCTCGAGTGGAAACCTTGGCTGCGCGAGCCGATCTTCCGTCACCCCGCCCTGGATTTCGCGAGCACGCACCTATACGCCGAGGGCAGCATCGATGATCCCACCGACACCGTGGCGCCGGCGCTCGCTGTGGGCCGGCTTATGGCGGACGCGCTCGGCGAGATCGCGGACCAGCGACCGCTGTTCGACAGCGAGCACGGACCGATCCACACCTTCAAGGATAAGGGCATTACCCTTCCGGAGGCATTCGATGACGAATATTTCCGCCACACATCCTGGGCGCATCTGGCCTCAGGAGGTACGGGTGGGGGTATGCGCTGGCCGAACCGCAATCCGCACACGCTCACGCCGGGGATGCGGCGGCTGCAGCGGGCGATGGCGGGATTCTTGCCTCTCGTGGACTGGCAGCGATTTGGGCGGCGATGCCTGAACGAGGCGCTGCACGTCGAGAGCGAGGGAGTCGCAGCGCTGGGATGCGGTGATGCGGACCAGGCCGTGCTTTACCTGCTTCGCACCGGGACGCTGTTGGAGGATGGGCGCGTTGACCCGAGTCCAGGTGAGCCGGCGCGCGTGCTCGTGCCCGGGCTTGGGGACGGATTGTTTCGCGCACTTCTCTGGAACACGAGCGAAGGTCGGGTGCTCGGCGAGGCGGAGGTACCAAGGACGGCCAATGGTGCTGCCGTCGAGGCGCCACGGTTCGGGGCGGATCTGGCGATCGCTGTTCGGCGCACTGGCTGAGACCAGGCGCGCCAGGCTTGAGGAGCAAGCCCGAGGCGCTGCGCAGGCCTTGGCATGGCTTGTCATCTCACCCGGAACGTGGACGGCTCCCGCGTCATCGGCAAGGATGGAGAAGCACACTGTCCGAGAGGGGGCCCGCCATGCCGACACCCACCGCCCAGCATCAAAGGCATGTCGTTGCCGCCTGCTACCTCGGTTGGACGCTGGACGCCTTCGACTTCTTCATCATGGTGTTCGTCATCGGCGACATCGCGAAGGCGTTCGGCACGGATCGCACTACGGTCACGTGGGCTATCACGTTGACCTTGTTCCTGCGTGCGCTCGGCGCTTTCATATTTGGCCGGCTGGCCGATCGCTTCGGGCGGCGGCCGACGCTTATGGCAAACGTGATAACATATTCACTGTTGGAGTTCCTGACCGGCTTCTCGCCGAACCTTGCGGTGTTTCTGGCCCTGCGTGCCCTCTACGGTATCGCGATGGGCGGCGAATGGGGCGTGGGTGCCTCGCTCACCATGGAGAGCATCCCCGCCCGCTGGCGCGGCCCAGTATCCGGCTTGCTGCAAGCCGGATATCCGAGCGGCTACCTGCTCGCGACCGTGCTCTACCGCGTCGCCTATGGCTCGGGTTGGGTGAGTTGGCGTGGGCTGTTCATGATCGGCGTCGTGCCGGCGCTGCTCGTCTTCTATATTCGCCGCAACGTGCCGGAGAGCCCGGATTGGGAGCACCGTGCCCGGTCGTCGGACGCCAGCGATTTCGGCGCCGTCCTGCGGCGTCATCTATCGCTCGCGATCTATGCAGTCATTTTGATGACGGCGTTCAACTTCTTCAGCCACGGCACACAGGACCTCTACCCCAATTTCCTGCAAACAACGCACAAGATGACGATCAATCAGGTGACGACGATCGCCATTATCTACAACATCGGCGCGATGCTGGGCGGACTGCTCTTCGGCACTCTCTCGCAGCGCATCGGGCGGCGGATCGCCATCGTGATCGCGTCGCTCCTGGCGCTCCCAGTGATCCCGCTCTGGGCGTTTTCCGACAGCCCCTTTTATATTGGTCTTGGCGCATTCCTGATCCAGATTTTTGTCCAGGGTGCCTGGGGCATTATCCCGGCACACCTCAACGAGCTGTCGCCGCCTGAGATACGCGGGACATTTCCGGGGCTCACCTATCAGCTCGGCAACTGCCTCGCCGCCGCCAACGCGACCATCCAAAGCGCCATCGCCGGGCAGTATTTCGGCGGCGACCTGGCATGGCCACTCGCTGGGGTTGCGGGGATCGTCGCCGTCGTGATCGCACTCCTCGTCGGGTTCGGACGGGAGGCACGGGACGTGCGGATGGGGCACGAGCGGCCAGAGGCGCGCACAGCCATTTGAGACCTTGCAGGCTCGCGCGGGGGACGGCACACCGTGAGACAACCAGCTTGAAAGCGACTCGCGTGGAGCTGCTTTATCTCTCCCCACCACGATCTGGCGTCCGTCTATCAGGTATTTACGTGTTAGATGATGACGGCGAACGGGTGCTCGCCGGGCCGTTCATGAACCCGCGCAGCGCCGTTCAATGGATTGAGATGACAGCACCCGCGCGTCAGGAAGCTACCAAGCGAACCGAGGTAGAGTCGCTATCGGGCTGAGCACAGTATCGCGGGCCTCAGCCTCGATCCTATCTATGTTCTGATCCGAGTGCATCTCGTGGATTCCGCCGAGCACCCAGGCGCTCGCGATTCCAGCCGCTGTTGCCCCGGCGATATCAGTGCGCAGCGAGTCGCCCACGGCCAGAACGCAGTCGCGCGGTAGGCGAAGCAGCTCGAGGACCGGGCTGTAGATCGTCGGGTCAGGCTTGCCTAAGGACCGCACATCCCCGCCCATTTCCGTGTAACGCTGAGCGAGCGTGCCGGCACAGACAACGCGCACGCCGCCGCGGATCACCTCCAGGTCGGGATTGGCACAGATCATCGGCAGTCTCGCCCTCCAGCATGCCTGCAGCACGGCATCGAAGGCGGCTGGATCGGTCGGGTCTGTCTGGTCATCGGGACCGGTGTTGAGGACAAAGCTCGCATCGCGAGGATTGCTTATCTCATCAAGTCCGAGGTCTGCGAACACCGTGCGATCGCGCTCGGGGCCGAGATGGTAGAGGCGAGCACCAAGCGCGCGCCACCAGGGATCGGGGCGGTCACGCAGCATCGAATGGGTTGCTTCCCCGCTTGTGACGACGCCGTCATAGAGCGTATCGGCGACGCCCATGTCGCGCAGCGCCTCACACACCGGCGTAGCCCGACGCGGCGCATTGCTGAGGAAAACGACACGCCGCCCGGCGGCGCGCAGGCGGGCGAGGCAGTCCGTTGCTCCCGGATAAGGATACACGCCGTCATGGATGACGCCCCAGAGGTCGAGGATGAAGCCGTCATACTCGGCGGCAAGGGATTCGAAATGCTCGAGGTGTTTCATGCCGCAGCGCCAATGGCATCACTAATCCGTACAAAACCCTCCGCGCGGAGCACAGCCAGCAACTCACGCTTGAGGCGGGAGACAAGGGCCGGCCCCTCATAGGCGAACGCCGTGTAGAGTTGGACGAGCGAGGCGCCGGCCTTGATCTTGACGAGTGCATCTGCTCCGGTGCGGACCCCGCCGCAGCCGATCAGGACGAGCCGGCCGCGGGCGAGGCGATAGGCGTCGCCCAGCAAGCGCGTGCTCGGCTCGAATAACGGTGCGCCGGAGAGGCCGCCCGCTTCGGTGCGGGCGGGGCTGCGAAGCGTCGCCGGACGGGCGACAGTAGTGTTGCTGACAATGAGGCCGACGACGCCAGCCGCAACGCAGGTTTCAATGATCGTTTCCAACGCCCCGGACGCCTGGTCAGGTGCGATCTTGACGAACAGCTTGAGATTCTCGGGCGTCCGGTCCCTAATCGCCGCAAGAAGCGCACTTAGGCGGTGCCCCTGCTGAAGGTCGCGCAGGCCCGGTGTGTTCGGGGAGGAGATATTTACGGCAACGTAGTCCGCCACAGTCCGACTCTGGAGCGCCGCGACCAGGGCAGGCAATTCGCACTCTGCATTGCCATATTTGTTGGGACCAACATTGATCCCGATCGGCGTGCCAAGACCGCGCTTCGGCAGGCGATCGAGGCGGCTCAAGATAGCGTCGAAGCCTTCGCTGTTCAGCCCATACCGGTTGATGACAGCCCCGTCCTCTGGCAGCCGGAACACCCGTGGTCGCGGATTGCCGTCCTGCGGAAGCGGCGTTACGGTTCCGGCCTCGATGAAGCCGAAGCCAAGCCGGACAAGCCCGCGCAGTGCTTTGCCGTTCTTGTCAAATCCGGCCGCAAGACCGATCGGATTGGAAAAGCGCCGACCGAAGACATCCAGGGCGAGGACCTCGTCGTCGTCGGTGCGCTCGCTGCCTGCAAGGCCGAGGCGAAGCAGAAGCACGGCGAGCCGATGCGAGCGTTCAGGGTCAAGCCGGCGCAATGCCGGGACGAGCGCGGAGGCGATGGCAGGGATCATGCAGCGGGCATACGTCGCGCGCAGCCTAACGGAAAGGGGAGACGTTGTCCTGCGCGTGGTTCTATCCTACGCTACCTGAAGATGTGGAATGAGCCTTATCTTGAGACCTGCTGCCGCTCAGCGCTGCATCGGCTCGCGCTGTGCGGGGACGCTGGCCGGCCGTCGACGCAGAAAGATCGGCCTTGCCTGGAGCGGCTAGCAGGTAAGACTCTCGCCCAGGCCGGCGCGGATGGGCGCTTTCGGCCGACAGCAGCTGGCCTCGCATGGCATCGGGAACAGATCCTTCGTCGAGCGAAGCCCGGCGCCGACTCGGCTCGTGCTGCACTCATCTCAGCCTGACCCGGTTCGGCGCCTCGGGAGATGACGGAACGTCTGCCGTCGCTGACCGAAGTTATAGTGTGTCACGCGGCACAACCGCCCCGGCAGCGCCGCCGACATGAGCAATCAGAACCACGTCGCGGCAGCGTAAACCGACGTCAGATTTGCGGATACAACACCGATAGCGTAGCGGCCGCCTTATTTACGAGGTGGCACCCATACAGCCGACCCGGCACATGCTCCGTGAACTGGTGTCGCAACCGGACATTCGTGTGATGTCCGTCGCGCAAGGGTTCATCCGGCACGAGCCGCCGGCGTCGGTAGAGGCGATCAAGTGCGCATCGGACCTGGTCAGGCCGATGTGGGGCAAATTCCACTTCGGCATCATACACAGCCCGGTGCAGGGCAATACTGCCGCAAGGCCAGAGCCGGACGTCATCACCGCTGGAGTTGCTGGGCATTAGGGACTCCGTAAGACCTTGCGAAAACCGGGCTTGTCTGTGGCTACGAGTAAGAAGGAGTCGGCGACTGGGGAGACGGGTTGCTTGGACAAGGATTCCCCGGCAGCTTCCGCGCGCTACGAACAACGCGGGGGAGGGTTCGCGATGAGGCACGATGACGTCTGGCGCGCACTGGACACGCTCGCGGCAGAGCGTGGCTTGTCAGCCTCTGGGCTTGCCCGGCGCGCGGGTCTAGACCCAACGGCGTTCAACCCGAGCAAGCGTCGGGCAGCAGACGGACGAGCACGCTGGCCTAGCACGGAGTCGCTCGCGAAGGTGCTGATGGCGACGGGTGCGAGCCTGGAAGCGTTTACAGCGCTCGTCACGGGATCGCGCACGCTGCCGCAATCGCGACCGACACGGCGGGTTCCGTTCTTGCCGCTCCCACAAGCGACGGATGACGGTTGCTTCGATGGCGCGGGTTACCCGGTCGGCATCGGCTGGGACGAGATGGCTGTGCCAGAGATCGCCGACCCGCATGCTTATGCTCTGCAGGTCAGCGGCGACGAGCTGGAGCCAGTTTACCGGGAGGGAGACACGCTGCTTGTCTCGCCGGCGGCGCCGATCCGCCGCGGCGATCGTATCATCGCGCGCACGATCCGTGGCGAGATCATGGCACGTCAAATCACCCGCCGCAGCGCACGGCGCATAGAGCTGCGCAGTCTCAACCCGGCCGATCCCGACCGTAGTTTCGCGCTAGAGAACATCACTTGGATGCATCGCATCGTATGGGCGAGCCAGTAGCACACCGATTCTACCCTCACTTCGATGCTTGCCGCCGCTTACAGCCCGTGTAACATCGTGTTATGCGCTGTCTAGTTCTGCTCGGGCTGTTGCTGCTGCCCGTCCCCGGCCGAGCTGCTGAGCCGGTGGACGTTGCGCTGGTACTGCTCTCGGACGTGAGTCGCAGCATCGACGACAGCGAGTTCCGGTTGGAGAAGCAAGGCTACGCTGCAGCATTGCGGGACAAGCGCGTGCTGGACGCCATCGCGGGCGGACCAACGGGTGCCATCGCAATCGCTTATGTGGAGTTCGCGGGTCCTGAGGAGGTGACCACGGTGCTCGATTGGCATACCGTGCGGACGGCCGCAGAGGCACTGGCGCTTGCCAACGAGATCGAGAAGGCGCCGCGCTCAGCCTGGGGCCGAACGAGCATCAGTGCCGGGATCGATCATTCCGCCTCCTTGCTCTCAGAGATCTCCGTAAAACCGGCGCGCCGTGTAATAGATGTTGCAGGGGACGGTACTAACAACGGCGGACGTGATGTCCAAGCAGCGCGCGACGATGCACTGGCCAAAGGCATCACGATCAATGGTCTTGCCATTATCAACGATAATCCCGCTAACCTCATGTATGCGCATGTGCAGCCTCCAGGTGGATTGCCCGCCTGGTATCAGGCAAACGTCACAGGGGGTCCCGGCAGCTTCGTGCTGGAGGTGCACAGTTTCCAGACGTTCCGAGACGCGATGATACGCAAGCTCCTGAGCGAGATCGCAGCCCGGTGATTCCTTCTCGGCTTCGCTAAATGCCTGCATAGCGCCGACGCGGCCAGCCAGGCCTTCTCTCCGGCAGTCGCCCTCACATCCGCGTTATCCGCGAACCTGATCCCTGGCCGGCCGCTAAGTCTGCCATGAGCCAGGATAAAACTCCTGCGCGTGATCCGCGCGAGAATGCTCTGGACGAGGTGATTGCCCTTGCCCGGGAGGAGTTGCGGGTTACTCGCCGAGTCGTGGATCGGGGTGGAGTGCGCGTTCACGTCTCCATCACCGAGCGTGATGAAACTGTAGACGTGCTGTTGCGGGAACAAGACGTCGAAGTTAAGCGTGTGCCTATTGGGCGTGTGGTCGAACATCCGCCCGAGACGCGTCAAGAGGGCGACACCCTTGTGATCTCCGTCGTCGAGGAGGTCCTAGTTGTGGAGCGACGGCTTGTCCTCAAGGAGGAGATTCGCGTTCGCCGCACGGAGCGACAGCGTCCCGTTCGGGAAACGGCTCGGCTGCGCAGTGAGGTGGCGGAAGTGGAAGTCATCCCGTCCGGAGAGGAGGGACAAGCAACCCACAGGAGATCGCTATGAGCGATAGCTACAGCAACACCAACACGCGCAGCGGTACATTGAATCAAGCAGCCGCGCATGAGATTGGGCTTTATGACCCTAACGTCCACGATAATCAGATTGTGGCCATGTACGAGACCGACGCCCGGGCACGGGCGGCGCGCGATGTCCTGATCTCTAATGGAGTCCCGGAGCGCGCTATTCAAGTCACTGCTGGCGAGCTGGATCGTCTCGCAGCCAACACGGACTACGGACAGAGCAACTCTGGATTGTGGGCGTCGATTAAGAATCTGTTTATGCCGCACGAGGAGGCATACGGCTATGCCTAGGGTGTCCGTCGTGGTCACGCACTTCTTGTTGTTCGGCCGGACGTAACGGTAGACCGGCACCGGACTGTTGGACTCCTGGAAAGCACCGATCCTGTGGATTTCGACGCTAAACTGGAGGAATGGCGACAGGCGGGCTACAGTTATCCTAGGGCAGCTGAGACAAGACGGACACCAGCGCTATGCGCGCTACCGACACGACGGCCTCGGGCACTTTCCGCAACGCGCCCTCGTCCAGCACGCGTGAGACCGGCTACACAGGTGACGAGCAGTCTAGTGATCTATCTGGCCGCGCCTACGAGACCCGCAACGATCATGAATGCAGCGCTGTTGCAGGTGGGGCAGCGACTTCGCCATCTTCATTCTCGACCCAACCCGACGACGCTCAGCGCACCAGAGCTATGGCCGGCAAGTCAAAGCTTGGGCAGGATGAGGCGATAAAAATCATCGAAGAGCGTTTGCAGGTCGGTAAGCGTGAGGTGGTAAAGGGTGCAGTGCGCGTCCGCTCCTACGTAGTCGAACGCCCTGTGGAACAGCAAGTGCGGCTCCGCGAGGAGCGCGTCGAGGTTGAGCGTCACTCGGTAGATCGCCCGGTTAGTGTAGCTGACGAGTCGCTCTTCCGGGAGCGCGTCGTCGAGGCCCGTTCCACGAGCGAGGAGGCGGTTGTCGGCAAGAAAGCGCGCGTGGTGGAGGAAATTGGCCCACCGGGAAGCGACCGACCGCACCGAGACTGTGCGCGACAAAGTGCGAAAGACGGAAGTCGAGATTGAGGGCGCCCCAAGCGCGGGTAACAACGCGCGCGATGCGGGCCGTCCTGCCAGCACAGCGACCACTACGGCTGAAGCGACCACCAACGGCACGAACGTATCCCGGAAGTAGCTCGCAGAGCTGACCAGCATCCATGAGAGGGAGGCTTGGGCTTCCCTCCTATCGCGGTGAGGCTAAATGTGGCGACGGGAGATCGCTGATACTTGGCCCGTCCTCCCTGTTCATTCAGGGATCGCCGTGCGTATTGTTAGGGCGATGCCTGGCCTTGACCCAACGCTCGATATGGTTGTGGAGGCACGCTGGCAGGCGGCCTGCTCCAGTCGTCCCCTGTTTAACGGCCGTGTCTTCAGCGCCGACCGCGTAACGCCCAGTCTCATCGAGGGGCATTGGACAGAGTATCGCCGGCTGGTTGCGGCTTGGACAGATCCCGCGATCTTCGATGCCCTCCGCCCGCGGGCGCTCGCCGTGTGCGGCCTACTACACTGTCCAGAGGGCGTTCTACTCGGCCGGCGAAGCCCAAACGTGGCGTATCTCCCGAACGTCTGGCAAGCGCCGCCCGCCGGCAGCCTAGACCCACGCTCGGCGAAAAGCACCGACGTTAATCCGGTGTGTGCCCTCATTTGCGAGCTGCGCGAGGAGTTATACCAAGGCCCGCTGAGCGGGACTCATTAGGGGATTCCCAAGACGGTTGGGATCTGATTCAAGGCTGGCGACAGGAGAGGAATGCGCCATGCCGATCCCGCTGCGGCCTGACTTCGACGCGACGCGCTTGCGCCGTGCGGCACGCGCGAGCAACGATGCTGGCCAGGCGCGCCGCTTGCTGGCACTGGCCGCGATCTACGAGGGCGCTACGCGCACCCAGGCCGCAGCGATCGGCGGTGTGACGCTGCAAGTCATCCGGGACTGGGTCGTGCGGTTCAACGCGCATGGTTCCGATGGCCTGATCGACCGCAGGGCGCCGGGCCAGCCCTCGCGGCTCGATGACGAGCAACGTGCGGCGCTGGCCGCGATGGTCGAGAGCGGGCCTGTGCCTGCCGTCCACGGCGTGGTCCGCTGGCGGCTGGTCGACTTGTGCCAGTGGGTCTGGGAGGAGTTCCGGGTCAGCGTGTCCCGGCAGACGCTCGGCCGCGAGCTGCATGCGATGCAATACCGCAAGCTGTCCGCGCGCCCGCGCCATCACGCCCAGGCTGCGGGCGCGATCGAGCATTTTAAAAAGCTTCCCCGCCCTGCTGGACGCGATCGCACGCGCGCAGGACCTCGATCCCGGGGACATCGAGGTCTGGTTCGGCGATCAGGCTCGCGTCGGCCAGAAGAACAAGCTGACCCGGCGCTGGGCCCGGCGCGGCACCCGGCCCGTAGCGCCACGCGATCAGCGTACGGCATCCACCTACATCTTCGGCGCCATCTGCCCCAAGGAGGGCAAGGCTGTGGGCCTGGTCCTGCCCCGTTGCAACGCTGAGGCGATGGCTCTGCACCTGGCCGCCATCTCGGCAGAGATCGCTCCCGGTCGGCATGCCGTCCTCCTGGTCGACCGCGCCGGGTCGCACACCTCGGCCAGGCTCCATGTGCCGGACAACATCACCCTCGTGCCTCTGCCCGCGAAGTGTCCGGAGCTGAACGCGCAGGAGACCGTCTGGCAATTCATGCGCGAGAACTGGCTCTCGAACCGGGTCTTCGGCTCCTACGAGGACCTGCTCGACCACTGCTGCCACGCTTGGAACCGGCTCGTCGAGCAACCCTGGCGCATCATGTCCCTCGGCCTGCGCGACTGGGCACATGAATACTGATCACCGGGCCTTGGTATTAGGCCTAGAGATGGACGACCTCTCTGAGCCACCATTTCCGCTGTGTCTTGTCGAGCACTTGAAGCGAGGTGTGCTCGACCTGGCCTACGCACTTCGCACGACTCTACCCTTTTCGGTTATAACGAAACGGCATCAGACGCGAGGAGACGGCGAATATACCGCACTTATGGCTGTGCCTGAGATCGCGGCAAAGTCTGCCACGAGCGGTCTTCTCTCGCCGGCAACGCAGGCACTGCTGCGATGGAGATCATAGCGCTGTTCTTTACGAACCCGCTTCCGGCAGCAAATGTCCCATCTGTGCCAGCTCCGCCGCATTGAGTTCGTCCGCAGCCGACTGCGTATTCCTGCTTTCTCCGGGCGAAGTCCGACCATCTTCCGCCGAGAACCCCGCTGCCTGGTGCGCCGCGAGTAGGCAGGCATTGGTGCGATTCAGCCACCCTCGCCCGAACACAGCGAAACTCGCGCAACGCCGGTAAAAGGCCTCTCGTTCCGCCGCTAGCCTGTCCAGGAGCACGCCTAATGCCATCGCATTTGCAGCACCTAGCGTAACAGGACCAACAGCGCCATCCTGCGCGACGCTGAGCGCAGCCTGCAGCAGCATCGTCGCCCGCCGAACACCAAGATTGACGGCACTGTCGAAAATGCTGAGTCCGAGTCCTGCTGGTAGCCGCGCTCCCTCCACCGGATTCCAGTAGAGCGCCCGGTAGATAGCTTCGACCTCATTCGCCTGGATCGCGTGGAGATCCTCGGGCTCCGCCGAAGGATCATGATGCCATGCGCGGAACACGGCGAGTGTGATGCCGTACATGGTGGCACCGCCTGGATCGGCCGGGTTATCGACCCAGCCACCTTCCTGGCCAAGCGTAAAGTCCACCGCCTGCTGGAACAGGAGATCTATCGTCAACGGGCTGCCCCCGCCACCTGATCAGCAACGATTACGCTCTCCACCGCCTGAGCCGAAACATCGCTTATTGATACCAAAGCATAGATGGTCTGCTGCTTCACCATAGCACGCGTCTGCGCCCCTGGCTGGATCGCACGTGCGGACAAAGCGAAGCTGCCCACAAAAAGAAACGCGACTATCGGCGCGGTTTTTGCGGCGCCAATGACAGTCGCCTCCTTGGCGGATTTGCTCACAGTCTGCTCGGCCATTATGACTGCCGCTGCGGCGTCCTTGACAGCGACCTGTGCACGAGGGTTGTCGGGCAAAGCGATGGCAGCGACAGAGCCCGCGATCGCGGGGACAGCGTTCTGCCAGGTGAGTTGAGCTGTTAGAACCGCCGTGAGCGTACCGACCAACGTGCTGACGCCAACCACGGTGCTCGGCTGCCGCATGAGGGCGGCGATCTTAGCCGTGTTCATGATTTCTCCTGTAATTCGCCCTCGGACTAGAACGCCGCGGCACTGGCATCACTGGCTGTTCGCATCTTCAGCCCGCGAGCGGAAATAACAATCAATATCGCGCCGTAACTCAGGCTTGTTGCCGGCAAGTTCCGGTATACCGTATGTGTTGCGCTTGAGATCGGCGATAGGGTCGAACCGGTGCTTGATCAGGATGCCCCAGCGTGAAATGTAGCCGCGGCGCTCCTTCGGTCCATGCCAGTGATGCTCGATCGTGCCGGAGACGTAGCCGATATTGCCAGCGATGTGACGCTGCGCGCGCTCCTGCCACTGCACCAGCGCGGCCATGTAGTTTGGGTGAATGCCGGCCGGCACGCTCTCGTGGACGCGGCCAATGAGCGCTAGAGCCATGTGGTGGTCACTCGCGCCGAGTGCCGCCTCTACGAGGCCGCCCACTTGCTCAAGCGCTTGCCGCGTAGCCGCCCAGGCAAAACCAGGGTGCGCGAACTCATAGCCGTAGCCGCCCGCGGGAACGATAGGCCTCCTCTCATGGACGAGACGACAGAACGAGCGATGGACCTGCAGATGCTCTTCATTTGGACCGAGATCATAGCAGTCCGACCAAGGTTGCACGACATCATACTGCTGGAGAGCCTGGACGGTCTCCGCAGCCCAATCGGACCGGCGGAAGGCGATGTCTGCGTCCAGCCAGGCCATGTATTTCCAGTCTTCAGGCAGCCGGCTCATCCCGATATTGATAAGCGCTTCCTTGTTCCACACGAGAGTTCGCGAGCGAACGCCGACGTGGTTCACCCCCGGAGTTCCCCCGCACTCGAACGACCGGTCACCATAGCTACATTCGACCGTGGTGAGGTGAACGCCGGTGTCAAGCATATCTCGCTCGAACTCGCGGTAGAGCCGTATTCGGCTCTGCCAACGGATAGGATTGGCGATGCAAGTAATAACATGTAACAGGTTAGCCCGCATGAGCCTCCTCCCGAGATCTGGAGAGATCAGGTTTCGGTGCCGCTTAGCTCGACGAAGGCACATGGCTGGAAACCGTGTCCCGTATCGCAATAGGCGCGGACCGACCCGATACCCGAGGTCGATTCGGCTCGCGTCGGACCGACACAATGAGACGATATCCATGCCGCAATCAGAACTGTGGCGGCGATGACGATGATCAGGTCGCGCATCAGAGCATGACCTCGTTGCGTCCGGCAATCAGATCGAGTTCATCGGCCGCTTCATCAAGCAGTGCGATGAGTCTGAGTCCACCCTCGCGTGGTGCAATCTGACGCGCGTAGAGACGCAGCCGTTCAGATGTCGAGCGGCGCTCGATGTCTGCGGGCAACGTGAACACGATCATGCCTTCCCCCCTGCCAGGCGTGCCATCAGGTCGCGAACCTGCTCAGTGCACGCTTTAAGATTACCGTCGAGCGCGAGCAGGTGCGCGATCTGCTCACCCTGCCGATCAACCTTTCCCTCGACGCGCAGCACCACCTGGGTGATGCGCCCTTCCATGTCGCGAGCCTCCTCGCGGCGATAGCTCTCGCGCTTGAGTTGCTCTACGTCGCGGCGTATCTCGTCCGATACCTTCTGAGACGCTGCCGCAAGCAAGTGCCGGCCCTTCAACTCGCTATCGCGGACAGCCTGGTCGCCACTCTCGATGAGCTTGCGCAGGTTAGCGCTCTGGGCAAGAAAAAACCCAATCGCGCCTAATGCTGCTGTCATCAGCGAGCCGAGGCCCGCGAACGTCGCTAGATCCATGGCTCGTCCTCTTCGGGAAACGCCGAGGCGAGAGGTGCCTCGGTGTGTGCCAGCGTATGCGCCCACTGCGCCCCTGCCACAGCAAGACCGATCGCACCGAGGATGTCGTAAGCACCGCCTCCCGAGAGCAGCCCAGCGTGTGCCGCGCTCCCAAGCAGTAATACTCCGTAAGAAAACCACAATGATGCTGACGCTACCGCTGAGAACGCTCGCAGCCCCGCACTGCCCCAGCCCACAGTGAGCGCAAGCAGCGCAGCATCAACGAGCATCCCTGCTCCACACCAACTATCTGCGACGCCAAGCCGGGTCACGTCGCCGTAAATCGGATTTAGCTGGAATGCGTTGCCGGGCAACATGAGGCTGATGCCATTCACTGTTGCCCAGCCTGCGAACGCGAGCACAAATGTGCCCGGGTCGCGGTGGAGCAGTGCTCTCACGACTCCTGCGCCGCAATGGCATAGGTCGAATCCAGTCGCTCGAATCGCAGTAGACGAGATCGATGCTGTTTGGGTTTCCAGCTCCGGCTCGCTTCTGGGAGCATCAGTTTACGCCCGGCGGGGGTGCGATAGCGAACTGCGGGCAGAAATTTCCCGAGGGGTCGAAGTAGTTGATGACGCCGGCCTGCCCCGGATAGGTGGCCTTATAGCGATTGTAGCTCTCCTGCGCGACGCTGACGGCATCCGTGGGCGGCGTATCTAAGTGCCCGGCCATGTAAATCGCTGCGCGCGGTATGGAGCTGATCGTGCCGATGCCGCCATCGCTGCTGCTGCCGTAGCGGAAGCCCGCGTTCTCCGCGTGCGGCCCGTCGTTGATCGCATTCGCCGCCCGCATGGTCGGCCAGTCAGCATACACGTTGTTGTTGGCGTCGGCCCAGCTCGGCGCGTAGAGGGTGAAGTCGAAGCTGCTGCCGCCGGTCGCCGCGTCGTAGAGGCCGACGAAGAGCGGCTGCATTCCGTTCAGCAACGTCTGCCAGCCGGCATACTCGCCGACCCGCGCCTCGATCCCCAGCATCATAGCCATGAGGCTTGTCATGAAGAGATGCGGGAAGCCGCCGCTCGGGGAGACCTGAGACGCTGGCTCCCAGAATATGCCAAACTTGGCGAGCGAGGGGTCTGTGTAGGGGATGCCGTTGCCTGCGCACAGCGCGTTCTGCGAGAGCGCCCGCTTGATGAAGCCGCGCATCGGGTTCGCGTCCCGCATCATGCGGTCGTTCGCCCCGAGCTGGCGGATGATGTTGGCGCCCTGTCGCTCCGCCTCGCTGTTCTGGTATAGGCCGAGCATGACGTTCTCATAGGTGACGCTGCCGAGAACTCCCGCCGTAGTTGAGCGTGAAGTTGCGCCCGCCCTGGTCGGTGCAGGCGAAGGCGGTCGAGGATTGGAACAGCGCCGTCTCCTCGAAGGCTGCATCGGCCGTGATGAGGTAAGGCATGATCCAGAGCGAGGGGATGTGCGAGAAGTCGAACCGCGGCCCGTAGTTGAATTGATGATAGGTGCCTGGGAAGGCTGAGGAGTTGCAGTAGTTCCAGAACGCGGGGCTGCCGATGTTTTGGTTGCTATACATCTCGAACGTTGGATTGGCCGGCGACGGGCAGGTGGTGCTGTCGGTGCCCGTGTTGACCGGCCAGCCGGTGCGCTCGTCGCAGATCCAGCACTCCCAGTCTGCCCACTGCCAGCCATCTGCGAGCACGCTGACGCGACGCAGCTGGTCTAGAGGGTTCAGGAACAGCGCCGTGGCGTCCACGTTGAGGTAGCCGTAGCGGTGGTCATACTGCGGATCGCCCGTCGCGTTGATGGCGCCAGGCGGCGTCAGCGAGTTGGAGAAGTTGGACGTGTTCGGCGCGTAGATGCCGGCCTGGCTCGGCACGATGTTCATGCTGACACCGGCGGCCGTGAGGGCTGCCGCGGCGCCGATGTCGTAGGGCGGGAGACAGCGTGTGCCGATCGCGTATGCCTGGTCGTGCGCGACCAGGTAGGACGGCTTTGCCGCACCGTTCACGCCGACCCAGGGGCGGCTGCCGTCAGAGAGGGCGCCCCACCATCCACGCTGAGGATTCGTGTAGAGGGCGCCGAAGCTCGCCGCCTGGGTGCCCCCGTGGTTCACGGTGGCGCCCAGCACCTGGAACCGCTGCAAAGTCGTGCCCACCGTGCCGCTCGGATGCGGCCCGTAGCTGTTTTCCTGGAACAGGCCCGCCAGCGGCTCGTAGCCCTGAATGCCGCCCTGGCCGTCCGACCATGCACGGATGTAGAGCTTGGCCTTGACCTGCGCGTGCGAGGCCCCGTCGCTCGCGCGCTTGAGATAGCGCCAGGCCCGGAACTCCGAGCAGATCGGCCCGGACCGGATCATCTCCCAGCCAGCGAGCGGGTAGTTGGTGCCCCAGCCCGCGAGCCCTATGGACTGAGTGAAGTTGGCCAGCACGTCCTGCGCCGAGGCGGCGAACGCCACCGTTGTCGTTGTTATGCTGGCGCTCGCAGCGCCCTGCGGGTTGGCGCCGGGCGTCACCTCCCAGTCGGAGACGGTCAGGGTAGCGTTGCCGGGAGGGGTAACCCCGGCGTCGTTTGCGCAGAGATAGAGGCCGACCTGATTGGGCGAATACACCGTCGCTGCCGGCTCTTGCGCCACCTGCGTCCATGAGTTCGCAGCCCCCGAGGGAGAGGCCAGGAACGTGTAGTTGCTCCCATCGAAGGAGATGCGAAGGAAGAACGGGCCGTTGAGGTAAGACAGCCCGGTGGTCGGGGAGCCGATGCCGCCGGCGTCCGTGGTCGGGTTGCTGAACCCCTCCACTTGGAGTTGGAGCGGCCCGCCGTTCGGGCAGAATACGGCGAAGTGCGCCTGCTGCCCGCTGCCGCTGTTGCGGAGCGTGAGGCCGCCCTCCGCGTAGCCGACGAAATTCGCGACCTGGACGATGGCGGTGACGGTCTGCGCCGAGCCGCTGAACGCCTCGACCTGGGACGCCGCGTTGTTGGAGGTCCCGTAGGTCTGCGAGAGGACGAGCGGCGAGGAGCTGCCGCCGCTCGTCGTCAGCGTCGATGTGTTCACCCCCGTGAAGGCGTTAGCACTCGGCGCCGAGGCGCCCGAGATCGTCGTGCTGCCGCCGTAGTCCGCACCGCCCTGCACTTGGATCGAGAAGTCCCCGGCCGCCATGATCTGGCTCGTGGTGATCGGCGAGCCGGAGATCGCGACGCTGCTGATGCCAAGCTGGAAGCTTGCGACCTGCCCAGCCGTGAAAGCGATGGGCGACAGGAACGAGAGCGCCGCGAAGCGCAGGCTTCCATCGGCAAGCCAGGTATTGGTTTGATCCACCTGCACTCGCGCCGTCTGGCCGCCGGTCGTCGTCGCAATGAGGTAGGGCACGGAAGGGGCGACGAAATCACCCTTGGCGAAGAAGTGGCCGAGTGTGATCGGGCTGCCGACCGCCATGGCGGTGTTCGCCTGGATGCGGAAGGCGGGCAGGTTGCCGCTGCTAGCCAGCGCCGCCGTGATGCTGATCGTGTTAGAGGCAATGCTGTTGGTGGTATCCTCGACTTGGATCGTGTGGCTACCAGTCGAGACAGCCTGTGCCGTGAAGATGAACCCCGTAGGTGCGCCAGTATTGGGTGTGAACGCGAGCAGGTAAGGCGACGTCGAGGTCATCGCAATTGCCGCCGCGCCGTCCACGCTGACGCTCAGAGCGGGCTGGCCCGTATAGTTGGACAGCGTGCCGCTAGCCGTGAACGTAGTGCCAGAAACGCAGGGGCCATTCAGTTCTGATTAGGCCGTGCCGAGAGCCAGCAGGTGATCGAAGCTAACAGCGTTGGCGTAGAGCGCCAGGCTGATATTCTGGATGCCGTTAGCGCGCATGATGTTGAGCGCGACCGAACGGATGCGGGCCATGACGCCGGGCCTGGTGCGGATGCGACTGGCGTCCTCGCCCAGGGTCACGTCCCGGACGTAATGGGCGCGGTTCTCGATGCCCCAGTGCGCGCGGATGGCGCCGCCCAGGACCTTGGCGCGGTGGCGGGTCTGGCAGGGGTAGTATCCGACCTCCTCGCGCGTGGCCCACAGGCCGGTGCGGGTATCTTTGACGTAGGTCAGGCGCGAGACCCGGGCGACGCAGCTGACCAGGGACTGCCAGGGCGCGTCCAGCTGGCCAGTGGTGTCGAACACCTCGACACGGCGATGCTCCTGGCGTCCATGGCGGCCGCGATCCACGGTTTCATGGCTGTCGATGGGGTGTTGCTCGGCGCACAGCCCAGCCAGGGTCGCGTGCAGGGTCGGCTGGTTGTCCTTGACGCGGACCAGCAGGGCGTTGCCGGTTGCCGCCGCTTGGGCAAACCCGTCCTTGTGACAATGCAGCGCGTCGGCGGTGAACAGCACGCCCGTGAGGCCCAACTCGGCCATCAGCTTTGGCACGGCTGCGACCTCGTCCGGCGCACCGGCCAGTTCCTGATGGGCCAGGACCAGGGCGGCGTCGCTGGCGAAGGCGCTGAGCACGTGGACCGCCTGGCGGTCGGTCAGGTGGTCGAAACTGCCGCGCAGCGTCTTGCCATCGAGCGCGACCGTGCGCAGCGCTTCTGGGGCGGGGCGTGCGTTCAAGCCGCGGGCATGGTGGCGGAACGCGGCTTCGAGATCGTCACGGCCGAGCGCCAGGAACAGGTGGCGCAGCGTGTTCAGGGCCGGGGCGCGCCGGAAGCCGGCACCGAAGGCGGCGTTCAGGTGCTCCCGCTGCAGGGCGATGAAGGCGACGATCTTCTGGTAGGAGGTCGCGCCCGCAAGCGTGGCGAGGACCGAGAACAGCAGCAGGTGCCGCATGCTGTAGCGCTGGCCTTGGGCACGGCGCGGGTCGGGCACTTCGGCGAGTGCGGCGAGCAGGAAGGCGAATGGCACAGGGCGACCTCACAAAGCGGGAAGGCCGCCTCCATACAGCTGTCACGTCACCCCGCCCCGCTCACGCCAAGCCCGCTACGGCAGAATTGAATGGCCCTGATGCCAAGGGAGGGGATGCCCCAGGGCCATGCAGTTCTGCCGATGACGGTCTGAGCGCTGCTTATCCGGAGCGCCAGCAGCAACAAGGTAGGGCAGGATCTATGGAAGCGACTTCTCACCGACGCGGAGGTCGCCCCAGTGCCGTTTGCTTTGCTGCTTGCCGCGCTCGCCGAGGTGCGCGACCCACGCCGCGCCCAGGGACAGCGCTACAGCATGCGCCACCTGCTGCTGTCCTCGGTCCTCGCCGTGCTCGCGGGGGCGACGTCCTACCGGGGCATCATCACCTTCATCACCCTACAACGCGAGCGCCTGAACGCCGTCTTCGGCGCCCGCTTCCGGCGCGCCCCGGCCGTGAACACGCTGCGCCATCTCTTCCTGGCGCTCGACCGCGACGACCTGGAGGCCGCCTTCCGCCGCCATGCTCGCGCGCTGAATACCAGCACCAGGGTAGAAGGGAAGCGCACAGTCGCGCTCGACGGCAAGACGCTGCGCGGCAGCTTCGACCACATGGACGAGCGCAGGGCGGTAGCATGTGCTCGGTGCGTTTTGCCAGCGACGCCGCTCTCATCCTCGCCCATCAGGAGCTGGCCGGGGCGCCGGACGAGATCGCGGCGGTGCCGCAGCTGATCGCAGAGCTTGGCCTTACGGGCGTGCTGTTCACCGCCGACGCGCTGCACTGCCAGAGGGAGGGGTTTGCACAAGCCGCCGCGACCGGCAACGCGCTGCTGGTCCGGGTCAAGCAGAACCAGCCCACCCTGCATGCGACCCTGGCCAAGCTCTGCGCCGAGCAGTCTCCCCTTAGCTGCCACGAGACCGCGGATCGCCGCCGCCACGGCCGCCAGGAGCACCGGTGCGTTAAAGTGTTCGACACCGCCGGGCAACTGGACGCGCCCTGGCAGGAGTTGGTCGCCTGCGCGGCCCGGGTCTCGCGCCTGACCTACATCAAGGATACCGGCTCCGGCCTGTGGCCCACCCGCGCGGAGGTCGGCTACTACGCTTGCCAGGCCCACCACGATGCCAAGACCCTCGCACACGCCATCCGTGCTCACTGGGGCATTGAGAACCGCGCCCATTACGTCCGGGACGTGAGCCTCGACGAGGACGCCAGCCGCATCCGCAACCGGCCCGACGTGATGGCCCGCCTGCGCTCGCTCGCCCTCAACATCCTGCGCGCCAGCGGCGTCAAGAACGTCCGCGAAGCGCTCCACGTCAATGCGCTCAGCTTCGACCGGCTGCTCGCCCTCGGCATCTCAAGCCAGAACTGAATGGCCCTGCCCGTCCCTGCACCGATTCCGAACAGCATCGTTGGCTGGAGCGCCCGTTCCAGCATCAGGTATACACGAGCAGCTCAGCCTCGCGCTTGTAGAGGCGCGCCGTCTCCGCCCCGTCGTCATCCGACACGCCGCGCCCGAGCAGTCGGCACGCCTGACCATGCCACGTCCAGGAACGGCGTCTCTCCCACTGCGAGGTCGAGCAGCGCCCCAGCCCAGTCCCGGGCAAACGGATTGGGGCACCACAGCAGGATCTCGAACACC
The DNA here is from genome assembly GCA_963848595.1 of uncultured Alphaproteobacteria bacterium. Lineage (GTDB taxonomy): Bacteria > Pseudomonadota > Alphaproteobacteria > Acetobacterales > Acetobacteraceae > CAWKEH01. Next base: position 73,123 of record CAWKEH010000010.1, on the reverse strand, counting down.
TGCTCCTGCCGCCGCTTTTCCCGGCTCGCCATCGCATCCGCCCCCGTGCGCGCGAACAGGTCAGTCGCACCGGGTAGCCGCAAACTCGTCCCGCTCGCGATCGCCAGCCGCTGTGGCAGCACGAGCTGCGCCAGGCTCCACGCGACCAGCGCGGCCGTGTCACCCACCTGGCAGCGATAGACCCAGCCCTGACCGTCGGCGGCGACACCTGCGATCTGCCCAACTCCGCCCGCACCCGCGAACACCGCCGTGTCGCCCGCCGCAGTGACCGTGAGCCCCGGCACGACCGGAACCGTCTGCCACTTCGAAGGCCAGCGCGTCGTCTCCCGCCCAGCTCCCCGGCTTCGCCCGCACCGTGACCGTCACCGTCTCTGCCGCGAGCGCCGCGTTGAGCGACACCGGCAGCGGCCAGCCTCGATGCACGCGCACTGGCCAGGGGAATGGCTCCATGAACGGCATCGGCGGCGGCGACGCGGATGAATGCCCCAAGCGCGAACGCGGCGAGCGCCGCTTCCACGTCCGCCTGGCTCTGGCCCCTGCCCCGCCATTCCTATAGCCTCCGCCTGCCGCGCGAGCAGCCGCCATCCCTCCGCCGTGCCCTCGGCGGAGGCGACCACGAGCCGCGTCCCATCTTCCGCTCACCAGCAGATCCGCCGCCCGTGGTGCCTCAGGCAGCACCGGCAGCAGCACCGCGCCAAGTCGTCCCCGCCCCATCCGCCGGCAGCGCGCCGCGCGGCGCCGCGGTAATCCGTAAGCACGCTCGCCGGCCACCCGCGCAGTAGCGTCCGCAGCGTCCAGCGTGTCTCCCCGCCGTAGCCTTCCAGCCCGGCGATCGGCGCCTCCTCGGCCCGCACCAGATCCAGCACCCGGTCGCACCGCACGACGAGCGGCGGCGCGAGCGTCTCGAGCGACGCCACGAAGAACGTGCCCGGCCGCCCCGCAAGTAATCGCCCACCTGCACGTAGGCTGCATCCAGCACCGCATACCAATGCGGCTTGCCCGGCAGCGGCGCCCGCTTAAATCCCGGCGCCCCCGCGCTGAACGCGCAGGCGAGCCACACCAGTCGCCGCTCCGGATCGAGCGGCAGCTCCGCTCCTTCCGGCCGGAACACGTCGCACTCCTCGCCTACCCGCAGTGCCGCCTGCCCCATGCCGCGGTTGATCGTGTCGGCGAGCCGCTCCGCACCTGTCATACGACGAGCGCCGGCAGTTCGGGCTGCCGAGACCCAGGCCCAGGAGGAACGCCGAGGAAGCCGCAGATGCGCCGCCGCCACGTATCGAGCAGCCGCAGCCGCTCAGCACCTCCATGGGATTGCGCTCCAAGGCCCGGCACTCGCCGTCCCCAGCGTCTCGCTGGCCTCCGGCACCGCCGCCTCGAGCGCGCAGCACTGCCCGAGTTGGCGCCGAAGGATGGCCTCCTCCACGTCCTGCAGGTTGGCGAGCCGGAACTCCAGCGCGCCGTAGGCCGTGAAGAAGCGCCACCCGCCGCCGCCCATCGCCGGCCCCCCGAACGCCGGGTAGCCGCAGAACCGCCGCGCGTCCGCCAGCTCCGAGGGTGTCAGCATCGCCTTAGCCCAGGTGCTCGATGACCACCGCCCGCTTGTAGGCAGCGTTCGTCGCCGTCGGGATGATGTCGGATTCGTCGTGGTGTCGGTCGGCGCGCAGAACGCACCGATCCAGTACCAGCTCTGCGCGATGATCTGCCGCAGCGGTCAATCGGCTCGCGCGTCACCATTGCGACGCCATCGACCATGTGCACGAGGCTTCCCTCAGGCGCAAACTCGGTGACCGCCCATCCCCGCGAACTGCCCCTCGATCAACGCCCCCTGCCCAACCACGATCGGCCGCCGGATCATCGCCCCTGCGATCGTCGGGTGCGGCTGCACGTAGGCCTCCGTCGTGGACACGAAGCGCAGCCCGAGGAAGTCGTTGACCATCCCCTGGCGGAACACCTGGTTGCTGTTGGTCGCCCCCTGGAACAGGCGCTGGAACGCCGTGTCCGAGAACAGCTGCCGCGCGCTCACCGGATCGAGATAGCAGTTGTAAGCCCCATCGATCTCCGGCACCGCGTTCAGCCGCAGCGTCGCCACCGCGTCGAGTAGGTTCGCCATCGTGAGCTGATCGCCCGCCGCGATCTGGGCGCTCGTCGCCCGCCCGTTCGGCCGCAGAATCGGGCTGGCAGTCGCCGCCACCACGGCGTTCCCCGCCGTCCCGTCCGTCACCGTCACGTTACCCGAGAACGTCAGCACCCCCGACACGCCGCCCGGCGCCGTGCTCACGTTGACTGCGTCCGCCTGCGTCCCGACCAGCGTGTAGGCATCTCCGCCCACCGTCACCGTCAGCGTGACGCTGGAGCTGATCGGCGTCGGCACGCCATAAACCCAGCCCTGCTGGAACCCGCGGATGTCGTCCACCGCCACCTGCGGCCCCGCGCTGGTCAGCGTCGTCCGCACCTGCGTGTTGCCGCCGAGATACGGCCCAAACAGCGCGTTCCGCGCGAGATCGTCGAGCGACCGCGCCGCCTGCTCCCCATTCGTCGCAGCATTCCGCAGGAACATGTCCGCGATCGCGACCCGGCTTGTCACCACGTTCAGGTCGCTCGTCGCCGCATAATGCTGCAGCGTCAGCGTGTATTGCTCCACGCCCCAGTTGGCCGGGGACAACCCGTTGTCCAGGTTTGTGTTCTGGCTCGCGATGATCGGCTGCGTCACCGCCGGCCGCAGCCCGGCGCGCGTCTTCGTCAGCGTCTCACCGATCCCGACCGCGAATTCTTCCTGATCCGCGCACGCCCGATACCCGAGCCGCGACCGCAGCGCCTCTTGAAATTCACGCTGCAGGAACCCCGTCTCGATCACCTCTTGCAGCGCCAGCAGGAAAATTCGAAATACCCATGTGCTTGCGGTCCCGTCAGTGAAGGGTTGTTTCGGTCGAAGAGACTGTGGGAAGCGAGCGCAGACGCCGCTTCCGTCATGGCCGGACTTGACCCGAGCCATCAACGACTTCAAGAAGCTCGGATTGTTACTGAGTGAGCGCCGCCGAGAGACGCTACCGCGACGAAGCCTTGCTTCCGCAGCAGCACTGCCCGCGCCGCCCGCCATTCCTCGCGGGTCATCCCCATCGCGTCCGTTGGCGCGACTGGTCCCGCCACAGGCGCCCGCGCCGCCGGGCTGGTGCTCGCCGCAAACAGCCAGGGCTTCTCCTTGCGCAGCTTGGCGACCGCCTTCTCCGCCCCGCCCGGCTCCGCTGCGCCGTCTCGATCCTCCTCGCTCACCATCTTGAGCGCATCGAGATCCTGTATCCCAGCCTTCGTACCCGCCGCCCGCAGCTCAGCATCCGCAACGCGCAGGCGCATCTTCACCAGCTCGCCCGCGTAGTCGGGAGCCGCATCCTGCGGCGCCTCACCCTCGCTCATTCTGAATCTCCTGATGCGTTGTAACTTAGCTGCCAGTGTCGGCAGCACATAATCCGCGGGTAATTGCTTCAGCGCGGCGAGCGTTCGCCGTGAGACATGTTCCTGTTGAGTGCCTTTGTGCAACCGTACGCTGCGTTGGTCAGCGTCAATCGCGGCTACAGAGTTGATTTATTAATAATAACGTCATAGCCTCCCCGACTTGATCCGGGGATCGGCACAACCGCCCGCGACCTCATCGCGCAAAGCCATCCAACATCTCGGAACTTGCTTCGACGTAGACGGAAAAGCAAACCTCAGAGTAGCAACCCGCTTCATTTCGTCTAGGGAAGCCGTCTGTAGGCGGAACCGGCATTGTGAGCAAAGTGGTATGGTTTTCTGGGGCACTTGGGCAAGCACTATTTTCGCTATCCTCGCGCATGTGCGCCGCCTCTGAACGACCAAGGCTCTCGCACATCTTCGGTACTTCGTGCACGCTGCCGCGTATATGGTGAGTCACTAGCCCATACTGCCCTGCCACCAGCACCACCGCACTGCCCGGCTGATCAGCCCGGCGTCTGCCAGCGTGCTCAGCGTGCCGGCATCGCGCCCCCGCTCCTCGCTGCCCGGCGCCTGCCACGGCGGCCACGCCAGCCCCAGCCCCGCTTCCGCATCGAGCGCCGGCAGCACAGCACCCCCCACCCGCAGCGGATAGCGCGCGTGCGCCCGCAGCAACATCCGCGCCAAGGGCAGCAGCCCGCCCTCGCCGTAGGCCACCCGCAGGCTCCCCGCCAGCCATAGCAGCCCCTGCTGCGCCACCGCCATCGCCCGCCCCGACGCAGGCCCCCCAGAGCGCTGCGGTCCGCCCGGTTGCCGTGCACCGCCTCCAGCGCCGGCTCGCGCAGGAAGCGCACATACTCCAGCACCGCCCCCGACGCCCCGCCGCCGATCTCCAAGAGCTTCGCGTCGCCGCGCTCGCTCAGCACCAATGCGTTGCCGGCCCCGCGCACCAGCTCGCCCTCGACCCCCGCCGGCTCCTTGATCAGCAGCGTCGGGTCGGCGCTATACTTCAGCGCCCGTCCTGCCTGGCTCAGCTGGTAGTCGATCTCGATCCCAGTCTCGATCGCGGCTTGGAACGTGCACCCCCCGTCCGGCGCCGCGCCGCCCGGCAGGTTCTTGACCCACACGATCGGCACGAACCCTAGCCGATCTTATTCAGGGCATGGCTGAGATTCGGTAGCGGGTGTGGCGTAAGCTGCTGATGGTGTTTACGGATTGGGTGTCGAAGCCATCCGTTACCCCGATCACGCTAGGCCACACCCGCCATGTCCGACGATACGACTGCGCCATTCCTCTTTCCAGCCATCGGGCGCAAGAAGCTCACCGCTGCCTTTGATGGCGGGCGGATCACCTCGGATGGTGGCGTCATGCTGCTGGCCGCCGCCGAGCGGCGCCTCGGCTTGGCCGACTGCTTGGCACGGTTGATCGCCGACCCGCGAAACCCGCTGTTCGTGACGCACAGCGTCGCCGATATCCTGCGCGCCCGCATGTTGGCCATCGCATGCGGCTACGAGGACGCCGACGACCTCGATCATCTGCGCACCGACCCCGGCTTCAAGCTCGCCTGCGGCCGCCTGCCGGACAGCGGCGGCGATCTATGCTCGCAGCCGACCGTGTCGCGCTGGGAGAACGTGCCCACGCTCCGCGAGGTCGTGCGCCTGACCTACGCCATGGTCGATACCTACTGCGCCAGCTACGCCCGGCCGCCTAAGGCGGTGACGCTGGACATCGACGACACCGTCGATGTGGTGCACGGCCACCAGCAGCTCTCCTTGTTCAACGCTCACCACGACGAACGCTGCTTCATGCCGATCCATGTCTACGACACCGCCACGTCGCGCCCGGTCGCGATCCTGCTGCGGCCCGGCAAGACACCGTCCGGGCACGAGGTCCGAAGCCACGTCCGGCGTCTGGTGCGACGCATCCGACAGCATTGGCCGGCCACGCGGCTGACCCTGCGCGGCGATGGCCATTACGGCCGCCCCGAGGTGATGGCGTGGTGCGAGGCCAACGCTGTGGACTACATCTTCGGCCTGCCCGGCAATGCCGTGCTGAACCGGCTGCTCGAGGCGGCCGCTGACGATGTCCGGGTGCGACGCGCCGAGGCCCAAGCGCCGGTGCTGCGCCGCTACGCCGAGGTCCGCTACGGGGCCAAGTCCTGGGCCTGCGAGCGCCGGGTCTCGGCCAGGATCGAGGCCAGCACCATGGGATTGGACATCCGCTGCGTGGTGACCAACCTGCGCCGCGGCAGCGCCGAGTGGCTCTACGACACGCTCTATTGCGCACGTGGTCAGGCCGAGAACCTGATCAAGCTGCACAAGGGCCAGCTCGCCTCCGACCGCACCAGTTGCCGATCGCCGCTCGCCAACCAGGTGCGCCTTGTGCTGCACACCGCCGCCTACTGGCTGATGCTGACGGTGCGCGACGCCATCCCCAAGCCGCAGCCACTCGCCACCGCCGAGTTCGCCACTCTGCGGCTGCGCCTGCTCAAGATCGCCGGGCGCATCACCGAGACCGCCACACGGGTCCGCATCGCGTTCGCGGCAGCGTGCCCCGAAGCCGAGTTGTTCCGCGGCGTCGCACGCAGCCTGCAACTCGCCGGGCCATGATGGCCGGGGCTATCGCCCCCAGACCCGCCCCGTCCCACAAACCCCCAGCGCCCACCACCTTCGAGCCAAAATCGCGGCACGCAGACGCATCGCCCAACCGCGTCTATTGCTCAGCAACCCCCGATGAGCGTCAGCCCGGTGAATAGGATGGGCTAGGCCGTGCCGCACCGTGCGCGCCGCATCGAGCCGCATCGGCCCCGCGACGCCGACCGGCTGCGGCCGGAACCACTGCTCCTCCTCCGCCGTGAACCGCCGCTCGAACCAGTAGCTCTCCCCTGCCTCCGCCGCCTGCCCGGCCGCGATCAAGGCACTGCCCGCCACCTTGTAGCGCTCCACCACCTGCACCAGCCGGTCCGGCTCGGCCGCGTCCCACTCCGGCGTCAGATACGCGCTCTCCAGCACCTCCACGAACGGCCGGTGCCCCAGGATGCGCAGGTGCAGCGCCACACTCCCCACGCTGCCCCGCAGCGCCGCCTCGGTCATCACCGGCCCGAGCCGCATCTCCGCCGCCAGCCGCCCCAGCGTCTCCTGCACCGCCCCGTCCGCGCTGGTCAGCCGGGGGAACATCCCCTCCCCGAACAGCAGCCCTACCGCATCCTCGACCACCACCCGCGCCAGCGCGTAGCGCACGCTCGGCCGGCGCATCCGCAGCGGGATGTACTCCCCGCCCCCGGTCCGCTCCTCGTGGAACTCGTGCGGCAGCGCGTCATACAGCGTGCCGTCCAGCACCCGCCGATACAGCAGCAAACGGTGCGCGCGCGCTGGCATCGCCGAATCTGCCGGCCATAATCCGGCGAGCGTTCGCAGCATGGTGTCTCCATTGTAAAGTTGCCGCGCTCAGGTCGCGGAGGCCCTGCAAAGCCGCAGCGAAGTATTGTTGTGCTTTCAACCCAAAAAGAATTAGGTGCGGATCGAGACGGCCGTCGGAGTATTCGAGAGCTACCGCCCCATCACCCCACCCGCGACCGCCCGCGCCCCCCGTCCCTGCTCCACGAGCAGTCCGAACGCCCGGCTCAGCGCGTCCACCTGATCGTCCTTCGCGCCACCCGGAAAATCTGCGAGCTCCTCCAGGAACCCCGGCGCCCAGGCCGCATCCAGCACGCTGACATTCCCGGTATTATGTAGCAGACACACCTAGCATTGTTGGTAAGCGCTATTTAAGTATCCTTCTTCTCGCCATTACCCATCTGAGCTTTAAGTGCATGGTAATTCTGAGTCGCGCGTGAGAGCGCGCGAAGTCTATCAGATAGTTTTGCTAGCTGCTCAGGGTAGTTTGCAACCTCCCCTCGTGCGTGCGCTTCAATCTCATCCATTCCGTCCGGAAGTGATTTTGATTCCTTGATGCAAGATAAAGTCTCAACCAAAAACCAAGAAGTGCCAATTAGAGCAGCTTTGTCGGCTATCCTTTCGATTTCACCTTCCGCAGAGAACGACTTCATAAGTCTATCAACTATTTCCGCGTTCACTGAACGTCCATTGTGCTGAGCGGCAATTCCTAGCTGCTCTTTTAGAGCAGCCGGGATGCGGAGCTTGTATTGTGGGTCTTCGCGTCGCATGGACCCATTATGGACCACATGAGGCTTGACTCCAAGGGGACCCATGTGGTCCGGTCAGAAGGGATCACATGGGTCCCTTTGGAGTTGCCGCATGAATCGACAATCGCCTCAGATTAAGGTGCGCCTTCCCTCTTCATTAAAGAATTGGCTGCGCGAGGAAGCCCAGCGCAACCGCCGCACGCAGAATGCGGAGATCGTCTTTCGGCTGGATCAGTCGCGGGCAGTCAACACTGCGCCAGCGTCGTCATGCAGTTCTTCTGCCGAGCAGGGGGCATAAATGCTTAATGTCATAACGATCGCCTTTCGGACCGATACTCTCTTTGCCATCAGGCGCGAGGATGGAGTGTTTGTGGCAGTCAAGCCGATTTGCGATGCGCTTGGGCTGGCTTGGCGTTCGCAGTGGAAGCGTCTTCGTGACGATCCCATTCTGTCAGAAGGCATCACCGTCACGGTGATGCCTTCCACCGGCGGACCCCAGGAAACAACTCTCCTTCGGCTCGACTTGGTGAATGGTTGGTTGTTCACAATTGACGATAGCCGAGTTCGCGATGAGGAGACTCGCCGGCGCGTGCTTACCTACAAACGCGAGTGCTACGGGGTCCTCTTCCGCCATTTTTATGGCCGGGACGAGCGGGCAGGCAGCGGAGAGGTAATCGCGCCGCCCCAGGAGACTGAGGCGCCGGAAAGCTACAAGCTCCGGCAGGTCACTGAGGCTCGGCATACCTTTGGAACCCAGGCCGCTAGCCAGCTCTGGTTTAAGCTCGGGCTGCCCGTTGTGCCGGCGATGTATTACACTTTCCGACAGGCTGACCTGTTCGTCTCCCGCCATCTCGACGCTGCGTAGCCTATGCCCGCCCGGCCTCTTCCTGGGCATTTCTGCGAGAGATGCCCAAGGGCTTGCCGCCCGCGTCCGCTAGGAGGCTAACGCCCGCTGCTTCTAGCGCCTGCTGCATAGCGTCTAGGTTGTTCCTGATCGGCACCCGCTTGCCCGTCTCGAAGTCTCGCACCGTGCTGAGCGAGATTTTGGCGCGGTCAGCTAGCTCCTGCTGGTTCCAATTCAGCCAGCCCCGTGCGGCCCGGCTTTGTTCAGGAGAGATCATGCCCTTACGATAGGAACGCCACCAATCTAGGTCAAGGCCACCATTTCCTGTTGACCTTGTCCAGATAACCAATTAATGTGGACCTCACCAAATCAGGTTGAGGAATTCCACCGTGGCCCAGCACTTCCTCCTCTCCGTCGCCGCCCGGACGCTGAGCCTCAAGGCCATCATGCGGATGAGCGACGATGAGGCACACGCCCGGTTCGTTGCGATCCGCTTCGCCGACAACGGCGGGGAGGCATTCTGTCCGCGCTGCAACTGCGCTGCGGTTTACGCCTACACGGCGCGGCGCATTTGGAAGTGCAAAGCGTGCCTGCATCAGTTCAGCGTTACGTCCGGCACCATCTTCGCCTCCCGCAAGCTGCCGATCCGGGACCTGCTTGCCGCCATCGCCATCTTCGTGAACGCGGTCAAGGGCGTCTCCGCCCTACAGCTCGGCCGCGACCTCGACGTGCAGTATAAGACCGCCTTTGTGCTCGCCCACAAGCTGCGCGAAGCTCTTGCGGCCGAGCAAACTGAGGTAACGCTGTCCGGCACCGTCGAGGTTGATGGCGCCTACTTCGGCGGGCACGTTAAGCCGGAGAACCGGAAGGAAGACCGTAAGGACCGGCGCCTGGCCGAGCGGCGGACGGGCAAGCGTCAGGTCGTGGTCGTCGCTCGTGAACGCGGCGAGACTGGCCGGACGCTGCCCTTCGTCGTGAAGCAAGAGAGCGACGCCGTGAAGCTGATCCGCGAGCGGATCGCGGCCGGCTCCATCGTCCATGCCGACGAAGCCAACGGCTGGGACATGCTGCACGCCTTCTATGACGTGAAGCGGATCAACCATAAGGTCGCATTCTCTCTCGACGGCGCCTGCACGAACCAAGCCGAGAGCTTCTTCTCACGCCTCCGCCGCGCCGAGCTGGGGCAGCACCACCACATCAGCGGCAGATATCTCGCGGCCTACGCCGTGGAAATGGCGTGGCGCGAGGACAACCGGCGTCAGGCGAACGGGGCGCTGCATCAGACGGCTACAGGCGCTGCGCTCGGGCATCCGGTGTCGCGGCAGTGGGCGGGATATTGGCAGAGGCAACGCACTTAAAGTTGACACAGAGGTTCACTGACGTTTAGCTATACCGCGCACGTCAGGCGATCCGGCGATTTCTGATGCCACCTAGGCGCGCGTCAGAGCCCTAGGTGTTGACTTTGTCGTTCACTATCGCCAAATTGGTCGAACTCAAGCTACTCAAGGCGTGGGAACCGACTGGTAGTAGGATGTTGAAACGAAACTTCTACTACAGCCAACGATGGGCGACTGCAGTCCGCGCACTAGCCGGCAAAGAGGGTAGTCACAGCGCTCGCTGGTGGGATGAGCCGGCTGACTCCGCCTCCGCCGAGCCCGAGCCTGACGTGCCTGAAATTGATCTCGTTGCAATGGACCTCTCAGACCGTGGCCGGGTTTGCGGCCTCGTGGAGACGTTCGTCATTGGGCGCCCGCTAGAGCAGTTGGTGCGCAAGATAGGTTTCGGCATGGACCCGCCTTTTGAACGCATGAGATCGACTAGACAAGCGGTTGTCGAAATGAAGACGGAACAAACTAGAACGTTCGGCCTTGTTGCGACAGGAACCTACATAGCTCACATCCTAAATTCAGCAAACAATACACACGCTAATAAAGAGCTATATTGTTCTTACGGTGATGAGGTGTTGGCTTTTTCACAGAGACTTTTTGACTTAGAAATTGACACCTTCATCTGACCTTGTTGACTTGTTCAACGAAAGAAAGATGGAAGCATGACGGCTGTGGAACCAACGCCTGCTGAGGTGGCCGAGATTGCCGAGATGCTTGGTGGAGAGGTAGAATCCGTCCACACCGACCCCGATGAGCAAGAGGTTTCTCTTGCTCTGAGCAACATGCGAGATTTGCTTCTTGCTGCATCTGTTGAGGAAAAAGTTGGTGTGAATCAAACTCGCGGCTCGGCTGGGCATATCGCCCTCTGCTGCTAGCAGAATGGTACGTCGCGAAGGTGACATGAGAGTGTCGACCGCGGTTCTCTGGGCCATGGCGCTTGGCAGGACTTGGGTTTTTTCTTTATCGAAAATTGATGATGATAAGATCGAGGGAAAGAATTTCATCCAGCGATTGAACTTAATCTCGCAATCGCAAGTGCGGCAAATCCCGGCAAGCGGATCGCGCCCTTCTATACAGATTCTTTCTTCGGTTATTCCAGGTAAGCCAACTATGGTTGTCACAGCGACTGGAGTTTAAATGCCGGACGTGTCCCCAATCACCGCTTTGGCATTTTTCTTTGACGACATTCGTCTGGAGATGGGCAACAAAATAAGCCTAATGGGTCAGTATATCAACGACCTCGTTCTAGCGGACACCCCGTTGCCGACCGACCGGCTCTCTGTTTTGCTGCATGCGCGGTGGCCCGCTAGCTACAATATTAGTAAGTGCTTCGCTAAGATTATTGTGCCGGGCCAGCCAAAGTCTGAATATCAAGAACTGCCTATGGAGAGCCAGCAATATACTGGCGATGACGACACAACATCCTCGACGAAGATATTGCAAGCTGTATTGAATCTTCGCTTTACGCCTCTCAGAGCCGGCGACATAATCGAAGTTTGGTTCAGGGCGGACGACCAAGAGTTTGCGGCAGGTCGTCTTAGAATTAGAGCGGCGTCGTTTGTCATGCCACTGACCGCCCCACCCTCCTAACGCCCCCCTACCGTCCCGTTTCCTTTCTGCCGCGCCAGTGTGGTCCCAATGCATTGAACAACTACGCCCTACTACCTCGCGATCTCCCACTGTATAACCCGCCCTTCCTCGCGGACGCCCCGCACCGTCCCGCGCCTCTTCTGTCTTGTCAGCACGGCCTACCTCGCTACCTCCCAAAGCGTCACCCGTCCCTCTTCCCTGATCGCCCGCACCGCGCCCCTTCGCTCCTGCCGCGTGAGCGTGGTCCCGATGCGCTTCACGAGCAGCGTCACAAGCCGCCGGTCTCCCGTGTCCTGCTTCTGCTGCTCCATGAGCCGTTGCACCAGTTCCGCCGTGCTCAACGGCTCGCCAGCCTCGCGTAGCATATCGAGCAGCGCCCGGCTGCGATCCCCCAGGCGCGCCGTCTCCGCCGCACGCGGGCGCCTCGGCCGGATGCGGGCAAGATCGTAGCTCGGGTCAATCTGTCGGATCACGGCGTCTATGTGGCCAATGTCCGCGATCAGGCCCGCGAGCCGTGTGCGCAGCGCGTCAGCCTCTCCGGACAGCTCGGCACGGCGTTTCGCCAAGGCCGCAACAACATGCTCGGTCATCCTGCCCTCATTGCGTTCGGGAAGGCGGAGACTATATGGGAATCAGCAGCTTAGCGGGACCGGGCGTGAGGTGTGCTTGCTACATAATACCGGACATTCCCCGCGTTCACCTGCGCCGCCACCGGCTGCGCCCGCAGCGTCTTCGACCCCGTCTCCGGCGTCGCCACCACGCGATGCCCGGCCACCGCCCGTGCCAGCCACCCGACCTGCGCCCGCCCGGCCTGCCCAGGGTCCTGCGGCAGCGCGATTACCACGCCCGGCCCGTCCCGCTCCGCCGTCCGTCGCACCAGCGCCTCGACCCCCGCCGGCTCCGCCCGCGCCCGCACCACATCCGCCACCAGGAACCCGCCATCCGCCCGGCGCACCAGCCGCAGCCCCACGGTCCAGTCCGCCCCGGCCCCGCTGCTCGCCGCCAGGTCCCAGGCTCGCACGCCCCCAGCCTCCGCCTGCTGCGCCATGACGATCCGCCCGACCCGGAACAGCCCGCCCTCCGCCGCCCGCGGCACCTGCTGGAACAGCGCCGCGAACGCGCGCTCCCCTAGGATCGCCTGTTTCCTCAACAGCGCCTCGCGCCCCTCCCACTCGGGCCACAGCGCCTCGCCCTCCGCCCGCCCCAGCGGGTCGCCCGGCTCCGCCAGCGCCGGCAGCCGCACCACGCGCCACGCATCCGCCGACGCGAGCAGCCGCCCGCCCAGATCGTCCGGATGCCACCGCGTCATCACCAAGACCGCCCGCCCCCCTGGCTTCAGCCGGGTTACCGCGTCCGACCGCCACCAATCCCAAATGGCATCGCGCGCCTCGCGCCGCTCCGCCTCCGCCTGATTCCTCACCGGGTCATCCACGAGCAGCAGATCCGCCCGTCTCCCCGCGAGCGCCCCGCGCACGCCGACCGCGAAGTAACCTCCGCCCGTCTCCAGCCCGAACCGCTGCGCTGCCCGGCTTGCCGGGTCGAGCGCGATCCCTAGCCGCGCGCCGTGCGCCGCGATCAGCCCACGCACCCCCAGCCCGAAATGCCGAGCCAGCGCTTGCGTGTGCGACACCGCGAGCACCTGTGCCCGCGGATGACGCGCCAGGAACCACGGCGGGAACACCAGGCTCGCGTAGGTGCTCTTTGCATGCCCCGGCGGCAGCAGCAGCATAAGCCGGTCCACCCGCCCCGCGCTGACCGCCGCCAACTCCTTAAGCAGCAGCCTGTGATGCCGCGCCGGCACCTGTCCCTGCGGCGCGAGCGCGAACCGCGCCCAGCCCGCGAGGCTACGCCTGATCCTGCGCCTCAGCCTCCATTCCCCGTCCTTTTCCGTAGGCATCGAGCTCGGCATCGGTGAGCTGGCTCAGGTCCGGGTTGTTGCGTTTGGATGTGGCACGCGAACGCACGTAAGGCGCCGCCGCGCGCGCGAGCGTCGCGGCCTCTTCCTCGTCCCCACCGTCCCATTTGCGCTGCATCACGGCGAGCAGAACCTGCAGGGGAGTGAGCTGTTCCATCTTGTCCAGAAGGGAGCGCCGTCCGCGTGTGGGACCGCCATCGTGGCCGAAGTGGTATGGTTTCCTGGGGCGCCTGGGCAAGCCCTATTTTCATCCGTCCGAACCTGGCGAGCACGTCCCAGCATCCGGACAATCAGCCAGAGCTACGCCGCCAAAGCGGCATAGGCCGTCGCGCGACGTTTTACCACTTCATTGCAGGCTCGCGCCGGATCAGCCCGGCTGGGCCGGGTGCGACGCCGAACGGAGGGGGCTTTCAAAGCAAGCCGCTATCCCCGCGGCAAGTTCAATCTCCCCCAAACGTCGCCCATGCCCGCGATCAGTCCCTCTACCGCCACATCGTCGTGGAACGGCGTCGGCGTGACCCGCAGCCGCTCGGTGCCCCGCGGGACGGTCGGGTAGTTGATCGGCTGCACATAGATCGCGTGCCGGTCCAGCAGCAGATCGCTCGCCCGCTTGCACAGCGCAGCGTCGCCGACCATCACCGGGACGATGTGCGTTTCGGATGGCATAACCGGCACGCGAATCGCCCGTAGCCGGCTTTTCACCAGCGCCGCCCGTTCCTGGTGCCGCTCACGCAACTCGGGGGACGCGCGCAGCGTGCGCACGCTCGCCGTAGCACCCGCTGCGATGCCGGGCGGAAGCGAGGTCGAGAAGATAAAGCCCGGCGCATAGCTCCGCACCGCATCCACCAGGCTCGCGTAGGAAGCGATGTAGCCGCCTGTCACACCGAACGCCTTAGCGAGCGTGCCCTCGATGACCGTGATCCGGTCCATCACGCCGTCACGCGCCGCCACCCCCGCGCCCTCGGGACCGTAGAGGCCGACCGCGTGTACCTCATCGAGGTAAGTGATCGCGTCGTGCCGCTCCGCCAGCTCGACGATGGCAGGAATTGGCGCGAAGTCGGCGTCCATGGAATAGACCGACTCGAAAGCAATGATCTTGGGCCGCCCCGGTTCCGCCGCGGCCAGAAGCTCGGCCAGGTGCGCGACGTCGTTATGGCGGAAGATGCAGCGTTCGCAACCCGCATGGCGCATACCCTCGATCATCGAGGCATGGTTCAAGGCATCCGAGTAGATCACGCAGCCCGGCAGCAGCTTCGCCAGCGTGCTCAGCGTCGCTTCATTCGACATGTATCCAGAGCTGAACAGGAGCGCCGCCTGCTTGCGGTGCAACGACGCCAGCTCCTTCTCAAGCTCGATGTGGTGGCGATTGGTGCCAGCGATGTTTCGAGTGCCACCTGCACCCGCGCCGTCCTCACGCACGGCACGACAGGTGGCGTCTATCACCGCCGGGTGCTGCCCCATGCCAAGATAGTCGTTGCTGCACCACACGGTAACGCGCCGAGCATCACCGGTCGCTCGGTCGTAGTAGCGCGCAGCCGGGAACTCGCCGGCGATGCGGGCAAGAGTCGCGAACGTGCGATAGCGGCCCTCCGCCCGGAGCGTGGCGAGCGTGTCCTGAAAATGCTGATCGTAATTCATTGATTCCCCCCGACCGCCTCCGTTGGCGCGGCATGATGCCCTAGGAGGCAAGCCCAGCGCTAGCGCGGCGCGAGCACCATGACCATCTGCCGGTTCTCCATCCGCGGCATCTGCTCGACCTTCGTCTGCGCCTCAAGCTCGTCCCTGATCCGCTCCAGGACGCGCACGCCGATATCCTGGTGCGCCATCTCGCGGCCACGGAAGCGGAGCGTGACCTTAACCTTGTCACCCTCGTCAATGAACGATTTCATGGCGCGCATCTTAACCTGATAGTCGTTCTCATCAATGTTCGGGCGAACCTTGACTTCTTTGATTTCGACGATCTTCTGCTTCTTCTTCGCCTCGTTCCGCTTCTTCTGTTGCTCGTATTTAAACTTGCCGAAGTCAAGGATCTTGCAGACGGGCGGGTCGGCATTCGGGCTGATCTCGAGCAGATCGAGCCCAGCGGCATAGGCGCGGGACAGGGCGTCGCGCGCGCTCATCACGCCGAGCATCTCGCCGTCCTGGTCTATCAAGCGGACCTGAGGGACGCGGATCTCCTCGTTGACGCGGGGGCCATCTCGGCCTGGAGCGGCTTGCATGGGACCTCTGGCTATGGTGCTCTCCTCTGGTAGCCTCTAGGTATGCGGCGTCTCAGGACGCGCGCCGTTTGTCATGGGCCTGCTCGTGCCCGGAATCAAGCATCGCGTGCGATCCGTAGGCCAACCGTGCGAGGTCGGGCGGCATCGCCTCGCCCGCGAGGCGCGCAACGGCCTCGCCAAGCGGCAGGATCTCTTGTGCCTCCCCGCCCAGCCGTCGCAGCGCCACCGTGCCCTGCTCCGCCTCACGCCGCCCGACGACCACGAGGTATGGCACATGGCGCACGCTGTGCTCGCGCACCTTGGCGTTGATCTTCTCGTTGCGCACGTCCAGCTCCGCCTGCAAGCCCGCTTCCTGCAACGCGGCTTGCACCTCGCGCGCGTAAGGCTCGGCGTCGCTCACGATGCTGGCGACGACGGCCTGCACCGGCGCCAGCCATAGCGGGAAGCGCCCGGCGTAGTGCTCGATCAGCACGCCCAGCCACCGCTCGAAGCTGCCCAGGATCGCCCGGTGCAGCATCACCGGCCGCCGCCGCTCCCCGTTCTCGGCGACGTACAGCGCGTCGAGCCGCTCGGGCATCACGCAATCCACCTGCAGCGTGCCGCACTGCCAGTCCCGCCCGATGGCGTCGCGCAGCACGAATTCGAGCTTGGGGCCGTAAAACGCGCCCTCGCCGGGGTTCAGGTCATACGCCACCCCCGCGATCGCGCAGGCCTCGCGCAGCGCCGCCTCGGCGCGGTCCCAGCTCTCGTCGCTGCCGGCGCGGTGGGCCGGGCGGTCGGCGAACTTCACGCGGAAGCTGTCGTACCCGAAATCCTCATAGACGCTGGAGAGCAGCGCCATGAAGCGCGCCGTCTCGGGGGCGATCTGCTCCTCTGTGCAGAAAATGTGGGCGTCGTCCTGCGTGAAGGCACGCACGCGCATCAGGCCGTGCAGCGCGCCGGACGGCTCGTAGCGGTGGCAGGAGCCGAACTCGGCCAGCCGCAGCGGAAGCTCCCGGTAGCTGCGTATGCCCTGGCGGAAGATCTGCACGTGGCAAGGACAGTTCATGGGCTTGAGCGCGAGCGTGGTGTCCTCGTCCTCCACGCGGGCGAGGAACATGTGCTCCTTGTAGTTGTCCCAGTGCCCGCTCGCTTCCCACAGCTTGCGGTCCACGAGCTGCGGCGTGCGCACCTCCTGGTAGCCGGCGGCGTCGAGCCGCCGACGCATGTAGGACTTGGCTGCGCGATAGAGGCGCCAGCCATTCGGATGCCAGAATACGCTGCCGACCGCCTCTTCCTGGAAGTGGAAGAGGTCCATCTCGCGCCCGATGCGGCGATGGTCGCGGCGCTCGGCCTCGGCGAGCTGGTGCAGGTAGGCGTCCAGTTCCTTCTGATCGCGCCAGGCCGTACCGTAGATGCGGCTAAGCATGGCGTTGCGGCTGTCGCCTCGCCAGTAGGCGCCGGCGACCTTCATCAGCTTGAACGCCGTGCCGACGTCACCTGTCGAGCGCATGTGCGGACCGCGGCAAAGGTCCATCCAGTCGCCCTGGCGATACAGCGTGATCGTCTCACTCTCGGGCAGGTCGCGGATGATCTCAGCCTTGTATCGCTCGCCGCGAGCCTCGAAGAAGCGGATCGCATCGCATCGGTTCCAGACCTCGCGCGTGAACGGCGCATTCGCTGCGACGATCTCCCGCATCCGTTCCTCGATGGCGGGCAGGTCCTCGACCGTGAACGGCTCGTTGCGCGCGAAGTCGTAGTAGAAGCCGTTCTCGATGGCGGGGCCGATCGTGACCTGCGTGCCGGGGTAGAGGCCCTGCACGGCCTCCGCCATGACGTGCGCGGCGTCGTGGCGGATGAGCGAGAGTGCGTCCGGGTCGCGACGCGTGACGAAGCGCACGGACGCATCTCGCTCGATCGAACGGTCGAGGTCCTGCACCTCGCCGTCTACAACCATGGCGAGCGCCGCGCGGGCGAGGCCGGGGCCGATGCTCCGGGCCAGCTCGGTGCCGGTGACCGGCGCCTCGAAGCGGCGGCTCGATCCGTCAGGCAGCGTAATGGCGGGCATGGGCGGGGGCGCTCTCCAATCGGGGAGCGCCGTCTATGGCGTCACGGAAGCGCCGCCGCAACCCTCTCGACGGAAAGGTCGGCCAGTTCCGGCTCCCGCAGCACGGCGACGCGGCAGCCGCGTGGAGCGGTGAGGGCAGGGTCGGAATTTCGGGAGAACAGCACGAGACTGGGGCAGCCCACGGCAGCGGCGAGATGCATCGGCCCGGTGTCATTGCCGACCGCCAGCCGTGCCCGCGCGGCGAGGGCGCCGAGGTCGAGCAAGCTCGTCTGCCCGGTGAGGTCCAGCGTCTCGGGACACGAAGCGCGGATCGCATTGCCGAGGGCTGTCTCGCCAGCCGTGCCCGCGACAACTGGACGCAACCCACGGCGCTGGAGGAGACCCGCCAGTGCCCCGAAACGCGGCACGGGCCACCGCTTTGCGAGGCGGTGCGGCGCTGCACCGGGGATGAGTAGGGCATACGGTTCTGCAAGGTGTGGGCCACCGCTGGTCAGCCAACCTAGGCTTGGCTCCGGAAAGCAGGTGATGCCCGCGTCGCGCAGCTGACCACGTTGGCGCTCGATGGTGTGCTGCGCGTTGCGTGCCGCGTTGCGATGCGGCAGCGAGCAGCCCGGCGCGATTCCGGACCAGGCTGGCCGCCCAGCCAGGCGGAAGTAGCGTGAGGAGCGCCCGCTGGTCTGCAAATCATACACCAGGTCCCACCCCTGGAGCTGCTGCCGCAGCGCGGCAAGGCCCGCAAGGTCCCACCAGCGAGGTCGCGAATCCAAAAGCACCTCATCGAACCAGGGTGCGGCACGGGCGAAGGCAGCGAAAGGAGACGTCGTCAGGAGCGCGATATGGTCTCCCGCATGACGCTCGCGAATTGCGGCGAAGGGACCAAAGGCAAGCACCAGGTCGCCTAAGGCGCCGAGCTTGACGACAAGGATGCGCGCCATAATCAGCGACATCGCACACCATGACCGGGCAAGCTAGCGGCTTCGCTGGACGGTTACCACCACGCGCTCGAGCTCTCTCCGCCTTTCAGCCTTGAAGGTGGACGTCACAACGATGGGTAGAATTCAGGAATTTCTGGGAAATGCAACAATGCCGCTAACCGAAACGCGATCCGAGAATTGGTCGAATTGAAAGATCAAGGTGGCAACATCCGGCCATTTCTGCCCAGACTAGGGGCGGCGCTTGCGCTGCCGCAAGTGTCCGGTGTCGTGAGACGCCGACTCAACCCTTGATCGGGAGTTTAGTTACTATGACCTATATGCACCACGCCCGCGGAACTGTCTCTCGCTCGGCTCGGGAGAGTGTCCACGCCAGCATAGCGCCTGCGGATCCCTCTAGCCTGGGATCCAACCAAGGCTACACCGATATCGAGGTTGATTTCGCAGCCGAGGACGGGGCCTTCTGGTGCTTCCTCAAGCCTCAGGCTCGCCCAAGCTTCACCGAAGCAGTTCTTAACGACCTCCAGACGATGCAGCAGCGCATCGTAGATGCGACCGCCCACCGCGGGGCATCAGGCGACCAGATAGTCCGCTACTTCGTCCTCGCTTCGCGGACACCCGGGGTGTTCAACTTGGGTGGAGACCTGGCCCTGTTCAGCCGCGCTATTCGCTCACAGGATCGCGAGGGACTGCGTCGCTACGCCCACAGCTGCGTCGAGTTGGGCTACCTGAACTCGGTCGGCTACAACGCGGGCGTGATCACGATCGGCCTCGCCCAGGGTGACGCGATGGGAGGCGGCTGGGAGTGCCTGATGTCGTGCGACGTGCTCATCGCCGAGAAGCGCGCCCGCTTTGCCCTGCCGGAAGTGGTGTTCAACATGTTCCCGGGCATGGGGGCCGTGAGCTACCTCAACCGACGCCTTGGCGTCGTGCAGGCCGAGAAGATCATCATGAGCGGCAAGGTCTATACGGCTGAGGAAATGCTCGCTCTCGGCGCGATCGACCTGGTGGCCGAGGATGGCGAGGGGATCCGGGCCGCGCAGAGTTATATCCAGAAGTCCGCCGCGCGGCGCAACGCGCACTCAGCCATCTATGCCGCGCGCCGTAGGGTAGCCCCTGTGGACCTCGATGAGCTGCGGGATGTCGCCGACATCTGGGTTGACGCCGCCATGCGTCTTCCGGAGCAGGATCTCCGACGCATGGCGCACATCGCCGCTGCCCAGGACCGCAACCGTCGGCGGATTGCCACAAGCGCGGTCGCGGCGGAGTAGCAGCTCGCGGGTGGACACCGGACGAGGTTCGAAGCCTCGGCAGGCTGGGCGGCATCGGTGGAGGCCGCCTAGCCCTCCCAAGGGCGCGGTCTGAATCGTTGCCGACAGAATGCTGGCATTCGCCGCTACTCGAGCGACTCAGCCCAGCTTGGCTGCCTGATCAAGCGCCTCTCGGGTCCGTTGCCACTCGTGGCGCAAGCGCGCGACCAGTTCCGGGCCGGTTCCTGCCAACTCGGAAGGTCGCATGTGCTGCCACGGATCGCAGACTGCGCGCAGCGCGACGGCCCCGACGTTGGAGCCGCTGCTGCACAGGGCGTGAGCGTCGGCGCGGAAGCGTTCGATGTCGCGTGCTTCGGCGGCGCGCTCCAGGCTCGCGATGGTCCCCTCCGCCTCCTCGACGAACTCGCGGACGACCCTCGCCACGAAGCCAGTTCCGCCGAGGGCAGCAAGATCGGCCAGCATCTGCGCATCCACGGGCGAGGGCGGCGCGGCACGAAAGTTCGGATGCTCGGTTATGGCGGTGACACCGTCAGGGAGAGACGGTCTGTGGCTCGCGCTCGCATCCTCGATGGCATGCAGCAAATCGGCCGCCCTGACGGGCTTTACCAGGCAAGCGGTCATGCCCGCGTCAAGACAGAGCTGAGCAGTCTCCGGGCTGGCATCCGCGGTCAAGCCGAACAGCGGTACGCGAGGCCCGTTAAGCTGCGCGAACTGATAGATCTGCGCCGCCTGTATGCCGCTCAGGACGGGCATGTTCACGTCCATCAGGGCAAGATCCACCGCTTCGTCCATGAGGATCTTCGAGCGCCTGCTCTCCGTTGTCGGCGAGAACGACGCTGTGACCTGCGCTTTCGAGGACCTTAGTCGTCACGAGTTGGTTGACACGGTTATCGTCGGCCACGAGGACCCGCAGACGCGCCGCGGCAGCGCTGATGACGGGCGCTGGCTTCGGGTCCGCGTCGCCCTGGAGCGGCAAGTTCGCGGCGGCGATGCACAAGGCATTGAGCAGTTCCTCTTCTGAGCCGAACTCTGCGACAGCGGTCGCGCACCGCTCCCGGAGCACCCGCCGCGGTAGCCCATCGTGCTCCGCATGCCCGACCGCGACGACTGGCCAGGCTGCTGCTGGCCAGAGCGCGGCGTGCTCCGGCCACGCGCTCCGCTCATCCAAGAGAGCAACGCACGGAGCGCTTGGCAGCGCATCCAGCCCTGACGCCGTTTCCACCCGGATGCCGAGCCGTGCGACGCGCGCGGCGAGCGCATGGACCGTTGATGAGGCACTCGACACGGCCACGACCCGTGCAGGCAGTTTCCCGGCCGCGCCGCCCTCGTCCTTCCCGCCGTCGCGCTCGACCTCAAGCTTGATCCAGAACGTGCTGCCCTGGCCCATTGCGCTCTCGACGCCGACCTCCCCGCCCATGCGCCGGACCAGCCGGTCCGCGATGGCGAGGCCCATCCCCGTGCCGCCGTAGCGGTTCATCACCGTTGCGTCCGCTTGGGTGAACATCTGGAAGATGCGTGGCTTCGCCTCCGGCGCGATGCCGATGCCGGTATCGGCGACCTCGAAGCGCAGGCGTGTCATGCCAGGGCCCGATTCCGTGCCATCCACTGCGATAGTGACCGAGCCGGACTCCGTGAACTTGATCGCGTTGCTGCACAGGTTGAGGAGCACCTGGCGCAGGTGCCGAGCGTCGCCGCGTATCCAGAGGGGTGTTCGCGATGTAATGAAGATGTTGAGAAGGATGCCTTTCGTGCGGGCCTGCAGCGCCATCATGCCCCGCACCTCGGCGAGCAGGCGGCCGAGGTTGAGGGGAGCCTTAGCGATCTGGACTTGGCCCGCATCGAGGCGAGTGAAGCTCAGCAGGTCCTCGATCAGGCCGAGCTGCGTCTCCGCGGAAATGCTGATCGTCGAGAGCATGCTCGCCTGCTCGGCATTCAACGCGGTTGTGCTCAGCAACTCGCCGAGGCCGATGATCGCGTTCAGCGGCGTGCGTAGTTCGTGGCTGATGCTCGCCAGGAACAAGGTCTTGACCCGGCTTGCGTCCTCTGCCCTGCGGCGAGCCGCCTGCACCCGCCCGATCAGGACGGAGGCATAGCCCGGCAGCACGATCTGGGACGCGATAAGCCCTGTGGAGAGCCCGGGCATTGCCTGCCAGAAGGGTGTCGTGGCAATGACGACGCTGAAGCCGGCGATGCACGCCGCGGACGCGGCAAAGAGATAGCGGTTGCCGAAACGGAACCCGTTGCCGAAGATGACCCAGAGATACGCCGGATACAGGATCGCGCTTGTGCCGCCGCCGGCATGCAGCTCGAACGAGACGCCCGCCGCATCCATAACGACGGCCAGCGCCCGGCGCGGCAGCGCCGCACTTGGCCGCATCTTCACGTCGAAGAAGACGGCAATCGCGAAGGCAATATAGACGGCTACGGGTCCGAGCGAGAGCCAGAGCGGGAGAGTGCGGTATGGAGCGCCGAACAGAACCAGCGGCACGACGAGCGCACCTGCCACGAGGCGGTTGATCGCCATCGCCCGCTCACTGGCCATGCCACCCTCGGTCACGGAGCTGAACGCTGAATCCGTCATTCTGCGATATCCAAAGCAAGACCGGCAGTCACGCCGCGCTGCTGAAAAACCCGCGAAACGTCCGTATAGCGGCTAGAACGATGTCTAGCAGGCTTGGACTTCATGGGAAGACCACTTGTCAATCAATCTTGCCGGATCGTCGCGAGCACGGAGAGCGGCCATCGTGGAGGACAAGATGAGACTGGCATGCTGCTACTCCCGGTGTGCCTCGCAGAACGGCGATCTCAGCGCGCATCGACACTACACGGACCGGATTAATTGTTTGAGAATGGATGCACCCCAGCACTCCGGCCTATTGAAGCGGCGGAGAGCTTGCCGGCATCATGCCTGAGTCAATAGGGCGTGCCCTCCACCCGTTCACGCTTCAGGGCGCGCGCATACCAGCAGAATTCGGGGAGGAACTTATCGAGCGCGCCTCCGGTCCTCCCATCCCGTGGCGTGCCCTCCTCGCCGAGGGCTTGGCTGATTCTGGGAATTGGAAATAGGCTCGGGATGCTGGGCATCCAAGCTCGGCCAGGGTCATGCGTAACTGCATCGCCGCATGCACGCCGCCGAACTGGCCAGCCGAGTAGCACACGATTCCTGAAGGTCGTCAAGAATACTCCTTCAGGAAGTAGTCAAGCAAATTATTAAGCGCGGGCGGTATACCGTTATTATACTCGGCTATTATACTCGGCACTGACGATCATGAACCCGTCAGCCTGGCGATACAGGGCTGAGAGCCGTTCTAGCGCGTCCGGCGCCTTGCCTTTCGGGTGCTCCTTATACATCCGGTCAAGTAAGGGAAGCTGTAGCTCCAAGGGATCGATCAGCACTGGCTCGTGTCCGCGCGCGTGGAGTGCGGCCAAGATCAGGCGCGCGGCGCGGATTCCCTGCCGATCACGCCGCACGGATCCGAGCAGCATAGGGACGGTCAGAGGCACGGCGATTGCGGCCATTCGCATACTCCTTCAGCAGCCCATCGGACCGGATGCCGCCAGGACGGTTCGCCAATTGCCGCTCCTTGCCGGAACCGCTACCGCAGCAGCGCGCCAGTCAGGACCTTTTTGACCGCAGCCCTGACCACCGTAGCTGCGGCCGCATCGTAGCCGACTTGCGCGCCCGTCTCAACGCAGGGAGAGGACTGCAGCGAGTAGTGCTGGCCGGTCTTCGCGTCGTGGATGGCCCCGGCAACACCTCCACGAGGCGGCAGTTCCGGGTCGTTTGCGCGTTCGGCAATGGGATCAGCGGGGCATAGACGGGGTTGTCGAACCCGTGGTGCGCGCCGGGATACTCGGTCAGAGCCACGTCCGCGCCGCCCTTCCGCAGCCGCGCCACGTAGTCGCGACAAGGCAAGATCGACACGTAATCGTCTGCAATACATGGAAGAGCCGGAGCGGGACGCGTGCGACGGCTGTATCGTCTGTGTAGGTTACGTTGCAGGGCGTGTAGAGGCCGATATGGGCGGTAAATCGTTGCGCCGGGTTTCCGTAGAGTTGGTAGAAGCGGTCCATCGCCGAATAGATCGAGACCACGGCACCCTTTGAGAAGCCCAGCGCGGCGATTCGATCGGCCCGGATCGCTGGATGTGCCGCGAGCAGGTCCAACGCGCGATAGGCATCGAACATCATGGCGAGCGAGTTGAGCTGGCTCTGGTCCGCGATGGTGTTGGTAATGCCGCGGCCCGAGAAGCTATCGAGAATGAAGGCGGCGATCCCGATACTGTTCAAGTCTCGCGCCCAGAGATCGATCGCGCCGCTGATTCCTGCGGAGCCGTGGACGAGCACGGCCGCTGCGACCCTGTCCCCGGTTCCGGAGGCCGTGGCGCTGGCCGGCAGTCGCAGCTCGCCGGCAAGGATGCATTCCCGGTCTTTGGCGTCACCGCGCAGGAACTCCTCGCCCGTGAGTGTCCTGCTCACGAAAGGGATGATCTCGATCCGGCCAGGCAGCGGCGATACTTGTCCCATTCTCCTACCTCTCAACTTCCCCCTGATCGCTATGCCGGCCCATACAGGTCCCGCCACGCTGGCTGGGCATCCACCACCGGCAGCGCCGTTGCCTCAAAGACGCCACGGGCGATCGCGCGCGCCATCACCAATGCCACGACGTGGCACAACTCGGTCACCTCCTCCGCCAGCGCCTGCAAGGATCGCCGCCCGGTGCTCGCGGCGAACATCATGTCACCGTCCATCGGCAGGTGTGCGGGAAACACGGCGCGCGCCAGCCCATCATGCGCCGCGATGGCGAGCCGACGGGCCTGCGCTTTAGCCGATCTTATTCAGGGCATGGCTGAGATTCGGTAGCGGGTGTGGCGTAAGCTGCTGATGGTGTTTACGGATTGGGTGTCGAAGCCATCCGTTACCCCGATCACGCTAGGCCACACCCGCCATGTCCGACGATACGACTGCGCCATTCCTCTTTCCAGCCATCGGGCGCAAGAAGCTCACCGCTGCCTTTGATGGCGGGCGGATCACCTCGGATGGTGGCGTCATGCTGCTGGCCGCCGCCGAGCGGCGCCTCGGCTTGGCCGACTGCTTGGCACGGTTGATCGCCGACCCGCGAAACCCGCTGTTCGTGACGCACAGCGTCGCCGATATCCTGCGCGCCCGCATGTTGGCCATCGCATGCGGCTACGAGGACGCCGACGACCTCGATCATCTGCGCACCGACCCCGGCTTCAAGCTCGCCTGCGGCCGCCTGCCGGACAGCGGCGGCGATCTATGCTCGCAGCCGACCGTGTCGCGCTGGGAGAACGTGCCCACGCTCCGCGAGGTCGTGCGCCTGACCTACGCCATGGTCGATACCTACTGCGCCAGCTACGCCCGGCCGCCTAAGGCGGTGACGCTGGACATCGACGACACCGTCGATGTGGTGCACGGCCACCAGCAGCTCTCCTTGTTCAACGCTCACCACGACGAACGCTGCTTCATGCCGATCCATGTCTACGACACCGCCACGTCGCGCCCGGTCGCGATCCTGCTGCGGCCCGGCAAGACACCGTCCGGGCACGAGGTCCGAAGCCACGTCCGGCGTCTGGTGCGACGCATCCGACAGCATTGGCCGGCCACGCGGCTGACCCTGCGCGGCGATGGCCATTACGGCCGCCCCGAGGTGATGGCGTGGTGCGAGGCCAACGCTGTGGACTACATCTTCGGCCTGCCCGGCAATGCCGTGCTGAACCGGCTGCTCGAGGCGGCCGCTGACGATGTCCGGGTGCGACGCGCCGAGGCCCAAGCGCCGGTGCTGCGCCGCTACGCCGAGGTCCGCTACGGGGCCAAGTCCTGGGCCTGCGAGCGCCGGGTCTCGGCCAGGATCGAGGCCAGCACCATGGGATTGGACATCCGCTGCGTGGTGACCAACCTGCGCCGCGGCAGCGCCGAGTGGCTCTACGACACGCTCTATTGCGCACGTGGTCAGGCCGAGAACCTGATCAAGCTGCACAAGGGCCAGCTCGCCTCCGACCGCACCAGTTGCCGATCGCCGCTCGCCAACCAGGTGCGCCTTGTGCTGCACACCGCCGCCTACTGGCTGATGCTGACGGTGCGCGACGCCATCCCCAAGCCGCAGCCACTCGCCACCGCCGAGTTCGCCACTCTGCGGCTGCGCCTGCTCAAGATCGCCGGGCGCATCACCGAGACCGCCACACGGGTCCGCATCGCGTTCGCGGCAGCGTGCCCCGAAGCCGAGTTGTTCCGCGGCGTCGCACGCAGCCTGCAACTCGCCGGGCCATGATGGCCGGGGCTATCGCCCCCAGACCCGCCCCGTCCCACAAACCCCCAGCGCCCACCACCTTCGAGCCAAAATCGCGGCACGCAGACGCATCGCCCAACCGCGTCTATCGCTCAGCAACCCCCGATGAGCGTCAGCCCGGTGAATAGGATGGGTTAGTCAGAACCGCATCGGTGACGGCCAGCCCGATCGTGGTCCCGACGCCGGGCATGCCCTTCGCGCGAAGCACCAAATCCCCGGTGCCGGGACGCACCGGCCAGCCCAGGCCACCAAACTCGGCCGCGACCTCGAAGGGTGCGGCCCAGAAATGCGGCCCCACCCCGACGAGCGGGCTGCCGACGGCATTCACCGCGGCCAACGCGCCGACAGTGTGGCCTGCTCGCGTCACAGCGCTCGCTGAGCCGAGGCCGCCCTTCGCGGTCGCCGTCGTCGCCCCTGTCCCCGCGCCCACGCTGCCGAGCGCGAAGCCGCCGTCTGTGGCCAGGCACGCCGCCTGATGACCAAGGTCGCGGTAGGGCGGGAACCGACCCCACTTCTTGTCGCCACCGTTGAGCAGGTCCATTAGGATGGCCTGCGGCACGATCGGCACGCGCACGCCGGCGCGAAGCTCGAAACCGCGCCCGGCTTCGCGTAGCGCGGCCTGAACGCCCCCAGCGGCATCCAAGCCGAAAGCCGAGCCGCCCGAGAGAACGAACGCGTCAACGTGCTCAATGCTCATCTCGGGATCGAGCAGTCCCGTGTCGCGCCCGCCCGGCGCGCCGCCAAGCGCCACGCCTGACGCGACGGCCGGTGCATCGAACACGACGACGGTGACACCCGATCCCAGCGCCAGGTCGGTTGCGTTCCCAACAGTGAGGCCAGGAACGTCGGTCAGCAGGTTCAGGCGGGACGAGTCCATGAATCGAGCATACCCCAACGTGCGCCGCTCGGCGCAGCGCATCATGGCTCGGCACTCTTTCATGCGGCGATCAGGCTCTCTGAGGATACGCGGCATCAAGCGATAGCCAATATCGTCGCAGAGCCCCGGGTGATGCTGAATCTCGGAGCGGGAGCAGAGCGATAGCTTGCCGGCGGCGAACACCGCGCGTGAAGCCCGGCTGCCAGATGAACGCCGGCTCGCACGCGCCGCCAGGTACTCTGTCAGCCCTGAACTGAAGGGTAGAGGCTGCGCAGCTTGACGCGGGCGTGGTCGGTGGTGAGGTGCCACGTGACCCTGGCTTGTGCGACGTTGCGCCGCTCCTCCCCCTGCGCGACGCGGCGACACAGCGTGTCATACGAATTCCGGGTGATCGGCTCTCATAGCTAGGGTAGGATGATGGCCCTGACTTGGGAGCGGGAGCATGGCGCGGATCGTCGAGCACCTGTCTGTGGCGGAGTTGGAAGAGCGCTACCGGGCGGCCCGGGATGTGACCGAGGCGCGGCAGACGCAGGCGATCTGGCTGCTGGCGCAGGGGCGCAGCGTGCTGGACGTGGCTGGCGTGCTGGCGTTTGCGCCGCGCTGGGTGGAGGAGTTGGCCGCGCGCTACAACGCGCACGGCCTCGAGGCGCCGGGCGACCAGCGGCGGTGCAACGGGCGCGCAGCCAGCGTGCTGACGCCTGCGTTGCTGGGCGCACTCGCCGAGCGGCTGCGCACCCCGCCTGAGGACGGCGGGCGCTGGACCGGGCACAAGGTAGCGCTGTGGATGGCAGACCAGCTCGGCCTGGCAAAGGTGCATCCGCAGCGCGGCTGGGAAGCCCTGAAGCGGGTCCGCTGGTCGATCCAGGCACCGCGCCCACGGCACCCGCGCTCAGCGACACTCGAGCAACGGGCCGAGTTCAAAGGGGGCTCGACAAGGCGGTTGCGCAAGCCAGGGCCGCGCACCCCGACCGGCCGGTCGCGGTCTGGGCCGAGGACGAGCACTGCCTCGGCCTGAAGCCGATCCGTCGCCGCGTGTGGGCACCGATCGGCGAGCGCCCTGTCGCACTCGGCCACCACCGCTACCAGTGGCGGCATGTCACAGCCTTCGTGCAGCCGACCAGCGGCGAGGCGGTCTGGTTCCTGTCCACCGGCCTGAGCAAGCCGTTCGTCGCGGCGCTGCTGGCCAGCTTCGCGCAGCAGGCAGGGGCCGGGCGCGAGCGCCACATCGTCCTCGTGCTCGACAACGCCGGTTGGCACGGGCCCAAGGGCCTGGCCGTGCCGGACGGGATCACGCTGGTGTTCCTGCCGCCGTATAGCCCGGCGCTTCAGCCTGCCGAGCGACTGTGGCCGCTGGTGGATGAGCCGCTCGCCAACCGGCACTTCGCCACACTCGATGACCGCGACGCCGTGGTCGCCGAGCGCTGCCGCCGTCTCGATGCCGCCACCATACGCCCGCATACCAGCTGCCACTGGTGGCCCACGCCGATCCAGCCGAACTGATCAGCCGGAATTCGTATCATACTGCGTGCGCCAGGGCCGCGCGTGCGCTTCTACAACACGGTCGACCTGGTCAATCGCCTGGATGCCGAGGCACGGGCCGGCAAGGCCGGGCGCCTGGCGGCAAGCCTGATCCAGGTCGACCTCGTGATCCTGGACGAGCTCGGCTACCTACCGTTCCCGCAGTCGGGCGGGCAGATGCTGTTTCACCTGCTATCCAAGCTCTACGAGCGAACGTCGGTGATCGTGACCACCAACCTGATCTTTGCCGAGTGGCCGACGGTGTTCAACGGCGACGCGAAGATGACGACCGCACTGCTCGACCGTCTCACCCATCACTGCGACATCGTCGAGACCGGCAACGAAAGCTGGCGCAGCAAGACCCGCGCCTAGCTGACCAGCACAACCCCAGGTGTGGGTCCCGTTTGCACGCTGACCCTGGGTCCCGATCGAACGCTGATTGACATCTCGTGCGCGCGCCTGGCAGTTTGTCCCATCTAGGGTAGAGTTCGCCTGCTCCGATTCGGAGGCAAACCGGGTCAAGGACTTGCAGGCCGATGGGCGGAGAGGGTTCAACTGGGACAGCGATGGCGACGCGGGGCGGTCGCCCACAGACCAGGAGTTGCGCTTGACCTCGGACACCGCGCCGGCCCGAACCGCCTATGAGGCTTGGGCTGCAACTTACGACATCCAGGTCAATGCTACCCGCGACCTTGATGCGGCGGTGCTGCGCGGGGCCGGACTCCCTTTAGAGGGACAAGCCGTCATCGAGATCGGGGCGGGGACGGGCAAGAACACCGCCTACCTCGCCGAGCACGCGAGGAGCGTGCTCGCGCTTGATCTCTCGCCGGCCATGTTGGCGCGCGCCCGCGAACGGGTGCCGGGTGACAATGTCCGCTCCGCCGAGCACGACATCACCCGCTCGTGGCCAGCCGGCGACGGTGGGGCGGACATCGTCGTCGGCAATCTGGTGCTGGAGCACGTCGCCGACCTCCGCCCCGTGCTTGCCGAGGCGCACCGGGTGCTGCGGCCGGGTGGATTGCTGTTCCTGTGCGAACTCCATCCCTATCGCCAACTGTGCGGCGCCCAGGCGCAATTCGATGACGGGAGGCGGTTGGTGCTGGCCGAGGCCTACCCGCACGCGGTCTCGGACTACGTGAACGCGGCGCTGGATGTGGGCTTCGACTTGGCGCGCCTTGACGAGTGGCGGGACGCTCAGGCCGGTTCCGAGCATGTGCCCCCTTACGGTGCCCAGGCTATTGTCCATGCTATTCCGCCGAAAGTGAGATGCCCGGAGAGCGTTCTCGGTCCGTACTGCGAGGTGTGCTTTCGCGCCCGTTTAGGGCGACCCCGGTTCGGCGTGACGGGCGTGCCTCGCCCGTTATCACAGAGGAGAGTGCAAGTCGTTGTCTCCGGCTTGGCCGCCGAGCTCGGTGAGGGGCTGCCGGGCGGCGCGCTCCAGGGCGGAGGCCCAACCCCTGCCACCGCGGCCGCCGCTGCGGGCGAGCCGACGCCGGAGCTGGCGCAGGGTGGCGAGGGTAAGATGGGCCAGAGCGCCGTCGGGCAGGGCGGCGGCGAGCTCGTCGAGCTCGGCTGGGAATAGGCGCGCGGCCAGCGCGTCGAGGCTGTCGCCGCCGAGTGCATCCTGGCTGCCCGAGGATGACAGCCGGCGCTTGGCGTCCCGCTTGGGCTTGGCTTGGCGCCCAGGGCGCGCGTCCGGGGCGGCTGGTCCCGAGGCAGGGGTGCCGAAGATGTCTGCCTGCCGCTCGTCCGCTGCTGGACGCCGCGTCACGTGAGCCTCCGCGCTGACTTGTCCGAAACCGATGCAGCGAGGACCGCTCGACCCTACAGCAAGGGCTGGTCAGGACGATGGCGACGATCCGCGCCAAGAATTCATAGGCATCGTCAACTTGACCGGTCATGGGCGCGCTGAGGCCCATGGCTTAGATCGGGCACATCAGGGGTCAGCCGATGCGGGCAGTGCCTGTGACTTCGGCCCAGGTCTGGAAGGCCTGGGCCCGGGCGGCTCGATAGTGGTGGGCAGGACGGCAATGACGGCGGAGGTGGAACAGATTGTTGATCCCATCGTGGGCGGAGAGGAAGTGCTGGGCGTGCCGGGGCGACTTGAAGCGCTTCATCTGCCGCTCTCGTCGGCGCGTCGGCTGGTGGGAGTTCTCCGCCCTGTTGTTCAAACCCTTGCGCTGCCGGTGCTCAACGCCGGGCATGATCTCGCGTTTTGCAGCCTGATAGCTGGCCAGTTTGTCCGTGATCATGACACCCGGTGGTCGCGCCTGCTCCTTCAGCAGCTTGCGCAGCAGGCGCTTGGCGGCCTGCTTGTCGCGCCGGCTCTGCACGAGGATGTCGAGCACGATCCCGTCCTGATCGACCGCGCGCCACAGCCAGTGCTTCTTGCCTGAGATCGTCACCACGACCTGGCGAGTCGCGCGGAGGGATTTCACCTCCGCGCGCTCCTAGAACCGTACGTGACCCTCTCGAGTCATACGGCTCCCGATGTTCGGTCGTCGACATGCACGAAACGCCAATGCGCGAAGAGGCTTGGACTTGCCCGGCGGACCCGTGCAAGCCAGTCCCTTGCGCGCCTTGGCTTCCGGCGCAGGCGCTTGAACTTATCGCACGCCCAACGCACCAGGACAGCGTCCACCCGGTTTAGTGTCCAGTATAGCGCCGACCTGTAGAAGTGGCTGTAGTAGTTGATCCAGCCCCGGATCAGAGGATTGAACATCCGAGCCAGATCGTCCAGGGTCTTGTCGCTCCGACGGTGCAACGCCCACCCTCGGATCGTTTGCCTGATCGCTTTCAGCGCGTCCGGACTGGCCGCAGGCAGGAATGAAACACCGTACCGACCGCCGCGCCAAGCTGCCTTCCTCGGGCGAAAGGTATAGCCGAGGAAGTCGAATGATTGGCTCGGATAGTCGCCACGCCGGTTCGTGTCCTTGCAGTAGACGAGCTTCGTCTTCTGCGGATGCAGAACCAGCCTGCAGGCCGCAAATCGGACCCCCAGGGCATCCCATAACGCCTGTGCCTCTTCGGCGCTGCGGCAGTGGCAGATGATGTCGTCCGCGTATCTCTCGAACGGGATGTCGGGATAGGTTCTCGCCATCCACGCATCGAAGACATAGTGCAGGAACAGGTTCGCAAGGCAGGGGCTTACCACCCCACCCTGCGGCACTCCCGCTGCGCGGGGCACCACGCTCCCGTCCTCCATCTGAACGGGGGCTTTCAGCCAGCGCTCAATGTAGAGCAGCACCCAGGCGCAGTCCGCATGCTTGCGGACCGCCTTGAGCAACAGCTCCCAATCGATGCTGTCAAAGTAGCCCTTTACGTCAATGTCGAGCGTCCAGTCATATCGCCAGCATCGCTGACGTGCCGTCCGCACCGCATCAATCGCCGATCGGCCGGGTCGATACCCGTAAGAGTTTGCATGGAAGATCGGTTCCAGGATGGGCTCCAGGTATCGTCTGACGACTTCCTGGGCGATCCTGTCAGCGACCGTGGGAATCCCCAACGGCCGCGTCTCCGTCTTGCTGTCGCCCTTCGGAATGTCGACCCGTCGAACCGGTGGAGGAAAGTAGCTCCCTGAGGACATGCGGTTCCAGAGCTTGTAGAGGTTGTTCGCTAGATCAGCCTCGAACTCCGCAACCGTCTGCCCATCCACTCCAGCCGCTCCCTGGTTGGCCTTCACCTTCTTGAAAGCTTCCCAGACTTCCCGCTTCGGAATGTCGAACGGCTTTGCTTTGTCCACAGAGCTCCTCCCGTCACCGGTTGGCTCTGGGCCGCGGCTGAACAACGCAGCCCCTTCGGTCCGATGCCATTACAGCACCCTCAACCCTACTACGGGCCGCTCCGCCCCTGTGCTCCGCATCGGTACTCTGGCCCTCGCGGTTTCTGCCGCTCGGACGTCTCCCTTCGCATCGAAGCGACAGGTTCTCACGTTCCATACGAGAGCCTGGTCCGGCTTCGCGCCGCCTATATGCCGGATGCCGCTCGGGCAGGCTTCAGGGCCACCCCCGAACTGATCCCGGGAGCTAGACGCACCCCCGGTTTTGGCATCGTCCTTGGCATTTCGACACGTCATCAGCGGTTCGCTCTCGCTCGCCTCTCCGGACCATACCTGACGAGATCAAGTCCCGCCTTTTGCTGCAACGCTCACCACCACCGCTTTTGACGACAGCAGCTTGCAGTGGTTTGACGCCTGCACCTGACTGCCGGCGCCGAGGGGCCTACCCTCATCTCTCATACAGCTCCACACCTCCAACTATTGAAGTGTGTTCGTGACACACCATCGAAGTGCCACTTCTCGCCGGCCTGCGGCAGACGGCAGCGGATCTGGTTGGCGAAGCGCTGGCCGAACTTGAGCGCCCACTGGCGCACAGTCTCGTGACTGACCACGACACCGCGAACTGCCAAGCTCTCATCCACGTTGCGCAGGCTCAGCGGGAAGCGGAAGTAGAGCCATACAGCATGGCTGAACAGCATGGCTGATGATCTCGGCTGGGACGCGATACCCGGCGTAGCTGGGGCAAGCAGGCGTCGTCATCGGGTCCAGCTACCCGGCCCAGCCCGCCCCGGCAAGCCGAACCCCTACCAAGTTGACAATGCCGGTCATGCAACCCGCTCCTCCGGCAGGCAGGCCAGTGGTGCCACGCGCGGGCGCTGCAACAACACCTTGCAGACACTGCAACGAGAATTCCTGAAACGCTGACTCCTCATCTGGGCGGGAGCACCTCTCTTTCGAGATACCCCAAAGGACAACTGGGCGGCATCCGGGCCGGAGCACCTCCCTTTCGGGGCATCCCAAAGGACAGCTGGACTACTCCGAAGAGTGATGGGGCCATGTCGTAGTGCGTGATAGCGTCCGGAGATCGTCTTGCAACCGTTCCGGACTGCGGCCCGGGCGCTCGCGAGCGGAGCCGAGGGATGGACGCACCATGGGAGCACGCTGCCGGGCAGAGGAGGTTCGATGATGGCAGTTCGTGCGGCGATGTTGACCGACCGCCCGGTCGCGTCGATTACGACGTGCACTGGCCCGCAGCTCGCTTGGGCGCGGGCCAGCGCCGCAGCGGGTGCGAGACCAGGGCTGCGCCGGGCAAACGTCGTGTGGTCGGGCACGCCGACCCTCCAGGCCGAGCAGGCCCACGATGGATCGCAGCAGGCCCTCGGTCTGCCGCCAGGGCCGACCAAACGCGAGACGGAGCAGGTGCCCGGTCTCGATCGCCACGTCCGAGTAATCCCGTGGTCGTCCCCGTTGACCTGTGCGCGGCGGCTGCCAGGCCGCGAGCGCTTCCGGTGTTACTCACACCGTCAGACTGCCGCGCTGCTGCAACGCCCTGTCATACTCGGGCCAGTTCTGGACGCGGTAGCGTGCTCTGACGCGGTAGCGTGCTCTGACGCGGTAGCGTGCTCTGGGGATCTTGTGACGGCGCAGCTCATTGAACTTATAGGGCATCAAGCGTCCGGAGCGGAGAGCGCGCCCCATACACCCCACCGTTGCCTTAACCCAAGCCCGTGAACCGCTGATTTTCGCACCAACCCCGGTCGTCGTCGGTTGACGATGTCACGGCTTCTCGTCGGCCAATGGCAATAACAGTGATCGGCGCCGCATGTCTGCTTTGTGGGCGTGCTGCCCACAAGCGGACCGCGAACTGACGACTGAGGCTGTGTGGCCGGGGACAGTCCGGGTTGCGTAGTGGATGTGTTTGTCGACAGACTGGACGTGGTCGCGCTCGGTCTTGAGGGAGCGGCTGTAACTGGCTGGCCCGCTATACACCCCTCAACGCATAGCTGATCCCCGCGTCGATCACCTGCCCGCTGGCCTAGTGAAAGGAAATCATGAGTATCGAAGGAAAGGTCGCCTTGGTGACAGGCGCGGCAACCGGCATCGGCGCCGCCTGGCGAGCCGCCTTGGCGAACGGTCTCACGGCTGCCGGCGCGCACGTCGTAGGCGCCGACATTGAATGGAGTGACGAGAGCGAAGCGGCTGCCGAGGTCCAGCGCGCCGACTGCGATGTCACGGACAAGGACGCCGTTCAAAATTGCGTAGCTGCGATAGAACGGCATCTCGGGCCTGTCGACATCCTCGTCAACAATGCTGCGATCGCTTCGACAATCACGCCGATACCGTTCCAAGATATCAGTGTAGATGAGTGGACAGAAATGCTTGTCCATAATACGTTGGCACCGTTCGTGTGTTCCCAGGTTGTTGCACCGAGAATGCGGGAGCGTTCATGGGGAAGGATTATCAACATATCCTCAGCCGCAATATTCTTCGGCCTGCCGAACATGCTTCGCTACGTCGGTCGCCTACGTACGTGGTCAAGCCATCCAGCTCACGGACGAAGAGCTGTCCCACGTCGCCCCGGTGCGGTGGGACCACATCGCGCTCACAGGCGATTATCTCTGGTCAGACGTGGAAGCACCGCGCGAGCAGCTCCGCCCGCTGCGAACCAGCCGGTTTAGGGCAGAGACGTTCCGGGCGTCACTGGCCGCTTAGCGTACACGGCTGCAGAAAATCCCACGCATCCCCTATCTGGCGAGCGCCAGATTACCCTCCGTTTTCTGTGTGGTCGGCCGCTGCTACGTCGCAGAAGATTGGAAGGCGGACGCGCGCGACGAACCGCCTCGGTCTCTGCCTGCCCCGCCACGCCCGGATCTCGCCGCAGTGCCGAAACGGGCGTCTCGACGTGAAAGCCAACATGGATGCTTATGAGCGGAGAGACGCATGAAGACCATCAAGGCCGGTATTCTCGAGGTGGCTTACCTGGAGAGCGGCCCGCGAGATGGCTGGCCAGTCGTCCTGTCGCACGGTTTTCCCTTCGACGTGCACGCCTACGATGAGGTCGCGCCCGCTCTCGCGGACCGCGGCGCGCACGTGATCGTGCCTTACCTGCGCGGCTTCGGGCCGACCCGCTTCCTGGCCGCGGACACGTTCCGGAGCGGTCAACAGGCGGCACTCGGTCACGATCTCCTGATGCTGCTCGACGCGCTTGATATCGGGACCGCGATCCTCGCCGGATACGACTGGGGCGGCTTAGCCTCATGCGTCGCGACGGCTCTGTGGCCCAAGCGCGTGGCCGGGCTCGTCTCGCTCGCGAGCTACGACATCATAGACATCGGGCGGATGGGCCATGCCTTTCCGCCCGAGATCGAACATGCCGTTTGGTACCAGCATCTGTTCCAGATTGAGCGCGGTCGGGAGTGTCTCGCGGCAAGCCGACGCGAACTCTGCCGAATGCTGTGGCGCCAGTGGTCGCCCAATTGGCGCTTCGACGACGAGACCTTCGAGCGAACCGCCGTCTCGTTCGACAACCCGGATTTCGTGGACATCGTCATCCATGCCTACCGGCACGCCTTCGGGCTTGCCGCCGGCGACCCGTAGCTGGAGCACTTGGAGCACCGTCTCGCCACCCAGCCTCCGATCGCGGTGCCCAGCGTCACGCTCGACGGCATCAGCGATACGCTCAAGCCGGGCGGCACGGCCGATCAGGCTAAGATGTTCGTCGGTCAGCACGAGCATCGCCGGATTCAGTCGGGTCACAATCTTCTCCAGGAAACGCCTGCGCCCTTTATCGATGCCGTGCTGACCCTGAGGCGTTGGCTGCTGGACGGCTAACGGGTGGCGATGCACAGGTCATGGTGATGTGTGAGGTTTTGGTCGGAATCGTCGCCATCGTCCCAATTCCGCCTCGGCGTGTCTTCTATGCCGACCTCGCCTTCCGAAATGGCGGCTCGTGACAGAGGTATTGGCTTGGGGCCGTTCTGCCGAGCGCTGACGTGCCCGGCTGGGAGCGTCGGTTGCCGGATGTTCCGGACCTGCCCGACCCGGTTGATCGGCACGTGGTGGCCGCAGCGCTGGAGGCGCCCGCGCCGACCATCCTGACGCTCAACCTGCGCGACTTCTCGGCGGCCCTGCTCGCGCCGCTCGGCGTTGCGGCGGAGTACCCGCACGCCTTCCTGAGCGGGCTGCATGACACCGATCCGGAAGCAGTATGCGCGTCGGCCGAGGCCGCGCACGCGAACCTGAGCCGCAGCGCGCCCACTTTCGAGGCGTTCCTCGACGCGCTAGCGCGCCAGGGATTGCCGGCCTTCACCGCGCGGCTGCGCGACCAGCGATGAGGCCGGCCAAGAACCCAGGTCCCGAAGCACCGCCTGAGCCGCGCCGCCTGCAACAAAATCATCTGCGTCTCACCCACGCCGAAGATAACCTACTGACGAACCCGCGTTCTGCTCTGGGTGCAGCTTGCGCGTCGATCTTGGTCGCTGCAGGTCAGCCTCGCCAGAATGGCTTGGAAATCTCGGCAGAAATGCCGTCGCGCGTGAGCCCGATGTCACACAAGTCGCGGTCGCTGAGCTGGACAAGCTCTCGCCGAGCTGACATCCGATGGCGCCAGCGTTCCCAAAGCGCGGTCAGGCGCGCAAGGATACCAGAACGTGGAGCCGCTCCACGAAGGACCGTGAGAGGCAGCGGCTGAGAATTTGTCAGCATCTGACGCGCCGCACCAGCCATCATAAACCTCCGACATGTTTCAAGGGACATGTCGGGAAAATGGGCCTCCAAAGACATCTCAGCAAACGACACTTTGTCCCACTTCACATGATGCAATATCATGCATAGAGTTGTGCCGGCCGATGACAACCGCCCTGCCTTCGCTCAACGGATTACGCGCCTTCGAGGCAGCGGCACGCTTGCTGAGCTTTACCCGTGCAGCTGCCGAGCTGAACGTCACCCAAACTGCCGTCAGCCATCAAATTCGCCGGCTCGAGGATCAACTCGGTATCCGCCTTTTTGTGCGGCGCAATCGGGCCTTGCTGCTGACCCGCGAGGCGCAAGCCTACCTGCCAGCGGTCCGCAGCGCCTTCGAGGATTTGCGCCGGGCGACGGCGCGACTGCGACGTGCCGATCGCGATGGCGTGCTCATCGTGAGCACGATGCCCTCGCTGGCGGCCAAGTGGTTGCTGACACGGGTCGCCGGCTTCCAGGACCTGCATCCCGGCATAGCGGTCCACATCACTACCTCTGCCCGGCTCGTAGACTTTCAGCGCGAGGAGGCAGACATGGCGATCCGTTACGGGCGAGGAAATTGGCTCGGCCTACGTGCCGACTGGCTGATGGCGGATGATATTTTCCCAGTCTGCAGCCCGGCCCTGCTGAGCAGCCAGAAGCCGCTGCAGCGGCCGGACGATCTCGTCCACCATACGTTGCTCCACAACACCAGCTGGCCCGAGGACTGGCGGCTCTGGCTGACATCGGTAGGCTTGTCGGCCGCTCTCGCGACGGGTCGCGAACTCAACTTCGATGATACCGTGATGACGATCCAGGCAGCGATCGAAGGGCTCGGCGTGGCGCTCGGGTGGAGTCGTCTGGTCGAAGCTGACATCGCAGCCGGCCGCCTCATCGCACCGTTCGATACCGTGCTGCCGGCGGAGGCGGGGTATTACGTTGTTGTCCCGGAGTCGATGGCTGACGCGCCGAACATCGCGCTGTTCCGCGAATGGCTCATCGCCTCTGTCATACCAGGGCGGTCTACACCGTTGCCTCGGTGAAAGTGCAGACCGTGTTCCCCTCCGTCAACAGGCCAAACGGTGGCTCGCCGCGGTGACGTGTGGCCCCAAGCTCTCCCGGCACGTTTATGGTGGATGATAGAGACGGCGGCTGCGATCCGCCGCGCCTGGGATGAGGGCGGGGAGCTCTCAGCCGTGATCGAGCTGCGCCGGCACTTCCCGCTGATCAGCGACGGCGAGAACGCACGGTGGTGCGTGCGTACCCTCGCGGGCTGGACACAGCGGCCCGCCACCTCGGAGCACGAGCAAGAGTGAGGCCGGCGTAAGGGCCGCGACGTTCTGGCGCTGCTCGGTGACCACGACAAGCAGGGCAGGGGACCAACGTCACACCTGTGCCGAACTGGTTCGGTTCCGTCCTACAACAGCCTTCGACAGTAGTTGCGTCCGCCGCTGCGCGTCGCGCAGGACACGAGAACTGCCCTCGGCCAAGTGCTCACGGCATCTCACGCCCGGCGCCCTGCCGCGACTTGGTGAGTACCTTCACTTCTACTCCGCCATCCTTTCCATAAATCCGGGTTATGCGTCTTGTAGCTGTAGGCGCAAAGCTAAACTGTCCTCTGCTCGCAAAGCAGAAATGTCAGGCTCCCCGGAGTAGCGGGCTTACGGGGAGAGCGAACTTTGGGCTGGATAGCGATGAGCAAGCGCGAGTTGCAGCGCATCGAGGTGCTGTCCGAAGTGGTGTCCGGCCACCGCACGATCACGCAGGCGGCAGCGTCGGTGTTGTCGGTGACGCCGCGGCACGTGCATCGCCTGCTGCGGCGGCTTCGGGCCGGCGGTGGTGCGGCGCTGGCGCACAAGGCCCGCGGCCGGCCCTCCAACAACCGGATCGCAGCGGGCGTGCGGGACTATGCGCTCGCCCTGGTGCGGGACCGATACGCCGACTTCGGCCCGACCCTAGCCGCGGAGGTGCTGGCGCAGCAGCACGGGCTGACGGTGTCGCGCGAGACGCTACGGACCTGGATGGCGGAGGCTGGCCTGTGGCTGTCGCGCAAGCAGCGCCGGCGCTTCCACCAGCCGCGGCTGCGCCGTCAGTCGCTCGACGAGCTGGTGCAGATCGTCGCACGCTGGCGTGCGCGAGCGCACAACGGCAGCGAGCACCGCTGGTTCGAAGAGCGCGGTGCCCCTTGCACGCTGCTGGTGTTCATCGACGTCGCACGCCCGCGTGCGCAAGCGCACGACGCCACCGGGCGGTTGATGCAGCTGCGCTTCGTCGCGAGCGAGAGCACGGCCGCCTACTTCGCGGCGCTGCGCGGCTACCTCGCGGCGCATGGCCGTCCGGTCGCCTTCCACTCCGACAAGCATACCGTCTTCCGTGTTGCCAAGGCTGACGCTAAGGGCGGCCAAGGCATGACCCAGTTCGGCCGGGCGCTGGCAGAGCTGAACATCGATATCCTGTGCGCCGACACGCCGCAGGCCAAGGGCCGCGTCGAGCGCGTGAACCGCACCCTGCAGGACCGGCCGGTCAAGGCGCTGCGCCTGGCCAGTGTCGCCACCGTGGACGAGGCCAACGCCGTCCTGCCAGGCTTCATCGAGCACTTCAACGCCCGCTTCGCTGTCCCCCTGCTTGCCCAGATGATCTGCACCGACCGCTGGACCTCTCGCCTAGCCGGCTCGGCGACATCCTGTGCCACCGCGAGCTGCGCCATGTGGACCAGCAACTCACCCTGGCCTACGAGCGCAAGCTGTTCATCCTCACGCGCACCGGCATCACCGCGGCGATCGCCGGAGAGTATGTCGAGCTCTTAGCTGCTCCCTGCCCTACAGCGTGTTCGACAAGGAGCAGCGGGTCGGGCAAGGCGAGGTCGTCGAGAACAAGCGGCTGAGGGCTGCTCTCGTCCTCGTCAGGGCGCAGCAGGACCGCAGGCGCCCGCCGCCGCGTGTGAAGACGAACAGCGAGGCCACGGCTACCGAGCTAGGCCTCGCAGCAGGCGCGCCGGCCTGCGCGACCCCTCTCCACTCTTGGTTCCCCTGCGCTGAGCAGACCGGCAGGACATTCCAACTTTGCACGCCATAGAACATTTCTATCCGGTTGCAACAGGCTTACAGGAAAGCTGGTGCGAGTAGTCATAATGGCGGGCAGATGACGCATTCCGTCGCAGCGACACTACGCCGATGAGCAAGCCACTGCGCGCCGCCGTGGACCTTCACATGCCTCTACCCACACGCGCTCCCCGCCCGATCGCGCCAACTGCGCCTTCGAGATCAAGCCTACTGTCGTGAGACCTGGCTTGAACCGTCCAGCGGCAGCCCTTCGCGGATCTCCCGCGAGTAGTCCGCATCGATCTTGGCACCTGCCGGCCGCACGATCAGACTTCCCTGCCGAAGCTCAGCGAAGGGTAGGTCAGGATCCAGCAGGCCCAGCATATAGGCATACTCAGCAGCGTAGCCGCTGGCCAGAACGCGCCAGTTGTAACTGATCGCAGTAACCGCAGCTTCAGCGTTGGCGCGTCCCAAGATGCCGGTCGTGCAGTTGTCGGTGAGGGTGTTGTACCATTCCGGATGCTGGGCAAGCTGTGCGACCTTGTCCATGTAGCTGAGGAACAGGACCTCGCGCGCCCGCGGCGCCATATGCAGGCGATAGAGATAGACGCGCTCGCGCCGGATATCGGTGCGCACGCCGATCAGGTCGCGCTCGTCCGCGACCACGTAGAACAGCTCGTAGTGGTGAAAAAACCCCGCCAGGGTGGAATACTCGAACCCGGCTTGGCGGCGCGTCTCAATGGAGACGGCGAGGTGGCGCCCGTCGCGGAAGCCGAAGGTCAGGAACACGTGCGCGATCGCGTCGCCGGCCCTGTAGGAGGTGACGAAATCAACGCTGTTGAGGTCGTCGAGCGAGAAGGCCGCGTCGTAGTAGGCAGGGTAGGCAGGGTAGGCAGGGTAGGCAGGCACGGCATCCGTTGCCGAGCGGTAGGTGAAGTTGCGAACGTGCTGGATGGAGACGGTGCGGCCGGCGCGGGACGGCAGGGCAAGGACGGCGTACTCGGGTGCCCAATCGCGGTTGTTCGAGGGGCGGTCCTGCAGGTACCAAAAGATCAAGGCCGCCATGGCGGCGCCCCAGATCGCGAGACCACGCCGCAGTGGCAGGACGATGATGGCGAACCCCGCGACTGCCGCGAAGAGGATGGCGAGCACTGTCCGTAGCCAGTCTGGTTGCAGGGTGGAGTAGGTGAGGGCGAGCGTGCCGAGCAGCGCTGCCAACGCCATGCCGGCGCGAGCGGCCCAGCGCCTCGCGGCAGCACGTCGTCCGCCTCCGTGCCCGGTGATCGGGATGCCGCTGGTCAGCACCGGATCAGTGCGAAGCAACGGTGGCCAGCGACGCGAGCGGCGCACCTAGCTCAGCCGAACGCGATGCAGCAAGCTGCAGCAGCAGGATGCGCCGTACCTCGGCGATGGTGGCCGGGTTGGACTGGGTGGAGTGGCTGGAGCGCACCACCAGCTCGGAGTTGACGCCGTCGATGTGCGCGCTAGCGTAGCGGACCACGCCATCGTTCCCCTCGGTGACCGGGCCGCTGGTCTGCACGGGGATGATGGAGTGCGCGTGCACGCCGGGCGCGACCGGGATCGCCGCCAGCGCCTTGATGAGCGGGCTACCCGGCGTCATCCCGTAGAGGCTGCCCAGCCTGAGTTCGCTGGCTGGGGTCGATCCCCAGCGCGCCGGCGTTGCCGGCCAGGACCTCCTTATACCAATGCTCGCTAATCAGAACCTATGAGGTCCGTGCCTTTTGCTGGACGGTCTGGGCGTTCAGGAGGCAGCCAATCCTGGATGGGTTCTGGTCACTGAGCCTTGGTATTAGCGGTGTTGGCGACGTCCTGGGACAGGGTGACGAGGCGGCCCAGGAGCTGGGCGATCGAGAATGCCGCGAGATAGCTGCCACGATGCGGTGTCGCGATGAAGATCACGCGCTGCACCTCGAGCAACGGACGCGGGAACAGGCTGTCGCGCAGCAGCGTGCGCGTCCTGTCCGTCAGCCTCAGGCTGTCCAGCGGACGCGGGCTGATCCCGGTCCACAGCCGATCACCCGAGTCGACTACGAGCATCTTGGGGTCACTGCAAGAAAGTGACCGCAGTGTACGCTAGGCCGGAACGGACCGCGAACTCACCCTTCGGCCACATTGGCTGAGCCGTTCAGCGCCTTGTAGAGCGCGGTTTTGGTCACTCTAACCCGCACGGCGGCCTCGCGCACCGTCAGCCCGGCGGCGAGATGGGTCTTAGCGCGGGCGAGCTTGTCGGCTGTCACGACCGGCCGGCGTCCACCTTTCGTGCCGCGCGCTTCGGCCGCCTTCAGCCCGGCACTCGTGCGCTCGCGGATGAGGTCGCGCTCGAACTGCGCGAGTGCCCCGAAAATCCCGACGCATGATCCTCGTAGACCTTCTCACAGCCGGCCTTGGCGAGCGCATTCCTTTGCAAGTCGAGGTTCCGCTCGGCCGTGCTCACCCTCGTGTACCCGACCAGCGCCACCCGAGCCGCTCCTGTGTCCGTTTTGGCGTCCGGCAATCAACTCGTCCGCGAAGCCGTAGTCAACCGGGGTTGGCGGACAGCTCCGAGGCAGACCGCCAGACGGGCGTTAGGCGGACCGGTGCTCATCGTCGCCTGAACGCGGCAGCCGCGCATTCAGCGACGGCGCGCACCTGCGGGGGCACGAAACGGCCAGGTTGCCGAGCACGCTCCGCCGCAAGCTG
Organism: uncultured Alphaproteobacteria bacterium; assembly: GCA_963848595.1. Lineage (GTDB taxonomy): Bacteria > Pseudomonadota > Alphaproteobacteria > Acetobacterales > Acetobacteraceae > CAWKEH01. The sequence continues at coordinate 30,383 of CAWKEH010000010.1, read as the reverse complement.
CACGCCGACAGCACGCTGAAGGTGCCGGGCCTCGAGCTGCTTGGCACGTGGATCGCCACCCCAAAATGCCCAGGAGAGCCGCTTGTCGAGATATCGCGAACGGACGACGGTCGCCGGCCTGACACCTGGGCAAGTAATGAGCGCCCCAGACCGTCCGAGCGACGAGGACCAGCGGCAGGAACCGCCACTGCGAGGGGCAGCGGGCCATGAGCTTGACCGAGGTGCAGGCAATGCCCAAACGGAGAATGTTCGACGGGGCGCGCCTCCTCGGTCGGCTGACCGCGGCTTGGCCGGGCCTGCGCGCCGAGGTGAACACGACGGCGGTTGCCGCCTCTGCCCGCTCCGAGCTGTGCGTGCCGGGCCACACGCTCCTCGGCACCATCCGGGGCGGGGCGCAGCCGGTCACGGTCAAGGCGGATGGCGCGGCTGAGTGGCGAGGGGCGAAACGGTCTGGCGCTGCGGGCTTCTTCCCCGCCGGGCGCCCCATGGTCAGCCTCTGGCCGGCGGCCGAGCTGACCTACCTCGCCCTGTTCATCGAGCCGCGCGCCACCGACGAACTGCTCGGGCGCAACACAGGCGCTGCCGCCTGGCGCACCCGCCCGGAAGCGGGCGACCCCTTCCTCTCCGCGGCGCTCGCCCGGTTCGCTCACGCGCTGTCCCGCGCGGAGACGGACCCGCTCGCGCCCCTGCTCGCCGAGACGCTCGCGACCGCGATCCACCTGCACGTGGCCGAGCGCTTCTCCGACCTGCGCGCGCCTGGAAGCGGCGACGACGGCGTGGAACGGGTGCTGGACCTGATCCTGGACGAGCTGCCGCGCGCCGTCCCGCTGGCGCACATGGTGGCGGTATCCGGCCTGCCGCGCGGGCGGTTCCTCTTGGCTTTCCGCCAGCGCACCGGCGTCTCGCCGCACCAGTTCATCCTGCACGAGCGGCTCGCGCGGGCACGGGCACTGCTGGAAACCACGCAGCGGCCCGTGGGCGAGGTCGCCGAAGCCGTAGGCTGCGCCAATGCCGGCCACTTGGCCCAACTTTTCCGCAAGCACCTGGACACCACGCCGCGCGCCTGGCGCCACCAGCGCGGCCGATTCTAACCAAAGCACGTCCATTCTTATCGGTTGAGGCGCTGTCACGAAACTGAGATGGAGAGCTGCTGTTCGCCGGGCGTAGCGAGGATGCCATGAGCGAACCCGACATCCCAGGCGACGTCAGGCTCAGGCCCGATGCCGCGGCGCTCCTGATGCTGGACCACCAGACCGGCATCATGGCGGGCGTGGCCGACATCGAGCCGAACCTGTTCCGCTCCAACGTGCTGGCGCTGGCTGAGGTGGGCAAGCTCCACGGCCTGCCCGTGATCCTGTCCGCCTCCTTCGCCGACGGCCCGAACGGCCCGTTGCTCGCCGAGCTGACGGGCATGTTCCCGGGCGTGCAGCCCATCTACCGCCCCGGCGAGATCAACGCCTGGGACAACCCGGACGTGGTGCGCGCCGTCGAGGACACCGGGTGCCGGCAGCTCATCATGGCGGCGGTGACCACCGACGTTTGCCTGCAGTTCCCGGCCATGTCGGCCGCGGCGGCGGGCTACGACGTGTGGGCGGTGCTGGACTGCTCGGGCACTTGGAGCACCCTCGTCCAGCAGGCGGCGATGCTGCGCATGACGCAGGAGGGCGTGCGGACCACGACCTGGATTGCGGTCGCGGCCGAGCTGCAGCGCGACTGGCGCCTGCCTACCGGAGAAGGGCTGGCCCGGATCATGGGCGCGCACCTGCCTTTCTACGGGATGCTCGCCGCCAACCTGCAAGCCGCGAAGGGAAGCTGACGCTCATGCCGTACGAGGTTCCGCCACTGCCCTACGCCTACGAGGCCCTGGAGCCGGTGATCGACATGGAGACGATGCGCCTGCACCACGACAAGCACCACCAGGCCTACGTAGACGCGCTCAACAGGGCGATCGTGGACAAGCCGGACCTGCAGAACAAGACCATCGAGTACCTGCTGCGCGGGATCGACCACGTGCCCGAGGACATCCGGACCACGGTGCGCAACAACGGCGGCGGCCACGCCAACCACCAGCTGTTCTGGAAGATCATGGCGTCGCCCGGCCAGGGCGGGGGCGGCGAGCCACAGGGCGCGCTTGCCGAGCAGATCGCGCGCGACTTCGGCTCGCTCGACGCCCTGAAGGCCCGCTTCGAGGAGGCCGGGACTAAGCACTTCGGCTCGGGCTGGGTGTTCCTGGTGATGGACCCGCCGTCGAAGCGGCTGGAGATACTGACCCTGCCTAACCAGGATAGCGTGCTCTTCGTGGGCAAGCCGGCCCTGCTCGCCAATGACCTCTGGGAGCACGCCTACTACCTCAAGCACCGCAACCGGAAAGTCGACTACCTTAAGGCGTGGTGGGGCGTGGTGAACTGGTCCTACGTCGGCGAGCGGCTCGACGGCATCCGCGAAGGCAAGAAGCAGCTCTGAGCGCCATGGCAGGAGACGAACGTGCCTGACACGAATCAACCCCAGCCCCGATCCCACCAGGGTCCCGTCCGCGTGCTCATCGTGGTGGATTCCTGGATGGGCCACACTGCCCGCGTCGCCGAGCGCGTCGCCGACGGCGTGCGCTCCCAAAGCGGAAAGGTCGTGACGCGCTCGGCGGACGAGGCGACGCGCGCCGATCTGCAAGACGCGGACGCGCTGGTGATGGGCTCGGCCGTGCACCAGCGCAGCATGACCTGGAAGATGAAGCGTTTCGTGGACGAGGTGTGCGAGCCGGCCTGGTTCTACGACGACGCGGTGGGGCGCGTGGGCGCCGTGTTCACCGCGGACGGCGGCCACGGTCAGGCGGGGGGCGGCTGCGAGATGGCGCAGCTCGGCATGCTCGCCAACCTCGCCGCCTGCGGCATGGTGCTGCTGCCCCTGCCCAAGACGACGCCGGGCTTCGAGCACGCCGGCATGCACTGGGGGCCGACGATCAAGGCCACGGACGACGCGATGAAGCCGCTCGACCCCGACAAGATGGATACCGAGGCGCAGGAAGCGTTCTTCCATCACGGCGCCAACGTCGTGCGGCTCGCGGCCCGGCTGCGCGGCCTCCAGCTGGCAGGCGGCAACCGCTGGCCATCGCCCCAGGATCGCGAGGAGCGGGCGAAGTCAGAGGCGGGCCGTCCGCTCGACGCGCGCCTGCCCCACCCGGCCGACCCGGCCGCGGCGGCCGCCGGGGCGGCGCGGTGATCCCGCCCGACGACCCCGCGCGAACGCTAGCGCTGTCGCGCCCGGGCGAGCGGGCGTCGTACTCGGTCGTCGGCGACACCTACACGATCCTGATCCCGGGCGAGACGACGGCCGGGCGCTACGCCGTCATCGACATGCACGTGCCGCCCGGCGGCGGTCCCGATCCGCACCGGCACGCCTGCGAGGAGCTGTTCCTCGTGGTCGAGGGCGAGGTCGAGGTGTTCTTCCGCAACCAGCGCGTGACCGCGACGGTCGGGGCCGCGGTCAACGTGCCCGCGAACGCGCCGCACATGTTCAAGAACCGGGGCGGGGCGGCCGCGCGCGTGCTGAACGTGGTCGCGCCGGCTGGGCTCGACCGGTTCTTCGTCCTGGGAGGGGTGCCGGTGCCGACCGCGGCCGCGCCGCCGCTCCCCGAGGGCGAAGCCGCGGTGCAGAAGCGGCGCATGGCCGAGCTCGCGCCCTCCCACGGCGTCGAGTTCCTGCCGCCCGACACCTTCCAGCACCTAGGGGGATAGCCGATGCCGGTGAGCAGCAAGCCGTTCGGCGAGGCGTGGATCGCCGACTACTTCGCCATGGTGGACCGGCTCGACCCCGAGGAGCTGGTGAGCTGGTACACCGACGACGCCAGCTTCCGCTTCGCCAACCAGCCGCCGGCCCAGGGCAAGGCCGCCATCGCCGCCGTCCTCAGGCAGTTCTACGGGCTGATCACCTCCATGCGCCACGAGAAGACCGGCTGCTGGGCCGACGCGGACAGCGGCGCATGGGAGGCGATCGCGCACTTCGAGACCAAGGATGGGCGCAGGCTCGCACTGCCCGCGGTCAGCACGTTCAGGCTGCGTGGCGGGCTGATCCACGAGTTCCGCTTCGTGATGGACGCCTCGCCCATCACGCAGGGCGACGGAGGCGGGCGGTGAGCGAGGCCGCGGCGGCGCCCGCCGTCATCCCCGGCTTCGCCGGGCGGACGCTGGAGGCGAACGGCGTCCGCCTCCACTGCAAGCTGGGCGGCGATCCGGCGGGGCCGCCGGTGCTGCTGTGGCACGGCTTCCTGGGCACGTCCTACACCTGGCGCAAAGTCGCGCCGTTGCTGGCCGCGCGCGGCTGCGCCGTGCTCGTGCCCGACATGCGCGGCTACGGCAACTCGGACAAGCCGCCGGATACAGTCGGCTACGACGGGCTGAACCTCGCGGCCGACTTCCGCGCGCTCGTGCGCGAGACCGGGTTCGGCGGCGGGCGCCCGATCGCGCTCGTCGCGCACGACATGGGGGTGAACCCGGCGCTGCTGTGGGCCGCGCAGCACCCGGGCGAGATCGCGGACCTGGTCCTTATGGAGGAGCCGGTGCTGCTGCCCGAGGTGCTCGGCAAGCTGATCGCCTACACGCCGGAGACCATCAAGCTGGGCGGGCTGTGGTGGTGGATGATGGCGCTCGCGCCCGACATGGCGGAGCGGCTGATCGCGGGCGGGCACGAGCGCGCCTTCTTGGAGTGGAACTACCGACACTACGCGGCCGACCCGCGCGCCGTCGAGCCGGCGGTGGTGGACGAGTACCTGCGTTCCTTCGCGGCGCCCGGCGGCGTGTCCGGCGCGTTCGGGATCTACCGCGCCGTGCCGCGCTCGGCGGAGCAGACGGCGCCTCTGGCCCGCTCGAAGGTGCGCGTGCCGGTGCTCGCGCTCGGCGGCGAGGGCAGCCTCGGCGAGCGGGTGCGAGAGATGTTCGCCCTCGTCGCCGAGCGCGTGGAGGGCGGGGCGGTGCCGGGCTGCGGCCACTTCATCCCGGAGGAGCGGCCGGAGGAACTAGTGCGGCGCCTGGCCGCACTGTTGCCGAGGATGCGGCCGTGACAGGCATCCCCGCGGCACCTGAGATCGGGGAGGTGGCCGTGACGCTCACCGTCAACGGCGCCGAGCGCCGCCTGCGCCTCGACCCGCGCGTGACCTTGCTGGACTGCCTGCGCGAGCACCTCGGCCTGTGGGGCACCAAGAAGGGTTGCGACCACGGCGTGTGCGGCTGCTGCACCGTGCTGGTCGACGGCGAACGGCAGCTCTCCTGCCTCACGCTCGCCGCCATGCACGATGGCCAGAGCATCGCCACCATCGAGGGCGTGGCCGGGCCGGACGGCGTCCTGCACCCGCTGCAAACGGCCTTCGTCGCCCGCGACGCCTTCCAGTGCGGCTACTGCACGCCGGGGCAGATCATGTCGGCGCTCGGGCTGATGGCCGAGCGGGGCGGCGGGGCGCTCACGCGCGAGGCGGTGCTGGAAGGGCTGGAGAACCAGTGCCGCTGCGGCTGCTATCCCAACATCGTCGCGGCCGTGCTGGAGGCGTCCGCCGCGGCCGGGCAGCGGGAGGCGGGGCCGTGACGCCGTTCGTCTATTGGCGGGCGTCATCCGCCGCGGACGCGCTCGGGGCCGCGCAGCCCGGCGCACGCTACCTCGCGGGCGGCACCAGCCTGCTCGACCTGATGAAGCTCGGCGTCGAGGCACCCGGCCTGGTCGTGGACCTGAACCGGGCAGCCGACTTGGGCGGGATCGGGTGGCAGGCGGACGGGACGCTGCGCGTCGGCGCCGCCGTCCGCATGGCCGCGCTCGCGCGCGACGCCCGCGTGGCGGAGCGCTTCCCCGTCCTGCACCAAGGGCTGCTCGCGGGCGCCACGCCGCAGCTCCGCAACATGGCGTCCATCGGCGGCAACCTGCTGCAGCGCACCCGCTGCTTCTACTTCCGTGACCCTTCCTTCGCCGCCTGCAACAAGCGCGCGCCTGGCACGGGCTGCGCCGCGCTGGGCGGCGTCAACGAGGACCACGCCGTGCTGGAATGGACCGAGGCCTGCGTCGCGGTCCATCCGTCCGACCTCGCGGTGGCGCTGGTCGCGCTCGACGCTCGCGTCATGACCGACCGCCGGACCTTGCCGGCCGAGGCATTGCACCGCCTGCCCGGCGCGGACCCGCACGCCGACACCGTGCTGGGTGAGGGCGAGCTGATCCTCGCCGTCGAGATCCCGCCCGGCGCCCGCGCGCGCCGCTCAGCCTATGCCAAGGCGCCGCCCGCGGGTGGCTTCGCGGTGGCATCGGCTGCGGTGGCACTGGAGGTCGCGGAGGGACGGATCGTGTCGGCCCGCGTCGCCCTGGGCGGGGTCGCGCACAAGCCCTGGCGCTCGGAAGAGGCCGAGGCCGCCCTGGTCGGCCGCGCCGCGGACCGGGTCACGTTTCGCGACGTGGCGGCGGCGGCGCTGGCCCCAGCGCGGCCGCTTGCCGGCAACGGCTACAAGGTGCCGCTCGCGCGCGCCGTGCTGGAGGAGGCGCTGACGAAGGCGGTCGGCCCGTGAGCGCGCGTGTCGGACAGCCTACGCCGCGGATCGAGGGCCGCGAGAAGGTCACGGGCGCCGCGCGCTACGCGGCCGAGCGCGACCTGCCCGGCCTGCACTACGCCACTGTCGTGCCCGCCACCGTCTCCGCCGGGCGGATCACGGCGCTGGACGCCACGGCGGCGCTGGCGCTACCCGGCGTGCTGGGCGTGCTCGACCACCACATCATGCCGCGGCTGAACCCGGTCAAGATTTTCCCATTCGGCCCGGCCGGCGAGGGCGCCATGCCGCTCCAGGACGATCGCGTAAGCTACGCCGGGCAGGCGGTGGCCCTCGTCGTCGCCCGCGCGCCCGAGATCGCCGCCCACGCCGCGGGCCTCATGCGCGTGGCCTACGCACCCGAGCCGCCCCGCACGATGACGGCGCTACTCGACAGGGGCGAGTCCGGTGAGGACCCAATCGAGCCCTTGCGCAAGATCACGGATGCTACGCGCGGCGACGCGGTACGAGGCCTTGCCGAGGCGGAGGAGGCTGTTGAGGCCACCTACGACACGCCGGCCCACGCCCACAACGCGCTGGAACTGGCCGCCACGGTCGCCGAGTGGGACGCGGCGAGCGGGTCGCCGCTGTTGCACGACAGCACGCAGTGGGTGCTGGGCGCGCGCCGCACCGTGGCCGACGCGCTCGGGCTCGACTTCGGACGAGTGCGGGTGCTCTGCCCGTACACCGGGGGCGGCTTCGGCTCCAAGTGCTTCACGTGGTCGCACACGCTCCTGGCCGCGGCGGCGGCACGGCATTTCGGCGTGCCAGTCAAGCTGGTGCTGTCGCGGGCGCAGACGCTGACCTCGTTCGGCTGCCGCCCGCAGGCGCGGCAGATCGTGGCGCTCGGGGCCACGCGCGACGGCCGGCTCACCGCCATCCGCCACCACGCCGTCGAGCAGACGTCCATGATGGACTGCTTCCTCCGTCCCGCGGGCGAGGTCAGCGAGGTGCTCTATGCCTGCCCGAACCTGGAGACCCGGCACAAGGTGCTGCCCGTGCACAGCACCACGCCCACCAACATGCGCGCCCCTGCCGAGAGCTTCGGCTCCTTCGCGCTGGAAAGCGCGATGGACGAGCTGGCGGAGAAGCTCGGCATGGACCCGCTCGCGCTGCGCCGGGCGAACCTGCCCGGCACGCACCCGGACGGGCTGCCCTGGTCGAGCTGCGGCCTCGGCGCCTGCTACGACGAGGGCGCGGCCGCCTTCGGCTGGGATCGCCGCCCGCTCGCGCCGGCCACGATGCGCGACGGCGACGAGCTGATCGGGTGGGGCATGGCCGCGGCCTGCTACGGCGCCTACCGCAGCCAGGCCGCCGTGCGCGCGACGCTCCGGGCCGATGGCACGGCGGAGGTCGCCTGCGCCACGCACGAGATCGGCTCGGGCACCCGCACCCTCATGGCGCTGATCGCGGCCGAGGAGCTGGGCCTCGACGTGGGCCAGGTCGCGGTGCGCCTCGGCGACACCGACCTGCCCGCCGCGCCCGTGCATGGCGCCTCACGCAGCGCGGGCAGCGTCGGCCCGGCCGTGCAGGCCGCGGCGCGGCGCTTGCACGAGCGCGTGCTAGCGCTGACGGGACCGGGGATCGGCCGCAACGAGGCTGAGCCGCTCGCGGAGGTGCTCGCGCGGGCGGGCATGCCGGCGGTCAGCGTCGAGGAGCGCGCCGGGCCGCCGGAGCTGGATGACAAGGCGTTCGCCACGCTCGCCTCCGGCATCAACACCATCCGCCAGCCGAAGACCAAGGCGGCCGCCATGTACGGGTTCGGCGCGCACTTCGTGGAGGTGCGAGTGCGGCCCGCGCGCGGCGAGGTGCGGGTGAGCCGCGTCGTGACTCGGGTGGACGCGGGCCACGTGCTGAACCCGACCGGTGCGCACAGCCAGGTGATGGGCTCCGTCGTCATGGGGATCGGCATGGCGCTGCGCGAGGCGATCCGCTGGGACCCCGCCCTCGGCCGCCAGGTCAGCGCTAGCCCGACCGACTACCACCTGCCCGCCGGGCCGGACGTGCCCGAAGCGCTCGACATCGGCTTCGTCGAGACCGGGGACGAGCAGGTGAACGAGCTCGGCGCCAAGGGTGTGGGCGAGCTGGGCCTGGTCGGCTTCGCCGCTGCCGTCGCCAATGCGGTGTGGCACGCCACGGGGCGGCGCGTCCGCAGGCTGCCGATTACCCCGGCCCGGCTCCTCGCCGGATCGCCGGCCTGATACGGAGAGATCGTAGATGCCCGTGGTCTTGATCAACCCTTTCGAGGTGCCGGCGGGTGAGGACGAGCGGTTTGTCGCGCTCTGGCGCGAGACGGCGGAGCAGGTGAAGAAGCAGCCTGGATTCCTCGGCACGCGGCTGCACCGCGCCCGACACCCAGACGCTCGCTTCCGCTTCGTCAACGTCGCGCTCTGGGAAAGCGAGGCGGCGTTCCACGAGGCCTTTCGCCAAGTCCAGATCCGCGAGCAGCAACCCGACGTGCGGGCAACCCCCGCGCTGTACGACGTCGCCGCCGAGTACTAGCGAGAGGAGGACGGCCCATGCCGGCCCCGTTCAGGCCAGTGGCCGTCATGCGCAAGAGCAAGGGCCTGCGGAGTGCTTCGGCAACGGCGCCGGTGCGGCTCCGTGGTGAGTATAGCGCTCTGAAGTCAGGTAGCGGAGAGCAAAGATGGCGCGGCGACGGCTGCTCGGCGATGACGCATGGGCGCGGTTGCTCGACCCGCCCACGGACGAGCTTGAGATCGCGCGGCTCTACACGTTGACCGCCGAGGATCTCGCGCTCGTCCTCGACCGCCGCGCCGACGCCACCCGGCTCGGCTGTGCGCTCGTGCTCCTCTACCTCCGCCACCCCGGCCGCGTGCTGGGGGCCGGTGAGGCGCCGCCCGGTCCGCTGCTGGCCTACGTCGCCCGCCAGATCGGCGTGTCCGCGTCGGCGTTCGACGGCTACGCCGCCGCGCGCGATGCCACCCGCTGTGGGCATCTGGCCGAGCTGATGGCGGCGGGCGGCTATAGCGCCTTCTCTCGCCCAGTCGCGCGCGAGATGGTCGGGTTCCTCGCCGCCGTCGCGCAGACGATCGTGCGGCCTGGCCAGCTTGCCGGCGTCCTTGTGGAGGAGCTGCGCCGGCGGCGGGTGCTCCTGCCCACGGCGCTGGTGCTCGAGGCCGTCATCCGCCGCGCCCGCCAGCGCGCCGAGGCGCTCGCGCACGGGGTGCTCACCGACGGCCTGAACGGGGTAGCGCTCGCGCGGCTCAACGGGCTGCTCTCCGCGCGTCCAATCGGCAAGCTCACCTGGCTGGGCTGGTTGAGGAATGCGCCGCAGTCGCCGGCGGTAGGCAACGTCGGCAAGCTGCTGGACCGGCTGCAGCACGTCCGTGCCCTCGGCATCGACCGCACGCGCGCGTCGGCGCTGCCAGCGGCGGCCTTCGAGCGCTTGGCCGACGAGGCGGCGCGGCTCGCCGTCCAGCACCTCGCCGGCCTCAACCCGGCGCGGCGCCAAGCCGTGTTGGCGGCCGCAGCGATCGCGCTGGAGGCGGCACTCACCGACGCCGTGCTCGTCATGTTCGGTAAGCTCATGGCGCAGTATGGCAGAGCCGCCGAGCGCAAGTCCGACGAGCGCGCCGCGGCCTCCATGCGCGAGGTACAGGCGGACCTGCGCGTCTTCGCGCTCTCCGGCCGAGCCATGCTGGAAGCCAAGGCCCACAGCGGCGACCTTGATAACGCGGTCGCCGCGGCGTGGGCTGGGCCCGCTTTGCGGCGGCCGTCACCCGCGCCGAGGCGCTGTCGGCCCCAGAGGTGCTCGACCCGACCGCCGACCTCGTCGCGCGGCACGCCTTGGTCAGGCAGTTCAGCCCGGCGCTGCTCTCGGCACTCGCCTTCGAGGGCTCGGGCGCGGTCGCAGACCTGATGGCCGCGCTCGACGTGATCCGTCGCATCTACGAAAGCCGCAAGCGCAAGCTGCCGCCCGACGCACCCCTGCGCTTCGTGCGGCGCAAATGGCGGCCGCACGTCGTGACGAAGGAAGGCATCAGCCGCGCCGGCTACGAGCTGTGCGCCTTCTCCTGCCTCAGCGAGCGGCTCGCCGCCGGCGACGTGTGGGTGGCGGGCTCGACCCGCTTCCGCGCCTTCGACGACTACTTGCTGCCCAGGCCCACCTTCGAGGCGATGCGAACCTCGGGGCCGTTGCCTGCAGCTGATCCGGGACAAGGGGCGCCTGGGCTGGCAGAAGGCAATGGGATACGGGCGCCGCTCGCTCGGCGAGACGGCAATGTTCCGCTACAAGGCTCTCATCAGTCCTGGACTTCGCACCCGAAGTCTGCCTGTTCAGAAGACCGAAGCGCGGGCCGGCTGCGCGGTGCTGAACCGGATGATACGAATTCCGGGTGATTAGCTGGTCTGGCCTGGGATAGCCTCGTGGCTCCGATGTGGGAGCGGGACCATGGCGCACATCGTCGAGCACCTGTCTGTGGCGGAGTTGGAAGAGCGCTACCGGGCGGCTCGAGACGCGACCGAGGCGCGGCAGACGCAGGCGATCTGGCTGCTGGCGCAGGGGCGCAGCGTGCTGGACGTGGCTGGCGTGCTGGCGTTTGCGCCGCGCTGGGTGGAGGAGTTGGCCGCGCGCTACAACGCGCACGGCCTCGAGGCGCCGGGCGACCAGCGGCGGTGCAACGGGCGCGCAGCCAGCGTGCTGACGCCTGCGTTGCTGGGCGCACTCGCCGAGCGGCTGCGCACCCCGCCTGAGGACGGCGGGCGCTGGACCGGGCACAAGGTAGCGCTGTGGATGGCAGACCAGCTCGGCCTGGCAAAGGTGCATCCGCAGCGCGGCTGGGAAGCCCTGAAGCGGGTCCGCTGGTCGATCCAGGCACCGCGCCCACGGCACCCGCGCTCAGCGACACTCGAGCAACGGGCCGAGTTCAAAGGGGGCTCGACAAGGCGGTTGCGCAAGCCAGGGCCGCGCACCCCGACCGGCCGGTCGCGGTCTGGGCCGAGGACGAGCACTGCCTCGGCCTGAAGCCGATCCGTCGCCGCGTGTGGGCACCGATCGGCGAGCGCCCTGTCGCACTCGGCCACCACCGCTACCAGTGGCGGCATGTCACAGCCTTCGTGCAGCCGACCAGCGGCGAGGCGGTCTGGTTCCTGTCCACCGGCCTGAGCAAGCCGTTCGTCGCGGCGCTGCTGGCCAGCTTCGCGCAGCAGGCAGGGGCCGGGCGCGAGCGCCACATCGTCCTCGTGCTCGACAACGCCGGTTGGCACGGGCCCAAGGGCCTGGCCGTGCCGGACGGGATCACGCTGGTGTTCCTGCCGCCGTATAGCCCGGCGCTTCAGCCTGCCGAGCGACTGTGGCCGCTGGTGGATGAGCCGCTCGCCAACCGGCACTTCGCCACACTCGATGACCGCGACGCCGTGGTCGCCGAGCGCTGCCGCCGTCTCGATGCCGCCACCATACGCCCGCATACCAGCTGCCACTGGTGGCCCACGCCGATCCAGCCGAACTGATCAGCCGGAATTCGTATCATGCGCCACTGATACCGTTGGCGAATTCGTTGGGCCGGCTCAAGCGGCCATAAGACGGACGAGACGTGAGCGCCGCGTGGTGGCTCTTGGTCTGCCCCGTAGCCAGGCGTCCAGGCGCACGACGTTGAGGGCCGCCGCGGTCGCGATGTGCTGCACGCGGGTCTTGGCGAGGCCGGCATAGCGCGAGCGGCGCAGTCCGCAGACACGCACTCCCTGCGACAGGCAACCCTCGATGCCGGCGCGCACGCCGTAGAGTGTGCGCCACTCTGGTGTCTCCTGCCGCTGGCGTGCGGCCTGGATGGCCTCGTGGCGGCCCGGCTGACGGAACGTCATCTCGCGTGGCGCCGTTTTCGCTCGCGTGCACAGGGGACGGCTGGGGCAGGCGCGGCAGGTCCGCTTGGCAAAGCCGACATGCACGACGGCTGTTTCCCAACGGTCATGGCCCGGCACCCAATCCACGTTCTTGCGCCCCTGCGGGCAGGTCACGGCCTTGGCCGCCCAATCGATCGCGAACGCCGCGATGTCGTAGCCCTGGCCGGCCTTGGCCTGCCAACTCGTGTCCGGGCGAACGGGACCGACTAGCTCGATCCCGTGCTCGGCCTTGGCGTCGATCAGTAGGTCGGCATCGACGTAGCCGGCATCGACCAAGTGCGTCCCAGGCAGCAGGTCCTTGGCCCGGAGCGCCTCGTGCACCGGCGCGGTCATGGCTACGTTCGACACCGGCGCTGGCGTCGTCTCAACGTGGATGACCAGCAGCGGGCAATCCTCGTCGCAGGTCTCGGTGAGGTGGCCTTGTAGCCGCTCCACGTGGTGCTGCGCTTGTTGCCGAAGCGTGCGTCCACGTCATACGGGCTGTCGAAGCGCAGGCTCGCCGGCGGCAGCTCGGCGCGGTCGCGCCAGGTGACGCGCTCATCCTCGACGTAGAACTGGTTCACCCACGCGCGGCGCAGGGTTTGCACGGGCAGCAACTCGCGCAGCCACGGCGGAGCAGAGGGATCGTAGATGGCGGCGAGCAGGCGATGACCGTCGATGCCGATCACCTCGCCCAGCGCCTTGCGCGGACCCTCGCCCTTGGGCAGGCGCCATTCCTCGAACGGGCGGCCATAGCGGTCCGGCCATTCGGCGCCGGCGTGCCGGGCGAGCCAGTCGGGCGCGGCCGCGGCAAGGGCGTTCAGCGCCGCGCGCAGCGTCTCGCCCACGCTCTCCAGCCGGTTGACCGCACGCACCGCGGCCAGCACGTGCGTGCTGTCCGTGCGTTGGCGCCCGCGTACCTTGAGCAGGCCGCGTTCGCGGAACCGCGCCAGCATCGCGTCGAGCAGCGTCTGCTCGAGCCCGCCCATGACCAGGCGGGCGCGGAACTCGCACAGGACCGAGTAGTCGAACCCCGGATCAGCAAGCTCCAGGCCGAGGGCATACTTCCAGTCGATCCGCCCCCGGACCGCGTTGGCCGCCTGCCGGTCCGGCAACCCCTCGGTGAACTGCAGCACGGTGACCAGGGCCAGGCGCCAGGGCGAGTGCGCCGGCTGGCCGCGGGCCGAGTAGAGGGAGGCGAACATCTGGTCGTCGTAGATCGCACCCAGCTCGTCGCGCATGCGCATGGCCGGACAGCCTTTCGGGACCGCGGCCGCCGCGACCTGGGCAGTTATGGCGGGAACAGGGGCGATCCGGCAGGACGCAGCGACATGGCGACTTCCCTCGGTTGAACTTGCGACAGGCAGGTCAACACGAGGCCGGCGAATTCGCCAACGGTATCAGCAACGGAACGCAAAGTGTATGTGAGGCCGGTTCAGGGCGGGCGCCTGCTTTCGAGCAGGTCGCGGTCGCCGGCCAGCGCGTGCGCCATGAACTCGGTGAAGGCCCGCACGCGCGCGGTGCGACGCAGGTCCTCGTGCGTCAGCAGTCACAGCGCGGAGCGCACCTCCGGGCGTGAGCCGCCGACGCGGCCGAGACCCGGCGCGCCGTCGCCGAGGTAGCAGGGCAGCAAGGCCAGCCCCAGCCCGGCGCGCGCCGCCTCGCGCACGGCCAGCAGCGAGTCCAGCCGGCACGCGACCGAGACCGTGGCTGGGAGGACCCGGCGCATCCAGCGCGCGGCGGCGGTCGCGGAGAGCGAGTTGTCGGGCGCCACCCACCGGTGCGCGTCCAGCTCGCCCAGCTCGGCGTGGTGGGCGAGGTAGCCCGCCGCCCCATAGACCGCGTAGGCGATGTTGGCCACGCGCCGGCCGACGAGCGCCTCGGGCGGGTCGTCGGCCGGGCGCACGGCCACATCGGCGTCGCGCCGGGTCAGGTTGGCCATGGCGTTGGAGAGGGCCACCTCGAGTTCGATGCGGGGGTGCGCGGCCCGGAACGCGGCCAGGTGCGGCATGAGCACCGTCAGCGCGAGCGTGTCCGTGGTGGCCACGCGCAGGGTGCCGGACAGGCGCAGGTCCCGGGCCGCCAGGCGCCGCTCCAGCGCGGCCACGGTCGCTTCCATGCCCCGCGCGACCGCGAGCACCTCCTCGCCTGCCGCGGTCGGCGCGTAGCCCATCGGCAGCCGCTCGAACAGGCGCACGCCCATGCGCGCCTCCGCCCATTCACCCGGCGCAGCACCGTGGTGTGGTTGACCCCAAGCGCACGCGCGGCGCCCGCCAGCGAGCCGGCCTCGGCGACCGCGAGGGCGTGGCGCAGGTCCGTCCAGTCCAGCCTGTGCATCCGCGCACTCCCCGGCTGCGAGCTTCCGCTCTGCCCCGCGCACCCTAGCACAGCCATCCTTGCCCGGAGCCGGCCGCCCCCTCCTGGGCGGCTGCCGTCTCCGGAGCCGCCCATGCCCCGCGTGTCCCGCATCCTGCACATCGAGAGCAGCGCCCGGCTGGGCAAAACCTTCTACAGCCGCCGTATAGCGTCCGCGCTGGTGGCACGCCTGCGGGAGGTTCACCCCGACGCCACCGTCATACGCCGCGACCTCGCGGCCGAGCCGCTGCCGCACGCGGGCACAGCGTTCGTAGCCGCCATGTTCGTGCCCGAGGCCGAGCGCACGTCAACGCAGCACGCGGCCATGGCGCTGTCGGAGGCGCTGGTGGCCGAGCTGGAGGCGGCCGACATCGTGGTGATCGGAGCGCCGATGTACAACTACTCGGTCCCCTCCGCGCTCAAGGCATGGATCGACCACGTCGTCCGCGCGCGCCGCACCTTCCGGCACACGCCCGAGGGGCCGGTCGGCCTGCTGCGCGACCGCCCCGTGCACGTCGTGACGGCCTCGGGCGGCCTCGGCGGCGAGAGACCCGGTGCGGCGGTGGACTTCTTCGCGCCTTACCTGCGAACCGTCCTGGGCAAAATCGGGCTGCAGGAGGTGCGCGTGCTGCGGATCGAGGGCCTCGCGCTCGGCCCGGCGGCGGAAGCGGCCGCCCTGGCGCAAGCGGAGCGGGAGCTGGAGCGCGCCGTCCCGCTCGCTGCCGTGGCCAAGCCGGCGGAGGCGGGCCGGTGAGTTCGAACCTCGCCTGGGGCTTGCTGCTGCTGGCCGGGGTGCTGGATGTGCTCTGGGCCGGCAGCATGAAGCTTGCCGACGGCCTGGCGCGGCCGGGCTGGACCGCGATCCCCTTGGCGCTCCTCGCCGCCCTCGTGCTCTCGCTCGGCCGCGCACTGAAGGTGCTGCCCGTCGGCACGGCCTACGCCGTGTGGACCGGGGTCGGCGCGGTGGGCACGGTGCTGCTCGGCATCGCCTTCTTCGGCGAGGGCGCAGGCCTCGCGCGCCTGGGCTGCATCGCCCTCGTCGTCACCGGCGTGGTCGGCCTCAAGCTGCTGCCGGCCTGATCGCGCGTCACGGCGCCGCGCCCACCCCGAACAGCCGCAAGGCCAGCATCATGCTGGAGGAGACCGGCCTGCCCTACGAGGCGCACCTCGTGGACATCGAGCGCGGCGAGCAGAAGGCCCCGGCGTTCCTGGCCATGAACCCGAACGGCAAGATCCCGGTCATCGTGGACCGCGAGCGCG
This sequence comes from uncultured Alphaproteobacteria bacterium, assembly GCA_963848595.1. Taxonomy (GTDB): domain Bacteria; phylum Pseudomonadota; class Alphaproteobacteria; order Acetobacterales; family Acetobacteraceae; genus CAWKEH01. The sequence goes on along the minus strand of CAWKEH010000010.1, from coordinate 14,376 downwards.
GCGGCCGCGCCGTGTTCGAGAGCGGCGCCATCCTGTTCTATCTTGCCGCCCGCTCGGGCGTGCTGCGGCCGGAGAGCGAGGACGAGCGCACGACCGTCCTGCAATGGGCGCTGTTTCAGGCCGCCCATGTCGGGCCGATGATGGGGCAGCTCTGGAACTACAAGGTGTTCGCCGACCAGAAGATCCCCTACGTCATCGGGCGGTTCGAGCGTGAGGTGGGCCGCGTCCTCGGCGTGCTCGACGCTGAGCTGGCACGGCGGGAGTACGTCGCCGGGCCGCGCTACGGCATCGCCGACGTGATGACCTGGCCCTGGGTCGACGTGCATGGCGCGCTCGGCCTCACGCTCGACGCGTACCCCAACCTGAAGCGCTGGCACGCCGCCGTGGGCGAGCGCCCGGCGGTCCGGCGCGGCGCGCGCGGGCCGGAAGTGCAGTCGCCGCACGAGGGCCAGGGCTGAGCGGGCACGAACCTCGGCGACCGGGAAACATATGGATGGCGTCACCGCCACGCCGGCTCTCGCCACGGCTCGCCGGACCCCTCGTTTTCCGTGCGGCAAACGATGTCGGATTGCGGCACTGTGCGGGAACCCCGGATTAGAGGTTTCCCGCACATGCTCGTCGGCTACATGCGCGTCTTGTCGGACGGCGACCGCCACCTCTATGAGGACCGGGCCAGTGGCGCGCGACGACCGGCCTGACCTCGCCCGCGCCCTGGAATTCGTGCGCCGCGGCGACTGCCTGGTGATGTGGAAGTTGGACCGGCTCGGTCGCTCCCTGCCGCATCTGCTCGCCATCGTCACCGGCCTGCGCGGGCGCGGCGTCGCCTTCCGCAGCCTGACCGAGCAGATGGACACCACGACGCCGCACGGCGAGCTGCTGTTCTCCATCTTCGGCGCGCTCGCATAGTACGAGCGCGCCCTGACCCAGGAGCGGGTCCGCGCGGGTCAGGCCGCCGGAGATCGGCCCGGAGAAGCTGGAGGCAATCACCGTGGCGCTGGACGAGGGCGCCACCAAGGCCGCGGTCTGCCGCACCTTCGAGGTCAAGCGCACCACCCTGATCTAGACCCTCGCCCGCGCGGGCTGGTCCGGACCGGGCGCGGCGCGCGGGAGCAGGGAGCCGGCGTGCCCGTCTCCTTTCTGACCGAGGAGCAGGAGCGCCGCTACGGCCGCTACGCCGGCGAGCCCAGCCCTGAGCAGCTCGCCCGCCACTTCCACCTCGACGACGCCGACCGCGCCTTCGTAGGCGCGCGCCGCGGTGAGCACATGCGGCTCGGCTGCGCAGTCCAGCTCGGCACCGTGCGCTTCCTTGGCACGTTCCTCGAAGATCCCGCCGACGTGCCACCGCGGGCCGTGCGCTTCGTCGCCGATCAGGTCGGCGTCGTGCCCGACGGGTTGATGGCCAAGTACGCCGCCTCGCGCTGGCGCTTGCGCCACCCAGCCGAGATCCGCGAGCGCTACGGCTACCGGCCCTTCTCCGATCCTCGCGTGCAATTCCGCCTCGACCACTGGCTCTACGCCCTGTGCTGGACCGGCTCGGACCGACCCAGCGCGCTATTCGACCGGGCGACTGCCTGGCTGATCGGGCACAAGGTGCTGCTGCCGGGAGTGACGACGCTGGAGCGCAACATCGCCCGCGTGCGCAGCCGCGCCGCGCAACGGCTCTGGCGCCAGATCGTGGCCGGGATCACGTTTGACCAGCGGGAGCGATTGGAAGCCCTGCTCGTGCCGCCCGAGGGCGCGCATCACACGCGCCGCCATCCCGCACGAGAGCGCCTCGGGTAGCTCCGCGGGCAGGTAGGGGAACATGACGTTGAACCCGTCGCAGACCTCGGCCTCCAGCCACGCCTGCATCTCGTCGGCGATCTTGCCCGGCGTGCCCACCATCTGCAGGCCGCCGTAGGCGCCGACGAGCTACTCTGGCTCGCGTTGGTCTCCGGGAAGTCGGGCAAGGGGGCGTCCAGGTCGAAGCGGGACGCGTCCGTAGCGCGCGCCGCATGGACAGGTTCGGGACGCCGTTGTCCGGGTGCACGAGGCCGTCGAGCCGCGCCTTCCTGGCCTGCGCGTCCCGGCCGTGTCGCCGACGATGACCAGGACGCCGGGCAGGATCTTGAGGTGCTGCGGGTTGCGCCCGAGGGCGCGCATCGCGATGTCAAGCGGCCCGCGGACAGAGAGGTGCTCGCCCTTGTGGTCGACCACGTGCAGCCGCTCGGGATCAGAAGGCGCCATATTCCGTGACGGTGTCGATGTTACCCAGACGCTAGAGCAGACCGCCGCCTGATCACGTCGTCACCCGAACTCCCGCATTGCTCATCGCAGCCGTGGTCCGGCGCCTCCGCGTCTTCCTCACTCGTGAAAGACAAGCGCACGCAGCTCTATGCTCTCACGCGGCGGGACATCGTCAGGAACGCTCGGGTCCACGAACGCACTGTGCGGGGCAAAGCGGGCCCGACCGTCCGTCATGCTATCATAGCACTTCAGCAATAGCACCTCGTCGGTGCGCATCTCCGAGAGGTAGAACCAGCGATGTGCCGGGTTGAAGGCGACCGAGTACGTCTCTCCGACGCGGTCAGGATAGACCAAGTCAGTGGGAACGAGGTCTGCTGGCTCGACGCTGCGCGCATCGCACACGGCGAGTGGACGATCCAGCACTGGGCCGCGGATCGGCCGCCACACATTGATGATCTGCACGCGGCCGCGCAGCAGCGCATCGGCTTCGGCGCCGAGATGGCGGCGTACGCGCTCCTCGCCTGAGCGGGCCGTTTGGTCCACGTGGACGCGCGCGACCGGCTGGCGCGGACCATCGCGGCGGTCTTCCTGTCCGGGCACGCGGCGACGGAGGATGTGATCGAAGATGAAGACGCGGTGGGCGCCGGTGGCAGCCTTCAGGAGACGTTCGCTCTCCAGATAGTAGCCGTCCGTGATCGCGTCCTCATCGAGGAAGTCACGCTCCGATGTTGCCCGGCGAACCACGGCGAAGCCCTCGCGATCGAGCATTGCCGCATCCTCGTCCGGCCGGAGGTCCTGGATAGCCACGCGATGGGCAACGGATTGATAGTTGCGCTCCGGCTCGCCGGCCGGCGGCACGAAGGTGTAGTTGCGAGGCTTGCCGGATGTCGCACCTAGGTAGTTCAGGTTGGCGTAAACGATGCGCGGCTTGCTGAGCTCGAGTGTGTCGCTAGCCATGGTATCCTCTCGCGCGGTCCGGTGGGTGACGCGAGACTAGCAACTGTCGTCGAGTATATGCCGCCAATCTAGCAAGACTTGCTGACATAGCGTTTCCTCGTTCGCGGCGCCCAGAGAAGGCCAGTCCCCCTGACCTTCGTTGAATCTCATCCTGAGGCGCCGGGAGTGCTGGGCATGACAGGACGGACTGGAGCAGGTTGACGGTGCGGCGGAGTCCGCGGGTGAACCGGGATTGCTAGAGCCCTTCCGGCCGTCCTCCAGCCCTGGGTGCGAAGGCGAAGGCGTAGAGGCGTCCATCGCCCGCGATATAGAGCCGGTCCTCCGCTGCCAGAATGGTCGTGAAACGGCGGATGCTCGTCATGGCATCGATCTCGCTGCCACCATCGAACAGCACCTGCCCGGTGTCGCCGCGAAAGCCGTGCAGCCGACCGTCGCCCTCCGCGCCCACAATCCACACCACCGGCTCTGCGCTTCCGTCGAGCGTGGTCACGATTGGCGCGCCCGAGCCATCCACCGTGCCGCACCAGGCGATCCGCAGGTCAAGCGGTGGCCCTGGCGTCAGTGTCAGCACGGCGAGACCCGGCTGCACGAGTTGCTCAGGGCAAGACGGCGCATGCGTGTGCAGCGCCACGAACGTTCCCCTCACACCTGGATAGATCGCGCCCGAGCTGATGATCGGCCCATCGGACACGGGCTTGACCAGCAGCGCTCCATCAATGCCGCCGAGATTCGCGGCGTCTAGAACATAGGCATTGCCGTCCTTGCCGAACGCCATCACGACACGACGCGGACCGCCCGGCATCGCAGGGTCAACGAACACGGGGTTGCTGCCACCCAGATCGGCATCCTCTTCGTCCAGCGTGCGCCAGTCGCGCGGAACAAAATAGTCTCGCGTGTCAGCGGTCCGTCGCAGGTCCGTCCCGAGACGGAACAGCGCCTCACCGTCATTCCACTCGGCTACGCGGTCGGTGTTGCCGGTTGCGAAGAACACGCTCTGCCCGTCCGACAACACGCCGCCGGGCGCCCAGACACCGCCCTTCTCGCCGCGCGTTACCCAGGCCGCGGTCACCCGCGGCCGGTCCACGTCCAGCGCCACCACCCAGCCGTGATACGTCCCGCAGTCCTGCATGCCGCCGTAAGGCACGATCAGGCGCCGGCCGACCAGGGCCAGTGCGCCGCGCTGGTTCTGCACGCCAGGCACGAAGGCCGCCCCCTCTGCCCATGCCTGCACGGGCACGGGCCAGCCAGGCAGGACCGCTCCGGTCGTGAGCGACAGACCGAACACGAGATGCTGCGGCCCGTCGTGGCTGCTGACCATGGCGTCGACGTAGAGCCTGCCGGTCGCTGGGTCGATGACGGGCGTCCCGGTTATCCCGACCGGCTCGGATCCGCCGCAGGCCAGCACGGCCGCAGGCATCGTCGCGCCAAGTATGGTGTGCCAGACCTCGCGCCCGCTCAGCGCATCCAATGCGGCGACATCGTTCGCCGTGGTGGCGACGATGACCAGTCCGCGCGCGGCGCCCGACGGCCGCCAATACAGCGGCTGCGCGACAACGCCGCCGCGCACCGTCCCGTCAAACTCGTAGTCGCGATGCACGGTCGCGGCACGCGCCCAGGTCAGACCGGGCATTTGGTAGTTGCCGCTGCGCGCCGCGTCGGCGTGATAGGTCGCAACCGCCTGCGCCCCTGCTACAGTGCTCTGCCCGCTCACGTCCGAACCGGCCAGCACGATGAGCAGCATGGCCAACAGCGGCTGCACGGCGCGCGCCTTCCGCTGCCTCACACCATGCATCGCATTCCCGTCCGCTCCGCTTGTGCGGTGCGGCGCTATACCTGAGCCACTTCACCTTGCCCAGAGCCGCCGTCGCGAGCGGGGGACGTGATCACGACAGTAACACTTGTGCAGCGGTGGCGCCGGAAGGCCCTGGCGGGAGCCGGCCGGTGGTGAGCAGGTGGCTGACGACGCGCTTGAGATCGGGCAAGGTGGGCCACTCGCTGCCGTCCAGGTCCTCGACCCTGGGATCAACCGCGACGAAGCGGAACCGCTCCGGCGCGGTCCCACCGGCGTTCACCGCGGCGCCGGCGAAGGTGCCTGCGATCTCGATCACGTGCGACTGGAACATGGTGCGGCCTCCTCAGCGTTCGGGACCGATGCTTGCCAGCGCCTTCGGCAAGTCAAACAAAAACACCGTAGATGGCGAACTTTGCACGAGTATTCTCTCGCGCCCCCTGAATAGAGTTGGCGATTTCACCCGATGCCTGCGATGCATGACAGCATTTCCGGACAACACAGGGCAGGGTAGAATCAGCTCCGTAGCGAGTTGAGGGGAGGTCGGGTGAACGGTGTTAACCCAGGCGGTGGTGAGGCAGGCGAATTCCTCGACGGTGCCGACGAGGCGGACCCCGAGGTCGAGGACGATGACGTTCTGACCTTGGGCGACCTGGCCGCGGCCGAGAACCCGGACGGCCCGGCGCCGCTTCCCGCCCTGCCGCGAGATGCGGTCGCGCGTGCCCGCGGCTACGCAAGCGCCTCGCGCGCCGCCTCCACCCGCGCCAAGTACGAAGCCGCCTGGGACAGCTTCTCACAGTGGTGCGCGGCGCACGGCCATGTGGGGTTGCCCGCCCACCCCGGCATCGTTGCCGTGTTCCTCGCCGAGGAGGCCGCGCGTGGCATGTCGCCGCCCTGGGTCAACCTGAAGATGGCCGCGATCGGCTGGGTGCACCGGCGTGCTGGCCGCACCCCGCCCCACAAGGCGACCGAGGGCGGCGTCGCCATCCTCGACGTGCTCGCCGGCATCCGGCGCGAGCACGGCAAGCCGCCCGCCCGCAAGCACGCCGCCTGCGGCGACGTCGTCCGCGACGTGCTGCGCGCCATCACCGGCGAGGATCTCCGCGCCGTGCGCGACCGGGCGTTGCTGGCCTTCGGGTTGGCCTGCTGCCTGCGCAGGAGCGAGTTCGTGGCCCTGCGCCTGGACGACCTCACCCGTGTGCCGGAGGGTCTGCGCGTGCGGATCGCGCGCTCCAAGACCGACCAGGAGGGCAAGGGTGCCACGATCGCCGTGCCCGAGGGCAGGCGCCTATGGCCCGTGGCGCGCCTGGACGCCTGGATTGAGCGCGCCGGCATCGCGGACGGGTTCCTGTTCCGCCGGCTGTCGCGCGACGGCGGGCGCGCCCTTCCCTCCCCCATGTCGGACCGCGCCGTTGCGCGCGTGGTGCAGGCCCGCGTCGCGGCGGCCGGCTACGACCCGGCCCGCTTCGCCGGGCATTCCTTGCGCGCCGGCTTCCTGACCTCGGCCGCGCGCGCCGGGGCCTCCGTGTTCAAGATGCAGGAGCAGAGCCGGCACAAGTCCATCCAGGTGCTCTCCACCTATGTCCGCGACGCCGAGGTCTTCCACGACCACGCCGCCAAGGACTTCCTGTAGTAGGCTGGCGTCACGGCGCCGAGACGCACAGATTTCACCCAACCCGAACTGTCCTGGAGGCCTCGCATGGGACACACGCTCGCTACGACGCCGCTGATCCTCAGCCGCGAGGAGTACCGCCGCTGGGCCGAGGCGCAGCCGCGCGGGCGCTACGAGCGGGTCGGCGGCGAGGTCGTGGCGATGGCGCCGGAGCGAGGAGCACACCTCGAGATCAAGGCTGCGACTTGGCTCGCGCTGCGGCAGGCCATCGCCGCCGGTGTCCCCTGCCAGGCGCTGCCGGACGGCGCCACCGTCGAGATCGATGATGAGACCGACTACGAGCCCGACGCTGTCGTGAACTGCGGCGAGCGGATGGCGCGTGACGCCGTGGCCGTGCCGAACCCGGTCGTCGTGGTCGAGGTGCTCTCGCCTTCGACACGGAGCGTGGACACCGGAGCCAAGCTCACCGACTACTTCCGGGTGCCCTCGGTAAGGCACTAGCCTGATCGCGCGCGCGGACCGGCGCGCGGTGGTCCACCACCGCCGCCGCGACGACGGCGGCATTGAAACTCAGCTCGTCACTGAGGGGCGGATCACGCTCGACCCGCCCGGCATCAGCATTGCGGTCGAGGACCTCTATCTGCCCTGACGAGGCGGCGATCTCAGGACGGGAGATCCGTCTACTCAGTGCCACATGCCTTCGTGGATGGAACGCGGGCGGGCCGGGCGAGTGCTACCCCGCGCCAGTGTCCCGGACACGGCGTCGCCCGCGACCTCTCGCTGGCGCTGGCGTCCCAGACGCCGTTGCTCGCTTGGCGCGCTGACGCCCAAGCCCGATCCGCTTGGCCAGGCCGGCGCGCACCTCGGCGTAGTCAGGCGCTACCATGGGATAATCCCAGCCCAGCCCCCAGCGCTCGCGATAGGCCTCGGGCGTGAGGCCGTGCGCGGTCGCGAGGTGGCGCTTGAGCATGGCCATCCTGGCCCCGCACTCCAGGCAGGTGATGCGGTCGTGCTGCACCGAGCGCCGGATCGGCACCGCGGGCTCGGGTCGGGCCGGCTGGGCCGCGGCCTGCCCCAGACTGCCGAGCGCGCGATGGACGGCCCTGATCAGCTCGGGCAACTGGTCAGCGGTGACCGGGGTGCGGGTCGTGTGCGCGGCGACGATCTGGGCGGTGAGGCCGAGCAGGCGAGCGGGTGAGGGCGGGGCAGCGTCGTCGCTGGGCACAACGGGTCCGATCGGTTTGAAGTGCAGCCCATTACAGAGGCGTGATCGCCCGCACGCAAGCCCATCGCCTCCTCGGACCTGTCGTGCCGGGGAAGCGGACGCAGCCACCGCGGACAGGGCTCGGCGGCTGTGTCCGTGCTAGCCGAGCTTACGGCTTGGCCGCCCCCTGCGTGTTCACGTAGCACGCGTAGACTGAGGTGCTGGCGCATATGTAGAGCCGGTTGCGCAGGCGCCCGCCGAACACGAGGTTCGCGCAGGTCTCCGGGAGGTGGATCTTGCCGAGTAGCTCGCCGGTTGCGCTGTAACAGCGGACACCATCCTCTTTCGGGTCACCCCAGCCCATGCTGCACCAGATATTTCCCTCGACGTCGGAGCGCATGCCGTCCGTGAAGCCGGGCGCGAAGTCGTTGGCGAAGACCTTGCCGTTGCTTACCTTGCCCGTGTCGAGGTCAACGTCGAAGACGCGGATATGGGCGGGGCCGCCGTGCGTGATGCCGCTGTCGATGATGTAGAGCTTGTTCTCGTCCGGCGAGAAGCACAGCCCGTTCGGCTGCACGAAATCGTCGACCACGATCGTCACTTTCCCGGTCTGCGGGTCGACCCGGTAGACGTTGTGTGTCGCCTGCTCCTGGTCGGCCTTCAGGCCTTCGTAGTTTCCGCCGATGCCGTAGGTCGGATCGCTGAACCAGATCGAGCCGTTGGACGCGACGACGACGTCGTTCGGCGAGTTCAGCTTCTTGCCGTCATACTGGTCGGCGATGATCGTGATCGTGCCGTCGTGCTCGAAGCGGACAACGCGCCGGCCGCCATGCTCGCAGGAGATCAGCCGTCCCTCGCGGTCCGTCGTGCTGCCGTTCGAGTTGTAGGAAGGCGTGCGAAAGACGCTGAGATGGTTGTCGTCCTCCAGCAAGCGCATCTGGCGATTGTTGGGAATGTCGCTGAAGATCAAGTAGTGACCACCACGGAAGTAGGCCGGTCCCTCAGCCCACCGAAAGCCGGTCGCCAGCCGCTCCACGGCGCCCGTTCCAGGGCTACCTTTGAAGCGCTTGTCGAGTGCCTCAATGTGAGGATCAGGATAACGCGATCCGGCCAAGGGACCGAGCGGGAGCTCGACGCTACCCGTGTCTCGCAGCGGAACCCCGGTCTCGCCGAGCAGCGGCTCCGTTGCGGCAGAGGCCTTGAACGCCACGGCGGCAGCACCCACCGTCGAGGCGGTAAGGAAAGTCCGTCTGTTCATCGTTCCTCCCTGTCCCGAGTTCTGCGCGGGACCGAAAGGAGCTTAGGCCCGATAGCTCCGCCGTGGGAGGGGTTATCCGCCATGAACCTGGAGAGCATCAGATGCTCTCCAACCTCGCCCAGGTGGCGCTCGCGGTCGAGTTCACCGTTGCCGAGATCCCCGAGACAGTGAGCGACGAGGCGCTGCCCGTCGCGGACGCGGTCTCCCCCGACCTGTCCATTGTCACCGACGCGGAGGTCGCGGACGACGATGCCGAGCGGGCCGCCTGATTTCACAGACCGACGAACGTGCGTTCGGTTTGCTCACCCTTGCTACTGCTACGTGCCCGTCACGCGCCAGATCACGTCGCCGACATCGTCCGCTACCAGCAAGGAGCCGTCCGGGCCGATCGTCACCCCAACCGGGCGCCCGTAGGACACCCGCTCATCAGCGGCGAGGAACCCTGTCAGGATATCGCGCGGTGGCCCAGCCTGGTGCCCGTTCGCGAACGGCACGAAGATCACCTTATAGCCGCTCAGCTTGCTGCGGTTCCAAGAGCCGTGCTGCCCGATTGCCATGCCCTCCGGGAAGCCAGGAAACGTGTCGGCGGGTAGCCAGCACAGGCCCAAGGACGCGGTGTGTCCGCCCAGGGCATAGTCTGGCCTGATGGCCCTCGCGACCGCAGCCGGATCCTGCCGTACCCGGTCGTCCACGATCTGCCCCCAGTAGCAGTATGGCCAACCGTAGAAGCCGCCATCGCGCACCGAGGTCAGGTAGTCGGGAGGCGTCTCGTCGCCTAGGCCGTCGCGCTCGTTGACCACCGTCCAGAGCGCGCCGGTATGGGGCTCCCATGCCAAACCTACGGGGTTGCGCAGACCGGACGCGAAGATGCGGCTCTGACCGCTCGCCAGGTCGAGCTCGTAGATCGCCGCGCGGCCCTCCTCGGCATCCATGCCGCTCTCACCGATGTTGCTGAGCGAGCCAACCCCGACGAAGAGCTTTCGCCCATCAGGGCTCGCCAGCAGGCTCCGCGTCCAATGTCCGCCAGGCTTGAACCCGGTCAGCTTGCGCCCTGGCGCCGTGATGCGGCTCGCGTCCGCCACGTAGGGAAAGGCAACCACGCCATCAGTGTTGCCGACGTAGAACGTGCCGTTCAGCAGCGCCATGCCGAACGGCTGATTGAGCCCCTCCAGGAACGCCTCCTGGGTCTCAGCCACCCCGTCGCCATCCCTGTCGCGCAACAGCGTGATGCGGTTCGGGCTGACGCCTACGGCGGCGGCACGCTTCATCGTGCTGAACATGGCGTAGTCGAAGACCGTCCTGATCGGCGCAGCCACGGTCAGGGCTTCGGCGACGAGCACATCGCCGTTGGGCAACACGTGTAGCCAACGTGGATGCTTGAGACCGGTCGTGAACGCGTTGACCTTGAGCCCGGGTGCCGCAACCGGTGTTTGCCCGCGGCTCCATCCCTTGGCGGTTGGCATCTTGAGTGTCGGAAGGCTGCCCTGTGGCTTGGCTGTCGGGATCGCTGGAGCGTTGCCTAACGCCGGCTCACGCGCCCCATCCTGCAGTCGCCGTACCAGGATCGTCGCGCTGCCGATCTGCGCGACTGCCCGCGCGAAGACGTCGGATAAGTTCATTGCACTCCCCCGCAGAGCGACACGCATGCCAGTCCGAACCAGCCTGCGTTGCCTCTTGGGGGATGAAGCACGTACGGACTGGCACGTCCATCACGGCACGGGAAGAGCTGGCGCGTGGCTAGCTCAAGAGGCAAGTAGTGTGGCCGGTCCGGTGCCAGGCGCCAAGTCCGCTGCGGAGTTGTCACTCAACTTGTCATCTCTAGTGTCCGGACCCGACGTGGCGATCTTTGCTGGGAGAGTACGTGAGGGCGGAACCCGCCCGGAGCGCGCGCCGCCCCGCCACATTCGGTCAAATGGCTCGATCGACTTATAACCTCGCCGGGTGTTCCAGCGGCTATGCTAGCTCACGTGAGCCGGCGCTACCGGTTCTTGGGCATGGAGGCGGCAATGCCAACCTCGTTCGACGACAGGGAGAAGGCATTCGAGGCGAAGTTCGTGCGTGACCAGGAGTTCCGCTTCCTCGCCCTCGCCCGCCGAGACAAGCTGTTCGCTCGCTGGGCGGCGGCGCGGCTCAGGCTTGATGAGGCGAGAACGGAGGCGTTCGTGCGCGACGCGCTCGCAGTGCCGGACGGGCCCGGACACGACCCGGCGCTGCTCCGCCTGGTGGCCGAGCGGCTGGCTGGGCAAGGCGCTCAGGTGCCTGAGGGCGAGCTGGCGGCCGAACTCGGCCGCTGCGCCGAACTCGCCCGCGAGCAGCTCATCGCCGCTCCACCGACGCACTGAACCTGAGCCGCCGTGATCCACCGTGACGTGGACGCACAGCGCGTCCGGAGCCTGTTTGTGCGGGCCCGCAGCAAAAGGACCTCTTCCAGCCGTCGCGTTTCCGGAGGGCGCAATATCCATCTCTCGCCACCCTGCAACCGAAATCAATAGTGTTTCAACGCCGGCCAGCATATCTCACGTCGGCCCCGGCCAGACCGCGTTCACACTGGATTGCGGGCGCCCGCTGTGAAACACATGTCGCGAGTTCGCTCCAAAACCACTCGCGAGCAGCCCCAAACGGCCCCGAGGAGGCCGCCATGACCGTCGTCACCACCCGCATCCAGGTTGCCGAGGACGGCACCATCTCCGGCCGCGTGCCCGCCGGCCAAGTGCCCCCCGGCGAGCACGTCGCCGCCATCACCGTCGCTCCCCTGAAGCGGCCGGGCAAGCCCTTCACCATGGAGAACTTCCCAATCCACGACGGTCCCTGGGACGACAGCATCTCGCTCCGCCGCGAGGACATGTACGGCGACGATGGCCGCTGATCCCGCGTTCGTGGACACCAACGTCCTTGTCTACGCCAGCCAGAAGCGCTCGCCCTTCCATGCTCGCGCGGTTGCAGAGCTGGAGCGGGCGCGGCGCGACGGCGCAGCCCTCTGGATCAGCCGCCAGGTCTTGCGCGAATACCTGGTGCCGATGACACGGCCACAGCCTGCTCAGGCACCGCCGACGAGCGCCGCGCCTCCCTGGCCGCGGCCGACCGGGCACCCCGCGACGTGCGCGCCTTCTGCCACCTGCTCGCCTGGACCGGGTGCCGGATCAGCGAAGCGCTGGCGCTCACCGCAGAGCGCGTCGACGTGGCGGGAGCGGCGATCACCTTCGAGAGCCTGAAGAAGCGCCGGCGTGCGGTGTTCCGCGCCGTCCCCATCCCACCCGAGCTGGCCACCATGCTGGACCTGGTGTTCGGCCTGCGCGAGCGCCGGGTGCGGAAGGCGTGCTCGAGCGTGTCGTTCAGCACGGCGTTGACACACGTCGAGGAAGGGCTGCACCGTCACCTTATTCCAGCGCATCTGCTGCCTCTTGCTCATGCGCTAGGAGATGATCTCGTCGACGGCGTTCTCCACGAACGAGGTCGCGATTGGCTCACCGTGCCGCCTGCGGGCGGCATAGTGCACGAGCGCGGCCTCATTGTGCTCGAGGTAGCCGAGCAAGTCGGCGACACGCTGGCGCGCGTTGTCCATACCAGCCACATCGCGCACACTGCGGCGCTCTGCCCAGCGGCACAGGGCGGCGAGCCTGCGCCGGCACCTGGGCCAACGCCCGTGCCACAAGCGCCACTTCGCACGCTCCAAGCTGCGAACCGCCGCGTCCGCGAGATGCGCGTCGGCCGTGCTCCTGCCGAGGCCGCGGGCCGATTGCAACGCGTGCTCGAAGCGCACGGCGGCGTGCCAACAATCCAGCACGACTGTTGCCCTCGGCAGCACCTCGCGCTGCAGCCGCCAGAGACCCGCGTCGCCGTCGCACAGCACGGTCGCAGGTGTCTCCGCGTCCACGCCCGCCGCGACGAGCGCCACCCGGAACGCCTCGGTCGTGGCGGTCGGGCCTGTGCGCGTGAAGGCGAAGCGGTGCTGGGCACCATCAGCATGGATCACCTTGCCCGCGATCACCTCGAAGCGGCGCCCCTCGCTTCGGTGCCGGTCGCGCACGTAGCCACCATCTAGCCCGACCGCGACGGGACCTGACGACGTCGGCTGGTTCGTGGTCCCGGCAGCGTGCGCCTGCACGACTTCCGCACCGACCCGCAGCGTCCGGTTGCGCACCGTGCTGGCGTGCTGTGCCCCGCCGAGCGGCAGCAGCTCGGACAAAAGTGCTGCAACCTTACCGAACGGTGCGAGGGCGGCATACCGGGCCGTCACGTAGGCCAGTTCAGGGGCCAACGCGTTCTTGCCGAGCTCGAGCACGGTGCAGCTCTTCACCCCGGCCGCACCCTGGCAGGGGCAGGCGAGCTGCCGTCGCACTCGCACCGGCACGTCGCCGAACAGGGAATGGAACGTCGCCCCGTAGTGACCCTTGCTGACCAGCATGCGCCCGCAGGCCTCACACGAGCGACGGCGCTCTCCCAAGGCAGCGACCTGTGCCGGTACGAGCTGAGCCTGCAGCGCCGCCGAGAGCTGCTTCGCCTCGTCCAGTCGTAGCCCGAGCTCGGCCAAGCTGGACTGCTGGTCACGTTCGATGCGGGCGAGTTTTGTCTCGGTAATCACGTCAGGCTCGAGCTCCGCGACCAGCTTCACCCGCCACACCAACTTCGCCACTAGCCGACCCTCATCCCGTGGACCCGCACCCTAGCCTGATCGCGTCAGCTCCCCACCAGTCTGCATGCTCTCCCTCGGCGCCGTGGCCGACGCGGGCGCCGTTGAACACGGTGCAGCCCGTAGCGAGGAAGACGTCGTCCTCGACCGTGCAGCCGGTGAGGTAGGCGCGCGGCCCGACCGGGACGTTGTCGACGAGGCTAGCGGCGCCCCCCGCCCCCCGCGCAGGACGGCGGTGTCCATGACGAGCAGCTGGTGCCCAGCTGCTCGGCTCGCTCTCCGCGACCAGCACGCGCCGAAACCGACGGGGCAGTTGGGACCTAGCACGGCGTCGCCGCGGAGCGTGGCGTTCGGCGGACCCGGCCGTCGGGTAACCCGGGGCGTGTGGCCTTGGTCCTCGATCGACATAGCGTGTTGCCTCCCTGCTGCGCTGGCCCGCCAATCTGGGCGAGAGACGGGTGCGCGTGCAACATGACCGCGCAGCGGGTTCTGCCCCGGAGCGGTGGCGACCGGAGGGAGGCAGAGCGAAGCGGAGCAGACACGAGCTGCTTCGCCTACATGAGCCACACGCGCCAGGGCGGGGCGCGTCCGGGTGTAGCCGCTGGCCGGGTGGCCGACGTAGAGGCGTTTGAGCGGGGCGGCCGGAGCTGCCGCACCGGCCTCGAGATCTCTCGGACGATTGATTATACCAGCCGGGGGT